>NC_017857.3:0-1200000 GCF_000260985.4 Methylophaga nitratireducenticrescens
AGCGAGAATTATACAGCCACTCGCCCGGCTGTCAACAACAATTATTACAGAATTATGAAACTAGAATAAAACTGAAATCTTGCGGAAAAAATGGTGGGCCGTCTGCGACTCGAACGCAGGACCATCGGATTAAAAGTCCGGTGCTCTACCAACTGAGCTAACGGCCCAAACCAAGCGCGACATAATACTATAGTTGATAAAAATGACAACCCCAGTTGCCAATATTTTTCTATTTTACTGACATAGATTAGTGGGTGGAGTCTTACAGGAAACAGGTAATCACTGATTCTTACCAAGAAACAATAACTTATTGATAACGTGTTGGGTCTGCTAATCCGGCATCAATAAAACCTTGTCGTCTGAAGCGGCAGGAATCACATTGTCCACACGCTCTGCCTTGCGCATCAGCTTGGTAACAGGAAACCGTTTCGCTGTAATCAATCCCCAGCTCCGTACCACGCTTAACGATTTCTGACTTTGAAAGATACATCAATGGTGCTTTTATATATATAGCGGAACCTTCAACTGCAGATTTGGTTGCCAGGTTAGCCAGCTTTTCAAATGCATCAATAAATTCAGGGCGACAATCAGGATAGCCTGAGTAATCCACAGCGTTAACCCCGACAAAAATGGCTTCGGCATTAAGCACTTCTGCCCAGCCTAATGCAATCGACAGAAAAACTGTATTTCGTGCCGGGACATAAGTAATCGGAATACCCTGCTGTTCTGTCTCTGGCACATCAATGTCATCTGTTAATGCTGAACCACCGATGGCACGAAGATCAATCTGTATTACTTTGTGGCTGGCGACACCAGCTTTTTTAGCCAGATTTTCCGCCGCTAAAAGTTCGGTTTTGTGTCGCTGACCATAATCAAAGCTGATACTGAAGCATTCATAACCTTCAGCTTTGGCAATTGCCAGGGCGGTAACGGAATCCAATCCGCCGGAAAGTAATATGACAGCACGTTTAGTCATCGGCCTTGAGCATCGTTCCACAAATATTTATGCAATTGAATTTGCATTCTCACCGGCAGATTATCGGCAATAATCCATTCCGCTAAATCCGTTGGCGTTAGATCACCATGCACTGGGGAAAATAAAATCTCACAACGATCTATCAGATCCAGTGAAGATAACTGTTCACGAGCCCAATCATAATCTTCGCGATTGCAAATAACGAATTTAACCTGATCCTGATGATTTAACTGATCGACATTACTGTATAGGTTTTTGGAAACTTCACCTGATGCGGGGGTTTTTAAATCCATAACCCGAACGACTCGCGGATCGATATTACCGATATCCATGGCACCACTGGTTTCCAGAGACACTTCGACATCCAAATCACACAAGGCGGTTAATAACTCCCGGCAGGTGTTTTGCGCCAACGGCTCGCCGCCGGTAACAGTGACATAGCGGGGATTGTAGCTTTTTACTTCTGCAACAATGTCACTTACTTCCATTTTTTGCCCGCCATGAAAGGCATAAGCTGTATCACAATAACCACAACGCAATGGGCAGCCGGTCAACCTGACAAAAACTGTAGGCAGACCCACTGTCCGGGTTTCACCTTGTAATGAATAGAAAATCTCGGTGATACGACATTGAGCCATCTACGTTATCTACAAAAATTGTTTTATTGGGCATTTTGCTGGATACGATCCAGACGCACTTTCGCCAAGCGAGAAGCTGATGTATCAGGATATTGTTCAATAACCTGATTCAATGATGCTTGCGCCTTACTGGTATCGCCAGTTTCATATTCACTGAAACCACGTTTTAACAAAGCATCTGCAACTTTATTACTATCGGGATAGCTGGATATGACTTTATCGAAAGCTACAATTGCTTTATCAAATTCACGTAAAACATAATGTGCTTCACCCTGCCAATAATAGACATTAGGCAGATATAAACTGTTTGGGTAGGTTTGAGGGAAAGCTCCCAAGGCTGACAAAGCATCCTGATAACGACCGCCACGCAGATCCTGTAATGCAGACTGATATGCGGCTTCGCCACTTTCCACAGCTACAGGTACAAGCGAACTGTCTTCAGCCTTTGTCTGTTCATCGGGGGTATTCTGCAAGCCACTCTCAGCTAATTCTTCATCAATTGACTCATTATCAACACTAGGAGAATCAACAGTTGAAGGAGCTTGAGAAACTGGTGGTTGCTGCTGGATTTCTGTTATCCGTTGATCAAGATCCAGATATTGTTCACGCTGGCGTTTTTGAATCTGCTCTATCTGGTGATTAAGCTCTTCATTAGCACCATTTAAACGCTGAATCTCTCGCTGTAATTGATCAACCTGAGTGAGCAAAGAGGTTAATCCCTGCCCCTGAATAATACGTTCCAGTCGATCCATGCGAGCCTGTAAAGACTCTTCCTCAGCCCAAGAAACAGCGGGCGCCAATATAGCGCCCACCATTACTACTATTGCAAGTTGTTTTTGCTTTTTAAACGGCATATCAACGACCAATGTAAATTATTTCAACTCGACGGTTTTGCGACCATGCAGATTCATCACTGCCATCAACAGCAGGACGCTCTTCACCAAAACTTGTCACACGAAATTGTTGGGCACTCGCACCTTGCAACATCAGTAACTGACGAATAGACAAAGCACGTCGCTCGCCTAATGCAAGATTGTATTCACGTGAACCCCGTTCATCGGTATGACCTTCAAGACGGACAGTCAGATTAGGGTTTTTGCCCAAATACTCGGCATGAGCTTCAACAATAGACTGATCTTCGGCTCTGACGCTGGCACTATCATAGTCAAAGTAAATGACACGATTGGATAATGGATTAGAAGGATCGTTCAATTCACTTCCTTCGTAACCATCCTCACCAACAATTACACTTGCTTCAGCTCCCAGATCACTACCATCTGCTCCTTCGCCATCAACACCTGAAGTTGAAGTGCCATTACGCTCCTCAACCAGTACTTCATCGGTTCCATCTTTTGTGGCGTTACCGCTACAGGCATTGAGTAAAAACAATGCAATAAGTAGAGCCGAGAACTTATAACGATTCATAACAAACACTCCTGACATAAATTATTTTTTCAGCGGAGACCATGCTGGTTCACGCACAACAGTTCCGGATTCGCTCAAACGTTGATGGATCCGGCCATCAACAGAGACAGCAGCTAAAATACCGCTACCTTTTTGCTCAGTAGCATACAGGATCATTTGGCCATTCGGCGCGAAACTCGGCGACTCAGCTTTTCCTGAATCGGTCAAAACGTGTATTGCGCCGGTTTTCAAGTCCTGTACAGCAATATAAAAACCGCCATTGGCACCATGGACCATGGCCAGTTTGCTTCCATCTGGTGATAAATCAGGTGAAGCATTGTAATTTCCTTCAAAACTGATCCGCTCAGCTCTCCCGCCACTTGCTGAAACTTTATAAATTTGTGGTCGCCCCCCACGGTCAGAAGTAAAGTAAATATCACTTCCATCCGGCGACCAGACGGCTTCAGTATCAATCGCCTGAGCATTGTTGGTTACCCGGATTAAATCACCATTAGCCAACTCCATGACATATATTTCCGGATTACCATTTCTCGACAGAGTCAAAGCCAGTTTTTTGCCATCAGGCGACCAGGCTGGGGCGCTGTTTATTCCTTCAAAGGAGGCAACTGACTTGCGTTGTCCGCTTTGCAACTGCTGAACAAAAACCTCTGTTTTACCATTCTCAAATGATACATAGGCTAGCTGATCACCATCAGGGCCCCAGGACGGTGACATAATAGGTTGAGTAGATTGTAATACTGTTCGGGGATTTGCTCCATCGGCATCGGATATCTGTAGAGCGAACCACTTTTTACCATCACCAGCTGTTATTTGTGTAACAAATGCCAGACGTGTTGAAAAGATACCTTTTTCACCCGTCAAAGTTTCATAAATCACATCAGCAATTTGATGCCCCAAAGCACGCAGACCAGATGCTGGAACCTGGTAACGTTTTCCTGCCAATTGCTGACCACGATAAACATCAAATAATTGGAACTGAACCTGATAGTTCTCTCCATCTTGACTGCTGATTTTACCAATGACAAGCCCTTCCGATCGTAATAAACGCCAATCGGCAAAGTTGACCTGAGATTGTTCGGATGGACGAGAGACCAAATCCTGATTATCTAATGGTGCGAAACGCCCACTACTCTCAAGATCATTACGAATAATGCTGGTTATATCCTCTGGTGATTTCATTCCCTCGGACCCAAACGGCACTATCGCAATGGGAAGCGCACCATCTGAACCACCGGTAATTTCAACTTTCAAAACGGCAAATGCCTGAATTGGCATAAAAAACATAGCCATTAAGGCAAGAAAACGAATTAATCTCAGGGCCATATCAGCTTCTCTTATTCAGGTTTAAAGTATATTTCAATGCCTTCATTAATTATCTTTTGCGCAGCATCAGGATCAGAGGGCATTGGCATTGGAGCGGCCTTGTAAACAGCATTTTCTGCAGAACGATCAAAGATTTCACTACCACTGCTTTTTATCACTCTTACACTACGAATATCTCCACCCGGAATAAGTTTCACTTCCAGGGTAACAAGCAGCCCAGCTTCTGCATTTGCCGGTTTGGTCCAATAACGGGTAATTCTTTGCTGAATTTGCAAGCCATATGAATCCAATATTCCAGTAATACGTTGTTGTTTGCGTTGTTCTGCTTCAGCATCTAATTGTCTCTGCAAAGCTTCTTCAGCTTCTGCTCGTGATTTTTCCGCTGCCAAGCGTTCAGCCTCAGCTTTTCGTTTCGCCTCATCTTCAGCAGCTTTTCGTTTGGCTTCTTCTTCTGCCTTAAGCTTGGCTTCCTCTTCCGCTTTTCGTTTGGCCTCTTCCTCAGCCTTGCGTCTGGCTTCTTCTTCCGCTTTGCGTTTAGCCTCAGCTTCCTCACGGGCCTGTTCTGCTGCTAAGCGTTCTGCTTCAGCTTTTTGTTTGGCTTCTTCAGCCGCTTTTCGCTCGGCTTCAGCCTGTTGTTTAGCTTGTTCTGCTTGTTGACGTTCCAACTCTGCCTGTTTACGTGCTTCTTCCTGCTCTATACGTTGTTGCTCAAGCTCTTTCAAACGTTGCTGTTCAAGCTCAGCTTCCTGTTTTCGTTGTTCGGCATCCAGCTTTGCACGTTCCTGCATATCCAGAAATTCCTGCTCTTTACGAGCCAGCTCATCTTGCGTTTTTTCAAGTTGCTCATCCAGCTTTTGCTGACGCTCTTCTTCTGCGGCACGTTTTTTTTCTTCCGCTTCCTGCAACCGTGCCATTTCTTCAAGAATCAAATCTTCATCAACCACGGTAGCTTGTACGATCTCGACTTCTGGCTGACCAAACTGGCGAATATCAGTGGGCATATCAAAGCTGAAGATCAGCAGCAGAAATAACAATATATGCAGTATTGTTGAAGTGCCACCGGCAAGAAGAGTTTGCACAATTGGATGCTTCATCTTAAATTACTGTGTGTCCGTTTCCGGTCGTTGAGTAATCAAACCGACATTCGGTACGCCTGCTTTTTGTAATAACGCCATAGCACCTACCACTTGTCCATAACTTGCTGAACTATCGCCTTTGACCATTACTGGTGTTTGAGGGTTACGGCGTATTACGGCTGATACTCTGGCAACCAGTTCCTGTGCACCAAGGCTTTGATCCTGATTCTCCCCCACAGACGCATAATAAGCACCATTAGCATCCACTGAAATCACAAGTGGCTCAAGGTTTTCCGGTGCTTCTACCGGGTTGGCATCTGCTTTGGGTAAGTCGACCTGAACGCCCTGGGTAAGCATGGGCGCGGTAATCATGAAAATGATCAGCAAGACCAGCATGACGTCGATGTACGGCACGACATTAATTTCTGCCATAGGCTTGCGACGTTGGCGTTGTTGTTTATAAAGCGCCATAGTTGGCTCCGTTATTAACCTTGTTGCCGTTGCAAAATTGAAGAGAATTCTTCAACGAAATTGTCATAACGACTAATCAATCTCTCAACTTCGTGTGAATAACGGTTATATGCTACAACCGCTGGAATCGCTGCAAACAAGCCCATTGCTGTTGCGATCAACGCCTCGGCAATACCTGGTGCGACCATAGCCAGAGTCGCCTGTTGCACTTCACCTAAGGCGCGGAATGAATTCATGATACCCCAGACCGTTCCAAACAAACCAATGTATGGACTGGTAGAGCCTGCCGTCGCCAGAAAGGGTAACGAAACTTCCAATTCATCCATTTCACGGGACAAGGAAATACGCATTACCCGCTGTGTCCCCTCCAATACATAGGTTGAATCAGTAGAGGATTTTTTTAAACGAACAAATTCCTTGAAACCTGCCTCGAAAATTCCCTCCATACCCCGACCAGAATGTGGTCTGGCAGTAATGTCCTCATAGAGTCTGTTTAATTCATTTCCCGACCAGAATTTATCCTCAAATAAATCAGCATCTCGCCGGGCATCGGCTAACTCGCTGCGTTTTTTGAAAATAATGGTCCAGGAATAAACTGATATCAGCAGCAAAATCAGCATCACGATCTGCACCAGTAAACTGGCTTCAGATATCAGGGACATCAAGGATAGATCAGCATTCACAGTGCATCTCCGTCAAAATAAAAGAAGGTATCGGGCACGGTTTAAATCGCAAAGCATCCAGACAGGCCACTCGGACCGACGCACTGCACAACATCTCACCGTCACACAGCACTGATTGCTCAAACTGCATGCTTGCACCGCTCATTTGTGTCATTTCAGATCGAATCAATAAGGCATCATTAAAACGTGCCGGGCGACGAAAATTGATTTGCATCGAATGGACTGCAAACAGACAATTATGTTCGTCTTTTAAAATAGTTTGTTCAAAACCAAGTTGGCGTAGCCATTCTGTTCGCGCCCGCTCCATAAACTTCAGATAATTTGCGTGATATACCACGCCACCACTATCTGTATCTTCGTAATACACTCTCACCGGCCAATCAAAAGACTGCATCAATCACCTGTTAGATCTAAATCCGGTGTCAGACCCAAATGCAAAAAAGCCCGTTTGGTGGCGATTCTGCCACGAGGTGTCCGCATGATAAATCCTTCCTGAATCAAAAAGGGTTCAATAACATCTTCAATCGTGCCACGCTCTTCGCCAATGGCTGCAGCAATATTGTCCAGTCCTACCGGGCCACCGGAAAATTTTTCAATAATGGCCAACAACAGTTTTCGGTCCAGCATATCAAAGCCAAACTTATCAACATCCAGTAAATCCAGTGCCTGTCTAGCAATTTCTGCCGTGACAATACCATCAAACCGCACTTCTGCGTAGTCACGAACCCGTCGTAATAAACGGTTGGCTATCCGCGGCGTGCCTCTGGAACGGTGAGCAATTTCATCTGCACCATTAACGTCCAGCGTTAAGCCTAGAATACGTGCGCTACGCTGCACAATCGTACTTAAATCAGCAACATTGTAAAATTCTAATCGCTGCACAATGCCAAACCGGTCTCGCAAAGGCGAGGTCAGTGAACCAGCGCGGGTTGTTGCTCCGACCAGGGTAAATGGCTCAAGATCCAGCTTAATCGAACGAGCTGCCGGTCCTTCACCGATCATGATATCGATCTGGTAATCTTCCATCGCCGGATACAACACTTCTTCAACCACCGGGCTTAACCGATGAATTTCATCGACAAACAATACATCATTCGGCTCGAGATTCGTCAGCAATGCTGCCAAATCACCAGGACGCTCTAAAACTGGCCCCGAAGTTTGTCTTAAATTAACGCCCATTTCATTGGCGATAATATGGGCCAATGTGGTTTTACCCAGACCCGGAGGACCGAATATCAGAGTATGGTCCAATGCTTCTTTACGTTGCCGGGCCGCTGCAACAAATAACTCCATCTGCTCACGCACCACCGGCTGCCCGATATAATCCTCTAACCTAATGGGTCGTATAGCCCGATCCACCCGGTCATCATCATTCAGCGTTTGCGGAGTAATAAAACGTTCATCCATAGTTAGTTACGCTGTAACGCCTGTCTGATGATTTGCTCGGTAGTCATATCCTGCGCATCAAAACTACGGATCATTCTGTCTGCTTCGGCGGCTTTATACCCTAAAGCAATCAAAGCTTCCAGTGCTTCTTTTCGTGCCCCGCTGCTGCTCGGCATATTCGTCGTAATTTGTTCATCAAGCCCCATTGCAGAACCGACTTCTTTAAGTCTGTCGCGCATTTCTATAATAAGACGATCTGCTGTCTTTTTACCGACACCTGGCAAACGCGTCAAACTTGCGGCATCGCCTTCCTGCACACTTCGGGCAAAGCTATCAACATCACTCCCCGATAAAATTGTCAGCGCCAGTTTCGCTCCCACACCATTTACCTTAAGTAAACTGCGAAATAATAATCGTTCGCGAGTAGTCGCAAAACCATATAACAATTGGGCATCTTCGCGCACGACTAAATGGGTATATAAACTCACTTTTTCATTAAGTGACGGCAAATTTACAAACGTCGACATGGGGGCGGAGACTTCATAGCCCACCCCATTTACATCCAGCACTAATTCCGGCGGCTGTTTTTCGATAATAATTCCGGTAAGACGACCAATCATCGGCTGTAACGTCCTCCTCGACGACGACTGATGCGCATTCCTGCGGGAAGTTTATTGCTGAGACTATCCAGTGCGGCATGATTTGCATGGGTTACCGCACAGGCTAAGGCATCTGCGGCATCTTCCATTGGCGCTTCTTTTAATTGCAACATGACGGACATCATATACTGGACCTGTTCTTTTTTGGCATGTCCGTTACCAACGACAGCTTTTTTTATTTGGGTAGCGGAATATTCATGGACTTTTAACTGTTGATTGACTGCGGCACAAATGGCAGCCCCTCGAGCCTGACCAAGTTTCAATGCTGAATCAGCATTTTTATGCAGAAACACCTGTTCGATGGCCATAATTTCAGGTTGATAACGTAGAATCAGATCGGTCAGTCCATCAAAAATCTGCTTCAAACGATCGGCAAATTCACCATCACCCACCAGCAGTCTGCCATTAATGACATGTTTAATCTGTTTACCGTCAAGCTCTATGATGCCAAAACCGGTTTTACGGGAGCCGGGATCAACACCGAGAATGCGTGGCATAGTGGGGATGGCCGCTAGTTCTCCAGCTGCGCCATAACCTCATCAGAAAAGTCTGCATTTGAATAAACCTGTTGCACATCATCCAATTCTTCAAACGCTTCAATCATTGCAATAGCTTTTTGTGCATCTTCCAGCTCAAGACTGACCGTGGTATCCGGGTGCATCGTCACTTCTGCAGATTGCGCTTCCAGTCCAGCAGTATCAAGTGCGTCTTTCACTGCCGAATAGTCTTCTGGAGAAGTAAACACATCTACTGAACCGTCAGCATTGGTGACGATATCTTCTGCACCGGCTTCAAGCGCAATTTCCATCACATCATCTTCAGTAACGTCATTACCAAAGCTGATAATACCTTTCTGATTAAACAGATAGGCAACTGAGCCATCCGTTCCCATGTTACCGCCGCGCTTGCTGAAAACATGGCGCACTTCGGCAACAGTACGATTACGGTTATCGGTCATGCAATCAACCATAATGGCGATACCGTTAGGGCCATAACCTTCATAACGAATTTCTTCGTATGCCGCGCCTTCCAGTTCGCCGGCACCACGCTTGGAAGCACGCTCAATAACATCTTTAGTCATATTGCTGCCCAATGCTTTATCGATGGCAGCACGTAACCGTGGATTCGTGGCAGGATCACTGCCGCCCATTCTGGCAGCGACAGTAATTTCACGAATCAGCCGTGTGAACAGTTTGCCGCGTTTGGCATCTTGCGCACCTTTTCTATGCTGAATATTCGCCCATTTACTATGACCTGCCATTTGGTACTAACCTCTTTGTTATTACGTTAAATAGTTTGTTTTCTGAATTAAACCAGGGTATTCCAGTCGCGATAATATTCGCTACGACCGTAAACCTGGTCGAAATACATGCTTTGTAGCTGTTCCGTGATTGGGCCGCGTTTACCCTCGCCAATTGGACGATTATCCAATTCACGAATGGGGGTAACTTCTGCGGCAGTGCCGGTGAAAAAGGCTTCGTCACAGATATACACTTCATCACGCGTAATGCGTTTTTCAATGACTTTCAAACCAATATCGTTCGCCAGTCGCATAACGGTATCGCGGGTAATACCCTCCAGTGCAGAGGTCAACTCAGGTGTATAAAGTACACCATCACGCACCATAAAAAAGTTTTCCCCACTGCCTTCCGTAACAAACCCGTTGGCATCTAATAAAAGTGCTTCGTCATAGCCATCGTTCACGGCTTCCTGCAGCGCCATCATCGAATTCATGTAGTTGCCATTGGCTTTGGCTTTACACATAGTGATGTTGACATGATGGCGGGTAAACGAAGAGGTTTTGATACGAATGCCGCGGGTCATATTTTCTTCCCCCAGATAGGAACCCCAGCTCCAGGCAGCCACCATGACATGTGTTTTCAGATTATCAGCGCGAATACCCATGCCTTCAGAACCATAAAAACACATCGGACGAATATAGGCAGAGTCCAGTTTGTTATCGCGAACCACCGCTCGTTGCGCATCGTTTAATGTTGCTTTATCAAACGGGATATTCATACCGAGGATCTTGGCACTGCGGAACAGCCGGTCAGTGTGCTCCTGCAGGCGAAAAATAGCCGTTCCAGTCTCTGTTTGATAGGCACGAACGCCTTCAAAGACACCCATACCGTAATGTAGTGTATGGGTCAGCACATGGACTTTAGCTTCACGCCATGGCACAAACTCACCATCCAACCAGATAACGCCATCACGATCTGCCATTGTTACTGCTGCCATAATTACCTACTTTTGAGACTTAAGTTGATATCAAACTGGTTTTTAACCTAACCAGCGTTGCCAAATTGCATTCACTTGTTGCTGAAAATCGACCACTTTGGCTTCCGGCACTACTGCCGGCTGTTCCTGCAGGACACAGTGATTTGCTTCACTACGGTAATACCGATATGCATCTGCGAGCATGGTCCCTTCTTGCTCACTGAGCTTGCCTGTCGCGACTAAAGCATCCAAAATTCGGATATTATCGGTGTAAACCATCAGATCTGGCAAGTTTGCTGACCACGCAAGTACTGCATATTGCACCATAAATTCAATATCTGTGATACCTCCAACACCCTGCTTAAGATCAAATTTTCCTACAGAAGACTTGTCCAGTTGCTGACGCATTTTATGGCGCATTTCGCTGACTTCTTTTGCCAACTCTGATTCAGTACGTGATTTGCACAAAACCTGCTGACGAATATGGCTGAACTGCCCGGCTAATTTTTTATCACCTGCTACACACCTTGCTCTCACCAGCGCCTGATGTTCCCAAGTCCACGCTTCGCTTTGCTGATAATCAGCAAAGCCTGAAATCGGACTGACCAGCAAACCCGAGTTACCTCTAGGACGCAGTCGCATATCGACTTCATAAAGCACGCCACCCGATGTTACGGTATTTAATAAGTGGATCATCCGTTGTGCCAGCCGGGTATAAAACACCATTAAATCAACTGGCTTGTTCCCATCCGTCATTCCTTTCAACGCATCATTGAACACAAATACCAAATCCAGATCCGAGCCATAGCCCAACTCCAGCCCACCTAATTTGCCATAGGCAATCACACTAAAGCCGCACTCCAACATATCGTCTTTATCCGCTGCCGGTGGTAATCCGTGACGCACAATCAGATGTTGCCATGCTAACAGCAATACCCGTTCCAACAGAATTTCTGCCAGTTCGCTGAGCTGATCACCAACACGCATTAACGGTAATACTTCAGTGACATCTGCCGCAGCGACATGCAAAGTCGCAATTTGCCGAAACTCACGCAATAAATTCATTTGCTGCTCAAGATCGGTGTCTTCAGCAACTGATAGAAATTGATTCAATAAAGCTTTTTGCTGTTCACGGCCGGGCACTTCATAAAGCGAGCGTGGATCCAGTAATTCATCCAGCAACACCGGATAGCGGGCCAATTGATGACTGATCAGCGGGCTCGCTGCACAGAGTTTGACCAGCTGCGACAATGCCAAGGTGTTTTCGACCAATAGCGACATATAGGCTGAACGCCGCATGATGGATTCCAATAGCGGAATCATCCGGTTCAGACAGGTATCGGGATCGTCAGTACCAGCAGCTGCCTGAACCAATAACGGCAATAATTTTTTGAGTCGTCCAAGACCTGTGTGACTGAGGTTTTTGACGACATGCAGGTTCAATAGTTTTTCAATCGTCTGCTGGGATTGCTCCGGTTCGTGATATCCCCATTTCTTCAAGTATGCAAAGATTTCTTCCTCGCTGGAAGTTAACAGTGCAATTGTCTCAGTGGCTTCATTATCGGCCTGAGGGGCGGTAAGCAACTGCGCAAAATGTTCATGAACCTGCTGACGATGTTCATTGAGCGTTGTGGCGAATTCATCCCAGCTTCCAAAACCCATACTACGCGCCAGACGCATCTGCGCTACATTATCTTTAGGCAATAAATGGGTTTGTTGATCCGCCCAGGCCTGAATACGATGTTCAGTACGCCGCAAAAAAATATAAGCATTTTTTAAAGCCGTTACCGCGTATCCTGACAGTAATTTTCGTTCCGCCAATAAATCCAGAATCGTCAGAATGGGTCTTTGTTGCAAAGGCCTGTCACGCCCGCCATAAATCAACTGGAACACCTGACCAATAAATTCAATTTCGCGTATTCCTCCTGCACCAAGCTTGATATTGTTTTCCATACCCTTTAAATGCAGTTGCCTGGCGATCATCGATTTCATCTCGCGCAAGGAATCAAACATGCCGTAATCAAGATAACGCCGATAGACAAAGGGTCTTAGCAGCTCGTTGACGGCTTTTTTATCCTGTTCACTGCCAGTGACAGGTCTTGCCTTAATCATCGCATAGCGTTCCCATTCCCGGCCCTGAGTCTGATAATAATCCTCCATGGCATCGAAACTGGCTACCAACGAACCACTATCACCAAAAGGGCGTAGACGCATGTCTACCCGAAACACAAAACCATCAACTGTCACGTTATCGAGAGCCTGAATCAGTTTGCGGCCAAGGCGAGTAAAAAACTCTTCATTGGTCAGGCTTTTTCGGGCGCCTTGTGTTTCACCCTCATCAGGATAGGTAAAAATCAAATCAATATCTGAAGAGAGATTCAGCTCACCAGCACCCATTTTCCCCATTCCCAGCACAATCAAATGCTGTGGGTCGCCCGCATTATTTGTTGGTGTGCCCAATAATTCAGTTTGCCAATGATAAAGTTTGTTTAATGCCTGTCTTACGCAGCAATCTGCCAGTGCAGTCAACTCTCGCACCGTTTCTGTCAGATCCGCCCAACCACTTAAATCCCGCCAAATGATACGAACCATTTCGCGATGTCGAAATATCCGCAACTGTTGGTGCAAAGTAGCTTCATCATTTACCTTTGCCAGTCGGGTTTGTAATCGCTGCTGATAGCCATCTTCTGCATAGACAATTTCCAAATCACCACTTTCAACCAACTCACGCAACCGCTGTGGCTGTCTGTCGCCCTGATTCAACACATACTCACTGGCAGTTAATACTTCAGGAGCAGCATCGAGCAGATATTGCTTATCCTGCAGAATTGATAGCCATTGTTCTGTCAGTAGCGGAGGAGAGATGGTCATTTTTGCCTCATTTGCCATTTCAAAGTGCACAATCATTAAATATGTGATTAAACTAACAGAACACATGCTTTCTCGCGATGCATAAACGACAAAAAATTCACCTCTGTTCGTGTGCCTTCAAAGATTGAATGAACTTCAGTCTCGTCATAGGGGACAATAATGGATAGCACTGAATATGGTGTGCCACATTACACACCGAAACGTACTTCAGAAATGCGGTTCTGGTTGTAAGAGACGATGAGGCCAAACATCGTGTTGTGAGTCATGACTTTGCTAATCAACTGCAAAACGCCTAATATGCCGCTGCATTCATTGTTACAACCGGCTAAAACTGACCACGCTGACAGACAAGGACGACTATGGCGACTTTATTATTTCGACTTAACAATGTAGCTGAAGATGAAGCAGAAGATGTCCGGCAATTACTGGATGAGAAAGGCTTTGCCTTTTACGAAACTCAGGCCGGATTTTTTGGCCTTGGTGTGGCAGCCATATGGTTGGTGAATGATGAACAATTTCCCATTGCCAAAGCCACTCTCGATGAATATCAGACCAAACGCGCTATCGAACAACGTCAGCATTATGAAAATCTGCGTGCCAATGGTGAAATCCCAGGGTTTTTCCAATCCATTCTTCAGCATCCACTTCGCTTTATAGGCGTGTTGCTGTTAATAGCTTTTGTATTGAGTCTGATGTTGATTCCTTTCTGGAAAACATTACATCCTTAAAAGCTCTTTTCAATTTAATAAGCAAAAAAAAAGCCCCACCTCTTTCGAGGCAGGGCTTTTTTGTGCGCTGAGAACTATGCTGTAACGAATTACATCATGCCGCCCATACCGCCCATATCAGGCATTGCAGGCGCTTCTTCTTTCGGAATTTCAGCAATCATGGCTTCAGTGGTCAACATCAGACCCGCAACCGAACCAGCATTTTGCAATGCCGTACGCGTTACTTTAGTTGGATCCAGAATACCCATTTCAATCATATCGCCATATTCACCGCTTGCCGCGTTGTAACCGTAGTTACCCTTACCTGCAGCAACTTCATTCAATACAACAGAAGCTTCATCGCCAGAGTTGGTTACGATTTGACGTAAGGGTTCCTGCATTGCACGACGTGCGATAGCAATACCAGCATCCTGGTCCAGGTTGTCACCTTTCAGCTCGCCCAGGCTCACTTCGGCACGAACCAGAGCAACACCACCACCAGCAACTACGCCTTCTTCAACGGCAGCGCGAGTCGCATGTAATGCGTCTTCAACACGGGCTTTTTTCTCTTTCATTTCAATTTCAGAGCCAGCACCAACACGAATTACCGCAACACCACCGGCTAATTTAGCCACGCGTTCTTGCAGTTTTTCTTTGTCGTAGTCTGAAGATGAATCAGCGATTTGTGCACGAATCTGTTCAACACGTGCAGTGATTTCATCAGCACGGCCCGCACCATCAATAATAGTGGTGTTTTCTTTGCTGACAGAAATTTTCTTCGCTTGACCCAGATCATCCAGAGTGACTTTTTCCAGGTTCAGACCAACTTCTTCAGAAATCACGGTACCGCCAGTTAATACAGCGATATCTTCCAGCATAGCTTTACGACGATCACCAAAGCCAGGCGCTTTAACCGCACAGACTTTAACAATGCCGCGCATGTTGTTGACAACCAGAGTAGCCAACGCTTCGCCTTCAACGTCTTCTGAAACGATCAGCAGTGGACGGCTTGATTTGGCAACGGCTTCCAGTGTTGGCAGCAGTTCACGGATGTTAGAGATTTTTTTGTCGTACAGCAAAACGTATGGGTCATCCAGGTTGGCTGACATAGTTTGCTGTTCGTTTACAAAGTATGGAGACAGGTAACCACGGTCAAACTGCATACCTTCAACAACGTCGAGTTCGTTTTCAAAGCCACGGCCATCTTCAACCGTGATAACGCCTTCTTTACCGACTTTTTTCATTGCTTCAGCAATGATGTCACCAACTGACTTGTCAGAGTTGGCAGAGATAGTACCGACTTGAGCAATCGCTTTATCATCGTCACAAGGTGAAGACATTTTTTTCAGCTCTTCAACTGCAGCAGTCACGGCTTTATCGATACCGCGTTTCAGATCCATTGGGTTCATGCCCGCTGTGACTGATTTCATGCCTTCACGTAAGATTGCCTGGGCAAGTACGGTGGCAGTAGTAGTACCGTCACCCGCAGCGTCAGAAGTTTGTGAAGCAACTTCTTTCACCATTTGTGCGCCCATATTTTCAAATTTGTTTTCTAATTCGATTTCTTTAGCAACTGAAACACCATCTTTAGTAATAGTTGGTGCGCCGTAGCTTTTATCCAAAATAACATTGCGACCTTTAGGTCCTAATGTCACTTTTACCGCGTTGGCCAGCGTATTCACGCCTTTGACCATCAGCTGGCGCGCATCAGCGCCAAATTTGACTTCTTTAGCAGCCATTTTAATTCCTCTTTATAGCTATGTTTAACGTAACCAGATATGAAATCGTCGGGAAGCTTACGCTTCGATCACAGCAACGATATCGTCTTCACGCATTACCAGCAGTTCTTCGCCTTCCACTTTGACTTCGGTGCCGGCATATTTGCCAAACAGCACTTTGTCACCGACTTTAACAGCCAGAGGACGGACTTCACCAGAATCGGTAGGTTTGCCGTTACCCGCTGCGATAATTTCACCACGAGATGGTTTTTCTGCTGCATTGTCAGGAATGACAATTCCACCAGCAGAGGTAGTTTCTTCTTCCATGCGACGAACAATCACACGATCATGAAGGGGACGAAGGTTCATTAGTTTTATCCTCCAAAAGTAACAAAAAATGACCAAGAAAATTCCAGGAACCCCTTTAATGGGGCTGCCTGAGTAAACTTCAAGTGCCTGAGTTAAAAAATTTCTGAAAAATTTTTCACATAGCCGTAAATGCTTGCTTTACCGACATTAATGAATATGGCGTTGATCGTCATCTTTGATAACTTCACCTTCAATAACATCATCGCCTTGCGAGTAACGCTTCTGTGCTGACCATTGCTGACGGAATATCACATTGCTGTTACGAATTAATTTCAGCAATAGCATTCGGCGTAAGGCTGGAACCAATAATAAAAAGCCCACCGCATCGGTTACAAAGCCTGGAATCAGTAACAGAAAGCCACTTATAAATAAGGTCATTCCCTCCAGCATCTCCAAAGCCGGCGTGTCACCACGACGAATTGATTGCTGAGCTCGCTGCATGGTTGCCAGCCCTTGTAACTTGACCAACCAGGCGCCTAAGACCGCAGTCGCAATCACAAACAAAATGGTCCAGCCAGCGCCAATCACCTCACCGACTTCGATTAAAACGTAAATTTCTGCGATTGGAACCAGCAGAAATAACAAAAATAGCCACTTGAACATATTTATTCCTTAACGGATAGCATTCACTAGGAAGGTTGGGGCTTATCCGGGCTTTTCAACCAAGTCAGTCGATTATTGATGTGGTTTTTTAACAACATTTTTGGCGATTTGTTGCGTTGTCACACAACTGTCACAGTTTTTTCATCACGCTGAAATATTTGGGTTTTAAGGTGTGCAGGTCTCGGAGATTCAAACCGAACGTGTTTTATCAACTAAGAGGATAGTCCCTTGAAATTAAAAACGTCTGCAATACTAATCGCCGGCGCACTGTTCGGTGCCGCCACACTGCCTGCACAGGCTAACAATGATGCCATGATGGATCTTTTACAGGTTTTACGTGATAAAGGCACAATCAGCAACGATGATTACAAATTGCTGACCAATGCCGCAGCGGCTGATAAAGAAATGGCAGAAGCTGATAAAGAAGAGCTGAAAAAAGAAGTTGAAACAGCAACTGCTGAAATGCCAAAAATCACTACCGATGGCAAATTGGTTGTTTCAGACCGTGAAGGTAACTGGGAATTCCAACCAATTGGTCGTGTCATGTGGGATGCAGTTAATGCTGATGCTGATACTGACAACAGTGACGATGATGTCAAAGGTACAGAATTACGTCGTGCTCGATTAGGTTTCTCAGGTAAAATTTATGACTGGGGCTATAAATTTGAAGCTGACTTCGCTGGTAATGACGTATCTGTAAAAGATGCCTATTTGGGTTACGGCAACAAACTTACAGAAAGCACTAAATGGGGAGTTAAACTCGGTCAATCCCATATCCCGTTTGGTCTTAACACCAAAATCAGTTCTAAATACATGACTTTCATGGATCGTCCAATGTTTGCAGACAGTACAGTCTCTCCAGCACGCGAGAGTGGTATTGTAGCGGCAATCAATGATAAAGATTACAAATGGTTACTGTCTGCTGGTCTGACTAACGGCCCGCTTGATGGTGACGGCGAAACTTGGGACAACAACGGAAGTACCTTTGCGGTTCGTGGCTCATTTCTTCCATATAATGAAGGTAAAAACCTGATTCAACTTGGCGGTGGTTACCTTCGCCAAGGTGGCGGTGATAACTTCGGGTTTACACCTGACTTAGTTAGCCATGATGACAGCTTTAAACCTGTATCAACGGGCTCTATCGCACTTGAACAAGCTGATGCATTCACTATCGATGCTATGGGTGTATTCGGTTCGTTCCACGCTATGGCTGAATATCTGGACCATACTGCTGAACCTGAAACAGGTAGTGATATCGATACCACAGGTTATGCAGTTGAAGCTGGTTATTTCCTGACTGGTGAATCACTAAAATGGTCAAAAGGCTACACATCTGGCATCACGCCTAAATCACAGTACGGTGCATGGCAAGTTGCTGCACGTTTTGAGAGTGTCGAAATCGACCCAGGTTCATCTTTAGAAGATGAATACGACCAGTTCACTCTCGGTGTTAACTATTATCCGACTAAAAATACTCGTCTGATGCTCAACTACTCAAAAGTTACCGATCTGACGGTTAATGGTAGTGGTGCTGACGAAGAGCCTTCAGCTGTTAAATTCCGCGCTCAAGCCTTCTGGTAGCCGCGGAATCAAGAGAGTTATCTCCTCTGCAAACTTGCCCCACTCCTTTGGGTGGGGCTTTTTTGTATCTGGCTTACTGGGAGTTAAATTCCAATGACAAAAGAAGAGTTACTGCAATTTACTTCACTGGAAGATATCCTTACCGCAGGAACACTTACCCCTCTTTTTCAACCAATTGTTTCTTTAAAAAACCAAGAAATTTATGGCTATGAAGCATTGATTCGTGGCCCTTCTGACAGCGTTTTACATTCTCCAATCAATTTATTTGATGCTGCCAGCCGACATGGGCGTTTAGCTGAACTGGATCTGCTTTGCCGTGAAATAGCCATCACTCGTTTTGGTGAATTACGACTAAATGCCAAGCTGTTTATTAACACTATCCCGTCAGCATTATTGCAACCGGATTATCCGCATGGCTTAACCGAGAAATTCCTGCAAAAGTCGGGAATTCCCGCAAAACAGGTGGTGATCGAGTTAACCGAACAATACCCGATTGACGATTATGTTTTAATGCGCAAAGCAACCCAACATTATCGTGAAATGGGCTTCTCGATTGCCATTGACGATTTAGGGGCGGGTTATTCGGGGTTACGCACTTGGTCAGAGTTAAAACCGGATTATGTCAAACTGGATCGTCACTTCATGCAGAATATCCATGAAGATCAGCAAAAAAAACAGTTTGTCCAATCGATGATAGATATTGCACAAAGCAGTAATTGCAGAGTTATTGGTGAAGGTGTAGAAGTTCGAGAAGAGTATTTAGTGGCTCAATCCATGGATATGCATTTTGCGCAGGGTTATTATTTTGGCCGCCCAACACCGAATCCTAAGCGAGAATTACCGCCTGAATTATTTGCCAAACGCCAGCCCCGAAATAAGATTCATTCGGGGGTTCCCCGTTCAGATTCACTGGTGGGAAGCTTGCTGACTCAATTAACACCGGTTCGCATTTATCATGATGTCAATCAGGTGGGCGAACGTTTTCAAAATGCCGTAAAACTGGCCGCTCTCCCCGTTTTACATGAGAACGATACCATTGCCGGCATGGTATGGCGGGATGAGTTTATGACCCTGTACGCAAGTCGTTATGGTCGAGACTTACATGGTCGCAAACCGATTCACCTGTTTATGGATAACCGTCCTATCATTGCTGAAACGAATTTGCCGTTAAAGACGCTCAGTCAGCAAATCACCAGCCAGGAACCTTCTCAGCAACACAGCATTTTTATCATTTCTGAACAAGGTTACTACCGTGGTATAGGTAATCTGATGGATTTGTTGCGCCAAATTACTGACTTGCAGCTGACCATCGCTCGCCATGCTAATCCACTGAGTGGGCTACCCGGAAATGTGCCTTTAAATGAGCACATTCAACAAGCCATCCGGGAGAAACACCATGCTACGGTATGTTATTTCGACTTGGATAACTTCAAACCGTATAACGATACCTATGGCTATAACAAAGGAGACAAGGTCATTACCAAAACAGCAAAAATCCTCAGTCAGTTCATTGATTATGAAATTGATTTTTTGGGCCATGTTGGCGGCGACGATTTCATCGTAATCTTTGATAGTCAGGACTGGCGCCATCGCTGTGAGATGATGCTGGAGGCGTTTGCGTTACTCTATAGTGAACTTTATAGTGATACCCATCTGCAACAAGGTGGCATTCAAGCCTTTGACCGTCATGGTGAACAGGTTTTCTATCCTTTGTTAAGTTTATCCATCGGCGCCGTCACTATTAGTGATTTTGATTATTTGATCGATGAAACAGACCTGGCTGAACATGCCACCAAAGCCAAATCAAAAGCAAAGAAAATTCCGGGCAACAGTCTGTATCAACTTAAACTTTCAGATTGCCAGCTATTGGCCGAGATGAGTTAAGTTAAAGAAACGCAATAAACAAGACCTAACCGTTTAGCGTGCATTTGCCACAGACTTGTTTAACTGTTGCAGTACATAGTTTACCCGTTGCTTGATTTTTTCCCGGGTAAGTCGAAATTCTGCCAGAATTTCGGCATCAGAGCCCCGATATTTTGCCGGATCGGTCAGCGGTAAATGCAACCGTAGCGTATGTGGACTAACCACTGGGCATTGTTCATCAGCGTTTTCACATAGCGTGACTAATAAATCCGCCCATTCCAGCATTTCACCATTTATCCGAATAGATTCCTGCTGTGAAATATCAACACCAACTTCAGACATCACTTGTATTGCCTGAGCATTCAGTCCATGTGATTCGATGCCGGCAGAACGTACTTCAATTTCATCCCCAGCTAGAAATCTGGCCCAACCTTCAGCCATTTGAGAGCGACAGGAATTTCCTGTGCACAAAAACATTATTCTGAACTTATCCATAACCCACCTCATTAAATTCACCGCTAAACATAACAACCTTTTGTGACAAACCCATTAATTCACAACTATTCTTAATAATGATTATTATCTGTTCTTGAAATCAGCCACATGGCTTCTGCTAGAATGACCCTTTAATTTTATCTCGGGTTTTCACGTGAAAAAAATCATTATCAGTCTGTTGTTTATTGCCGCCCCAATACTTATTTCGGGGAACAGTTCAGCCCAAACAACGCGTTATGTTTCGGATGAGCTTGAGATTACGATGCGCAATGGTCAAGGATTGGAATTTGGTATTCGCAAAATGCTGACATCCGGTACCGAACTTGCTGTACTGGAAAATGATCCTTCAGGTTATTCGAAGGTTCGCACCAATGAAGGCGTTGAAGGTTGGGTGTTATCCCGTTATCTGGTCAACAACCCTAGCGCACGTGACCAACTGGCAGCCAAAGAACAACGCATTGCCAATCTGGAACTGGAAATTACTGGTTATAAAGAAGAAATTGAACAATTGAGCTCACAGACCAGTGAAGCAGATAACCAGAACATGTCGCTGAAAGAAACTGCTCAGCGGCTCAGTAAAGAATTGGATGACTTACGACGCACCGCCTCTAATGCCGTGGCACTGGAAAATGAAAATCGCCAGTTAAAAGAGCGGCTGCAGCAAATCGATCATGAAATTCAATCTATTGTGATTGAAAACAATACGCTTAAAGACAATGATGCCAAAAACTGGTTTTTAATTGGTGCCGCTGTATTGTTTGGCGGCATGATTATCGGACTGGTTTTACCGAGTCTGAGAATACGTAAGAAAAATGCTTGGGGAAATTTCTAAACGCTTTAGACACGATGCCATTTTTCTCGGTATTTTATGAATTAACTATAATTAGTTGGCGAAAGAATCACTTCTCGTTTTTTATGACCATTGCGTAAATGTTCCAGGTTCTCTCCTGCCAATGTTCCCGTATCAATCTGATATGCTTTGCCAAACCCTTTCACATAGCGCCCACCTAATGGGTTAAGTTTAAATAATCGAAAATCAGTTAACTGGCTCAGATTAGTTATACGCTGTCCATGCCGCTCCGTTAATAAAGCAATCCCCACATGCCATCCGTCTGAATCGACCTGAACGCACTCTGCCTCAACCTGATACGTCACCCGTAAACGGGCAAACAGCTCAATGGCCGTATCTTCATCCTCAATAATCATGACAGACGCTTGCGGATGAATTCGCAGGTTCATACCATGCACAGCAATATCACTTACCAGTACATACAGACAATCTCGGCCGGCTGCAAACATTGCATACGATGCATAGGGGTGATTGTTTTCATCCAGTGTCGATAGCATCAATGTCTTCCGGCTATTGACCATCATCATTATTTCGTTGCTGATGTGTTGTGCCAAACATTTGCTTTTCATTTGTTTGTCCTTGGGCGGGAAGCTCTTTTCTTGTCATGGGGCAGCATCAGTCAGTCCTGAGGACTATTGATCTTTCATAGCCACCACTATTGGAGGCGCATTTCGACCAACAAGGCTGAAAAGGATGCGATAAAGTCTTTCTGCGTAAATCATTTCCAATGTCGTAAGACGAAAAAATAATCCCAGCCTTACGAATTGTGCCTGAAAATGCGATATAAAATCATTCAGATCTTAGAAAAAGAACCATTTAAAGCCTTATTCGACATGCATCCCCGATATTGCTGTACCCTCTATTTAAGCCAACAAAGTTGAAAGTAGCGGTTACTGTTCGAGAAAATTATCACAACAAAACCAGTATGTAAATAACAATCATTACCATTTAGAAAAGAGCTTAAAAATACTTACTTCAAATAGGCGATAGCTTTTGCTTATTTCTCGCGATGGCATCTGTAACAGGAATATTCAAACGACAAGCCAGCTTTTAATTGTGTATCAACTTGAATTTGCTTGATAACATCTGAAATATATAACTGCCCCTCTTATCTTATTACCGCTTTAAAACAAACCTTGCCAGCGTTTTGTTGCAACGATGCACTCCTTGTTATCACGGGAGACACCAACCATTGTCCAGAGTTTTGATAGCAACATCCGCTATTGAATTTGGTAAAATTGATTCATCGGAAAAATACCTTTGCTGTGATCAGCCTTTTCAGGATCTGAACCAAGCGTGTCTTTATGCTGACTAAGTGAGCCTTTTGCACTCGGTTACACTCGTCGCCTAAGAATCACAAGGCAGAAGCTTCAAGCTGAAAACTTATGAAATTGTGGAGTTATCAACCGAAGCTGGCTTTCAACTGCCAGGCCCAGCAGAACCTAATGTCGGCAAAGACTCACGTTGCATTGCTGCCTATGACCTAACTGAATTGACTAACATCCATGAGCACAGAAACCAGCTATCAGCTTAAAGGCATTCTCAAACAGGCGTTGAGTTATAAAAAACATCTGATAAAAGCCAACCTGATCGCGCTGTTTGCCACTCTCTGTGCCGTTCCGGTGCCATTACTATTACCGATAATGGTGGATGAAGTCCTGCTGGATCAACCCGGAACCGCTGTAGCATTTATTTCTTCATTTACACCTGAACACTGGCATGGCCCTATTCTTTTCATCAGTGCCATGTTGATCCTGACACTGGTATTGCGTTTGTCCTCATTGGTTTTAAACGTGTTGCAATCACGTTATTTCACTATTATTGCCAAGCGTATTACTTTTCGAATTCGCCGCCAGCTGATCAAACGGCTGGGAAGAATCGCTATTAGTGAATATGAAACTCGCGGCAGTGGTGGCATCTCCTCACATTTTGTCACCGATATTGAGGTGATTGATAACTTCATTGGCAATACCATCAGTCGATTTATCGTAGCGGTGTTGAGCATCATCGGCACAGCAGTAATTTTGCTGTTTCTGCACTGGCAACTGGCTTTACTGATTCTGTTTATGAATCCCCTGGTGATTTATTTCACTATGCGTGTGGGGAAACACGTCAAAAATCTGAAAAAAAATGAAAATACCGCGGTTGAAGTTTTTCAGCAAAGTCTGACTGAAACACTCGATGCTATTCAGCAGATCCGTGCTGCCAACCGTGAAAAACATTATTTTCTGCGGGTTATCGATCGGGCTCGCGGAGTTCGCACCCATGCCACTGACTATGCATGGAAAAGCGATGCTGCGAACCGCATATCCTTTGTCATTTTCCTGTTTGGTTTTGATGTATTTCGCGCGGTAAGCATGTGGATGGTGGTATTTTCCGATTTGAGTATCGGTCAGATGTTTGCGGTGTTTGGGTACCTGTGGTTCATGATGGGGCCGGTGCAGGAAGTACTGAATATCCAGTATGCCTTTTATGCTGCCGGCGCGGCGGTTTCTCGTTTAAACAAGTTGTTTTCGTTAAAACAGGAAGTAATTTATCCGGCCAAAACCAATCCGTTTATCGAAGGCCAGGCCAGTAGTATCCGCATTGAAAACCTGCATTTCAGTTATGACGAAAATAATACGGTGCTTAGCGGTGTTTCGCTGGATATCAAAGCTGGTGAAAAAGTGGCTCTGGTGGGGGCCAGTGGTGCCGGTAAATCCACCTTGGTCAATGTATTGCTGGGTTTGTATCCAGCCGATAAAGGCATGGTGTATTTTAATGAGGTACCGGTCAGCGAAATAGGACTGGAAGGGGTACGCGAGCATGTGGCTACCGTTTTACAACATCCTGCCTTGTTTAATGACTCAGTGCGGGAAAACATTACACTGGGACGCGATTATCCCGATGAAGCGATCTGGCAGGCGATAAAAACCGCGCAGATTGGAGATGTTATTCAGGCCATGCCGAAAGGTCTGGATACCTTGGTTGGCCGTTCCGGCGTTAAGCTCTCGGGCGGCCAACGGCAACGCCTTGCCGTAGCCAGAATGGCATTAATGAATCCAAGTGTAGTGGTGCTTGATGAGGCTACTTCAGCGCTGGACAGCAATACCGAACACCATCTGCATATCGCCTTGGCGGATTACCTGAAAAATCGTACTACCATTATCATTGCGCATCGCTTAAGTGCCGTTCGACAGGCCGATCGTATTGTGGTGTTTGATGGTGGCGAAATCATCGCCGATGGCGATCACGACAGTCTGATTCAGGAACACGGCATTTATCAGAAACTTTATGCCCAGCAGATTTAGGTTTTAGATATAACCACTGAGACACAGAGGGCACAGAGGTTTCTTTGAAAACCTACAGGCTAAAAAGAAAATATCCGCAGATTACGCAGATTTGCACTGATTAAAGCGGCTGTTTTTCAAGCCCCTTTCAGATATCACTCCAGAAAACAAAACGCTCGCTTCAGTGCTCTTGATTGATTAAGCACGATCAAGTCAGATAATCAGCACTAAATTTGCCCATGAAAAAAAGCTAACTCTACTCATTTTTTTCATCTGCGAAAATCTGCGTAATCTGCGGATATATTTTTTAAACCTCTGTGCTCTCTGTATCTCCGTGGTTAGTTTTTTAATCCCTCAGCGGCGTTTCAGTTGCTCTACATCACGTACCGCGCCTTTGGCAGCAGAGGTCGTCAAAGCAGCATAGGCCTGCAATGCAAGGCTGACTTTACGTTCACGGTTAACCGGCTTCCAGGCCATCTCACCGCGTTGTTCCATCGCAACACGTCTTTCCGCCAGCTGGGCATCGGTTAAATCAACATTGATGCTGCGATTAGGGATATCAATGTGAATCATATCGCCCTCTTCGACCAAACCAATATTGCCGCCTTCTGCAGCTTCCGGGGAAGCATGACCAATGGATAAGCCTGAAGTACCACCAGAGAATCGGCCATCGGTCAGCAACGCACAGAGTTTGCCAAGCCCTTTGGATTTCAGATAGCTGGTCGGGTACAGCATTTCCTGCATTCCCGGCCCGCCTTTCGGGCCTTCATAGCGAATCAGCACCACATCACCAGCCTGAACCTGTTCCGTCAGAATGGCGGTCACGGCATGATCCTGCGATTCAAAAATACGCGCCGGACCGGAGAATTTAAGTATCGACTCATCCACACCCGCGGTTTTGACAATACAGCCCTCTTCGGCCAGATTGCCAAACAACACTGCCAAACCACCGTCTTTGCTGTAGGCATGCTCAACATTGCGAATACAACCCTCTTCACGATCCAGATCCAGAGAAGGCCAGCGGCAGTCCTGACTAAATGCGGTTTGGGTTGGTATTCCGGCAGGACCTGCCAGATAACGTAATTGCGCTGGCTGGTGATCACTGCGTGCCACATCCCACAAAGCCAGACCTTCGGCCATCGTTTTGCTGTGCACTGTAGGTACTTCGGTATGTAGCAATCCACCGGCAGCCAGTTCAGACAGGATGCCAATCACACCACCGGCACGATGCACGTCTTCCATATGATATTTATTGGTCGCCGGGGCGACTTTGCAGAGATTCGGAATCTTACGGGACATTCGGTCAATATCTGCCATAGTGAAATCTACCTCACCTTCGTGAGCAGCGGCCAGTAAATGTAAAACGGTGTTGGTTGAACCGCCCATGGCGATATCCAAAGCAATCGCATTTTCAAATGCCGCTTTGCTGGCAATCGCGCGGGGTAAGACATCTTCTTCATCATTTTCGTAATAACGTTTTGCCAGATCGACGATACGGCGACCTGCTTCCAGAAAAAGTTCGCGGCGATCAGCATGTGTCGCCAGTAATGAACCGTTCCCCGGCAATGATAAACCAAGCGCTTCTGTCAGACAGTTCATTGAGTTGGCAGTAAACATACCCGAGCATGAACCACAGGTTGGGCACGCGCTTCGCTCAACTTGAGCAACATCTTCATCACTGACATTGTCATCTGCCGCCTGCACCATGGCATCGACCAGATCAAGTTTGACATCTTGGCCCGCTAATTTGGTTTTTCCGGCCTCCATCGGGCCACCGGAAACAAACACTACTGGAATATTCAAGCGTAATGCTGCCATCAGCATGCCGGGAGTGATCTTGTCGCAGTTGGAGATACACACCAGTGCATCAGCACAATGCGCATTGACCATATACTCAACTGAGTCGGCGATAATTTCACGCGACGGCAGACTGTAAAGCATACCGCTATGGCCCATGGCGATACCGTCATCGACCGCAATGGTGTTGAATTCTTTCGCAACACCGCCAACACGTTCGATTTCACGCGCGACTAACTGCCCCAGATCTTTCAAATGAACATGACCCGGAACAAACTGTGTGAATGAGTTCGCAATCGCTATAATAGGTTTGCTGAAATCATCATCTTTCATGCCTGTGGCCCGCCACAAAGCACGAGCACCCGCCATATTACGTCCGGCGGTAGACGTTTTTGAACGATATTCAGGCATTGCTTTTCTCCGACTAAATTTGAGTCTGACGAATCTTTGAGTTAAGAAAAAATGTGTCAGGTTAACTAAAATATTTTACACGCAACTTGGCAAGCGTGGTGAGACTACGATAAAAAGACGGTATGAATTCATCATCACAACAACCAACTGATGCCCATTTCGCGACCACAACCTCGTGGTTCAGAGCGGCTGCGCCCTATATTCATGCCCACAGTGGCGCGACTTTTGTTATCGCCTTTGATGGCGAAACGGTCGCAGCCGATAATTTTGATCATCTGATTCATGATCTGGCCATTCTCAATAGCCTGGATATACGACTGGTATTGGTGTTCGGTGCACGCCCACAAATTGAAGCGAAATGTGAAAAGCTTGGTGTAGCAGTGAAATATCATCAAGGCTTAAGAATTACTGATGATGCCAGCTTGCAAATTGCCCGGGCCGTAGTGGGTGACTTGCGTATTGCCATTGAATCAAAACTGTCATTCGGTCTGCCACATACACCAATGGCTGACTCACGGATCCGTTGTGTCAGTGGAAATCTGGTTACTGCAAGACCAGCCGGTATTATTGATGGGATTGATCTGGGACATACCGGTGAAGTCAGAAGAATTGATGCCGAAGGTATCCAACAGCAATTGACCAGTGGCAATCTGGTATTGCTACCGCCTTTGGGATATTCATTAACCGGTGAGATCTTTAACTTATCGGCAGAATCCATCGCCACAGCAGTCGCTACCCGGTTGCAGGCTGACAAACTTATTTTTATTGGTCAAAGCAATGAAAGTCTGCCGCGTGAAATAACCATACAACAAACTAAAGATTACGATCATCCGTCACTGAATGCTGCCGTTACCGCCTGTAAAGCGGGTGTCAGCAGGGTACATTTACTTGACCGTTCGGTTGATGGCGCATTGCTACAGGAATTGTTCAGCCGGGATGGTGTAGGCACATTAATCAGTGCAACGTCTTTTGAAACTACTCGTCAGGCGAATATTGAGGATGTCGGTGGTATTCTGGAATTACTGCAACCTCTGGAACAAAGCGGTGTACTGGTCAAACGTTCACGGGAACTGCTGGAACGGGAGATTGATCATTTCACCGTAATGGAGCGTGACGGCACTGTAGTTGCCTGTGCTGCGTTGTACCCCTATCCGGAAAACAATGCGGCTGAACTGGCCTGTATGGCAATCTCCTCTGATTACCGTCACCAGGGCCGTGGAAAACAGTTATTAAACATTCTTGAAAAACAAGCCATTGCCGCAGGCTGGGGTACGTTATATGTGCTCACTACACAAACAGCGCACTGGTTTCTCGAGCATGGCTTTCAGGCTTCTGCAATCAGTGATTTACCGATGCAAAAACAAGCTTTATATAATTACCAACGTAATTCGATCGTATTTCGAAAACAACTGCTTTAACTTAATGACGATTCGCGACTTCCGGCACGTTTACGGTACTCGGGAAATAATAGCGGGGCAAACTCATGCAGCGCTTTTTCATAGACCCGGCGTTTAAAAAACACGATCTCCTCAACCGGGGTCCAGTAATCTACCCAGCGCCAGTCATCAAACTCTGGCTTTTCATGCAGATCCAGCCGCACATCAGTTTCATCACCGGTAAAGCGCATCAGAAACCAGCGTTGTTTCTGACCGATACATAACGGTTTGTTACCATAGCGCAAATAACGTTTGGGTAAACGATAACGTAACCAACTTCGGGTGATTGCCAACAACTCAACGTGTTCACGGCCCAAACCAATTTCTTCCGTCAATTCACGGAAGGCGGCCTGCTCCGGTGTCTCGTTGATTTTAATGCCACCCTGGGGAAACTGCCATGAGTCGTGCTGAGCACGTTGCGCCCACAACACCTGATTGAGGTCGTTGCAGAGGATTATCCCCACATTGGCTCTGAAGCCATCTTTGTCTATCACGGTTCAATCTCTCACCGGGGCAACAATTCGCAATAGCCACCGGCACAATAATTTATTTAATAAGTTTAGATTAGTGAATGAGACATGAGGATGCAACGCATTTTGTCTTACAATAGCCAATTATTTTATTGGAACATGACCTGGAACAATGGCTTTAGCAATATTTGACCTAGACAATACCTTGCTCGGTGGTGATAGTGATTATTTATGGGGGCGCTATTTGGCGGAAAATGACATCGTCGATCCGCAGGGTTATCACGATACTAACCTGGCTTTTTACCACGATTATCAGGCAGGAAAGCTGGACATAAATGCGTTTTTGGAATTTGTATTTGAGCCTTTGGCAAAAAACAGTATGCAAGATCTGCTGACATGGCGTGCAGATTATCTGCAACAAAAAATCCTGCCGATTATTCTGCCAAAAGGCCTTGAGCTGATTGAACAACACCGCCAGCAAGGCGATACGCTGTTAATCATCACCGCAACCAATAGTTTTTTAACGACGCCCATTGCAGAACTGCTGAAAATCGACCATCTGATTGCGACTGATCCTGAAATGCTGGATGGACGCTATACCGGAAAAGTTTTCGGCATGCCGTCATTTCAGCATGGCAAGGTTGAACGTCTGCAACACTGGTTGGCTGAACATCAGCAGGATCTTGCGGGAAGTTATTTTTATAGCGATTCGCACAATGATCTGCCATTGCTGGAACAGGTCGATACACCAATCGCCGTGGATCCGGACGACAAGCTGGCCGAAGTTGCGCGACAACGTGACTGGAAAATCCTCAGTCTGCGTGAATAATTGCTACAATTCGGGGTTTTAATCACTTAAATTCAGGCCGTCAATTATGGAATGGGAAGTTGTTATCGGGTTAGAGATCCACGCCCAGCTTGCAACCAAATCAAAAATTTTCTCCGGAGCAGCAACTGCTTACGGCGCGGCGCCAAACTCTCAGGCGTGTGCCATTGATCTGGGTTTACCGGGTGTATTGCCGGTATTAAACAAAGAAGCCGTGCGCATGGCTGTTAAATTCGGTCTTGCTGTTGATGCTGAAATTGCTGATCGCTCAGTGTTTGCCCGCAAAAATTATTTCTATCCTGATTTACCCAAAGGCTATCAAATCAGCCAGTTTGAATTGCCAATCGTTGGCAAAGGTCAAATCAGCATTGAAATGGAAGACGGCAGCGAGAAAATTGTCGGAATTACCCGTGCCCACCTTGAAGAAGATGCCGGTAAATCTTTACACGAAGACTTTCATGGTCAAACCGGTATCGATTTGAATCGTGCTGGTACGCCATTACTGGAAATTGTTTCCGAGCCGGATATGCGCAGCGCTAAAGAAGCTGTGGCCTATATGAGAAAAATTCATTCTCTGGTGCGTTATCTGGAAATCTGTGATGGCAATATGCAGGAAGGCTCTTTCCGTTGTGACGCCAACGTATCGATTCGTCCCAAAGGTCAGGAAAAATTCGGCACCCGCGCTGAACTGAAAAACATTAATTCATTCCGCAACGTTGAGCGCGCTATCAATATCGAAATTGAGCGGCAGATTGATGTTATCGAATCGGGTGGTACAGTGGTTCAGGAAACCCGTCTTTATGACGCCGATAAAAATGAAACCCGCTCCATGCGTAGCAAGGAAGAAGCGAACGATTACCGTTACTTCCCGGATCCGGACTTATTACCTGTGGTGCTCGATGAAGGACTGCTTGAACAAGTCCGTGCAACGTTGCCGGAACTGCCGAATGAAAAATGTGACCGTCTGATAAGTGATATGGGCTTATCCAAATATGACGCCAGCGTGCTGACCAGCAGTCGTGAACTGGCCGATTATTTTGAATCAGTTCTGGCGGCGACAGGCAATAAAGATCCTAAACAATGCGCCAACTGGGTAACTGGTACTCTGTCCGGCGCGCTGAATAAAGCGGGTCTGGAAATCACCGAATCCCCAGTATCTGCCGAGCAGCTTGGCAGTGTTTTACTGCGAATTCAGGACAACACTATCTCTGGCAAAATTGCCAAGCAAGTGTTTGAGGCTATCTGGACTGGTGAAGGCGCTGACGCCGACTCGGTCATCGAATTCAAAGGTCTGAAGCAGGTCACCGATACTGGTGCCATCGAAGCGATGATTGATGAAGTGATTGCTGCCAATCCAGAACAGTTACAGCAATATCGTGACGGTAAAGAGCAGTTATTCGGCTTTTTTGTCGGACAGGTGATGAAAGCCTCCAAAGGCAAAGCCAATCCCGGTCAGGTCAACGAGATCCTCAAACAGAAATTGGCTGGTTAGGCTTTTTATATTGAACTCGAAAGCCCTGACGCAGGATAGGCGCTCAGGGCTTTTTTGTGTGCCAGATTTGTGCAAATCAGTTCACATTTTGGATTAAGCTACTCCCAGTATTCGACAATCTGATGTAGTATCGGCTGATGTTTTTTGAACACGCATAACAAGGACGCTAATGATTCATTTAAAATTCAGGATGTTGGGCCTACTAAAATGAAGTTTGTACAGGAACATTTACCTTCCAAAACCGGTTTAAACAAACTCTCCTCAACATCGGCGTTGAGTGATGCAAACTGGGTATTGGTCTTCGGCTCGGTTAACCGATTTAGCGAACGTAACTTCGCCAGTCAATTACAGAAACGCTATCCCAATGCGCAAATTATCGGCTGTACCACTTCCGGTGAAATTACCGGTGATGGCGTTTTCGATGACAGCGTGCACATCACTGCCATGCAATGGCAGAAAAGCCAGCTGCGCTTTATCTGCAAACCGGTGAACAGCATGGAGCAATCTCATGCTTTAGGTGTGCAGATTGCCAATGAATTAGTCGCGCCTGATTTGAAAGGTGTGTTTGTCCTCAGTGACGGTCTGAACGTAAATGGCTCGGAACTGGTTGAAGGCCTGCAGGAAGTTCTTCCTAACACCCCCATTACCGGCGGATTGGCTGGCGATGATGCCAAATTTACCAAGACATTGTTACTGAATAATGATCAAATCAAAGATCGTATAGTCATAGCCGTCGGTATCTACGGTAAAGATGCCATCGTCACCAGTGGTGCATTGGGTGGCTGGAAGCCTTATGGCCCACCTCGACGCATTACCAAGGCCATTAAAAATGTGGTTTATGAAATGGACAATAAACCCGCCTTGCCACTTTATAAAATGTATATCGGCTATTACGCCAGCGAACTGCCTTCTTCTGGCTTAAATTTCCCCTTTGCCATCATGGATGATAAAAACGTCAATGTGATACGAACCTTGTTGTCGATTAATCAAAAAGATAACAGCATGACTTTTGCTGGCAATATTGCTGAAGGCTCAACTGTCCGTTTTCTCAAATCTGATCACGATCAACTGGTGGCAGGCGCCAGTGAAGCCGCCAGACAGATTTTATTGAAGAAAGTAGATATTAACGACAAGGCACTGGCAATCTGTGTGAGTTGTGTCGGACGCAAACTGGTCATGCAAGAGCAGGTTTCAGATGAAGTCTATGCGGTGCAGCGCCTACTGGGTATGCAAACTGGCATTACCGGCTTTTACTCAAACGGTGAAATCTGCTCAGGAGAAGATGATAGTCATAGCCTGTTGCATAACCAGACCATGACTATCGCTTATTTAAGTGAACATAATTCCTGATCGTAAGCTGGTATAAACTTTATGCCAGTTCCCTTGCCGCAGCCAGCAATGCCAGCCGGGCAATGACACCATAAGCATAAAAACGATTTGGTTCGGCGTCTGGCTTATCAAGCCTATCTGGCGTAATACAGGATTGTGCAAACGCCAAAGGCTCGAAATGCATACCCGGCGCATTCAGGTTTTCATCCACACCTCTTCCGGTATGAACACGATAAAAACCTCCGATAACAAAATGATCCATCATATAAATTACCGGTTCAGCCACAGCTTGCTCATCACCAAGCGTTTCAAAGGTATAGACACCTTCCTGAATTAATACATTATCTACTTGCAACCCTTCTTTAGCAGAAGACATCTTGGTACGTTGTTTGCGATTCAGTTTCGATACATCATCGGCACTTTTCACCATCATAATGCCCATACCATAAGTGCCAGAATCCGCTTTAAGAACAACAAAGGGCTGTCTATCTATACCGTATTGATCATATTTCTTTTGAATAGCCGTCAATAAAGTTTCCACATTACGAGCCAGACACTCCATACCACTACGTTCCATAAAGTTGACTTCACCACACTGCAAACTCAACGGCGAAACTAACCATGGATCAATATCAATCTGTTCAGCAAATGCATGCGCTACCATCGTATAGTGAGTAAAGTGATCTGATTTCTTGCGCGTGCTCCAACCGGCATTTAATGGCGGCACCAATTGCTGTTCCAGACCTTCCAGAATAGCTGGCCGTCCCCCTGACATATCATTATTCATTAATACCAGACAGGGAGAAAAATCCACAACAGCAACCCGGTTACCATGCCGTTGCAAAGGTGAAATTTCACAGATTTTTCCAGAAGGCAGCTCAATTTTTACTGGCTCATTAATATCAGTGCGCAAACTGGCAATACGTGCCTCTAGTCCGGCTTTCTCAAAGATATCCTTCAGCGTTTCTATACTTTCCAGATAAAACAAATTGCGCGTGTGATTCTCTGCAATAATCAATATCCGCCGGGCTTTTGGGCAAAGTCTTTCAACAGCTGCCTGTGCTGCCTGCACACACAACGGCATAAAAGCTGGATTAAGATTGTTAAACCCCGCTGGAAATAAATTAGTATCTACCGGCGCTAATTTAAAACCCGAATTTCGTAAATCGACTGATGCATAAAAAGGCGCGGGGGTTTTCAACCATTGTTCTCGTAACCAACACTCAACATCAGCCTGTCGCTTAAGCAAATGTGCTTCCAATTCCAGTAAAGGCCCGGTTAAGGCAGTTGTAAGGTTGGGTACAGCTGATGTCATGGTGAACTCTCTTAATCAATAAAAATGCGGCCAACAGGGCTAGGGTCTGTTTATCTTTCATATCCACCACTGCTGGAGGCTATTTTTTTACCAACAAGGCGGAAATGATGCGATGTAGCCGTTCTACATAAATCATTTCCAACGCAGTTGGACGGAAAAACAGCCCCAGCCCTATGGGTTGAGGCTGAAAATGCACTACTCTTCGTTGCTCGTCGTTTATTTAGAATGGCTAAACTGCTCTCCTCGCGCCTTGATTAGTGCATTTTCAGTCACAACAGAGGCGGCTATGAAAGATAAACTGACCCTAATATTCTACTTATATTTATCACAACCTAAATCACTAAGCTTCTTCTCGCCCATTTGCGTTGAACATGCCCTATATAGCATAACTGCATTGCGCAATTCCCGCCTTAATTGAACGTGAAAACCGTATCCGGCATTGATAACGATGAATGATAAACAGACCTTTGTTACTGTGATATGGGACACAGATCGGATATTTCAAGTCATACATACTCTGCTATGCGTTTAGAAATGAAGGATTAACAGACCTTAACATCGAAAGTAGTCACTAGCCTGACGCTCAAAAATGGGTTATCTTCAAGGCTGATTTTAATCGAATGTGGCAGGCTGTAGGTATAAATGACCGTGAGTGAGACTTTATCAGAATTTTCAGGCCTAAAGGTGATGGTTATCGATGACAGCAAAACGATTCGTCGCAGCGCCGAAGCCCTGTTACAGAAAGCGGGCTGTGAGGTGCTTACCGCGGATAATGGTTTTGAGGCATTGCCAATTATTAGTGGGCAGCATCCTGATATCATTTTTATTGACATCATGATGCCGCGTCTTGATGGATATCAAACCTGTGCCTTGGTAAAAAATAATCCCAAATATCGTGATATCCCAGTAGTAATGTTATCAAGCAAGGATGGTCTGTTTGACCGTGCAAAGGGGCGGGTTGTTGGTGCAGAACAGTATCTGACAAAACCTTTTACCCGCGATGATTTACTAGATGCGATACGGACGCATTTGCTCGACAAAAACAAGGACGCTTAATTTTTATATGGCTTTAATTTTAATAGCCGATGACTCGCCAACTGAAGTGTATGTATTACAGAAAATGTTGGAAAAAAATGGTCACGAAGTAATTGTGGCTACAGATGGTGAGCAGGCAGTTGCAATGGCGCAATCTCAATTACCTCAATTAATTTTGATGGATGTTGTAATGCCGGGGTTAAATGGCTTTCAGGCGACCCGCAGATTAACTAAAGATACTGCAACCGCGCATATTCCTATCGTTATCGTGTCATCCAAACATCAGGAAACTGACCGTATGTGGGGTATGCGACAAGGTGCACGTGGCTACCTTGGTAAACCTGTTGCCGAGGATGATCTGATAATGCAAATTAACGAATTGGTGGAAGTCTCGGTATGACCACTCTGGATAATCCCACAGATATAATTGCCATCCTTAAAGATATTGAACGACGCAGCCAGCAGCGCATTGCGGGCCTATCTCAACAAGACAATATGGAAGGTGCCTGGACAGCTATTGGCTTTCGTCTGGACGACCTTCATTTACTTATTCCTCTTGGCCAATCACGAGAAGTTTTCCCGCTACCGCAACAGATTACTCCTGTGCCAAAATCACAACCATGGGTTGTCGGCATGACCAGTCTGCGCGGCGATCTTCTACCATTAGTCGATTTAAACCTGTTTTTACAAGGTAACTACAGCCCGACGGATAAACGCAAACGCGTTATTGTTTTGAACCACCCTGAGTTTTTCACTGGTTTGATTGTGGATGAAGTTTTTGGCCTGAAACATTTCCAGCGTCAACCTGAGCCGGCAGATGCAAGGCAGCTTTTACACCTCAAACCGTATTTACAGGGCAGACTTTACCAGCAAGAAACCTATTGGCACGTATTCAGTCTGCTTAAACTAGCTGAAGATCCCCGATTTCTAAATGCAGCGGCTTAACGATTTTATTTCAGGATATGCCTCATGAACGCCACCAGTAAACTGTTTTTTTCTTCGCTGCTTAACGGCAAAAACCTATTTTTCATTGTTTTAATCATTCTTTTTAGTGGTTTGACGCTCACCGGCATTTGGTTGTTGGTTTCCGGGCAATATTTACTCGTCCACCCTGATCCATTGGTAACGGCTGCAGCCAGTGGTCTAAGCGTCATTTTTGCGGTGATATTCGCGTTGATAGTCGCTTATCAGCCATTACGTAAAGTTAAACAATCTATGGATGAAATGGAATTACAAAATCGACATAATCAAGATGCGATTTTACGATTACTGGATGAGATGGGCGATCTCGCAGATGGTGATCTGACCGTCACAGCTACGGTGACAGAAGATATCACCGGAGCAATTGCTGATTCCGTCAACTACACCATTGACGCATTACGCAGTCTGGTCGCACAGATCAACTCAACTACCTTGCAGGTCGCTTCGGCTGCACAGGAAACGCAGGCTACTGCATTGCATCTCACCGATGCCAGCGAACATCAAGCACATCAGATTTCTGAAGTCAGTTCAGCCATTACCCAAATGGCGGCTTCTATCGAACTGGTTTCTGAAAATGCCAGCCAATCTTCTGAAGTTGCTAGACAGTCCGTTAGTTTGGCTGTGCAAGGAAACGGCGCGGTGAAAAAAGCCATTCATGGGATGGACACTATTCGCGAACAGATTCAGGAAACCTCCAAGCGGATGAAACGGCTGGGTGAAAGTTCGCAGCAAATCGGTGAAATCGTTGAACTGATCAATGACATCGCAGAACAAACCAATATTCTGTCCTTGAATGCGGCGATTCAGGCCGCTATGGCCGGTGAAGCCGGTCGTGGTTTTGCCGTCGTTGCCGATGAGGTTCAGCGACTGGCGGAACGTTCAGGCAGTGCCACTCGCCAGATTGATGCGCTGGTTCGAACTATTCAAAGTGATACCAGTGAGGCCATCAGTTCCATGGAACAAAGTACCGCTGAAGTAGTTTCCGGAGCACGTCTGTCGCAGGATGCCGGTGCCTCGCTGGAACAAATTGAAACCGTTTCTCAGCAATTAGCCGAACTGATTAACAATATTTCCAGCAATGCCAAACAACAGGCTACGGCAGCGATTAGCACATCAGAAAGTATGAGTGTGATTCAGGAAATCACCATGCAGACCTCAACCGGTACCAATGAAAGTGCGGCGGCGATCGGTAGACTGCTTGAACTGACAAACGAACTGCGTAAGTCAGTCTCTGGTTTCAAATTACCTTAATACAGCCTGAGCCGGCGGAGAAGCATATATGACCCAATCCAGAGGCAATTATAATGCTCTGACATGGCTGCAGGATGAATTGCAGAAGTCACTTGCTGCGGCATTACAATCCGTTCAGACCTATATTGATGATCCACAACAATCAGAATCGCTGAGCCGTTGTGTCGAGCATTTGTATCAGGTGAACGGTACGCTGGAAATGCTCAATCTGGATGGGGCACAGATGCTTGCAGCTGAAATGCAGTCCATCGCGGGTTATATGCGTTCATTCCCGGAAGATAAACAAAATTCAGCATTGGAAACGTTAACCCGTGGCTTGATTCTGTTGCCGACCTATTTACAGAAGGTGAATGAGAAGTTTCCAGACAATGCTTTGTGTCTGCTGGACTCAATAAATGAATTAAGATTATTGAGAGACAAACCCGCTATTGCTGAAACCGATGTGTTTGCCCCGGATTTATCCATCAGTCTTCCGGACAGTATTGCCCCTAACCCGGCTCACACGGCTCCCCCGCTAGAGCTGGAAAGACATAAAGTAGCGCACGTATTTCAACACTTGCTGCTGACCTGGATGCGCGAACAGGACGATAAAAGTCTGCGTAAGATGCGGGGCATTCTGCGACATCTACGACTGCAATGTTTGCAGGAAAAAACCACGCTTTTCTGGTGGGTCGCTGAGGCTCTGCTCGAAGGTCTGGCACACCGAGGCATCCGCGATGATTCCAGCGCCAAACAACTTATTGGCAAAATGGCTTCGCCAATTCGACTGGTCTGTGAAAGCGATGAGAATTCATTACTGGCCGGTTATCCTGAAACCCTGCTGAAACAGTTACTGTTACTGGTTGCCCGTTCAAGCAGCTATGGCCCTTTAGTCACCGGCGTGAAAGCGAGTTTTGGGCTGACCTTCTACGATCAGGCTTTACAATTAATTGGTCATAGCGATGCAGCATTACAGGAAGCGCAAAATGCCCTGCTCGAGCAACTTGAAGAACTGAAAGAGCGTATCAGTCAGTTTGATACGGCCGAAGACCAGGCCGATGAGGCCGTTAACGATATAAGCCTGCAACTACTGAGCATGGCGGATACGCTGACGCTTTTACAACATCAGACCCAAAGTGATGATTTACATAAACACCATAAGGCTCTGCAGAAATGCCTGGCAACTGATAAGTCCTATCATAATCAACTGACCAGTCTGGCTGACGATTTATTGCAAATCGAAGCATTGCTCAGAAAAACCGATGCCACTGACGCGATTCATCGTCAGTTACAAAAAACCGTATTAACCGAGTGTCTTAATGAGTTGGCCAGTGTTAAAGAACTTTTGATTCTTCAATCAAGCCATCAGACGGACAATGATGAAACAGCTCAGCAAAATCTGGCAAATAGCTTAAACATGCTCGCTGGCAGTCTGGATGTACTGGATATCGGTAAAGCATCACAGCTGTTTTTTTCATTGGCAACTAAGTTCAATGATGATGCTTCATCGTTTAATACTCCCAAAGCTCAACAGGATATGGCCGAAATACTAGCGTCGGCTGAAATTTATCTGGAGAATCTGCACCGAACCGGCCAGGTCGATGAAAATATTCTGCAAACAGCTCTTAATACGTTGCAACATTTTGGGCAAAGCGATGAACAAATTGACACATTGCAGCTGCCCGAGATTAATTTTTCCACTGAGGATGAACCTACCGCTGAAGATGAGAAGTTAAGTTCGGTTGCTTTGTATCTCAGAGCGCTCGAAGATAAAGCAGCTGATATCGACGCATCTCAACTCAGCATCGCTCCAGCGGATCAGGAATCTTTAGTAGCGCAAGACATCAGTTACTCAGAAGAGCAGGTTGAGGCATTGGAACTGCCCGAGATTGATTTTTCTGCCGATGATTCCAGTGAAGTCCCCGCTGAAAAAGCTGAACCTCTGAAATTGAGCTCTGTCGATTTATATATCAAGGCACTTGACGACAGGGAAACTGACACTCAAACGTTGCAGTTCGAAGATTTCCAACCGTCTGTTGCAGATCTCAGCGAGAATGTCACTGCAGATGAACCATTGGAGTTACAGGATTATCAGTCAACGGACATCAACTTTGATCAGGTAGAGTCCGAGACTTCCGAGCCAGTTGCTTTTGAAGATCAAACATCTTTTTCTGCTGAATCTGCAGACTCCTCCGAAAGTAGCGATAGCTTTAGCTCCGGAAACTGGCAATTTGAAGAGCATATCAATCCTGAAATCGCTGAAGTTTTTGTTGAAGAAGCCAATGAAGTTTTAGACGATTTGCAGCAACTACTGCCTATTTGGAGCGAAACGCCGGAAAATGGCGATCTGCCAACTATCCGCCGTCATTTTCATACCCTAAAGGGCAGTGGGCGGATGGCTGGTGCAACCACCATTGCCGATATGGCACAAGCAGTAGAACATTTATTGAATCAGATTTTAGAAGATGCTTTACCTGTATCGGATGAAATCATGGCGTTAGTCATGGAAGCCGTTCCGGAAGTGAACGACTGTTTAGGTTTATTCACTCAGGCACAATCCGATTTCACTGAATCTGCAGCAGCATTAACCATACTGGCCCAACAACTCACTGAACAGGAAAGTGTGTTGGATAGTGCCGATGAAGAGGACGAAGACAGAGCTTTACGAGATATTTTCTATCAGGAAGCAGAACAGCACCTACAAAATTTATTTGCTGAAACAGCTGTTTTACAAGTCGGCAAAGTCATTAATAAATCCATGCTCAGTGCGGCGCATTCTCTCAAAGGCTGTGCCAATATTGCTGGTGTCAAACCCGTCGCCATCATTGCCACCCAGCTCGACCAGACTTTCCGTAATCTTTACCACCAGCAACAAACGTTCACTGAAGAATCCATCAGCGAATTGAATGATATCGTAATGGAATTAAGTCAGTTGTTGCAGGCAGTGAAAACAGGGGAAGACGAGCCGGATATTCGCTTGCTGGATCGGCGAATTTTTGAACTTTGCCCGCAAAAGTCAGAACAGAGTCACACTGCGCGACTGGACCCGGAACAACTGGTCAGCTTTCTCGAGGAGACTGATGGCCTGCTTAATGAGTACAGCCAGCAACTTACTGCATGGCAGCAAACGGATAGCGAGCCTCCCTTAGCATTAAAGCAGACATTAAACACGCTCGCTGAAAATAGCGTACTACCGCAATTGGCTGCCCTTTATCAATTAATGCAACGTCTTATTTCGCATCCCCAAAGCCGAAGCGAGAATTTAAAAGCCCTGCTTGATGAAGCGTTGGAAATTGTTAATGATCAGATTGAAGCGCTAATACAGCATAAGACTCCAGCCGATTTCACCCTTTTCCGTGAACAGATTCGTGCCACTTTGACAGCGTTTGACAGTGTCTCCACGGTTGAGGTTGATCCAGAAATTCTGGAAGCGTTTACCGAAGAAGCTGCTGAATTATTAGTATCAACCGATCGTGCTATCAAACAATGGCAAACCGAACCGGAAAATCCAGCAGGCCCAATGCAGTTACAGCGCGACCTGCACACCCTTAAAGGTGGTGCAAGACTGACGGCAACCATGGCTATGGCAGATTTGACTCATCAGGTTGAAACATTGGTGCTGTCCGTTACTGACCAGCAGGAAACACCGGACGATGGTTTTTTCAGTTTGCTGCAACGCTGCCAGGATCGGCTGACCGAAATGCAGGAACAGCTGGCGAACCGGTCTGACATTCCCGCAGCCAATGATTTACTGCAGGAGATTCAACAGTATTCAGGTTATGTACTGGCAGATATTGATAACAGGGATACGCTGCAGCAACCAGCTTCTGCTGCTGAGCAACTTCCTGCCGAAGCCAGCAGCTTTAACAAAGCTCCAGCCGATAACGCTAAATCCAGCAGCTCACAAAGCTCGGAAAAAATCAGGGTAAGAGCCGACTTGTTGGATTATCTGAGCAATTTTGCCGGTGAAGTCAGCATCACTCGCGATCAGGTAACCCAGCAGCATGGTGTCATGCATCAGCAGCTCGAGGAAATGGAAGAAACCGTTTCCCGTTTACATGAGCAATTACGCAAACTGGAAATAGAAACCGAAACCCAGATCCTGTATCGCTATGAAGACACTGTTCAGGATACCAACACTGAATTTGATCCATTGGAACTGGATCGTTTTTCGACTATCCAGCAGTTATCGCGCAGTCTGACCGAAACCGTTAACGACTTGAATAATATCAGTCGTTCAATGGGTAACCTGATGCGCGAAACCGACATTTTGCTGCTGCAGCAATCCCGGCTGAATACAGATTTACAGCAGGGCTTGATGCATACCCGCCTGCTGCCATTTAATTCGATAGTGCCGCGTCTGGAACGAATAGTCCGTCAAACCAATAGTGAATTAAATAAACAATCCCAATTACTGATCCGTGGCGCAGATTTGGAACTGGACCGTACTATCTTGGATCGGCTGGTGGCACCGATAGAACATATTCTTCGCAATGCTATCGCTCATGGGCTGGAAACTGCCGACGAACGTTCACAACAGGGAAAACAACAATCGGGTCGGTTAAAGATTGAGATGCAACGTGAAGGTTCGGAAGTCGTCATTACCATTGCTGATGATGGTCAGGGGCTGAATATTGAAAAAATTAAACAGCGCGCCATCGCACAGAACCTGATTGATGCAAATAATATTCCTAATGAACAGACACTGATCCAGTTGATTCTGACATCGGGGTTCAGTACTGCCGAAACTATCTCTCAATTAGCCGGTCGTGGCGTCGGTATGGATGTTGTCAGTAACGAAATCCGGGCACTAAAAGGTCGTTTATCAATCAGTTCAAAACCTGGTAAGGGCACCCAGTTTCACCTGCGTCTGCCATTAACGTTGTCGGTTATGCAGGCATTGTTGATTTCGGTTAATCAACAGCAGTTTGCTGTGCCGCTATCAGCTGTCAACGCCGGTGAGCGTATCAGCATCCAGCATATTGGTGAGTTGATGGCTCAGGAGAAGCCTACCTATACTTTCCATGGCGAACATTATGACTTCATTCCACTCGGTAATCTGCTCGGTCAGCCTTTAAATCTACTGGAAAATCTGTCCCACCAAATGCCGTTACTGTTATTCCGTAGTGGTGATATCAAAATTGCCCTGGCCGTTGACAGTATTGATAGCAATCGGGAAATCGTTATCAAATCAGTCGGCCAACAGCTCGGACAAATTAGTGCGATCAATGGCGCAACCATCCTTGGTGACGGTCGGGTTATTTTTATCCTGGATATTCCAACGCTAATCGAGGATTACCAGGCCCCCTCCGGAACAACTAACTTGCAACAGGCCAGTGAGAGCTTTAAGAAAATTGAAGAAAATCGTAACCCACTGGCAATGATTGTGGATGATTCGATTACTATGCGTAAAGCAACGGAAGGCCTGTTAACCCGCCTTGGTTTTGACGTGGTGACGGCGAAAGACGGTGTTGATGCACTGGCTCGATTATATGAACAAACACCTGATATCGTGTTGCTCGATGTGGAAATGCCCCGAATGGATGGCTTTGAATTCGCCTCGATTATTCGTAACGATTCGCAATTTAAACACTTGCCAATCATTATGATCACTTCCCGTACCGGTGATAAACACCGTCAACGAGCGATGAGCATCGGTGTGAATGCCTACCTTGGTAAGCCCTATCAGGATGATGAGTTGATTATTTCGATGAAACAACAACTCGCCTATAAATATCCTAACGAAAAGCGTTGAGAACAACGCACAAAAGGCAATTATGCAGAAAGAAAAAGATTTTATTCATTGCATGTTGATTCCATTACGGCAGCATTATTTGTTGTTACCGAATCCAACGATTGCCGAAGTTATTCCGCTGCCTCGTCTGACTGATAGTGATATCAACTCATCCTGGTGTATCGGCCAGTTTTTCTGGCGTGATATGCCATTAGAAGTGATTGATTTGGAAACGCTGATTGGAAGTGGCCAACAAAACAATCGTCAAATCAATAAACTCTGCGTGATCAACGGCATCAACAGCGACGCTAAAATCAAACATTATGCCGTTGCCTGCTGTGGGGCGCCCCAACTTATCACCATCAATGAAACTGCTTTGCAACCCACGCATGATATTGTCGATTCGGACTGGCTTCACTGCCAGATTAAGATCGGATCCAATGTCGCTTTTATTCCAAAACTAGACAATATTGAAACTCATCTGCAAAACAGCTTGTCGGGTAATACAATCTCTGACAATTTGCTTTAAGATACCGGCATGAAAAATCAAATTCGCATTGCAATATTGCTGATGCTTGCCGTTTTTTTGCCTATTCAGGCAGTGACTGCAGCATCTGACATCAATCAACAGCGCAAGCTTTATCAGCAAGCCAAAAAAGCGCTGCAAACACATCAGCTGACGCAGTTTCGTCAACTGCAGGCTCAACTGGAAGGTTATCCGTTGCAGGAATATCTGGACTATTTATATCTGCAACATCGGATAAACGATACCGAAGCAGCAAACATCAAACGCTTTCTGCAAACCCGTGAAGACAGCTTTTTCAAGGCGCGCCTGCGCGGTGCCTGGTTGGACAAATTGGCTGGCAGTCAACAATGGCAGCAGTATCTGGAGTTTTATCAAGTGCCTCAGTCGGCTGCACGTGAATGTCATTATGCCCGGGCATTAATCGCTACCAATCAACAACAGGCTGCTGCTGAGGCATTCGAAAAACTCTGGCTGGTTGCCGCATCCCAGGACAAGGCATGTGATGCTGTTTTTCATCACGCAGAACAACGTGGCTGGTTAACAGATGAGTTACGCTGGCAACGGCTGCTACTGGCATTACGCAACCAGCAATTTGCTCTGGCAAACTATCTTGCCAAAACAGTAAAACAAAGTGCAACCGCCCAGGCCTGGACCAAGCGCTGGGAAGATATTCATAAAAACCCTGTCAGTTTGCTGTCTCAGTTACCGGCCCCGGCCCCCGCTCAGGGAGTCTCTCTGGCACAGGATGTTGCTATGGCCAGGGAAATTATTGTTTATGGCCTGAAACGTTTAGCCAGAAATGATCCCGCTAAAGCCCACTATCACTGGACACGCCTGGAAAACAGTTATCAGTTCTCTACTGATGAACGCCATGATATTCAGGGCAGCATTGGACTTTGGGCCGCGTTGGATCGTGACGATAAAGCACTTTATTATTACGGTGACACACCAAATCATCCATGGCGGGTTCGTGCAGCCTTATGGCAGCAAAACTGGCCTGAAGTACAAAAAGCTATTGCCAGCCTGGATGAACACACACGTCAGGAAGCACGCTGGCAATACTGGCTTGCCAGAAGTATGGCCGAGTTAGGCGAGCGGACTGAAGCCGAAGCGATATGGCGCACCCTGGTGGATGAGCGTGATTATTATGCCTTTCTTGCAGCAGATAAAGTTGATGCTGAATATGCGATGAATCACCACCCTATTGTCGCCGAGCCCGAATACCGCAATTCCATTATCACCATGGAAAGCGTTCAACGTATGCGTGAATTTTACCTGCAGGACGAATTACTTGATGCCCGACGTGAAGCCTATTTTCTGCAACAGACTTTAACCCCTCGCGAACTGCAGATTGTTGCCACGGAAACCCATAAGTGGGGCTGGCATAATCAAACCATTGCCCTGTTAGGCACTGCCCGCTACTGGGATGCATTGGATTTACGTTTTCCAGTGCTTTATGACACTGAAATGCGGCAGGCCAGTGCTGATGTAGGAGTAGATGCTTCGTGGTTACTTGCCATTGCCCGGCAGGAAAGTGCTTTTAATCCCAGAGCGCGCTCACATGCTGGCGCAATGGGGTTGATGCAAGTCATGCCCGCCACCGGTAAGCAGGTTGGACGCTGGCTGAATAAGCCTTTAAAGCAGGATTCTGAGCTTTATCATCCACCGCGTAATATTGAGATGGGAAGCTTTTATATCCGTCGTATGCAGGATCAATTTCAAAACAATCCAATACTGGCCACCGCGGCTTATAATGCCGGGCCTCATCGTGTTTCACGCTGGTTACCGGAACAAACCATGCCGGCCGATATCTGGGTAGAGAACATTCCATTTACCGAAACACGTCGCTATGTTCGCACGGTGTTCAGTTATGCTGCCACCTATGACTTTCAAAGAAAACAGACTATCAAGCGAATGTCGGAACGTATGCCAGCAGTACGTCCCAAAAACCCTTAATATAGTGTCATGCAAATATATAAAGTAGGTGGCTGTGTTCGGGATCGCTTACTGGGACGGCCGGTAAAAGATAAAGACTGGGTTGTTGTGGGCAGCACTGCCGATGAAATGCTGGCTCAGGGATTTCGTCCCGTGGGCAAAGACTTCCCTGTCTTTCTGCATCCCAAAACCCATGAAGAATACGCACTTGCCCGTACAGAACGAAAAACGGCGCCGGGCTACCATGGTTTTGAAATTCACGCCTCACCAGAGGTGACTTTAGAAGAAGATCTGGCACGTCGGGATCTGACTATCAACGCCATGGCTGAAGATGACGATGGCAATGTCATCGATCCATTTGATGGGCAAACCGATCTGCACAACAAGACTTTACGCCATGTATCCAATGCCTTTGTTGAAGATCCAGTCAGGGTATTGCGTATGGCAAGGTTTGCTGCCCGCTTCGGTTTTCAGGTGGCTGATGAGACCAAACTATTAATTCACCAGATGATAGCCAATGGTGAACTGGAGCATCTTGTCGCCGAGCGCGTATGGCAGGAGCTGGAAAAAGCGTTATTAAGCAATCAACCCTCTTTATTTTTTATCTGTTTAAGAGAAGTCGGCGCTTTAAAAACGCTGTTTCCAGAAATTGATCGGCTGTTTGGTGTTCCACAACATTCTCAATGGCATCCCGAAGTGGATGCCGGTGTACATGTGATGCTGGTGCTGGATCAAGCCGCCAGACTGACTGATGATCTGGCCGTGCGTTTTGCGGTGGTATGTCATGATCTGGGCAAAGGAACGACCCCTGCCGACATTTTGCCAGGTCATAAAGGGCACGAACAACGCAGTATCGCATTAACCCATGCGTTATGTGAACGGTTACGTGTACCCCGCGAAATCAGCAGTCTGGCACTGAAAGTCGCTGAATTTCACACCCATTGCCATTTACTTTTTGAATTATCATCGTGTGAAGTATTAAACGTAATAGAAGGGCTTGATGCGTTTCGCAAACCGCAACGATTGTCACAATATCTCTTGGCTTGTGAGGCCGACTTTCGAGGACGTCCTGGTTACGAAAACGCTGATATGCCCGAAAAAGCCGCTTTTCAGGCCTGTTTTGATGCTGCATCAAAGGTAAGCGCAGCAGCTTTTGTTAATGAGGGACTCAAGGGTCCGGCGATTGCCTCGGCCATGGCAGATCAGCGTTGCAGGATAATCGAGCAAATGCTTAAACCATTTCGTAAAAACACCGGTGGAACAGCTAGCTGAACATTACAGCGCCCAATGCATAACGTATACTATTTTCATTTTTTATCAGACAGGATCTTTTCATGAGCAGTCAAATCTCCGCCAACTGGACCAGTGTGAACGCCGCCAGTAAGCCACTGGTTGATAAATTAATCGACAATGCTCAAGCCCTGCAATTGGAAATCAGTCATTTATCCAATGGCACACGGGTTGTTGATGCAGGTATTAAGGCCACCGGCGGTCTGGAAGCGGGTCGATTGATTGGTGAAATCTGCATGGGTGGACTGGGTACCGCAACGCTTGGCAGCACCAGCGGTTTTAGCGATTGGCCATGGTCAGTGTATGTTCATGCAAAAACGCCGGTATTAAGTTGTCTTGGCAGTCAATATGCAGGCTGGAGTCTTTCCCATAAAAGTGAAGATGTGAAATTTTTTGCCCTGGGCTCCGGGCCAGGTCGTGCACTTGCTGCGCGGGAAGAATTATTCAAGGAATTTGGCTATCAGGATAAAGCAGATTCAACGGTTATTGTGTTGGAAGTGGACAGCATGCCCCCCGTCGAAATCGCCGATAAAGTTGCTGATAACTGTGGTATCAAACCTGAAAACCTGACGTTAATTCTGACGCCAACCACCAGTCTGGCGGGGGTAATGCAAATTGCTATTCGTGTACTGGAAGTGGCCATGCATAAAGCCCATACCCTGCACTTCCCGATGGATAAAATTGTCGATGGTTTTGGTACCACGCCTGTGGCACCACCCGGTGGTGATTTTATGACCGGCATGGGCCGCACTAATGACGCTATTCTGTATGGCGGTACCGTGCATCTTTTCGTGGACAGTACCAATGATGAAGCACAAGAACTTGCCGAGAAAATGCCCAGTAATACATCGTCTGATTATGGCCGCCCGTTCGGTCAGATTTTCAAATCTTACGAATATGACTTTTTTAAAATAGATCCCATGCTGTTCAGTCCGGCCAAAGTCATTATCACCAGCACCCAAACCGGGAAAAGCTTCACTGCAGGCGAATTGAATGCCGACTTATTGAAACAGTCTTTCGGACTGTAATGATTGACTATGTCTAACGCCCGCGTTGTTGTTTTTAATGATACCCACGGGTGGCATAGTGCTCAGCTGACTGAAGCACTGGCTGACTTAAATATTGAAACGGTGCTTATCGATCTGGCGGAATGCCGGATCGATACCCGCAGTCCAACAGGCATGGTGATTCCGCAGTTTGAAGCGACATTGCCTGATGCCGTGCTGGTCAGAGGCATCGCTCCCGGTAGCCTCGAACAAATCACCTTACGCATGGACGTATTGCATACCTTTGCCGAATTAGGTGTGCCGGTTTTGAATCCCGCCCATGCTATTGAACTCACCGTCGATAAAGCGCGAACGTCATTAAGACTTCATCTGGCGAATATCCCTTCGCCACAGACCTGGGCTTGCGAAAGCCGCGATCAGGCGTTGCAAATTGCCCGCGAAGAATTCGCCAAAGGATTCAGCCTGGTCGTTAAACCATTATTTGGTTGTCAGGGGAAGGGCATTCAACGGCTTGATGAGTTAGCACAACTGGATAACCTCTCAGTGGTTGGTGAGGCTTATTATCTTCAGCATTATGTGGCGCCAGCTGAAACCGGTTGCTGGCAGGACTGGCGCTTGATGGTGGTCAATGGTGAAGTCATTGCCGCCATGACACGTCGCTCGAATCACTGGATAACCAACTTTGCTCAAGGTGCCAGCTGTTTTGCCAGTACCGTGACTCATGAAATGGCACAACTTGCGATCAGAGCGACGGCTGCGGTGGAAGCACCTTATGCCGGCGTCGATCTGATTCAGGATCCGCAAGGCCAGTTCAGTGTATTGGAAGTTAATAGCGTACCCGCCTGGAAAGGCTTATATCAGGCAACAGGTATTGATATTGCTGCTCGACTTGCAGCAATGGTTGCTTCTCATATTCAGCAAACCAGACAGGTATCTTTCCCCGAACATGCTAGCTGAACAACAGATTGCTGACAGTGTCCGTTGGGCCTGTGAGCAGGAAGTCAACGCTCCAAAACCCGGTAATGTAAATGTCTGGAGTGACGGACATAATATGGCAGTACAGGACTTTCTCTCCAGCGCTGCAGCAATTGCGCCGGTAATGGCGCAACCCAATCTAAAGGTTGGCGAACGGATTTTGCAGTCCATTGAAGCTACCCGTAAGGTCGTCAACTGTAATACCAACCTTGGTATCGTATTATTATTTGCCCCATTATGTGATGCAATTCAGCGATGTTCCAGCTTTGATCAACTATCTTCAGAGCTTGAAAAAACCCTAACAGCTTTAACCATTGAAGATGCCCGACTGTGTTATGAAGCTATTCGGTTGGCAGATGCGGGAGGGTTGGGACATCAAGCAGAACAAGACGTCCACCAACAACCAAACGTCACCCTGAAACAAGCGATGGCTTTAGCGCAGAATCGGGACACGATTGCTCTGCAATATGTAAATAATTACCAGCAAGTATGGGAAATCGGCTATAAACAATTGACAGAAGCGCTGAAATGTGGGGAAAAGGTTGAATGGGCAAGCACAATCGCGTATCTTTATCTACTATCACGTGTGCCGGACACTTTAATTGTCAGAAAGCAATCCCGGCATATCGCCCAGACCGTGGCACAAAAGGCACAGTTATTTATTTTAGAAATGAATAAAAATAGACCCTTAAGCAAATCAACAGCTGAGCTGACCGTCTGGGATCACGAATTAAAGAGTCATGCCATAAATCCCGGAACCTCCGCAGATATGACTGCAGCAGCATTGCTGCTATTTGCGTTTGAGCAGGCGTTTGATTCTAACCGAATTTCAGTAGCACGATGCTTATAGCGGGCGGCACTGAGCAGGTGATACGTTCCTTTATTACGTATAAACCTCAATCTCATATAAAAAGGTTGAGGAAAAAATGAGCCTTTTTGACAATTTTTTTGGAACAGGAAAATATAACATGCCAGTTATCGATCGCGTACTTGTAGGTGAATCTTTAGTCATTGAAGATGGAGACTTAGACAACGTTGCTCACATCGACTTATTAATGGGCCCACGTGGTTCAGCAGCAGAAGATGCTTTCTGCCGCACTATGACCGACCAGAAACAAGGTGTTAACGGCCTGTTGGCTGTGGTTGCACCTAACCTGATGGTCAAACCAGCTACCGTTATGTTCAACAAAGTAACCATCAAAAACATGAAACAAGCTGTGCAAATGTTTGGTCCTGCACAACGTGGTGTTTCTGTTGCGGTTGCTGAGTGTGTTGAAGATGGCACTATCCCTCTCAGTGAAGCTGATGATTGCTTCATTTGCGTTGGTGTATTTATCTCACCAACTGCTGACAGTGATGAAAAAATCCAGGACTGGAACTACCGTGCAACTAAAGAAGCTATCAAACGTGCAGTAGCTCGTGAGCCTAAAGCGGCTGACGTTGTTGCACAATACAAAGCTTCTGAACACCCATTTGGTGCTAAGTAAGTTTTAGACTGATGTAAATGCCGCCCTTCGGGGCGGCATTTTCAGTTCATTATCTGGCGTATTGTATCGACGCCAAGTCTGCCTTTGTGCAAAGCACTGGCAATCAAAGCCCCTTTGATTTGTTTTTTTGCCAAATGCATTAAATCTTCTTTCCCACGCACACCTCCCGCCGCAATTAACTGTGCATCAGGCTTAATCATTTGAATTTTATTCAGTAACTTTTCATCTGGCCCCGTATCCATCCCCACCGTATCCAGACTCATCACAATGATAGTGTCAGGCCATAAATCTACCCGCGTTAACAAATCATATTGCCCCAATAACCGCCCCTGCCGAAAATCCAGAGATAATATAAATTCCGTGGGTTGCAGCGTGGTTAACAATTGAAGATTCTGCAGAGTCTCACTCCCCAATACCGGCGTAATATTTGGGATATCACTCCAGAACTGCCAGTCATTCAGAGTACGGATGCCCGCATCCAGCCAAATGGTTAATTGTGGAAATAGCTGGTGCAGTTGCAAATAAAACGCTTTATCGATTTTTCCAATTTCGATTGCATCCAGATCCGCAATATAAATATCAGTGAACGGATACCATTTCAGTAACTGTTTAATCACCGCATTTGGATAGACACTGGAGGTTAATTGCGATTTAAGTAGCTGATATTGATCACGCCTTCCACCTTGTGCATGAACGACCTTCCCCCCCATCAGATCAATGACCGGTATAATCAACACTTCTTTAAGTAACCTCAGAAAAATGAACTTAGTCGTCTACGAGCATATCACCAGTGGCGCATTGTGTGACGAGCAGTTACCCGCATCGCTCTCACATGAAGGCGAAATGATGCTTTCTGCCATTGTGCAGGATCTTCTCCGGCTGGGTCAGATTCATATCACTATCCTTAGAGATAAGCGACTGAGTGAGTCCGACTGGATGCAGACCTCCAACATCACGATAAAACCTTGTGCCAGTCGCCAGGAATTTGATCAAAATTGGCAGTATTGTTTAAAAAACCTTTCGTTTTTTTTACTGATTGCTCCCGAAACCGATAATATTTTATTGTCCCTGCAACAGCAGGTTATCGCTGCGAACAATCTCTATCTAGGGTGTTCAATTGAGGCAACCAGCTTTTGTACGGACAAATTTCAATGTTCTGAGCAACTGCTAAATAAAGGCATTGCTACGCCAGTGACTTTTTCAGCTGCCGATGGTTTATTAGACCAGTGCCTGCTCGACCAGCCTTATGTCGTCAAACCCCAGGATGGCGCGGGTTGTCTTGATACACTCAAATTTGATTCGATCCAACAAACTCGTCAATACCTGATAAGTCTGCCTAAAAAGGCACGAGACAAACTGATTGTGCAACCCTACCTTGATGGCCCGGCATTGAGTGTTAGTTTGTATGTGGAACAAAATAACATTGAGTTGCTGTCAATTAATCAGCAATTAATCGAACAACAGGCACAACAATTTGTCTTTCATGGGTGTCAGGTAAACACTATTGTGACAAAGAAATTTACTGACCAGCAGGCAACGCAGCTTGCCAATTTGATTGATCGGGCGATTGCAGGATTATCTGGCTATGTTGGTATCGATTTTATATTAACTAAGCAAGGGCCGGTGGTGGTAGATATCAACCCCCGATTGACTACAGCCTATGTCAACCTGGCAACAAATAAACAGCGCAACCCTGCCCTGCCGTTATGGCAGCATCTACAACGTTTGCAGCAACAAGAAGCATATTATGCATAGACAAGAAAAAGGCTGTTTCACCGGCTGGGATATTGGTGGAGCACACTTAAAAGTAGTTCGCTGTAATAATCAAGGCGAACTGTTACAGGCGCTTGAACTGCCCTGCCCACTTTGGCGGGGCAAAGAAGCGCTGCGCAAGGCTATTCGTCTGGTAGTTGATACATTGAACAATGAATTGGATCAACAACTAGTCACCATGACCGGAGAACTGGCAGATTGCTTTGTTGACAGAGCTTCCGGTGTATCAGAAATTCTGGCCTGTATAGCTGAATATTTTCCAACTGATCGGGTTTCGGTATTCAGCAGGGATGGCTGGTTAAGTCAGGAAGAAGCCCGTACTCACTGGGATAAAGTGGCTTCGATGAATTGGCTGGCCAGTGCTCAGTTAGCCGCTACAAATTATCCAGCAGGACTGTTGGTTGATTGTGGAAGCACAACCACCGACATTATTACGCTTAATCAATCTCAGCCACAACTAACCGCATATGATGATCAAGGCCGGCTAAAAAGTGGTGAGTTACTGTATACCGGTGTTATCCGTACCCCGTTGATGGCTGTGGGGCAGAAGCTGCCGTTTCGTGGACAGTGGCAGACCATCACGGCTGAATTATTTGCCACCACTGGGGATTGCTGGCGGCTGCTGGATAAAATCAGTGCTACACAAATTAATGATAACAGTGCTGATGGCAATGATTGGCAAACCGAAAACTGTCAACGCAGATTGGCTCGAATGCTGGGAACCGATGCCAATTTGTTTACAGCAGAAGACTGGCAGAATGTCGCAATATGGTTTTCTGAACAGCAAATCCAGCAGATTCATAATGCCTGCTTACAGGTATTATCCGCTCATAGTGATCTTGATAAACAAGCACCGGTGATTGGCGCAGGTGCTGGACGATTTATCGTCAGCCAGATTGCTGAGCGTTTACAGCGTCCATACGTTGATTTTGATAGCCTGCTTGACTCACATGAAACCGCTGCGACATACGCCCCAGCCAGCGCACTCGCCCTTCTAGCCCAGAGGCAGTTCACGTAAAATACTGTGATGAATTCTCAATTGCCGCCTTTACGTGCCGAGCTTCCCTATCAAATAGACAGTGCCACACTGTTTGCTGCTATTCGTGATTTGCCGTGGGCAGTTTTCCTGGATAGTGCCATTACCGAAGGCGATAATGCCCGCTTCGATATCATCGCGGCAGATCCTTTTATTACCCTGCAAACCACCGGTCAAACAACCACTATTGATTATCGCACTGCAGATAGCCTGAATTCGGCGGATGATCCCTTTTTGTTGTTGCAGACTGTGCTGAAAAAATATGCTCAGCAGTCAACCGAACTGCCCTTCTGTGGTGGCGCTATCGGTTATTTCAGTTACGATCTGGGCCGCAGAATTGAAAGCCTGCCAAGTCTGGCGGTAGATTCGGAACAAATACCGGAAATGGCTGTTGGCATTTATGACTGGGCGGTCATTAGTGATCATCAGCAACAACGCTGCTGGTTAGTCAGTTATGGCGTTGACCCAGCCACGCACCAGAACTGGTCGGATTTAATCAATCGATTGCAACGGCCACAAACAACTGATTCAACTACCTTTAAGGTGAATGGCGAATTACGTTGCAATATGGATCAACAAGCCTATCAAACAGCCTTTGAAAAAATAAAAAACTACATTACTGATGGGGACTGTTACCAGGTCAATCTGGCCAAGCGTTACGAAGTAAATGCTGAAGGTGATCCCTGGATTGCCTATCAGCAGTTACGAAAGCAGAATGCCGCGCCTTTTTCAGCCTTTTTAAACACGCCCCAGGCAGCAGTGTTAAGTTCATCACCGGAACGGTTATTACGGGTTAAAAACAAGCTGGTGGAAACCAAACCCATCAAAGGTACCCGACCACGAGATTTGCACAATGCAGAGCGCGATCGTTTGCTCGCTCGACAGTTACAGGACAGCCTCAAGGATCGTGCTGAAAATGTGATGATTGTTGATTTGCTGCGCAATGATCTGGGCAAAGTCTGCACACCGGGTTCCATATCCGTGCCCTCTCCTTTTGCACTCGAGTCTTTTGCTACCGTACATCACCTGGTCAGCACCATCACTGGGACACTGGCTGAAGATCAGGATGCTGTCAGCTTATTAAGAGCCTGTTTTCCGGGGGGATCCATTACCGGTGCACCCAAACTACGATCGATGGAAATCATCGAAGAACTCGAACCGCAACGCCGTGGTGTCTATTGTGGCAGCATTGCTTTTATTGGCTTTGACGGCAATATGGACAGTAATATTACGATTCGGACATTGGTATTCAGTGATAATCGCCTGCGTTTCTGGGCCGGTGGCGGCATTGTGGCGGATTCCGAACTCGAAGCCGAATATCAGGAAGTGGCTGATAAAGCCGCGGCAATGCTGGGCCTGGTGGAGTCATTACGTTAAATGCATATCGTTAAACTGGGTGGCAGCCTTTATCACACTGCTGAACTCAAATCCTGGTTAACATTGCTGGAACAGACGGCGCTTAATGAGTGTGTGGTAATTGTTCCGGGCGGTGGTCCTTTTGCTGACATGGTGCGTCAGGCGCAGCAACTGCATAAATTTGATGATCAACATGCTCACCATATGGCGATCCTTGCCATGGCACAATATGGGTTGATGCTGCAGGCCTTGTTACCCTCCGCTGTCCTTGTAAAAACACCAGCAGAAGTTTCCAGCCATTGCCAACTGTCTATCTGGTTTCCAGATGATCAATTACTGCAAGTCACAGAAATTACCCAAAACTGGCAGATCACTTCCGACAGTCTGGCATTATGGTTTGCACAGCAATTTGCACAAAGCCGCTTGAGTCTAATCAAATGTGTTTCCGCAGAGAGTGGAGATCTCAACGAGTTAAGTAAAAAGGGCATTATTGATCAGGGTTTTACTGCACTGTTCCGACAAAGACCCATTTCAACTCAAATGATCCATTATCAAGCCCCGGATAACTTTCCTGAGCATGGAATTAAGCTCGGATGAGCATTAGTTCAAATCAACTATCTACCACGCTGTCAGCGTTAATTAATCAGTCTCTGCAACAATTCGACATCAACGCTAAAACGCTTCAACAACTTTCCCAACAGATTGATACCTTACTCCTTGCAGGACAGCGTCACAGACATGCAAACTGGGCAGGCCATATGACGCCTGCAGTAAATGAATTAGCCGCACTGGGACAGCTTGTGGCGGCTTTGCACCAAGGCAATTTGCTCTCATCGGAGCTTTATCCAGAACTTGCAATCGTTGAGAAAGATATCTTTGATTTTTTCTGCCCTTTATTTGGTCAACAACACGGGCATGCGACACATGGTGGCAGCTATGGCAACCTTGATGCATTATGGCAGGCTCGAAAAAAATTCGGTGGTTATTCAAACCGGGTATATGCCAGCGATCAATCGCACTATTCCGTTTTCAAGGCATGTGACATTCTGGGTCTGGAATTACAATTGATACCCACCAATAATTCCCAGCAGATGGATATTGCAGCACTTGCGTTTGCCTGTAACGAGCAGACTCCAATGGCCATTGTTGCCACAGCAGGCACCACCAGTAGCGGACAGATCGATGATATCAATGCGGTTAAAGCGATCATTGAGCATAGTCCGTGTTGGCTGCATATCGATGCAGCCTGGGGTGGTTTTTTAAGTTTGATCAACACCAGTCCACTGACGGACAAACAGTTTGGACAAGCAGATTCGGTCTGTTTTGATCCGCACAAAAGTCTGGGTCAGCCCCGTCCCTGCGGGTTATTGATGTATCAGCAACCAATCAAAGCCGCAGCCTCGCCAACCCAATACCTGACACAAACACCACGTGACACATTACCGGGTTCCTATGGAGCAGAACTGTTACTGCCTTTATGGCTGACCATCAAAACACTTGGAAAAACAGGCCTTGTCGATCAAATCGACTTTCAACTCGACCAGGCCAGAAAATTTGCCGGTTTTCTCAATGAGCAGCCAGGTTGGCAGGCAGAAGTTTCTCCCACTGGCATTGTCTGTTTTAATTCACCACCACAAACAGACCTTTCCGATTTGCTGGAAAAAGGTATTTTTTCACTTACGGAACTTGCTGGAAAGAAAGTCTATCGGGCAGTCTTTGCCGGACCTAGCACCCGCAGTGACACACTGATTAGCGATCTGGCGCCTTATCTATAATTTGTTTTTGAACACCGTCATAACGTCTTAGCCAGGGCGATATTTTATTCAACGGAGAGGACCATTGCTGACTGTCACGCATTGCTACCTGTTTTGAAGGATATACTCCGTAGATCACGGCATACCAGACTTCACCATTACGCAGACTTTCAAAAACCGCGACATTACCTGTCAGTTCATTTTTTTCCACAAAGCTGTCCACTTCGGCCCGATCCCATGTACCCATTAATTGAAAGGTAAAATCGGTGGCAGATTGCTGCATAATCCACTCTTTATCCTTTAGAGTCGTATCAACCAGATCAGAAAATGCTGTATCAGCTTTCTCCGTGTCGGTAGCGGGTTCGGGAATTAATTCGACTGGAGGGTTAATTTGTTCAGGCGGTGAAGGTGGCTCAACCTCTTGTTCATCTGCTGTTTCAGAAGTCACTTTTTCTGTTTCAGAACTTACATCATCATTCACCGTGTCAACGTCAGCAATAGATTCCTCTGAATCAGCAGTCTGCGATGGTTGTTCAATTATTTCTACGGGATCGATTACAACTTCTGCAGTGACTTCCTGTTCAGGTTCTTCTTCATTTGCTGGGGTAATGGTTTCGATTGCTGGTTCAACATCAGAGTCAGTCGTCGGTTCAGCTTCTACATCTGCCTGCTCCAACTCTTCGAGCAGCTCGACTAATTCCTGGCGATCGGCTTCTGCAACACTGGTAAGTTCTTCTGGTTCATCCACAACGACCATCGGCAAGTTTTCGTTTAAAACATCCGTGTTTAGCACATCGTCTTCAATAGTGTTTTTATCAGCAACAAACAAGTCATTTATCTGCTGCTGGTAAAACAGAATCAATGCAAATAAAACACCCAGAGGAACCAGTCCAAACCATTTATTCCAGCGCAAAGAAACAGCAGGAAACTTGAAGCTGAAAGGCAACTGCACCGGTTTCCCCTGTCCCAGTAAAAATTTATGGGCAAGGTGATTCAATGCTGCCGGTACACCTGAAGACTGTCGATGAAAACGTATTAATGCTTTGTCATCAAAGGGGCTGTCACCGTTGAAACCAACACCCTGTAACCGCTGCAATAAATAAGCAGCGGTTTCCTGCTGTGGAATAGGCCCCAGCAGTAAGGGTTGAATACGCTCATTTTGAGTAGCCATGGCATCAGCCGTAACATCGGTTACTACCGCCCGCCATAGATAGTTGCCTTCATGTTGCCAGTCAAACCAGGCTTTTAATTGCTGGAGTAATGGTTCAGCAAGCTTACTGATATCATCAATCAGTAGCACAGGACGAATCTGCAAAGTCTGGAGTTGCTGTAATCGCTGTTGTAATAGCTGCAGGTTGTTACTGCCCAGCGTACTTTCCTGAGGCGCACCAAAAACCTGCAAACAGCGGCTGACTATAAACTGAATGGTCAACGAGGGTTCTGCCTGAATCAGGCAAAAACGCAGATCATCGCCACCCCGATTCATTAAGGCTTTTAAAGTAGTGGTTTTACCCAGACCGTGGTTGCCATACAGCAAAGGAATTTTGTCACTGGCTCGCAACAGATGCAGAACCAAATCCAGACGCTGCTTAATTTCCGGCCCCATATACAGTCCGGCTTCTGTCACCTCTGCACTGAAGGGATTCGACTGAAGCGCTAATCTCGAAATATATTTTGGTTCAGCTGCCGCTGCAGTCATTGCATTACTCAATTTTCAGCAGTAAATTTCGCCAGGGTTTCAGCCAGGGCATCACCATCGTAGTTATCGGAAATAATGGCCTGACCGATATCTTTTAACAACACCAGACGAATCAGTCCATCCTGAACTTTTTTATCTACCGCCATCAGGTTCATAAAATCTGCAGAACTTAACTTGTCCGGAACAGTAACAGGAAGATTAGCGGCTATCATAATGTTGCTGATACGTGTAACTTTTTCCGTGCTAAGCCATCCCATACGTTGCGATAAGTCGGCCGCCATCACCATGCCTATTGCAATCGCCTCACCATGCAGACAATTCCCGTAGCCAGAGCCAGTCTCGATGGCATGACCGAATGTATGACCGAGGTTTAACAATGCTCTGACGCCCTGTTCACGCTCATCATCTGCCACAATGGTTGCCTTATCCTGACAGGATCGGGCAATCGCTTGTGCCAGTGCCGCAGGATCACGCGAAACCAGCAACGACATATTCTGTTCAAGCCAGTCAAAAAATTCAGCATCATTAATCAGGCCATATTTAATGACTTCTGCCAGCCCCGAAGAAAACTGACGATCATCCAGCGTTTTTAACGTGTCAGTATCTGCCAGTACACATTGCGGCTGGTAAAACGCACCAATCATATTTTTGCCTAAAGGATGATTGACTGCGGTTTTACCGCCGACTGATGAATCGACCTGTGATAATAAGGTGGTGGGAACCTGGATAAAGGGCACTCCGCGCTGATAACAGGCTGCAGCAAATCCTGCCATATCGCCTATAACACCACCACCCAGCGCAATAATGGTTACCTGACGAGACAATCTGGCTTCCAGTAAACGATCAAAAATCAGCTGCATGATGTCCAGCGTTTTATATTGCTCCCCATCAGGCAAAATAACACTTTCCAGCCGATAATCATTTAACGCTGTTTTTACCGTATCCAGGTACAGAGGTGCCACCGTTTCATTGGTAACAATCAATACTTCCTTTCCTCGGATATGGGCGGTAAATAAATCACTTTCCGATAGCAGGTTTTCACCAATATGGATGGGATAACTGCGATCACCGAGCGCAACTTGAAGCGTTTTCATCATATTCAGGTTTCTTTTATTTTTAATTGTTGCAGTTGTTTTATCACTGCGTTCACGGTTCGGGTAACAGACTGATCACCCGTTTGTAACACCACATCAGCTACTTGCCTGTAAAGGGGATCACGCTGTGCCATTAGTTGCTTTATTTGCTGGCGACGATCGCCTACCTGCAACAGGGGGCGGCTGGTATCACGAGATGTGCGACGGTAAAGCTGTTCCGCTGTGGCCGCCAGATAGACAACCTTGCCACGTTTCAGATTGCGCCGGTTTGCCTCCGCCAGCACAGCACCGCCACCGGTGGCCATTACAATATTATCCATTGCGCTAAGCTCAGCAATTATTTTCTGCTCGCGCTCCCTGAAGCCCTCTTCACCTTCCATCTCGAAAATCCAGGATATGGATACGCCAGTGCGTTTTTCAATCTCACGATCACTATCAAAAAACTTGCGATGTAGCTTTTTGGCAAGCTGTCGACCAATGGTAGACTTTCCAGACCCCATTGGCCCCACCAGAAATATATTACCTGAAATCACGTGGTTAATGGCTCAACTGTTTATCGTAAAAAAAACCGGATCAACAGACTATTCGTCGATCCGGTTTTTTATCTTAACTGAAAAAGCTGAATTTAATAATCCATGCCTTCCTTAATAATTTTTGGTGTAACAAATACCAGCAGTTCACGTTGGCGATCTTCATTTAAATTGGTTTTGAAGAGAAAGCCAACATAAGGCAAATCACCAAAGAACGGGACGCGTGTGGAAGACTGTGTCGAGGTTTGTTCATAGATCCCCCCCAGCACAACCGTTTCGCCGTTATCTACCAATACCTGGGTACGAACGCTACGGGTATCAATACTTGGCACATTGAGAAAAATCTCACCCACTTCATCTTTATTAACCTCCAGATCCATAACAATACGATCATCTGGCGTAATCTGTGGAGTCACATCCAATTTTAACAGAGCCTCTTTGAACGAAACCGAGGTTGCACCGCTTGACGAGGCTTCCTGATAGGGAATTTCGGTACCTTGTTCAATGGTTGCCTGCTTTTGATTCGACGTAATAACTCGTGGGCTGGAAATAATCTCACCCTTACCTTCTTCCTGCATTGCAGAAAGCTCTAACTGCAAAATTGTTCCTAACGGTAATTTTGCCAAAGCTAAACCTATTGAACCAGCGGGGTTTGCAACGGGTAAATTTACATTCAAACCCTGATTAGTGTTAATTGCACTTTGAGACGGGCCTCCTATATTTCCAGAAGTAGATAGCTCTGAGCCATTATTTGAAATATCACCCAGCGTCCCGGAAACAGCTCCATTATTTATCAAGCTACCATTAGAATTTGAAGCAGAGGAGGCTCCAAAACGTACTCCTAGCTCTTTGGTAAAGTCATTATTGGCAATAACAATCCGTGATTCAATCAACACCTGCCGTACCGGTATATCAAGCTTTTCGATTAACTTGCGTACATCGGCCAGATTATCGGCCGTATCACGAAGCAATAAAGAGTTTGTCCGTTGGTCAACCACCACACTACCACGCTCAGAAAGAAATCCTCCAGCGCTGCTTCCTGCTGTTGACTGACCCTGGGTTGTCGTTAGAATCTCCGCCATCTCCGAGGCTTTTGCAAAGTTGACTTCAAATATCTCGGAATAAAGGGGCTCCAACTCAACCAGCTGCCGTCTTGCTTCAAGCTCCTGTTTTTCGCGAGCGGCAATTTCTGCTGCTGGGGCAATCAGCATGACATTACCATTTTGACGCATACCCAGACCCTTGGTTTTCAGGATAATGTCCAGCGCCTGATCCCAGGGTACATTTTTCAAACGTAACGTTAAGTTGCCGGTCACTGTGTCACTGGTCACCAGATTCATCCCGTTAAAATCAGCCAGCAGCTGTAAAACAGCCCGAACTTCAATATTCTGGAAGTTCAGCGACAGTTTTTCGCCTTCAAAGCCAAATTCACTTTCCGCAGAATCAGCTGCATTTTGTTCCACAACGGGTTTCACTTCTACCACCAGCATATCACCAGACTGATACGCCAGGTGTTCAAACTTGCCGTTGGTGGTTAATATCAGGCGGGTTCCGTCAGATGTCTGAATACTGTCAATCATGTTTACCGGTGTAGCAAAATCCATTACATCCAATCTACGTTGTAAATTGTCAGGTAAACTGACGCCAGGTAAGTCGACGACTAAATCACCTCGTTCCCGTCGAACATCCAATGAAGTATTCTCATTTTGCAAAGCCACCATCAGCTTGGCTTCGCCCTGCTCACCACGTCGGAAATCGATATCGGTAACGGCGTTTCCACCACTTGAAGCTTTAGCCGGTGTCCCTGTGCCAATGGCAGATGCTACTGAAGTGTTGTCATTCAGCATGACTTTGACCACATTACCCTCAACCTCAACCTGATAGGGTAATTTGCGTAATAAATTGATAACCATCCGGGTCCGCTCACCCGCTTCAACCGTTGCAATACTGCGGGTTTGTCCACTGTTTATCTGCTTGGTTGTTTCACTTAATTTGTTACTGATACCTCTAAAGTCAAGCACAATCCGGGCGGGATCATCAGTAGCAAAACTTTCAGGTGTCTCTACTGCTTCAGAAAACGTCAGCGTCACAACCCCTCTGTCTCCAGAAAGAGTTGAATAATCGAGTGATTGCAGTTCATTTGCATAAGCAAAACTGCTGATGAGCAATAATGAAAGCAAACCCAGGCGAAAACGCCATCGCTCCAATAGTTTGTTATCGGTGTTGGTCATGACTTGTCGCCGTGTGATTGTCATTCCGTATTTACGCATCATGTTGTGGCCCTTAATTTATCTCTACGACGGGTACTGTCGTCTCACGCTCGTTATAGCCGTTTCCTTCAGGAACGATTTCTTTCAGTGTCAGTTGTGTTTCACTGATCGCAACAATCTGGCCATGGTTCAACCCCATGTAATTACCAATCTGTACACGATGTATCGTACTGTCTGGAGCCCGTATTAATGCCCATAAGCTTTCCTGTTCCAGAGTACCGACATATTGCAAATCACCCAGCGGATAATTTTCCAGAATTTCCTTCATCCGGTTTTCATTTGGCTGAATGCCATTATCAACCACTTGCTCCGGTTCCGGTTCGGGAACATCAATAACGGTTGGAACAAATGGATCACGTAACTCAGCAGCGGCATAACTGAATTTTTCATAAGGCTTCATCACAGGAATCGGTGGAATATCGACAACCTGACGAGCTTTTACTTCAGCAACATAGGCTTGCAGATCATCTTTTGGTTGCGAACAGGCCACCAGCAGAAATGCCATGGAAAGCAGAATAAGCTTTTGAATTAATGAATGGCTAGATATGGATATGTTCATCATCAATTACCCTGCTCGTCAAAGTAACGATAGGTCTTGGCCGTAATATCCATGGTCATATTTCCATCGCTGGTTAATGGACCCATTTTGAAATTATGCAGTGTCACAATACGGGGTAATGCCGCTATCCCACTAATAAACTCAGCAAATTGATGATATGAGCCTGTCACGCGCATAGTGATAGGCAATTCAATATAAAAATCAATCGGCCGTTCTTCTTCGGGCTTGAATAGTTCAAACTCCAGTCCATTTACCAAGCCAGTTCTGGAAATATCAACCAGCAGATCAGCCACTTCACTTTTCCGGGGTAATTGTTGCAACATCGAAGCAAATGACAACTCCATTTCTTTCATCTGCTCTTTGTAAGCTTCCAGATTTACCGCTTTGCTCTGTTTTATTTCAAAGCTGGTACGCAACTCCGTTTCTGCTTGCTCAAGCTGTGCCAATTCAGCCCGTTTATCTTTAATTATGAAGTAGTAACCACCACCCCAAATTACTGCGCAGATTAGTATTGCGGCAACAATTTTTCCTATCAGCGGCCATTCACCACTTTCATTGAAATCAATATCATTGACTGATGGGATATCCACGACTATTGCTCCTCATCCGTTTGCGGTTTGGACTCGGTGACTTCCAAAGTAAATTGACGAATGGCATCATCTCGGGAGGAGGTACGCTGAACAACACGAAGTTTTGATTCCGTAAACTCCGGATCTTTATCGAGTTGATTCATGAATACTGATACCCTGGCATTGGTTTGCGCAACTCCTTGCACAATCAATTTATCGCCTTCACGGCTTAAAACTTGAAGGTGAATTCCTTCCGGAACCGTTCTCACTAACGAATCGAACACTTTTACAACTTTAGGCCGGCTTTGTTGTAAATCCTGGATAACCTGCATTCTGGCTAATAATCGATCTCGCTGTTTCTCCAAATCCTGGATTTCTTTAATTTGACTATCGACTAGGGCTATTTCTTGCTGCAGGTAGGCATTACGTTGATTTTGTTCATTAACAAGACCGTTGATATGTGAAGTAAATAAAATAAAGACCATAATGGCAAAAGCTAAAGTCAGTCCCATCGCTATATAGAACTGCTGTTGCTTTTCCTGACGTTTTTCTTCACGCCAGGGTAGAAGGTTAATATGTGCCATTAGTCGAAACTCCTCATGGCCAGCCCACAAGCAATCATCATCGAGGGGGCATCGTTACTGAGCGCCTGAACCTTGACTCTAGCGCCCAAGGCCATGTCGGTGAATGGATTGGCAATAGATGTTGAGGTACCAGTTTCTACCTCAACAACCTTATCTACTCCCTCAATCGAGGCACAACCACCAGCAAGGATAATATGATCAATTGATTGGTACTGGCTTGATGCTGAAAAGAAGAACTGCAGGGCTCGAGTGATGGTTACTGCCATGGAACGTTTGAAAGGCTCCAGTACCTTTGGTTCATAATCGTCAGGCAAGCTCTTATCTTTTTTGGCACGGCCTGCTTCCTGATAAGACATTCCATAATAGCGCTCAATGTCTTCGGTCAGCATTCGGCCGCCAAAAGTCTGCTCTCTGGTAAAAACAATTTTGCCGTTTACCAGAACATGTAACGTCGTTAAATTAGCTCCGATATCTGCAACAGCAACGGTTAAACCATTACCTTGATTGGGTAGTTGTCTGGCGATTAGAGAAAAAGCATTTTCGACAGTATAGGCTTCCACATCGACCAGTCTCGGTTTGAGTCCGGCTTTTTCCAGCACACTGGTACGAGCATCGACATTTTCGCGGCGGGAAGCGGCTAATAAAACATCTACGGCATCGGCATCAGCGGCAGATGGACCTAAAACCTCAAAGTCAAGTCGGACTTCATCAAGTGGATAGGGAATATAATTTTCTGCTTCCAACATTACATTTTCTTCCATATCACGTTCTGAAATGGAAGATGGAAAAGAAACAACTTTAGTAATGGCTGAATTCGCTGAAACCGCGACAGAAGCATCTCGAGATTTCGTCCCAGAACGTTTCACTGCACGCTTTATCGCACCAGCAACTTCATCACTGTTTTCGATGCGACCTTCTACCACCGCATTTACCGGAAGAGGTTCCACCGCATAGGATTCAACCGTATAACGATCGCCGCGCTTATTAAGCTCCAACAGCTTTACTACTGAAGAGCTGATATCTATCCCTAGTAAAGGGGATTTCTTACGTCCAAACATGCATCGCCCCAATTCCATCGAAATGATGTGTGTAGCACACTTACCTTTGCAACTTAAAGTAGTTTATTAACTATTGTCAGGATGTCAACAACTAAAAATATGATATTTTCCTGAAAAGTCATTAACTGGCTTTATTAGTGTGTTTATATATACTCTACGGTTTTATTTTTTGCGAACGAAAAAATCCAATGTCGCGACTTGTGTCACGCCTTTTAAAATGGGGCTTTAGCTTTTTTGTAGCCGGTCTACTGTTTATCGCTGTAGTCTATCTATTTTTATCACCTAAACTTCCGAGTCCGGAATCACTACGCTCGGTTCAGTTGCAGATACCCTTACGTATTTTTAGTGAAGAAGGTCTTTTAATGGCTGAATTTGGAGAGAAACGCCGAATTCCTGTCCAGTATGAGGATTTTCCGCCCAAACTCATACAAGCTTTCCTCGCAGCCGAAGACGATCGCTTTTTTGAACACCCTGGCGTGGATTATCAAGGGTTGCTCCGGGCAGCATATTCGCTGGCTGTTACCGGCGAAAAAACACAGGGTGGCAGTACCATTACCATGCAGGTTGCCCGTAATTTTTTCTTAAGTAATGAAAAAACATATTTGCGCAAAATTAATGAGATTATTCTGTCATTAGAAATAGAAAATACTCTCTCCAAAGAAGAAATTCTTGCTTTGTATCTAAATAAAATATTCCTGGGTCATCGCTCTTACGGTGTTGGAGCGGCAGCTGATGTTTATTATGGTAAAAAGCTCGAAGAGTTAACGCTGGGCCAAATGGCAATGATCGCCGGATTACCCAAAGCTCCTTCTACCACGAATCCGATCACTTCTCCGCAACGAGCGATGGACCGCCGAAATTATGTACTCAGCAGAATGCTTGATGTGGGTTTTATTACTCAGTCCGAATATCAAGATGCCTTAAAAGAAGAAGTGAGTGCACGCTATCATGGACGCGAAATAGAAGTTTATGCACCGTATGTTTCTGAAATGGTGCGCACTTATCTGATAGATGAATTTGGTGAAGAAATCTACGAAAAGGGTATTCGAGTATTTACAACGATCAAAGCTAAACATCAGCAAGCGGCAACCAAGGCATTGCAAGATGCTTTATTGGCCTATGACAAACGTCATGGTTATCGAGGACCAACAGCGAAAGTAGATCTGAGTGAATTACCGGATTTGGCAGCATCAGAACAGTTTCTGAAAGATTTTTCGATTATAGGATCCATCAGCCCAGGTCTGGTATTGAGCATAAAAGATAACTCTGCTCAGGTATTTGTGAAGGATTTCGGACAAATTGAATTACCCTTTTCAGCGGTAAGTTGGGCTCAGCCGCAGCTCAGTGCATACAGCATGGGGAAAAAACCACAATCCATAAATGAGGTATTAACTGTTGGCGATATTATCTATCTACGAGCGTTAGAAGACGATGAATGGCAGTTAACACAAATTCCCGAAGTACAGGGAGCCTTGGTCTCGCTTGCTCCTGAAGATGGCGCAATAACCTCTTTACAAGGAGGATTTGATTTCTTCCAGAGTAAATTTAATCGTGCAACACAATCAAAGCGTCAACCTGGATCAGGATTTAAGCCTTTTGTTTATTCAGCTGCACTGGAAAAAGGCTATACGGCCGCAACTGTAGTAAATGATGCGCCAGTGGTATTTGATGATCCGGGGTTGGAGAATGTCTGGCGCCCCGAAAATTACAGTGGACGTTTTTTTGGCCCCACCCGATTAAGGGAAGCACTTACGCACTCTCGAAACCTTGTTTCTATACGGCTGTTAAGAGATATTGGAATTGCCTATACAGTGGATTATGTACAACGGTTTGGATTTCTGCCTGAGCAAGTACCACCGAATTTATCTATAGCCTTAGGTAGTGGTAACGCTGCACCATTAGATATGGCGCGGGCATATGCGACATTAGCCAATGGTGGGTACCTGATAGACCCTTATATTATTAATCGGGTTGAAAATGCTGCTGGTGAAATTCTGATGCAGACCAAACCCAAGAAAGTCTGCGACAGCTGTGCTATACCCGCAGCCGATATCAGTGAAGAAGAAGCCCTGATGCAAGCTGAATTGTTAGGCTTTTATCCAGCCAAACAGGTCATTACCCCACAAAATGCTTACATTATTAACAGCATGCTGCGTGATGTAGTGAAGTTTGGTACAGGTCGCCAGGCATTAAGTTTAAATCGCGGTGACTTGGCGGGTAAAACCGGCACAACAAATGATCAACTGGATGCCTGGTTCAATGGCTTTAACCCCAAACTGGTTGCTATAAGCTGGGTCGGCTTTGATAATCCAAGTACCTTAGGTCGCTATGAAACGGGAGGACGTGCTGCTTTACCAATGTGGATTGATTTTATGCGTGTAGCACTTGAAGATATTCCCGAACAAAGCTTTCAGCAGCCTGTTGATATGGTCACTGTTCGCATTGATCCGGAAACAGGATTGCAGGCACAACCAGACGATACGGATGCAATTTACGAAATCTTCCGTAAAGAAAATGTTCCGGCAATGCGTGGTGGCAGTAGCACCTCAGCCGAAGAACAGGATGATTCACTTATCGAACTTTTCTAGGGCTTGTTTACCCCGCGTCTCTACTATTGCTGGGACACCATTGGTTGGGGAAAGATCCTATTAAGGTCCTTGGAGCAGATTTTATTCATCAGGCATCAAACCATAGAACTCATGGAGTAAGCCAGCAGCTTTATTGGAAAGATTGGCTCAATCACTTTCACTGACCAGCCTTCTCAAGCGATTCATGACCTCCATGTTTGCCTCTTCCATTGCCGAAAGCGCCTGCAGAGCCTCTTCGGACTCTCCGGCTTGATACAGTTCAACTGCCCGTCTCGCCTGCACATGGACTTGACGGTGAGGCTCCTCAATGCGCTGAAATTCGGAAGCATTCATAAACACCGTCTGTCCTGAACCTTCATAGTACCAACGGCCGAGGCGACATTCTTCTTCACTTGGCAACGACTTTGGATCGACGTATTCCAGCCCCAGTAAGCAACGGTAGACTAACAACTTGATCTCCAACTCTTCCAGATTGGCAAACTCCACTTCGCTGGCCAAAGCGGTGCGATTGAGCACACGTCCCCCATCGCCTGCCAGACCCAGCACTTCAGTGGTGCGAGCCAAAATCCGACTGGCATTCTCGTCCACTCGACTGACTGCTTCAGAGTTGGCCTGCATGTCAGCATCCGCTTGTCGTGTTTGAGCCTGAATAGTGTCGACCAGCGATCTGATCTCGCGTGTGGCATCACTGGTACGCTCGGAGAGACTTCTGACTTCACTGGCAACCACAGCAAAACCGCGTCCGTGGGTTCCGGCACGCGCCGCTTCAATACTGGCATTCAAGGCCAACAGATTTGTCTGATCGGAAATACTGTCGATCAAGGAGACAAACCGACTAACCTCCTCCGTGCGCTCCTGAAGAGTTCGCACTTGCTCGGCAGACTGACGGGTTGCAGTAACAATCTGACTGAGTTCAGCGCCCAATTGGTGCAGATCAGTTTCGTTAGATCGCGATGCCGACAAAGACTCACCAGCAGCGGCATTAGCCTCTTCCAACTGACCGGAAAACACTCCGAACGAATTCTTGAGCGCTGTCAATGAGGCACTGAAACCGGTAAAACTACTTAAAATACCCTGCTGTTCTGTAAACTGATGCTGCCGAGATATCTGTTCGGAACGCAAATCTTCACGTTCTTTTTCAAGCATCCGCACCTGTTCCTGAAGAGAACGGTTCTCCGCGATCAATAGATCCTTTTCATCATCAATCGGCGGGTTGCGCCAGAACAGCAATGCACTTCCAAACATGGCACTAACCTCTTTGATTATTTTTTATAATAAATGTATTTTACATACATCTTATTACAACATCAAAGGATAACAAATGCCGACTGATGTCAGCAGCACAGTTATGTACAATCAATCGAAGGTCTGGTTGGCTCTGTGGTTGTTCCCGCTGGTCAGCGCCTATGCGATGATCATTATGCCTCTGACATTGTACAGCCTGTATCAGACACAAGGCTTGCCAGGGCTGAGCCAGCCTGAAGGCCATGCGCATGAGATGCTGTTCGGATTGGTTACTGGTTTGATTGCTGGCTATCTAAGCGGTCGCCCAGAACGTAAAGTTGCTCTACTGATACTGCTGGCATGGTTTGCAGCCCGGGTGGCCTCGCTTAACTGGCCAGATAGTCTTTGGTCTACGGTACTGCAGGCGCTACTAGTTGCCCTGCTGCTCTGGCAGATACTTCCGCGTCTGAACGCCGCTAAACGCTGGCGAAACCGCATACTGCTGCCATTAATCTTTGCATTGCTGGGGCTGGGCGTGTTGAGTGCGTTGAGCCGAGGACTTACTTTGCCGATGTGGTTTTGGCCGACCGCCCAAGTTACCGGCATATTGCTGGCATTATTGTTAAGCTACATGGGCGGCCGTTTGCTGGCCCCAGCCATCGCCAATGCTATAGATCGTACCGGTGGAACAATACTGAAGGCTCGAGTGCAACCACGTATCGAAGGAGGCCTGATCCTTACGCTGGCTACGGCCGCCCTTCTATCTTTGTCGAGCACTCAAATTCCAGGTTGGTTTAGCGCACTACCATTGTGGCTAGCAGCACTGTTGATCTGTATACGAATCGTCCGCTGGCAGCCGTGGCGTCTGGGTGGCCGCTTGGATCTGTTATGCCTGCTAGCAGGTTATGGCTGGCTGGCACCGGGACTTATAGTCATGGCGCTGCAACAAACACGAGGTCTTTCAACTGGACCGGGGTTGCATCTGGTGACCATCGGTACTCTGGGTATTCTGGCCACTGGTGTAATTATGCGGCTGACGGCACAACGTCGCAAACGTGACCTGCCAACCGGAAGCTGGTGGGCCCTGATTGCCCTGCTTTTCAGCCTTGCAGCCGTCAGTCGGGCCCTGCCCGATCTGTTCCTCTTGCTTCCCTGGAGCGCGCGAACAATACTGTATTTCTTCGCTGCTGGTGGCTGGTCACTGGCCTGGGGATTAACACTGATTTATCAATTGCGAACACTACAACGTCCGGTAGTGAGTACTTAGGAGACAACATTGCGTATTACAAGCTATACCGACTATGCCCTGCGCGTCCTCATTTATCTGGCGGCAGAGCCCGGACGCAAAACGACCATCAGAGAAATTTCAACGACCTTTGGTATTTCCAAGAATCACCTGATGAAAGTGGTAAATCAACTAAGCCGATTAGGGTATATTGATTCTGTTCGGGGAAAGAACGGTGGTCTGAACCTGCATTGCTCACCGACAGAAGTCAATCTGGGCATATTGTTCCAGCAAACAGAAACCGACTTAGGCCTGGTGGAATGTTACACTGAGAACAACACCTGCAGTATCACCCCTGCGTGCCAGCTCAAACACATTCTGGCAGAGGCACAGCAGGCGTTCATTGATGTTCTGGGGCAATACAGCCTGGCCGATCTGGTCACAGCCAGACACCGGCCAGAACTGTTAAAACTGCTAAACCTGAACTGAGTGCCTCCCTGTGGAGAACTTTCAGGCAGCCAGAGCCCGACGGAACAATACATTATTCTCCAGATGAATATGTTCCATCAGATCATTACGCAACTGATCCAGTCCGAGATACAAGGCACGCCAAGTGTTACAGGCGTCTGCAGGTGGTGTCATATCGTTTGTTAGCTCAACCAGACGCTGCAGCGCTTCTCCGTGGTCATTATGCTCGTGCATCATGACTTGAATAGGGCCGCCAGCATGAGCGCCAGCACCTTGCTGAAGCATGGGGAACAGAATGCTCTCTTCCTTTTGCATATGACTTTCCAACTCATTTTCCAAGATCTCAAGCTGATCTGCCAGCCCCAGCGGACAATCGGACTTGTCTCCGTGTACCGTCTCAACTCTGCGCGCCATACGGCGAAGCTCCGGAAGTTGCTCTCGGTGCACCAAATGGAAATGGTTGTAGATGTAGTTGACCAGTTCGGGAATCGGTCGTGTTGTCCAATCCTGTTCGGGTGACTCATCTTTCAGCGCTTCCAACTGTTTCAGCACGGGTTCGGCATCCAGTTGTTTGCGCTGCAAAGCTTCTTCAAGACTGATGCCCCCGCCGCAGCAGAAATCCAGCTTATACTGTCGAAAGACCCGCGTGGCACCGGCAAGCTGCGTGGCAATTTCGCCAAGACTGGTTTGTAGCAGGGACTGGGTAGATGTGGTCATAATGCGCTCCTTAAAGGTGTATTTAAAAAACATCTTTTGAAAGGTATTATGGACTCATCTTTAACGATGTCAAGTATGGTCCTTCAGGGTCTGTTGATCTTTCATCTCCACCACTTCTGGAGGCTATGTTTTGTGTCCGACAAGGCGGAAAGCATGCCGTGTAGTATCTTACATAAGTAATTGAAAATAAGTCTGGAACGCATTTGAACAGCTTTGCTGGCCGCGTAGCGGTGAATTACAGGGTGCGCAGTCGGTCGCAAAATAGTCCCAGCCCTTCGAGTGCAGGGACGCACAGGAGTGACCACTCCATCCATGGAGATAAACGTTTTTGCGCGTAAGCCCCAATAATGGGGTGAGATGCATGAATGTATCTCACAAAAGGCGCTCCTCGTGCCTTGATTGACGCTTTTTCAGCTCACAACAGAGGCGGAGATGAAAGATCAACAAATCCTAGTGTTTCACTTCGTCCAGCAGAACAGAAATAATGCGTTGCCGGTATTCAACAAAAGTCATTTGCAACAACGTAATGCAGAAAACAGCCCCGTCCATTACGTGTAGCGGCTGAAAATACGCTGCTTAATGTTGATTATCTTTTGACTGTAAATCACATAATGGTAGCAATATCATTCGCGTGAATAGTCAACAAAAAAATGGAGCAAAGGGATAGCCTTCTAACTTCATCTCTATCGCGTGGTAATCCTTTTTCAACCACAACTGATGATGAGACATGAATAAATCTCTATGGGGCAAGTACCTTTTTTCCAGGTCAGCAAAGACGGCGAGGCAGATCCTTATAAGCAGACAGGACTGTCAACACTGCTCTATTGATGATGTCAATTTCTCAAATAGAATTCGTTGAAGCTGAACGTCACTCAAACAATATAATAGTTAACGAACACGTTTAGCCAATTGGCCTGATTTCAGTTCACCCTTTGGATAATCACCATTCAATAACCGCAACTGCTGTATTGGGCTATTGCTGATTCGTGATTTGGCTGCCCAGCCTGAATAACTATCATTGCTATCGACTTTGACCACTTCGATACGCTGTGCTTCGGCAAATTGCTGTTCATCCTGACGCATAGCATGGAAGCTCATCACCGTCTCACGGAACGCCGGATCAAACTTATTGAAATCTCCGGACGACTTGGTGGTCGCAATAAAAATAAACGCCTGTTCACGCAAATATATGACCGCCACTCGAACCGGCTTGCCCTCTGCGACGGTTAAGCCAGTGTAACCCTGCAATCCATTTGTGGAGAGCGGTTCTCCATTTTTCAGCTCTTTAATATTCAACCTATCCCGGATAAACTCAGCCGGGGTCTGTTTCCGATTAAGATCGGAAGCGCCCATCTCAATAATAGCGGCCCCTTGCGGCGCGGTTGCCCGTAAGCTGGTTGGGTTGTTCTGAATATGCCAATTTTGCGGAAAACTCAACGCAAACTGCATTTCACCATGATAGAAATTTCGACCAGATCGAATGCCCTGCGATTCACTATCACCAAACACCATGCCATCGATACGCTGCAAATAACGCTCAGTGCCTTCATCTTCACGAACAGTGGTTTTGTATTTATCAGCCGCTTTAACGACTTCCTGCAGCCGAGTATCATTATCCGGGTGAGAAGCAAACAGACCGTGGTAACCCTGATAATCCTGGCCTTGTTTTTTAGCCTCGGCTTCAGCAAAGGTTGCCTGATCTTTTAACACGCCAATAACTTCTATCATGGCCTCTGAAGGATAGCCGGAACGGGCCAGATATTCGGCACCGAGCCTGTCCGATTCTAATTCGTGTTCGCGACCATAACCACTGAGCAATGCACCACCAAACACATTAAACAGATCCTGGGCACCTGCGGTGCGTAATCCCGGAAGCAGAATTGCTCCCAGCGTGTATCCTAAATTAGCTGCCTGGGCTGCACTTTGCTGACGTACGCCATGACGGGCAGTGACATGGCCAATCTCATGTCCGAGAACGGCTGCAAGCTCAGCTTCGGAATTCAGATAGGCCATCATCCCCCGAGTGATATAGATATACCCACCGGGTAATGCAAACGCATTGATAACCGGTGAATCTAAAACGGTAAAGCGATAAACCAAATCATCACGATGACTGACGGCGGCGAGTCTTTGCCCGACATCCTGAACATATCTCTGCAACGCTTCATCTTCATAACGACCATACTGTTCAATGATCTGAGGATGATAGGTGCGGCCCATCTCAAGCTCTTTGTTTTCACTGAACATGACAAAATCCTGGCCACCTGTCACCGGATTCTGCGCACAGCCGGATAAAAGGCCCAGAAACAACAAAGCCCCTGTCAATCGACAGAGGCTTTTGTATGTAATGTTGATGATGTTCATTAGTATCTTCGGCTTAAGCCCGCAAGATTATTTTCCGTATTTTTGACGGAATTTATCAACACGACCGGCACTATCCAGCATTTTCTGTTTGCCGGTGTAGAACGGATGACATTCTGAGCATACATCCAGCGTCAGGTCATTGCCGCGTGTTGAACGGGTTTTGAAACTGTTACCACAGCTGCAGGTAACATTGATTTCGCTATAATCTGGATGGATATCCGCTTTCATATCTGTTCTCGCCAATAATGATGTTTGCCCGACAAACACGATTTTTATGTTTGCCCTTTCTGAACCGCGTAATTCTACTGATCCGACGTCTTTTCAGCAAGTCCTATTAAGTATTTATTTTTATTATGACTTTTGTCCCACCAGCATCGCCATGTTTCGCCACCCCATGGAAGTATCTCCAAGTGTCGACTCTTCTCGGTAAACTCTTAATTTCAGACCTGCAAATAAATTTAATAGTTCATTATCTGTCAGTAAAAATTCCGGGTTCTGCGGACCGGAACCATCTACCTTATCGCGACAGAAGGTTTGATAAAAAAGTAACCCACCGGACTTTAACGCATCGATAAGTTTCGGGCAAAGTTTGCGATCCAGAAACTGACTGACGACAATGACATCAAATCTCGAATTGTCAGGCGCTGTCGCACTCACATCCCGCTGCTCAGTAATAATCTGTAACTGTCGCTGTTGAGCTTCTGCATTCAGTTTCGCCAAAGCTTCAGAACTGATATCCCATGCTTGAGTCCGTAACCCCAGACTGGCCATCAACAAGGCATTGGCACCTAAACCACAAGCCAGATCCAGAGCTCTTCCCTGCTGGGGCAATAAATGCTGATTCTGAGTGAGTACCAACGATGGCTCGGGGTAGACCGCAATTTCCGACCGATACCGCTGATCCCATTTTTGCTGACTATCTGACATCATCGGCGCCAGAACGCTGGTGTCAGCACCACTAGTAAAGTGAAGATTTCAAGGCGCCCTAACAACATGGCAACGCATAATATCCACTTTGATGGAGCATTAATCTGTCCAAAATTAGCCCCCACATCCCCCAGTCCCGGACCAAGATTATTCAAACAAGCGGTTACGGCAGAAAACGATGTCACCACATCAAGCCCCGTTGCCATCAACAAAAGATGCATGATGCTGAAACAGAAAACGTATAAAGCAAAAAAGCCCCACACCGCCCCAACGACTTTGGGCGGTAACGCTTTACCATTCACCTTAATGGCAAACACTGCATTAGGATGAATCAGCCGTAAAACTTCACGATATCCTTGTTTAAACAGTAGCATAACGCGAATAACCTTAATACCACCACCAGTGGAAAAGGCACAGCCACCAATATAACTACTCATCAACAATAAAATTGGCAGAAAACCCGGCCACAAATAATAATCAGTAGTGGTAAAACCGGCTGTGGTACCAATTGACACTGCTTGAAAAATACCGTGATGAGCAGCCGTCCAGCCATCATCAAAAGTACCGGTGAAAAACAGGTAGGACGCCGTCACTAAGGAGATAACAAACATGATGCTTAAAAATACTTTTAACTCTGAGTCTCGCAGATAATGCATCAGACTGCGATGGCGCCAGGCGAGAAAATGTAAGGAAAAATTCATCGCAGAAACCAGCATGAAAGCCACCGCGATCATTTCAATCGTCGCGCTGTTAAAAAAGCCCATACTGGCATCATGCGTTGAAAATCCGCCAATGGCGACGGTAGAAAAGCTATGACCGATAGCATCAAACCATGACATGCCGGCCCAGTAATAAGCGATGGTACAAGCGATAGTCAGACTCAAATAGATATACCAGAGGGCTTTTGCGGTTTCCGTAATACGCGGGGTTAATTTTGCATCTTTCATCGGTCCAGGTGTTTCGGCACGATACAGCTGCATGCCGCCGACACCTAATAATGGCAGGATGGCAACGGCCAAGACCACGATCCCCATACCCCCCAACCACTGCAGAAACTGACGATAAAACAATACGGCTTCTGGCAGCGTATCCAGCCCTACCAGAACCGTCGCTCCGGTGGTGGTTAAACCCGACATGGACTCAAACACCGCATCGGTAATACTCATCTCGGGTGATTCGGTCAGATAAAATGGCAACGCCCCGGAAAATCCCAAGGCAATCCAGAACATCACCACCACGATAAATCCATCACGGATCTTCAACTCTTTATGGTGTTTTCTCGCAGGCAACCATAACAGCAAACCGGTACTGACTAGAATTACAAACGCTGTCAGAAAGGCTGTAGCAGCACCGTCATTAAACCACCATGAAACCAGCACAGGTGGCAGCATGGTAATACTGAACAGGCTCAGTAAAATGCCCAGAATGCGCTGGATGGTCATTAATTGCATGGAAGATTAAGACTCGTTACGCCGATAAAAATACTGATAATACGCCCACAAAGTCAGCAACAGCAAAGTTGAGATCAATAATGGCCATTGCCCGAAACGCACGTAGGGAGTCACACCCTCTCTGGGTTGAATGTCACCTTTCAGTACAGCTAATTCAAATTGAGGACTTTGTTGTTGAATAACGCCCTTATAATCAATAAACGCTGATATCCCGTTAGTTGTAACCCGTAAAATGGGCCGCCCGGTCTCCAGCCCCCGGCTTCGTGAAATCTGTAAATGCTGGTGCGGTGCAAATGAATCACCATACCAGGCATTATTAGTCGCGTTAATCAACATGGTTGCCGCCGGCACAGTGTCACGTACTTCAGATGAAAAGGCATCTTCATAGCAGATAGACACCCCGACCGGATGGCCTGCCAACATCATTTGTGGTTGCTCGGAAGCACCCGGTACAAACGCTGACATCGGTAAATCAAAGAATTTTATCAATCCACGCAGGGTTTCAAAAGGAACGTAATCGCCAAATGGAACCAGGTGACGCTTATGATAAAACACCGGGGTTTCGGTCAGACTGACCATACTGTTGTAATAATCTTCACCATTTTCATCCAAGACAGGCAGCCCGACAAGGATATCGGTATTCTGAGAACGTGCTTCGCGACCTAATGGTTCGAGATAACCTTCATCTATTTGGTGATAAAACGCTGTTGCTGCATTTTCCGGCCAGACAATTACATCTGCATCCCAATTCTCTCGACTCAGATCAGCATATAACTGCAACGTATTACGTAACTGCTGGGGATCCCATTTAATTTCCTGCGGCACATTGCCTTGAATCAAGGCAGCTTTCACCGGTTCACCAATGGGCTTGGTCCACTCAACCGACTGCAGGGAAAAAGCGCTGCCCCAAATCACTGCAGGCAATAAGAGAAATAGCCATTTACGCTGGTAAAACACTATGGCCAGACTACCGGCGGTCAATGCTACCAGCCATGAGGCTCCATGAACGCTGATTAACGGAATAAAACCGGCAAGCGGGCCTTCAATTTGCCCAGTACCCAATTCCAGCCATGGGAATCCCGTCAGAAACCAGGCTTTAAACCACTCAAATAAAAGCCAGCTGCTGGGCAGTAATATCAGAAAATCTTTGCTGGATAATATTGGTCCGGTCAGGCGTTTTAACCCCCACCCCAATACGCCGATCATAAAACCCAGGGCAACCACAAACAATGCGGTCAGCAAACCTGCAAGTACTATGCTGGCCTGTCCAAAAACATGGATAGCCACAAAAACCCAGGAAACACCCACACCGAACATGCCGGTACCAAACAGGGTGCCACGCCACAACGCCTGACGAGGACTGACACCTTGCCAGCTGAGAAACAGCACGAGCAGGCTCAACACCGCCAAGGGGTAATAATGGAATGGGGCTAGACTCATTGGCAGGATGGCACCGGCCAATAATGCTGCCCAGCCGCCAAATGCGCCTTGCCAAGCCAACTGCCTGGAAGTTGTCATTATTCTGTTTCGCTTTCGCTTTCAGTTTCTTCGGCTAACTTCACCATACGTAACAAATGAACTCGACGTTTATCTGCACGTAACACAGTAAATTCCAGTGAACCTATTGTGACCTGCTCACCCCGGCCGGGCAAATGACCAAATTGATTCACCACATGGCCACCCACCGTATCAAAATCATCGTCACTCCACTCGGTTTCAAAATACTCGTTAAAATCTTCAACCGGGGTCAATGCTTTGACAGTGAAGGTATTGTCATCACGTTGCAAAATTGGCGCATCATCATCCACATCATGCTCGTCTTCAATTTCACCAACAATTTGTTCAAGCACGTTTTCGATGGTAATCATGCCGGCCACACCGCCATATTCATCAACAACGATTGCCATATGATTACGACGGGCGCGAAATTCACGCAGCAGTACATTTAGACGCTTACTTTCCGGGATAAACACCGCCGGACGTAACAATTCACGCAGATCAAAATTAAACTCACCAGAGCTGACCACTGCCGCCAGCAGATCCTTGGCCAGCAAAATTCCGATAACATCATCACGATCATCATCAATCACCGGAAAACGTGAATGCGATGTTTCTGTGACCAGCTTAAGTGTTTCTTCCGGTGGCGCATCTCGGGAAACCATCACCACTTGAGAACGTGGAATCATAATGTCGCGAGCTTGCATCTGTGAGACGCTCAAAGCGCCTTCGACAATCGACAAGGCTTCGGCATCGAGAATATGCCGTTCAGAAGCATTGCGTAGTAATTCAATCAACTGTTCCTGGTCTTTAGGTTCCAGGAACAGATTACTTAATTTTCGCACCCAGGAAACTGGACTGTCTGAGCGACTCGGTCGTCCCTCACTCATGATGTAACCCTCTGCTCTGTATAAGGATTGTTAATATCAAGCTTTTGTAAAATTTTAATTTCCAACGATTCCATTAATTCTGCCTCATCGTCTTCAATATGATCATAGCCAAGTAAATGCAAACAACCATGCACAATTAAATGTGCCCAATGATCGTTAGTGGTTTTTTCTTGCTCGGCAGCTTCACGCTCTACCACCGGAACACACAGCACCAGATCGCCTAATAACACAGGTTCTAACGGCACAGGTGACTCAAAGGGAAAAGATAAAACATTGGTCGGATAGTTTTTGCCGCGATAATCATTATTCAATTCGGCACTTTCGGTTTCATCCACCAGGCGAATAGTTAATTCACAGTCTTCGTTGACTTCAGCCAGCGCAGCACTGGCCCAGCGTTGAAATTGTTGTTCAGATGGCACATCTGCATCAGTTGCCTGCTGCAGATCGATAATGACGTTCACGACTTTGTTTCAGCCTTTTCGTAAGCCAGAATAACTTTCTGCACCAGCGAATGACGCACCACGTCTTTTGCCTGGAAAAAAGTAAAGCCAATGCCTTCAATATCTTTTAAGACTTCAATGGCATGACGCAGACCTGAACGGGTTGAACCCGGCAAATCCACCTGAGTAATATCACCGGTGATCACCGCTGTCGAGTTATATCCCAGACGAGTCAGAAACATTTTCATCTGCTCAACCGTGGTGTTCTGTGCTTCATCCAGAATAATAAACGATTCGTTCAAAGTACGGCCACGCATATATGCCAGGGGTGCCACTTCGATCACATTGCGTTCAATCAGTTTGGCAACCCGTTCAAAACCTAGCATTTCATAGAGCGCATCAAATAAAGGCCGTAAATACGGGTCCACTTTCTGAGCCAAATCACCCGGCAGGAAACCCAGACGTTCACCGGCTTCAACTGCAGGCCTGACTAATACAATCCGTCTGGCAAAATCACGTTCCAGAGCTTCAACTGCACAGGCAACGGCAAGATAAGTTTTACCAGTACCGGCAGGTCCCACACCAAAGTTGATGTCATGCGTCATTACACGGCGCAAATAGGCTTGTTGATTTTCACCACGCGCCTTAATCAGGCCGCGTTTGGTTTTGATGGTAACTTCTTTTTCTTCTTCAAAACCGGTGGTTTCAGTACCACCCGATTCGCGAATCGCGAGATGGACTTGTTCCGGTTCCAGAACAGATTGGGCGGTGTCGGCATACAGAGTGTGTATCACATCCTGTACTTCAGCCAGAATCTCCGGCTTACCGATGATCTGGAACTTGCCACCGCGATTATTGATTTCCACGCCAAATCCACGTTCCATCATCCGGATATGTTCATCCAGATGACCACATAAATTGGCTAGGCGGGGATTGTCCGCAGGACTTAATTCAAAGCTTATCGTGTCAACTGTAACAGCTGGAGTGACCACAAATTAGATTCCAAAAAGGCGTTAGAGGATAACGCTATCAGCAAGAAGTTCTCCTCGCAAGGAGTTGGTATGTGCCTCTGTGACGCGCACATCGACAAACTTGCCCACCAGCGCCATATCACCGGGAAAATTCACCACCCGGTTATTTTCGGTTCTGCCGGCTATTTCACCTGCATCGCGATGTGCAGCACGCTCTACCAAAACACGCTGCACCGTACCAAGCATCGATTCACTGACAGCATTTTCTAGCTCACGCAAACGATCCTGCATGATTTGCAGACGCTGTTTCTTCTCTTCATCAGAAACTGAATCATTAAACATAGCTGCTGGTGTGCCAGGTCGCGCGCTATATATAAAGCTAAAAGAGTGATCAAAACCTATCTGATTAATCAACGCCATCGTCGCGTTGAAATCTTCTTCGGTTTCATTCGGAAATCCGACAATAAAATCGCTCGACATACTCAGATTGGGACGGATTTTTTTCACCCGTTCAATTTTTTCAATATATTGCGCGACAGTATGACCGCGTTTCATCATCGTCAGAATTCGATCTGAGCCGGACTGCACCGGTAAATGCAGGTGGTTGACCAATTCCGGGATTTCGGCAAACGCTTCGATCAATGAATCGGAAAATTCCACCGGATGCGAGGTAGTAAAGCGAATTCGCTCAATACCTTCAATTGCCGCGACATAGTGAATCAATAACGCCAGATCAGCGGTTTCGTCATCTTCAATAATGCCGCGATAGGCGTTAACGTTTTGTCCTAACAGATTGACTTCACGCACGCCCTGGGTGGCCAGTTGTCGAATCTCACGCAACACTGCACCCACTGGACGGCTGACTTCTTCACCACGGGTATACGGTACAACGCAGAATGTGCAGTACTTGCTGCAACCCTCCATGATGGAAACAAATGCTGTTGGACCATCCGCTTTAGGCGCTGGCAAATTATCGAATTTTTCGATTTCTGGAAACGAGATATCAATTTCCGGTTTATGATTTTTTCTGACGTCATCCAACATGGTTGGCAAACGATGCAAAGTTTGAGGTCCAAAGATCAGGTCTACATAAGGCGCACGTTTACGGATCGCCTCACCTTCCTGACTGGCCACACAACCGCCAACGCCAATCACCAGATGCGGTTTTTTATCTTTCCAGCGCTTCCAGCGCCCCAGTTGATGAAAAACTTTTTCCTGGGCTTTTTCACGGATCGAACAGGTATTGAGCAACAACACATCGGCTTCTTCAGCGATATCGGTTGTTTCCAATTGATGTGACGCAGCAAGTACCTCGGCCATCTTGTTCGAATCGTACTCGTTCATCTGGCAGCCAAAGGTTCTGATAAAAAGTTTTCCAGCCATAAAATCAGTCAGTGATAAAGGGCGCACAGCATACGCTTTTTACGCCACAGAGTACAGACAAGTGATTGTTTTTGTTCACGCAAAAAATAGCTGGCTTGCATCAAACATCTGCAAAATAAAGCCAATAGTAAACAATTTCCTTCTTGCGTTTCCCTTTTGTCACACTTCGGCAAAGTCTAGCGAAATCCGATAGCCGCAGATTTCAGATAAAATTGCTGGTGGTAGACGCTCAGTAGTTTTCTAATTTCAACATACATTGTCATCTCATATCTGGCGACATTCATGCTGAACAAACTGACGCCCTTCACAGTCTCTGCCGGACATTACAAATACTCCTATCAACATAATTCAGTATTAAAACAGGGGATTGTTTGATAAGTTTTTCTTCCCTTCAAACGTCATGGTTTCATTTGACTTATGTTAATGCTTTTGTTTCTGTGTAGCTTTAACGTTGTAAAGTGCCATATCCGTATACTCACTTTGCTGTATGTCATAATCCCTGTCTGGATCCTGTTTCTTTTGTGAAAAACTGCTGTTGAAAAAAATTTTCAACCGCTCCCTATCCAACAATTCAATAAGGAGATAACCATGCACGTTACTTCAGAATCGGCAAAAAAAGCGATTGATGGTGCACTCAAAAAAGCTGAATCAACAGGCACTCGTATGTGCATTGCCGTAGTTGATTCTGGTGGCGCGCTTAAAGCATTCTATCGTATGGATGATGCCTGGGTCGGCAGTATTGATATTGCCATCAAAAAAGCGCGTACCGCTGTATATTTTGGTATGCCCAGTGGTGAGATCGGCCAATTATCCCAACCGGGTCAGCCTTTATATGGCATCGAGCACTCGAATGATGGCATGATTACTTTTCCGGGGGGCGTACCAATTGTGGATGACGAAGGCTTTATGTCTGGGGCAATTGGAGTCAGCGGAAGCTCGGTTGAGAATGATGATCTGGTTGCTCGTGCAGGCGTTGAAACCATAGGTGTTTGTGACTTACCGGAACATCCGTGGAGGACATAGAACTTTTTGACGAGGAGTCACATCATTTCACTGATAGTGTAGTGACAGCCTGTAACTGATCGTTCTCTGATCTTCACACGTAATAAATAGGGAGTCATGCTTTAATACATGACTCCCTTTATTACGCTACGTTTTAAGCTTTTGTCTGACGACGTCGCAACCCTAAAAAGCCCATCAAAGCAGGTGCAAACATCCATACAGCTGCAGGCAGAGGAACTTCGCTTGGCGGCTCAACCAGCTTCTGGGTAAAACCGGCATATTGGACCTGAGCTTGAGAATAGTTATAAAAACCGAACTGTCCGGATGTAAAGCTGGTATCCAATACTACTGTATCCCAAAGCGTCAGCTCTCCTTGTTTCACTTCCACACTGAATTGCCCTGGCGTAGTAAAAAAATCGAGATGAAAAGAGTAGCTTGTATTATCTTTCCAACCTTTATCAGTTCCCAAATTACTATCCAGTAGAGTGAAAGCCGAACTGTTGGCCGGCCAGAACTCTATGTTTGGAATAGCCGTATCAGAATCCACTTTGAGAATACGAAAACCGGCTTGTGCAACTCCGCCACCACCGCTCTGTGCACGTTGTTTCCAATCCAGAAGATAATACTGAGAAGGATTCTGGTAACCAAAAACAAAGCCGATAAAGTCATCATCGCCAGTGGTATTGACTCGCCAGGTTCCATCTAACGTATAAGAAGTTTGATTGAGACCATTTAAAAATACTGTCGGCTGACCATTTATAGTTTGAAGCACACTGTTATTATCGCCAGCAACATTCCAGTTGCCATTGCTATCCGGCGTACTCCAGGTTGATAGATCGACAGGTACAGTTTCCGCAACTGCCGATGTTGCCGTGAAAGCAAACGCGCAGGCTATTAAAGAGATTGTTTTCATCCTAGACACTCCTAAATTTGTGCAACCCAGCCGTCTATCATCCAATAGACCCGTAGCTTTCCGTCCTTAACTCACATTAAGTTTGGCAAATATTTAGACACAAATCGTTTAGGCTTAGCTATTAAGCCCATGTAAATTATTAACCAAGGTTAAACCGGTTGACAACAAAAAATTTCAAGATAATTCAGACAGATGAGATTTATGGCAAAAACATCTTTCTGCCACAACCGAATAAACCTCGCAATATTCATTTTGTCTGTTAGGCTTTCCTTCACGTTTATTTTCCAGACCTGTTCCCAGGAGCAAATACAATGTCAGAACAAACTTTTATCAAGGGCAAGGACCGTGATCTGGAAACCAGTATCGCCACCATGCAGGCCAAATTAAAATCATTTGGTTTTGATATCGAAGAGGCCTCTTGGCTTAACCCGGTCAGCAATGTTTATTCAGTCCATATCCGCGATAAAACCTGTCCTTTAATGTTTACCAATGGCAAAGGCAGCAGCGAAAAAGCCTGTCTTGCCAGTGCGTTGGGGGAATATTTCGAACGGCTCAGCGGCAATTATTTCTTTGCCGACTTCTATCTGGGCGAACATCACAGCAATAGTGAATTTGTGCATTATCCCAACGAACGCTGGTTTGATATGGATGGCGATGAAATGCCTGAGGGCTTGATGGATGAAAGCCTGTGGAAATATTTTGATCCGGAAAATGAACTGACGCCGGATATGCTGTTTGATACCAATTCTGGCGATGGCGAACGTGGTATCTGTGCTGTACCTTATCAGCGCCTTGGAGATGGTGAAGTTCGTTATATTCCAGTCAACCTTATCGGCAATATTTACGTCAGCAATGGCATGTCGGCCGGTAATACCCAGAACGAAGCCCGGGTTCAGGGCTTATCTGAAGTTTTTGAACGCTATGTGAAAAACAAAATCATTGCTGAAGGTATCTGTCTGCCCGAAGTACCAGATGAAGTATTAAACCGTTACCCAAAAATCCAGCAGGCCTTGCAGGAACTGCGTGATCATGGCTATCATTTAAAAGTGGCCGATGCCTCTCTGGGCGGTCAATTTCCGGTGATGTCCGTCACACTGATTAATCCAAAAGATGGTTCTGTATTTGCCTCATTTGGTGCACATCCGAGTTTTGAAGTGTCATTGGAACGTACTGTTACTGAATTACTGCAAGGACGTGGGTTGGATCAGCTGGATGTTTTCCACCCACCCACATTTGATCTTGATGAAGTGGCTTCATCCGCCAATCTGGAAATGCACTTTATTGATTCCAGTGGTTATCTTTCTTATGACTTTTTCCGGGAAACACCGGATTTTGATTTCTTTGACTGGGATTATGATGACGCCACAGCTGATGAATTCAAATTCCTGACAGACAAAATCCATGAGCTTGGTTTTGATATTTACATTGCCGATTACAATCACCTTGATGTCTACGCCTGCCGTATTCTGGTGCCGGGCATGTCGGATATTTATCCGATCGATGAACTGGTGTGGGAAAACAATAATGAAGGCGCATTATTCCGCGAGGATTTCCTGACCCTTAAGGATGGTGACCCGGAACAATGGCAGGATATTCTGGATCGCCTGGATGAAGGCGGTTATAACGATCAAACACCCGTCGCACCGTTTATTGGGCTGGCTGCAGATCCCGGTACGCTATGGTCAGAGCTTCGTCTTGGCGAACTCAAAGCCATGCTCTATCTGGCCTTGGAAGATGAAGAAGCGATTGACTGGATTGATTGGTGTCTGGCTTTGGATCAGGCCAGCGAAGAAAACATTTTGTTTTACCGTTGCCTGAAGGCACTGCTGGAAATCAAATGGGATGATGAACGCGATTACGCTGAATACAGCAAAGGCCTGGCTTTAATGTACGGTCAGCAAAATGTCGATGACGGCATTCAGATCGTCGAAGGCGAAAAACTGTTCCACAACCTGCATTGCCCCGGCCTCAGTCTGGACGGGTTTGAACGGCATAATGCATTACTGGCAGGCTATGAGAAACTTCAGCAAGCCAAGCGTTATAACTGGAAATAAATACAGCTGAGAGTCATGACAGGACTGCTTTTATAGCCTGTTACCCCAGCTGAAAATAGCAAATGGGTTAATTGGACAGCGAGTTAATCTCTAATCTCAATCCTCTGCATTGCCTGATCTGCCAGCGACAATCCCGCTCCTTCATAAACTTCAAAAACTTCATCGGCTCCCAACTCCTTCAGCCGCTCAACTTCATCAGGATATTCCACAATGGCCGTCACATGACCTTTAAAGTCACGGCCCCTTAATTGCTTAAGGGCATACACATTTCCGGCATGATGCGGCATAGCCAACACCACTAACTGTATCTGCTCACTCATTAGCAGTTTATCCCAAAAATCGGAGTCAACAGCATCACCTTCAACAATCTTGAAACCATCCGTTAAACGACTGATTTTATTTTCATCATTATCAACACCGAGCACTTTTAAGCCATATTTTTGTTCCAACCGTTGGTAGGCCCCTCGACCGATTTTACCCATTCCCAAAATAACTACCTGGGTTGAGTTCAGCTCAATCGGTTTATCATGCGAATGCAGCTGGTCTGTTGGTACTTCTGTTAGTCGGCTTTTACTTAACTGATATACACGTTCGTTGTAGTTGTTCAAAATTGCTGAAACAACAAAGCTCATGGCCACTGATAATGAAAGTATTACCATCCAATCATTGCTAAGCCAACCCTCAGAAAGCGCTAATGCTGCCACAATCAGCCCAAATTCAGAGTAATTCGTCAGTGTCAGCGAAGTTAACACCGAGGTACGAATACGTAACCTGAAGCGTGGAAACATCATCACAAATAATAAGGTTTTCAAGGGTAACAGTACTAACAGAAGCAACGCTAACCCAAAATGCTCCCATCCAGGTAATGCTGTCAGACCAATCGACAGGAAAAAGCCGACCAGAAACAACTCTTTAATGTTGAATAACGAACGGGCCAGATTGGCCGAAGTTTTATGCGGCGCAAGCAAAACCCCCATGATCAGTGCACCGAGATCGCCTTTTAAACCCACCAGTTCAAACAGTTTGTAACCGAGCACTAATGCCAGCACAAAGCCAAACAATACCTGCATCTCACCATGCCCAAGACGATCCAGTAATCGTCGTAAAACCGGTGCTGCCGGAATCAGTAAAAAAAGAGCTAATGCCCAAACTGATGGTAGCGTACCGGTGGTTGCAGAGAGAAAAATCACTGCAAAAATATCCTGCATGATCAGAATGCCAATCGCTACACGGCCATAAAAAGACTGGGTTTCACTGCGTTCTTCGAGAACTTTAACGGCAAACACCGTACTGGAAAAAGACAAGGCAAAAGCCAGAATCACAATGGCTGTCCAGTCGGTAGATTGCATCAGAAAAATACCGCCGAACTTAAGCAGCCCCAGGATCCCGACAAATAACAGGCTGGATAAGGTGATATGTAAACTGGCCACTCCCCATACTTCAGACTGCAGCAGGGTGCGGATATTGAGTTTAAGCCCAATGGTAAACAGTAATAAGGTTACGCCAAGATTAGCGATAGCTGTAAGCGTTGGCGTTAATTCATAGCCTGAATAGTTGAGTAAAAAACCAGCTGCAAGAAAGCCTGCCAGTGGTGGCAGGCGTAAAATCATCGCCAGCAATCCACCTGCAAAAGCATAAATAAAATAAGCCGGTTCCACGATATGACTCCTCCTCAGTCTAATGGCTGATTGAAAGTCAATCATACCGCACAAAACTAACTTCACCCCATTGTCGTCGAGGGATTGTTATTTACACCTTTATCTAAGCCTGATCGATAGGTTCGGGCCACATTTTGGAAAAGTTGAGAATAACTTCATTTGCCATCCCACATGACATCTGCATTGGCATCAATTGCTGCGTTTAACAGATTAATTAACGGTAAAGCTCTTTGTGACAAACCTGGTTTGAATTCACCATCTTTGGGATCCTGCTCAGCAGCTTTACTGGAATCAACCGCTTTTTGCAGCTTCGCTAAAGCCGATGGCAAGTCCTGTGGCTGAAATGCCCCCGGAATGGTGCCGCTATGCCCCATAATCTTCAACATATCTTTGGCCACATCGCCGAACATGGTGATATCGGCATAAGCTTTGGTGCTAAACGTGACAATCATTGAAGCTCTCCATTAAATGGTTTATTGATCTGCAACAGCCCGGCCAGCGCAAACGGTTGTTGATTTCATAACCACCACTGCTGGTGGCTCATCTTGTTTGACAAAGCAGATAATGACGCAATGTCGCTGGGTGGGGAATACCCCCAACCCTATGGGTTGAGGCCAAAAAGAACAGTCTCAGGTTTTATCGTTATTTGAGTTCACCATAAAACAAGCGTCAACGGGAAATTAATTGAAGATTAAAGGGTTATCTTGGCTCAACCGTTGTTTCGTATTCTGGACTTACTAACCGTGGGTCACCTTCATTCAGACACAGGAAAGTTACATCATAAAAATATTTCACCTGTTGTCGCTTCAGGGTTTTAGTGACCAGTAGCTCTTTTCCCTGATTGGCACAGTACTCGCCAGCTTGTTCGAGAACTGAAGCTTTTGCCGTGGAGGCATTCAGATGGTCAGCTGAAACCGTATAGGTATCAGGGCCAACTTTTTTAACACCGGAAGTTTTCACCGCACAGCCGGTGAGGACTAATGCCGCTGACAGACTTACCACTAATGCCAGTAGTTTCATTTTGATGTCTCCAATTAATAAACCTGAAATATGCTGGATAGCCTATTACTAATCAGTTATATGCTGCCAGCGATCTTGTCGACAATCATTTTGGTTAAAACACTTTATGACTCTATTTATTGATAAAATTCAACATAAAAATCGACCGGCCCCATAGGTTTTACTTGGTGTAACACGGTAGGCTCAACTACACCATATTTATTTGAATCCAATAAGATTTCTTCAAATGGGTCCTGAATGGTATAAAGCAACTTGCCACTTAAAACCACAATCTTTCCCCATACACCCTCCTTAGTTTGGTGATTGTTCAGTAAGCCGGTGGGGACAGAGCTCTCATCAAATTCCGGCGTACGTTTATAAGCAACAACATTGTCTGGTAGCGATTTCATCATCTTTACCTCTTTATAGAACCGGATCATGCAGACAACATATCTGCAAAGTCATTTAATCAATAGCGATTCTCACTATATAACATTCAATTATGTCGTTTTACATATTCCCCCCGTACAAGCGTAGATGAATATTCAATGCGATTCAGATAAAACTTCAGCCACCCGTTGGCGTAGATCCGGTAATAATGTTTGTTCAAACCAGGGATTGTTTTTCAACCAGCGATTATTGCGCGGACTGGGGTGTGGCAAAGGCACGACGTGGGGCCAGAGTTCATGCCAAGCTAAGACTTTTTCGGTGAGTGAGGCTTTATTATCAGCAAAATGATAGGCCTGCGCATATTGGCCAATCACCAATGTCAATTGAATATTTTCCAACTTGGACAGCAGAGCCTCACGCCACGTCGGAGCACATTCCGGTCGCGGCGGTAAATCACCTGACTTGCCGGTTCCCGGATAGCAAAATCCCATTGGCAGAATAGCGACCTGCTGTTCGTCGTAGAACACATCGCGAGACATGCCAAGCCAGGATCGCAATCTATCGCCGCTGGCATCATCAAACGGAATACCGGTTTCATGTACTTTTCGGCCCGGGGCCTGCCCGGCAATCAAAACCTTTGCAGCAGGATGAAATTGCAAAACGGGTCGTGGCTCAACCGGTAACTTATCAGCACAAAGTCGACAACCACGAACCTCTTTTAGCAATGTAAACACATCATCATCTTGGCAATAGGCAGATCGTTTCAAAACAAATAATCCCAAAGCCAGTGATAGTTAAAAAGAATGATTACATTTCACCGCGATTAATATGTAACTCGCCATCCACCACTTTGTGGTTAAGGATCAATCCTTCCGCAATCTCTTCAAATTTATATTGATGATCCAGAAACACAGATTCAGCATCCATCTCATCATCCGGGTCAGCCAACTCATCAAGGGCCGTTGTAGAAACAATACATGCTACCGTCTGGTTATTGACGATGGCATAAAACGTCACATCTTGATCATTAACCAAATATTCACCGGTAAAGTCGACATCCATAACATCTCCTTTTGGTTTATCAGGTTTTCATCTATTAATTGGAACATAGAGAAAAGAAGATTTAAAGTGACAAGCCTCTTAGGGCTTGTTGATCTTTAATTGTTGTTCATTGTTATTACAATGATTCCTAAAGCGTACCAGCTGATGCTTATAATATTTGTCAGTCATTAATCAGGAATTATCCTAATGTACCAACTGAGTGACTTTCTCGGCCCAGTCAGCCAGGACCTTTTTGCTCTCGGTATCGCTCTAGCTCTGGGAGCCTTAATCGGATTGCAACGTGGTTGGCTCGCCCGGGATAAAGCAGCAGGACAACGCGTCGCAGGAATTCGCACACACGCACTCCTTGGTTTGCTGGGTGGCCTGTCCGTTCAACTCGGCCGCGAATTGGGTAACTGGGTACCTGCAATATTGTTGGTTATGGTTGCATTAGCCGGACTTGCCGGATTTTTGATGCAAAACCGTCAGCAGCAAGATTTCAGTATTACCAGTTGGGTGGGTCAGGTACTGACATTTTGCTTTGGTGCGCTGGTGGTTGCCGGACAACCTGTGATCGCGGCGGCGGCGGCAGTTGTTACCGCAATGATCCTGGATAATAAAGAAACCATTCATCGTTTTCTGAAAGCATTGGAAGCCAATGAACTGGATGCAGGTTTGAGACTTCTGCTGATTTCAGTGGTGATGCTGCCCTTAATACCAAACGAAGGGTTTGGACCTGGCGATGTGCTCAATCCCAGGGAAATCTGGTGGCTGGTTGTGCTTATCGCTGCAATTGGTTTCATCGGTTATTTTGCTATGCGTTTTGGCGGATCGGCACGCGGTATCATGTTTACCAGCCTGTTTGCAGGACTCAGCTCCTCCACCGCGCTCACACTACATTTTTCACGTCTTTCAAGACAGTCAGACTCACGTCAGCTAAGTCCTCTCCTGGCCGCAGGAATTCTCATCGCATGCGGCACAATGTTCCCACGCATTTTGCTTTATGCAGCACTTATTTATCCACCGTTGCTGACAGAATTACTGATACCTGTCATCGCTATGGGGGGACTGCTTTATGGCTCAGCTGCATGGATATGGTGGCAACATTCCGGTTCAGGCAACGTGAGTCAACCTCAAGAACAGAACCCCCTGGAACTCCGCGCAGCGCTACTTTTTGGTTTGTTACTGGTAGTCATTTTATTGCTCGGCGAATGGATGAAAAATGTGATGGGTGATGCAGGAGTCTTTCTGCTGGCCGCTATTTCCGGACTGACAGATGTGGATGCTATTACCTTATCCTTGACTCGCATGGCACGGGAGGATTTAACGGCGGCTACCGCAGTGTTAGCAATTATTATCGCCGCTATGGTCAACAATCTTTTCAAAGCCAGTCTGGCGCTTGGCATCGGCCCTTTTGCATTAGGTATCCGCGTATTAATACCAATGTTACTATCATTATCTGCCGGTCTAGCGGTGGTCTTTTTAAGGATGTAAATTTGCTTATGTTTTCAACTTACACCTGATCAAAACCCTTCTGGAATCATTTTTTGGCAATACGCTTTACCAATACTCGATAGAAAAATTGAGCTGCACTCCATCCGAGCGCCCTCGGTGTGCTGCAGTTTAAGGCATAGGAGAAGCCGTAGTCTGCTTCCCCAACTTTGATTGGTGTTAGCAAATGCAAGCCCCTTTTAAAAAAGCCGAGACAGTTAGTTTGTTCCAATAAAGGGGACTCAAAAAGTACTTAATCCAGTAGCCTCCATAATGCGATACAGCATTCGTGACCAAAGTCTCTCGTCGGCATAGTTGATGTAATCTACGGTGTAGATACGATCATTCTGGTTATTCCAACGCTCTTCAAACCACTGTTGCCCTCGTTGCAAAGGTTCAGCCCCAGCAGATCCACGCAGAATCACACTGGTTTCCAGGTTGAGGTTATGCAGGTTGCGGCGGGTTAAATTGGTGGAACCAAGCAACATGGTACTTCGCTCCTCTGCTCCGCGATGCATCAGCCATTTTGCGTGACATTGCTCGCCATGCGTATTGCACCAACGCACAGCAATGCCCGCTTCTACTAGTTCATGGGCCACGGGTCGATTCGGTACACCATTTTTCTTCCGACCAAATGCATCTTTATTGGGATCCAGCAGAACCCGTATGCTCACGCCGCGCTCTGCCGCTCGTTTCAATGCGTTTACTATGTCGCGGTCAGACAGATAAAACATCGCCATATCCAACTTATCACCAGGCCCAGCCCCATCAATCATCTCGATTGAGGATCGCTCAACAGAGCGTTCGGTGACCACCTGAACGGTAAGACCGTTACTGCTCGATTCTGATAGCTGTTCTACTTCAGGGATTGGAACGGGGGCATCCGAAAACTCCAGCACCGCTGCTTCGCTTTCAAACAGATCCCAGGCTGCGGCCCCCTTAAACCGCAACGCCACATTACCGTGAGCACTGCTGCCATCATGAGGATTGGCAGAAGTAACCAATGCTGACAGTTGCGTCCCATCATCGGCAATGATCAGTTTGCGATGGTTCGCTTTGAAGTTGAGTATGGCAAGATAGCTACGCAACGAAACCCGCCCTTCCCCAAAAGGATTAGGCAACAGTTTACCCTCACTATTGCCAAAGGGCTGAATAAACAGACGCCACAAGGCAGAATATGCCGGGTTGCTATCGCGTAAGCGGGTCAGATCGGTCAACGTGACAGAAATACCGGCAGCTTCAAGTTGTGAAAAATGTGGCGAAGGGCGTCCACCATAAAGAGTATTCAGCGGATCGGAAAGAACCTGTATATCAAGCGCCGGGTAGCGCTTTTTCTGAGCAATCAGAGCGTCAGTCAGTTCGTCAGATAGAGGGCGATGTATCTCGGCCAGCTGGCCCTGAAAACCATTGAATAAAAACATATCCACCAGCACAAACCGGCGGGCACCGGCAATCATCTCAAAAACGGCACCGAATATTTGTTGATCGGTATAGCGTTCGCCATTCGCACTGATAAACGTTCTGTCAGCCAAAAACTGCACATCGATGGCAGAGCGTTCCGGCCCAGAAAAATCCACTCCCGGTGGCAGCGGTTTGTAGACGTGATAAAAGCCCATGCCCACCAGCATAATAACCAACACACTCAGTATCCATAACCCCATGTGTCGGCTGCGATGTGCTGGCCTGTCAGCAATAAACAATTTCATTTGGCAACGCTCCCTTTAACTTGGTATAGCTATCCATTTCAAATCCATCTGAACTGCATCGCCCATGACGACTTTATTGTCAAAAGATGATACTTGATGACCGTGTGAGCCGGAAACATCTGTCCAAAAAATCTTAGTCCGGCAAACCCCATGATCATCCTTTGGTAACAAGCTTTACCGATACTAGATAGAAAAATTCACTTACACTCTATCTGAGAGCGTGCAGCATTCTGATGACAAAGCTAACGCAATTGTGTTTTATCTTCATAGGTTTTATTTTTTTATCTGGTTTTAATGCGTCAGGAGTAGCAGTGGTCAAAAAAGTACCGGAAAGCATTGAAGAAAATGGTCAGTTTCTGAGTGATCCCTTTCTCCAACTGCCCACACTAGATTCAGTCAATGTGGTCTGGTTTACCAACTTTGCAGGGCAAAGCCATCAATTGCACTATGGTGATGGACTGATTGCTGATGCCACAACCACCAAGATGACAAGGACGTTTGAGGATGCGGATTCATCCCAACCCGGCAGGGATTATCAAACTCTCACCTTGAGAAAGGTTTATCGTCATGAAGCGACAGCAACATCATTAACGGCCGGTGTACGCCTGAATTATCAGGTGAAAAGCATAACCGATGAGGGACAGATTCTTCTCAGTGACAGCTATAGCCTTGCACCGTTGCCAGAGAAAAATACGCCACTGAAAATTCTGCTCACCTCGGATCTCCAATCCAAAACCAACGCGCCTGCCAATTATCAAAAAGTGGTGGAAACCATTGGTCAGCCGGATGCCGTTTTCTTTGCTGGCGACCTGGTCAATATTCCGGATCGTGCTTCGGAATGGTTTGATCAAATCGAAGACGGTGCGCCGCCCTTTTTCCCGACGTTGCAGGGACGCTATCAGAAACTCAAACCCGACTCGGTCTATAACGGTGGTGAAATTTTGCAACATACACCGCTATTTGCCGCCATTGGTAATCATGAAGTGATGGGGCGTTTTCTCCCACAGCAACCAGATCACCGAATGAATAACAGTTTTAATGATCCGCAGCCGCGCTGGTATGCCGAAATCGCCTATGAGCAGATAAAACAGCAAATCAATCCTGACAATGATCCACCGATCAAAGCCCAATGGCTCCTGGACAACTCCCATAACCAGCATACCTATCTGGAAATTTTTTCATTCCCGGAGGATGGCCCGCGCGGCAAAGAATATTACGCCATGGCATTTGGTGACGTGTTTCTGATCTCAATGAATGTCTCGCGGATCTGGCGTTCGTGGAATGTGAGTGGTCAACATCGCAGCAAGTTTGTTGAAGCCTTATCCGAGTTGCAAATTCCAGATGCATGGGGCTTTGGTGAATTTATGTTCGAGCGTTTTGATGCACATTCACAGCAATACCAATGGTTGGAATCTGTGCTGCAATCGGAAGCATTTAAACAAGCCAAATTTAAAGTGGTGCTCGCCCATCAAGGCATATTTGGACTGGGTGATAATGTTGTGCCGGTGCTGGCCAATCCACTCATGCAACTGGTAGAAACAGATGGAAATGATATCGAAAAACTGACCGAGCTGACCTTTCCCATCAGCCCGCAGGATTGGCAAAATACCGTATTACCTATGCTACCCAACATCCGTGAAATTCGTTATCAGTATCCGCTCAGCGACGATATCTGGCGCAGAGATATTGAGCCGTTATTAGTCAAACATGGCGTAGATCTGGTGCAAATCGGTCACTCACATCTCTGGAATCGCACAAAAGTCGGCCGTATGCATTATCTGGAAACCTCCAATGTCGGGAATACGCTAGGAGCTTATTACAACGATCCAACCGGCATTTATCTACAAAACAATCGCAACAGCAAAGCCAACTTCTGGATAGAGTTGAACTCGGAAAACTCGCGTTGGGATCCGGCGACTTACGCTGCCAATGGCGATCCTCATGGACGGCAAATGATCCACCCCAGCTTTTTCAGTCCGATGCATCTGCTGGATAAAGCCTTTCCGAAATTACCCTTTGTCTCAAGCAATCAACTGACCACGTTCTCGATTTTGGATACTGGTACAGCTACGGTGAAAAGTTATGTTTTCGATACCGCTGATCCAGTATCTGAAGTTCAGTTATTTGATGAATTCTCGATCGGCAATTAACCTCGGTAATCACTAAATTCCCACTTACCTCAATACATCTTTCTGACTCATCCCGATAAGCAAATCGTGGGTTTTCTAGCTACTGAAGCGCATCAAGATATATCAGAATTCCAAAATATATGATTTGACATATATATGTAATGATGAATATGTATCTTCCCAGTAAATGCTCAACGTTAACGGAACCAAATAAACTAATGTTCAAGGAAAATACAATGACTCGTTTAATTAATACCATTATCTATTTTGTGGTTACGCTGGTATCACTTAGCCTTACAGCCTGTGACTCCAACAACGATCCCGCTGAAATCTCAGAGATTGATGACAACCGTTCTGCAATAATCATTGCAGGATCGACCTTCGCCTCCCCTTTCTTTGAAAAAGTGTTGCAAACCTATGAGCAGGGCAAAAAGTTTAGCTACCATTCGATAGGCAGTGGTGCAGGTATTGAACAATTTATAACGGGTGATGCGGATATCGGGACAACGGATGCGCCGATTAACGAAAAGGAGGCTGCTCGCTTAAATGAAAATTACGAGGAAATCGTCGTCATCTCAGGAATGATCAGTATTGCTTATAACGTAGAAGGTTTGACTGACACACTCAAACTTCCAAGAGATGTGTATACAGATATCTTTCTTGGTGAAATCACCCGCTGGAATGATCCACGAATTGTTGCAGCAAACTCTGATATTAATTTACCTGACCGTGTTATACAGGTCATTGCACGTTCCGATAGCAGTGGTACAACCTTCGCGTTTACTAATCATATGTCGACGGTTAGCCCGGCTTGGAAAACTACATTTGGCGCAACAAAAAAACTGGACTGGCCCAGAACAACAATGGAAGCAAAAGGTAACGAAGGTGTCTCCCAACGCCTGGCAATTACCAACAATAGCATCGGCTACGTTGAATTTGGCTTCGCTCAGCGCCTGGGCTTAAAAGTTGCAAGTCTGGAAAACAAAAGCGGAAAATTTGTTCTGCCCAATAACGAGACGGGCGACATCGGCCTCGTCGATGAATTGTATTCAGAAGCAGAGCAACTTGTTTCATCAATTGCTGATCCCGAGGGAGAATCTGCTTACCCAATCGTCGCATATACCTGGGCATTAATACGTAAAAAATATGAAACCCCAGGCATCGGCAGTGAAATAAGAGATTTTATAAAATGGACGCTGAATGAAGGACAATCACTAGCAGCACCATTGCATTACCTTCCTTTATCGCCAGAAATTATTGAGGCAGAACAGGAAAAGTTGGAGCAAGAGTAATAATTCAAATCCAGTATAAGATGTTTGTGAGTTTATACTCTGCCACAAATGTCACTGCCGTTTATTGCTGCTTATCTTCTAACGGTTCTGCTCCGGCCGTGTCTGCTACGTATGCACCACGCTCGCCCATTGGCTTGTCTTCCCCGACCGTTGAGTCGACTTCTGTTTGATGTTCCATCTCGGCATTTATCTCGGCTCCCAGCAGCACGACAAAGGCACTGATATAAAACCAAAAGATGAGAACGATCACACTGCCAATAGCACCATAGGTTTCATTGTAATTAGAAAAATTTTGCACATAGACAGTGAAACCGAAAGAAGCCAAAAGCCATAACAAGGTCGCTACGACCGCACCTACACTGACCCAGCGCCACTTCGCATTTTTTCTATTGGGGGCGAATCGGTAAAGACACTCAAGTAAGAGAATGAATATCATCGCCAGAATTGGCCAACGCAATGTTCTCAATAAGGTTTCCAACGTTTCACCCAAGGGGATAAAGCCAAGAACGATGGGCACCAAAATGGCGAGCAACGCTAAAACCACAAAACTGAAGATACCAACCACTGTAAATAAAAGCGATACCAGCAGCAGGTTCCAAAATGGGCGCTTTTCCTGTTCTTTGTAAATAATATTGCAAGCCTTAATGACCGCCATAGCGCCTTTGCGCGCTACCCAAAGCCACACTAACAGCGATACGACCAGGGTTAAGTTAAAGGCAGCTCCACCGGTATCCGTGAGCTCGGTAAGCTGTTCGGTAAATATCTCGAATGCCTGTTCGAGCAACAGTTGCCGAAACGGTTCCACTTGCGAAATGATGTTTTCAGGTGAAGAAAAAAGCGCAAAAAGCGAAACGGCTACATTCAGCGCCGGAAAGATGGACAACATCATAAATAACGCCACGCCGGCTGCGAGCAGCGAAATATCGTGTCGATTCACATTGCTAATGACTCGCCGACCGATATCCCACCATCCTCGCCAATTGATTTCAGGCGGCTTGCTGGCTTGTCGCCCACGTTTATCATCGGACGATGTTTGTGCTGGATGCGGCGTGATATCATCTTTTGGCATAAAGCCCCCTCACGGTGCTGGCGACTGTTAAAACGTATAGTCAGAGTGATAATTCATAGATAAAAATTCATTCATTCTTAAGTTGATAGTGGATTTTGACACTGCCCCTTTTAATCAAGTTTGCTGCACCCTTGATTTTTGCAGGCTTTAAATCCAGCTCAGCGAGCCTGGCCTTTATCAGATCGATTAATAGTGTTTTGTCGATAGTCCAATCACTTGGCACCTGAAATAAGTTTTTCTTCACAACATAGCCATCAGTTTCGAGCCGAGCCTTAAATGTTTCCATTACCTCAGTGCTCCAGGGAGCAAGCGCAAGGTGGTTCTTCAGTGCTGATACGCCAAATACATAATCACTGCCTCTACAAATCTGCGGCACGTTCCAGGCAAGTTTAGATTCCAATTCCGGAAAATTTTGAGAATAACCCCAATCACCTCTGTAAGCGTATTTCCTTTTGTCGAATCCCACACCAACAAATAATCTTCAACTGGGCTAAATTTGTTTGATGTCATCGCTTCAATCTCTTATATGTTTAACAACGGTCATCAATAGAGCAGCTTGAATGAAGTTTGTGGCTCATTTGATTTTCGCTTTGTTAATACTTCAAACACTGTCTCTTGTATTCGCCACTCTGTGACTTAGTTATAACCTAACAAAGCAACAACATCTTTCACGGCATTCATTGAATGATCGAGTTTGGCTTTTTCATCAAAATCCAAATTGAGTTCAATGATTTTTTCTACGCCATTACATCCTAAAATAGCGGGCAAACCGATAAATAAATCTGTGTAACCATATTCCCCTTGGGTATAAACAACGCTGGGAATAAGCCGTTTTTGATCTTTCAATATCGACTCTATGGTCTGTGCGGTAGCGGCTGCAGCTGCGTAATAACTGCTATAACCCAGCAGATTTACGATCTCTCCCCCACCATGTGCTGTGCGATGAATAATTTCTTCCAGACGTTTTTCGCTGATCAAATCCAGAATAGGAATACCGGAAATAGTGGTATGGGTAGGTAACGGCACCATCGCATCACCATGACCGCCAATCACCAGACCATTTACATCTTTAACGCTAACACCCAACTCCATCGCAATAAAGGCTTTATAACGAGTTGTATCGAGAGCTCCCGCCTGACCAATAATGCGTTCAGTGGGAAAGCCGGTGACTTCTTTCACTACATGACACATCGCTTCAATCGGGTTGGTGACAACAATCACAATGCTATCCGGCGCATAGCATTTAATCTTCTTTGCCGCCTGTTCCATTACAACCTGATTGATTTTGATTAGTTCATCGCGGCCCGGATACTTACCGGTTTCAGGATCTTTACGCCGTGGCACACCGGCAGAAACCACCACAATATTGGCATCAGCAATGATTTCAGGATGATTACTTCCAGTAATTTTCGCATCAAATCCCGCTGCCGGTCCGGACTGCATTAAATCAAGTGCTTTGCCCTCGGCACTTTGCTCATAAATATCAAATAATGCGAGATCACCTAATTCTTTCTGAGCTAACCAGTGAGCCGTAGTGGCACCAACATTGCCAGCACCATAGAGAGCAATTTTGTTTTGCATCATGCTTCCTTACTTTGTCGGGTTTCGGTTTTTATTTAGTCCTATTTCTGATTAAAATTTTCCAGCTTGCTGGCACCTTGATTGTTAAACCACCAAGCATCCCTCATCGACTATAACTATCAGGTAAGCTTACGGCTACCCCGAAAGCATATGCCTCAAACGGAAAAGACGCACCTGGCTCCAGCCACACCGAACCACCTTTCTCCACGACTTCATGTAATAAATTCAGTACTCTGGCGTTAGCCAGACACAGTGATTGAAAAGCCGAGTTGGAACGTGCAGGAAGTAAATTCGAGTGAAGAGGCTCCAGCGAGGCCGGGCATAGCCATTCATCGGGATATTCGGGATCCTTAAACGGGCGCCACACCTGAATGGTTACCTCACGCAAAGGTTCGTTTGGGAGCTGTACTAATACTTTATCTATTGCTATTGGATCTTTCATGAATATGCCCATAACAGTCTGGTAAAGAGGCCTGCGACTTCAAATAATTATTAACAAGAATGGCTAAGAAATTATGCTGCCCCTTGATTTCGGGACTGTATATCAACCCAGGAAACCCAAAGGGTCAAAGCCTCAGTTATCCTCACAAATATTAAGTTTGGTAGCTGATTAAGTATTACAAAAGAGTCGCACTAAAGGCTACTTGATAATTGCCTTTTACTTTAGTGATGGCACTCATAACAACCCTGACTTTTTTGTCTGGTAACGAAACAGTAAATTCATATGTTTTAAGCTCATCTTCTACTGCAAACATTGGAATTTTGTTAGTAGAAAATGTCCAGTCAGATTTTTCGGAGATACGCTTAATACTCTCATTCATGTATTTGATGTATTTAGCGACGTCAGTCTCTTTGATAAAAACAGTACAAAGACCATCATCTCTATACACAACTGCGTAGTTTCCATCCGGAGATTGAAATGACCAAGCTGTTCCATCTGAGCCATTGAGAAAATGATTGGCGAGTTCAGGTGGCAGTGGGTTATTTATTCTCATGCCGGTGGTCATGAAATCATGGAGAGCATCAGCATCTCCGGCATTCTGAACACAACTTGAAAGAGAGAAGTTTGCACCAAAAAATTCAGGTTCACGAGCATTAGCTTGATTACAGGCAGAAATAATGACTAAAAACATAGTGAGGAATATGACCTTTACGTCCATGTGTTTTACTCTCCTTAGTAGTACCTATATTAACTTCGCTCAGGTCCCGTTGATCTGAATTAGAAAGCCCTATCAATAGCTGTCTTTTTATAGCGTAAGCGAGCAGCAGGCCTTTTTTCTGTCGACCATTTAGAACGACAGTAAATTAGTTATGCCCTACCATGATCCAGACTACTCTGTTTCAGCAGCCAGTAGGTTACGCCTAATGCCAGTGTAGTTGCAGCAATCCCGAGCAGATACATTGGCGTCAACGTTTCAAAATCCAAAACAATAACTTTTCGGGCAATGGCCATGAGTGCTGTAGCCACAACCAATTGCACAGGAAAAACATTGGTACCAAGATAAAGCCGGATATTAATGAAAATTTCCACTGCAATAAGCACTGCCATGAAGGCCCCAAAGGTGTAAAAAATATCATTAATATCCAAAAGCAGGAACGGCGGTTTATTTAGCCTTTCGAAAATAATATAAATGATATCTGCCACTCCCCAGAGTATGACTGCTACCATCAACACGGCAAGAATACGAATGGCAAAACGAATAACCCGGTGAAGAGCACGGAAAAACGGGTCGGGAGAGTCAAGCGGAAGCTCCTGATGCAGATCTTGCTGTTGCTGTTGCTGCTGTTCGGAATGGTTTGGTTTCACTTGATTATCGTCACCCATTTAAAACCTCAATGTTCGTCTGAATGTAGATCACCATGATAAGCATTCATATTTCCTGAGCTTACAGGTTATCGTAACGGCTAATGCCTGAGCAGCATGTATTAAACGACACCCCTTGTCACGCCAAACGCACCACAAAAAAGAGCAACCCTAGATATAGGTTGTAAAGTACCAGCAATTCCAATTACAGATCAGGCTTGTTAACCCTGACCAAGCCCTTTGACTTCTGCCGAACCAAAGAGCCGTTTTCCCCAATCTTCAACCTGTCTCGTTTCCAATCGGTTTCTGGCCAATCGCCGCAAGTTGGGAGAGAGCAGTTCCAACTCAGCCATGCTTGACAAGGCAGGCCAATCCTTCGTTGTCAGGTAGAGTACCGATAACATCCGGCTAAGAGGCCATTCCGGGTTCGGGCGTTGTATAAGAACCAACGTGTCACCCTGGTGGATCATTCCTGTTTGCAGCACCCGGTAGTACCAGCCGGTTCTGAGTGTACCCTGCAGACGGTGAGACATATCTGGCAGGCCAAACCGGGCATTCAATCGCCAACAGGGTTGCCGTGGCTGGGACACCTGTACGATGACTTCCCCCAGTTTATAAATATCCCCTACACAGACATCAGCTTCGGTCAGTCCTTCCGTAACCAGATTTTCACCAAAAGCGCCAGGAAGGCAACGGTCAGCAGCGGAGGCGGGAAGCTGTTCTTTCAGTCTGCCGTAATGGTCTGAGGCAAAATGGTGTAAGGCTTTTTCCGGGCCACCATGGTGTTGAGTGTCTCCGTATTCGTCCTGTTCCAAACCGTGTTTGTTCACAAAGGCAGAAACAGTCTCCTGTTTGAAGATACCAGTACTTACTCCGGTATCCGCCAGTGGCTGCAGCTGGCCGATCCTCAGTTGAAGGAGAGTAGTTTGAATGATTTGGCAAGTCATCAATTATCCCTGATCTAAAAGGCAGTTATTGCCAGCAAGTCTGGTTTCAGACAAGCCGCAAAAAAATTATGAAGTGGTCTTAGGGTCTGTTGATCTTTCATAGCCACCTCTGTTGTGACTGAAAATGCACCAATCAAGGTGCGAGGAGAGCAGTTTGTGAGATACATCCATGTATCTCACCCCTTTGGGGCTTGCGCTCAAAAACGCTTATCTCCATGGATGGAGTAGTCGCCTGTGTGCTTCCTGCACCCGCGACACTTGTGCATCCTTGCACATCGTATGCAAAAGCAATGTCTGGAACATTGCTTGTCCCGGCGTTTTTGTCGTCATTCTAAATAAAAGACGAGCAACACGGAGTGATGCATTTTCAGCCTCAACCCGCAGGCAGGGGCTATGAAAGATCAACAGACCCTAGCTTCTACCGGATAGGTATAAAAAACAGCTATGTCCACAGAGTAGACACTTTTTGGCGAACGTAGAAATCCTCATCCGTGTTTTCCGTTTTTTCTGAACGCAGCTGCAGGCTCGTCCGTCTTGACGAGCGGTCTCTTTTAGTTTTTTTCAATAATCATCGGCAGATAACTAAAGCCTCCGGTTGGGAACACTGCTCGTTCAGCTTGCTCATTGGGCGCATGTTTCAAAGTATCAACCGCAGCAAGAAATTCCTCCATCAAAACCCTGAGTTCCATTCTGGCCAGCGGGGCCCCGGGACAAACATGAATGCCTGCACCATAAAGCAGGTTCTGCTCACGATTTTGCTGTGGGGAAAAGGCATCTGGATCACCGAAAACCTCTTCATCGCGGTTGGCAGACGCCCACAGAATAGTGATTTTTTCACCTGCGGGAATGCTTTTTCCACCCATCTCCACGTCTCGCGTTGTGACCCGGCGATTGGACATCAGTGGTGCATCCATGCGTAAAATTTCATCAATTGCATCCGAAAGCGCATTGGTGTCAATGGAAAGACTATGCATCAGATCCGGGTGTTCTGATAAATAATTTAGCAGAATCGATACACTGGCACTGATGGTAGCCAATTCACCAACAGTCCAGTTTCTCAGAAGACTTGTGAGAGCTTCATCGGTCATGGTTTGACCATTGACAGTCTCTTTCATCAACGATGTGGTCACGTCTTTTGGGGCGTTAGCCCCAGCCTGCCGTCGAGTTTCCAGTAAGTCATGAATATAGCCATCAAACTCATGGGCAACGTCAGCCATCGCCTGCCGGTCCCCTGAAAGGGTAGCATGGTGATTTTTCAGCACCCACTCACGGAGAGGGGCACGGAGAGAATCGGGCCATCCCATAAAAGCGCACTGTATCTGTAAAGCAAAGGCTCTGCTAAAAAGATCAACAACATCAAATGGCTGACCGCTGGGCAGTGTGTCGACAAGCTGTCTTGCAATATTACGGCAGGTTGGTTCAAACTCACTCATCGCCTGAGTCGAAAAATAAGGTTCGATCACCTGACGATAGAGGGCATGTTCAGGAGGATCCATGCCATTGGGTACCGATAGATGGCTGGAAGCCGCATTGCTGAAGGAGTGGTGATCTTCCAGGACCCGCATGACATCGCCATGTCGGAATAACGTCCAATGCTGATAATCACTCCAGGCGACAGGGCACTGCGTACGCATCGTGTCATAGGTGCTTATCTGGTCTTTCAGGGCCTCTTCTGACCGGGGATTCCAGTCTGCTTTGCGGGAATTATTCGCCATTGCAAATCCTCTTTAACAAAGAAGACTAATCTAACATATCAGACAACTGTATTGCCCTGCTGACATAAATCATCTGTTGACGGGCGAAGCGATTTGCATCAACACTGTTACAAACCGCATAATTCTCAAGCTTCTGAACAACAGCCGCGACTGGAAAGCAGGATTGGAAGATGTGTATTCTGCACTCAGCCAACAACCTTCCGAGATTCTCTACTGTCCTCTGGCAAAATCATCTACCTGTAAATTCCTAGCATAGGAATCACCTGGCCAAGCATGAATACCACTTGGGCTTGTTGATCTTTCATCTCCGCCTCTGTTGTGAGCTGAAAAAACGCCAATCAAGGCACTATGTATTTCACCGCTAGGCAGCCAGCTAAGTGGAGAATTTTGTTTTCTTCAAACAAAAAACTAAACGCACTGGTTCACAAAATTAGGAATTATGGTTTGTGATTACTGTTTTTCATCGTTAGCTTTATCCATGAATTGAAATCGCAGGGAGCGAATCATGGCAATCAAGGACTGGCCGGCAGATGAGCGGCCGCGTGAAAAACTGCTTCAATCAGGTGCAGCAGCCTTATCAGATGCTGAATTGCTGGCTATCTTTCTTCGAACCGGTGTGACCGGCATTTCAGCTGTCGATCTAGCCCGAAAACTACTATCTGATTTTGGTGGTTTACGGGCTTTATTTGAAGCAGATCATCACCGTTTTTGTCAGCAGCATGGCTTGGGTACGGCGAAGTTTGTGCAGTTGCAGGCAGTGTTGGAAATGAGCCTTCGGCATCTGGAATCGACTCTGACACGAGGTAATGCGTTTACCGATGCCGCGACTACCCGACTTTATCTACAACGTCAGTTACGGCATTTTCCCCATGAAGTCTTTGCCTGTCTGTTTCTCGATACCCGACATCGGTTAATCAGTTTTGAGCCACTGTTTCGAGGCACGATTGATGGGGCCAGTGTGTATCCACGTGAAGTGGTTAAGCAGGCATTGAAACATAATGCTGCTGCAGTAATTTTTGCTCATAACCATCCTTCCGGGGTGGCCGAGCCGAGTCAGTCGGATATTCAAATTACTAAACGCTTACGCAGTGCCTTGGATCTGGTGGATATCCGGGTGCTGGATCATATTATTGTCGGCGATGCGGAAACCACTTCATTAGCGGAATTAGGGCACTGTTAGAAGGACCTATTAAAATTCAGGCTTTTGCCACACTATTGATGTATATCACGCATTTTTGTTGGTCAGCAGAAGGTTATGCTTTTGCGAATGTAAAACATATTCATTCCATTAGACGTGACCAACATCATGACTATAACAAACAAACTCAAACCCATCAGCATGGCGCTTGCCGTGATTTATGCCAATGGTGCTTTTGCCGAATCTCCCAATCTGCTGGATGATGCCAGTCTGAACCTGGGAAGTATGGTGGTGTCTTCAGACAATATTGGCCCGCTGACTTCTCGTAATCTCTCTACATCGGTTGATGTATTAAGCCAGGATCGCATTGAAGATCAAAACGTGAATTACACCTGGCAATTGTTTGATCAAATGCCAGGCGTAATGCTCACACAATATGGTATGGGGAATGAATCCGGCAAAATATCCTTTCGGGGCTTTAATGGTGAAGGCGAAATTAATGCTGTTAAATTGCTGATTGATGGAATTCCGAGTAATCAGAATTCAGGCAATATGCCTTATCTTGAATTACTGACGCCACTTGAGATTGAGAGCATTGAAGTTGTTCGCGGTACCAATGACCCGCGATATGGATTACATAATATTGCTGGCAATGCTGACATACTGACCCAACAAGGCGGCAATTATAATAAAGCGCGTGCCAGTTATGGCAGCTTTGATACGCGTCATGTTCAATTTGTAAGTGGCCTCGAAAGCAACGGTTTTTCACAAAACTATGCGGTCAGTTAACTAGATTCAAATCGTTACCGTGATCATAGTGATATCGAAAAAAGCACGTTTTCTGGAAAATGGTTTTATACACCGGAAAGTGGCCGTGCTCAGATTGGTTTTATCGCCCGCCATGGTCAGGCCGATGCTGAAGAGGCAGGTTATTTAACCCGTTTTGAAGCCCGCGATGATCCAGAACAATCCCGTCCTCACAATGCCCCGGATGGAGGGGATCGCTCTATGAATCAATTCAGTGCACATCTGGATGTTGATCTCAGCGATAACTTATTCTGGAATACCAAAGCCTATCTGAATCAGCTTGATGAATATCGCTATGTAACCTTCTCCGCCGGTGGTAATCATAATGAACGCATCACCCAGGAAGATCATAAAGGCGCTTTAAGCACGTTGACCTGGCGACCTGAAGTGAGCTGGGCGCATGAGTTCGCCTTGATGGGTGGATTGAGCGCCGAGTTTCAAGACAATGAAAGCCGCCGTTATATTGTGGATGATTTTAGAAATCGGACCTCGCAGACGCGGGATCAAAACTTTGATTTTGATATCTATGGGGGCTTTGTCCAGGCCATTTACAAACCGACCGAAAAGTTAAAACTGGTACCGGCTTATCGCGTGGATACGGTTCGCGGCAGCTTGAACGATGCCGGTGTGCATCGTGATATAAATGACTATGGCAATATCAGTCAGCCAAAATTCAGTGCTGTGTATTCGCTCACCGACCGTTATGCAGTATATGGCAATTGGGGTAAAACTTTTCAAGTGGCTTCAGGTGCCGCCAGCTACCAGAAAAATGTTTTCTCCGATGATTTGGATCCATCTATTAACGAAGGCTGGGAGATCGGTCTGAAATTTACGCCGACTGATTGGCTAAATGGTCGTGTTGCGCTCTGGGAGCAGGTTGCCTCAGGAGAGTTCAAAACAAAGTTAGGTGATGCCAATAATGACAGTGAAAATATTGGTAAAACTGAACGTCGTGGCATCGATATTCAATTTAATGCACAAGCCACCGAAAAATTAGGTTTGTGGTTTGCCGCAGCATTTCAGGATTCGGAAATACTGAAAGCAGGCTCAGATAAACCCGGTTCAAAAGGCAATGAAATTGATCATGTGCCGAGTTATTTAGTTGATGCTGGTATCGATTATCAGGCCAACCCCAAACTGAAACTATCCAGTTGGATCAGTGCGCAAGATAATTACCAACTGAACGTAGAGAAAGATACACGAAAATTTGGTCAGTATGTTTTGGTCAATGCTTCGGCCAGTTACACACTCACTGACAAAGTAAAACTGGGATTGGAACTCAAAAATGTATTGGACCGCGATTATGAATATGTCTGGTTTGATGAGGTTCAGACACTGACACTGCACTCCCCCGGCGATGGACGTGCTGTATATGGCTCAGTTCAGGTAGACTTCTAGCCCATAACTTTTTTTGATTCGCTGTCACTATTGGCAGCAAATCAGCTACGTCATTCGGATAAAAGCCCACCATGAAAAACGCCCGCCGCATCTGGCTGAGCATTCATTTATACCTCGGTTTGAGTATCGGTGCCGTGCTGGTATTGCTGGGGCTGACTGGCAGTATTCTGGTGTTTTATCTGGACATCGATCAAATCCTCAATCCGCAAATGGAACCCACCAGCGTTCCTTACGAAATGCCAGCCCAACAGGATATTTTGGATGCCTTGCAACAAGCACATCCGAAGCGGCAAAATTCCTGGCGAATCGAACAGCCAATGCATACAGACTGGCCGATTATGGCGCGTTATTACACCCCGATTGAATCAGTTGGAAAAAATTTCGCACCGTTAATGCTGACAGTCGATCCGATCTCGCTGGAGGTGACCAGCTCCCGTTTATGGGGCGATTATGCAATGACCTGGATTTACGATTTGCATTACAGTCTTCTGTTGAACAAACCTGGCAAAATCGCGATTGGCATTATCGGGCTGATTTCGTTGATCTCGTTTATTTCGGGAATTTGGCTGTGGTGGCCGGGTTGGGCGGGGTTAAATCATGCTTTAAAACCACAGCTTCGATCTGGCAAAGCACGATTTAATTATGATCTGCATGTGCTGACAGGCAGTTACGGTTTAGTGTTTTTGCTGATTTTAAGTCTAACCGGGGCGGCACTGGCCTTGCCCGATGAAGCGGCCATGTTGGTTAGGCCATTTTCTGATTTAACCAGTGCACCAAAGATTGCCTTAAACCATAGCGAAAGTGTTGATCGCATTACGGCGGATCAGGCTGTCGAAATCGCCAAAAATTGGTTTCCTGACGCAGAATTACGCTGGGTTGAAACACCTGGATTAAATAACCAAAAAGCATGGCGAATTGCGTTGTATCAAGAGGGTGAACCCAGTCGACGTTTTCCTCGAACTCAGGTGTGGATTGATCCCATTAGTGGGGAGATTCTGGCGCTTCGTGATACTAAACAAGACACTGGTGGTGATGTATTAATGCACTGGTTACATCCGCTGCATAACGGTGAAGTGTTTGGCATGACCGGCCGGATCTTAGTGTTTATTGCTGGCTTTTTACCATTAATATTATTTGTGACCGGTTTGATCCGTTGGTTACAAAAGCGCCGGGCACGGCGACTGGTGACCAGTCGCCATACGGCTTAACGATTTAGTTAATCCGCATCAAACGGTTTTTCTTTAAAGACTTTCTCACCGGTAATCATCGCTGAGGTCAGGCCGTTACGTCTGCGTTTTTCTTCCACGATAACGGCTGAGATATGCAGTACTATCGAAAACATTAACAGATAAAAAAAGTAGGTATGCAGTGTGCGAAAGGGTTTTCGGAAATCTCGCATTTCCTGATAGGCAATAGGATCAACACCCTGTTTCTGATAGGGTTGAACCATCGCTATAGCCGCTTCATCCTCAGCCACCCAGGCTTTCATTTGTGAACCAAACGGGGCCATGTATAAGTCAGTACTTGCTAACACCAGCCCCGTTATGCCTTGACCAATCATCAGCAAAAACATCAGTAAAACACTCCATCGACCTAACGGATTATGTCCCAGAAAATGCACATCTCGCCCAATTTTACGGCCTTGCAGATAGGCTTGAAATTGAGCTTTATACACTTTGCCAAACGGTAAGATAGCTTTCCAACGAGCGAAACGGTTACCTAAAAAGGCCCAGACAAATCGAGCCAGTAAATTGACCACAAACACATAACCGACCCAGATATGAGCGGCTTTCAACAGAATCTTACCCTCATCAGTAATGCCCAAATCTTTACTGAACATCAGCACTAAACCAATAGCCAACAGCCCTATAATAGTCAGCACATTTACCCAGTGAAATAAACGAACACCGCCATCCCATACCGGATAAGCTTTTAGATTTGATTGTGCCATATTGATGTTCCTCAACTTTATCGATTATCCAGTAGCATAAACCTGCTTGCTTAAATGAATCTTAACTGCATTTGAAACGGCTTCTGCCTGAAAGAAATCAGCTTGTACGGCAGTAATCACCTTCCCACTTATGCAAATACGGAGTAATTTTTTTGTGGAGTTTTAAGTGGTCTTGCCACCATTTTTTTAGAAATACCAGCAAGATCTGGGCTTCGTTATCCCTCAAGCCCAGACGGCATTGAATATCAAACTCATCCATTATCTTTGCTTCATCCAACCGGTATTGTTTCAGCAAGGGGCTTTGCATTGCATGCAAAATACCCTCTTCAGTTTTGAAATGAAAATTCAGATAGCTTTTCAATACATTGACGGTAGGCATCAGATCCCGCAAACCATAGCCCTGCTGAATGAAATAATGCAGCGAATTGATTATCGCCACCGCTCCACGATGCTGCTCATCAATGATTGATTCGTTTTGCAAAAACTTGTCCTGCCAAACGATATATAAAGGTTTTTGTGCTTTCTCCATATTACACCGCTATAGGAGCTTTAATATGTGGTTGTGCCACATAATCAACGATTTCAAAATCTTCAAACCGGTAATCCATCATAGAGGCCGGTTTACGATGAAGTCTTAATTTAGGTAACGGGCCGGGAGTACGTTGCAACTGCGTTTCAACTTGATCGAAGTGATTGCTGTATATGTGTGCATCGCCAATACTGAGCACAATTTCACCAACATCCAAATCACATTGCTGGGCCAGCATATGTGTTAAAAAAGCCAATGACGCCGTGTTATAGGGATTGCCCAGAAACAAATCGTTGGAACGGATATACAGCGAGGCGCTGAGTTTTCCGTTGGCAACATAAAACTGATACAAAACATGGCATGGAGGCAATGCCATTCGGCCCGCTGCGGCATTTTCCCAAGGCTTTTGTTTTTCGTCCGGTAACAGAGCGACATTCCAACCGTTGATAATATGCCGGCGGCTGTCGGGGTTATTTTTCAGCCCATCAACCAATGCTTCAATTTGATCATAGTTTTTACCGTCAGCCCCCTTCCAATTCCGCCATTGTGCGCCATACACCGGACCAAGCTCACCATCTGGAGAGGCCCATTCATCCCAAATCGATACGCCGTTTTCTTTGAGGTAACGAATATTGGTTTCGCCACTGAGAAACCACAGAAGTTCATGCAGAATGCTGCGAATATGCAGTTTTTTAGTGGTCAGCAATGGAAAACCGTCCACCAAATCATAGCGTATCTGCCGGCCAAATACTGAACGGGTACCGGTACCGGTTCGGTCACCTTTGTCGGTGCCGTTTTCCATCACATCGCGAAGTAAATCGAGATATTGTTTCATGCTTGATTACTCGTTTGTTGCCGTGCCGCTACTGTAAACCATCAACGATTTTTTCGCACTGACTACGGGTCAGTTTGTCTGTCAAAATGCTATCGAGAGCCAAAGTAAAACATTCAGACTCTAAAGCTTATTTTGCGTCGTCCGAGAGGCCATATTTCTGCATACGATACAGCAGCGTATCGCGCGTAACACCTAATAATCTGGCGGCTTTGGAACGATTCCCTGCAGCTAGCTCTAATGCTTGTTCAATTAAGTCCAGCTCCAGCTGGGCAAGATCAATACCTTCAGCAGGAAGAGTGAACTGCTGAGCACTGGATAAGGATTTCTGTTGCATCTCTAATGGCAAATCCTTTGACTGCACCATAATTCCAGGCTGCAATAAACTAAGGCGCTGACAAAAATTTGATAACTCACGGACATTGCCGGGCCAATCATATCGTTGTAATTGATGAATCACTTCTTTTGAAAACCGCAGCGGTGCATTGTTGCCCGCAAACTGTTTGGCAAAATAGGTCAATAACAACGAAATATCTTCACTGCGTTGATTTAACGGTGGTAATTCCAGAGGCACAACCTGTAGACGATAATAGAGATCAGCCCGAAAGCGTCCTGCTTTAACCTCAGCAGGTAAATCCACACTGGTTGCGGCCAGAATTCGTGCATCAATGACGTGCAACTTATGACTTCCTGCCAACTGACATTCGCCGGCTTCCAGAAAGCGTAAAACTTTTGCCTGTACCGATAGTGGAAGCGCATCAACTTCATCAAGAAACACGGAACTACCTTGTGCAGCTAACAAACGGCCTGATTCAATTACCTCACCATCAGCATTGGCCCGACCAAATAAATCCACTTCGACATCCTGTACTGGTAATGCCGCACAATTAATCGTCATCATTGATTTATCGGCTCGCCGACTTAACTGGTGCAGGCGCTGTGCTACCAATTCTTTACCCGTTCCGGTCGCACCACATATTAATACGCTGGCATCACTTAACGCGATCATCGGTAACACGCGCTGAATATGCGTAATTTGCGGTGAGTGACCAATCATTTCCGTCGTCATGTTGACCTGCTCACCTTGAGACTGATATCTATCCAACGCATTTTATGATTCCGGCACCGTAATGGGTTCAAGATCCATGATTTCATGATGCTGATGATCGGCTTGCGGCCATAATAAAACCATTAAGGCCATAAAGATAATTAGCCCCCCTGCAATTTTTCTAAACAATTGATTGCGCGCTAAAGAGGCCAGTAAGCCAGCAAACATACCGGCCCCCATCACTGCCGGCAAGGTACCCAAACCAAATGCCAGCATCACTGAGGCAGCATAAAAAATATCACCTGTTGTGGCAGCAACAGCAAGTCCGGCATAGACCAGACCGCATGGCAGCCAGCCCCATACCGCTCCCAACAAAAAGGCTTGTTTCAGGTTTCGTACCGGCAACAACTTCTGACCAATGGGCTGCAGCTTACGCCAGATTGGTGCACCAATTTTTTCAGCATGCGCAAATTTAGGAAACCAGCCAGCCAGATACAATCCCATACCGATCATCACCAACGCGGAGAGATAGCGTAAAAAAGGCAATCCATTGATTTGAGCTAATGGTGAGGCAAATAGACCAACCAATCCACCAGCGAGGGTATAGCTAAGAATTCGACCAATATTGTAGTTCAGTACAAAAGGCAGCATTTTTTGAGGCTGCTCACGAATATGACCAGGTAACGTTAACGTTAATGCACCAATCACTGAACCACACATCGCAATGCAATGTGCCGAGCTGAACAAGCCCAGCAAAAAGGCGGTAGCTAAAGAGGTAATGTGCGCATCCATTTATATAACCTGAAAATCTTCTAGTGGGCAGATTAACACTTTAACCTTGTGATTATTGTGTGATTTGCCATAGCCCTGTAGCAAAATACACATTTTCCCAGTTAAGGGATCGTCTAAACTCATTTCAACAGGTTAGAGAAGTTGCTATTCAAAAACGTCAAAGGTTTATTGCACATTTGAGCGAACAAAACCATGACGAAAATGAACAAACTGAAACTGATAGTTGAAATTGCTTGAATGTTACCCAACCACAAACCTTAAAAGCAGAAGTTTACACCTCTCTGTTGTTAAATTAAGGTTTTGATCATTGCGATAGCGATCTTTTGGTTGATTTCAGCAAGAGTTTGAACCCGAAGTTCTTTGATGTTGTGATGAGTGTTTCGGTTACGCTTCAATAACCTGATTGTTACGATTTATGGGGGTAAAAGATGAAGACAAACAAAATAAAAACCGTTCCTTTAGTGATGATGGCAAGCCTATTGGCTTTCAGTCCTTTCATACAGGCTGAAGAGCAACCTTACACCGTTACCGATGGACAGCTTCTGGATAGTGAAACCTATAACGGTTATAAACTCTATCGAAACTGGTGTGCTCGCTGTCACGGCACCTATGGACAGGGTATGGCGGGACCTAACTTGGCAGACAGCCTGAATATAATCTCCAAAGATGAATTTATAACTTCAGTTACTGAGGGAAAAATGGGACAAATTGGCATGATGCCAGCCTGGGGAAGCAATCCACAGGTAATGGAAGGAATTGATCAGTTATATGCTTACCTGAAAGCCCGTGCTGATGGTGCTATTGGTGAGGTCAAACCCAAAAAAGCGAATTAAACCGAGCTCGCTGGCTTGTCATAAAAGACAAGCCAGCAAAAGAGGCTATTAATTTAGCCTGAAAATAGCTTGGCGACACTGGCCATCATCGGTAACGAAACGAAATTTTACTGTTTTAACGAAAGATAATTGCTGAAGACTGAGTGAGGCGTCACTTAACAAAAAATCCACCGTTTCAGCACGTCTGTCTGCCATTATTGAAGAAAACACATCCCGCTGTCTGACCTGCTGGAAGCCTTTTGGTAAAGGCTGGGGATTGGCTGTTGCAAGCGAGGCACTTGCAGATTCGGAAAAGTCATAAAAAACCGTTTGGTCTGCTTTAGCGGGCGATCCACAGCTCAGATTGTCATGCTCAAGAGAGATGGGTGTTTGCTCGTCAATTTGTAATAGAATCAGTTCATTATGGGCAAAACTGGCGGTATGTCTGTCACTGATTATCAGTGTAGCCCAGTGTTTGCCGTCGGGGGTTTGACTGATCGTCAAGCGATCTCCTCCGGTCTCGCTTTGATAATGCATTTCTTCAGCATAAAGCGGTGACATCAACATTGCAGCTGACACAATTATCGCTAATGATTGCCACATAATTCTGCCCTTCCTCAGTAACAAGTTGACCGTTGCAGTGGGCTGAAATTCCTGTTTAATCACGAAATTTCAAGCGAATATCAATTTCCTTGAGTTCCTGTCTTTCCTGCAATAGATCTGCTTCGGTCAATGGATGTTCTTCCAGCCAGCCTTCAGGCAGTGTCAATATTAATGTATTTCGATGCAGACTGAGGCCAACATGGGTATCGGTTTTTTCACTACGACCACGATTAAATACCAGGGATAAACGTAGCAGAATCGTCAATCGCAACGTGGACTGCTGCATATCATCAGACAATTGCTTGATATGTTTACGTGGGAAACTCCGGCGCTGGCCTCGCACCATTGCAGCGAGTGCCTGCTGTTCTTCTCTGGAAAAACCCGGTAAATCTGAATGTGCAACTAAATATGACGAATGTTTGTGATATTGATAATGCGAAATTTCCAGCCCGACTTCGTGCAGTTTGGCAGCCCATTGCAAACGCTGTAATTGCTCTTCTGACTTAATTTGCCACTCGTCAGCCACTTGCTCATATAATTCGGCGGCCATTTTACTGACCCGCTCGGCATGAGCTTCATCTACATGGTAACGTCGCGCCAGGGAATTCACTGTGCGATCACGTTCATCATCATGTTGAATACGACCTTGCAGGTCGTAAAGCAAACCTTCACGTAATGCCCCATCCGACACGATCATGCGATCAATTTTCAACCGATCGAATGAGGCTTTCAAAACCGCGACGCCACCGGCCAGCACATTGACCCTTTCAGGACTTAGGCCTTCCAGTTGAAACTTATCCTGATGACCGGCTTCCACCATGTGAGCAATGATTTTATCCAGTGCTTCATTAGTGATAACGCCGTTTTCACTCCAATTCTGCGCCGTGACAATACTGGACACAGTACGAATGGTTCCAGAAGCGCCGACTGCCTCAACCCAGCCAAGGTTTTGATAAGGCCGTTGAATGGAACGTAATTTGATTGCTGCGGTAAGTAGCGCCGCCTGTATGCGTAATTGACTGACGTTGCCATCACTGAAAAACCGCTGACTGAAACTGACACAGCCCATTTCCAGACTTTCACGACGCAGTCCTTCCAGTCCTTCGCCGATGATAAATTCAGTACTGCCACCGCCAATATCCATGACCAGACGGCGGGTGTTATCAAACGCCAGTGAGCGGGAAACGCCCATATAAATCAGCCGGGCTTCTTCTTCACCCGTGACGATCTCAATAGGATGTCCCAGGGCCTGACGAGCCTTGCGGAGAAATTCACGACTGTTTTCAGCGATGCGTAAGGTATTGGTGCCGACTACCCTCACCTTGCCAGCCGGTAAATGGCGAATACGTTCTCCAAACCGCTCCAAACAGGCAATGGCACGTGTCTGAGCCTCATCAGACAGTACATTCTGCTTATTCAAGCCGGCACGCAACTGCACCATTTCACGCAGTCGATCCATAATCTGGAAATGCCCGTCCCTCAGGCGGGCAATAATCATATGAAAGCTGTTAGAACCAAGATCTACAGCGGCAAGTACATTATAATCTTCAGGTGTTTCCATAAACTCAGTTTGCTTATACGGAGGTGATGGCATTTTGCCTGACTAAGGCCATCGATGCTATGAACTTTGCGTTTTATGTTCAAAAAAAAGCCCGCTTCCACAATTGAGGCGGGCCCAAGTCGCACCGAGAGAAATTATTCGCCGCCTTTGACTACTTTTTCCATTTTTTCCACGGTTAAATGTCTGACATCCTTGCCTTCTACCAGATAGATAATATGTTCAGAAACATTACGTGAATGATCACCAATCCGTTCCAGAGAACGAGCAGACCACATCATGTCGATTACTCGGCTGATAGTACGAGGATCTTCCATCATATAAGTCATTAATTGACGCATAATGCTTTCATATTCGGCATCGACCTGCCGATCTTCATGCGCCACCTGCAAGGCAGCATCAACATCAAAACGAGCAAAGGCATCCAGAGTGTTATGCAACATACCTGACACATGCTGGCCTAAAGCATGCAGTTCACGATAATTCTTTTTCGGCCGATCCTTTTCGGCAAGATTCAGTGCCATTCGCGCAATACGGACGGCTTCGTCGCCAATTCGTTCCAGATCGGTGATGGTTTTCAGAATACCGGTCACCAGACGTAAGTCACTGGCCGTGGGTTGTCGCAGTGCAAGGATCTGAATACATTCTTCATCAATGCTGACATCCAGTTTATTAACGTCTTCATCACCACTGATGACCTGACGAGCCAAGTCAGCGTCCCCGGTAACCAAAGCTTCCATCGCGCCCGAAACCTGTTTTTCGACCACTCCACCCATGGCTAGAACACGGCTGCGGATATCTTGAAGCTCTTTCTCGAACTGTTGCGAAATATGTTGTGATTGATTTGTAGCCATAAAGGATCTCCTGAACCTGCAGCCTAGCCGTAACGGCCGGTAATATAGTCTTCCGTTTGCTTTTTGCCCGGATTGGTAAATAACTCATCCGTGGCACCAAATTCGATTAACTCCCCCATATACATGAACGCTGTGTAGTCCGAGACCCTGGCCGCCTGTTGCATATTGTGTGTGACGATAACGATGGTGTATTTTTCTTTCAGTTCGTAAATCAGTTCTTCGATCTTAAGCGTAGATAAAGGATCCAGAGCAGAGGCCGGTTCATCAAGCAATAATACTTCCGGTTCGATAGCAATGGCACGGGCAATCACCAGTCTTTGCTGTTGACCGCCTGACAGACCCATTGCTGAGGATTGCAATCGATCCTTTACTTCATCCCACAATGCAGCGCCTTTCAGCGATTTTTCCACGACTTTATCCAGCGTCTGGCGATCATTTACACCTTGCAAACGCAGGCCGTAGGCGACATTTTCATAAATTGTTTTTGGAAATGGATTCGGCTTCTGAAACACCATGCCAACTTTACGACGCAAATCAGATACGTTGACTGCCGGCGAGTTCAGTTCTTCACCATCCAGCAGTAACTGCCCCTGAATATTGACGTTATCAATCAAGTCATTCATTCGATTGAAACATCTTAGGAAAGTTGATTTACCGCACCCGCTTGGACCGATAAAAGCCGTTACTCTATGACGTGGAATGGTCAGGTTGATATCTTTTAATGCCTGAGCGTCGCCATAAAACAAATTGAAATTTTTAATTTCAATACAGGTCTTTTCATCAGCCATATTCAGTTTCGGGCCACGATTCATTGATTCGATATCAATGCCACGCGCCGCGTTTTTTTGTTGATTGACTGCTTCCATTAGTTATCACTCGCTTTAAAGTTTTCACGCAGACGATTACGGATACTAATCGCCGTTAAATTCAACACTACTATTATCAGCAACAGCAGAAATGCAGTGGCATAAACCAGCGGACGTGCTGCTTCAACATTCGGACTCTGGAAACCCACGTCATAAATATGGAAACCCAAATGCATAAACTGGCGGTCCAGATGCAAATACGGTGCAACAGAATCAACTGCTAACGCTGGCGCCAGTTTTACTACACCCACCATCATCAACGGAGCAACCTCACCCGCTGCTCGGGCGACCGCCAGAATCAACCCGGTCATCATTGCAGGAGCCGCCATTGGAATAACCGTGCGCCATAAGGTTTCCGCTTTAGTAGCGCCCAAAGCAAGACTGCCTTCACGCATCGCCCGTGGAATACGTGACAACCCCTCTTCGGTTGCCACGATAACCACCGGCACGGTCAGAATAGCTAGCGTTAACGACGCCCACATCAAGCCGGGTTGACCAAAAGTTGGTGAAGGTAGTTTTGCCTGGAAGAATATTTCATCAATATTGCCACCGAGGAAATAGACAAAGAACCCCAGACCGAATACGCCGTAGACGATTGACGGAACACCGGCCAGATTATTGACCGCGATACGAATTGTTCGGGTGATAAAACCCTGTTTTGCATATTCTTTCAGATAAATTGCAGCAATGACACCAAAAGGCGTGACGATCACTGACATAATCAGCACCATCATCACGGTGCCGAATATGGCCGGGAAAATCCCACCTTCCGTATTGGCTTCGCGAGGCTCGCCGGAAACAAATTTCCACACTTCATGAAAATAGTGCTGCAATTTTTCGAAACGATTCATATCGTTCGGTTTCACGACATCAACAATTTTCGACATCGGAATGATCACTTCATCGCCATTGGACATTTGCATGACCACCTGATCACGCACCAAAGCCTGATTTAAATCGTTAAGTCGAGTTTGTAATTCGCCATATTTTTCATTTTGTACCGCTTTTGCAGCTTCAATCTCGGCATAGGCAGCATTATCTTGAGGAACATTATCCAACTCCAAACGTCTCTCATCCAGACGCAGAGATTCAAGTGCCTGATTTATTTTGCCAATTTCGATCTTTTCAATATATTTGATTTCAGCAACCAGATTATTGCTACGTTCGAGCCGTTGCTGAAACTCTGGCCAGGCCTGGTCACCATCGGCTACTGTTTCGCCCTGTTGCTGCACGGATAGCAGATAACCATAGAAATGACCCCATTCACGACGTTCAATAGCCAGAATATCTTCCGGATAGCTGACCTCACCCATCCAGTCTTTGTTTACCCAGCGAAAATCCAGACCGAATTGATCGCGATTACCGATTTTTAGCAGGTAACGCTCAACACTTATCTGACCTTCTTTTAGCTGGTAATCAGAAGGCACTCTTTCCGCAGGAACAATCTCATGATCAACTCTTTCACCAATTAGAACTGTCGGCTCCAAACCAGGCTCGTTGTATTCCACTGACATAATGTCTGCTGGCCAGAAATGGCTGAGGCCACGAACCGCAATCAATAAAACCAGACCAATAACCGCAATCAGACTGATGGAAACTGCACCGGCATTAAGCCAGACCCACGGACTGCCACTTTGATACCAGGATTTAAATGTTGAATTAGACATGCTGATCTCTGTTTAAAGGCTGCTATATTTCTTACGCAGACGCTGGCGAACCAGCTCTGCAAGGGTGTTAAACACAAAAGTCGCTGAGAACAGCACCAACGCTGCAAGGAACAGCACACGATAATGGGTACTGTTCACCGCCGCTTCAGGCATTTCTACCGCGATATTGGCTGATAAGGCTCTGAATCCCTCAAAAATATTGAAATCCATAATGGGCGTATTTCCGGTCGCCATCAATACAATCATCGTTTCACCTACCGCACGCCCCAGACCGATCATGACGGCCGAGAAAATTGCCGGACTGGCGGTAAGTAACACCACTTTTGTTAAGGTTTGCCAAGGTGTTGCACCCAGTGCCAAAGAACCAATGGTCAATTGTTTTGGCACACTGAAAATGGCATCTTCGGTAATCGAGAAAATGGTCGGGATAACGGCAAAGCCCATCACCATACCGACGACTAACGAGTTACGCTGATCATAGCCGATACCGGTTGATTCCAGCCAACCCGGCATATCGCCACCAAATAACAGATTCTCCAATGGCAGACTTAATTTCATCGAAATAATACCGACCAGAATAACGATAGGAATCAAGATCGCCGCTTCCCAACCATCAGGAATTCGCTGACGCAATGATTTAGGTAATTTGGTCCATAGCCAGGCGGTGAGCAACACCATAATGGGGGTGAGGATCAGAATACTGAAAACACCGGGCAGGTTGTTTTCCACCAGCGGGGCCAACCATAAACCGGCCAGAAACCCCAGAATAACCGTTGGTAAGGCTTCCATGATTTCAATGGTCGGTTTCACCAGATTACGCATTCGCGGTGACATGAAGTAGGCGGTAAAAATCGCCCCCATAATCGCCAGCGGCACGGCGACCATCATGGCGTAAAATGCCGCTTTAATGGTGCCGAATGTTAATGGAGTAAGACTGAGTTTCGGTTCAAAGTCATTGCTGGAAGAAGAAGACTGCCATAGATACTCAGGTTCGCTGCGACTTTCATACCAGACTTTTTCCCATAAGGAATGCCAGGAAACTTCGGGGTGTTCATTTTCAATTTCATGAAACTGAGTATCACCATTCATTGCAACCGTTATCAGACCATTTGCCCGAGGTGACAAGGCCATTTTGGCATTGGCGTCGGCCAGAATATTCTCCACCAACAGGTTTCTCTCTGCAGTGGTGTGATAAATACCGATATCACCGGTATCATCCAACGCAACAAAGCCTTTACGAGCTTGTTCAGCCAGAATACTGCGAATGGGCGCAGTCTGTTCGGAGAAGCTTCTGACCCGCTCAATGGTGTAATTATTGTCAGCGTCACGTACTGGAAACCACTGGTCAATCTGGCCGTCACTGCGTCCTATTAATATTGAAATACCGCCAGTCAGAAATTCTGCTGCCGTAATTTCAACATCCTCAGGTACTGCGCTGATCCGCTGCAGCATTCTGACATCGTCTATGTTTTGTACGTCGTAATAGGCAATATCACCATCATTGTGAATGACATATAACTCGCGCTGATCGATATCTAACCGAATCTTTGACACCGGTGCATTACTATCCAATGGGATTTCGCGGTTTTCGTTGTCCAGTGTAAAGTCGGTTTCATCAAGAAAGTTCACATCCTTGGTAATACGCGACATAACCAGTCGATTATCAGCAGTGAGCGCCACTAAGGTGGTGAGGTCGTCATAACTTTGAACCGTCAGCATCTGCAACGGCTGTCCCTGTGGATCGATTTCGACCAGTTCTTCACCAATGGGATACTGGATTTCTGGCGTAATCAGTCGTTGTGTTCCCTGCGGATAACTGATTTTGTAGTTTTCCTGGAAGACTATCGCCTGACCATTGTCCAGACCATAAGCAAACACACCGGTTGAGGCACTACCTGCTGAGAAACTGCTGACAGAACTTTCGGCTGGGATGGGTAGATCAACAGCGGATATTTCATTGCCATTATGTGCATTAAAAAAACGTAAATTCGCCTTTTCATCCAGCGATAATGCCACTTCATTATATTCATCCAGGGTCAGATGAACATTATTGGTTGGCACTTGTTCGAATTGTTGTTCAGTACGCAGGTCAGCACTATTGAACAGTGGAATTACCACATATAGCAGATAAAAGAAGATCAGCACGATGGCGACAATCACCATGATGCCACCACCAGTTACAACAACCCGGGCTAATTTATCTTTAAACTCGCGCCAATTTCGCCGACGACGGGCCGTTTTTGAATTAGCAGCAGCTATAACGCTATTTTCAATAGTTTGCTCAGCCATAATCTGATTTGGTTTCCGTTTAAGAAATACGCACGCAATAGGGTGATTGCTTAATTTTAATACTGCTAATCAATCTGCAGGCAAATTGATTAACGCTATTAGATAAAAAAACCCCGCACATCTTGCAATGTGCGGGGTGATTTTAATTCGCAATATTACTTCAGCATTTCCATATATTTTGCTGCAGTTTTAGCTGGCAGTGGTACATAACCATCTTTAACAACAACTTCCTGACCCACTTTAGACAGAATCATTTTCATGAATTCACGGTCAATTGGAGACATTGGTTTATTAGGTGCTTTGTTCACATAAACCCACAAAAAGCGTGACATTGGATATGAACCATCAGCAGCATTTTCACCATTGGCTTCAATAAATGGTTGACCGGCTTCTTTCGCTAAAGGAACCAGTTTAACGCCAGATGTTTTGTAACCGATACCAGAATAACCCAGACCGTTGGTTGATTTAGTCACACCCTGAACAACTGAAGCTGAACCTGGTTGCTCATTTACACTGTTTTTATAGTCACCTTTACACAAAGCATTATCTTTAAAGTAACCATAAGTACCCGATACTGAGTTACGACCGTATAACTGGATTGACCCCAGACCTTCAACACCTAATTGTGACCAGTCAGTGATATCTTCTGAATAGCCACACTTACGAGTTGCAGAGAAAGCAGCATCTACTTGAGGAATGGTCATACCTTTGATTGGGTTATCTTTGTGGACATAAACCGCCAGAGCATCAATTGCAACTGGAATAGCGGTTGGTTTGTAACCGTATTTGTTTTCAAATTCTTTGATTTCGCTGTCTTTCATTTCACGGCTCATCGGACCAACATTCGATGTACCTTCAGTTAATGCAGGCGGCGCAGTTGAAGAACCCGCTGCTTGAATCTGGATGCTGACATTAGGATATTCGCGTTTGAACTCTTCAGCCCACAAGGTCATCAAGTTCGCCAGAGTGTCTGAACCGACGCTAGATAAGCTGCCTGATACACCGCTGGTTTTTTCATAAACTGACAGGTTTGGATCAACGTCTGCAAACGTGGCAGAGGAAAAGGTCATTGCCAAAGCGGCACCATATATAGCAAAATTTTTCTTGAACATGAGTCATTAACTCCTTGGGTTAAAAATAAGTTCCAACGCTTACCGCGTTGAGCACCCGAGCAGTATCGCGATTAACTGTGACAAGGATATGAAAGTAATATGACAATACTGTGACATGGCCGCAAACCGTATTCAGCAAGGCTAAATGTCGATTTTATCCATCACGCTTTTGACGGGAAAACAGCATTTAAAACTTGATCCTTCACCGATAGCACTTTGAATCACCAATTCTGCTTTGTGTCGTTGCAACACATGCTTGACAATAGCCAGCCCCAGTCCTGTTCCACCGGTTTCCCTGGCACGACCACTATCAACACGATAAAAACGTTCTGTCAGGCGATCCAGATGATGTTGGGCGATACCTTCACCGGTATCTTTCACCTCAATGACGGCAAAAATGCCCTCAATATGCCATCTGACATCGATCAAGGTTTCTGCCGGAGTATATTTGACGGCATTAAAGACCAGGTTGGAGATTGCACTGCGTAGTTCATCAGCATCTGCCATCAGCCATTTTTCGCTCAGGCAGTGCAGGCTGATCTGATGTTGATGAAAATGTTCCAGTCGTTTGGCATCTTCCACCACACTATGCAGCAATTTACAGATATCCGTTGGACGGTGTTGCAACGGCTTTTCACCGGTTTCAAGTTGGGATAATGCCAGCAGATCCTTGATCATCAGATGCATTCGCTGGCTTTGTTGCTGCATGATCGGTAAAGCCTGTTGCCAGAGTTCCTGATCACTTTCCGTGGTCAAGGTTTCCAGATACCCCCGCAAAACCGTCAACGGTGTACGCAATTCATGCGACACATTGGCTACGAAATCCCGCCGCATACGCTGCAACTTCTGGGTCTGGGTAATATCTCTGGCGATCAATAACCGATCTTTACTGGCGTACCGCACCACTTTGAATTCAAGCTGGATACGATCATTCATCGGTGAAGCGGCGATGATGACATCCTCGGCATTATTCTCCAGCTCAAGAAGTTTCTGGAATGCCGGGTCACGAACCAGATTGTTGACCCTGACGCCGTTGTCATGAGGCCAATTGATTCCTAACAAGGTCATAGCTGAGGTATTGGCCCAGCTGACCTGCCCAAATTCGCCCATGACGACCACCGCATCGGGCAAAGCAGCCGTTGCCGATTGGAAACGTTTTAAATAACCGGTGAGCTTTTTTTTACGGCTGCTGTTTTGTGCGCGCATCTGTTCGATCTGCCGGCACACATCATCAATAACCCCCTCGGCTTGCGGAGAGCTATTTTTCTTCGGCTTATCCAGCCAGGCTTGCAACTGGTTCCATTTGCTCTGCATCCAAAAAATGTAAATAAGCGCAGCGACAAACAGGAAAGCCATCATATGGCCGACAACCAATCCAACAAAACCGGCCAGACTGAGTACCGTCAGTAAACGCCAATAATCCCATTGCATCAGAAAATCCTGCTATTCAGCAGAAAAGCGGTAGCCGACACCGCGAACGGTTTGTACCAGGTTGTCATGACCGCTGTGTTCCAGCGCCTTACGCAGACGACGAATATGCACATCCACTGTGCGCTCCTCTATATAGACAGTGTCACCCCAGACAAAATCCAGCAGCTGGGAACGGTTATAGGCACGTTCGGGGTTTTTCATAAAGAAGTGTAGTAAGCGGAATTCGGTCGGTCCCAATTCAATGCGTTCACCATTCACCGAGACCCGGTGGCTTTTGGTGTCCATGACCAATTCACCCATCTGCAGTTTCTGGGCATCATCATCTTCCATCGGACGACAACGACGTAAAACCGCTTTAATTCGCGCTATTAATTCAGGTGGGGAAAACGGTTTATTAATATAGTCATCAGCGCCGACACTCAGCCCTTTAACCATATCTTCACTTTCGCCTTTGGCGGTGAGCATGATTACGGGAATGGAGGCTAAAAACTCATTGGCACGCAGACGGCGGATAAACTCGATGCCATCAATTCCGGGTAACATCCAGTCCAGCAAAATCATGTCTGGTTGTTGATTTTTCAACCAATCCAGACCGGTTTCGCCATCCTTGACCGCTTCGCAGGTAAATCCTGCCTGACGCAGACTGAAATTAATCATGTCACGAATGGCGGCGTCATCTTCAACCAGTAATACCGATATGCTCATATCCGATTTTTTCCTGAACTATTTTACTAAGAGTAAAGCTTAACGGCTAAATATGACAATTTGATAACAACGCTGAAAGCTTTATACAGTCTGGGCTTTACGCGGTAACATTTTTGAAATAAAACTGGCGACCAGAATCATTAAGGCAGAAATGACCAGACAAGCTGCTAACCCGGCAACCTGATAAACCCAGCCAGATAATAATGTACCAAACAATCTTCCAGCGGCATTGGCCATGTAATAAAAACCGACATCCAATGACACCCCGGCCGCATCAGCATATGACACGATCAGATAGGAATGAATGGCAGAATTGATCGCAAAGATAGCACCATAAATTAACAAGCCGACGGTTAAAGCAGGTATGACAGCCCATTCAAAATACACCGCGGCGGCAATCAATAACGGCAACACAAAGAGGGGGAAGGACCATAGCCAGACATGATAGCCATCAGGGGCGTTTTGTCTGGAAAAGCCAGTCAGTTTAGGGGCAAGCGCCTGCACAATACCGTAAGCAATTACCCAAGCCGCCAGTAGGCCACCGACATAAATGGGTGGCCACTGTAACTGAGCATGCAAAAACACCGGTAAGGCCACCACAAACCAGATATCTCGTGAACCAAACAGAAAGAAACGTGCCAGCGATAAATGATTTACCGGCGCACTTTTTGACCAGATATCACTGAATTTTGGTTTATTTTTGGCTTTGCCCAGATCGCGTTGCAACATGATGATGCTGAAAATCAACACCAGCAGAAGTACAACCGCCATCGCCAGTATGGCGCCACGAAAACCGATCCAGGAAAGCAGGGCCGCACCGACAAAAAAACCAACCCCTTTCAGGGCGTTTTTGGAGCCGGTAAGGATGGATATCCATTTAAATAAGGTAGATTGCGCGTTATCCGCCACCAGCATTTTGATGCTGGATTTGGCACTCATTTTATTCAGATCTTTGGCAATACCGGAGAGCGCCTGCGCCACCATGACATAAGCCACGGTGAGCCATTGCGGATCCACCAGCAGCATAGTCAATGCAATGACCTGTAATAACAAGCCCAGATGCATAGTGACGTTTAACCCTAATCTGGCGGCCAGCCAGCCACCGACCAGGTTTGTCACAATGCCGAAAAATTCATACAGAACAAACAGCATTGCCACTTCAAGCGGGCTGTAGCCCAGTTGATGGAAAAACAATACCACCAACATGCGTAACGCACCGTCGGAAACGGTAAACGCCCAGTAGCTGAAGGTCACCACCAGATATTGCTGAATCGCAATCGGCAATGCTTTAAGTTTATTCAGCATGTTCAAATCGTCCTGACAAATAAGCTGAAAATAATATGTCAGTTTAATGAAGGTTTGATTACAGCATGATGCCTCTAATCATAAAGAAGATGCAGGCTGATAAAGTTGCCGCTGCTGGAACGGTGACCACCCACGCTGTAACAATCTTTTTCACCATATCGCGTTTGACGAACAGGTTTTTCTTTTCTTTTTTGAGAACTTTTTTGGCTTTTTTCAGCGAGGACTCTTCCTCTTCAATCAACCGATAAAGCTCCGTTATACGTTGATATTCATCCACGGTTTTGGAGGGCTTTTTCTCCAGTTTTTTCAGTTCACCGCGCAACGCATTAAGCATCTTTTTATCATCTTTGATTTCGGCTTTTTCGCGATCAATCTGGCGTTCGATTTTATTGGATTCATCCAGCCATTCACGCAGGAAGCCCACCCCGAATACCCCACCAATGGCAATATGCGTTGTACTGACCGGCAAGCCGAGTTGGCTGGCAATGATGACGGTCAAAGCAGCAGCCATAGCGATTGAATAGGCGCGCATCTGATCCAGCTCGGTAATTTCACCGCCTACGGTACGAATCAGTCTTGGACCATACAGACCCAAACCAATGGCAATACCTAACGCACCCACGGCCATGACCCAAAGCGGAATACCGGCTTTATCGGTGATACCACCTGACATAATGGCGTCATTTATTGCGGCCAGAGGACCGATAGCATTTGCCACATCATTCGCACCATGGGCAAAGCTCAATAAGGCAGCCGCAAAGATTAAGGGAATAGTGAACAGGGCGTTGACACTGGCACGATCATTTTTCATCTGTGGCAGGTTGCTGCCGATAGATTTTTTAACAATCCAGAAAACCAGAACACCAATCAGCAGGCCTATTACCGCTGCAGTAAAAAAACTGGGTTTGGCTTGAGGAGCAAAATCCACAAGAGGTAGGCCATTAAGTGAATTAATAAATTGTCCCCATACCTGATTAAGTCCTTTAATCACCAAGTAAGTGGAAAATGCCCAGGCCATCACCGAAACATAAATTGGCACCCAGCGAAAGGCGGCCTGAATTTTATCGTCACGAAAGATGATGGTTTTCTTAATAGCCAATAAAAAAGCGGCTGCAATAATACCCCCCATCAATGGCGAAATAATCCAGGAACTGACAATGGCACCCATGGTGCCCCAGTCAACAATACCGAAGCCGGCGGCAGCCATACCACCGCCCATTACGCCGCCCACTATCGAGTGAGTAGTTGATACTGGCGCTCCGGCGACGGTCGCCAGATTAAGCCATAAAGCAGCCGCTAATAATGCGGCCATCATGGCCCAGACAAAGGTTTCAGTATCGATACCAAATTGCTTGATATCAATGATGCCGCCTTTAATGGTTGACACCACTTCACCGCCAGCAATAAAGGCGCCAGCAGCCTCAAAAATCATTGCAATCATAATGGCGCCACCCATCGTCAGCGCCTTGGAGCCCACCGCTGGGCCAACGTTATTGGCCACATCGTTGGCACCGATATTCATTGCCATATAACCACCGAACACGGCGGCAATAGCCAGAAACAGATTATTGGGAACACCACCGGAAGTAGCAAAACTGTATGCCAGAATGGCAGCAAGGAAAAAAAGTGCAAAGCCTATTCTGGCTATTTCGGCATGGCTTTTTTTGTAGGCCTGTTTTTCAAGTTTATGAAGGGTTTTGATTTCCACAAGACACCTGTGTTTCGCCAAAAATGAAGGCAATTATTACAGTTTAAAGACAACATGACATCCCGTTGCTTTCACCCGTGTAACATTCGACTGTTAGAATGGTCTGTAACTGCAATGAATCAGTGGCGATAATGTAATGAAACAATTTTTAATCCTGCTCATGCTGCTCAGCAGTTTTTCCGCACAGGCGCGCCCAAGTCTGTTGGAGAAATTTGGTTTCGACAGTGCAGACTCTCCCCCTGAAGTCGATGAAGCTTTTGACTTTGAAGTGGTCGTTACTGATCCCAAAACGATATTGGCAGGCTGGCAGATAATGGAAGGAAATTATCTGTATCAGGATAAAATTCGCTTCGAAATAACCGGGGATGATTCTGTTCAGTTGGGCGAATTTACTTTGCCCGGCGGGGATATGAAAAATGATGCGTATTTTGGTTTATCCGAGGTATATACCAGTGATGTGCAGATCAATCTGCCGCTGATACGCACCCAGTCCGATTCGACCAGCATCACATTAACGGCGCATTATCAGGGTTGCTCTGAAACGTTTGGTATCTGTTACCCGCCAACCCGCAAAACCTTCGATCTGGAGTTACCCGCAATCACCGCAGCAAGTGAGTCGGCAACCATTGATGTACAAACCACCGCTCCCGCTTCACTCCAGTCTTCAACGCCAGTCAGCCAGCAGGATGAGATTTCGCAACGCCTGCAAAATGACAATCTGTTGCAAATTCTGCTCGGCTTTCTGGGATTAGGCTTATTACTGGCCTTTACCCCCTGCGTTTTTCCGATGATTCCGATTCTGTCCGGCATTATTGTCGGCCAGGGCGAACACATTACCACCCGCCGGGCATTTATTCTGTCACTGACGTATGTACTGGCCATGTCCGTCACCTACACCGTGGCGGGGGTATTGACCGGCTTACTCGGCGGCAATCTCCAGGCCATGCTGCAAAATCCGTGGGTGATCTCAGGCTTTGTTGGCATCTTGATATTACTAGCGTTATCGATGTTTGGCTTTTATGAATTACAACTACCGCATGGTCTGCAACAACGATTGCATCAACTTAGCCACCGTCAGCAGGGCGGTACATTAGCTGGCGTCGTATTGATGGGGCTGCTATCAGGACTAATTGTCGGGCCTTGTCTGGCCCCTCCATTAGCAGGTGCCTTGTTATTTATCAGTCAACACGCTGATCCGGTGTTGGGGGGTGCGGCATTATTTGCGATGAGTATGGGCATGGGTATTCCATTACTGATTATTGGCACCTCAGCCGGAACCCTGCTGCCCAAAGCCGGACGCTGGATGGAAAATATTAAGGCGTTTTTCGGTGTGATGCTTATCGCACTGGCAATATGGATGCTGGATCGCATTCTGCCGGGTTGGGCCATTCTGTTTATGAGCGGTGCCCTGCTGGTGATGACCGCAGTCTATCTGGGCGCCCTCAACAATCTGCCGATTGAAGCCACTGGTTGGCAAAAATTCTGGAAAGGTCTGGGACTGTTATCGCTTATCACAGGTGCATTGATGCTGATTGGCAGTGCCAGCGGCGGGCAATCCATTTTGCAACCGTTGCATAAATTGAGTCTTTTTCCCGACACAACAGTTGCTCGACCGGCTCTGCAATTTACCTATGTCAAATCACTGGAGGAATTGCAGACTCAGCTGGAGCAAAGTAATCAGCCAGTGATGCTCGATTTTTATGCGGACTGGTGTACCGATTGCAAAAACATGGAACAGACGACTTTCCGTGATGCGGAGGTTATCAGCACCTTGCAGAATTTTACTTTGCTGAAAGTGGATCTCACTGACAATACGGATGCGCATCAAGCCTTGTTAAAATCACTGCGGGTATTTGGTCCACCCAGCATGTTGTTTTTTGACGAAAATGCACAAGAATCTGCTGAACATCGTCTGGTAGGGCACGTCTCAGCCGCCCAGTTGAACGCACATCTGGCGGATTTTCAGGCCCGATAAGTAAAACTGCAAGAACTTCTCCATTTCGACGAAATTAGCGACAAAAAGCCGGATTTTTAGTTAAAAAGCTGGACAATAAAGCGTTAGCTGGTGCAAAATCCCGGCTTATATTTCCAGTGTTGGTGTGTGTTTATTATGGCGAAATTTCTAGTATTGCATGGCCCCAATCTGAATTTGTTGGGTCAGCGCGAACCTGAAATTTATGGTGCCACCACCTTAGACGATATCAATACCCGCCTGGCTGAGTTAGCTCAGGCTGATGGCCATCAACTTGATTCAATGCAAAGCAACGCCGAACATGAATTGGTCTCGGCCATTCAGGCAGCACGCCAGCAATATGATTTTATTTTAATTAATCCCGCAGCGTTTACTCATACCAGTGTAGCCATTCGTGATGCATTGGCTGCGGTAGCAATACCCTTTATAGAAATACATCTTTCCAATGTGCATCGTCGTGAAGCATTCCGGCAACAATCCTACTTTTCAGATTTGGCTGTTGGCGTAATTTGCGGTCTCGGTGCTCAGGGATATGAATTGGCATTACAAGCTGCCACTAAACAACTCAACCCTTAAGGCTTAATCATGGATATTCGTAAAATAAAAAAATTGATTGATTTGATTCAGGAATCGGATGTTGCTGAAATCGAAATTTCTGAAGGTGAAGAATCTGTTCGTATCAGCCGCGCCAGCTCCGCTTATCCACAACAACAATATTTTGCTGCGCCTCAACCGGCACCTGCAGCACCCAGCACACCGTCATTTGCCAGTGAAGCGGCAACCACTGCGACAGCAGCAGCAACAAAATCTTCTATCGAAGTCAATGCTGTACGCTCGCCAATGGTTGGCACCTTTTACGGTTCACCCTCACCCGATGCAGCTGCTTTTGTGGAAGTAGGTCAGCAGGTATCTGCCGGTGATGTGATTTGCATCATTGAAGCGATGAAAATGTTCAATCAGATTGAAGCGGATCGCAGCGGTATTGTTAAAGCCATCCTGGTTGAAGATGGTCACCCGGTTGAGTATGACGAACCGTTGATCGTTATCGAATAATTTTGCTGACAGCTTCGGCTGTTATGGCAAACCAAAAACTGCGGATAAAACAACATGATTGATAAAATTGTCATCGCTAATCGTGGCGAGATTGCTTTGCGTATTCTCAGAGCATGCTGGGAATTAGGCATTAAAACGGTTGCTGTTCACTCTGATGTGGATCGTGATTTAAAACATGTATTACTGGCTGATGAAAGCGTCTGTATTGGTCCAGCGGCATCAAATCTCAGCTACCTCAACGTACCCGCGCTGATCAGTGCCGCCGAGATTACCGATGCGACGGCAATTCATCCCGGTTATGGTTTCCTGTCTGAAAATGCAGACTTTGCGGAACGCGTTGAACAAAGCGGCTTTATTTTTATTGGCCCGCGTTCTGAAACCATTCGTATGATGGGTGACAAGGTTGAAGCCATCAAAGCGATGAAAGCGGCTGGCGTACCTTGTGTTCCCGGTTCAGATGGCCCGCTCGGTAACGATGACCAGACCAATCTGCGTCTGGCACGTGAAATTGGTTATCCGATTATCATCAAAGCCGCTGGCGGTGGTGGTGGCCGTGGTATGCGTGAAGTGCATAGTGAAGCGCATCTGCTCAACGCTATTTCCCTGACCAAGAGTGAAGCAAAATCTGCTTTCAGCAATGATATGGTTTACATGGAAAAATTCCTGGAAAACCCACGTCATATCGAGTTCCAGGTGCTGGCCGATGAGCATGGCAATGCAGTGCATTTAGGTGAACGGGACTGCTCAATGCAGCGTCGTCACCAGAAAGTCGTCGAAGAAGCACCGGCTCCGGGAATTACCCCTGAAATGCGTGCTCGCATGGGTAAAGTCTGTGCCGATGCCTGTGTTCGCATTGGCTATCGTGGTGCGGGTACCTTTGAATTTCTCTATCAGGACGGTGAGTTCTATTTCATTGAGATGAACACCCGCATCCAGGTAGAACATCCGGTCACAGAACGGGTCACCGGTATTGATTTGGTTGCCGAACAGATTCGTATTGCTTCTGGTATGCCATTATCGTTCAGCCAGGAAGACATCATTATCCGTGGTCATGCCATTGAATGCCGGATTAACGCTGAAGACTCACGTACTTTTATGCCAAGTCCTGGTCTGGTCACCCATTATCATGCTCCGGGCGGTGCCGGTATTCGTATGGATTCACATCTGTACAGTGGCTATAAGGTTCCACCAAATTATGACTCGTTGATTGGCAAACTGATCGCCTATGGTAATACCCGTGAATCAGCGATTGCGCGGATGCGTACTGCATTGAAAGAAATTGGTATTGAAGGCATTAAAACCAACGTTGAGCTGCAACGTGACATTATGGATGACACGCATTTCCAGACCGGTGGTACCAATATCCACTATCTTGAAAAGAAACTCGGACTTTAAGTCCGTTCGTTATGGCCTGGATCCAACTTATTTTTACCAGCTCACCGCAGCAGGCAGAGTCATTATCCGATGCACTATCTGAATGCGGTGCAGCCGCGGTTACCTTTCAGGATAATGCTGATCAGCCTATCTATGAACCAGCCATTGGCGAGACGCCTTTATGGTCTGCGACATCGGTCATTGCCCTGTTTGATGCCGAGACAGACACAGAAGCACTGCTGACGGCCCTTCGCTCCCAGATTGGCGAGTTGCCTGATCATCGTTTTGAAGCCGTGGAAGATAAAGACTGGGAACGCGAATGGATGGAGAATTTCAAACCCATTTGTTTCGGTGAGAAATTATGGATCGTGCCCAGCTGGCATGAGCCGCCACAGCCCTACGCCGTCAATATTCTGCTGGATCCGGGTCTCGCCTTCGGTACTGGAACGCATCCGACAACAGCGTTATGTCTGCAATGGCTGGATAAAGCCGATTTAATCGGTAAAACAGTGATTGATTATGGTTGTGGCAGTGGCATCCTGGCGATAGCCGCCGCCCTGCTGGGCGCCAATAAAGTTATTGGTGTGGATACTGACCCACAGGCATTGGAAGCAACTCAGGCCAACGCACAACGTAATGGTGTGATCATCGAGACCTACCTGCCACAGCATTGCCCAACGGTTAAATGTGATTTACTGCTAGCTAATATTCTTGCGGGTCCTTTAATGGAACTGATGCCACGCTTTGTTGAATTAACCCGACCTGACACACAACTGGTGTTATCGGGAATTCTGGATGTGCAGGCCGATACCGTCAGCCAGCATTATCAGGCCGAGTTTGAGATGGATAACACGGTTGTGCTGGAAGAATGGGTGCGTTTGAGTGGCGTTCGTCATGGCTGATAAAGCGCTTTCTATCGGTCCTTATACACTGCCAAATAATTTATTTCTGGCTCCAATGGCCGGGGTAACCGATCGACCATTTCGCCAACTGTGCCGAAAACTCGGCGCCGGAATGGTGGTTTCAGAAATGATCACTGCTAATAAAGCGTTATGGGCCAGTAAAAAATCATTGTTACGGGCCAACCATGAAGGTGAACCAGAACCGCGCAGCGTTCAGATTGCCGGTGCTGATCCACAGATGATGGCCGAAGCAGCACGCCATAATGTGGCCGAAGGCGCACATATTATTGATATCAATATGGGTTGCCCGGCCAAAAAAGTCTGCAATGTAATGGCTGGCTCGGCATTACTGCAACATGAAAAGCTGGTCGGCGAGATTCTTGAAGCGGTAGTGAACGCCGTTGATGTTCCAGTGACGCTAAAAATACGTACTGGCTGGGATAGCAATAATCGTAATGGAGTACAAATTGCCCGAATTGCCGAAGACGCCGGAATTCAAGCGCTGGCAGTACATGGCCGAACCCGTGCCGATGCCTATAAAGGCGATGCCGAATACGACACCATTGCTGAAATCAAATCCCGTATCGCCATTCCTGTTATTGCCAATGGTGATATCGAAACGCCGGAAAAAGCCTTGTTGGTTTTACAACAAACCGGTGCTGATGGTTTGATGATTGGTCGCGCTGCCCAAGGCAATCCTTGGATATTCCAGCAGATAAATCATTTTCTGCAAACCGGTGAGAGTTTAGCCAAACCTTCTGTAACAGAAGTGCAACAAATCTTGATTTGTCACCTCAACACACTGTACGATTTCTACGGTGAGTATTCCGGTGTGCGCATGGCCCGCAAACATATAGCCTGGTATAGCAAAGGCTTGCGCAATGGCAATGCCTTTCGCCAACAAATGAATACACTGGGAAAGGCTGAACATCAGCTGGCTTTTACAGATGCATTTTTTGCGCAACTCGCTGAAAAGGATTCTCTGGCCGCATGAATAACGCATTGAACGACGATTTTGCTGACTGTATTGATCTGGGCGTAACCGCGGAACAACAACACGCGCCTTTAAATCAATGCGTTACCAATGCGCTGAAAACCTATTTTGAACAACTGGACGGCCACTCCCCTGCCAATTTATATGAAATGCTGATGACCGAGGTTGAAGTACCTCTGTTACAAGCGGCCTTGACCCACACTCAAGGCAATCAAAGTCGCGCTGCTGAAATTCTGGGCATTAACCGCGGCACGCTACGAAAAAAACTCAAGCAATACGGCTTGTAAATAAGCCTGAATCCCAATCTGGAATCCTGATGAACTCGATTAAACGCGCACTGTTGAGTGTTTCTGACAAAACCGGCATTGTTGAATTTGCCAAACAACTGCAAGATCTGAATGTTGAACTACTCTCCACCGGCGGTACGGCTAAATTACTGAGCGAAGCTGGTCTAAACGTCAAAGAAGTCTCCGAACACACCGGCTTTCCGGAAATGATGGATGGCCGCATCAAAACCCTGCATCCGAAAATTCATGGTGGCCTGCTGGGTCGTCGGGGCAAGGATGACGACATCATGCAGCAACATAACATCGCTCCAATTGATTTGGTAGTGGTGAATTTATATCCGTTTGAAGCCACCGTGGCGCGTGAAGACTGCCCGCTGGAAGACGCTATAGAAAATATTGATATTGGCGGCCCGACCATGTTGCGTGCGGCCGCTAAAAACCATGCTGATGTGACGGTTGTTGTTGATCCGGCTGATTACTCGCGCGTCATTGAGCAGATTCAATCGCAGGGTGGAACGGATGATCACACCCGTTTTGATCTGGCGCTGAAAACCTTTGAACATACAGCACACTACGATGGCGCGATTGCCAATTATCTTGGCACCATTCAGGCCGATAAAAGCAAGGCCGCCTTCCCACGCACATTCAATAGCCAGTTCCAGCTCAAACAAGCTATGCGTTATGGGGAAAACCCACATCAAAAAGCTGCTTTTTATGTTGAGAAGCAGGCTGAAACCGGTTCAATCGGTGCCGCTACCCAGTTACAGGGCAAGGAATTGTCCTATAACAACATCGCCGATACTGATGCCGCGCTGGAATGTGTCAAAGTCTTTAACGACAAACCGGCCTGTGTCATTGTTAAACATGCCAATCCCTGTGGTGTCGCCACCGCTGATGATTTGCTTACAGCCTATGATCTGGCCTATCAAACTGATCCGACTTCAGCATTTGGCGGCATCATCGCCTTTAACCGTGAACTGGATGGAAAAACGGCACAAGCCATTATTGACCGTCAGTTTGTTGAAGTGATTATCGCGCCGAAAATCAGTGAGGCCGCCAAAGCCGTGGTTGCTGGCAAAGCCAATGTGCGTTTGCTGTGCAGTGGTGATTTCCCAACGACTTTTGCCACTGATTTTGATTTCAAACGTGTGACAGGTGGATTATTGGTGCAGGATCGCGATATCCAGATTGTCAGCGAAGCTGAATTAAAAGTTGTCACTAAACTGCAACCTACCCAAGAACAACTGGCTGATCTGCTGTTTGCCTGGCGCGTAGCAAAATTTGTGAAATCCAATGCGATTGTCTATGCCAAAAATCAGCAGACGGTAGGAATTGGCGCCGGCCAGATGAGCCGTGTCGTCAGCAGTCGCATTGCTGGTATTAAAGCCAATGATGCAGGCTTGACTGTTCCCGGTGCAGTGATGGCATCCGATGCCTTCTTCCCATTCCGTGATGGTCTGGATGCTGCTGCAGAAGCAGGGATCAGTGCGGTAATCCAACCGGGAGGTTCGATGCGTGATGATGAAGTCATTGCTGCAGCGGATGAGCATGCCATTGCAATGGTCTTTACCGGCATGCGGCATTTCCGCCACTAAGTTTGAGTAACTTGTGGATCGCGCCCAGGCTCTACGTATATTTCAGGCACATAATCGTGCCCGAATCAGTCATTTAATAGAGCTGGCACCACACAAACAGGCGATATTCTATCGCCTGTTGCCATTATTATTTCATATCAACCATAAACTGCTGCCGGGTTATGTCAGTGATGACTGCCCGGCTGGCATTATGGATTATCAACCTGATAGCGAAGCGCTCAACAGTGCTATCAATCTGAATCGAAATTTCAGTCATCGCCGCAAAGCGTTAAGACGTTATGCATTACGCGGTATCTATTTGCTTAATCCCGCAGGACAAATCCGCTACCCTGACCCCACCAGCTTTGATCTATGGCTGGTGCATCATGCCACCTTAAAACCTGATCAGCTGGCTATGCTGCAAAACAAAGTTGACGGTATTGTTCAGTGGGCGGCAACGCTGGGCATTGAGTTGCGATTTCGGTTACTGGATGAAACGCAGTGCCGAAACGAGACTATTTCAAGTGCCGAAAGAGAAGCATTTTATTTACAGGGTCTGTGTGTCGCCGGCAGCGCCCCGCTTTGGTGGTTAATTACCAGTGAAGAACATCAGACATATTTGCAAATTGCTGAGAGGTTATTGTCACAAAGAGGCTTAACCCAAATCAGTTTACTGAACTTTGGGTTTGATCGCTCCCCCCAGCCTGAGCACCTGTTTAATCAAGCCTGCCAGATATTTAGCAAAGCTATTGATGGCGATGTAACAGCATTACTGGATTTAATCTTTATGCAGTCTCAGTTGAGATTGTTTCCTGAGATTGTGCATTTGTCTGACCGCTATAAAGCAAAGGTCGAGCATGGTGAAACCGATAGTCTGCAAGTAGAACCAGCCAGTCTCAAACTGGCCGAAATAGAAAGAAATGCAGCGGATGATGATCAACTCCTTGCAAGGCAGGCTTATTATGCTTTGTGTGGAGAACGCTTATCCCAACAGGTAAAACATCCCCAGTTTGCCTGGCGCCGCCATAGCCTGCAAAGCATTTACAAAGACTGGAACTGGTCGGCCGAAACATTGAAAAAAGAAGATAACCGTTCGGCCTGGGATTATCCCCAACGTCATCAATGGTGGACCAATCTTAGCCCCAAACTACAGGAATTTGTGTTAGATCTGCAGCAGTTTGCCAAACAGCACCTGATCAGTGATGCGAGCCAGCTTAATGTGCTGGAAAAAGCACTCGCGCAATCGCTGGACACCACCGAGTCAGTTATTGAACAGTTACCAACTGCGTTGCAAATGACCGATGGGCCGGAACAACTTTACCTTTTCCGGTTCACTGATCAAACGGAATGGAAACTCAGCTCAATACCGCTTAATGACGCAAAACAGGTTGGTCTGAAACAGCATAAATCGCTGACATATCTTCTGGTATGGGCCGTTCGCAATCATATTTTGACCACACGCAGCTGGTTAAGAGTGGCCGATCAAAAACAGCAGATAAATATTAATCTGGTACTTGAACTGACCCAGAACTTGTTGAAATCAGCATTACCGTTGCATCAGAGGGTCATGAGCAAGGAAGTATTTCTGCAACCGGCCAAAGCGGAACGTTTAATGCTGTTTGCCAATCTGCAAACGGCCGGTAATGATATCCAGCAAAGTGGTCCGATACAGATGGCCAGTCTGAACAATGATCCCTTAAGCTATACCTCAAACAGACAGAATCTGGTCAGCAGTCTGGATCTGTTGATCTATACCAGTTGGGGACAATGGCATCATTACCGTTTTGACGGCGATAATGCAATCACTGAAGCACTCCGTCAGGTACTTAAATCGCAGCCAACCGCCCAATTGAGCAGCCATATTTCATGCTGGTGCGCCACCGGCTTTTTTGGTCAGGCGATTAATACCCGTTTGCAGCAACTGTTTGACGCCGTATTGACCCATTATCAATATCATCCACGGCAAGGTCGGTACCTGATGTTGCTGGGAGACCGTCTATCTCAGCTGCAGTGGCAGGATGATCAACTGCAAATAAAACAATTTGCAGCAGAAAAAGACCTCAACCATGCTCTCGCTGAAGAACAAAAACAGTACCTGCCGACTCGCGTCGATAGCTACCTGGATAGTGACAATCTGCTCAATTCGATGCTGCTATATCAACAACCGCAGACGGTAAGTTTGTTTGCCTATCGCATGACAGAAACCACAGAGATCTATGTCATTGATGAACTCGGACATCTGCAGCAGTTTGCCTATCCATCATTAACGGAAGCGCAAATCCTTGCCCAGTTGAAACTGTTTATTCGTAATAGCGTGGGTGACGCGGTAGTGCAATGCGATTGTTATCAACTTTTAAGACAGCAACAGCGCTGGCAAATAAATCCGATCCAACCTTCACGATCTGAACCAGCTCCTTTTTCGGTTATTTGGCAAATTACGGGTGCTCAACTGGCATTAAACCTGAAGTCACAAACGGTTAAAACCGATCTTGGTGATCCGCAGCTTCTTCCGCTCCTGGCTGAATTATTTCAACATAATACCGGACATAAGCCTGAGATTTATTTTATTGATAAGTTACAGTTTGTGCCTAAGACACCTTATTCCAGTCTTTTTTTCCTGAACCGCAAATACGAATTAGAGCAACAGTTTAATCAGGTAAAGCTTTAGATTTCGCAGCAGCTCTTTTATCATGGGGGCCTGACTAGAAACAAAGAATTCGTATGATTAAAGTAGGAATTGTCGGTGGCACGGGTTATACCGGAGTTGAGCTGCTTCGCTTATTAGCCATTCATCCGCAGGTCTCCCTGGAGATCATCACATCGCGCAGCGAAGCCGGTATGCCGGTGAGTGATTTATATCCGAACCTTCGTGGCCATGTTGATTTGTGTTTTACCGTTCCAGATGATGCGGCATTATCGACCTGTGATGTGGTTTTCTTTGCCACACCACATACCGTTGCTATGGCAAGTGTGCCATCGTTAATTGACCGTGGAGTTCGGGTGATTGATTTATCGGCTGACTTTCGGCTGAAGAATATCCCGTTGTGGGAGAAATGGTATAACACGCCCCATACCTGTCCACACTTGGCAGAACTGGCGGTCTATGGGTTGCCAGAACTCAATCGTGAAGCCATTCGCGAAGCACAACTAGTGGCAGTCGCCGGGTGTTATCCAACTGCCGTCCAGTTAGGCTATATGCCTTTACTGGAAGCAGGCCTGATTGATCCACAACATTTGATTGCCGATGCCAAATCAGGCGTCAGCGGGGCCGGACGCAAAGCCAGTTTTGGCACGATGCTGACCGAAGCAAGTGAAAATATGAAGGCCTATGCCGTTGCTGGGCATCGTCATTTACCTGAAATTCGTCAGGGTCTGAATCAGATGCATGGCAAAGAAGTGGGCCTGACGTTTGTGCCTCATCTCACACCGATGATTCGTGGTATTCATGCGACTTTGTATAGCCAGCTGCTCAAATCAGCCGATCTTCAAAGTTTATTTGAGCAACGTTTTGCTGATGAACCCTTTGTCGACGTGATGCCCGCAGGCTCACATCCTGAAACCAGAAGTGTACGAGGTGCCAATGTCTGCAGAATAGCCGTACATCAACCTGAAAATGCTGATACTGTTGTGGTGTTATCGGTTATTGATAACCTGGTTAAAGGCGCATCAGGACAGGCGATACAAAATATGAATATCATGTTCGGTCTTGATGAACGTCTTGGCATTAACCACATAGCAACCCTCCCCTGATGAGCTCGCCTCTCGATAGTTACGTTATAAAACCAAAGCGGCCTCTGCGCTTTGTTGTCTGGTTAATAATCGCTATCGTTATCAGTGGACTTCTCCAGTGGTATTGGTTTAATCGTGACAGCGGCGATACAGCCCAGCTGATCGAGCAAAATCAGCAAATGACGGAACAGCTTGCTGTAATGAAAACTCAGCTGATGCAACAGTCGGAGCTACTGCAAAACCAGGAACAAGTCCAGGCCATGCATCAGGCAACAGCCCAGCAATTACAAAATCGATTGCAACAACTGCAAAAGAAAGTAATTGAACTGAATAAAGAATTGCTTTTTTATCAAAATATTACCCAAGGTAACAGTACCAGTGAACTGCAAATCCGCGATTTACAGTTACGTCCAGAAACCGAGAACTCAGATCAGGTTCGCTATCGGCTGGTCATTACCCAGGGTAAAAATATCAGCGAACCGATTACCGGCGAGGTGATCATCAGATTGCAAAATACTGAAGGTGAAGGCGACGAGGCCAAAGCGGTCGATCTCAACATCACTGAGCATCCACTTAACCTCCGTCATGTTCAGATTATTGAGGGTGTCTTCAATCTTGGTGAATTGTCAGATCCTGAACAAATCAGCGTCAGTTTGCGCCAGAAAGACAAAATACTAATTTCACGCAGCTTTGATTGGCAAACAGAAACACCCGTCGGGCAATGAGGTAATTCATGTTCAGCAGCAAAAAAAATAAACGGCGTAAGGCCGCCCGAATTGACACATTAATTGGTGAGAACACCCATCTCAAAGGCGATATTCACTTTAGTGGTGGTTTACGGATAGATGGTGTAATCACTGGTAATATTATCGCTGATGAAGGTGAGCCCGCATTATTAACACTGAGCGAAAAAGGCCGTATAGAAGGCGAAGTCCGGGTGCCATTTCAAATTATCAATGGTGATGTCAAAGGCAATTTATATGCAGTTGAACATATTGAACTGGCCAATAAAGCACGTATCAATGGCAATGTTTTTTATAAGCTGCTGGAAATGGCTGTTGGCAGTGAAGTCAACGGGCAATTGATTCATGTTGGTGAGGCGGAAGAAACCGATTTGAACCTTGAACATTCCCAAACCGATCCCAATTTAAACCTTGAACAACAGACATAGGGCTGTTGATCTTTCAGAGCCGCCTCTGTTGTGACTGAAAAACGGCCTCAATAATTGGTAGCGCTTAAAGATAAAGAGGTCCTAATACTTGACTATTTTAGTCAGAATTGGATAATAAATGAACTATCTTAGATATCAACGGAGTAAATAATGACGAGCGAAATGCCAAGTCCAGTTCTATTCACCGATTCGGCTGCGTCAAAAGTCAGCGAACTCATTGCCGAAGAAGGTAATGATCAATTAAAACTGCGCGTATTTATCACTGGTGGTGGTTGCTCCGGGTTTCAATACGGTTTTACATTTGAAGAAGAAGTCAGTGAAGGTGATACTGAAGTAGAAAAAGATGGCGTTACCCTGCTGATTGATCCGGCAAGTTACCAATATTTGGTGGGTGCCGAAATTGACTATTCTGATGGTGTTGAAGGGTCCCAATTTGTGATTCGCAATCCTAATGCCACTACTACATGTGGCTGTGGCTCTTCCTTCACACCCTAACAGCCCCTTTAATATAAAAATGAAACCACTATACCGCCATGCGGTGTAGTGGTTTTTTTATGTCAGTTGATTTTATTCTCTAATCGCGGACAAACTGATATAAAGTTTATTTAAGGAAATTCAACAGCATGCTCTCTAAATGGCAATGGTTACTCTCACAACTCACCCGCACATTATGGATCCGTGCCTCACTTTTTGCCTTACTGGCGGTAGCGACAGCACTGATTGCCATTCCTGTACAACATATGATTAACGACCCATTCCCTTTTAGTGTCGGGGCGGACTCGGTGGGGCAAATACTGGATATTCTGGCATCCAGTATGCTGGCGGTTACGACATTCTCATTAAGCGTAATGGTGGCGGCATATACTGCAGCAAGCAGCAGCGTAACACCTCGTGCTACCAAACTAGTGCAACAGGACACCACTACTCAGAATGTTTTAGCTACTTTTATTGGTTCTTTTTTATATAGTCTGGTCGGTATCATTGCTTTGAGCACCGATCAATATGGTGAAAATGGTCGCTTGATTTTGTTTGTCGTGACCATCGGTGTGATTATTTTGATTGTCATTACTATTCTTCGCTGGATTGAACATCTCTCTCAACTCGGTCGCGTGGGAGAAACTACTGAAAGGGTAGAAAATGCGGCTTCCAACACTATTACTCAACGTATTAAACATCCAACTCTGGGAGCAAAAAGGCTTATTGAAAAAAATCACATTCCTGACAATGCCCATGCTATTTACGCCAATAGCATTGGCTATGTCCGACATATTGATGTTGGTGCATTAAATGATTACGCCAAACAATATGAGGCAGAAATAGGTGTGCTGGCATTACCGGGTAAATTTGTGCATCCAGCCAAGCCTATTGTCTGGATAAACACAAAGACCAGTGATGAGATGGTTGCTAAAATCTGTTCTGCTGTCACATTAGGCAATGAACGCTCCTTTGACCAGGATCCCCGCTTTGGTTTGTCCGTTTTAGCTGAAATTGCCTCACGAGCACTCTCCCCTGCAGTCAATGATCCCGGTACCGCTATTGATGTTATCAATCGTGGATTTCGAATTCTTATTTCCTGGAAAGACTATAAATTTGCTGATACCGATGAGCAGATAATCTATCGCCATGTACGGGTGCCAGAACTGGAACTTGGTGATCTGCTGGATGATCTTTTTAGGCCAATCGAACGTGATGGAGCCAACATGATTGAGGTGCAACTTCGCTTGCAGCAAGCACTTGCGGCCTTAAATATGATCGCACCGGAAGTCTTTGGAGAAGAAGTATCACGTCATTTACAGCTGATGAAACAGCGGACAGATCAATCTTCATTGGTGGAAGCAGATAGACAGCGTTTAAAACCTATTTATGATCAATTAATTTCATCCGAAGCGCTTATCCAGGACACGTTCCTATAAAAAAGTGTCTTACGTTAACTTTACCTTAACTTAGCTCATGTATATTATGAATGAACGTTCATTCATAATAAGTCATCTATGTCACCAGCCAAAAGCACTGCCGATAAGCGTGAAGCTATTTTCTGTGCCTCCTTAAAATTGCTGGCCAATTACGGTTTTCATGGTTTTTCGATTAAGCAACTTGCCGAAGAGGCTGGTGTGGCGACCGGCACTATTTATCTTTATTTCAAAGACCGGGATGAGCTGATTCGTGAGCTCAATACACAAATAATTGATGACTTCATAAAAGCAACGCTTGAGGGACATGACCCCCAGCTGCCACTTAAGCAACAATATCGTCGTATGTGTTGCAACCTTTGGCACTTTTGCATTGATAACCCCTGCATCACTTATAGTAAAGCGCAATTTGATCATCTGCCTCCAGATATCTTACGGTGCCAACGCAGCCATGCATGGGATGGACTTCAACCACTTAAGGATTTGTTTGAAAAGGGACGGACTACAGAACAAATTAAAAACTTATCCGACGATATTCTCATCAGTCTGAGTTTTGAACCTTATCTGTTTCTCGCTCGCCAACATTTAGTGGACGTTATCAAAGTCGATAACGACGCCCTGACCAATATTATTGATGCCAGCTGGGATGCTATCGCCTGCTCGCCATCACAGAACGACGATACTGACAGACAATCAAATCAGGAGTAGTACATGCCACGCCATTTTTTATCTGTTAAAACATTGATGCTGATAAGTTTATTGACGCTCAATATGGCAGCATGCCAATCCTCCGACTCGGAAGATGCCCAGCAAAATACACAGCAAGCGGCTCCGAAAGTGGATGTAGTGAGCCTGATTCCACAAACCATCACAATCAAAACGGAATTACCGGCACGAACAGTCGCTTTCCGACAGGCTGAAGTCAGGCCACAGGTAAATGGCATTATTGAGAAGCGGCTGTTCGAAGAAGGTGCAGATGTTAATGCAGGCCAGCGTCTTTACCAAATAGACGAAGCCCCCTTTCAAGCGGCTTTGCAAATGGCTAAAGCTGAGCTGGCCAGGGCGGAAGCCAACATTCAGTCGACAAAAGCGCGCGCCGATCGTTTTAAAGGATTGATTGATAACAAAGCCATTAGCCAACAAGATTATGACGATGCATTAGCATCCTATCTACAGTCCCAGGCAGAAGTTGCTGTTGCACAGGCCAGCATTCAAACAGCTGAAATAAATTTACGTTATACCAAGGTAAAGGCCCCGATTGATGGTCGGATTGGACGTTCTAATATTACAGAAGGCGCCTTGGTGACGGCGCAGCAAGAGACACCTTTAGCCACTATTACCCAAACCGATCCAATTTATGTCGACATTTCTCAGGCATCAAAAGAAATACTGCAATTACGCCGACAATTGATGTCGGGGGGTATTACGAATGAAGAAGCGACTCAAGTCCGGTTAAAACTGGAAGATGGAACGATCTACTCACACATTGGCACGCTGCAATTTTCTGAAGTGAATGTGAATGAAGACACTGGCAGCCTGGTCATGCGGGCACAATTTCCCAATCCGGAAGGCCTTCTGTTGCCAGGCATGTATGTGAAAGCTGAAGTGCAAGAAGGGAAAATGCAGGATGCCATCTTAGTTCCACATAAAGCTGTCGCATTTTCTCGGGAAGGTAAGGCAAGTGTGATGTTGGTAAATAGTGAAAATAAGGTTGAACAACGCCTTATTGAAGTAAAGCAGTCTATTGGGAATAACTGGTTGGTCCTGGAAGGGCTAACTGGTGGTGAAAAAGTGGTTGTAGAAGGTTTACAGAAAATTGCCGTCGATTCTGCCGTGGAAATTGACATTGAAACTGACACCACCAACCCGCAAACTGAGGAGTAACCATGGCACGTTTTTTTATTGATCGGCCTATTTTTGCGTGGGTTATCGCGATCTTAATCATGCTGGCTGGCTTGCTGTCGATTTTCCAACTACCGATCGCGCAATATCCTGGTATCGCACCAACAGCGATTGAAATTCGTACGGCTTATCCCGGCGCTTCGGCCAAAGTGGTTGAAGATTCAGTTATTCAGGTTATCGAACAGAATCTGACTGGACTGGATGACTTGCAATATATCAGCTCCACCAGTGATTCCAGTGGTGTCGGACAAATTACTGTCACCTTTCAAGCCGATACCGATCCGGATATTGCACAGGTTCAAGTGCAAAATAAACTGCAAGCCGCAATGCCATTATTGCCTCAAGATGTTCAGCAACAAGGACTGGAGATCACCAAATCCAGCACCGGTTTTTTAATGGTACTGGGCTTTGTGTCTAATAACGGGAAAATGGATCGCTATGATATTGCTGATTATGTGGCAGCCAATATTCAGGATCCCGTCAGCCGGGTAAATGGGGTCGGTCAAATAAATTTATTTGGTTCGCAATATGCCATGCGGATTTGGCTCAATGCCAATAGTCTCGCGAACTATGAATTAACTACTGAGGATATTGTTAACGCTATTCGCCAGCAAAACGTGCAAATTGCGGCCGGTGAAATTGGCGGAACGCCTGCCGTTGAAGGACAACAGATTGCTGCCAGTATTGTGGTTGAAACGCGGATGGAAACGGTCGGCGAATTCGAAAACATTCTGCTGCGAGTCAATCAGGATGGCTCCGAAATCCGTATTAAAGATGTAGCCAATGTTTCATTGGGTGGTGAAAATTTTCAATTTGAAACGGAATACAACAAGCAGTCGGCTGCAGGGCTGGGGATAACCTTAGCCTCAGGTGCAAATGCACTTGAAACTGCCCAGATGATCCGTGACAGAATTACCGAACTTGAACCGTTTTTCCCTGAAGGCCTGGAAGTCACCTATCCCTACGACACTACTCCCTTTGTCAGAATCTCTATTGAAGGGGTGGTCAAAACACTGATAGAAGCCATGATCCTGGTGTTTCTGATCATGTATCTGTTCTTGCAGAATTTTCGTGCCACGCTTATTCCGGCCATTGCCGTTCCGGTCGTCATTTTGGGGACGTTTGGCATTCTGTTTGTGTTGGGCTTCTCCATCAATATGCTGACCATGTTTGCTATGGTGCTGGCCATCGGACTATTGGTGGATGATGCCATCGTGGTGGTGGAAAACGTTGAGCGTGTTATCCATGAAGATGGTTTATCCCCAAAAGAAGCTACTCGTAAATCAATGGATCAAATTACCGGTGCTCTGGTCGGTATTGTGTTAACGGTTTCTGCCGTTTTTATTCCGATGGCTTTTTTCCCAGGCTCAACCGGGGTCATTTACCGGCAATTCTCAATCACGGTGGTATCAGCAATGGCCTTATCACTGCTAATTGCGTTAACGCTCACCCCAGCTCTGTGTGCTTCTTTATTAAAAGATGCCCAACATGATCCGGCCAAAAAACGGGGATTTTTTGGTTGGTTTAATCGTGGCTTTGAAAAGACCAGCAGGGGCACCCAGAGTGCAGTCGGCTATCTGATCAAACGCTCTGCCCGCGTTATGCTTATCTACGTATTGATAGTAGCAGGGCTGGCTTATTTGTTCACCCAACTTCCCTCATCTTTTTTCCCCGATGAAGATCAGGGAATTTTATTTACCGAAATGCAGTTACCGGTGAATGCATCGAAGCAGCGATCTATCGAAGTGATGAATCGTATTGAAAATTATTATCTGGAACAGGAAGCTGATAATGTCGAATCGGTATTTTCTGTCATAGGTTATAGCTTCAGTGGCCGAGGCCAGAATAGTGGCCTGATTTTTGTGAACTTAAAAAGCTGGGATCAACGCACTGGAGCCGAACAAGGCGCCCAGGCGATAGCAAATCGCGCTTCTGGCTATTTCAGTCAGTTTAAGGATGCTGTTGCTTTTGCCATTGCCCCGCCTCCAATTCGCGAGCTTGGCAACGCCAGTGGATTTAATATGATGTTGCAGGATTTGGGTGGCATGGGTCACGAAGAATTGGTTAAAGCCCGTGACACCCTGTTAATGCAGGCCAATCAGGATCCCCGTCTGCATCAGGTAAGACACAGTGGCTTGCAGGATCGCCCACAATTCAAAATCGATATTAATCATCAAAAAGCCATGTCATTTGGTGTTTCCCTGGAAGATATCAACAGGACGTTCGGAACGGCGTGGGGCTCAACGTACGTAAATGATTTCATTGATAAAGGCCGTGTCAAAAGGGTTTATGTGCAGGGTGATGCACCCTTTCGCATGATGCCCGAAGATGTGGGTGATTGGTATGTTCGTAACGATAGCGGGGAAATGGTGCCTTTATCAGCCATCAGTGACTCGCGATGGATATACGGCTCGCCACGCCTTGAACGCTACAATGGTGTACCAGCCATGAATATTCAGGGTCAAGCCGCAGCCGGACTGAGTTCCGGGGAAGCTATGCAAGCCATGGAAGAACTGGTCGCTCAATTGCCAGAGGGGTTTGGTTATGAGTGGACAGCACTCTCTTTACAGGAACGCGCTTCGGGGGCACAGGCTCCACTTTTGTATGCTTTATCGATCTTGGTGGTATTTCTGTTTTTAGCGGCTTTATATGAAAGCTGGTCAGTGCCTTTCTCTGTCATGTTGGTGGTTCCATTAGGTGTCCTCGGCGCCGTCCTGTTCGCGTTAAGCAGAGAAATGTCCAACGATATATATTTCCAGGTCGGTTTGTTAACCACCATAGGGTTATCGGCCCGGAACGCCATTCTGATTGTCGAATTTGCCAAAACCCTCTACGAAGATGGTATGTCGCTAACGGAGGCGACACTGGAAGCGATCAGAATGCGACTGCGCCCAATTGCAATGACAGCACTTACTTTCATGCTGGGCGTTACGCCGCTGATGTTGGCCAGTGGTGCTGGCAGTGGTGCACAGAATGCGATTGGAACCGGAGTGTTCGGCGGCATGTTGGCAGCAACTAGCCTGGCGATATTCTTTATTCCCGTGTTCTTTGTAGTGATCTTTACATTAGCTAAAAAAATTACTGGTAAAACACCTGCCAAAGCGCAGGCATCTCAAGGAGAAACGGCATGAATGCCAAATTGAAACTGATTTCTGTAATGACAATATCAGCAGTGCTTAGCGGCTGCTCAATGATTCCCGATTATCAACGTCCTGCGAATCCTGTGATGCTTGAAAATAGTGAGTCAGTTGTGGATGCCTCTTTGGCTGCAGATACTGGCTGGCAGGAATTTTACCAAGACGAGCAGCTGCAACAACTGATTGCTTTATCACTGGAAAATAATCGTAACCTTCGTGCCACGGTGTTGCAGGTTGAACAATTGCGTGCACAGTACAAAATTCAACGCGCCGAATTATTGCCAGCAGTTGATGGCACTGCCAGCGCCACACGTCAACGCTTATCTGAAGGCGTTAGCTCCGGCAGTCAGACTGTTGGCGGCGGTGGAATTTATGAGGAATACCAGATTGGTGTTGGAATCTCGGCCTGGGAAATAGACTTTTTTGGTCGGATTGACAGTTTGCAGCAAGCCGCTCTGGAACAGTTTCTGGCCAGTGAGGCCAGCCGTAGAAGTATTCAGCTGACATTGGTTTCCGAAGTGGCCGATGCCTGGTTCAGCTGGCAGGCAACTGTTGCCCAGCTGGAGTTTTCCAGCTCCACCCGTGAAGCCCGGGAAGAAAGTTATGAACTTATCAACAAACGCTTTGAGTCCGGTCTGGCTTCGGAACTTGCCCTGAGACAAGCTGAAACAGCATTACATGAAGCACGTATTGCCGAGTCGAGTTTTCAGCAGCAAGCCAATCAAAACTTTACTGCGTTGGAGTTGTTAGTTGGACAGAGACTGGATCGTCAGCATTGGCAGGCTGATTGGGAAGATGATGATCCGTTATTGCAGGACTTACCTGTGAACCTCTCTTCTGAAGTGTTGTTGGCCAGACCGGATGTAATGCAGGCCGAACACCAGATAAAAGCTGCCAATGCCAATATTGGTGCGGCAAGAGCAGCATTTTTTCCACGTATCAGTTTGACCACAGCCATTGGTATTGGAGGCTCAACCCCTTCTGATCTGAGTGATAGCGGTAATCGTTTGTGGCAGATTTCTCCACAGCTATCCGTTCCATTACTTGATTGGGGCGTGAATGATGCAAACCTGGATGTCGCTGAGTTAGAAAAAGACATCAATATTGCTCGTTATCAGGAAACCATTCAGCGGGCATTCAAAGAGGTTCTTGATGAAATGCAGGCAAGAGATACCCTGGATGCACAGCTAAATGCTCAACAGGATTTAACCAAAGCAACCAATCGAAGCCTGGAATTAGCTCAAATCCGTTACGATGCCGGGGTGGACAGCTATCTGGAAGTATTGGATGCGCAGCGCAGTCATATCGATGCCCAGTTAGCTCAAATTGATACCCGTCTGGCACGTTTACGTAACCAGTTAACACTTTATAAGGCATTGGGTGGTGGCTTAAAAGCATACTCCGGCGAAGTGATTGAACCGGCAATGCCATGAAAAGAGTTGGTTTAGCATACGATTTATCGTTATGCTAAGGCGGAATTAAGTTTTTATCTGACTAGCAAAGGAGCGAAAAATGGGTGTTGAAGTCGGTGGTCTGTTAGGCCTTATTTGGCTGATCATCATTATTTGGGCCATTCTCAAAGTAGCGAAAAGTGGTGCCGGTACCTTATCCAAAGTGTTATGGATTTTGATATTGCTATTATTCCCTGTGGTAGGCCTTATCATTTGGTTCTTTCTTGGCCCTAAAGGCTAGACGAATACTTCACCGTACAAACTGTATTCGGTTTGTACGGTGATTTTTTTCTGCAACAGCACCCAGCATGCAATATGCCGATGATGTAAGCGTATTTATATCACTTCGCATTGTCAGCATCAGGCCAAATCTTTCACGTTAATATTGCATGACGCTAATGATTCATCTGAATCAAAATCGGAGTTTGATCATGCAAGTTGAGTCAAAGATCCCATCTACTATTCTGGTTCCTGTTTTTTTTCCTGCCGTTATTATCACGTTACTGTTAGTAATAGGCACAATCAGCAATCCAGAATTAGCTGGCGAAGCCTTTGCTGCCACACTCAGTTATCTGACCAAAACCTTTGGCTGGTTTTACATGCTGGCGGTGGCTTTCTTTCTGGTTTTTATCGTAACCGTGGCCATCTCCAGTTGGGGTAAAACCAAATTAGGCCCCGATCATGCCGAACCGCAATACAGCTTCCCTGCGTGGTTTGCGATGCTGTTTTCAGCTGGCTACGGCATTGCTTTGCTATTTTTCGGGGTGGCCGAACCGGTATTGCATTATGCCTCTCCGCCACAAGGAGCACCCGAAACGGTTGATGCGGCTAAACAAGCCATGCAAATTGCCTTTTTCCATTGGGGCTTTCATATCTGGGCTATTTACGGCCTGACCGGTCTGGTATTAGCTTATTTCGCTTTTCGTCATGGCTTGCCTTTGTCGATGCGTTCAGCACTTTATCCTCTTATCGGCGACCGAATTTATGGCCCCATCGGTCATATCGTTGATGTCATTGCCATTTTAGGGACCTTATTTGGTATCGCTACGACGCTGGGACTTTCTGTTGCCCAGATAAACGCCGGGATGAATTATTTATGGCCGAGCATACCTGTCAGTACTTTTGTGCAGGTTGTCACTATTGCTGGTATTACCATGCTCGCTATTTTGTCAGTGGTGGCTGGGCTTGATAAAGGTGTAAAACGTCTTTCTATCGTCAATATGGTGTTGGCCTTAGCACTGATGCTGTTTGTCTTTATCGCTGGGCCAAGTATTTTTATTCTGGAAACTTTTTTACAAAATACCGGCAGTTATCTGAACAATATTGTTGAGCGGACTTTTAACCTTCAAGCCTACACTCGCAGTGACTGGATTGGTAACTGGACTTTATTTATCTTTGGCTGGACCATTGCCTGGGCACCGTTTGTCGGGCTGTTTATTGCCAAGATAAGTCGAGGTCGAACTATCCGGCAGTTTGTCTTTGGTGTGTTGCTGGTGCCGACCATTTTCACCTTTATCTGGTTTTCCATTTTTGGGGATACTGCCCTCAATATGATTATGAATCAGGGGTATACCGCATTAATTACTGAGGTGCAGAATGACACCGCTATTGCCTTGTTCAAGTTATATGAACGCTTGCCTCTAACATCAATAGTGTCATTTATTACTGTTATTCTGATTATGACGTTCTTTGTTACCTCTTCCGACTCCGGCTCATTGGTCATTGATTCATTAGCGTCTGGTGGTTCCAGTAATACGCCAGTCTGGCAGCGGGTTTTCTGGGCAGCTCTGGAAGGTCTGGTAGCAGCTGCATTATTAATTGCCGGTGGCTTAAGCGCCTTGCAAACCATGAGTATTACCAGTGCCCTGCCGTTTGCCATCATTATGGTGCTGGCAGCAATTGGAATGTGGCGTGCCTTAGCGATTGAAGGTCATCGTGAAGCCAGTTTGTCAGCCTTTATGCATAGCTCGCAACACCGGCCGGGTAATTGGAAAAAACGTTTAGCCGGATTAATTCATTATCCGGATTATCCGCAGGTGGCTGAGTTTATTAAAACCACCGCACATCCTGCCATGCAGAAAGTTGAAACGGTTTTGCAAGAGAAAGGCTGGCCAGTTACGGTATTTTTTGATGACACTCAACATCGTGCTTATATAGAAGTGATTCGTGAAGAAGAGTTGGATTTTATTTATGAAATACGTATGCGCGGTTATGCTATGCCTACCTTTGCTTATCCACAGATGGCAAGAAAAGAAGACGGTGATAAGCGTTATTACCGGGCTGAAGTCTTTATGCGTCGAGGCGGCGCAGCCTATGATGTGTTTAACTGTGATCAGCAGGAAGTCATTGATGACATTCTAAATCAATTCGAGAAATATCTGCATTTCATTCATATCTCGCCAGGCATTTTACCATGGAAAATGCAGGAGCATGACGATATGCTCGATGACAAAGGCGAAATCCATAACGATGATCTGAAAACACCCAGCTGATGAAATTATATGCTCTTGCTTTTTCATCACTGCTTTACCGTTTTTAGTAACTTAACGACAATTATGAAAAAGAGATGAATAAAGTACCCACTACGATTTAGAGACAAAAAAACCCGATGCACTTTGCAGTAACATCGGGAAAGGGCAAACAAACAATAAATCGGGGAACAATTCAAACGTTTCGATAAGGCGCCTTGGGTCTGTTGATCTTTCAGAGGCGGCTATGAAAGATTAACAGACCTTAGTGTTAATGCTTTCTTAACCATGCTCCCTTTATGCTTAAACCAAGTGAATCACGCATTAGCCTGGCGCTTGATCTTTCAGCTCACAACAGCGACGAGATGAAAGATAAACAAGCCCTGGCGATCATTCACTTTATCAATTACACTCCAAAACCCTTAATGATAATGATAATGCTTATTATTTATAATTAAAAGTATTGAATCATAAACACTTGCTTGCAAAAATCTGAACAGGCTTACATATGAATGATCGTGCAGTTTTGCCAGATATGAGAGCGGTGACAGCCTTTGTTGAGATCATTCGATCCGGCAGTCTAACGTTTACCGCAGAACAGTTGGATATCCCTAAATCCACTTTAAGTAGACGTATCAGCCAGTTGGAACAACGGGTTGGTCAGCAATTACTTCGGCGGGAATCCAATCGACTTATACCCACTCAGGCAGGCCAGATATTTGCCGAGTATTGTCAGCAATTTATCGATCTTGCCCAGCAAAGTCTGTTAGCACTGGATGCTTTGCAGCTTGAGGTAAGTGGAACGCTTAATTTTACCTTTCATAATGCTTTCAGCTGCCGCTGGCTTAGCGAGAAAGTAGAAATGCTGATGACGCAACATCCAAAATTGCATCTTAAAATGCGCACCGGATTCAATCTGCCTCAGGCCACCATCGGTGAGTCAGTCATTTTGTGGCTGGGTCCTGTTACAGAGAATGGCCTTCGCCATGAATGTCTGGGTCAGCTTTCACAAGGTATTTACGCCAGTCCGGAATATTTGCAACAGGCCGAAGAAATCCATCACCCGCGTCAACTGTGTGAACACAAGTGGATTGATACCCTGGAGCACTCGACACAAAATATTCAATTGAAACATCCTGACGAAAAACCATTTCAATTACCTCCCCAGCAATCCCAGATCTCTGCCGATCAATTCGTTATGCAGGCTGATGCCATTGCTCGGGGTAAAGGGTTGGGGCTTTATCCGAACTGGTTAGCTGAGTTAGGCATCAGTCAGCAGAACGTCAAATTGCAACGTTGTCTGCAGGACTGGCAAGCTCCCAGTTTACCGATCTGGTTAATGTATCCCTATGGAAATTTATCAAGACGCACCAGGGTGTTTATTGATCATTTGAAAAAGGATCTGCCTGCTGCCTGGAACTGCTGAACGAATGTGCGCTGTGTCACAAAAAACTTGAAGCGATAAAAGCATCCGCTTATTATTGAATTAAAACTAAATGGTGTTCACTAGGCATGATGCACTCTCCACCTGACAGTAAACAGGGCCGTTCCACTTCAACAGATAATGAGTTGCTTAACCATTTACGTGCGGTTTCAACTTATCTGCCCGGATTTATTTATCAACTTTGCTTAACTCCTGATGGTAAATTTCAATACACCTACACCAGTTCACGATTAGAAGCTTTATTTGGCGTAACCCAGCAACAGGTTGCCGAAGATGCCTCCATATTATTAAAAATGATTCACCCGGAGGATTATCAACGGGTAATCAATGAAAGCATTCAATCTGCTGAAACCGCCAGTGCGTGGCATAGTGAGTTTCGCATGATCCTCAAAAATGGTCACACCATCTGGGTTGAAGCCTATGACACCCCTTTTCGCGAAGCTGATGGCACCATTGTCTGGACGGGTTATGGCAATGACATAACACAACGCAAAAACTATGAAGCCGCCCTGAATGAAAGTGAGGCAAAGTTCAGGGCCTTTGTTGAAAATGCCAATGATATTATCTATTCATTGTCGCTGGATGGTTTGCTTACCTACGTATCACCCAATTGGACCGAAATCCTTGGTCATCCAATTAGTGACGTTATCGGTCATCATTTTAAGCAATTTGTGCATCCGGATGATGTCCCAGCCTGCCACAGACTTTTGCAACAAATCAGGCATAGCCGCCAAAAACACGGTGGCATTGAATATAGAATTAAGCACTTTAATGGCCATTGGTGTTGGCACCGCAGCAATACTGCACCATTACTAGATCATAATGGCGAAGTGGATTCCTTCACTGGAATTGCCCGAGATATCACTGAACATAAATTAATGATGCAGCACATGTTGCATATGGCTCATCATGATACCCTGACCGGCCTTCCCAACCGTGCCAGTTTTACCGAGCATCTAAATCAAGCCATCGTATTAAGCGAGCGTGAGAAACAGGCGTTGGCGGTATTATTTCTGGATTTGGATAAATTTAAACCCGTCAATGATCAGCACGGCCACGCCATTGGTGATTTATTATTACAACAGGTAGCCAATCGTATTCGACAATGTTTGCGTGGGGCCGATATCGTTGGCCGTATTGGTGGCGATGAATTTGTCATTTTATTACAAAATATTCACCATATAGCGAATGCCCAGCAGACTGCCGAAAAAATCTGTGAGTGTCTGAGTCTGCCGTATGAAGTGGATGGAAAAATCCTGCATATTGGCGTCAGTATTGGCATAGCGCTATACCCATTACATGGCAGTAATGCGATGCAACTGGTTCGGTATGCCGATGGGGCAATGTATGAGGCCAAAAAGCTGCCTGAACGAGTCCAGGTTTTTGCCAGCCCGTTACTGGGTAGTGGGTCAACTAAACCCGAAGAATTTATACAAGGTGATCTTTCAGCAAATCCGGCTGACGATCGGGGGTAAAAATTTCTATCCAGTAGCCATCCGGATCCTGAATAAAAGCGATGCCTTTCATTTTTCCATCATTAGGTCGTTTAATAAACGGCACACCAAAGGTTTCAAATCGCTCACAAGCGGCATCAATATCCGGCACCGCAAAGCCAATATGACCAAAGCCCCGTGGTTCACTATTACCGTTATGATAAGCAACCTCATCATTGTCTTGATCACCCCAGTTATGCGTTAACTCCAACATAGCCGGACGGGCAAAAGTCTGTTTGATACGTTCATCGTTATTTTCAGACCAGTCCTGCCGCTGCTCCGGTGAAATAGCCGCCATGAAATATAAGGTGAATTGCATTTCAGGAAAATCAAACCGCTTGATCAGCGTCATCCCCATGACTTCAGAATAAAACTTCAGAGTACGTTTTGGATCTTTAATCCGAAACATCGTTTGGTTAAACACATAGTCATGTGTTGCTGGATCATGCTGTTCGCTCAATCCCTCTGCTTTATCAAAATGTCGACTCATCTCTGACTGACTCCCTTGGAAAATGCTTACAACCAGCCTTTACGTTTGAAATAAAGGTATGGCGCCATGCCTGCTGCCACCATCAGACCAATGGCAAATGGATAACCGAAGCTCCAATCCAGCTCAGGCATATATTTAAAATTCATACCGTAAATACTGGCAATCAATGTTGGTGGCAGAAACACCACCGCGGCAATCGAGAACGTTTTGATGATCTGTGCCTGCTGGATATTGATAAACCCCTGAGTGGAATCCATTAAGAAATTTATCTTATCGAATAAAAATGTCGTATGCGACATCAATGTCTCCAAGTCCCGCAATATCTCATATAAGGTTTCACGGGAAGCACCCGCTTCTCGTAAGTGCCGTAACAAGAATGAGATATCCCGTTGGGTGTCCATTAAACATAAACGGATCTTTCCGTTACTGTCTTCCAGACGCGCCAACTGACTTATGGCATCTTCCAGATCAGCACTTTCATCTTCTAAAACCAGATGACTGACACGTTCCAGCTGACGATGGATATCTTCCAGATTATCGGCATGATTTTCGACTTTTTGTTCCAACAGAGTGATCAGTAAATCCGTTGGCGTTTCACAACTCACCTGCCCACGACGAGCCCGCATCCGTAATAATCGAAAATCACTTAATTCGCCATCACGAATGGCAATCAACCTGTCGGGCTGCAAAATAAACGCCACCGAAACCGTGTGATGTCGCCCTTCTGAATAACCGAGAAATAATGAATGCACATGCAGACCATCCTGATCGGTAAAGCACCGAGCTGAGGCCTCAATTTCTTCTACATCATCGACATCGGGTACTTCATCGCTGAACAAGGTCGCGAGTAATGCGCGTTCATCATCATCGGGCTCCAACGCATCAATCCAGTCGGCTTCTTTTAAATGATGCCCCAATACCTCGCCTTCAACTTTGATTTCCTTAATTAAGCCATGAGCAATTTTGTATAGGCGTAACATGCCGGCTCCTAATTCGTTTGGGTTTGCCTGAGGGAATGGTTAAAACATTGTAACGCAAGACTATATCATGCTTCACAGACTATGACATTTGAGTGGCAATTCCATGACAGACTGATTTCAGACCCAGGGCTTGTTGATCTTTAATCTCCGCCTCTGTTGTGAGCTGAAAAAGCGTAAATCAAGGCACGTGGAGCGCCTTTTAGTAATTCTAAATAAGCGACGAATAACGCCGAGTGGCGCTTTTTCAGTCACAACCCGAGGGGCTGGGACTATTTTTGCGGTCGCCTGCGTTGTCAATCACTTATGTAGGAAGGCTACACTGCGTGCTTTCCGCCTTGTCGGACACAAAAATAGTCGCCAGCAGTGGTGGAGATTAAAGATCAATAAGCCCTGTTAAATATCGCCATTTGAGTCGGTGAACCAAGCTGAGGATCCGCTTCACCAATTCCAGCAAATCGTACTTGATAGTCATGACGTGCAGCAACGCCCCTGGCCCATTGCTGAAATTTCTGCCGAGTCCATTCAAATTGATGATCCGGATCCCGAAACTGTCCGGGATACAGCCCATATAGCGGATTGTATTCGCAGTTAGGTGTTGTAAGTATGATTTGTTTTGGGCGCATCACTGCAAAAATATTTTGTTCAACCTTGGATAACAGCCTGGGCTCAATATGCTCAATGGTCTCAATCATCACTGCCAGCGGGAAATGACAAAGCTCTGGAAGCGGTTCAGCATATGATGCGTTAATTAACTTTAATTGAGATGGCGTTTGCTGAAGGTATACTGCCAGTTTTTCACGCGCCTGCAGGATAGATAAACTGGATTGTTCAACACCGATAACCTGCTCAATTGGCGTTTCATTTAACAGCTGCCACAGAAAATTACCTGATCCACAGCCTATGTCCAACAGCTGTTTGACCCCGCTTTGTTGAACTAATTTGAGGATGTGTTGATGGCGTACTTCATGCAAATCACTGATTTGGGTGTCTTGATTTGGGAACATGACATGCCTGCAAAAAGATCATTTACCGATACAAAAACTGGAGAAGATGCGGTCTAGTAAATCTTCAGTCGTGAATGTCCCGGTAATCTCCCCCAGAGCAGACTGAGCAATACGCAGTTCTTCAGCCAGTAATTCCCCCGCGCCCATTCCTGTCAGGCAGTCATAGCCTGCTTCAATGGCTTGTTGAGCACGCTGCAGAGCATCCAGATGCCGATGACGGGCCATAAATATTCCTTCTTCTTCCGGATGAAACCCCACCACCTCACACAAATGCTGGGTCAGCAAATCCATCCCTTCGCCATTTTTAGCGGACAGATAGATCACAGATATACCATTTTCAAGCGTTATTTCAGCAGCATGGCCACTTTGGTCAATCTTGTTTCGAATCAAGGTGAATGCTTTATCGCTCGGTAAAGCAGAAAGGATTTTTGTATCCTGCTCCGTCATGCCCAGCTGATCATCAATTAACAGCAGAATATGATCAGCTTGTGCCAGTTCGTTCTGCGTTCTGCGGATACCTTCCAGCTCAACGATATCACTGGTGGCATCATGCAGGCCGGCAGTATCGGAAATACGCAGTGGCAAACCGCCCAGATGAATTTGCTCTCGTAATACATCACGCGTGGTACCGGCTACTTCAGTCACAATAGCGGCATCATGCCCCGCCAGCCGATTATGCAGACTGGATTTGCCAGCATTGGGCTGACCAGCCAGAACCACACTGATGCCTTCACGTAATAAGCGGCCTTGTCGGGCACTGCCTTGAATGCCCGCCAGCGTTGCCAGTAGTTGCTGTAATTGTTTATCGACCTGAGCTTCACCGAGAAAATCGATTTCTTCATCAGCAAAATCAATTGAGGCTTCAACAAACATTCTTAAATAGGTCAGCTCTTGCAAGAAGTCATTAACCTTTTTGGAAAACTCCCCCTGCAACGAACGCATTGCACTACGAGCAGCCACTTCGGTTGAGCTTTCAATTAAATCTGCGACGGCTTCAGCCTGAGCCAGATCCATCTTGCCATTCAGAAATGCACGTTCAGAAAACTCTCCGGGCCTTGCCATTCTGGCACCCAATTCCACTGCTCGCTGGCATAAACGAGCCATCACCAATGGACTGCCATGCCCCTGTAATTCAATGACATCTTCACCGGTAAAGGATGCGGGTGCGGCAAAATACAACGCAATGCCGCTATCGATAATTTCTTTATCAGCTGCTCGGAAGTGGGTGAATTTCGCCTGACGGGTTTGGGCCAGTTTGCCGCAAATTTGCTCAGCTATCTGAGTACTTTCAGGGCCGGATAAACGCACAACACCGACACCACCTCGTCCGGGCGCAGTGGCAATGGCTACGATAGTGTCGGTGTAATGTTCTGTCATAAATAACTCTGTTTACTCAACTGTAAACAGTGGAGATCCGTTTATGCTGCTGAAGGGTTACAACGCGCCCATTTTACGAGTGATATACCACTGCTGAGCAATTGATAGAAGGTTGTTGACCACCCAGTAAAGCACCAGACCTGCCGGGAAGAAGGCAAAAAAGACGGTAAAGACAATCGGAAAGATCTTCATCATCATCGCCTGCGCCGGATCCTGAGGCATCGGATTCAGTTTTTGCTGGAACCACATGGATAAACCAAACAGCACTGGTAAGACAAAATAGGGATCCATTGCCGTCAAATCATTAATCCACAGAATGAAATCAGCCTGGCGCAGTTCAATACTTTCCACTAACACCCAGTAGAAAGCCAAAAAGACCGGCATCTGTACCAGAATCGGCAAACAACCACCCAGCGGATTAATTTTCTCGGTGCGATACAAATCCATCATTGCCTGATTGAATTTTTGTTTATCGTCACCGTAGCGTTCTTTTAAAGTGGCCAGTTTCGGTGTCAATTTACGCATCGACGCCATTGACCGGTAGCTGGCTGCTGACAGTTTATAAAATGCCAGTTTGATCAAAATGGTCAGCAATACAATGGACCAGCCCCAGTTGCCCGTTAATTTATGCAGCCATTCCATGACGATAAATAACGGCTTGGAAATAATGGTCAGAATGCCGTAATCAACCGTTAAATCCAGATTATCCGCAACCGGCTCCAGCCGTTGATGTTCTTTCGGACCAAGGTAAATCTGATAAGAAGTCTGAGCTTGCTCACCATTTTCAGCGACGACCGCAGGGAAACGGATACCGGCCGTATAATTTGTGTTGTTGATCGCTTTACCGTAAAGACTGATTTCCTGTAATGGTTCGGCAGGAATAAATGCTGCAACAAAATAATGCTGGATCATTGCCGCCCAGCCGCCATTCACATCGCGACGGAAGTCATTTTTCTCCAGTTCACCGAAATCCACTTTTTCGTATTCATTACCCGGACTGGAAAAAACAGCTCCCGTATAGGTATAAATCATGAAACTATCGTCTTCAGGTTGATTACGATTAAATTGCGCATAGGGATAAGCGGCAAAACGTTCGCCAGACTGGTTTTCTATCTGATAATTAACGTCTACCAGGTAACTGTCACGGGTAAAAGTATAGGTTTTAATCACGGTCAGACCGTTATCAGATTCCCAACGCATCGGCACGCTCAGACTATCGGCATTCTCTCCCAGAACATATTCGGATTGTTCCGCAGTATAGGTTTCGTAATGTGTTGGTGCCGTGCCTTCCGCTCGTAAACCTGATTGGGTGACAAAGAAATTTTTACGGCTGTCATTTAATAACTGTACCGGCTCATCTGGCAAATCCACATCAACAGGATATTGTAATAATGCCAGTTCACGGATATCCGCCCCTCGTAAATCAATTGTCGCTTCAATTACGTCGGTTTTTATACGGAGCTGATTGGCTGAAGTCGTTGTGGTTTGTTCGCTTTCCGGCAGAGCAGGCAAGCCATCAGCAGCATCTGCTGGTAACTCGGGTAAATCATCCTGAGACGGGGCGCTTTCTGAAACAGGCTGGTCTACATTATTCTGCGTTGCAACCTGTTGCGGACGCACATAGTCATTTTGCCAGGCTTCCCACAACAACAGAGAAACAATTAACAGGCCAAAAATAAACAGAGTTCTGAGGTTATCCATTGTGTTTTTTTGTCTTTAGTTCAGGAACAGGATCCACGCCGCCGGCGTGCCAAGGATGACAGCATGAGATTCGGCGTAAACCGAGCCACACACCACGAAGCGAGCCATGCGTTTGAATGGCCTCAATCATATATTGGGAGCAAGTAGGTTGGAAGCGGCAGTGCATGCCCATGAACGGGCTTAATAAAAAGCGATACGCGCGAACAAAAGCGATTAGGATGTTTGCCATTGTGCCACCACCGTTAACCAATGTCGCTCCAATGCTGCCCATAATTGCGACGAATCCCGCTGACTTATATCAGGACGTGATAACACCACAATATCGATATTGGATAAAGTTGATTGGTGCTGTCGGAAAGATTCCCGAATAATCCGCTTTACCCGATTACGTTGACTGGCAAGTTTAAGATGCTTCTTTGCGATCGCCAGTCCCAGTCGGGGATGCCCGACAGAGTTTTCAACGCTAAGAATCGTCAGACCACCGCCACCAGTGCGCTTACCCTGACGAAAAACCCGGGTAAAATCTCCCGGGCTATTCATTTTCATGGCTCGGCTGAAAGTGGCCAAGTCATGCACCCTCTGAGAACAGAGAGAATTAAACAGAAAGTTTTGCGCGGCCTTTGGCTCTACGGGCATTAATAATACGACGGCCGCCGACAGTTTTCATACGTGCGCGGAAACCATGAGTGCGCTTGCGCTTCAGATTACTAGGCTGAAAAGTTCTTTTCATTTCACCAACTCCAGGAATAACAATGGTTTTGCAGCCGGTAAGCGTCTCTCGAACGGAAACAGCCGGGGCAAAAGACATGGGATTATAGAGTTTGCAGGCATAACAAGTCAAACCGCATTCATCCGGTCATGCAACATTATTTTACTTGCCAAAAGCCCCGCATGCAGATAACTTTAGATGCCCTGTCTGTCGCGCTATACTATCACGAAAGCCCGCAGTTATTAGTCTGTTTTCTGTAAACCTATATATTAGTCAAGGAGTTGCTGTGTCTTCACCCCTTTGGGAAAAATGCCTATCCCATCTCGAAGGTGATCTTTCGGCACAACAGCTGAACACATGGTTACGGCCTCTGCAAGCCATCGAAACGGAAGATAGTTTGCGCCTGTTGGCGCCAAATCCCTATGTTAAGGCCTGGGTTCATGAACAGCTTGAACAACAGATAAATGCGCTGATCAAAGGATTGACCAACGGCAACATCAATAAAATTGAAATCGAAGTCGGTACCAAAGATTCCATTTCCGCTGAAAAAACCAAACGTCGTGTCAAAACAACTGATAAAGCCCCCGCATCGATAGCAGTTTCTGAAACAGAACCTTCCCCGGCGATCGGCAGTCCGATGAACCCGTTGTTTACCTTTGATAATTATGTTGAAGGTAAATCCAATCAGATCGCCCGCGCAGCATCTTTGCATGTTGCCGAAGCACCGGGTACCTCCGGTTACAATCCTTTGTTTCTCTATGGCGGCACCGGGCTTGGCAAAACCCATTTAATGCTGGCGGTCGGCAACAAAATTCGCCAGAACAATCCTAAAGCACGAGTGATTTATTTATCCTCCGAGCGATTTGTACAGGACATGATTACCGCATTGCGCAATAACGCCATTGATCAATTCAAAGCGCATTACCGTAGTGCCGATGCATTATTAATTGATGACATCCAGTTCTTTGCCAAAAAAGAACGCTCTCAGGAAGAATTCTTTTATACCTTTAATAGCCTGCTGGAAGGCCAACGGCAAATCATTCTGACCTGTGACCGGTTTCCCAAAGAAGTCGAAAATCTGGATGAGCGTCTGCAATCTCGCCTGGGTTGGGGGTTAACCATCGCCATCGAGCCGCCAGAGCTTGAGACCCGCGTCGCGATTTTGATCAAAAAAGCGCAACAAAATCTGATTACCTTACCGGATGATGTGGCCTTTTTTATTGCTAAACGTATTAAATCAAATGTCCGTGATTTGGAAGGTGCCTTGCAACGCGTCATGGCATTCTCGCGCTTTACTAACCAGCCGCTGTCGATTGATATGGCTCAGGATGCATTAAAAGATCTACTGGCTTTGCACCAAAAACTGGTCACACTGGAAAGTATCCAGAAAACTGTTGCAGAATACTTCAAAATACGGGTATCGGATTTACTGGCAAAAAAACGCACGCGTTCGGTCGCCCGTCCACGACAAATAGCCATGGCGCTGGCAAAAGAGCTTACCAGTCATAGCTTGCCGGAAATCGGTGAAGCGTTTGGTGGACGCGATCACACCACCGTTCTGCATGCTTGTCGAAAAGTGGTGGAACTGAAAGAAACTGATAGCCGCATCGCGGAAGATTACCGTAATTTACTTCGTACTTTATCCAGCTAGCTGAGAGAGACATCATGCAATTTACTGTGAGCCAAGACATTATTGCCCGTCCCTTACAACTGGTGTGCAGCATCGTTGAACGGCGCTCCACCCTGCCTATTTTGTCCAATATTCTGTTACGTTGCCGTGATCAGCAATTAACCATGACAAGTACCGATATGGAACTGGAAATGATTGCCACACTGCCGGTAGCGGTCGAAAAAGAGGGTGAAACCACCGTCTCTGCCCGCAAGTTACTGGATATCGTGCGCGCCCTGCCCGCCAATGCCACCATCAGCTTTCAGGCTGAAGACAATAAATCACTGGTTCGGGCAGGAAAAAGTCGTTTTTCGTTAGCCACGCTTCCGGCAACAGACTTTCCGGACAGCGAAGGGGCAAACTACCTTGATCAACTGACCGTCCCCCAATCAGCATTAAAAGATCTGCTGGATGAAACCAGTTTTGCCATGGCCAGCCAGGATGTAAGGTATTACCTGAATGGCCTATTACTGGAACGCGAAGAAAATACCTTGCGTGCGGTAGCAACAGATGGTCACCGACTGGCTTTGGGCAGTATTGAAACGGCTGAAAAAACCAACGAAAAACACAGCGTCATCGTGCCCCGCAAAGCCATTCTGGAGCTGGGACGTTTATTAGGTGATGTTACTGATAACGTGACTCTGGCGATCAGTCCCCAGCAACTTAAAGTCGAACTGCCGGATATGCATTTCACTTCCAAGCTGATTGATGGCCAATTCCCTAACTACGAACGTGTCTTACCGGTCGGTGGTGATAAAGAAGTCATTGCCGAACGAGATGAGCTTAAACAAGCATTATCCCGGGCTTCTATTCTGGCCAATGACAAGCATCGCAGTGTAAAGCTGAATCTCAGTAACAACCTGCTTAAAGCCACCGTTACCAATCAGGAACAAGAGTCCGCTGAGGAAGAACTGGCAGTGGAATATAATGGTCCGGATTTGGAAATCGCTTTTAATAATGCGTACCTGCTGGATCTGCTCAACGCCATTCCCGATAACAAAGTAAAACTGTTATTTACTGATGAAAACAGCAGTGCGTTGATTACCCCAAATGATCCTAAATTCACACGGCAGTATGTGGTTATGCCGATGCGGTTGTAAAACGTTAATTTCAAATATAAAAACGGCGCTTAAAAAGCGCCGTTTTTATATATTCTTGAAGAAGATTAGATCAATTTATTCGAATTATTCTGCAACATGACGTCCAGACCCTGTTTGTATATATTGGCTGCAGCATCGCGTTTATCCTGCGCCATTAATACTTCCGCCAGTGCCTGATAGGTTTCGCCACGCGGCCCGTGCTCAATACTGGCCCGCAAATAGGCTTCGGCTTTGGCCCATAATTTATTGGCCTGTGCCAATCTTCCCAACGTCAGCAATAACCAGGGGTTTTCTTCATGTTGTTTTAACCACTTTTCGGCCGTAGCCAGACGTTTTAGTAAACCGCCCTGCAGAATTTTGCCATACTGATAGATCAGCGCATCACTCCAGTTTTTGCGTAAATATTCTTCAATCAATTGCATTGCCTGCTGTTGCTCACCCTGCAATAACAACCCATTTACATAGGTTTTCAATACTTGCTCAGATTGTCTGATTTTCGCCGGAGATTGCAGCCATATCTGCTCCATTCGCTGCCATTCCTGACGTATCAATGCATTTTGCAACTGTCCCACAGTGGCTTCTGCCGACAAAGCATTGGCTGAACCGGCATCCAAAACATGTCGCTTACGCAAATCGGGTAATACAGATTGTACTTCCTGCCATTGATCCGTTTCCTGATACAGCTGTTGCAGAAGCTGTAATACATAGGGATGTTTAGGTGCAACTTGACGCAGATGTTGCAAGGTGGCTAATGCCTGTTCTTTCTGTCCGGCGGAAAGTTGTAATTCAGCCTGTACCACACCGACCGCAATATCAGCGCTGGGAGTCGTTTCGTGGGCCAGTTTCAAATAAGAGTCACGCCGCTCTGGCGCCTGTTGTTTCTGTGCAGCCCGTGCAGCTGCCAGATAGTGCAATAACGGTGTTTCGCTGTTGCCGGCATGGCGCAGTAACAATCGTTCAGCTTCTGCCCAACGGCCTTCTTCCAGAGTTATCAACCCGTTGGTTAGCGCTTTAGTGGCACGTTTATGGCGCTGGTTTTCCTGCCATTGCGACAGGCGGTTTGGCGTACTTTTAATCACCGCCAGACTGCGCAGCGTAAAATAAACCACTAACAGCAGAATCAACCAAGCCACGCTAAACACAATCAACGAGGTTTCCAGCGTCCACTGGCCGTATTGCACCAATACAAAGCCTGGCTCGAAATCAGCTAACCAGACAAACACACCGCCTAATGCCAGCGCAATGGCAATAATAACCAGCCATTTCATGGTTCAAATCCTTTCAACCAGCGAAGTGATCCCGAAATATCCGGTGTTTCGATACTGATGGCCTGGTTTTGCATGGCTTGCAGACTTTCCAGCATCGCATCGCGATGATCACCGACAAAATACTGTTCAAGCCAGCTGCTGGCTGATTGCAGGCTCTGCTCAAACATACGCTGGTTGCCTGAAAGCGCAGCAAAGCGAGCGGTCTCCAGTTGCAAGCGCAGGTTCTGATACAGGAAGTAACGTTGCTCAGGCATTAATACTGCTTGCGGGGCATCCTCCTGCTGACGAATAACCACCAGTGAACGTAGCTGTGTCCAGATATCGGCAACCGCTTCACGCCAGGCTGATTGTTCTGTTACTTCTGTTTCAGTTTCGTCGTAGAAAGACTGTTTAGGGCCAGTAACAACACGCAGCTTATCAATCGAACCCATCAAACCCAACATATCGGCAGCGATGCCTGCTACATCAGCTTCTCCAGCTGCTTCAAGTGCCAGCTCTTCCTCCGCAATAAGCTCACGCAAGGGTTGCATTCGATAGTCACCAATTTCACGGATCTGTTGATCAGCCAGTGATAGGGCAAGCGCCGCCCCACTGGTATCATTCGCCAATAAAGCCCGCTGATTGGCGAGATTGAGCAAATAACGGATTTCCGCCAATGCCCATTCAAGCTCGATTTCCTCAGTCGTTAACGGTGACTGGTTTTGTAGCTTGGTCAGTACGTCACCATGTTCCAGTTGTGATTGTTTTAGTGACGATAGTTGACTGTCCAGCTGACGCTGGCTATTGGTCAGTTGCGAAATATCCGTTTCGAGTTTGGCGATTTCATCAACTCGACTTTCCACATCCACCAGTTGCTGTTTCTGCTGCCATACCAGCCAAAGTGCGCCAGCCCCTGGCAACGTTATCAATATCGCTAAGATAATTAGTAGCACCCACTTTACTGAAACCGTCTTTTTGGGTGTTTCTGAGACATTTTTTTCAGTTTTTTTGGCGGGCTTTTCGACCTGCTCAGATTTGCTGTTAGGCTCCATGATCTGATCCCATTTCTATAAGTCGCTGAATGATTGCACCATCACTGGCATCTAGACTGACATGCACCTGTTTAAATCCTTGTTCCAAGGCAAAAGCCTTGATTCGTTTACTGACTACCAACAAAGGTTTTTGCAAAATCTGCGGGCAGCTGACTGATAATAAACTTAACAGGTTTGTCACACCATTGGCACTGGTTGCTGTCAACCAATCGGCTGAACAGGATTGTTGTTGAAGTTCGGACGATACCGTCGGTAATTGTCGGCGGTAAACTTCCAGATAACTAATTTTAGCACCTCTGGCACGCAACGTATCCGCCATCAGCTCACGTCCACCTTCACCCCGCACAATGACGACCTGCTGTTGAGCCATTTGTTGCCATTCGGGTAACTGCAGCAAACCTTCACTGCCGTTTGATAGCTCAGGCTGTAAATCCACCGTTAAACCGTTTTGCCGCAATGCCTGCGCCGTGCCCTCGCCTGCAGCGACCAATTTAACATGGGCTGGCAATGGGTGCGGATTACCCTGTAGAAAATGTTCAACAGCATTACGACTGACAAATACCAGCCAATTGGTTTGTTGCGGATTCCATTCGCCCCATTGTTTGACATCAATAGCCGTAATTTCAATGACCGGAAAGACTATTGCCTCTCCACCCTGCTGTTCGATAAGCTCGACCAGTCCAGCCGTCTGTCGAATCGGACGTGTTACTAAAATCTTGCGGCCTTCCAATGCCAGAGCCGAATGCTCAGGCATCATAAACGTCAGCCAGAATTTTATCAGCGCCCTGGTTAAGTAACATCTCACCTAATGTTAAGCCAAGTTGTTCGGATTCACTGGCCTTGCCGCGAATTTCCTGCTGCAGCATCTCGGTTCCGTCAGGACGCCCCACCAGCCCCCGTACCCAGAGATCATCACCATTTAATATGGCGTAGCCACCGATTGGGACCTGACAGCCCCCTTTTAAGCGACGATTTAATGCCCGTTCAGCTTTGACAGTGATTGAGGTCAACTCACAATTAAGCAGGGCAATTAACGCATTCATTTCGTCATCATTGATACGGGTTTCAATACCTAGTGCGCCCTGTCCAATCGCAGGCAAACTTTGCTCTGGCGTTAAGGCACTGCGAATACGCTGATCAAAACCCAATCTTTCCAAGCCGGCTTTGGCCAGTATAATCGCATCAAAGTTACCTGCATCCAGCTTGGCAAGACGGGTATTTACATTGCCGCGCAGCGGTACAATTTTCAAATCCGGTCGGTAGTGACGAAGCTGACATTCCCTGCGCAGACTGGAAGTACCCACAACGGCACCCTCAGGTAAATCATCAACGTTTTCAAAATGATTGGAAACAAACGCATCATGTGGATCATGGCGTTCGCAGATCACTGGTAAATGCAGACCTTCCGGAAACTCCACCGGTACATCTTTCATTGAATGCACCGCAATATCGGCTTCACCGGCCAGCATGCTCTGTTCCAGTTCTTTGACAAACAAGCCTTTGCCGCCCACTTTGGCTAATGGGGTATCGAGAATGATATCGCCCTGAGTTTTGATACGAACCAGTTCGATATTCAGGTGGGGATCCAGAGCCAACAGACTGTCACGAACAAATTCAGCCTGCCAGATGGCAAGTGGGCTGCGACGGGTAGCAATTCGAACAGTGCGTTGACTCATGAAATAAATATCCACTTAAAAGTTAACAGTGCCATCAATTCTAACATTTTCCTCTGCGGATCCACGAGCAGCCGCGTTATAATGCGATTTTTTTCTGCCAGCAATCACAGGCCCGCGCCATGACCGCATCTGATAAAAAGCTTTCTTCTGCCCGACTCACCCAACCTACTAATAAATTTGTTGAGGAATTCACGGCTTCGGTAACCTTCGATAAACGCATGTACCGGCAGGATATTCAGGGTTCCGTCGCGCATGCCTCCATGCTGTGCAAAGTAGATGTGCTGACGACAACTGAACGCGATCAAATCATTGATGGCTTGCAGCAGATTGAAAGTGAAATCGATAACGATCAGTTTGAATGGTCGATTGCGCAGGAAGATGTGCATATGAACATCGAATCCAGACTGATCAAACTGATTGGTGAAGTCGGTAAAAAACTGCATACCGGTCGGTCACGTAATGATCAGGTGGCAACCGATGTGCGTTTGTATCTGCGAGACATGATTGTGCCTGTTCGCAGTGAATTGCAACGCTTGCGTTCGACTTTGCTGGATGTGGCAGAGCGTGAATTCGATACCATCATGCCCGGTTTTACCCATCTGCAAACTGCCCAGCCAGTGACATTTGGTCATCATATGCTGGCCTGGTTTGAGATGCTCAGCCGTGATCTGGAACGGCTGGATGACTGCACTAAACGGGTCAACAGTCTGCCATTAGGTGCTGCCGCACTGGCTGGCACAACCTTCCCGATTGATCGTGAATACACCGCTGAACTGCTTGGTTTTGAACGTATCTGTCGCAACTCGCTGGATGCGGTCAGTGATCGCGATTTTGCCATTGAATTTAACAGCTTCGCCTCATTGCTAATGATGCACCTGTCGCGGTTCTCAGAAGAATTGATCATCTGGTCCTCGGCCCAGTTTGATTTTGTTGATCTGGGTGATGCCTTTTGTACCGGCTCATCAATCATGCCGCAAAAGAAAAACCCTGATGTGCCGGAACTGGTACGCGGTAAAACCAGCCGGGTTTACGGCAATCTGTTTAACCTGCTAACGCTAATGAAAAACCAACCATTGGCGTACAACAAGGATAATCAGGAAGATAAAGAACCGCTGTTTGACACCATCGACACATTGCTTGGCTCGTTACGTGTCTATGCCGATATGCTCGCAGTAATCACCGTCAAAAAAGACAATATGCGTCTGGCGGCTCTGAAAGGTTATGCCACCGCCACCGATCTGGCAGATTATCTGGTGCGTAAAGGCGTTGCTTTCCGTGATGCCCATGAGGTAGTTGGTCTGTCAGTTGCCTATGCCATCAAACAACAAAAAGATCTGTCGGCATTAACACTGCAGGAACTGCAGCAATTCAGTGATCAGATCGGTGACGATGTATTTTCTGTATTAACCCTGGAAGGCTCAGTGGCAGCTCGCAATCATCTGGGGGGAACTGCACCGGAACAGGTTAAAAAAGCGATTCAAACCGCCCGTAACGAACTGTAACTCTTTCTGGCAATCAGCAGCTTTCTGATAGCAGTTATAACTAACTGATAATCGTTATTTTGCTTGTTTACTCACCGGTGCTTCCGCTCAAATGGCGTCATTAAAATCGTTTGTATTTGCTCTGATTGAACTGGCCAAACGCTGGCCTGGGCTGATTGCTGGCATTGGTTTTATTTCCGGTCTTGCCAGTTATTTTCTGGTAGAACGTAAAGAATCACTGGCGCAGGTTATCGCTATCCTGATGTTGGTCAGCTGGGTTTTTCTGGTACTGGAAAACTGGCTACGAGAAAGCTTCAAAAACCGCTTTGGCTTTAATATCCCACCCACGCTAATGCATTACGTGACACAGCTGGTGCATCAGGAAAGTCTATTTTTTGCCTTACCGTTTTTCCTTGCCGTCACTACCTGGAATCACACTCAGGCCGGATTTACCGGATTATTGATTTTATGTGCATTAATATCGGTGATTGATCCACTGTATTACAAACAGCTTGCCCCACGCCGCTCGCTGTTTGTTATCTTTCATGCCTTGGCTTTATTTGCCGTATTACTGGTCGCTCTGCCCATCTTGCTGCAACTGACTACCGGTCAAAGTCTGGCGTTTGCCCTAATTGCTTCCCTGCTGTTCAGTCTGCCGAGTTTAGTGAAATTTGTTGCCAATGGTCGCTGGTGGCGACGGCCGTTAATGACATTAATGTTGGCCGCTTTAGCCGCTGGCTTGTGGCAAGTCCCCAGCTTAGTCCCTCCCGCAGCATTGCGATTAACAGAGTTTAATCTGGTACAACAGGTTGATCGTGAACAACGTACGCACAGCATTCATATTGATCGTCTTGGTGTGCAATCCCTGAAACGCGATGGCATATATGCCTGGACCGCTATCCGCGCACCTCGCGGCTTGCAGGAAAAAATTCATCATCTTTGGCTCCATAACGGTAAACAAGTCGATCGAATCACGCTGAATATTGAAGGCGGCAGTGAACAAGGCTATCGGGCCTGGACACAAAAATTGAATTTCCCAGAGGATCCGGTCGGTAAATGGCAGGTCAAAGTGGTCACGGATTCAGGGCAGCTGATCGGTATCAAACGCTTTAGCGTTGAAGCCAGCATTGATGAACGGGAAAGTCTGCTTGAGCGTCTTAAACCACCGTTTTTTCAAGAGCCAATCGAAGATCAGCAGAACATTGAAGATGCTGACGACACTCAACAACCGGAGAATACTGAAGAACAACAAAGCCTGTATGAGCGTCTAGCGCCGCAGTTTATTCAGGAGATGACCGAAAGTCAGGAGAACCCTGAAGAATCGGAAACTGTTCAAGAACAGGAGGGTACTGAAACACCGGAAAACACAGAAGAACCGGAAAACGTCCAAGAGCAAGAAAGGGATGATCAAATACAACAAATCCCCGAAGAACTAAACAGCACTGAAGGGCATGAGAACTCTGAAGAACAGAATTAATCCTTACGCTTGACCCCAAGAAACGAAGCGACCGTTAAAAATAGCATCCAAACCAGGTAGCTTGGCAACCAGACTGTCCACCAACCTTCTTCCAACGGTGAGGATGAAAGCGGATCGATATAAAAATAGGCATAAAGATTCAATGCCAGGTTAATCAGTAACCCTATAATCGCGATAAAACTTAATATCGAATTCAGTCTGATTTTCTTCATAAAAACTCCATGAATCAAATTCGAGATTAATTGAGCCACAAAACGATACAAGCAGATAAGCCAATCAAAGCCAGAAGAAGCGCTTTTGTTGCTGCAAAGCGTGGCCAGTAAGCCAATAAACCGACCCATATCAGCGCCGCCACCGATAGCAGCCCCAGCCAGACAACAATACCCACCACAACACCCCACACACTGATAGCAGGCCATAAGGAAACTATCAGTAGCATAGTAGAAGAAATTCGCAATAGACGAGTCCGACTGACTAATAATTTAGCTGAGTTTAATTGTGAGTAGTGTCTGGGCATCGCCAGGCTCAAACCCGCCATACCGGCATAACATAATGCTGTTGCGAGCAACATCATCAGTAACATTTGCATTACGCTGCCTCCGACTTGGTTTTATAACTACTGGACTTTCGTGACGCTGCTTTATGTTGTTTGCTTTTCAGTATTTTGACGCAGCAAACGCCCAACACACCGAACAACACGACGGTTAATTCCAAGCCGACATTCAGCCAGTCACCCTCAATGAAATAGCTGATTAAATGTTGCCCTGTCGTCAGCCAGTTGAGGATGGGCAGTAATAAACATAACGTAGAAAATGTCGATAACTGCTCTATCCAGGCTCGAGAAGCGGGTCGTAATGCTGCATGTAATAAGCTGCCCAGCCAAATGAAGAAAAACAGTTTGATTTCCCAGCTGGCGCGCTCCGGTACATCCAATGGCAACAGCCGATTCACCCAAAAATACGCCACACAGGCGATCATTAATCCGCTGATAGCGCTGATATTAAGGACTTCAATAGCACGGTAGACTTTTGGTGTTTGCGTCCCGAACTCATTCAAGGATTTTTGCCGGCGTTTCACCATAAACAGAATGGCGCCGGTGGCCATCATGATGGTGCCAGCCATGCCCAGAATAAAATAAATCCAGCGAACGGTATAACCGCCAAAATTGGCAAAATGTAAGGTCCGCATAATACGTTGTGCGGCAAAGGCACTACTTTTATCAAATGTTTCCGGTGCTTCGATATGAATCATTTCACCGGTTACCGCATCAAAAATAACCTGACCGGAACTCAAAAATAATAAGCGTCCAGTATTTTTCTCCTGCTCAAACAAGCCAAAGATTTTAGCAACCGCACTACTGTCACCGGGATGCTCGACACTGATAAAACTACCCGGTTTCTCCATTAATGCTTCGCTCTGTTTAAACAGCTCGGTCAACAATAAAACATCAGCTTCAATACCTGTCTCTGGGCGATGCTCGGGTTGGTTGAACACCTCGGCAAAGAAACTCTGTGGTTTGTCATAATTGGCCAATACTCCGGCTGGCATATAGATCGACACAAAGATCACCAGCCCGCTGTAGGCAATCATCAATTGAAATGGTAACGATAAAACCGAAGATGCATTATGTGCATCGAGCCAGCTGCGCTGGCCTTTACCCGATCGAAAGGTAAAAAAATCTTTGAAGATACGTTTATGAATAATGATGCCGCTGACCAAAGCCACCAGCATGATCATGGTAAAAAATCCCACCAGCCAGATACCGGTCATACCGGCATGAAACTCAAAATGCATATGCACAAAGTGATGACCCCCCTGAGTCTCACGCTGTTGCTGATCAGGAATTATTTCACCGCTAACAGGATGTAACCGGCGCTGCTGAACTTCGGCATTATCATCTTCCCAGGATAAGCCAATTGCTGGATCGGCCTCACTGGGCAACCGTATGCGCCAAAAATGGCTTTGGGGGGCGACCTTTCGCAGAAAGTTTTCACCTTGAGTGACTGCATCCAGGCGTTGCTCTTGAGTACTGGTTGCGGGATCAAATTCACCGATTAATGCCCGTTCAGGCGTCATCCAATGGGTGATGGCATCATCAAAGACACCTATGGTTCCCGTTAAGAAAATGGCAAATAATGCCCAACTGGCAACTAAGCTGCCCCATGTATGCAACCAGGCCATCGATTGACGGAATCGTCCTTGTTCAATACTTACATCCGTCGATTTGCTCATCGTAACCACTCCGTCAACAGCAAACCTAAGCCGCCAATAATCACTGTTGCACCTATCATTCCTATCCAGGCACGTTTGGCATTTTTAACGGCAAACACCCAGATGACCGCGGCGGTATACACGGCAAAACTCAGTAATGCGCTGGTAATAACGGCATCGGCACGAGATAAAGGCAAAATCGCGGCAATCAAAATCATCACTGCCGAGGTCAATAAATAGCCACCTAATGTAGCGGCCAGCACCAGCGAAAAAATTCGGCCAGAGTAAGACAGGGTCATATTGGGGTGTTCCATAAACAGTTTTAGCGAGTAAAACAGTCATCGATTATTCTGTTTTGTTTCAACAACATTGATAAAAGTCAGAAAATTTCAGCAACTTATTTAAAGCCGAATAACACCACCTAAAGGTCCATTTAACAGGGAAAGTGGTTTTATATGCGTTATTAATGATATAGATTATCGTTTGCATTTGTAATTAACAAGTATCTCTTTTCTCTATATAGTCAGATTCCGATTTAGCTACACTTTGGCACCATTGGTCTCGATCCCACAGAAGCCGCTATGGTTCCTCGATAGTACCCAACTACACTGGCATTAATATCGATATCTGCTGAATTAATATGGGGCGAAGACTTTCCCGGTTAACGTGGATGACGGCATACATGTTTTAGGTCGGTGTTCCCCATACTTCATAAGTAGAGTCGGATTTATGCAGCACTGCCATTAAATCTTCTTTAATCAGATTATAAAGCCGATTAACCATTGCTAACCTTCTGCATGATATGCCGCCATATCATGCAGAAGTATTTTTAGATTAGAGTGACAAACTGTAGGTCAAATAGAAACTTCTCGGTGCCCCGTAGGTGTTGTAATAGTTTGGAGCGCCGACACTTTCAAAGTATTTGCGATCAAACAGATTGTTCACGTTCAATTTCACCTCTGAACGCTCATTAATTTGATATTTCGCTAGTAACCCCACCAATGCCACACCGCCCTGCTCAGTTCGATAACCTTCAACACCGTTGTAGTTAGCACTCTCCTGGTAAACCTTGCTGTGATATTGCATATCACCACCAATACTCCATTTAGTTTGGGGTAACTGGTAAATAGTCGACAGCCTGAAAATATGTTGCGGCAACTGTGTATTGTACTGCTGACCTTTCTCTTCACCAGAGGCATATTCACTATCCACATAGCTATAACCGGTCATCATATTCCAGCCCGGTAACAACTCCCCAGCCAGGTTGATATCGATACCTTCGCTGACGACTTTACCGGAAGCGGTGTAACAGCTTCCATCACACAGCGTATCTGGTGCAATGGTCTCATCCACCTCGGCCAGATTGGTTTGTTCCAATCTGAAAAGCGCCAGACCGGCATTGAGTTTGCCACCATAAAACTCAGTTTTAACACCAACCTCATAATTACTGCCGACCACCGGTTCAATAAAATCACCACTGGCTTTCTGGCGGTCCTGTGGGTTAAAAATGTCTGAATAGCTGGCATACACCGAAGCCCACTCATTCAGATCCTGCACAATACCGACATAAGGCGAAATTTCCTGGGTGGCCTTGAGCGATTCACTTTCAAACCAGCTCATCCGCGCGCCAAGAATCAATTTCAGTGAATCATTCAGATTAAAGCGGCCCGCCGTATAGATGCCATCCTGAGTGGTTTTTTCCTTACGCGGCCAGGGATCAAATTGGCTATTGTCGGGATAAGGCCGGGTCGCCGGATCATAGGTATATAAATTGGCGGGAATATCCGTGTAAATGCCCCGACTACGATTGGTCTGATTGACCGTATTAGCACCAAATACCAGCTCATGTTCCCGGTTAAACAGTTGCACCGGACCGGACAGATACACATCAAAGGCATTAGATGCAAACTCACGTTGCAACAGCACCGATCGAGAGCTCAGACCACCACCCGTAGCAAGATCCACTTCACCCGACATAAAAACACTTTCATTATCAACATCAGTTTCACTGCGATTAAAAGTGGCTCTTAACTGCCAGTTATCTGCCAGTTGTTGATCCAGTCTCAGGGTATAAAGACGATTTTCTTTTTCCATATCCCCCCAGGTCGCACCAAAATATTTTGATCGGTTATAGCCCAGATCCTGACCTTGAGGCCCCATTTGCACCCCATAATCATCGTTATATTTATTATTCTGAAACTGTACATTCGCTGTGACCGTGGTGGTGTCGGTCAAATCTCCTTCCAACACCCCATAAAATACCCGGCGATTACTGTATTCGTAATCCACAAAGGAATTCTGTTTCTGATAGGCCATCACCATCCGTCCACGAATAGCGCCGGATTCAATTAAGGGTCCGGAGACATCACCAACAGCACGCTGGAAATCCCATGAACCACCGGATAATTCAAACGATGATTGTGGTGTGGCCGTTGGCATTTTTCTGACCATATTGACCGTCCCACCTGGATCACCGGCCCCCGTTAATAAGCCCGACGCACCTTGCACAATCTCTACATGATCCAGAATCGCACTGTCGGGTGATGGATTACGATTCTGCTCACTTATTCCCCATGGATTCTGCACGCCGTCATACTGGGTTTGTAATGAAAAACCACGGGATAAATACGCACCGCCATTCAAGCCGCGGTTATAAACATATACCCCGCTGGTACTACGCAGCACATCATCCATTTGGTGATAACCGAAATCCTTGATTTGCTGACTGGTCACTACAGTGATGGTTTGCGGCGTTTCGCGTAGCGACATGTTCAAACGGTTGATGCTATTAACCGAACCGGTGGTATAGGAACGCGAGCCCTCGGTGAGATTTCCTATCTCAGAGGCACTGACTTTAACCGGCGATAAAGTCACACTTTCTGATTGTTGTTCAGCTGATGTGGCCGGTTCAATCACATAACCACTATTGGTTTCTCTGGCCTGAAAACCACTACCCGTCAGCAGTTGAGCAAATCCTGAACTGACGGTGAACGATCCTTGCAAGCCTTTACTTTGTTGTTGGGCAATCTGGTTTTGATCCATGATCACTGCCACACCAGCTTGCTGGGCAAATCGATTCAATGTTTGCGCCAGTGGCCCAGGGGCGATATTAAATTGCTCGCTCTGCTCGGCAGCTTGCACTGGTGCAGCCATCATTAACGCCGGGGATAATCCAATTAATAGGGAGGCCAGTAATGGTTTAATCATAAACCGTGGTCGATAAGAGTATGGAGTCGATGGCTTCATAAAATTTCCAATTTTTTGTGAGTGTTATGAGTTATGACGAAGCCATTCACAAAAGCGGAAATAAAAAAGCTCAAAAAAAACTAATCAGATAGCGAAACGTATTTAAGATATGGCGTAACCACCCGTATTTGTAACTCTGGGAACTTGGCCAAAAGTAAGTCTAATGCCTGATCCGGCTTATCCAACGGCAACACAGCCGAAATTTGCATTGATTCAAGCTGTTTTCGATTAAACAGAATGCGGCCTTTTTGATACCGATCCAGCTCGGTCAGAATGTCTGTTAGAGGCATGTCATCCACCAGTAACGTTTTGGAATCCCAGCCGCGTTGCCAACTATTGGCATCGATTTTTTCAATGCCAGCAAAAGCATATTGATTGAAAGTCACTTGCTCACCCTGCTGAATCCGTTTTGGTTCACTGGCTTTGGCCAGGTCGATCTGCACCGCAGATTCGAGCATGATTACTCGGGTTTGTTGATCAGAATGGCGCACCATAAACCGCGTACCCAACGCCTGAATTTGACCATGCGGTGTTTGTACAACAAAAGGCCTTGAGGCATCTTTTGCGACATCTACTAAAATTTCACCGGTGACCAGTTTGAGCTGACGTAACCCATCGTTAAACTCAAGACTCACTGCACTGCGACTGCCCAAAGACAATTGCGAACCATCTTCCAACGTATGCTGCTGCCATTCGCCGGTGTCGGTTCGTAAATCAGCCAATAGATAGGCTGGTGGATAAATCTGCGTGATTATCCAGCCCGGTAACAATAAAACCGCCAGCAGCGCCAAAGTATTTATTGCTTTGCGAGAGCGTGCTTTACGCTTTTCTGTAACTCTTAATCCAGCATCAAGGCTGGTATTGAGGATCTGCTGACGCTTATCACCTAGCTGATGGATGGCGTCAAACTTTCCCAGCAAGGCTTCCATTTTCTGCGCTGCTTTAGCGTGTTCTGGATGGGCTTGTTGCCATTGCTTATATTGCTGCTGCAGTAAGCCGTTATCTTGTGAGTCATCGGACAAGGCGACCACCCACTGGGCAGCCTGCTCAGCTATTGGTTTATCCTGATTTAGATTTTGATTTGCCATCAAATAGCAATATTCAACCGATGCAGATCCAGCAGAATCTGGGTTAGATAATGTCGGACCATACGCGAACTGACGCCCATTTTGATTGCGACGTCGCTTTGCTTGATGCCATCCAGATAGTGCAGCCGAAATGCGGTTGCTGCTTTATCAGAAACATTGGCAAGTACATGACTCAGCTGCTCCAATAACTCAATTGCCGACAAAATCAAATCAGGTGATGGATAGCTGTCTGGCATTTCCTGCATGGCTATCTGCAACTGCTGCATAAATTCGTCTTCAATGGCCTTTCGACGCGCTTTATCAATTAACAGATTTTTTGCCGTAGTTGTCAGAAAAGCCCGAGGTTCATGAATCTCTGTCAAAACGCGTCGCGAAGTCAGTACCCGAAGAAATGTGTCATGTGCGACATCTGCTGCATTTTCCTCACAGGCAAGACGCTTTCTAAGCCACTGATATAACCAGGAATGGTGCTTTTTATAGAGTGCTTCGACGTGGGATTGTGCAGCAACAGTCATAAATACAGCAGATCATCAACTCAATGTAAATGAGACACATTATCGTTTGAATGGCAATTTGACAAGTTATTTGTCCATTAAAAATTCTTTGTAACCAATAACTACAGTCTGCCATTAATTCTGAATTTGTGATTCAGTTCACTTTACTCAGGTTAATGCATATCGCTGAGTGCGGTGGAGAATGGTTTTGAGCTTGGGGCGTTTAATGCTTTAACTGCCGTGGTTTAAATGGTCACGACAGGTCCTCACCAGATAAAAAACGTCTATTTCTCGTACAAATTCCCTATATCCCAGAATAAGTAAGGAGAAGTCATGGATAATAATTCCGATCCAAAAAAACCTCGTGGAAATGGTGGAGAACATCACCAGCAAGCAACCGGAAATACCTCCACCCTGACCACACAACAAGGCGGTCCGATTGCAGACGATCAGAATTCATTAAAAGCCGGAGCACGTGGTCCAACCCTGTTGGAAGATCACATCTTTCGCGACAAGATTTTTCATTTTGATCATGAGCGTATCTCTGAACGTGTTGTGCATGCTCGTGGTTTTGGTGCCCATGGTTATTTTGAAACAACCGAAACACTTGAAGATATCACCAGTGCCGATATCTTCCAGCGAAAAGGCGAGAGAACTCCTGCTTTTGTTCGCTTTTCAACTGTTGCAGGCAATAAAGGCTCAGCCGATCTGGCCCGTGATGTTCGCGGCTTTGCTGTCAAACTGTATACCAAGGAAGGTAACTGGGATATTGTCGGTAATAATATCCCGGTTTTTTTTATTCAGGATGCCATTAAATTTCCCGATCTAATCCATGCGGCTAAACAGGAACCCGATCGCGGTTTTCCTCAAGCACAAACCGCTCATGATAATTTCTGGGATTTTGTTTCATTAATGCCAGAAAGCATGAATATGCTGATGTGGATCATGTCGGATCGAGCCATCCCGCGTTCATTCCGTTTTATGGAAGGATTTGGCGTTCACAGCTTTCGGCTTGTCAACAAAGAAGGTAAGTCACAGTTTGTAAAATTTCATTGGAAACCCAAACAAGGCTTGCAATCAGTCCTTTGGGATGAAGCGCTGAAAATCAATGGTGCGGATCCGGATTTTCATCGTCGCGATCTCTGGTCAGCCATTCAACGTGGTGATTATCCGGAATGGCATCTGGGCATGCAGATCTTTGATGAAGAATTTGCCGAGCAATTTGAATTTGATGTACTCGATGCCACCAAAATCATTCCCGAAGAACAAGTTCCCGTTCGTATCGTCGGCCGTTTGGTATTAGACAAGGTCGTTGATAACTTTTTTGCCGAAACTGAACAAGTGGCATTCTGCACCCAGAATATAGTCAAAGGTATTGATTTTTCGAATGATCCCTTGTTGCAAGGACGAAATTTCTCTTACCTTGATACACAGCTGAAACGGCTTGGCGGTCCCAATTTCACCCATTTACCAATTAATGCACCTAAGTGTCCAATGCATCACTTCCAGCAGGATGGTCATATGGCAATGTGCAACCCAACCGGTCGGGCTAATTACGAACCGAACAGCTGGGGGGAAGAAGATGGTGGTCCCCGTGAATGTCCGGTTAAAGGATTTGAAAGTTTTCCTGAAGAAGTCGAAGGCACCAAGCAACGCGTTCGTTCAGAGACTTTTGCTGATCATTACAGTCAGGCCCGGCAGTTTTATATCAGCCAGACCGATATAGAACAGCAACATATTATCAATGCCTTTTCGTTTGAGCTCAGCAAGGTCAAAACACCGGCAATCCGTAAACGCATGGTTAGTCATCTGCTGAATATTGATCAGCAACTGGCCGAAAATGTCGCTGAAAAACTGGGTATTGATCCGTTACCGGAACCGGCTGATGCAGCTATGCCAACGCGTGATGATCTGCCCGCTTCTGACAAATTGAGCATTCTCAAAAATGGTCCTGATAGTTTTAAAGGCCGTAAAGTTGGTGTCTTGATGACGGATGGATTTGATGCTGATATTTTCAAATCGCTGGAGAAATCACTTAAAGCAGAAGGGGCAATGTTTGAAGTTGTTGCGCCACATACCGGTGAAATCACCAGCAGTGCTGGTGACAGCATCAAGGTTGATGAAAAGGTTGATGGCGGACCTTCGGTGTTATTTGATGCCATTGTGATTTTGACTGGTAGCGACGGTGCGAAAATGCTGGCAGAAATGCCACCGGCTTTAACCTTTGTCAGTGATGCCTTTAATCATATGAAATTTATTGGTTACGCTGAGGATGCCATGCCGCTTTTGAAAAAGGCCGGTATCAGTGAGATGCTGGATGAAGGCTGTTTGCAGTTGACCAATACTAAAACCACGGACGAATTTACCCAAAACTGTCGTGATATTCGTTTTTGGCAACGTGCTGGCTAGTTGGTTTTTATGATGAAATAACCAGTTGAATCAGGTCACCCGTTTGAATGTTCAGACAGGTGATTTTGCGTTAGCTTGTAGTTCATCTAAACCGTCTTAGAAGGAGATCACCATGATCGCCAGACGCTATTCCTATACGCTGATAATTCTTGTGTTACTCGCTGTCGCGTTAATCATTCTGCGAATGCAATTGCCGTCAATAGTGAAAGACTATTTGAATGGCAAACTGGCTGATATGGGTGAGTATCAAGGACAGATAGCCGATGTAGATATTCATTTATGGCGCGGCGCCTACTCTGTCGACCAACTGGAAATCACCAAAAAAGACCAGCCTTCGGTGGAATTTTTTAATGCCGAAACCATAGACACTTCTGTCAGCTGGGCGTCACTATTCAAAGGCAAAGTGGTCGCAGATGTTGATTTGATAAATGCCGAAATCCATCTGGTCGATGACGAAGCAGAAGACAAACCTGAAGAAGAATCCACCTGGCGCCAGACCGTTCAGGAGGTTATTCCATTACAAATTGATCGGTTGAATATAGATAATGGTGAAATTCATTTTCATAACTTCAATTCTGATCCCCAAGTACATCTGGTGTTTTACCAATTAGACGGTGAAATAACTAACCTAAGTAATGCTGATCGTAGTGATGGACTGGAATACGCTAATTTTGATGTTCAGGGGCAAGTGCTAGATAGCGCTTCGGCTAGACTGGATGGACGCTTGGATCCTTTAGGTGATTTTCATAATTTTGAACTCAAGTTAAAAATCACTGGTATTAACCTCACTAAACTCAATGAAGTCTCTGAGGCTTATGGTAATTTTAATTTCAAATCCGGTAACGGCGATTTTGTGATGGAATTGCAGGCTGAGGAGGCTCAATTAACCGGCTATGCAAAACCCGTTCTGGATAATGTTGAAATCTTTGATTTGGAAGAAGATCTGGAAGATGGCGTTTTCAGTGCGGCCTGGCAAGCCATTGTCGGAGCATTTGGACAGATATTCCGCAACGATCCCAAAAACCGTATCGCTACCCAAGTTGAGATACGTGGCAATCTGGATGACCCCGATGCCAGTGCCTGGCAGGCCTTTCTCGCCATTATGGAAAATGCTTTTGTAGATGCATTCGAAAGTGATTTTGGACGTGAAACCGATGCCGAATCATCACCATCCCAAGACACATTTTCTGCATCTGAATCTCGCTCTGAGCCCGAATCCAAATCAGAAGCTGAAACCGATGCGGTGAATTGCCAGCTTCGGCCTATGTGGGATAAATGTGACTAAGTGACCAAATAAGAGAAATTTTGAAAATCAGTTTTTACGAATAGCGGCCACTAATTCCGACTTGCTCATGTTGCTACGTCCCTTAATATTTAGCTGACTGGCACGGTTATACAACTCCTGTTTTGTCCGTGACTCCAGGGAGCTATTAGGATTGCCTGTTCCCTGACTATTTTTTCTGGGGGTACGGTCTTCCTCACGACGTTGCTTATTGACGGTGCGAGCCGCAATTTCTTCAGCTTTATTGGTCTTTTTACCGCTTTTTTTCTGCTGCTCCTTAATATGCTCATATTGACGTTCATCTTTATCTGTCCATTCGGCAACCATTGCATTCCTCCTGTTGACAGTATTAAAAAGTCACATCCCACGTTAACAATGTCATTGCTACCCTGCCAATATCCTAAGTTAAAGTAACCGACTCCATGGTAGTGCCAAACCTAATAACAAGATGGTGAATGAATAAATTACAGAGACAAACCGCCTGTCGGAGGCTTTCAACTTAAGGGAAATAGTGCTGATAGACACACAAAATATGTCTGCATTACGGAGGTAACATCTTATTCAAAGAACAAAAAGGTTCTGCCAGTATCACTGGCAGAACCTGAATGCTCTGATTGATTTATAAATTAATCAGAAATCATATTTCAATGTCAGATTTGCATTTCGTGGTGTTCCATAAGCCAACTGGCTGTAAAAACCGATATTGGTGTAATACTTCTCATCAAACAGATTATTAATATTCAGTTGAGCGCTTAATGCCGGTGTCACCTGATATTTCGCCATCAGTCTGACCAACGCATAACTGTCCTGTTTTAACTTTTCGGTTTGACCTAATGGATTAGTCACCAGTGTGTAGTTGGAACTTTCCCAGTTGACCCCGCCTCCCAGCGTTAGTTGGTCTAAACGATAAGTAGTAAACAACGTGGCTGTTCGACGCGGATAACGTATATTGACTGACGCTCCGTCAGCATCTTCTGCCTGAAACTGTGACCAGCCCACGATCAGATTCCAGTTATCGGTAATGGCGCCCGAAATTTCGGCTTCAAAACCTTTACTGGTAGTGCCTTCTGCAGCGTAATAAGCTTGATTAATGGTCCCAGGAATCAAATAACCCGCATCTACCTGGGCCAGATTATCCTGTTCAATCCGGAAAACCGACACCATCGCATTGAGCCTGCCTTGAAGATATTCAGCCTTGATACCCGCTTCATAGTTCTCACCTTCCAACGGGTCCAAGTAGTTGCCATTACGATCCTGATAATCCTGCGGATTAAAGATATCGGTATAACTCACAAAGGCTGAATAAATATCATTAATGTCATAGATCAAACCAGCGTAGGGAGTAACCACCTGATGATGATCAAAATTGTATCGTTCACCATTCCATTTCATTCCTTCAATTTCCCAGTTAGTGATACGGCTACCCAGGATTAACTTCAGCGGGTCGGCAAGGGTCAATCGAGCGACAGCATAACCACCGATTTGTTTCGTGTCTTGGGTCGTGTAGGTGGTTTTTTCACCCCACTCAGGTTCAGGATAGGAACCATCCCAGTCGTAAAAACTTCCTGGAGCTGCTGCAACGCGTGGACGGTTATCAGTCGTTAAATCCTGTTTACTATGCATGAAACCCACCGTGATTTCATGATTCTTACCAGCAAAATCGAAAGGCAGTGAGCCATAGATATCAATGGTGTCTTGTTCTCTTTTCACATCGTACCAGGCCGGGCTGGCGGACATGCCCAACCCCGTCGCTCTATCTGGTGCACCGGACAGATATAGTAATCGTAAGTCGGCTTCATTAATGTTTTTGGTGTATCCGGCATAAAGTTTTAAACCAGAATCAAATACATGCTCAAGATTGGCAAAATAATTGGTATGGGTTGAGCTCCACTCCGTCCAGTCGGCTGCAGTGGTTTTTGATCGCGACCAGTCGGTTCTGCCGCCATCACTGAACCAGGTTGGCAAACCACCCCAGGTGGAACCTGTCGGTTTATTCTGTTGCTGGCTAATACCCACATTCATTAAGGTATTGTCTGTTAGATCTGCTGCCAGAGTGCCATAAAACACGGTCTTTTCATTTTCCAGCAAATCGACATAGGAACGCTCATCCAAATAACTGCCTACTACCCGACCACGCACTGTTCCGGCTTCATTAAGCGGTGTCGAAATATCAACCGTGCCCTGATAGCGATCCCAACTGCCTGCACTCACAGAAGCATGCCCGGTAAATTCTTTACTATCCGCTTTTTTGCGTACTAAATTAATTGCAGCAGAGGGATTACCCGCGCCGGAAATCAATCCGCTGGCACCACGTACCACTTCAATACGATCATAAATAACGGTGTCCATTTGGGACTCACCCGCCGCCCAACCAGATGACCAAGTGGTTGGAACACCGTCTATCTGATAATTATCAATATCAAAACCACGAGCCGAAAAACCAAATCGAGAACTATCAAATGATTTTGCATTGATACCAGTCACCGTATTAACGACATCCGTTAATGATTCCAGCTGCATATCATCCATCAACTGTCTTGAAATAACAGATACTGACTGTGGTGTTTCACGAATTGATAAGCCTAGTCGTGTTGCTGTATTCATCGAGCCAGTAGTATAGGAATTAGTACCTTCGGTGTTGCTTCCGATACCAGCGGCACTAACCTGGACCGGTGCCAAGGTTACGCTATCTACTTCTGTATTATCCCCTGAGGGACGTTGTTGCAATTGATAGCTGTCAGCAGAGGTTTTCACTACTTGCAAATTGGTGCCCTGCAGTAACTTCTGCAACGCTGAATCAATAGAATGTGTTCCATCCAGTCCCGGACTTTGCAGTCCGCGGGTTAAGGCGGCATCAAAATAGATATTCACACCTGCCTGACTGGCAAAACGATTTAACACACTGCCTAACTCACCGGCCTGAATCGAATAGCTCTGCGTCACGGTTTCCGCCAAGGTGTTGGTTGAATACAGAGTGACCGGCATGAATAACGCACTACATAACAATATATGTCTACTGGAATGGGTTAGCTGCTGAATGGCGCGAACGATGGACGTTTTTTGGGGTATCGATAGATTGGTTTGCATAAGTCCTCTTGTATGAATAACGCAAGTTAATGGGTTACTCACAAAGACGGATGGGTATTTGAAAAGGTATAAGTTATGAAATTATGCCGGGCGGACAGACACCCAATAACGACTGCGGAAAGTAACTGATACCGGGAAAAGACGACTTACCGCCATTAATGCCTGCTCGGTATTGGTCACATCAAAAGTGCCGCTGATATGATATTTCGCCAGTTCAGGATCAACACGGATCACACCGGGCCGGTAACGGGCAAGTTCAGCTAAAAACTCATTCAAAGGCATATCATTAATAATCAGCTTTTGCTGCAGCCAGGCATCTTCCCCATCGACGATAGCAGTCAATGGTTCAAACTGTTTATTGGTAAAGGCCAGCTTTTGCCCGGCCGGACAGATAATCTGTTGCTTATCTGGCAAGCTGACTTTCACCTGATGCTCAAACACAGACAATACCGTCTTATCCTGTTGTTGCTGAACTGAAAACCGAGTACCCAGCGGTTTTAATAAACCTTGCCGGGTCTGCACATAAAAAGGCCGGATATCACTATTCGAACTGGTGGAGATCATAATCTCACCTTGTTGCAAGCGGATCCTGCGTTCCACTTCTGAAAAGTGGACATTGATAGCTGAGGCACTGTTCAGCATAACGGTTGAGCCATCCGCCAGCTGCACTTCCCGGATTTCTCCGGTGTGCGTGGAATGATCTGCCAGCATCAAACTAGCAGGTGAATATTGCCAGGCAAGCCAGCTTGATGAAGAAATAACCCCAATGCCGGCGATGCTTTTCAGCACGTTCCTTCGAGTATTTGAGGGTTGCTCTGCTATATCTGGTTTAAGAGAATCAAACGCCACATCGCCGGGAAGCTGTTTGAGTTGTTGCTGCAGTTTTTCCAGTTGCTGCCAGGCCCATTGATTTTCAGGTTGTTTCGATAACCAGCCTTGCCAGGCTTGCTGCGTTTTATCAGTATTGGAGTCCGCCGTGAGTTCCACATGCCACTGGGCTGTATCCGCCAGCGCTTTTCGCTGCTGCGGTGTTAATCTCGCTAAAGCCGCTTTCATGCATCAAGCTGCTCATATAATGAAAATAACAGGCAATGTTGTGTGGCTTTGGCCATATATTTTTTAACCGAGCTTTCTGACAATCCCATTTCACCGGCAATTTCACGATAGGTCATGCCTTTAAGCTGGGACATCAGAAAAGCGGTTTTCACTTTCACACCCAAACCATCCAGCATGGTATCAATGCGATACAACGTTTCCAGCACAATCATGCTCTGCTCTGCCGAGATGACTTCCTGCTCCGTTTGCTGCATTAAGGCCTGCAGGTAAGATTGCTCTATCGTGCGACGACGGAAATGGTCGATCATCACCCGCTTTGCTACCGTTACCAGATAACTGCGCGGCTCACGAATAGCCTCAATTTTGCCATTAAAATCCGGGGCTGATAGCAATCTTACAAACGTATCCTGCGCCAAATCTGCCGCCTGATGCGAACAACTCAAACGCTCACGTAACCAGTTCTGCAACCAGCTGAAATTATTTTGATAGAGTTTTTCCAGGCTCTCTGTGGGTGGTGGAGACAATGGCGCATTCATAGTAACTACTCACAACTGCTAATGATAATTATTCTCAGTTACATTCTATGATAATAATTTTCTCCAGACAACCTTAAACCGACGATTTTCATCTAAATTAAAACGGGAATGAAATGTTTTAGATCGGTTAATTCAGTTCTGGAAACATGTTGTTTTCTCTTACTTCCCATGGAATTTGGGAAAAAGCTTCCCTGTCCTAGCAATATAATCTTCATATGCCTGACCGAACTGCTCGCGCAGCATGGTTTCCTCACGAGGAATACGACCCAATGATAGTAAAGTAAACGCAGGCACAATAAGAAAACCGGCAATCCAGTTTTGCAAAAGAAAAGGCTGGGCAATCACAAACAGCCAGATCGCACTGTACATCGGATGTCGCAGTCGGGCATACACGCCTTTTGTCACCAACTTATGCTGCTCATGCAGCTCAAGTGTCGGGCTCCAGTTACGCCCAAGATCAGCATGTGATCGCCAGAAAAGCCATAAATAGGGAATTTGTAGTAAAGCCGCGATCAGCACAAATTGTTCAGACACAGAATAATTCGCAAAATCCAGCCATGAAGTAATCAAATACATCCCCGGCAAAAACATACTGCTGGCAAACATGCCAAACAACAGTACCTTTTCGGAAGTATCCTGCTTGGCCAGGACTATATGGTTTTGTTTCACCATTCGAGTAAATGGTAAACGAATTATAAATGTGGCCGTAAATGCCAGAAACCAGACGATTTCTGCCCATGTTAAGGTCTGCATTTTCAACAGAAGCGTCATAATAATAAGTGCTGACAGCAAGATCAGCAGAGAATAAAACCAGTTGCTTGTACTACTTTGTTGCAACGTTTTATCTTTTTTCATTTTTACTTATTCCTTTTTTCAATACCGTCAGGCCATAGCAAATTGGTATCAACAGACAAAACCATGCCAGCCAGTTCCAGACACCATCCCCCATCAGTGCTGTTACCAATCCGGCTATGCTGATGATAAATAACCATACGGGTATGAAAATGGGATGATTTATCCATCTCATGATTCCAAAAGCTCCTGCCAATTATCTGCGCTATAACGTTGCTTTCTTCTCAACCACCACAGGTACAAACCAGTTATAAGCACCACCGTTGAGATCAAGGTAAACAAGAACCAAATCAGCTTGAGCAGGAAACCACCATAGTCTCCGAAATGCAGCGGCTGCGATAACATCAACGTTTTCATATACCAGGGCATCTCTCGGCTATCGGTAATGGTTTGCGTTACGGCATCCACCAGCACAGGTCTTACAAGCTGTGCGGTTCGCGACGTGCCACCACGCAGATAAATAGTGTAATGATGCGCATCCGACATCATGGATCCCGGCATAGAAATAAACCAGGGAACCATTTCAGGGTAAGGAGCCTTGGCAATTTCCAGGGCCTGATGCACGCTGCCGAACTGAGTTTTTTCGGGTGCTGGTTTATTGTGATAATCACGCGTCATCTCCGCCACCTGGTCAGCACGCCAGAAATGCACCAAATACTCGCCCCAGCTATTAATTAAACCTGTGCCACCGACCACCAGCATCCAACCAAAAACAATAATGCCTAAAACGTTATGTACATCCAGCCATTTAGCCCGCTTTGATTTGCCATTTCGTACTGTGCCAAACGGCCTTCGTCCAGCAAAGGGCGTATAGATCATTACCCCTGAAATCAATGATAAGACTAAGGAAATGGCGATTATCCCCAGAAAAAAAGCCCCACCTTTCCCCATCAATAACTGTGTATGCAAGTCAGAAAAAAAGGCTAATGGCTCAGGCTCATCATTGACGATTTGCCCATCATAAGGAGAAACCAGCACCGAGATATTGTGATAAGGCGCTTCATCCGGCGTATCCGCCATCGACATAATCACGGTGCCGGGTTTGTTGTCTTCCCAAACGATAAACTGTACAACCTTATCTTTTCGGCGCTGTTCAGCGGCTGCAACCAAACTATCCAGAGGCATTTCGGCACGTTCTTGATGCTCAGCCGTACCATAGCCAAGCCAGTATTCAATCTCCGCTTTAAATACCAATGGCAAACCCGAAACAAAAACCACCAGCATCACCAGCATGGCGATCAGGCTGCTCCATTTGTGCAAACTTAACCAGAAATTCCGTACAGTCATACACTTGGACATTAGAAGCCAACGGTTAATTTAAGCCCAACCTCTCGACCTCGTCCCAGTTGAAAAAACTGCCCGAGCCCCGGACCGGCATCAAATAGATAAACAGCATAATCTTTGTCTGTGAGATTAGCTCCGTACAAATCCATACTGAGATTTTGGGTAAGCTGCCAACCTACACTGGCATTCAGCAAAGTATAAGCAGACTGACTAAGCTGATTTTCTTGATCGAAATACATTTTTCCTACATGACTGATATCACTATTCAACGTTAACGAGCCCCACTCTGGGGCAATATCAATTTTATATACAGCACCTACGCTAGCAGTGGAGCGAGGAACATAAGGTGTCCAGTTTCCCTTTAGATCATTACCTATAACCTTAGATTTGGAAAATTCTGCTGTGTTATATGACCACATACCCGAAATCATAAAGCGGTCCGTAACGGCAATTTCTGCATCCAGATGGATACCTTTGACCTCCGTTTCTCCTACATTGGCCAGATACTGATTGGGTTGAAAACCGATAAAAAGTTGGTAATCCTTAGTTTCGGTAAAGTAGGTTGCTGCTGACAAAGTCAAACGCTCATCTAACAAACGGGTCTTAATTCCGGCTTCATAATTTCTCGTTTTTTCCGGCTTATAACTGAATGATACTGTTGCCGGTGTGCCCGTTCGAGTAAACCCTCCAGATTTACTACCTTCACTATAAAGTGCATATAGCCTCGTTGCCGGAGTCAACTGATAGCCGAGTGCCAACTTTGGTGAAATGCTATGAAATGTATCGTTTCCTTTTTGAATAAACGTCATGGCTTCAGAGGTTGCTGCCACTTCGTTTCTGTCTAGTCGCAAGCCAGTCGTTAAGTCAAGATTTTCCGTCAGCGCCCACGTCATTTCACCAAACAGAGCATAGCTTTCCATAGTGTGTTTTGTTTTTTGCATTAATGTCGGACGGGCAAAGGTGAAATCGGTATCTTCATAATAGAAACCAGCAACATAACTCATTCTGGTGCTCTCATCCGGTTGGGAAGCGATGCGGATTTCCTGAGAGAAACTGTCATAGGTTTCAGGACTGTATAGAGAGAAAACGGTACGATTGAGATCGCGTCCTTGGTAGCTTGTCAGCGATGTGAACTGAACACTTTCAAAATCATAGCTAGTCGTCAATCCATAACTATCAAGTCTTAATTGATAATCACCCTCAACCGGATATGCTTTGCGTGCTCTAAAAAAACCAGCTGGAACAAACTGCTCTTCGTTTGAATATATATCATCATGTCTGAGTGAAAGCATAACATCCCACTGAGACTGAGATGGCGCCCAACGCAAGCGAGCTTGGCCTTGTTTATTTAGACTATCCCCAAGATCTTCACCACTTAGTAGACCTTCATACTCGCCATCTTCATCCAGGTAATGACCAGATACATCGAGAAAAAGACTATCCTCGATCAAGGTCTGATTGATCCGACCCGAGACCCCTTGTGTGAGATTGCTTTGTGATGTGCTCAATGTCATTTCATTTCCTTCCCCCGGTTTTTCGGTGACAACATTGATCACTCCGCCTACAGCCCCTCGTCCATACAAGGTTCCCTGAGGGCCATTTAAAACCTCTACTTGACGAAGGCCAATCGGTAAGGCTTGTGCAAAAGATCCAGAATCCTGAGGTAACCCATCTACAAAGACCAGAACTTTCGGGCTGTAAAAATCCATTGAGGTTTGCCCGCGCAATGAAATATTATCGTAAATACGAGCTCCTCTTTGACGTACCACCAATCCAGGAGCTTTCCCATCAAGCTGATCAATAGAGTAGATATTTGCTTTGTCTATGACTTCCTTACTGATAATTTTGGTTTCTGCATCCAACTTCTCCAGTTCCGTCGCTCGTTTGCTGCTGACCACCATGGTCGACAACTTTGCTACTTCATCATGCTCTTCAGCCCAGACAGTCTGGCTGTTAACTAATGCCACTCCAATCATCCAATAAAGTGTTTTATGTTTATTCATCTCACTATCTCCAATAAAGTGTTTTATGTTTATTCATCTCACTATCTCAGTTAAACCGTGCGACAAGACTATAGCCCGTTAACATTGCGTGCTAATGGGATTAGGGTAAATATGAACGGAAAAAGGTATTATTTGATAATACGAATCATTATCAGTTTAAAATACTGTTGAGGAGAATTAAAAATGCGGCAATTACAGATCAGTGAGCGTCCGGTCCTGCAACGGGAAACCACTTCTGATCTTCGGAATGTAGGCTATGATTTTGATAAATACATGAATGAACTGACCGGAATTAGTGGCCGCTCCTGCCGCCTTAATCTGCGTGATGGTTTGGATGTATCTGGATTTGATTTAAAGCTGGAAACCCTCACACACACTTCTCATATGAAAGCCGATCCCTGTGTTGCCATATACATCATGCTGGAGGGTGAAGGACATGGCGAGATTTATCCAGAAAGTGGCGATGAAACCCTGAAAATTCCATACCAGCGGGGTTTGACATATATTTCTGTCATGTTTGAGCCTGTCACAGGCTGTTCGGTTTTGCCACCAGACACAATTTTTAAAGGGATTGATATCCGATTTACGTTAGATTTTCTGGAAAAACTCAATCAATCAGAACTCTTTAATCAATTAGATAGCCACCATTCAGCCTGTATTACCTCCTCTAGCAATGTCTGGCTGGGCTCCACGCCCACCAGTCGCCTGGTCGATGACTCCGCCCAGTTCATTCTTAACCATATTTTCGGCCCGCCAGATAATGACCTGCAACTGGAAGCTTATGCCTTGAATATTCTGGCAAATCTGCTGAAAACGCTGGAATCAGGACAAAAAACGGGGATAGAAGATCGACCGTTAACCCGTAAAGAAACCCGCAATATTGAACAGGTTCATGCACTGATGCTGGAAAATATTGCTTTCCCATGGACCATCAACGACCTCGCCCGGAAAGTCGGGCTTAATGAAAAACGTCTGAAAATCGGTTTCCGAATCGTTTATGGCCAGCCAATTCATCGCTATCTGCAACGACAACGCCTTGAGCAGGCCCGAATATTACTTCTAGAAGGTTTAACTGTGACGGAAGCCTCGCTGTCTATCGGTTACGCCAACCCCAGCTATTTTGCCTATTTGTTCAAACGCGAATACGGCTGCTCGCCCTCTTCAATACGTTGACATTTTTAAGCATAAGGCATTATTTTCTATCCAATTGGTAAATCGCGCCATAATTGCGCCACTTATTTGGCGCAATCCTCGATGCCGGCCCAAGGACAGAAAAAAATGAAGCCTAATGTAAACAATCAGGACGTGCTGGACATCGTCGCGGCTTTCCCGCAAGGCGTTGGTATAGATACCATTAGCGCCGATTTACCGCAGATTCAGTGGCACTGTATATACGCCCAGCGCTATTCCGCAGGTAGTCGAGGATTGTTTTCATTTGTTGCTCAATAAAGCGGAGCAAATTCTCGACCCATTCGAGCAAGCGTTCTTTCTTCTCGTGCACTTGCCGTATCTGCAACCATTCGAGGACGTGAACAAACGTGTAGCACGCATCGGCGCCAACATCGCCTTTATCAAACACAATCTGTGCTCGCTAACCTTCGTGGAAGTGCCTGAGCGTGCATACGTAGAGGCCCTGCTCGGAGTATACGAAATGCGCCGTATTGAACTGCTGCGTGATTTATTTGTTTGGGCTTACGAACGCTCGGCACAACGCTACATTCAAGTGAAAAAGACTCTGGCAGAACCTGAACCTCTGCGTCTTAAATACCGCACTCAGCTGCATCAAGTGGTTGGCGATGTAGTACGTGCTGGTCAGACACAATACACCACCATTGTAGAAGCCTATGCACAAACGATCCCCAATGATGATCGATCTATTTTTATAGAGATGGCCTTGGACGATATCCGTCGATTACACGAAGGCGTGCTGGTACGCTACCGGCTGACCCCCGCAGAGTTTCGTGCATGGAAGGACAAGTTGGTCATCTGAATGGTTGTACTACCCCCAGTTCCCACCCTAGGCTGCACGTTGCTTTACAAGCCCTGAAGGATTTTCGGCCACAAGATATCCGCTCATTAATCGGCCCGCAAAATAAAGGGAATCAGCCGAGAGCATCAGGATGAAATATAAAACCGTTGGCTGGATAACTTCTTTAGTACGGTGAATTTTATCTCTTTTTTATTTTAATCTTGGGGTAAAAGCTTGGTGTAAAACGCGATTGGCAATACTCACCGGCAATGACATATGGGTTTCATCTTCTTGTTGATGGAAGGCACTGCGTAAACCAAATCGTGAGAGATTGACCATTCGTTCTGCCAGCAATACAGCATCCTGGCGTTCTTGGATCGGGTCACCTTCGGCCACTACCAGCAATAGACTTTTATTATTCAGTTTGTGCTTTTCAGCCTGTTCGCTAAAAGCTATTTCTGCTGCCAGGAGATAACGGTTATGCCACCAAAGCGTGGGACTGGAAGCAATATAATGATTAACCAGTTGCGGTCGGCTAAACATGGCATACAAGGTAAACATACCTCCAAATGAATGTCCGAATAATGCCTGCCGCTGATTATCAATTAAATACCTTTTAGATATTTCGGGTTGCAAGGTGTTTTCAAGAAACGTCAGAAATTCATCCTGCCCCCCCTGAGGCGGATCAACATCAGCTTGTCCTACCGGTGGCGAAAAATCATAGGAACGCCGGTAAAAATCAAATGGCGTTTCAGTAGGATAGCCAATAGCGACAATAATATGATCAGCAAACGCCCTTTGCAGTCTTTTGGCATCATGAAAGGCAGCAAAAAAGGCATTACCATCAAGCAAATATAAAACTGCTGCAGGTTTTTCCTCTGACTGTTGTTCCGGTAAGCTCACCATGATCTGATATTGCTGTCCGGCGGAGTTTTTCAGGCTGAAGCTTTCGGTTCCGGCTAAAACTACTGGATCTGCTACCGCCAGAATTGGCAGGTAGCAGACTAGGTACAGGCTGCTTTTTAAAGTGTTGAATTGCATACGGCTTTACCAGTTGTAATTAAAACTGGTAATCACCGTTCTTCCCAAACCTCGATAGCAGTAGCCTGCGTTACACATCAGATACTCTTCATTGTTTAAATTGCTGGCATTGACGGCAATGGTTGCACCATTTATCAAATTGTCCAGCCGATAGGCAAGCCGTGCATCAGCAATGGTATATGCATCATTCTTAAGTGTATTGGCACTGTCAGCATAGCTCTCACCTACCCATCGGACACCCATACCAAGTTCCAGCCCACGCAGCTCGGCTGTCTGAAATGCATAGTTTCCCCAAATTGATGCCATTTGTTTTGGAATACCAACTGCTTTTTTGCCTTGGTCACCATCATTACTTTTACTGATTTCAACATCCTGATACGTATAATTGGCCACCAAATCCAGACCGAAATCCAGACTGGTGGTCGCTTCCAGTTCAACACCTCGGGACTGACGCTCGCCTTTTTGAATTTGGTTGGCAATATTGGCCGGATCGGTAGTCAATACATTTTTCTGCGTTAAATCAAACAAACTTACCGTTAACAGGCTGTTATAACCAACTGGCTGATATTTCAAACCGACTTCCCATTGTTCTCCTTCTGTTGGTTCATAAGTATCACCACTGATATTACTGCCAAACTGAGGGACAAAAGAGGTTGCGAAGCTGATATAGGGAGCCACACCAGAATCAAACAAATACAAAAGTCCTGCACTACCGGTAGTCGCCGAGTTATCTGCATCAGTTTTTGTCGAGGTGAGATAATTTTCCTGATCCCGCTCAGCCTTGTCTCTACGTAACCCCAATGATAAACGCCAATTGTTCCAGTTGATTTGATCCTGAGCATACAATCCCAATTGCTGGGCATCGGTTTTAGAATCAGAAATGGCATTGGTCGGCGTCGCGATATCCTGATTGTAGTCGGGGTTAAGCATATCGATAGAGGGAGCTGGACCAAAAAGATAACGAACCCGGCTGGTCAAATCAGCATAATCCACCCCCATGGTGAGGCTATGCTGCCAATCACCCGTGCTGAAGTTGGTCTGTAATGCGGTATCCATAGTCAACGTATTCATATGTTCATAGATACCATAGGCTGTTCGTGACACGGTTCGGCCATCGGCCTGCAGGGACGAAAGCGTATATTGATTGTCAGTTTCTACTCGACCATAACGCAGATTTTGCCGAAAGCTGACCGTGTCATTAAAACGATGTTTAAATTCATAACCAGTGACATATTGTTTTTGCTCCAGCAAATCAAATTTCTCATCGCCAGCCCAAAAATGGCTCAATTCTCCCGAAGGCAATTGCAGAGGTCGTGGTGACCCCGCTGTTTCATAATCCTGAAAGTGATTCAGCAAGGTCAATGAGGTCTGATCACTGGGTTGCCAGGTAATAGAAGGTGCGAAATAACGATTGTCGTCGATCACGCCTTCGATATCACTTTTACTGTCACGCGCCAGTCCCACAACACGATATAACCAACTTTCATCTTCACTGAGCTTACCGGCAAGATCAAATTGCCCTTGATAATGATCATCAGTCCCGGCCTGAACCTCTGCCTCTCTAATACTTTCAGCAACCGGACGCTTGGATACCCTATTCACCATACCGCCCGGACTCAATTGCCCGAACAGAACCGAGTTGGGTCCTTTCACTACATCAATACGTTCCAGACCATAAGGCTCCGTACGATAGTAGGACAACCAGCCGGTATTGAACTGGCGTAAACCATCACGAAAATCCGCATCCGTCGTCACGGAAAAGCCGCGTATATTAATCTGGTCAAACCGTGGATCATGTCCAGAACCACTCACCTGCACACCGGCGGTATAACGTAAGGCATCTTCCACCGTCTGCACTTTGCGATCACGGATCTGGTCGGCCGTCACTACTGTCACAGACCGAGCTGTTTCCAGCAGGGGAGTATCCGTTTTGTTCACCGATGCCGTATTACTAGCCAGATAACCATCAATGGGTGCCCATGCACTCTCTCTGTCAGCGGATACTTTTACCACCGGAAGATTGATTTCTTCATTATCCTTGCTGGTATTGACCTTAATCGTATAAACATTCGAACCAGAATGAACCGCATTCAAATTATGCTCTGACAGCAGTTTCTGCAAACCCTGCTCTGCTGAGAACTGGCCCGTTAATCCCGGGCTGGTTTTGCCTTGTGTTAATTGTGCATCAATCGATAATTCAATTCCGGCAGTCACAGCAAATTGGTTCAACACGTGATCCAGGCTGCCCGCAGTGATCCGATAGGTTATGATTTCTGCTGATGATTGAGCGGTTTCAGCCGCCATTGAGGCAGGAATAGTGACAATGCTCATACCTAAACTAAGGCTAATCATCAGGGCCAGTGGCAGAACATTAAAACGTGCTGTTTTTGTTACAGCATCATGGGTGATAGGCATATGTTGTTATCCTCTAAGTTGGCAGAATTTATGGTGTCTTCATCTGCTCTTCCGAATGAGATAACAAAAGCCGTAAGTTTTTTTATAAAAATTAATTGCCTTCAAAAATACTGCCATTGATTTAGCCTTTATGGCCTGCATCCATATCGACTTTTTACTGTAAAAAAATCTATGTATCAGGCACTACACTGACCCACAAGCCGGTTCGATAGATAACTTTTACCGGCAACGCCAACGTCAGGTTATGCAAAGCCTTATCGGTATCTCGGACTGAAAACACACCGCTTACCTGTAAATCTGCGACGCGGGGATCACAACGCAATAGGCCATTTCTATAGCGCGACAATTCGGCACAAAAAGCTGCGACCCGCATCTGTTCAGCAACCAGCAAGCCTTGTTGCCAACTGTTGGAAGTTTGATTCATCGGCTCGACCTGTCCCATAGCAGCTGAGGAAAAAAGACTTTGCTCGCCAGCATGCAACTGCATTTTTTGTGAAGAATCTTGTTTAGTCGTAATTTCAACCGCACCTTCGGTGACGCAAACCTGCGTTTCATTTTCGCTCTGCCGGACAGTAAATTGGGTGCCAAGAGCCTGAATACGCCCATGTGCTGTTTGAACCAATAAAGAATGATCTTGATACTCTGAGTCATGGCCAGTCGTGACTTCGATTTCACCATGATGCAATTGAATAAGCCGTTGCTGATGATTAAAAGTCACATCAATTGCTGTAGCAGTATTGAGGATAATCTCTGTTCCATCAGCCAGCTGCACCGAGCGAATTTCGCCGGTAACGGTCTGATAATCAGCAAAGGCCTGTTGCCAGCTCTCAGTTTTTGATATTCCCAGCCCGAGACCCGATGAAGTCAACATGACACCCAGCCATTGCAATAGCTGTCTGCGTGAAGACTGGTTATGGGGTGATTCCAACAGTGCTTTTTTACCCACTGGGGTAGGAATCGCATTAAACCGCTCGGTCACCTTGAGTAAATTCTGCCAAGCCTGTTCATGTTCCGGTGCGGCTTGACGCCATGCATCGCATGCCTGCTGATCAGCTTTGGTCGCATCGTCTGACCATAAACGCGCCATCCAACTGGCAGCCTGATCAATAAGTTTTTCCTCCGTTGAAGAGTGAACCGTTGAACTCATGATGGATATAACACCATCGCCTTGTAGCAGGCAGCTAAAGCCCTGGCGATATATTTTTCTATTGATGACACCGAAACATTTAATTGTTTAGCGATTTGCTGATAGCTCAGCCCATCAAATTGCCTTAATAAAAAAGCTCTGCGTACTTTTTCCGGAAGTTGCTGCAAGATGCTGTCTATTTCCAGCAATGTTTCAATAATGATATGGCGCATTTCTGCCGAAGGCGCTTCCAGCTCGGGTAAATGACTGATCGTTTCCAGATAGGCGGCTTCAATTTGCCGACGCCGATATAAATCAATCACTAGACCTTTGGCAATCTGTGATAGATAACGGCGTGAATCATCAGCTTGAGGTACGTTGCCAGTAGTCAGAACTCTTACATAAGTGTCATGCGCCAGATCGGCTGCACTGTGCGCGCAGCCTAACTTGCTGCGTAACCAACCATAAAGCCAGTTGTGGTGGTCTTTGTATAAGCTTTCAATGGAAGATGTAGTCATGATCCGTACAGCCAAACCAGTAAATGAGAATAATATACATTATCGTTTGCTGTACTGCTGAAACAAATTAATTTTGTCGTTAACAATCGAACTATTGCTTTAGCGAATTTTTCACCATCGACAAAGTTGACCTTTTTGTTCTGTTCTGTGATTTAGATTGAATTCATCTCGATGAGGCTTCCTCATATCAACCAGCGTTTCCCTTGATTTGGCGTTACTCCTGACCAGGGTATCAACCAGCAATAACCGGAAGTTCATCTTCGTTAAACTGACTGACCTGATGTAGCAACTAAAAGGTATAACGATAAAACCTCCATCTTAAGATTCCAGCTAGATTCAACACTATTGCCTTCCAAGACTGGATCCTGAAGGTAATGTCGATGGTGATGTTTCGAAACTGTATGGCACTGCAGCACGGATTGAGATTGCAGCATTACGGCTGTAATAGATCCTGTTCCGGTAAAGGCTCTGCATAAAAGAAAGGCCTTTACAGTTAAAATTACTATTTCGTTTCTGCCCGCTTTAGCGGGTCATCCATATTCAGTTCAGTTGATGTTTCGTTTTAGGTTTTGCAGTCGTACCTTTCTGAGCCAAAGCGCAACACCGGTAATTGTCAATAACAATGGGATGAACCCGGTAACCATCCAGATAATTCGTCCTGAGATCCCCAGAAACTGACCTGTGTGTAATGGTAACTGCCACGCAGCATAACTGTCTCCAGACAGATTGTTTTGCGGTTCATCGACATGCAATATCGTTCCATCCAAACCGACAAAAACAAAGATATTTCCATAAGGTCCGGCAGAACCTTTTTCTCTTAAATAAACCGTATAAAAACCTTTCTCGGAATGATTTCTCAGATAATAGGCTTCTGAATCTGGACGCACCTCCAATGCTGCTTCAACCGCTTTATTAAATCCATTACCAACCTGGGAAACGGCTTTGCTGGCAAGGTGAAATGTTGGTGTCACAGGAAAGATACTGGTGATAACAGGTCGGATAACCACATCCATATTCCACCATAAACCTGTCCACAGAATGAGCAGAAACAAAACCGAAAATATCAGCCCGAATGATCGATGCAAATCAAACAATAATCGGGATGAACCGGCCGTATATTTAATACTAAGTACTTTTTGCCATTTGTTTTTCTTAGGCCAGGCCAGCCAAATACCTATCAGCGTAACTACCAGCCACAAAACCGTCACAACGCCCAATAAGTATTTGCCGAAAGATCCCAAACCCAGGCTGTAATGCAGCCGATAAAGAAAAGGCATCAAATGGCTTCGGGCCAAACTGGTTCGATCAATATCCCGACCGCCAAGAATCTGCCCGGTATACGGATTAATAAATACTTCATCAATTCCCGTTGGCTCCCCGGCAAGATAAAAAATCACGCTGGATGTATTATCTTTGGCCAGAATAATTCCATGAACTTTAGCCGTTGGATAGGTCTGTAAAACCTGTTCTGACAATGTTTTCAATAATTGAGGATCATCTCCAACGTCAACCAAATACCAAGCAGGATTAAGCCATTGATCCGCTGCCCGCCAGAATGCAATTGCCGATCCGGTTAGACCGGCTATCACAATAAACAGCAGAATGAAGACACCAACCCAACGATGCAAAAGCACCCAGAATCGACGCCGAAAAATTATATTACGCATTTTTTGGTTCGATTACATCTCGGCACGGATGGCAATACCAAAGGTTCTTGGAGCGCCTACATCCAGAGAGTCATCGCCCTGGTTGTTGGTGATGTATTCCCGGTCAAATACGTTTCTGACATAGCCGCTAAGGCTGACTTTGCCGCTCAGCTTATACTCGGCATTCAAATTCACCAGGGTGATGCCGGAGTTTTTGCGTTCAACCGCTTCACTCTGACCATCGTCATCAAAGTCGTCGATATCCAGCGTAAAACTGTTGGTTTGCGAGACAATGTCGCCAGCGACTCTCAGACCATTGTTAAAGGTATAGGCAGCACCGAGCGTAGCTTTGAGTCGCGGTGCAAACTCGAATCGCTTACCGCTCAGATCAACACCGTCAACCACGAACTTGCGGAATTCGCTGTCAACATAGGATGTGCCGAAGAACAGTTCCAGTTTGGGCGTAACGTGATAATCTGCCGAGAACTCCAGGCCCTGCATGCGAGATTTGGCTGCATTAACAACTTCAGCAATGTCATCACCATTGCGGTCGACTTCAACTTGCTGATCATCCCAATCGGTATGGAAAAGATTAAGGCTGGTATGCAATGCTTTGTCCAACCAGGCACCACGCCAGGACAGTTCATAGGTGCTGGTGTATTCAGGGTCATAGGGCAGATGTTCGGTGGAAGTACTCAGATCTACACCGCCACCGCGGTAACCGCGCTTCCACTCCAGCCCGATCAGATGATCGTCGTAAAGTTCGTGACTGATGCCGACCTTCGGCAACAATTCGTTGAAGTTTTTTTCTAAATCAGCGCTGGACACAGTAGCAAAACCCAGAGGATCGCTATAATTGAACTTAGTGCGGTTTTTCTCTCTGTCGTAGCGTAAACCGCCATGTAATCGCCAACGATCGATGAACTCCCAGTTCGCTTCGCCAAAAACAGCCATGTTTTTGATGCGCACATCGCCATCAACTATCAAAGCAGGATCATTGATTCCGACCAGTTTCAGGTTAATCTGATCAATTATTTCATTGTTATGAGTACCGTAATAAAACCCGAAAAACCCGGTCAGTCTGTCACTTTCATAGTTCAGTCGTAGTTCCTGATTGAGCAAGCGCTGCTCGTGTTTACGCACGGCCTCTCGCTCACGATCCACGCCCGAGTCAAAGTCAAGCAACGCCTGGTATTTGGCCCAGGTGCCGCTGGAAATACTGGTCAGTGTCCAGTTATCCGATAGGTAATAATCCAGCTTGGCAACAGCCGCATTCTGATCCAGCTCTTGTTTTTCCTTGGTATTCAAGAGATGACTGAAATAAAAAGGCTTACCATTCTCGGCGCTAACCGTATGCGCGCCACGCTTATTTTCGTTGCGCGTGAGTGTCAATAATAGATCCAGCTTATCATTTGGCTGGATAAGCAGCTTGCCGCGGGTCGCGACAGTACGACTGGCATTGCCGTCAGTATCTAGGGTTTCATTGCGAAGGTAGCCATCATCTTCCTGATAATCAAACGCCAACCGGCCAGCAACCACATCTTCGATCAGCGCTCCGCCCGCCACGAAAGAAGCGCCCTGTTCACCGTATTTGCCAATATTGGTCTGCGCTGCGAATTCGGGCTGAAAGCTCGGAGCTTTCGTTTTCATCACTAGCGCCCCGGCAAGCGAGTTGCGCCCCTGCGTCGTGGATTGCGATCCACGGAAAACTTCGACCTGCTCCACATCCCACAGGCGCAGCGGATTCAAGGTCACCAGCCTGTGGGTCTGGGCAGCACCATCCACAAATACGGTCACGGCACCATTCATTGTACCCGCACCCTGAGAGTCAAATCCGGAAACCGGCACTCCTCGAATTCCCCAGTTTTCATTGCCAGATTGGGTATAAAGGCCGGGGGTTCTGGCCATAATATTTTGCAAGTCCTGATCCGCATGCTGCCGAATATCTTCCTGACCATATACCGCGACACTGGATAAAGTGTCCTGCAGCCGGCGATTGATTTTTTCTCCCGAGACAATAACGGTGGGTAAGGCAACTTGATGATTCGTTTCAGCAGGTACCGTTTTATAAAGCGTAAAACTGCCATCTGCTTTCTGTGAAATGGTCAGCCCACTGCCTGCCAGCAACCTATCCAACACCTGCTGTTGTGAATATTCTCCGGAAATATTTGGGCTGGTTAGTCCGTCAGTAAGAACTGAATCAAATGACAGTGGGATACCAGCACTAACGGCGAAACTGGATAAGCTGCGGCCCAAAGGCCCAGCTGGAATATGGTAGGTTTTAATTTCCGTGGTATTGAGGGAGGCGTTTTCGGCAAAGCTATTGTTGCTAATGGCTATGCCCGTTGTCAGAGCTATGCCAAGCAAAGCACAACGAATAGATAAATTGAGTCGACTGGCTTTTAAGGTTTTGGGCCTTGTTTGAAGGTAAGTTGATTTTGCAGGGGACATTCAGCTGATCCTTGGAATAAGTCAAAAATGTGTTCTCATCCTCCTTGCCAGCTGAAAGCAAAAAAAGTATCAGTCTGTTCACATTTTTATTTATTGCTGATTTCAAACGGGCAACAGATTGATCCAGTAACCCTGCATAAGTGATGTCAGTTGAATAGGGTAAGTCGAGACCAGCATTCGTAATGCCATATCGGTATCAGAGACTGGAAACGATCCAGAGACAGGCAAATCTGCAATTTTAGGATCGCATCTGACAACGCCACTTCTATAACGGGCCAGCTCGCTCACAAATTCCCCTAAAGGCATTTTATCAGCCATTAACATGCCCTGAGTCCAAGCGATTGCTGTGTGATCCAGAGCGTCTGATGATTCAATGCCATATCGGTTAAAGCGGAGCTGCTGCCCCGCATTGACTATAATCTGCTGTGAAATATCGGCATCCTTGGGGGTGACTTTCACAGCACCTTCCAAAACGGCAAGCTGAGTTGAATTTGCTTGCTGATACACCGTAAATTTTGTGCCCAATGCTTCGAGTTGTCCTTGTCTGGTGCCGACCATAAATGGGCGTGAGGTGTGTGCATTATCGGGAGCAGTCTGTATCAAAATTTCGCCAGATCGCAGCCAGACAAAACGTTTCTCGCTATCAAACTTCACATCAATTGATGTCGCGGTATTCAAGGTCATCTGCGTGCCATCAGCCAATTGCAGCTCTCTTCTCTCGCCGCTGGCAGTGTGATAATCAGCCGTCCAACCCAGTGTTTCCAGTGTCCGCCAGCTTCCCCAACTGACTGGAGCTATTGCCAACAAAACGGCCAATTTATTAAGAATAGCGCGTCGATTGAGGTTTTCAGGTCTATCCAGTGCAGGGATTGACAATGACGGTGGCAGCGAACCAAGTTTACTAATCAGTAATTCGGCCTTGGCCCAGGCACGGGCATGATCCGGATGCTGTTGCTGCCAGCGAAGGCAGGCTGCACGATCCGATTCGGTTGCATCGGAGGCACTTAACCGCATCAACCAGTCAGCCGCCTGGTCAAGTATGTGTGGATCAATTGTGCTGGTTTTTGACATGCTGACGCGTTATTCCATCGCCAATAGACAATGCCGGAATGCCTGCTTCATATAGCGTTTCACCGTGATCAACGACACACCAATCTGCTCGGCAATAGTTTCGTATTTAAGTCCTTCAATCTGCGAGAGCAAAAATGCACGTTTCACCAATGGTGGTAATGCATCCAACATTTGATCGACTTCATTCAGTGCTTCGAGGATAAGGTAACGTTGTTCTTCTGAAGGGATTTCCTGCGATGGCAACAAAGCCAAGGCATCAAGATAAGCACGCTCCAATGCCTGACGTTGATACCAGTTCACCAGCAGACCTTTGGCTATCGTAGTCAGATAGGCCCGTGGTTCATTAATTTGGGTTTGTTTGCGAGCCGCTAAAATTCGCGTAAAGGTATCTTGGGCTAAATCATCAGCTTGATGACTACAGCCCAATTTGGATCTCAACCACCCCTGCAGCCAGCTGTGATGCTCAATATACATTGACTGAACTTGCTGTTTGGTCTGGTCGATCGACATGAAGCGCCTATAACCCGTGGCAAACTCGCCACAATCGCTAATAAGAATTGTTCTCAAGTATATTGCTGTCTGCCAACACATGCAAATAAAGGCAAAGATCATGTTATTAAACCCATGGTCAATCTTCTGCAATACAGATTAATTATTAGTATCTGCTCGCTCACTATTATCAAACTTTATATCGTTTGATTATTTTTCACTAAAAACCCTAAATGTAATCATTTTTCATAGACAATAATTATTTTTCATGCAACGATACAAAACGACTTTTTCTAATCAAGATTCATAATTATGGCTCAATATAATCAATATTCAGGTCATCAAACCCTTTTTCACGATTTTCCTGTATTGGAAAAAGGGGAGACCTATGCGGGTTATGCCGCATTAATTGACGGCCATAAACTGACTGTGCCTGCACCGGATAGCCTTAGCGCCATAAGCACAAAACATCGAAAAGTCGAGCGCAGCCATTGGCAGCTTTACACGCCTCGTCATAAACCCGACGACACGCTGCAAGGCCATCTCACGTTTGCGTTGAAGTATGAAGGTATTGATCTCGCCGTTCTTAAAGCGCTGTTTAACGGAATTGAGCCGCAAGAAATCGTCGACTTTGTCAAAGCTGAACCAACAGGTGCCTATAGTCGCCGCATCTGGTTTTTGTATGAATGGCTGACCGACACACAACTTGATTTGGATGATGCTACTCAGGGTAACTTTGTTCCCTTGCTTAATGACAAGCATCAATATGCAGCCACACCACATAATTCCAAACGTCACCGTGTTCGTAATAATTTGCCGGGCACTCGTGAGTTCTGCCCGTTGATTCGGCGTACTGAAAAACTGGATCAGTTTATCGCCATGAATCTGTCACAGACAGCAGTGGATCACATCGGAAAAACACATGCGGATTTACAAAGCCGGGCGGCAGCATTTCTCTTACTAAAAGACTCCAAGGCATCCTATACGATAGAAGGCGAGAAGCCGGCGCATAATCGTATTGAACGTTGGGGCAGAATCATTGGCGAAGCCGGACAACGGATGTTGAGCGTTGAAGAACTGGAGTATCTTCAATCTATTGTGATTGCGGATAACCGATTCATTAGACTCGGATGCCGAATTGAAGGCGGTTTCGTTGGCGATCATGACCGCACCACCGGTATGCCAATGCCAGTGCATATCTCAGCTCGCTCAGAGGATTTGCAAAGCTTACTTTCCGGGTTATTAGAAACCTATCAGCGTTTAACTAACAGTGATTATGATGCGGTTCTTATCGCTACGATTATTGCATTCGGTTTTGTATTTATTCATCCCTTTGAAGATGGCAATGGTCGGCTTCATCGCTATCTGTTTCATCACATGTTGGCTGAAAAAAGCTTTGCACCGAAGGGGCTGGTGTTTCCGGTGTCTGCCGTTATTTTGGATCGTATCGACGATTACCGACTTACATTGGAGCATTACTCCAAGCACCGATTAGATCTGATCGAATGGCGCCCAACAGACAAAGGTAATGTCGAAGTTCTCAATGACACAATCGACTTATATCGTTATTTCGATGCAACTAAGCAGGCAGAATTTTTGTTTGAATGTGTTGAAGAAACGGTCAATAAAACCTTGCCTGAAGAGGTGGACTATCTGACAAAATATGAGCTTTTAAACAGTTTCATTAAAATCTATATCGATATGCCAGATAAGTTGGTTGATTTGTTAATCCGGTTTCTAAATCAGCATCAAGGACAACTATCAAACCGGGCCCGCAGCAAAGAATTCTCAGCACTGACGGATAATGAGGTTCAGGCTATCGAAAATAAATATAACGAAATATTTCATGTCGGATGAAATTGGATTTTAGAGTCGAAATCTGACCAAGTTGCACCCATCCAATAATCGGAACAGCAAGCTGAATGGCCAACATGCCATCAAAGTGTCCGGTAACTGGCAATCGGGTCATTAACGGCAGCGCCTCTGTCACACCCGAAATGGCATTGGCTTTGGAACAGGTCGGGGCTGGCAGTGCTGAGTTCTGGCTAACCATGCAAGCCAATTATGATTTGTTTCAGCTTCGTCACAGCCGAGGTGCGGCTTAGAATAAAACACATAGAGGAATAAGTTATCGTAATGGCCACCCTTTGAATGCTTCGTTACTTAAATGTTGGGTTTCACTGACTTTAACCACAAGCTACACGCTTGAAAATAAATGTTGAACTCTTCTGACATGGATATCTGACGTACAGGGCTGTGTTTCAATTCATAAAATAGTGACAGAGTAGGTAAATAAAAAGCCCCTGTAAAAACACAGGGGCTTTCAAAATAGACTATTGATTAAAAACTATACCTAGCATTGGCAGTAATCGTTCTACGGTCTCCATAGTAACAATCCGCGTTTTCTGAACGACAACGCGCGATATATGTTTTATCAGTAAGGTTTTTTGCGTCTAGACTAAAATCCCAGTCGTCGAACGAGTAACCTATGGTTGCATCAAAGAGTGTGACAGAAGGTAACAACGGACCATCTCCAGCACCAACAATATTTCCTTTATAGCGGACACCTGCACCGAGACGTATCCCCATAGGAAGTTGGTATTGTCCCCAAAGTGTGGCAAGCTTTTCTGGCATATGAGGAATTCGGGTATCTGCACCTTTGTCTTGTGCATCCAGATCTGTGTAGCTAGCTTGTAATGTCAGGTTCTGCCATGCTTTTTTCGCTTCTATTTCCCAACCTTTGACAGCCGCACCGATTTGTTGCACACCACCAAAAGTGAAACCATCTGAAACGCGGTTTTCTTGTTCAATATCAAAGTAAGCGAATGTGAGCCCTACGTCTTGCTCTGGAGAAAGGTATTTAATACCCAGCTCCCTTTGCTCTCCTTTGGTAGGTTTCAGAATATTGCTGGCGGCTGTACCATCGTTGCCTGTGTTAGGAGTGAAAGACTCTGCATAGCTAACATAAGGAGATATACCATTATCAAAGTTGTACATTATCCCAGCTTGTTTTGTGGTTTCCGTTTCCTTATGAGTGATATTTGGAGCATCGACATTTAGTTGAGTGTTTTGATAATTGTCATGGCGCAATGCGATAGAAAGCGACCAGTTATTAAGTGTAATATGATCAGCGAGATACAAGCCAGTTTGTTTAATTTCACTGTCATTGAGATCAAAAGGGTTAACGACTTCGCTTTGAACATTGCCATAGCTTGGCTCGTAAAGGTTAAACTCGCCCCCTTGCCCTATGCCAAGGAAAAAATTGTCCGATTCACTTAATGACTTAAAATAATCTATACCAACACTCATACTGTGCTGAGTTAAGCCCGTCGTAAAGTTTCCCTTAAGGTGTACATCAAGATTAGTAAGTTTATTATCGGTATCCAATGTACGCACAATCCGCGTGATATTGCCGTCTGCATTGGGTTGGTTACTGGCACTGAAAAATGGCGTTCGATGAGAGCGAAAAGTTGATGATGACTCACTTTGTCTGGCTGAAGCGCTCAGTTGCCATGTATCCGTAAGAGTATGGTCAATAAATAAAGACATTTCCGTGGTGTCTTTATCCAAGCGATCCCAATCTGGCTCCCCAACGAAGGTACTGGTTGAAATTTTGCCTCTCGAAGCGGATTCCAGAGAGCCAGACTGGGGGAGAAACTGCTCACCCATGATGCTGTCATCTTCTTGGTGATGCAGGTGTAGTGTAACCTTGGTTTTATCGCTGGGTTTCCACGTAAAGCTGGGCGCCAGAAAGTAGCTGTCATCGTTGACATAGTCCACTTGGGTATCACTGTCCCGTTGTAGTCCAACAATACGATATAAGAATTTTCCGTCATCGGTTAACGCTCCTGTACTGTCAAAAGCAGCTTGCTTTCGATCATAGCTACCGCCCTGTAGCCACACTTCGTGTTGTGAGTCAGCTTGAGGAAGCTTGGTCGTTGTATTGAGTATTCCGCCTAGTCCACCTTGGCCATACATGGCGGCACTAGGTCCTTTGAGAACCTCAATATTATCAAGGGAATAGACGTTTACCCGAGGCCCGCCCTCGCCACCATAGCCTCGTAATCCATCACGATAATTGACAAGATCATCAACACCACGAATAGTGATCCAATCTGCACGAGTAGAAAAACCGGAGTTGCCCGAGTGAACCCCTGGTGTGTAAAGCAAAGCTTCATCTACAGTTTTGGCGCCAGTCTCGCGAATAAACTCTTTATCTATAATGGAAATGGAAGCAGGTGTTTCTTTTACGCTAGTGCCAAATTTACTGATGCTTGAAGGAGCGTTTAGTGACATGATGGAAGTGTTCTTTTCCGCAGCAGCACCAACGATCAATGCTGGCAAGGTTATTTCGCTCTTTACCTCCCCCGAGGAGGCGATTAAATATCCTCCACTTCCTATATGACTGAGCTGTAATCCGCTATTTACCAGTAACATACTCAGAGCTTCATCAACTGTATATCGTCCGTTTATTCCCTCCGTTGTTAACCCTTGCAACAAAGCAGCGTCGTAGGTCAGGTTTACACCAGCACGACGGGCAAAGCTATCCAAAGCTTGATGAAGCTGTCCGGCTGGTACGCTAAATATTTTACTGTCGGTTTCAATCACGCCGTTTGATTGGCTTTCGGCATAAGCGGTTTGGCTAACCATTGCGCCACCCAGCAGACAGACAATGTTTATTTTCAGCATAGTCGATAAGACCGGATATCGCAGTCGATGATGAGCTATTGGCATTTTGGGGGGAATGGCTAAGCAAGCAGTCATAATCATTTCTCTCTCGGTTAAGTAAATAAGTTTGGCTCCATTCAGAGCCGTCTTATCAAACAGACCGGATGAAAATCTTAATCCCCTCATTTTTGTTGAAATGATTTTTCTGGTAATACTCCACGGTGAGCTCACCCTCTTTTAGCCGGGCGATACCGAGACCCAAAAACGGGTGCGGTAGTTGAGCTTGATAGGTTGGGTCTGAACTAGAAACTGTAATGCCTGATCGGTATTTTTCAAATGAAAAATACCGGAAACCCGAAGTTCTTTAATTCGTGGGTCGCAATGCACTACTCCATGACGATAACGAGCCAGTTCGGTTAACAAATCCGCCAATCGAATATTCTGACCGGCAATCACACCATCGGCCCAGGCATCATCCTCAAAGCCGGAATTTGCTGCTGCTTGCGTTTTATCTACTGTTAACCAACGACGTTCTCCTGCTGGGACTATCAATGATTCATTACTGTTGGCCGGATGCAATTCAACAGCACCTTGTTGAACGCTGACTAACGCCCGATCTTGCTCCAGCTTGACCACAAAACGGGTACCCAAAGCTTGTAGTTTGCCAACAGGCGTTTGCACCCAAAACGGACGTTTATTGGAAAAGGCATCATCAACCCCGGTGGTAATAAGAATTTCTCCACGATGCAGAATAATCGTGCGTTGTGTTGGATCGAGTTCCGTGCTGATAGCCGTACCGGTGTTGAGCTGGATGACGCTGCCATCTGCCAGTGTCACCGTTCGTTGCTCACCAATTGCAGTACTGGCATCCGCTAACAATCGTTGCCAGGGCGTGTGCTGATGTGCGAGCCAGCCACTCATCGCAAAAACACCGGATAACGACAATAATTTAAGTGCCTGACGGCGATCCAGATGAAGAGTTTGTCGCGTGGCTTCTACTTTATTCAGCGTCTGTAAGGCCAGCTTTTCCGGTAATGAGGAAAATTCTGCCTGCATCAAACGGATACGTTGCCAGGCTTTGGCATGCAGTGGATCAGCGTTTAACCAGGCTTCAAAGGCCTGCTGATTTTGTTCAGAGACGTGATTGTAATTTAGCTTAACGGCCCAGAGGATGGCATCATCCACAATTGCATCCGGTAAGGACTCACCATTAAGCGTCCCGTTTACATCGGTCATGCTTCATATCTGCATTCATAGCAACGACGTAACGCTTTGGCGATATAGCGTTTTACCGTGGCCAATGACACATCGAGTTTTTTGGCAATCTGGGGACAGGTAAATCCTTCCAGTTGAGCTAACAAAAAGGCTTGGCGAATGGATGGCTTTAACGAATCCAGCACCCGATCAATGGTATTAAGCGTTTCCAAAAACAGCAGTTGGGTTTCTGGTGAGGGAGCCTCTTCTTCTGGCAGAATGGACAATATTTCTAACCAAGTACGTTCCAGCTCACGGCGACGCCAATGATCAATCACCAGTCCACGGGCAATACTGGAGAGAAACGCCTTTGGCTATTTGGGCTGTATGGATTGCTGGCGATTAAGCAGCCTGACAAATACATCTTGCGCCAGATCAGCCGCATCAAAGCGATTACCTAATTTCGCAAGCAGCCAACTTTGCAACCAATTATGGTGGTCGCTGTACAACGTCAACACGTCCTGTTGTGGATTTATCTGTCTAGCCAACGTTTTTTATCCTGCTGGGATAAGGGGTAAACTCGCCATAATTGCGAATAGGAATTGTTCGCAATTATATTGACCTCTGCCGGTACATGCAAATAAACGGCAGATATCCATCAGTCAGTTCAGCATCAGACTACAATTTGATAACGGTAAAAATAAAAAACCGCCAAGCAATTTTTTGCCTGACGGTTTTTGAGATGAATAAACCGGCTACCAGTTGTAGGTTGCTGTCACGACTGCTGAGCGTTCTACTCCGTAGAAGCAGGCATAAGAGCAGGTGGCATACTCCTTATCAAAGACATTGTTGATATTTAATGCCAGCGACCATTCAGGAGTAAGGCTGTAATTCACTACCGCGTCCACCACGGTAAACCCTGGTGCTTCATAGGTGTTTGCAAGATTATAGCTTCTGCCGTAATAACGTGCCCCAGCCCCTAAGCCAAGACCGGGGACAGTCTCTCTAAACTTATAATCTGCCCATAATGACGCCATATGCCTTGGCACTGCACCAAAGCGATTGCCTTCCGTACCACTATTACTCTCGGTGACTGCATTATCGATATAGCCATACGAGGCAATCAGATTCAGGTTATTGGTTAAATTGGCTCTGGCTTCCAGTTCAAAACCTTTCGATTCCACCTCTCCTTCCTGAATGGAAAAGGCTGTATTATCCAAATCTGTAGTAGTGACGTTTTTCTGGGTCAATTTATAAACAGAAGCCGTGATGGATAATGCCTGGCCTTCAGGTTGATATCTCAAGCCGATTTCATATTGCTCACCTTCTGTCGGTTGAAAAGCCGAACCGTTGGCATCCTGACCACCTGGAGGAGATTCAAATGACTCCGAATAACTTATATAGGGCGCAAGACCATTATCAAACAGATAAACCAAGCCCACCCGACCTGTAAAAGCATCATCGTTATAATCTTCGGTAGTTATGTTTGTTAATTTATTTTTTGAATCTGACTCAATTTTATCGTACCGACCTCCGAGCATAACCACCCATTTATCAGCAATCTTGATGTGTTCCTGGGCATAAAGACCCAGTTGCTTGCTGTCCTGTTTACCATGGCCTGCTGGAGTATTGTTGAGCGTAACAACTGAACCGTAGACCGGATTAAAAAGATTTAGGTCAGCTACGCTGCCGCCGTATTGCACCCGCTCGAAGGACTGTTCTGTATAATCCAGCCCCACCAGTGAGGTATGTTGGCTAGCACCCAGATCCCACTTAATTTCCAATTGGTTATCAATGCTCCAGGAGCGGTTCTCATCAGCGCGAGCTGTTGCGCCGCGGGAAACCAATTGTTGACTGGCATCCACAGCACCAGCGCCAACATAGTTCCAGTCCGTCTTCCCATCAAAGTGGAGAAAGTTCTGACGAAAAGTCATCTGGTCATTAATATCATGCCTTAGCAAGTAACCGAGCGTGTGGTTTTGCACGTCATATTTGTCGAAGTCAGGTTCACCAATAAAGCGGTCGCGGTCGATATCGCCATTGATATTATCCAGCACAGTTCCTTCCGCCGGCAGGCCATAGACAAAGCCAGTTTCATTATTTTGATAGTTGGCAAGTAACGTCAGGCTGGTATCGTCATTAGGTTCCCAGCGCACCGATCCCTGCACAAATTCACGATCATCGGGAACATAGTCAGTCATGGTATCGCTACGTCTGACAAGTCCTGTCATCCGATATGAGAGGCCGCCATCTTCGGTTAATGCCCCGGCAAAGTCCCCTGCCAACTGCTTACGATCAAAACTTCCCGCCTGCACTTTTAACTCACGCAAGGGCTCTGTCTGGGGTTGTTTGGTCACCATATTTACAATGCCCCCCGGCGCAGCATTTCCATATAACACTGATGCCGGGCCTTTTAGAATTTCTATTCTTTCCATCGCATAGGGTTCAGAAACGCCGCTGAAGGTATTTCGTGAAAGCTTAGCTCCATTCAAATACATTGGGGCAGAGCCGGTTACGTTAAAGCCACGAATAATCATCCCATCACTGCTTGTATTATCACCGCCCATAGGCACCACGCCAGGTGTATATTTCATTACCTGATGCAATGACTCGGCATTTTGAATGGTAATCTGATCCGCTGTCACAATCGACACTGACTGTGGCGTTTCAATTAATGGAATATCAGCTTTAGTAGCGGTAATACTTTGCTTTGCCACATAACCGCTTACAGGTCCTAACCCCGCCTCAGAATAGGCTGCAGCCGAAACATTCACTCTGGGCAGTACAACTTCATCAGAAGTTTTTTCTGCCGCTTCAACCCGATAGCTGTTCTGATTAAGTACGATGATTTGCAAAGATTTACCGGCCAGTAATTTATTCAGCCCCTGTTCGACAGAGTACTGGCCTGAGAGCGTTTCTGTTTGCTGACCCCGGACTAAGTCTGGATTAAAAGACAGGGTAATATCAGCCTGGCTGGCAAACTGGTTCAGTGACTGTGCCAGTGGACCGGCTGGAATTTGAAACGTTTGCTGTTGGGAAACAGTGGCTTCAGCGGCGAGTAATGTGGTTAAGGGTAAAGCTGCGGTTACAACAACCGTAGCGATAAGTGCTGCTTTTATTGACTGATTGAGCAGTGTCGGCTTTTTTAAGGCTTTCGCCTGTATGGGTTGAGCAGAGTTCATGGAGCTTCCTTTTCAGCGTAAATGGTGGAAATGAGATTCATTTACTACTGATGCCGAAGCAGCTGAAAAAAAGGTTCATTTATTTTTCGTCACAGTTACCCAATATGGACTGCGATATACCACGCTGACCGGAAAGCTGTGAGCAATGTTGCTGAGAGCAATATCGGTATCACTGAGTTGAAAAACACCGGATATCCGCAGCTCTGCCACTGCTGGATCACATCTCAACCATCCTCGACGATAACGGGATAACTCGGAAATAACCTCGCCTAAAGGTTGGTTGTCGACCATCAATTGTTTTTGCGTCCAAGCGGTTGCAATTGATGATGTGCTTGCTGTGACAGGCTCAATTTCCATTTTGGAAAACTGGCTTTGCTGGCCTGCTGTGATGCGTTGAAGCTTATCCGTCGCAGCCGTATGAATTTCTACTGCATCCTGCTGTACGGCTACCTGAGAATATTCTGAACTTAACCGCACCGTGAACACCGTTCCCAAAGCATGAATTTGCCCATGTTCTGTTCTGACTGATAAGGGTCGGGCCAATACGTCACTGGCTGTTGTGATCTGGATTTCACCTTGCAGCAGTTCAATGAGTCGCTGGTTTTCATCAAACAACACATTCACCGCGCTGCGGGTATTCAATATCAGCTTGCAGCCATCTGCCAGCATGACTTCACGTAATTCTCCGGTCGTCGTCTGATAATCGGCGGTCCAGGATGATATGGGTGAATGTTGATAGACCAGCCAACTCCCGGTTGGAATAACAAGCAATGCGCTGATGGCTTTAATAAGGTTACGCCGCTGAGCCTGTTTTCGGCTCAATACAGAAAGACCTAGTTTTTCTGGCACTTGATCAAAGGATTGATTTAATTGTTGAGCGGCTTGCCAGGCACGTTGATGATCAGCACTTTGCGCACACCATTGCTGTAACTGATTTTGTTCACTTGCAGTTAAAGGTTGTTCCTGTATTTTGACCAGCCAGTCAGCTGCTTCGGCAATGATTTGTGCTGGCGGGACTTTGGCCTCCATGTCGCTCACCATAATAATGTCAGGCAGTGAATAAACGCCTGTTGCATATCGCGTTTTACCGTACTTAATGAAACGTCGGTCAGTTTAGCAATCTGTGCATATGTCAGCCCTTCCAGCTGCGATAACAGGAAGATGGTTTTGACACGCGCTGGCAACCGGTTTATCAGAGCGTCCAGCTGCTCCAGAGTTTCACGAATTAACAGCCGTTCTTCTTCCGAAATCATGGTGATTTCCGGCATATTAGCCAAGGCATTCTGATAGGCATTTTCCAGTGATCGACGACGAAAGTAATCAATCACCAGCCCGTTGGCAACGGTACGCAGATAGGCCCGAGGCTGTTCTGGAGTAAAGTCTGTTTGTTTGTGTTGAGCCTGCAATAAACGAACAAACGTATCTTGCGCCAGATCCGCGGCACGCTGATCGCAACCAACTTTTTGATATAGCCATCCCCGAAGCCAATTATGATGGTCTTTATAAATGGTTTCCAATTGTGTTGGAGGCATACGTCGTGGGCAAACTACAGTTAATGAGAATGAGATACATTAACGTCTTATCAATTAACTGACAAGCATAGAAAAACAATACTTATGGATTAAATGAATAAGCCCTGTATCACCATTTTAACCGGGGAAAAAGTGATCCAGGGCCTGGGCTTCTACCATTGGAAAGAGTAAGAAACGCGAAGCATTGCTCCGCGTGCCGGGATGTTGCTGGTGTTCTGCCCGTCACGTAGCAACTGACCGAAAACAGTCTGGTAGTCATTGTTCAACAGATTCTCAATGCCGACATTCAGTGTTCCCATACGTCCGTTGAGGGTATTAAGCAGATCGACGGTGGTGTAGTTATCGACTTCAAGTCGATCAACGCCATCGTCGAAAGCATCATTGCGATGGCCCGAATACAGCGCCTGCAAACGTACATTCCACCACTCGTAAGGACTGTATTGGAGGTAACCTGTCAGTTTTAATGGCGGGATGCGTAAGCTGTCCAGAGCGAGATCGCTACCGCCACTGGGATTCTCCCGCTCTCCTTTAAGCCAAGTAAATGTGCCCCCCAGACTCAGCCGATCATTGACGGAATAATCCATCGCTGCTTCCACGCCGTAGATCTGCTCGCGGCTACGATCCTGCGCGACGGAGAAATTCTCGATGAATATACGACCTTTATCGGATTCACTATAAAAGCCGGCAAGGCTGGCGCTTAATTTTCGCCCTGTTCCCCGAATACCTATTTCGTAGCTGTCGGTAATGTTAGGATCCAGATTAGGGTTATCAACATTAAATCCAGCTGGCGCCAGTCGTAATAACAGACCTATATCCGGTAGTTCAAATGCCTGGGAAAAATCGGCATAAACATCAATGCTTTCGCTGAGTGTGACGACCGCGCCGAAATTATAGCTGGTTTCTGAATAGTCCAGCTCCCCGCCTTCGATCGAATTACCCTGCCCGAGAGTGGTGTAATCCGAAAAGCTGACATCCACCCATTCATGACGTACGCCACCACGCAGGATCAGCCAATCGGCCGGGAAAAGTTCGAGCTGTCCAAACACACCATAGGATTCGGTCTTAATCTCGGGCACGAACGTGCGTTCTGAATCGGTTACGATAAAATGGGTGCCACCTGAAGAATCAAAGGCATCACCATCAAACAGGGTGGCCGGTTGAGCAGTTTCCTCATGGTTAAAATCTGCACCCCAGAGCAGCGTGGCATCAACGGGGGCCATATCAAACAGAGGTGTATCAAAGGTCAGGCGGCCGCCGTAAACCTCGGACTCCAGAAAGGTCTGCGCGAGGTTGTTCCAACTGCCGAAGGGTCGCCCATCGAATGGCGAGAAACGGGTTTCGTAGTCACGGTAATAGATTTGAGAATTTAAGGTACTGCCGAACAAATCCTGTTTGCTGTAATCCAGATTCAGAATCAGATTCTGCCGATCAGTCTGATCATCCAGTTGCAGTCCTTTTAGCGATCGTGCCTGTACATCACCAGGGGGAAAGGCTCTGACCGCCGGATCAGAGATAAAGTCCGTATCCTGTTCGGCATCAAGAAAACTGGCCGTCAACTGGAGTCGTTGATCACCAAAATCGTAGCCGAGCTTGCCGAGTAAATCCAGACTGTCGGTATCCATCAGGTCACCCTGACTGGGTTCAGGGGCAATTCTTGCACCATCCGCATCATAAAAGCTTTGCACCCGCTCACCGGAAAACGACAAAAGATAATCCACCGCACCCTGTTTGCCACTGACTTTCTGATCCAGTCTCCCCGACAAACTATCTGAGTCAAGTTGCGTCAGACTGCTACCCCCAGACAGGCTGGTCTCAAAGCTTGCCGGTCCCGCTTCGCCCTTGACTGTATTGATATGAATGATACCGCCTGCCGCGCCACCGCCATAAACAGAGCTGCCGCCGCGCACCACTTCAATACTCTCGATACTCGATGCAGTGAGATTGAAAAGATCCCGCGAGACATTTCGGTTGGTGTTCATCGGTACACCGTCAATCAGCACCAGAACCTTTCGCCCCCGCAAAGTTTGTGATGAGTTACTTAAAGTGCCACTCGACGGGGCCATGCCGGGCACCAGTTTACCGAGTATTTCCGCCACGTTACCCGACATCTCCTGTTGTTGCTTAATGGCTGTTTTGTCGATGGTTGTCACACTGCGAGAAAGGGTATCCATCGTTCTACCGAATCTGGAAGACGTTACCGTTACTGTCTCCAATTCCACCGACGCTTGCGCCTGCTGTAGCCGCTTAACCAGCGTATAGCTGCCATTTTCGAGCTGCTTTGACTGCAAGCCGCTCGCTACCAGCAGCTTGCTGAGCAGCTCTTCGGGCACATAACTACCGGTATATTCGGCAGCAGTCTGCCCCTTGACGATATCGGGGGTAAAAGAGACCGTGATGCCGCTCTGCACTGAAAACTGGATCAAAGCTGACTCCAGAGATCCTGCAGCAATAGTAATGCGCTGTTGCTGCAACGCAGTCTGGGCATAAGCAGGCGTTATCATTACACCACCCGTCAGCACTATGTTGCTAACAATGCTTGCTGCCAGTAAATGGCGATTAAGTGGTTTGAGTTTATTCCAGAAAGCATGTTGTTTTTTCATTCCATTTCCTGTTTTTTCGATTAAGTTGCTACGTTGATTTACAACGTTTCTATCTAACAGGCCGAATAGGAATCAAAATCAACAACACTTAATTTTAGTTTTTTTACAAAAGCTACCTCAAAAGCAGTTCACAGATTGGGTTGAAGAATGCCTCCCAAGATCATTAACCACAGCTACGAGTAACAATATTTATCAACAAATTATGCCGATTCAATTGAAAAAACTGTTTCGGCTTATCTCCATTCAAATGGGCTCCATAGCCAACTTTCTATAAGTCATGCTACTTTTCTTAATCTGCGAAATCTGCGGATGATAGGAATTGCAAAGACCGCTGTTAAGCAGGCTCCACTCTGGCCCAGAAACGCGTGAAATAGTGGATTCTGACCGGCAGGGTACCGCTGAGATTTTCCAGAACAGCACGTGTATCGTTGAGGTGGAATGAGCCCGAAATTCGATAAGCTGAAACAGCAGGATCGTAATCCAATACGCCCTTGTGATAACGACTTAGCTCTTTAATAAAACGATCCAAACGCCAGTTGCTGACTATTAACAAACCTTGCGTCCAGGCAGCGGCCGTATCTGGCAACGCTCGGACATCACCATAACGATCAAAGGTAAAGCCGGCCTGCTGGCCGCTTTGCAGTCTGATAGGTTTGGCAAGCATTTTTTCCGGCATGATCTCAACAGCATGCTCAAATACGCCTACCTGGGTTTTATCATCGTCGCAGTGGATCTGAAAACGCGTTCCCAATGCCCGGATTTGTCCATGCCGGGTTCGCACAATAAATGGCCGGGCCTGTTTATCCTCACTTGTGGCGATCTGTATTTCACCATAGTGGAGCGTTAATTCGCGTATTGCATTATCATAATTAACATCAAAAGCCGTGTTGGTATTGAGGTTGACTAAACTGCCATCAGCCAAAAAAATATCGCGTTGTTGACCAACTCTCGTCCGATAATCTGCCACAAAGCCATAAACTGTTGTTTTTTTTGTCCATGCGGTTCCAACACCACCGACCATCAACATTAGCGTAAGAACCTTAATCATTTCCCTTCGAGAGCGTCGCACGTTATCCATCGTTCCGGTACGGATTTCACCGGGAAGCCTGTCCATTGTTTTTTGTAGTTTTTCGACTCGTTGCCAAGCCTTCTGATGCAGAGGATTTGATTCCAACCATCTTGTATGGGCTTCATGCAGAGAGTCATCTGAATTAGCGGAGTTTAAATCCAAATACCACGTCACCGCTTCTTCCAGAATTTCAGCATTAATTTCCATTGATTAAAACCAGTTAATCCTCGATCATCAATAAACATTGCGTCATAGCACGGATAAAATGCTTTCGCACAGTATTGACTGAAATTCCAAGCCGACGACCAATCTCAGTATAAGAAAGCCCATCAAGCTGAGCCATTAAAAAAATCTGCCTGCTCCGTTCACTCAAACTGTCGAGCATACGGTCAATTTCCAGTAAGGTTTCAATAATACTGTGGCGTGTTTCAGCTGAGATATCATTTTGTTCGGGTTGTTCTTTCAGTGCATCCAGATAAGCTTGTTCGACACTACGCCGACGAAATAGATCTATTAAAAGCCCGCGGGCAACACTGCTAAGATAAGCTTTGGGTGCACGCAACTCGATAGCACGCTCCTGAATTAACACCTTGATAAAAGTCTCTTGCGTCAAGTCACTGGCCTGATCTGCGCAATCCAGTCTCTTTCTAATCCAGTGCCAAAGCCAATTGTGATGTGTTTTGTAAAGGGCCTCAAAATGTGAATGAGACATAATCCTTAAAACCTCGGTTGTCAGTTAATCGCTGATGCTTATAAGGCCATTAATAATCAGGTTTCATAACGACCATCTCTCGCCATGTCAATTTAACAGCACTTCATCATTCGTATTGCTGCTGATACCTTAACAAGGAGAAATAATATCGCTAACGAACGCCACAATCTTTCTTCTCTTCGGAGTTTAATGCAGGTTTCATCCAAATCCATTAAGGCCCCTAAATGCGAATAGCATACATTACTATTTAACCATACGCATTAATATGATCACCGCATCACCTAACTGTTCAGTCCTGGGTTGCACCTTTAGTATGAACACAACTTTATTCTCAAACAGCGTTGTAAGACACTGCGCAAAACGAAACAATTTCGATACATCTTTTCTGTTTAGTGGAGAATGAGACGCATTAATATTGTTTTGCTTTAACAGACAATGACACCGATTTAAAAAAGCCTCAACTAAACACTTAATTTAAGAATTTACGACTCATGAATGCCCGGTTGCCGCTAGCTTAGCGGCAATATAGTCACGGTGTTCGACGTATAACAAGTTACTGATACGGCGAATAACATGCTGCTCTATTTGATGGATTTCCTGATCAGCATTGGCTAATTGCCAGAGGATATGGATCAATTCAATTTTCTTTTTCTGGCTGTAACGACGATTGATTTCCGAGGTAAAGGCAAAATAATCTGTAGCAGATTTGTGTGCGTGTTCAGCTTCAGTGAGCAGACTTTCTGCCACATCTTTATCAAGTGAAAAACGTTTCTGCAAAATGGATAGCAACGTGTCCCGCTCTTCATCTTTAAAATGATAATCAGCAGCAATGACTTCTATCATTAACGCAGCGGCTGCAAGCTTCACGGATAAATGTGCAGCATCACCGGAATCGTTATCGTCAAGCAATTCTCGCTGTAAAAGTTGTTTGAGTTTATCGAGCATAGGTTTCTCCTGTACTGAAGTGACAGATTAATCACGCAGCAGTTCTTAAGGATTATTTTGTCGAGTGTAAAATCACAGCCGCCTGATAACGGGGTTTTCCATAACCTAACATGCGATTGAACTCTTTATGAGTCACCGGAACGTAGAAGCTGTCGGTGAGGGTTTTGTCATCATCCCAATCAATATCCGGATCATGAAAATAGACAAAGGTATCTGAAATCGATACCAGCACCACCCAATGCGGTGATTTGTTCTGATTGAGCCGGTATGAGCTAATTAACACTACTGCCAGTGCACCCTGGTTCAGATAGTCACGCAGTAAATTCACATCGATTTGCCGCATCTGCTGCTCGACTTCCGAGGTTTCCAGCTGTCGCATAAAGTCCTGATGCACACATTCCATCACCGCTTTTTTATCTTCACTACGTACACCGTTCACAAACGGCACATCATTACTATTGGTGATTAAGGTAGTGTTGAAATAACGTCGCCATGCCGCCAGAGCCAGACCCTGCGCGCTACAGCCACCGTGTCCGGAAGTCATAAATATGGTGGTAGCTTCACGCCATAACTGTAATTCCAGCCCCCGATCCAGATGCATGACCGGTTGCAGCGTTTTCATTGCCATCATCAAACTGGCTGGGCCACAGGTAAAATCGGTGCTTTGTGAATAATGAAATACCTGCTGATGCAGTTCTTCCGGTTGCGGTTGCAACACCTTCATCATACGTAGGGCGTTGGCATGATCCTCGTAGTAGTCAGTGACGATTTCGAACTGGTGATAGCCTAGACTTTCATAAAGTTTTATCGCACCAGCATTATCGGGCCGTACTTCCAGTCGAATAAAACTGCGGCCTGCTGTCAATGCCGCCTGCTCGGCTTCACGCATCAAAGCCCGGGCAATTTTCTGATTACGATATTCAGGTAATACCGCCAGCGAATAGATGCGTCCCAGCGAAGTGCCCCGGGCATATAGCAACAGCACATAGCCCATCAATTTTTGTTGCTGCTCGGCGACCAGTAATAACGCGTTGGCCTTGTTGATCATCCATTTAAAACTGCGGCGGGAGAGGTGATCGCTGTCAAAACAGATATTTTCGATAGCCAGCAGCGCATCTACATCGGCCAACGTGGCTGCACGAAAGGTTATTGGATCAACCTGTTGATTAACTGCCTGTTGCATTAGTGGTCAAACCCTCCAGGGCCATTTCGATGACCTGGCGCCCGCGGAACAATACCAGCTCTTGCCATTGAGTTTCATCAGGACAGAAAAAATCCTGCATTGCGTGTTTAATATCCAGCGTTTTCTGGTCGGACCAATCGATTTTGCCGGATTGTTGTAACTGTTGATCTGCAAACAGCACTTTAAGCATTTGTTGATTGCTAAAAGTACCGAATTCCAATGTCAGAAAACACACGTTACTCCCTTGCTGATGCCAGAAATAATCGTGCAAACCGTACTTAACACCAGAAGTAGACGTACCCAGCGCCGGTTCGGTCACTGTCGGGCCAAATAATTGCCGCGCTTTTTTTTGACCGGCAGTTTCAGGAAGATGATCACAGATTAATTCGCCATATCCATAAGGTCCGAGTCCACTATGAATATCTATAACAATAACGTTATCGCGTTTTTCTGGTTTCAGTTGTGCGACCAGCTCTTCAATGGTTTGACGTGACCAGCTGGCTTGTTCACCACCAAAATAAAGCGCATCGGCTTTGCTGTATTGGCCCTGGCTGAGCTTATCAAACTGCTCTCGCTGCTCCCCAATCATATCCACTGCGTCCTTTTGCTTACTGAGCTTTTCCCATATCGCTATCGCATCAGCAGAGTCTGGAAGCTTAGCCGTAAAATCAACAAAGTTACGGTTGATATCGATGCCTTCATGGTCATTTCGGCTGGCACAGGCAAATCCCCAGGGATTTAACGCATGCACCATAACAACACACACATCGGCGGGTAACCGTCGGTGACGTCCCACAAAATCAGATTGAATTGCTGAGCCTACTCCCCCCTCAACACCATGAACGCCAGAAACCAGTACCAGAATATTTTTTGCCTTGGGGCTGCCAGCCCAGGCAATATCACAAAACAAACGTTCGTTTTTTGGCCCGCGAAGCGGGTGAATAATATTGTTGACCCGTTCTACAATGGAGCTTGTTTCCACTGCTGATATGAACTTGTCACGTGCACCAGCATAGCGCTGAGAAAACACACTCAGAACGGCTTCTGCATACATGGCAACAACTCTCCTGTAGATGAAAATTCGGCGAAGAATAGGCGACTTTTATGATTTTGACCAGATAATCAGCATAGTGGCAAAAATATTTATCTCAACCATGACACAATCACTTTATGATGCACAAATCGTCTGACTAATCTGATTCGGAGCAACGCTAAAGTCATATGACTAACCATTTGATAATTCTTGAAAATATCGAAGACTGGGCACCTTACTTCCCCAGCGCGCAGGTCATCGCAGTGGATGATTATCTGCAAACCCCTTCCCCCAGTGCGAGTGAGCGTGCGCAAATTATTAACCTCTGTCACGGTCTTGAATATTTAAGCCCCGGCTATTACTGCTCCATGGTCGCTGAAGCACGAGGCCATCGGGTGATGCCGAGTTTGCGCACCATTAATGACTTATCCCGTAAAAGTCTTTATGCCTACGATTTATCGGATTTCGGAACCCAGCTGGATAAAGTCATTGCGGCCAGTGATAAACAATCTGAAACCAGTTTCAAGCTGAAAGTCTTTTTTGGGCAATGTGAATTTAAAGGCCTGCAGAAGCTGGCAAGACAGATTTTTGAACAGTATCCCTGCCCAATCATCGAAATCGAGTTCAGCCATAAAGGTCACTGGTTAATCTCTGCTATCAAGGCTGCTCCGCTTAATCAGCTCAGCGACAGTGAGCAGGACAACTTCGCCAATGCTTTGGATGCATTCAGTCATAAGTTATGGCGCAAACCTTCTAAGCGTCGCCAATACCGATATGACATGGCCATTCTGCATAACCCTGATGAAAAAATGCCACCCAGTGATGCCACCGCATTAAAACGCTTTATCGCCAGTGGTAAACGTATCGGTATTGATGTCGAACTGATCACGCCGCGAGACTATATCCGTATTGCTGAATATGACGCTTTATTTATCCGTGAAACCACGGCGATACATAATCACACCTATAAATTTGCCCGCCGCGCTGAAAGCGAAGGTTTGGTCGTTATTGATGATCCGACTTCAATCATTCGCTGCACCAACAAGATCTATCTGAAAGAACTCTTGGAAAAGCATAATTTGCCGATGCCGGAATCACATTTGCTCTATCGCAATGATAAAACCGGTCTGGAAAAAATCTGTGCTGAAGCGACTTTCCCTTTGGTAATGAAGATTCCTGATGGCGCTTTTTCCAAAGGGGTTATCAAGGTCAACAATGCCGAAGAACTGCGTAGCAATGCAGCAGAGTTTTTCCAGCAATCGGCGATAATCCTGTTGCAGGAATTTATGTTTACCGATTATGACTGGCGTATTGGCGTGTTTAATAACAAACCAATTTATGCCTGCCAGTATTTTATGAGTAAAGGTCATTGGCAGATTTATAACCACAACACCAAAAAAGGCACGGACTCAGGTAAATCAGCAGCGGTGCCGATTTCTGAAGTTCCGGAAAAAGTACTGAAAATCGCTGTAAAATCGGCTAAATTGGTTGGAGATGGTCTTTATGGCATCGATATCAAACAAAGTGGTAGCCGGGTGGTGTTAATTGAAATCAACGATAACCCCAGTATCGACAGCGGCGTGGAAGATGCTTATCTAGGACCTGCTTTATACGACGATATAATGCGTGAATTTTTGCGAAGACTGGAAGCTCGCAAATCCCATCGTCAATAAAAGCCTTATTGATTAATATAAAAAAAGCGGTGGCTAAAAATTCAACCACCGCTTTTTTGGTTTGGCTTATCGTTATCTTAGAAAGAGTAACTTGCTCCGACATGCAGATAACGTTTTTCACCGACAAAATAGCGATAATCGCCACCACCACCGCCACCAAAATCAGCGCGTTCAGCGTATTCCGTGTTAAACAGGTTGTGTACTTTTCCGTAAAGCGTCAGGTTATTGGTGACATCATGGGACGCCCGTAAGTTAAACACATCGTGGCCGTCGTACTTCTTGTCATTGCCATCAGTGATGTAATATTCACTCATATGCACCCACTCTAGTTCAGCACGAGTGTCTGGGGTTACATTCCAACCCAGTCGAATATTCCCCATTCTTTTAGGCGCAGTCACTAAATAGTCGCCTTTCTCGATATTGACTTCATTACCCGGCTTATTAAAGTCATATTCATGCTTGGCGAATGTGGCATTGACACCAATATCGAACAATTCGTTGAAAGGGTAAAATACGCCAAGCTCTAGGCCTGTATGGTTTGTTTTACCATTGGGAACATTTTCGTTGTTTGTGTCAGTAAAGAAATAGTCATCTTTCTTCATATGATATGCAGCTATCTCATACTGCAAGCCCTCACCCACCTTACGAACCCCGATCTCAATGCTATCAATAGACTCTGAATCAGCTTCACCGGTACGCGAAGGCCCAATCTGAGCACGGTACAAATCGGTAGTCTGTGGTGCGCGGTTACCACGGGCATAATTAATAAATGCTGCTGTATCATCAGACAACTCTTGCACCAAGCCAAGTTTAGGACTTAGGTTACTAAAGGTGTCTTTGCCGCTGTCAGGTCTCAAGTATCGATCACCATACGTCCGTGAATTCGCGTTATTTGTGTAATCGTATTTGGTGTATTCGTATCGGACGCCAGCAGTTACACGGGTTTTGTCCAATACCTGCCATTCGCTATGAATATAGGGTGCCAGCACGGTTGCATCCACCTCATAATCATAATGAACACCCGGGAGGAAATTATTGCTCCCAAATGGGTTTGGATTGAACTGTACTTCTGATAACTCGCCTTCCGTATATTCAAAATCAGTCCCAAAAATAACTTTGTGACCACCATCCAGATCCTTGGTATAAGCAGCTAAAAGTCCCACACTACTGTGCTTGTTATTCTCAACCGGTTGCCCAGGCAGAAAATGCATTAAAAATTCCATTTCGGTATGACGCAGGTAAGGCGTCAATCTAAAAGTGGAGGTATCTGTTAACTGACGCTCCCACTCGGTGGATAAACGAGTCGCTTTAGCATCACGATAGGCTTCTGGATTGGGATTGGTACGCGAGCGACTTTCATCTTCATAAGCCTTAAACCCAGTGATATAGCCAGCGGTTTCCTGATTAAGATTGGTATGACTGAATAAGGTTTTAAAGCTGTCGATATCGCCATAATAATCATGACGGAAGCTGACTTTTTGCTGATCGTAGCCCGAGTCACTGACATACCCGCCGTCAGTTGTTCCATTTACGCTTAGGCGGTAACCATGTTGTCCAATGGTATCGCTCACTGTACCTTTCATTTGATATAAATCGTGTGGCCCAATGGAAAGATCAATTTCTCGCTCAAGATCCAGAGAGGGGGCGCGACTCAATACATTGATTAAGCCGTGGACGGCATTAGAACCATACAAAGCACTGCCCGGACCACGCACTATTTCAATTCCACCAGCCTGTTCATAGTTAACTTCAAACAGACCATTTACGTTAGCAAAGCCCGCTGCGCGTAATGGAATACCATCTTCCAGAAACAGAAATGACCCGGCACCAGCACCACCGGTTAACACTGGCGAACGAATAGACGTCAGATGCTCCTGACCATTACCGCGCTGAATATTGACACCACTGACACGATTGACGATTTCGGTGATGTGATCCGGGCGCACCAGATCGATTTCTTCTTCTGAAATTCTGCCGGTATTACCCGCTAAATCCAATATTGGTGTTCCCGAGCGGGTGCCGGTAACAACCAGCTCGTCCAGAGAGAAATCCTCTTCTTCCTGTGCATGAGCTGGTAAGGCTATATTTAAACTGGCCAAGGCCATTAGAATGGGCAATTTGCGTAAGGTTGGCATAAGCTATGATTCCTAAACGGTATGTTGTAAAAAGTTAACGCATTTTCTCATGTTGTCTTTTTACAACACATCAGAAAAATCCTTAATTGACGTTGAAAAACGTCCTATCATCCCCATCTAATGACCCAGATCAATTTTTTTCGAATGAGCCCATGGAATACAAAGACTATTACAAAATCCTTGGCGTAAGCCGGACAGCAACACCAGAGGAGATAAAAAAAGCCTATCGCACACTGGCGAGGAAATATCACCCTGATGTCAGCAAAGAGGTGAATGCCGAAGAAAAGTTCAAAGAAGTCGGTGAGGCTTATGAGGTGCTGCGCGATACAGAAAAGCGGGCTCAATATGACCAGTTTGGTGGACAGTTCCGTCATGGTCAATCGTTTTCTCCACCTCCAGGCTGGGAAGAAAATGTCGGTGGCTTTGGTCAGGGCAATTTCAGCAGCTTTTTCGAAAACATGTTTGGTGGCATGGGCGGAATGGGCGGCGGTCAACAGGATAACTTTTTCGCCCGAGGCGAGGATGTAAACGCCAAAATTACTATTTCACTCGAAGATGCGTTTAACGGTGCGAATAAGTCCATTCGTCGTCCTGCCGGTGCCACGCAAACAGGTACCGTTAACGTCAAGATCCCTGCCGGCATCGAACCGGGTAAAAAAATCCGTTTAAGCGGACAAGGTAAAGCTGGAATGAGTGGTAAACCGGGAGACTTATATCTGGAAATACAGATTGCCCCACATTCGCTTTATCGGTTGGAAGGTAAGGATGTCTACCTGGATTTGCCAATTGCGCCATGGGAGGCAGCATTAGGTGCCAAAATTACCGCGCCAACTTTAGCTGGAAAAATCAGTCTGAATATCCCGGCGGGTACTCGAAGTGGTCAAAAAATGCGTTTGAAAGGTCGAGGGCTTCCTGCTAAAACGCCTGGTGATCAATTTGTTGTTTTACAGATAATGACACCTCCGGCCACAACTGCCGAGGCGAAAAAGTTTTATCAGCAAATGGCTGAAAAACTTCCGTTTAATCCAAGAGAGAACATTGAATAAGCATTTTGAGGTAGAGACAAAATGATGAAAAAACTGAAATCTGCTGTTGTCTGGTTGGCCGGTGTAACCCTTTTGACACAGGTGGCCGTCGCTGCCCTGCCATTTCCCTGGCTGGATGATGATAATCAAATGCCCACACTGGCACCGATGCTGGATCAGTCCAAACCTGCCGTGGTGAATATTGCCACACGTAGTGAAGTCAGAATTCAGGATAATCCATTATTAAATGATCCATTTTTCCGACGTTTTTTTAATTTACCTCAACAACAGCAACCCCGTACGCGTCAGGCCCAAAGCCTGGGGAGTGGGGTTATTGTTAATGCTAAAGAAGGTCTGGTATTAACCAATAATCATGTGATTCAGCGTGCCGATGAAATTACCGTTTCCCTGCATGATGGCCGTACGTTTCAGGCTGAAGTAGTCGGCAGCGATCCTGCGACTGACGTCGCCGTGATTCGCATTCCACCCGAAAAACTTATCGCTCTGCCACTGGCGGATTCCGACAGACTGCGAGTAGGTGACTTTGTGGTCGCTATTGGTAATCCGTTCGGCCTTGGACAGACGGTGACATCCGGTATTGTCAGTGCTTTGGGTCGGAGCGGTCTGGGACTTGAAGGTTACGAAAATTTTATTCAAACCGACGCCTCCATCAATCCAGGTAACTCCGGTGGTGCATTAGTTAATCTGCGAGGTGAATTAGTGGGTATTAACACCGCTATTTTTTCACCGAATCAATCCGGTAATGTAGGGATTGGCTTTGCTATTCCGAGTAATCTTGTCAAACAGATTACTGATCAGTTACTGGAATATGGGGAAGTTCGTCGTGCTTATCTGGGTGTGCAGATGCAAGACATTACCCCAGAACTCGCTCAGGCATTTGGTATTGAAGACAACCGTGGCGGCGCCGTAGTAACCAATGTTATTAAAGATTCTGCTGCTGAAAAAGCCGGTTTAAAAGTGGGAGATGTAGTGACCGCTGTCGATGGCGTTTCTCTGTTAAACGCTGACAACCTTCGTAATACCATCGGTTTATTAATGGTGGGGCAAACTATCAAACTGGACATCATTCGTGATGGTAAGGGAAAGACCCTGACGGCAAAAGTCACTGAGGTCCAATCCAATAAAACTCAAACTGGCGATGTGCATCCGAAACTGCGTGGCGCCACCTTCGGTGATATAGAAGAAAGCTCACCTGCTTACGGCAGAGTGCAGGGTGTTATGCTGTACTCGATTGAACGTGGCAGCCCGGCCTGGGTCGCAGGTTTACGCAGTTATGATATTGTCACCTCGGTCAATCGCCAACCGGTAGCCAATCTTGAACAGTTCAAACAACTGGTTTCTAATCAACCGGAGTTATTACTGAATATTGTCCGGGATAATCAGGCCATGTTCTTGTTGTTACGATAAACTAAAAGGTGTGGAGCAAGCCCCTCTGCTCCACACCTTTTATGTTGTCCTATGCATGATAATTCTTTATAGAAATGGTTACTCGCTGATTAGCAAAAGACTATTCAACCTTTACAATCCCATCTCACTAAGGCTGGGATAATCATCTGGGCGTCGGCCCTGTGGCCAAATCAGTTTGCGTTCTTCTTCACTTATAGACAGATCGTTAATGCTGGCATAACGGGTTTTCATCAACCCATTTTCATCAAATTCCCAATTTTCATTGCCGTAGGATCGAAACCACTGCCCTTTTTCATCATGCCATTCATAGGCAAAGCGGACGGCGATACGATTTTCGGTATAAGCCCAAAGCTCTTTTACCAATCGATACTCTATTTCGCGTTGCCATTTTTTCTGTAAAAAAGATTTGATCTGTTCACGTCCAACAGGAAATTCTGAACGATTTCGCCACTGACTGTCGACGGTATAAGCTAAAGCAACTTTTTCCGGATCACGACTATTCCAGCCATCTTCAGCCATCCGAACTTTTTGTTTTGCTGTCTCGAGTGTAAACGGTGGAAATGGAGGTTTTTGTTCAATTTGTTGCATTGTTTCACTCCTAACTTGAGGTATACCGGTTTGTCTACTTCAATAATAGACAGATCGGTATACCTCTGTCAAACTTGGTGGAGTTTTTATGGGTATTCACTATGGATAAACGTCGGCAATTAATACACACCGCATTTAATCTGTTTTATCAAAATGGTATTCATGCTGTCGGGATTAATCAGATTCTGCAAACAGCCGGTATTGCGAAAAAAACTCTCTATCATCACTTTGCCAGTAAAGAAGAATTAATACAGGCAGTAGTCGAATATCGTGATGAAAATTTCTACAACTGGTTAGCATCGCGGCTTGAACAGGTAAAACCAGGCTATGATGGGCTTAATGAATTATTTGATGCTGTTGATGACTGGATGCATAACCGTGTTGATGTACTAACAGACTTCCATGGCTGTTTTTTCATTAACACGTGTGCGGAATACAACGACACAAATCATCCTGTATATCTGCAATGCCAAGAGCACAAAACCAGAGTTAACAGCTTAATTAAAAGACAGATTCGTGCCCTGGGAATTAGCGAGTCAGCCATTCAATATGTCACCGAATCAATTAGCCTGTTAAAAGAAGGGGCTATTGTAATGGCCCATGTCCAGGGTGATTTAACCGCAGCACAAAAGGCTAAAGCGATGACCTGGATTGTATTGGCAGCCTATATAAGTTGAATAGCGGGTTATAATAGAAAAAAGCCCCTTAATCATCATAAGCTCTGTTCTTTGCTTAATATTTACCTACATTTACATAGCTTGAGCCAGACTTACTAAGAAAAGACCTAATCTGATTATCTGTGAAGAGGCTCTTAAAGTGAGGTAAGCATAATGTCTAATTCAAAAATTACCAGAACATCCATTCTGCTGATGTTTTCATTATTCATCATCGGTTTTTCAGTAAATCAGGCCAGAGCCGATGTCAGAATAAATATCGGGCTTGGGCATCCAACTGGCTATGTGGATCATCATCACAGTTATATCGTGCAGCAACATGCTTCGCGATACAGCTATAGCAGACACTACCATCATCAACCCAAAAAGCATTTCTCAAAACATAGAAAGCATTATATTCAACAGAAAAAATATTATTCAAACCATAAACATCATCCGGAGAAAACTTACCGTGGGAAGGATAAACATCGAGATCATTATCGCTATGAATGTCGAAAAAATCACCGGGATTACAGGTATCGTAATTAACGCTTCTCTCTGGCTCACCCAGCCAAACTTTTCATCATCAAAAGCTTTGTTGGCGCGTTTACAAAAAAATGTTTCATATCGACGACACTGGAAGCATTTAGTAGTTTGATAAATAAGGCTCTTTAACGACACAACACTACTACAACATCAAACACACATCTTTCATGATGATTACAGAACAATAAAGACCGTGACAAGCAACAGCTTATGATGCAAGCTTATTCCTACTAATGTTACATGCTTTGAATTGAAAACAAGGAACAAAAGGTAAACGCATATGAAAGGCAGCCAAAAAGTCATTGACTTGCTTAATAAACTTCTTGCTGGTGAGTTGACCGCAATGGATCAATATTTTATCCATTCCAGAATGTACGAAGACTGGGGTCTTATAAGACTTTATAACCGAATTTCGCATGAGATGCAGGATGAAACCGATCATGCCGATCAAATGATCAAGCGCATTCTGTTTCTGGAAGGCATGCCTGACCTGACACATCGCGAACCGCTACGTGTAGGTCACACCGTACCGGAAATGCTGCAAAATGATCTGGATCTGGAATACGCTGTGGTCAAGAACCTTCGAGAAGGCATCGCTTTATGTGAAGCAGAAGACGATTATGAAACTCGGCAAATGTTGCTTAAACAATTGGAAGATACCGAGTTAGATCACACCCACTGGCTGGAGCAACAACTTGGCCTGATCGATAAAATGGGTTTAAGAAATTATCAACAAGCCATGACTCTGGCTGAAGCTTAGATTTCATTGATGACCGAATGGTAGGTTGGGCTGATTACAATGAAGCCCAACAAATCACGTGTAAACTTTGAAAAGATGTTGGGCTTCGCAACCTCAGCGCCAACCTACAGAAAGCTTTGATAACGCCCTTATGCGAAGCCGAGCATCGCAGAGCTGGTCGGATCAGCATGAAGGTTGTCTGAGCGCAGCGAGTTTACCTTCATGCCCGACCAGATCGAGAAGCACAGGGAACCCGCAGGGCGAGCATGGGCTGCCCTTTTGTTTGGTTCGTTTATTTTGGGCAAACACAAATTCGTCGGGACCAAATTTGGACGCGGTAAACGCCCGAAGGGTGAGTAGCATGGATGCTACGAATCAAATTAAATGAACTCAGGCTTTAGTCCGAAACTGCTTAGTTGGTAGTCACAATATAAGCTATGGGGTGATCTGGGTGTAACCCATGTAGGTGAATTAATCTGTTACCGGTGTATCTGGGTTGAAATATTGAATTTAACGTTGGGTTTCGTACCTCAACCCAAACTACTACCGTTCTGCCTTTATTTCAGACAAAAAAAGCTGGAATTAACCAGCTTTTTTTATTTTGCAATTGTATCAACAGCATCCACATAAACTAAACAGCTTATGCTTTTGCCTGTCGCCAAGGTCGAGTGATACGCCCCTCCAAGGCCTGTAAGATCATACTAAGGTAATAATATTTGCACGTCAACTCAATTTTGATAATAACTAAGTATTTCTTCAAGAGAATTACCTGCGCCTAAATCATTACCAAATTTTAGGATAAACTCTTTTAAATCATCAAGTTCTTTTTGTAATGCGGTTTTCTCTTCCATTATAGCGTTACGAGACTTAAATATTGTTTGCTTTTCTTGCCGTAAGCTTTCGTTCTGACGTTCCATATCATCAAGCTTAAATATTATATCTTTATTGTACTGTTCGGCTAATGCCTTTTTTAAATTGGCTTTATCTTCACCTGTGAGTCTAAAAATATTGTAGATGTGTTCAAATTTAAAATTTTCATTTCTAGGTGGAAACACTCTTCTTGCGGATACAGTTTGAATCATTTCCAAAAGTGCAAAAGATTGTTTCTCCCTATAACGAGGAGCTAGTCTAGTAAAAGATTTAGAAGTAATCGGGATACATTTAGGATCATGCTCCAACCCCTCTTTTGTTGACAAGGGTAACACCTGAACACAATCCCCTCTGACACTTAAAACAATACATGGACGACGCTTATGCATTTCACCCGAAAGTAGTCCTGTATGTGCTCTGTCATTTCTCCTTATAGTACCATCTGTGTTCCAGAGATCATTATAAAAGCCAAAATCTACTTCAATTACATTAAAAGGCTTGAGGTAATATTCAATTTTCTTATTTTGACTCTCAGCAAAGTTTACAACCGAACTCGTAGGATCTGATGCTGATAAAAATATGATCGCTGATGAGTCCTCAATTTTTAAATCCTCTATCAACCAATTTTTAACCGTTGGTTTCGATGCGAAGATATGCTTAAGAAACATATCATGGGTATTTTGACGAAAACTTGGGATTAATGTTTCAACAAATTCTGAATGTTTGATTCGGCCAAGCTCATTGTTTTCAGCATCAGTAAAAATTACTTCCATTTATCATTATCCAATATTCTATTTTTATTTATTTTAGCTATTTTTTTTTACCGGCCTCTGCCACCCCTTAACCGTCTTCTGCTCCGACTTAGTTAACGTCAACGCATCACCAGGAACTGTTTTCCGAATAGTAGAACCGGCCCCAATCGTAGCCCCATCCTCAACCGTAACCGGCGCAACCAACTGCGTATCTGAACCAACAAACACCCGATCACCAATCACCGTACGATGTTTATTAGCCCCATCATAATTACAGGTAATAGTACCTGCACCAATATTTACATCAGCGCCCATATCAGTATCGCCGATATAGCTGAGATGATTGATCTTGGAGCCCAGTCCAATATTGGCATTTTTGACTTCTACAAAGTTACCAACTTTAGCCTTGGCTGCAAGCTTGGTGCCTGGACGTAGTCTGGCAAAAGGACCTACTGAGCAGTTAGTACCCACTTCAGCATTTTCGATAATGCTGTTGGGCAGGATTTCTGCACCTTCGTGGATGATGCTATTGATAAGAATACAGTTGGCACCAATGCTGACATTGTCGGCAATAGTATTATTACCTTCGAAGATGACGTTGATATCGATGGTGATATCTTGCCCGGCTTTTATATCACCGCGTATATCCACTCGAGCCGGATCACGGAAGGTGACACCTGACATCATTAAGTCTGTTGCTTTAAGTTGCTGATAGTAGCTTTCTACCTCAGCCAGTTGCACCCGATTATTGATACCGGCCACTTCCATTTCATCTTCACAGGTGACTGAGTTGATTTCGATGCCTTGATTGACGGCTTTAGCAATCAGGTCGGTCAGGTAATATTCGCCCTGGGCATTGTTGTTATCGAGCTGGGACAAAGCTTCTGTGAGCCATTTAGCCGGGATACACATAATGCCGGTATTGATTTCATTGATCAGTTTGGTTTCTTCATCAGCATCTTTTTCTTCGGTGATGCACAGCATATTGTCATCATAGTCACGCACAATACGGCCATAGCCGGTGGGATCTTCCAGTATCGCTGTCAGCACTTTCAGACTGTCTTTATCACCTGATTCAATCAAATCCTGCAGCGTATCCATTGTGATTAACGGCACATCACCGTATAACACCAATACCTGTTCACTGTTAGCAAAACTGGCTTTGGCCTGCTCTACTGCATGGCCGGTGCCTTTCTGTTCATGCTGCATCACAACTTCGATTTGCTGCTGTTGCAGGTACGGCACGACTTCGTCTGCGCCATTACCACAGACTACGGCTAACTGGCCTGGAGAAAGCTGTTTAGCGATATCAATAACGTGTTGTAACATCGGTTTGCCCGCCAGGGTGTGCATCACCTTGGGTTTCGCTGACTTCATGCGGGTGCCTTTACCGGCAGCGAGAATAATAATAGCCAGAGACATAAAAGATTCCTTGTATCAGCTCTGTAGTTTAGCAAAGACCTGCAAACAAAAAAGGCCGTCCGAAGACAGCCTTTTCTGGGTCATCACTTTCGTGATTAATGCTTACGTGTTTTACGTGCTCTTTCAATGGCGCGTAACTGTGCCATTGCTTCTGCCAGTTGAACCTGTGCTTCAGCAAAGTCCAGTTTGGCAGATTTATCACTAAGCGCTTTTTCCGCAGATACTTTGGCTTCCAAAGCAGCAGCTTCATTAACGTCATCAGCGCGTAATGCGGTATCGGCCAGAATAGTGACGATGTGCGGCTGAACTTCTAAAATGCCACCGGAAATATAAAACTGCTCTTCCTTACCATCTTTCAGTAAACGAACTTCACCGGCTTTTAAACGTGTCAGCAATGGAGCGTGACGTGGGTAAATACCCACCTCACCCTCTTGTGCCGAGGCAATTACCGCTTCTACCAATCCAGAATAAATGGATTCTTCAGCACTTACGATGTCAACATGAATTGTCATAGCCATCAGCTACCTCCCAAGAGATTAGTACTTTTTGGCTTTCTCAATCGCTTCATCAATGGTGCCAACCATGTAGAACGCTTGTTCTGGCAGTGAATCATATTCACCATCCAGAATGCCACGGAAACCAGCCAGAGTATCTTTCAGTGAAACGTATTTACCAGGTGCACCGGTGAATACTTCAGCAACGAAGAATGGCTGTGACATGAAACGCTGAATTTTACGAGCACGTGATACAGACAGTTTGTCTTCTTCAGACAATTCATCCATACCCAGGATCGCGATAATATCTTTCAGTTCTTTATAACGTTGCAACGTGTTTTGAACACCACGGGCAATATCATAATGCTCGTTACCAACAACCAACGGATCCAGCTGACGTGATGTTGAATCCAGCGGGTCAATCGCAGGGTAAATACCCAGTTCTGCAATTGAACGTGACAATACAACCGTCGCATCCAAGTGAGCGAAGGTGGTTGCAGGAGATGGATCGGTCAAGTCATCCGCAGGTACATATACCGCTTGGATAGACGTGATAGAACCGGTTTTGGTTGAGGTAATACGTTCTTGCAGTACACCCATTTCTTCGGCCAGTGTTGGCTGATAACCTACCGCTGAAGGCATACGACCTAACAGGGCAGATACTTCGGTACCGGCCAATGTGTAACGGTAGATGTTATCAACGAAGAACAATACGTCACGACCTTCATCACGGAAGAATTCCGCCATGGTCAGACCAGTTAACGCAACACGCAGACGGTTACCTGGTGGCTCATTCATCTGACCGTAAACCAAAGATACTTTATCGATAACGTTGGAGTCAGTCATTTCGTGATAGAAATCGTTACCTTCACGAGTACGCTCACCAACACCAGCGAATACTGAGAAACCACTGTGCTCGATAGCGATGTTACGGATAAGCTCCATCATGTTGACGGTTTTACCTACACCGGCACCACCGAACAGACCGACTTTACCACCCTTAGCGAATGGGCAAACCAGGTCGATAACTTTAATACCGGTTTCCAGCAATTCGTTACTGGCAGACAGTTCATCAAATGCAGGTGCTTTGCGGTGGATACCCCAACGCTCTTCTTCACCGATGTCGCCTTTCTCGTCGATTGGGTTACCCAATACGTCCATGATACGGCCCAGTGTTTTCTGACCGACAGGAACACTGATTGCTTTGCCAGTATTGCTTACTGCCAGGCTGCGTTTCAGACCATCAGTAGTACCCATTGCAATGGTCCGGACTACGCCGTCGCCAAGCTGTTGCTGTACTTCAAGGGTTAAACCAGCCTCTTCAACCATCAAGGCATCATAGATATTTGGCAGACTGTCGCGGGGAAATTCCACGTCAACGACCGCACCGATAATTTGTACAATCTTTCCAGAGCTCATCTTGCTTCCTCTTTCAAATAAGTTCGGGCTGCTCAGCCCTTTTAATTCAGTTAGACCGCAGCGGCACCCGCAACAATCTCAGAGATTTCCTGTGTAATCGCAGCCTGGCGAGCTTTGTTGTAAACCAGTTGCAGGTCATCAATAAGATCGCCGGCATTGTCAGACGCATTTTTCATCGCAATCATGCGTGATGCTTGTTCAGAAGCAATGTTTTCAACAACGCCTTGATAAACCACTGACTCGATGTAACGGACCAGCAAATCATCCAAAACTTCTTTCGCATCCGGCTCGTAAATATAATCCCAGTGATGAGACATTTCCTCGCTTGGCGCTCCAGGAGTGGCAGGTAACAGACGAATAAATGTGTCTTCCTGCGTCATGGTGTTCACAAACTGGTTATAAACAAGGTACAGACTATCAATATGACCTGATTCGTAAGCATCCAACATAACCTTGATGCTACCAATCAATTCATGAGCACGTGGCGCATCACCCAATTGGGTAACCTGTGCAACCATGTTCACTGGCAAGCGGCTGAAGAATGTTGAGGCTTTTTGACCAATTGCACAGATATCAACCTGCAGGCCTTTATCTGACTTGGATTTGATTTCGTGCAGCACTTCTTTGAACAGGTTATTGTTCAAGCCACCACATAAACCACGATCCGAAGAAACCACGATATAACCTACACGTTGTTTCTCTTCACGGTCTTGCAAATAAGGATGTCTGTATTCCGGGTTGGCAAAAGCCAAATGCTGAATGACATTTAAGATCTTGTCAGCATAAGGACGTGTTGCCGCCATGCGTTCCTGAGCCTTACGCATTTTACTGGCAGCCACCATTTCCATCGCAGAAGTGATCTTCTGCGTGCTCTTGATGCTTGCTATCTGCGTACGTATCTCTTTACCGCTAGCCATGAATTATGCCTCGCTTACCAGCTACCGTTGGCTTTGAATTTTTCAATCGCGCTGCGCATTTGGCCAGCGATATTGTCATCAAAATTACCAGTAGTGTTGATTGTGTCCATCAGCTCAGCATGCTGTGAACGCATGGTTGACAGCAGTGACGCTTCAAATGAACCGACTTTACTGACGTCAACATCATCCAGGAAGCCTTCGTTGGCCGAGAACAATGAAATCGCCATTTCAGCAATCGATAATGGTTGATATTGTTTCTGTTTCATCAACTCGGTAACACGTTGACCACGGCTGATTTGTGCACGGGTTGCTTCATCAAGGTCAGAAGCAAACTGAGCAAACGCTGCCAGTTCACGGTACTGAGCCAAGTCAAGACGAACACCACCACCCAGTTTCTTGATGATCTTGGTTTGAGCGGCACCACCAACACGTGATACCGACAGACCCGCGTTAATCGCAGGACGGATACCGGCGTTGAACAAGTCAGTTTCCAGGAAGATCTGACCATCTGTAATCGAAATGACGTTGGTGGGTACGAAAGCAGAAACGTCACCCGCCTGGGTTTCGATGATAGGCAACGCAGTCAATGAACCGGTTTTACCTTTCACTTCACCGTTAGTGAGTTTTTCTACGTAATCTTCGTTTACACGTGCTGCACGTTCCAGCAAGCGTGAGTGAAGATAGAAAACGTCACCAGGATAAGCTTCACGACCTGGTGGACGACGTAATAACAAGGATACCTGACGGTAAGCCCATGCTTGTTTGGTTAAGTCATCATAGATGATCAGCGCATCTTCACCTTTGTCTCGGAAGTATTCGCCCATTGAGCAACCCGCGTAAGGTGCAATAAATTGCAAAGCAGCTGAATCAGAAGCAGATGCCGCAACGATGATGGTGTGACCCAGTGCATCGTGCTCTTCCAGTTTACGAACCACGTTAGCAATAGAAGACGCTTTTTGACCAATCGCTACATAGATACATTTAACGCCTGTACCTTTCTGATTGATAATGGCATCAACCGCGATAGCTGTTTTACCCGTTTGACGGTCACCGATAATCAACTCACGCTGACCACGACCGACTGGAATCATCGCATCGATTGATTTCAGACCAGTTTGTAATGGTTGGTCAACTGACTTACGAGCGATAACGCCTGGCGCTACTTTCTCAATTGGAGAAGAGCCGCTGGCTTGAATGTCGCCTTTGCCGTCGATTGGTTTACCCAGTGAGTCAACAACACGTCCTAACAGGCCTTCACCTACTGGAACTTCCAGAATACGACCAGTACATTTGACTTTGTCGCCTTCAGAAATATGTTGGTAAGCCCCCAGAATAACGGCACCGACTGAGTCACGCTCCAGGTTAAGAGCCATACCGAAAGTGTTGCCTGGAAACTCAAGCATTTCCCCGGACATGACATCGGCAAGACCATGAATACGCACAATACCATCGGTTACACCGACTACGGTGCCTTCTGTTCGTGCTTCAGTAGCCCCGTCAAAGCTTTCAATTCGCTTTTTAATCAGGTCACTGATTTCTGCTGAATTCAGTTGCATCTCTGTTTCCTCTTTACGGGCCGCTTAGCTTATCGCGCTGGCCAGTCTGTTCAATTTACCTACGGCAGATCCATCAATTACCAGATCACCTGCCCGAATGATTGCGCCACCCAGCAGACTCTCGTCTACACTTTCGCTGAGGGTAATTTCTTTACCCAGGCGTTTTTTCAGTGCGGCTGCAATCTTGCTTTTTTGTTCATCTGACAACGGCCGTGCAGTTATTACATCAGCTGTCAGCATTTGTTCCGCATCGGCGCGTAACTCTTCATAAAGCTCTGCGATTTCCGGTAACAATAGCAGTCGATTATTTTCTGCCAGAAGCAGCAGAAAACTACGAGCATCTGTACTAAGTTCACCAGTAATATCAGCAAGCAGATTGACTGCCTGTTCATCACTGACCGCAGGACTCACCAAAATGGATTCGACCTCGGGAGTAGCAGCGCATTGCGCCAGTACCGTGAGCAGTTCAGACCATGCCTGCATGTCGCCTTTTTCTTGTGCAATCGCAAATACGGCTGATGCGTAGGGGCGAGCGATGGTTATTGATTCTGCCATCCTATGATTCCTCTAGATTTGGCTGACCAACTCATCGAGCAGGTCGGTGTGGGCTTTGTCATCAATCTCACGACTAAGGATTTTGCCAGCACCTGCCAGTGCAACTGACGCAACTTGTGCTCTCAGTTCATCACGGGCTCGGTTTGCTTCCTGCTCAATTTCTGCACGGGCAGATGTGAGAATACGCTCACCTTCAGTACGCGCAGTGCCTTTGGCTTCGTCGACAATTTCGTTTCCGCGGCGTTGAGCCTGAGAAACAATTTCGCTTGCCTGATCTTTTGCTTCATGAATTACCTGTTGGGCACGTTTTTCTGCCAACTCTTGTTCATGACGGCCACGTTCTGCCGCAGCCAGACCATCAGCGATTTTCTTTTTGCGTTCTTCCAACGCCTGCATGATAGGCGGCCAGACGTACTTCATGCAGAATGCGACGAAAATCGCAAAGGCAATTAGCTGGCCTATCAAGGTTGCATTGATATTCATGCCTGTACCTCTTGTTTATCGCTATTGGGAGTTGAGTTAATGATCTTAACCAGCTACCGCGAACAGTACATACATTGCCAAACCAACAGCGATCATTGGTACCGCGTCAACCAGACCCGCGACCAGGAAGAACTGTGTACGCAACATTGGTACTAATTCAGGTTGGCGAGCTGCAGCTTCCAGGAAGCGACCACCCAACAGACCTACACCAATGGCAGCACCCAGAGCACCCAGACCAATCATCAGTGCACCAGCAATATAAACTAAACCCATATCCATTTTTCTCTCCTACAAACGTCTAAAGACTAAAAAAATAAAGTTACAACCCAATCAAACTCAATGATGTTCCTGATGTGCCATATCCATATATACCGTGGTCAGCACCATAAAGATAAATGCCTGCAAGGTAATAATAAGAATGTGGAAAATCGCCCAGCCAACCTGTAACAGGCCAGCAAAAGAACCTAGAACCAGACCGGCACCGTACATGGTGGCGATCAGAATGAACACCATCTCACCTGCATACATGTTGCCGAACAACCGTAATGCCAGTGAAAATGGTTTTGCAATCAAAGTGACAGTTTCGAGCACAAAGTTGATAGGTAGTGCCCATTTACCAAACGGCTGCAAGGTCAACTCGCCAATGAAACCACCGACGCCTTTGACTTTGAAGCTGTAATACAGCATGAGTAAGAAAACAAATAATGCCATGCCGAGAGTGGCATTTGGATCGGTAGTTGGGACGATTTTGAAGAAGACATCGTGAGGATCAACACCGAAAATTGCTGATGCGCCGTGTGCTACGGCTAAAGGAATAAGATCGACTGGAATTAAATCCATCAGGTTCATCAGGAAAATCCAGACGAAGATGGTTAATGCCATCGGGGCAACCAGAGTATTTTTGCCACCGCTGAAGGAGCCACGAACTGAATCATCAATAAATTCAATGATCCATTCTGCGAAATTCTGTGTATTGGTTGGGACACCTGCGGAGATTTTCTTGGCAACGCTGCGGAAGAACCACATCATCAAACCGCCAAGTAGAATCGACATAAACATGGTGTCGACATTGATAGACCAAAAACCCATTTGCGCTGCTTCACCGGAAGACATTGCAAAACCATAATCATCTGTTGGAACCCAAACGCCTGGCTCTGTCTCTTCATGTTTCTGTCCAAAGGTCAGATTCTGCAGGTGATGCTTGATGTATCCTGAAGTTGTTAATTCTTCCGCCATGTTTGTCTCAAGCCTGTTTCATATTTCCAAACAATAAAACCACTTGTATCGCGACGAAGCCGAGCAGGAGCGGTAACGCGGAAAATTCAAACACCGCGAAGCCAACCACAAACATGGCCAGGGTAAACACCCATCGTTCTGCAATACACCTGTATACGCCACCGAGATTCTTTGCCGGATTGGCACCAGCCTTAACGACTGTTCTCAGTAAATGCCATTTCAGCAACAGCGTGTTGACCACGCTGATCATGCCCCCAAAGCATACGGCTATGGCGACATCCTTGCCTTGTAACCATAAGACACAAGCCACAATTATAAACAGCACTATAACCTGTGTTATTAGTAGCTGATTTACCGGCCTGACTCTGGCTAGTTGCTCCATTTGTATCCGCTGGATCTTTAGTTTTGCCTTAAGCAAATCAGGGAATTATATAGACCTACCCTTTGCACGGTCAACGACTATATCGCTTAATTTATTTTTACGGCAAAAAAGTGGGCTGCTTTAAGCTTCAGGGGAAACAGTATTTTTTTGTGGTAAATAAATTCATCCCTGAAACGGTGTTTCGTTGGTTAGCATTTTCAGTCTTTTTACACTTGCGGTTACATTACCGGCCTAATTTGACGTTATCAAAACTATACGTTCAAATCTACCTGCACTCTTGGCAAAACTTAAACTCCAATCTGCTTAATCAGTCGCTTCAACTCATCAACATTGGAATAATCGAATACCAGTTTCCCTTTACCGTTGGGCCGATGCTTGATACTGAAACCTTTCCCCAGCTTGTCCGTAATGCGCTGCTCGATTCGCTCGATTTCTTCCAGTGAGGGTTGTGGGACTTCCTGTTTCTCTGCAGAGGAAGGCTTTAACAGTCGACGAATGAGTTGTTCTGTTTCGCGCACTGACAGGCATTTCTCGACAATCTGTAAAGCTGCCTCGGACTGGCTTTCGCCTTCTAAAGCCAACAGCGTTCTTGCATGGCCCATTTCCAGATCACAGTTCTCCAGTAATTTCTTAACATCATCATTAAGATTTCGCAGCCGCAGTAAATTACTGATGGTCGCACGTGACTTACCCACTGCCTCAGCGGTTTGCTGGTGAGTTAATTCAAATTCTTCGCGCAGCCGATGCAAAGCATTGGCCTCTTCCATCGGGTTCAGATTTTCACGCTGGATATTTTCAATCAAAGCCATCGCAATGGCATTGCGATCCGAAACATTCTTGATTAATACCGGAACACTTTCCAGCCCAGCCAGCTTGGAAGCCCGCCAGCGGCGTTCTCCTGCAATGATTTCGTAATGTCCGCCGTCTATTGGCCTGACAACAATGGGTTGTACCAAGCCTTGAGAGCGGATGGAGTCAGCAAGTTCTTCCAGAGATTCCTGAGACATATCCATACGCGGCTGGTATTTGCCGGGCCGAATCATGTCCAGCGGGAAATGTTGCAAGCTGTCATTCAGGCTGTTTTCATCCTGATTAACATCACCTAACAGCGCATCAAGTCCTCTGCCTAATCCTCTTTTTTTACTTACCATGCTGGAAATACCTGTGTTAGCTTGCCGCTGTTGCTTTTTTATCACGTCGCATCAATTCACTTGCCAGCGCCATATAGGCAATTGAGCCACGCGAAGCCCGGTCATAATTTAACACAGGCAGACCATGACTGGGCGCTTCAGCCAAACGAACATTCCGCGGGATGATTGAATGAAAGACTTTGCCCTGGAAATGACTTATCAGCTGGCGTGATACCTGATTGGCAAGATTATTCCGTGCATCAAACATGGTTCGCACCATGCCAGTCACTTCTAAAGCGGGATTGGCTCGCTGTTTAACCCGTTCAATGGTGCGCAGCAGTGAAGTCAGTCCTTCAAGGGCATAATATTCACACTGAATCGGGATCAATACACCTTTGGAAGCCACCAGGGCATTCACCGTAAGCATACTCAGGGAGGGAGGACAGTCGATCAGGATAAAGTCGTATTTTTCTTTGCTGGATTCCAACGCCAGTCGCAGGCGATGTTCACGTAATTTGATTTCCAACAGCTGGACTTCGGCGGCAGTCAGATCGGTATTGGTTGGCATTACATCAAAGCCCAATCCTTCCGGACGAATGATGGCATCACTGGCTTTGGCTTCCGCCATAATGACGTCATAACTGCTGGTTTCGATGGCGTCTTTATCAATGCCGCAACCGGTAGTGGCATTACCCTGCGGATCCAAATCAATCATCAACACTTTCTTGCCTGAATCGGCAAGTGACGCTGCCAGATTTACCGTGGTAGTCGTTTTACCGACACCGCCTTTCTGGTTAGTAACCGCAAATATATTTCCCACTGACATTAATCCTTAATCAGTCTTACCAGATGCCTTTCAGCCTGATCTCCCGGGACATTCAGAGCAATCACATCTTTCAATGTGAAACCGCCGCCAACACTGGCCAGTTCCTGTTCCGGGTATACGCCTTTCATTAAAACCAGGCTGCCCGCATCATCGCAGTGTCTCGCAGCTAAATCAATAATCTCGGCAATTGTAGCGAAAGCCCGGGCGGTTATTACCTCAAACTTTGGCAGGGTGAGTTGTTCAACTCGGCCATGTATTACCGTCACATTATTCAATTTCAGCTCGGCTTTCACTTGCTGCAAAAAACGTGTTTTTTTGATATTGCTATCAAGCAGAGTCACCGCCATTTGCGGAAAACAGATCGCCACTGGAATCCCTGGAAGACCAGCACCACTTCCAACATCCAGCAAGCTGTTGCACTGCAGATACGGAATAAGGGACAGACTATCAAGGATATGCCGAGTCAACATGCCTTGTGGATCACGCACTGAGGTCAGGTTATAAACCTTATTCCATTTTTGCAGTAACGCAAGATAATCCAGTAGTTGTGTTTTTTGCTGGTCGGAAAGTTGTAATTGCAGTTCAGCACAACCCTTATCGAGCTGTGCCTTTAAATCAACCGTCATTAGCTGGCTTCGCTCCAGCCTGAACGTTTCAGATGAACCAGCAATAACGAAACCGCCGCCGGTGTCACGCCGGAAATCCGCGCAGCCTGCCCTAAACTCTGTGGTTTGGCATTTTGTAATTTTTCACGCACTTCATTAGATAGGCCGTGCACATTGTGATAATCCATATCATTAGGCAATGATGTATTTTCATTGCGCTGCAAACGGTTGACTTCATTTTGCTGGCGATTGATATATCCAGCGTATTTCACCTGGATCATTACCTGCTCAGCCACATCATCAGCAACGGTTTGCTCTTCGTCCAGTAATGTCATCAAGCCTTGATAATCCACACTTGGACGACGTAATAATTCAATTGCCGTACTGCTTTTGGCCAGAGGCTCACCCAGCACAGAGGTCGCACGTTGTTGATCTATTTTTTCGGGTGATACGCGCGTGGAACTCAAGCGGGTATTTTCTTTATCAATAGCTTCCAGCTTTTCACTGAATACGCTCCAACGCTTATCATCGACAATACCTAACTGGCGACCAATGGGTGTCAGTCGGGAATCGGCATTATCCTCACGTAACATCAGACGATATTCTGCACGGCTGGTGAACATGCGATAGGGCTCTTTTGTACCTGAAGTGATCAAGTCATCAATTAATACGCCGATATAGGCTTCATCACGACGTGGATACCAGGGCTCGAGCTCACGAGCCTGCAAGCCAGCATTAAGACCGGCGATTAACCCCTGTGCGGCGGCTTCTTCATAACCCGTTGTACCATTGATCTGTCCAGCAAAGAACAGACCTGCCATATGTTTGGTTTCCAGCCACGGCGTTAAATCCCGTGGATCAAAAAAGTCGTATTCAATCGCATAGCCCGGACGGGTGATATGGGCATTTTCCAACCCTTTCATTGAACGCACAATTTCATATTGCACATCAAATGGCAGGCTGGTGGAAATACCGTTAGGGTAGACTTCGTTGCAGTTCAGACCTTCCGGTTCAAGGAATATCTGGTGTGAATTCCGATCAGCAAAACGCACCACTTTGTCTTCAATTGAAGGACAGTAACGTGGACCAATGCCTTCAATTTCACCACTGTACATCGGTGAGCGATCCAGATTGTTACGGATCACCTGATGGGTTTTTTCATTGGTATGGGTGATATAGCAGGATATCTGTGTTGGATGATGTTCCCGCTTACCCAGAAAAGAGAAGACCGGTGTTGGGTTATCACCCGGTTGTTCGGCTAACTGGGAAAAATCAATACTGCTGGTCGCAATACGCGGTGGTGTGCCGGTTTTTAATCGATCAACCCGGAACGGTAAAGCCCGTAAACGTTCTGCCAACGCAACAGAGGCAGGATCACCAGCGCGACCACCCTGATGGCGTTGCAGACCAATATGGATAACGCCACCAAGAAAGGTGCCGACGGTCAGCACAACTGTCTTAGCACCAAAACGTAAACCGGATTGGGTAACAACACCTGCAACACGATCATTTTCAACGATCAGATCATCAACGGCTTGCTGAAACAAATAAAGATTGGGTTGAGACTCAAGGACTTCACGAATAGCGGTTTTATAACGAATGCGATCAGCCTGAGCACGAGTGGCTCTAACCGCCGGACCTTTGCTGGCATTAAGAATTCTGAACTGGATACCGGCACGATCGGCGGCTTTTGCCATAATGCCGCCCAGCGCATCAATTTCTTTAACCAGATGCCCTTTACCGATACCACCAATGGCCGGGTTGCAGCTCATTTGACCCAGTGTTTCGATATTTTGCGTGAGTAACAGCGTTTTGACGCCTTGACGAGCCGCCGCTAACGCAGCTTCAGTGCCGGCATGGCCACCACCAACCACTATCACATCATATTGATCCTGATACTGCATAACTCACCCACGAAAAATTCTTGTAAAAGACTGTGGATTTTAACATGCCAGTCACAATCTTTGCCTACTATTTCAATCATTTATGGTCAGTTGTGACAAACAGAATTGACCTCGTCTTATTAAACTTTAGCAATTGGAAAGCATGACCATGATTGAAAAAAACACTGGCATCAAACGCTTAATGTTTGCTCTGGTTTATTCATTGCAGGGGTTATATGCCGGAATTCGCTATGAATCCGCATTCCGCCAGGAATTTATTCTGCTGTTATTACTGGGCGTAGTTAGCTTTTTTCTTGATGTCACACCAGCAGAAAGACTATTGATGATCGCATCGCTTGTCGCCGTTTTAATCGTGGAAGCACTTAATTCAGCCATTGAGTGTGTTGTTGATCGCGTCAGCACAGATGTACATAAACTTTCTGGACGAGCCAAGGACTATGGTTCGCTAGCCGTGTTACTAACCTTATTGCTCAGTGTGGCAACCTGGCTGATAATTTTACTTGGTTAAGTTTTTCTTTGGTAAGCCCAAATCATCATGATCAAACCGGCAATAATCATCGGTACACATAACAATTGTCCCATGGTAAACCAATCAAAGGCCAGATAACCATATTGCGGATCAGGAACTCTGAAGAATTCGGCAATAAATCGGAAACACCCATAGCCCAGTAAGAACAGCCCTGAAACCGCTGCCCGTGGGCGGGTTTTTGCCGAGAACCACCAGAGAATAATAAACAGTAACAAGCCTTCCAGCATGGCCTGGTAAAGCTGGGATGGATGACGCGCTAGCGGACCACCTGTTGGAAAAACCATAGCCCAGGGAACATCAGACACTCTTCCCCATAACTCACCATTGATAAAATTACCAATGCGTCCAAAAAATAAACCTAATGGTACTAATGGGGCAACAAAGTCGCTAATTTCAAAAAAGGATTTACCAGATTTACGACCAAAGAACCCGATCGCTATTAAAACGCCCAACAATCCACCATGAAAAGACATGCCTCCCTGCCAAACTTTAAACAGCGTTATTGGATTGCTTATAACATTTGGCAAATCATAGAAAAGCGCATAACCAATCCTGCCTCCAATGATTACCCCAATCGCGCCATAGAACAGTAGATCTTCTACCTGAGATTTTTCCCATCGGTAATCATTCGCTCTAAACCTTGCAAGCGCCCAGGCAGCAACAAAACCAACCAAATACATTAAACCGTACCAATGAACAGCCAACGGTCCTAACTGGATTGCGACCGGATCAATCAGAGGATAAGTCATCATTTTCTCTCATTTTTTAGTATCGGCATCATAGCAAGGTCTGTCTTTATCTTCATCAATAGTTTGTTGCACCAATACTGGGCGCTAACCTATCCAATGCGCACCAAAATAACACTTAAATGATCATAAAAGCTTTTCATAACGCTCCTAACACATTGTTATAAATAGAACTTTAAATCTGGCATATAACCTGCGTTATCTGTAGCAGTCTGAATACATCGTGTTGTAAAAGGTCAACGCATCGGATTCAACAAGACTAAAAAACTCAAACGAGGAGATATAAATGAAAATGAAAATGCTCTCGGCAATGTGTCTTGCTGCTACTACTGTTTTAGCTACCTCTTCAGTCATGGCATGGGAAAGTGAGGATGGTCAACACTCAACCAGTGCCAGCATCGCACTCTCTTCAGACTATGTATGGCGCGGATATTCACAAACTGATGAAGGTGCTGCGATTTCAGGCAGCTTCGACTATGCACACAGTAGTGGTTTGTATGCTGGTACATGGGCTTCAAATGTAGACTTTGATACCCCTGATAATGACGTGGATGCAAGTATGGAATTGGATATCTATGCTGGTTTTTCAAGTGCATTTGGTGATACAGGCATTGCTTATGATGTGGGCGTACTACGTTACCTCTATCCAGGAGAAGAAAGTCTTGACTGGAACGAAGTCTATGGCTCACTTAGCTACAGTTTCTTTAGCCTGGGTGTAGCACACTCTGGCGATGTTTATGGTTCAGGAGAAAAGGGAACGTATTATTCATTGGGCTTTGATTACGATCTCCCATACGACGTTTCCTTTAGTGCAGGCTATGGTTACTACGATTATGACGAGGAAGTATCTGAAGAGAATCATCAAGACTACCGAATTGGCGTTGCTAAAGACTTTGCTGGCTTCACTTTTGATATGACTTATTACGATATGGATGGGGACGGCGAAGATGCCTACGGGGATTTAGCAGAAGATCGCGTTGTTTTCACTATTTCTAAATCACTGTAACACCTGCTGGCTGCGCTGATCTCAGTGCAGCCATTCTTAAAGAAGGAATACGCTTATGAAACATGTTGTAGCTATTATCAAGCCCTTCAAGCTTGATGATGTCCGCGAATCACTCTCTGAAATCGGCGTACAAGGTTTAACGGTTTCTGAAGTAAAAGGTTTTGGACGTCAAAAGGGTCACACGGAGTTATACCGTGGGGCGGAGTACGTTGTGGATTTCCTGCCTAAGTTGAAACTGGAGATAGCTGTTGATGACGGCATCGTAGAACAAGTTATCGAAGCCATTATCAAAGGAGCGAACACTGGCAAAATCGGTGACGGCAAAATCTTCGTTTACCCACTTGAGCAAGTGGTTCGGATTCGCACTGGCGAAACCGGCCCTGATGCTCTGTAAGCTTGAGGAGATATTAACATGGAATTAGGAAATCAAATCTTCCAACTCCAGTACGCCATGGACACCTTTTACTTTTTAGTTTGTGGTGCGCTGGTTATGTGGATGGCGGCTGGCTTCTCGATGCTTGAAGCAGGTCTGGTTCGTGCCAAAAATACGACTGAAATTCTGACTAAAAACGTTATGTTGTTTGCTATTGCCTGCACCTCTTATCTGGTCGTTGGCTATGACATCATGTACGGCGGTGGCTTATTCCTTGCTGGAATTGATGGTGGTGAAACACTGGTTGCTGATGCATTGGCATCATCTGCTGAAGAAGGCTTTGAAGGTGATTCAGTTTACTCTGCTGCATCTGACTTCTTCTTCCAGGTAGTGTTTGTTGCTACGGCAATGTCTATCGTTTCTGGTGCTGTTGCTGAACGTATGAAACTGTGGGCATTCGCTGCATTTGCCGTTGTGATGACTGCCTTTATCTATCCTTTAGAAGGTTCTTGGACTTGGGGTGAGCAACCTGTTTTCGGTCTCTATCAATTAACCGGCGATGAAGGTCTTGGATTCCTTGACTTTGCTGGTTCCGGTATTGTTCACATGGCAGGTGCTGCTGCAGCATTAGCCGGTGTTATCTTACTGGGTGCTCGTAAAGGCAAATATGGTTCTAATGGTGAAGTTCGTCCTATTCCAGGTGCTAACCTGCCATTAGCGACTTTAGGTACCTTCATCCTGTGGATGGGTTGGTTCGGCTTTAACGGCGGTTCTGTATTGAAATTAGGCGATATGGCTAGTGCCAATACAGTTGCAATGGTGTTCCTGAACACCAATGCAGCGGCAGCTGGAGGTGTTATTGCTGCTTTGGTTGTCGCCAAATTACTGTTCGGCAAAGCTGACTTAACCATGATTCTAAACGGTGCTTTGGCTGGTCTGGTAGCGATTACTGCTGGTCCAGACACACCGTCTCCATTAATGGCTACCATTATCGGTGCTGTTGGTGGTGCGATTGTGGTGTTCTCAATCGTCTTTATGGATAAAGTTAAAATCGATGACCCAGTCGGTGCTATCTCTGTGCATGGTGTGGTTGGTCTTTGGGGTCTGCTGGCAGTTCCTATAACCAATCCTGACGCCAGTTTCTTAGCACAAATCATCGGTGCAGCCACCATCTTTGTTTGGGTATTTGTTGCCAGCTTCATTGTCTGGGTAGTACTGAAAACGATTATGGGTCTGCGTGTCACCGAAGAAGAAGAATACGAAGGTGTGGATTTAGTGGAATGTGGTATGGAAGCATACCCTGAGTTCACTAATTCTAACTAAGTTATTCTTTAGCTTTGAAACAGAAAGGGCAGGTTTTCCTGCCCTTTTTTATGCCTGAACTTTACAACGTTTTATTGATGATACTGAATACTCTCAGCATGCACAGCATCAACCAGTACTGCGACATGTTCAGGATTAATCGTCGGATGGATGCCATGCCCCAGATTAAACACATGTCCACTACCGTGACCATAGGCTTTGAGGATTTCTTTTACTTCTGTTTTTATACGCTCGGGCTGAGCATATAACACGCATGGATCCATATTGCCCTGTAAAGCGACTTTATCGCCTACCTGATAACGTGCCAGTGAAAGATCAGTAGTCCAGTCCAAACCTAACGCATCGGCTCCCACTTCAGCCATATGGCTTAACCACTGACCTCCGCCTTTGGTGAACACCGTTACCGGTACACGTCTGCCATCATTTTCTTTGGTTAAACCGCTGATAATTTGCTGCATATAAGCAAGGGAGAATTCTCTGTAATTTGGTCCACTTAATGCTCCGCCCCAGGTATCAAATAACATTAAGGCTTGAGCACCAGCAGCAATTTGTGCATTCAGGTAAGCAGTAACTGACTTGGCAAGCACTGATAATAAATCATGCATAACAGCAGGCGTATCAAACATCATGGCTTTGATTTTGGCGAAATCCTTGCTGGAACTGCCTTCAACCATATAACACGCCAATGTCCAGGGACTGCCACTAAAGCCAATTAACGGCACTTTGCCATCAATTTCTCTGCGGGTCAGGCGGATAGCATCCATCACATAACCCAGACTATCTTCCATATCTGGTACGCTGAGATTGGCCACATCGGCGGCACTACGGACCGTTTTATGAAATTTTGGTCCTTCGCCAGTGATAAAATGCAATCCGAGCCCCATCGCATCGGGAATGGTCAAAATATCGGAAAAGATAATTGATGCGTCCAAATCATAACGACGCAGCGGTTGCAACGTCACTTCACAGGCCAGTTCCGGCGTGGTGCAAAGCGTCATAAAATCACCGGCTTTTTCGCGCACCTGACGATACTCAGGCAAATAACGCCCTGCTTGACGCATAATCCATATGGGTGTTTTATCAACGGGCTGTTTTAATAGAGCACGCAAGTAACGATCATTTTTTAATTCGGACACCGGAGCCCCTTTTGAGTTGATGATGACAACGTCTAACTTCTGAAACAAAATCGCACTGAGAGGTCATTTTCAAGCGAATATGACCAACCCAGTGCGATAAAATTGCCACTATTTTGCCGGTAAAAACTGAAGTTTATACGTCCAGATAATCAAGAATACCTTCAGCGGCCTGACGACCTTCCCAAACAGCGGTAACAACCAAATCCGAACCGCGAACCATATCACCGCCAGCAAAAATTTTCGGATTAGTGGTTTGATAGGCACAAGCACCTTCAGCAGGAGCCACCACACGGCCACCATCATCAATGCTGACATTGAATTTTTCAAACCATGGTGCTGGGCTTGGACGGAAACCAAATGCAATAACAACTGCATCTGCTAAAATGATTTCTTCACTGCCAGCGACCGGCTCAGGACGACGACGTCCACGCTCATCGGGTTCGCCCATTGCCGTAGTAACGACCTTAACACCAGTGACTTTATTGCCATCGCCAACAATTTCAATTGGCTGGCGATTCCACATAAATTCAACGCCTTCTTCACGTGCATTGTTCACTTCGCGACGTGACCCGGGCATATTTTCTTCATCACGGCGATAAGCACAGATAACATTGGTAGCCCCCTGGCGAATCGCGGTACGGTTGCAATCCATAGCAGTATCACCACCACCAAGCACGACTACACGCTTGCCTTCCAGAGAAACATAGTTTTCAGAGGGCAGATCCAGCAGTTTTTTGTTGTTGGCCACCAGATAAGGCAAAGCTTCATATACGCCCGGCAATTCTTCACCAGGGAAACCGCCTTTCATGTATGTGTATGTCCCCATACCCAGGAAAACCGCATCATACTCTCCAAGCAAAACACCAAATTCAATGTCTTTGCCTACTTCAGTATTTAAACGGAATTCAATCCCCATGCCTTCCATAACTTCACGACGGCGTTTAACAACTTCCTTTTCCAGTTTGAATTCTGGAATACCGAATGTCAGCAACCCACCGATTTCAGGATAGCGATCAAACACTACAGGCTTAACGCCATTGCGAACCAATACATCAGCAGCACCTAAGCCTGCAGGACCCGCACCAATCACAGCAACCCGTTTACCGGTATCGACAACGTTGGATAGATCCGGCCGCCAGCCCTGAGTCAACGCGGTATCCGTAATGTATTTTTCCACCGAACCAATGGTTACTGCACCAAATCCGTCATTCAAGGTACAGGCGCCCTCACATAAACGATCCTGAGGACACACCCGGCCACAGATTTCAGGCAATGTATTAGTTTGGTGAGCCAGTTCAGCAGCCTGTTCCAGATTGCCTTCACTAATCAGTTTCAGCCAGTTTGGAATATAGTTGTGTACTGGACACTTCCATTCACAATAAGGATTACCACACTCCAGACAGCGATCAGACTGCTCAGCCGCTTGTGAGGCATCAAATTGTCCATAGATTTCACCAAACTGCTGTTTACGAATATTTGCATCCAGCTTTTTGGGGTCGACACGCCCTACATCTAAAAATTGAAACGTATTTTTTTTCATCGTTATTCGTTTTACCCGTTATATCAGGCCGCTTTGGTGGCAATTTTTAATAAACCATCCAGTGACGCTGCTTTAGGTTTGACCAGCCAAAATTCTTTGATCGCCTGTTCAAAACGATCCAGAATCTGGTGCGCCCAGACACTACCGGTTTCACGCACATGGTCTTCAATAAGGCCTTTAAGATGCAAAGCGGCATCAGCCATTTCGTTACTATCAATCCGCATCAATTCAACCAGCTCTTGGTTATAACGCTTCGCAAAGGTGTTATCTAAATCCAATACATAAGCAAGACCACCGGTCATACCTGCACCGAAGTTGAGTCCGGTTTCACCCAGAACGGTAACAACACCGCCGGTCATATACTCACAACCATGATCACCAACGCCTTCAACAACCGCAACTGCTCCGGAATTACGAACTGCAAAACGTTCACCCGCTTTACCCGCAGCATACAGCTCACCACCTGTAGCACCATATAAACAGGTGTTACCGATAATGCTGGCATTTTGCGTTTCAAAATCACTTTCCGGTGATGGATAGATGGTCAGCTTACCGGCTGCCATGCCTTTACCTACATAGTCATTGGCATCGCCTTCAAGACGCATCTCCAGACCACCCGCATTGAATACACCAAAACTTTGTCCACCAGAACCTTTGAGGTTCAGACGAACAGGTTTATCAATCATGCCGTAATTGCCATGAACCTTGGCGATCTCACCAGACAAACGGGCACCGATTGAACGGTTGATGTTACGAATTTCGTAACTGAATTCACCGCCGGTTTTATTGACAATAGTTTCTTTAATATCCTCCACCATTTGCTCAGCCAACTCACCCTTATCATAGGGTTCATTTTTTGGCTCAAGACAGAATTGCGGTTTGTCGGCAGGAACACCGGCATTCGACAACAATGGTTGCAGATTCAGCCCACGCTGTTTATCCGTCGTCCCCGGAAGGATTTCGAGCAAATCAGTACGGCCGATCAAATCCTGCAAACTACGCACACCCAGTTTTGCCAACCATTCACGTGTTTCACGTGCAACAAACTGGAAGTAGTTCATCACCATCTGTGGCAAGCCAATAAAATGCTGCGTCCGCAGCTTTTCATTTTGTGTTGCAACACCGGTCGCACAGTTATTCAAATGACAAATTCGCAGATATTTACAACCCAGCGCGACCATCGGCCCGGTACCAAAACCAAAGCTTTCTGCACCCAGAATAGCGGCCTTGATAACATCAAGGCCGGTTTTCAAACCACCGTCAGTCTGCAGACGCACTTTGTCACGCAAGTCATTGGCGCGCAGCGTCTGATGAGCTTCGCTTAAACCAAGTTCCCAAGGGCCGCCAGCATATTTGACCGAAGTCAGCGGGCTGGCACCTGTACCACCGTCATAACCAGAGATGGTAATTAAATCGGCATAGGCTTTTGCCACACCCGCAGCGACTGTTCCAACACCAGCTTGTGAGACCAGCTTTACTGATACCAATGCATCAGGATTGACCTGTTTCAGATCAAAGATCAGCTGAGCCAAATCTTCAATAGAATAGATATCATGATGTGGTGGCGGTGAAATCAACGTCACGCCAGGCACCGAATGGCGAAGCGTGGCAATCATCTGATTAACTTTACCACCCGGTAACTGGCCGCCTTCACCCGGTTTTGCACCTTGGGCAATTTTAATCTGCAAAACTTCAGCATTGACCAGGTAGTGTGGTGTTACACCAAAACGGCCTGAGGCAATCTGTTTGATTTTGGAGACACGCTCGTTACCAAAACGATCCGGATCTTCACCACCTTCACCCGAGTTTGAACGACCACCTAAGCGGTTCATCGCAATTGCCAGCGCTTCATGCGCTTCGGGCGATAACGCTCCTAAGGACATACCTGCGCTGTCAAAGCGTTGCAGAATAGCGCCCGTGTCTTCAACTTCTTCGATATCCAACGGCGTTTCGGCCAGTTTGACATCCAGCAAGTCACGCAACACCATCGCAGGACGTTCGTTCACTAAAGCGGCATAGGCTTTATAGTCATCATAATGACCGCCCTGAACCGCTTTCTGTAATGCGCCAATCACATCAGGGTTATAAGCATGATATTCACCACCATGGATGAATTTCAGCAAACCACCTTGATCACGTTTTTTACGTTGATTCCAAGCCAGTTTTGATAGTTGCAGCTGATCTTCATGCAAGGCTTCAAAGTCAGCACCATTAACCCGGCTGGTTGTAGCAGTAAAACACTTGTCGACAACTGCATCATTCAGGCCAACGATTTCAAACAATTGTGCCCCACGATAGCTGGCAATTGTCGAGATGCCCATTTTCGAAGTGATTTTGAATAAACCTTTATTGATGCCTTTACGATAACGACGACATAACTCGGCATGTTCGACATCTCTGATTTCCTTAGTGGCACGCAGATCCTGCAGGCAGGCATAGGCAAGATAAGGATAAATTGCCGTCGCACCATAGCCCAGCAATACTCCGAAGTGATGCGGATCACGCGCTGTCGCGGTTTCAACGATAATATTCGCATCACAACGCAAACCTGCTTTGATCAGGTGCTGATGCACCGCACCGGTTGCCAATAAAGCATGCACCAGTAATGTTTCTTTGGAAATATCACGATCACTTAGCACTAATACGACATTGCCATCACGCACGGCCTTTTCTGCATCAGCACAAATGTTATCAATCGCTTTTTCCAAACCGATTTCAGGCTGATAATTCAGAAAGATACGGTAAGATTTGTATTCAGGATCGTTATCGCCGAGCTTGAGGATCTGATTAAACAGTTTTCCGGTTAATACCGGCGAATCAAGTACCACACGCTGGGCATGGTCTTCACCTTCCTCAAACAGGTTACGCTCTTCACCAATACACGTCTCCAGAGACATGACGATGTTTTCACGTAATGGATCGATAGGTGGATTGGTGACCTGCGCAAACTGTTGACGGAAATAGTCATACAATGAACGGACTTTCTCAGACATCACCGCAAACGGGCTGTCATCGCCCATTGATCCGGTTGCTTCCTGTCCAAGTTCACCTAATACACGAATCACCTGATCACGTTCTTCAAAACTGACACCGAACATTTTTTCATAGATATCCAGCTCATCGCCCTGTATTTCCGGCAAGGTATGCTGGTCATCTTTCTCTGTGTCATGCAGACGCTGCAGATTATTATCCAGCCACTCGCGGTAAGGCTGCGCTTTTTTGAGCATGTTGTTGATATCTTCCGGCATCAACAATTCACCGGTTTTGGTATCTACCGCCAGCATCTGGCCAGGTTTCAGACGACCTTTTTCAACCACATCTTCCGGCTGATAGTTGTAGACACCTACTTCAGAAGCCAACGTAATATGACGATCTTTGGTAATGACATAACGTGCAGGGCGTAAACCATTACGGTCCAACGTACATGCTGCATAACGGCCATCAGTGATTACTACACCAGCGGGACCATCCCATGGCTCCATATGCATGGAATTAAAGTCATAGAAGGCTTTCAAATCACTATCCATTGTGGGATCGTTCTGCCAAGCAGGTGGGATCAGTAAGCGCATTGCACGGAACATACTTACGCCACCAGCTAACAATGCTTCAAGCATATTATCCATGCTGGATGAGTCAGAACCAGTGGTACCAACTAATGGACGGATATCTTCCATATTCTCAATTAACGAGGTGGCAAATTTTGCACCACGCGCCAAGGCCCAGTTCCGGTTGCCTTGGACAGTATTGATCTCACCATTGTGAGCCAGATAACGAAATGGCTGAGCCAGACGCCATTGCGGCCAGGTGTTGGTGGAGAAACGCTGATGGAATACACAAATAGCGGTTTCCATGCGCTCATCACTGAGATCTTTATAAAACACTGGCAAATATGAAGGCATTACCAAGCCTTTATAGGACACCACTTGTGATGACAGGCTTGGAATGTAGAAATCTTTATCTTCAGTAATGGCTTTTTCAGCTTTGCGGCGCGCGATATAGAGATTGCGTTCAAATGCCGCATCATCCATTGACTCGTCAGCATTAACGAATACATGGCGCATCTTCGGTAGCAAACGAAGTGCTTCCTGGCCACAGGCAGTTTCAGCATCGACCGGCACTTCACGCCAACCGACGACTTGCAGCCCCTGCTCTGTCAGTTTTTCAGTAACTGCATCCTGGGCTAACTGTGCTTTATTGTCATCTTGTGACAGAAAAACCATACCGACCGCATAGCGTTGCGCGAGCGTAAAGCCAAGCTCTTCGGCAATAGCCTTAAAAAAGCTGTCAGGTTTTTTCAGCAATAAACCACAACCGTCGCCGGTTTTGCCATCTGCACCGATTGCACCACGATGAGTCAGGTTACCCAAGGCTTCAATGGCTGTCTTAACAAGCCAATGACTGGGTATACCATCCATCTGGGCAATCAATCCGAATCCGCAATTATCGCGCTCAAATTCTGGTCTATAGAGACTTTGTGTTAGTTCTGTTGGCTGACTCACGTCATATACCTTCATCGTTTGTTAGCGCCGTCGCAGCTCCATTCCGGAGGTTAATCCGGCACAGCTATATCAAAACTGAGGAGCGTCGCACAAAAACACGGCAGAAAAGGATCACCTAGTATAACGATTGATTCACTGCCATTCAATTCCAGCTGCATTTTTTGGACAACAATCATCAGCAGTAAATTTTCCTATTTTCAATAAAATAGCTAAAATGCACTGCTTTTCTGACAAATAACCGGACTAACAATGGACAAACCACTGGTAGGTGTAGTGATGGGCAGCAATAGTGATTGGCCAGTCATGCAAAAAGCCGTTGAACAACTTGACGCTTTTGGCGTTGCCTACGAAACTCAGGTTGTATCTGCTCACCGAACCCCCGATCTGCTGACCGAATATGCCAAAACGGCTAAAAGCAAAGGTTTAAGTTGTATTATTGCGGGAGCTGGCGGGGCCGCCCATTTGCCAGGCATGCTCGCTGCAAACACATTAGTCCCGGTACTCGGTGTTCCGGTTCCTTCGCGTTACCTCAAAGGCCAGGACTCTCTTTTATCCATAGTCCAGATGCCTAAAGGTATTCCGGTTGCTACATTTGCCATTGGTGAAGCTGGCGCGGCAAATGCTGCTTTGTTTGCTATTGCCCAGCTGGCAATTCATGACACACAACTGGCTGCAAAACTGGAACAGTTCCGCAAAAACCAGCATCAGGCCGTGCTGGATATGAAACTTCCCCCATTAGCTTAGAACTGAGGATGTAGATGATTTTACCAGGTGCCACATTAGGAATGCTTGGCGGCGGTCAATTGGGCCGCATGTTTACCACCGCGGCCCAGACGATGGGCTACAAAGTTATTGTGCTAGATCCAGACAAAAATAGTCCTGCCGGAATTATCGCTGATCAGCATATTTGCGCCGCTTACACTGATGAAGCAGCCTTGACCGAGCTGGCTCAGCATTGTGCAGCAATCACTACCGAGTTTGAGAATATTCCCGCCAGCACCCTGGCATTTCTCGAAAAACGTACCGTTGTGCATCCCTCCTCTTCTGCTCTAGCCAGCACACAAAATCGCAATACAGAGAAAATTTTTATTCGTGCGCAAGGCATTGCCACCGTGCCGTTTGTCCGCATAACCAGTCGAGATGATTTTGCTGATATCAGCACTCAAATTAAATTCCCGGCCATTCTTAAAGTCGCCACCTTTGGCTATGACGGAAAAGGTCAGATTGTTTGTGAAGATGTGCAGGCTGCTTATGAAGCATTTGATGCTTTAGGCCAAAAAGAATGTGTGTTGGAACAGCGAATCGATTTGGAGCGCGAGATTTCGGTCGTTCTGGCGCGTGGCGAAGATGGTCAGATCACCGCTTTCCCGGTCGCTGAAAATGTCCACATCAACGGAATTTTACATTCCACCACGGTTCCTAGCGCTGCCGCTGAAACACAGCAACAAGCGGCTATTGAAATGGCCGGTAAAATTGCTGATGGACTTGATTACGTTGGTACTATGGCGGTTGAGTTTTTTGTTTCCAAGCAAGGCGAAATCATTGCCAATGAGATTGCCCCTCGTCCACATAATTCGGGACATTACACACTGGATGCCTGCAAAACCTCACAATTTGAACAACAGGTACGTATGTTATGCGGTTTGCCCGCTGGAAGTTCCCAATTAATATCCCCCGTGGTGATGATTAATATTCTGGGTGATGTATGGGGAAACAGCCAACCTGACTGGGATAAGCTACTCAATCAACCAGATATTAAACTGCATTTGTATGGTAAGAGAGAAGCCCGTGCAGGACGCAAGATGGGCCACTTTAATGTTCTGGCAGACACTACGGATTTGGCAATGCAATCCGCCAATACGGTGTTTGAGGACATCAAGGCAGATTAATGCATAGCGTTATCATTGTTTACTGTACCCAATGTCGATGGATGCTCCGTGCGGCCTGGATGGCGCAGGAGTTGCTCAGCACCTTTGATGGAGAGATTGCAGAATTAACCCTCAAACCGGGTACCGGCGGTATTTTTGAAGTTACAGCAGACAATCAGTTGGTCTGGTCCAGAAAACAGGAAGGCCGTTTCCCGGAAATTACTGAGTTAAAGCAGCGGGTGCGCGACGTAATTGCTCCAGAACAGGATTTAGGTCATTCGGAGCGCAAAAAGTAAAATTCCACTTCGGTGAATTAAAAAAGGGACGTTTTCACGTCCCTTTTTTATTTTTAAGCGCTTTCCACTTTCTCACTAAAGCCACAATCCTTCTGCGGACAGACTTTTTCGGTGCCTTTGCTCTTGGTTGTTTTAATGGTCAATATCGGCCACTGACAATTTGGACAGGCTTCTTTGATCGGTTCGTTCCATAACGCATAGTCACAGGTCGGATATTCCGAGCAGGAATAAAATACTTTGCCTCGGCGTGACTTGCGCGTCAGAATTTCACCCTTATTACATTTGGGGCATTCAACGCCGGTATTTTCGGGCTGTTCCAGTGATTCAATGTGTTTACATTTCGGGTAACTGCTACAACCGATAAATTTGCCGTATTTACCCGTGCGTACCCACAAATCAGATTCACATTTCGGGCATTTACGCCCTTCAACCACTTCCGGTTCGCTGGCTGTGGTTTCTTCACCATCAATATTGCGGGTGTAATCGCATTCCGGATAACCGGTACAACCGATAAATCGGCCACTGCGTCCTAACCTGCTGGAGAGTTTTTTACCACATTTAGGACAATCTTCATCCAGCAGTTCCTGCGTCACATCGCTACGCTGGACTTCTTTATCCTTGGTTTCAACCTGCTCTTTAAATGGTCCCCAGAAATTACGTAACAATGGGATCCACTCGGCTTCACCACGCGATACCGCATCCAGATCATCTTCCAGTTTGGCTGTAAAGTCATAATCCACATAGCGGGTAAAATGCTGAACCAGAAACTTGCCGACAACACGTCCCACATCGGTGGGGTGAAAACGTTTAGTAATCAGCTCAACATATTCACGCTGTAACAATGTAGAGATGATGCTGGCATAGGTCGATGGTCGACCAATATCATGTTCTTCCAGACTTCTGACCAGACTGGCCTCACTGTATCTTGGTGGTGGCTCGGTAAAGTGCTGTTCAGGGCGAATGGCGACCAGATCAACGACCTTCCCGACTTCCATCGGTGGCAGGATATTTTCATCTTTGTCGCCTTTGGTATCGTCCTTACCTTCCAGATAAACACTCATGAACCCCGGGTTTACCACGGTAGAACCATTGGCGCGGAAAGTATTGCCCTTACCACAGCCCAAATCCACAGCAACCGTATTCAAAGTCGCGTGAATCATCTGGCTGGCTAAGGTACGCTGCCATATCAGGTTATAAAGTTTGTGCTGATCGACGGATAAATAAGCCTTCATCTCATCGGGGGTGCGCAGAACTGAAGTTGGTCTGATTGCCTCATGCGCTTCCTGGGCATTTTTGGATTTAGTTTTGTATTCCTGCGGTTTGCCTGGTACCGATTTCGCACCATATCGTTGACCGATAAATATGCGGATTTCTTCAATCGCTTCTGCCGCCAGCGTCACCGAGTCAGTACGCATATAGGTGATTAAACCTTCTGCACCCTCACCTGTATCGACACCTTCGTATAACTGTTGTGCCACACTCATCGTGCGCTGAGCACCAAACCCCAGCTTACGGGAGGCTTCCTGTTGCAAGGTAGAGGTAGTAAAAGGTGCTGCAGGATTACGCTTGCGTTGTTTTTTCTCAACGTGGGTAACTAGCAGTTTGCCTTCAGCCGCTTTTGTTAATGTCGTAACAACATCATCGGCCTGCTCGGTATGGTCAATGCTGAATTGACTGAGCTTTTCGTTTTTATAATGGGTTAATTTTGCCTGGAACGGAGTTTTCTCAGCAGTTGCATCTGCTTCAATAGTCCAGTATTCCTGAGCTTTGAAAGCTTCAATTTCCAGCTCACGCTCAACAATCATCCGTAAAGCAGGACTTTGTACCCGGCCAGCAGATAAGCCACGACGCACTTTTTTCCATAATAATGGGGAAAGGGTGAAGCCGACCAGATAGTCCAGCGCACGACGTGCCTGCTGAGCGTTAACCAGATCCATCGACAGTTCGCGGGGATTGGCTACAGCATCATTAACTGCCTGCTTGGTGATCTCATGGAAAACGACACGGAAGGTTTCTTTATCTTTTAACACTCCCTTCTTTTTCAATAACTCATATAGATGCCAGGAGATTGCCTCCCCTTCACGATCCGGATCCGTTGCCAGATAGAGCGTGTCAGCTTTTTTCATGGCTTTGGCAATCGCCTCGACATGTTTGCTGTTGCGATCAATCACCTGATATTTCATCGCAAAATCATTTGACGGATCGACGGCTCCTTCTTTGGGCAGTAAATCTCTCACATGACCATAAGATGCCAAGACTTCTACATCTTTGCCCAGATACTTTTTGATGGTCTTGGCCTTGGCCGGTGACTCAACAATAACGAGTTTTTTTCCCATATAATCCCGTACCAAAAATAGACGCTCTAAATAATACTGCCCGTGTAAAACGGGCAGTATTAAGGAGAATAAGAGCGGTCAGATTTAGTGAATAACCGCCTCCAAATCTTCAAACACCAGATCTTCCATCCAGGCATAAGCAACTTCTCGGCCCGGTTGATAAAACAGCACCATGAGTACGACCCACTTGAGCTGCTCCAAATCAATTTCTTCGCTGTCTAATGCCAATACGCGTTCAATAACAACTTCGCGTGTTTCGACATCCAAAACGCCTACCTGTTCCAAAAACAGTAAATAGCCACGACAATGAATATCGAGACGCTCTATTTCACTCTCACTGAAAACACGAATATGTGTATTGGGATTGTCTGTCTGCGGAGACACTACCGTCATATTGTCAAGCCAATCAAGTGCTTTGTGTATTTCCATTTCCTGAAAGCCTACCTGTTCTAATTCAAGCTCCAGGACATCTTTATCAGGCTGACTGCTATTTTCTGTATCGATATAGTTTTCGAACAGATAGAGCAACACATCAATTACATTTTCTTTCATCGGCTTCTCTGTTGTGGGCGTGATCAGGTTCCGTTTCGAACGTAACGTCCTCCAGGTAGTGAAGCAACCTGACCTTGCAGCTCCAGTAATAACAGCATGGATGAAACGGCATCAGCCGTCAATCCGCTTTTGTCAATAAGTATATCGATATGGATCGGGTCATATCCCAAAAACGCAAACAATAATTGGTAATCATTGTCATATTCTGCTTGCACCGATGTTTGCTCTAATGAGGTCGGTTTCTCCACAGCTTGCGGAACAACACCGGCAATGGCCCCTAGTTCTTCAATAATGTCATTTGCCGTTTCTACCAGCTTGGCTCCCTCACGAATCAACTGGTGACAGCCCCGGGATAATGGATTGTGAATCGAGCCTGGAATAGCAAACACTTCACGGCCCTGTTCCATAGCCATTCTGGCCGTAATTAATGATCCACTTTTCACTGCAGCTTCCACGACCAAAGTGCCAAGGCTCAAACCACTTATAATGCGGTTACGGCGGGGAAAATTTTCCGCTTTGGGTGATGTCCCTAATGGAAACTCCGACACAATTGCACCACCTTCGGCGATATAATGCGCCAGTTCCCGGTGTGAGGCCGGATACACACGATCCAAACCGGTACCTATCACGGCAATTGTTTTGCCTGATGCTGCCAGAGCACCTTTATGAGCAGCCGCATCAATACCGGTCGCTAAACCACTGGTAATGACAATATCGCCCTGAGCCAGGTATCTGGCGAATTCAAATGCTGTGTCTCGACCAGAAGCAGTTGGGTTGCGACTGCCTACTATCGCCAACTGCCATTTGCTAAGCAATTTGATATCGCCCTGAATAAACAGTAACGCTGGAGGATCGGGTATTTGTTGGAGCAGCTCGGGATAAAGTTGATGCTGTTGATCGATGACATGCCGATTATCCTCTGATAACCATTCCAAATCCCGCTCAACCTGTTCCCAATCCGGCGTTTGTAGTAACGACACAATTTTAGGATCAATGCCTTTTAACAACCGGGGCTCACCAAAGATATCAGCTGGCTGATTAACTTGCTGTATGAGTTTGTTGAAGGTAGCTGGCCCAATACCGGGAATACGTTGTAAAGCCAGCAGACATGCCAGAGACAGTTGCGAAACAGAAAATCTATGCAAACGGTTTCCTTTATTCTGCAGAACGGACCTTGTCAAAAAGATGCATGGAGGTTGTCGCTTTCATTACTATCGCGTAACTAACCTTTTCATACAGTTTAAACACCATCGCTTCTCCGGCATGTTCATCCGGTAACGTTACTGTTGCTTTGCGATCTTCGCTAACGGCATCCCGTACGGTTTTTCCGGTTTTGTACACAGACAAAACATGACCACTTTCCAATCCATCCCGGGTTCCAAGGTTTAATACAATTATTTGATACTGACCTACTTGCGAAACCCCATCAAATACCGAAATAATCGTACCGTTCATTGGTTGAGAAGGTGCTCGAGGAAAGAAGTTAAGTTCAAAATCTTCGTCTTCAACTACCAGTAATCTATCACCCACCATAACTTCCCGGTTGGTGTAAGTTAAGCCCAAGGTGGAAACTTCCCCTGGCTCTTTCACCACGGCATCCCCGGTATATATAGCCTCAACGCCAAGTTCTTCACCGGTATTGGGATCTAAATACACTTTACCACCACGGAAAACATTGAAATCCGTTTTTTCTGGCTCAGTAACACCACGGGCATAGACGATGTCACCGGCTCCTGACAATAGTCTTTCATCCGAAGTAGCAACAACATAAGGGGCTGCATCAAGAGCTTCAGCACCCACCACACGTGGTTTGGTTAAGAACGGTCGGATGATGGATAACGGGATGGTATGGATGGCTTCATCCAGTCGAATCTCACGCATTTCGGGTGAAAGCTTGAACGTCTGTTGACCACGGTTTAATTCAAGAACTGGCCGACCATCACGGTAAACCAGCGTTAATTCATCTCCCGGATAGATAAGGTGAGGATTTTCCACCTGTGGATTTACCTGCCAGATTTCTGGCCAGTGCCAGGGAAATTGCAAAAATTTTGCTGATATTTCCCAGAGCGTATCTCCTTTAACCACCACATAACGATCCGGATGATCAGGCTTAAGAGCGACCTCGTTTGCAAACAACATATTACTTATCAACAGGGCAAACACCCCTAAACAAACGTGACGTATCATCATAAAATCCTCATGGACGCTACAGGGCAGCCATTATCCCTGGATAAACAGCAACGGCTCATAGTGTCTAATAAGCGTTTACACTAATCAAGTAATCCAGCAACAAACTTGGTTTATAATGTGTCAATATCTCGACTGGTTAAATTTTTTATGTCTGACACGGCAACTCATATAACGGAGAACACCATGAAATTAACAACTTCCTTTATCGTTGGTATCGCTACGCTTAGTATTAGCTCAATGACTTTTGCTGCGGGTGATGTGGCTGCAGGGAAAGCAAAATCGGCCGTCTGTGCAACTTGCCATGGCGCTGAAGGTATCGCAATTATGCCGGCCTACCCTAACCTTGCTGGGCAAAATGCTGAATACCTGCAGGCAGCACTTAAAAGCTATCGTGATAAACAACGTCAAGGTGGTATGGCGGCGGTTATGCAAATGCAAGCTACTAATTTATCTGACGAAGATATTGCTAACCTTGCTGCTTACTACTCCAGTCTGAAATAAATAAACTGCTGATTAAATGATTTATAGCAGGTACTGAAATGGCTCGACTGAATATATTGCACTTCCCCGATCCCAGGTTACGTTTAAAAGCTAAGCCCATCGAGAAGGTAACCGATGAAATCCGTCAGCTCGCTCATAATATGCTTGAAACCATGTACGACGCGCCGGGCATTGGCCTGGCGGCAACACAAGTCAATGAACAAAAAAGATTGATTGTTATTGATGTTTCAGAAGACAAATCCAGTCCTCTGTTTTTGATTAACCCGGAATTAATTGAAACCGAAGGCGAGCGTGAATTTGAAGAGGGCTGTCTTTCGGTACCGGAAGCTTATGAAACCGTCACCCGCGCCGACACAATCCGTGTTCGTGCGTTGGATCTGCAAGGCGAAACGTTTGAAATGGATGCCGACGGTATTCTGGCAACCTGTATTCAGCATGAAATCGATCATCTTGAAGGAAAACTGTTTGTTGACTATCTAAGCAACCTCAAGCGTCAACGTATCAAAAAACGGCTGGAGAAACACCAGAAACAGAAACTATAAGGACATCCATGCGTATCATTTTTGCCGGCACACCGGACTTTGCAGCAACCACGCTGGCGGCTTTACTGACAACGGAACATGAAATCTGCGCCGTCTATTCACAACCGGATCGTCCGGCTGGCAGAGGTCGGAAACTGACTGCCAGCCCGGTTAAGCAACTTGCTTTACAACATCATATCCCGGTTGAACAACCACTCAATTTCAAAGCTGAAGCCGATCGAGCTACGCTTGCCAGTTTTCAGGCAGACTTAATGATTGTAGTAGCCTATGGGTTACTGTTACCACAAAGTGTTCTGGACACTCCCCGACTTGGCTGCATTAATGTTCATGCTTCCCTGTTGCCTCGATGGCGTGGTGCCGCGCCAATTCAACGTGCCATCCTGGCTGGGGATAAACAAACCGGTGTTTGTATTATGCAAATGGAAGCCGGTCTGGATACCGGACCGGTTATCAAACGTGCAGAAATAGCCATAGAAGCAAATGATACTGGCGAACAACTGCATGACAAACTGGCATTGCTGGGGGCCAACACCCTGCTGGAAACATTGAATAACTTTGAGGTATTACAATCCCAGTCGATGCCACAGGATGATGCAGAAAGCTGTTATGCGGCAAAAATACTCAAAAAAGAAGCCAATATAGATTGGTCACAATCAGCACAGCAAATTGATAGGCAGATCCGCGCGTTTAATTCCTGGCCGATTGCCCAGACCCTCTGGCAGGACAAAATGCTGCGGATCTGGCAGGCAGAAGTTATTGACTCACAAAATCATGCTGTGAAACCAGGCACGATTATCCAGGCAGACCGTCAGGGAATTGATATTGCTACCGGGGATGGTGTCATTCGCTTATTATCGCTCCAGGCACCGGGGAAAAAAGCCGTTCCAACCAATGACTTTCTGAATGCGCACTCCTTGAAGGCAGGCGACTATTTTGGCTAAAAGTAATTTATTATGCCCACGCAGTGCCGCCGCTTTAGTCATACAGCGGGTAATTCAGGGCCAATCATTAAACACCGCTTTTGTAGATATCAGTCAACGACTGGATGAAACTCAACGCCCCCTGTTCCACCAATTAACCTATGGTGTAATCCGTTGGTTTTTTGCCCTTGAAAGCATCAGCCAGCAATTACTTTCAAAATCATTAAAAACGAAAGATGCTGATATTCAGGCGTTGCTGCTGGTGGGTATATATCAACTTCGCTCCTTACGTATACCGGATCATGCCGCCCTGTCAGAAACGGTTAACGCCAGTAACCGCTTGAACAAACAATGGGCAAGCGGCTTAATCAATGCCTGTCTGCGGAATTATCAACGCCAGCAGGAAACCTTAGAAAAAAACCTGACTGAACAAACAGTGACGGAATATGCTCACCCAGCCTGGCTGATTGAAAAATATCAGGCTGACTGGCCAGCGTTGTGGCAAAACATTTTGACAGCCAACAATCAGCAACCACCGATGATGCTGCGGGTTAACAGCCGAGAATATTCTCAGTCGGAATATCTGGAATTATTAGAGAAAGCCGCCATTTCTGCCACCGCAATTGAAAACTGTCCTCAAGGGATCTTGCTGGAACAAGCCTGTGATGTATTTGCTTTGCCAGGTTTTGTAGAAGGTGCGATTTCTGTGCAGGATGGCGCCGCACAACAAGTGGTTGATTTGCTTGATTTACAGCCCAATCAGCGCATTCTCGATGCCTGTTCAGCACCAGGAGGCAAAACCTGTCATATTCTGGAGAGAGTTCCAACCAATGAATTAATTGCTTTGGATATCAGTCAGGAGCGACTCAAACAGGTTGAGGAAAATCTATCCCGTCTGAATTTATCGGCAAATTGTCTCGCAGCAGATGCCAGCAATCCACAAAACTGGTGGAATGGTGAACAATTTGACCGTATATTGATTGATGCTCCGTGTACTGGCAGTGGGGTTATCAGACGACACCCGGATATAAAACTGCTCCGAAAACCTCATGATATTGATCAGCTGGCCCAACAACAACAAGCGTTGCTGGATAACTTGTGGCCATTACTGAAACCTGATGGCTTGATGGTTTACACTACCTGCTCTGCATTTAAGCAGGAAAATGAATTACAAATAGAAGCATTTTTGCAACGCCAGCCTGAAGCGAAGGAACACGTTCCAGTTCGGGCTCCAGCACGAAGAGTAAGCTTCGGCTACCAATTGCTACCGGGAGATAACGATCTGGATGGTTTCTATTATGCCTGCCTACGTCACCGTTAAACGTCTTCTGGCGTTGGTTTTTGGTGTATTTTTGTCTGTGCAAACCGCGCAGGCTGGAGCGTTTTTTATCAATGATGCTCACACCTCCCCAGCAGGCAATGGTTATTTGCTTAATGCAAATATTCAATATCCACTCAATGCTCGGGTTAAAGAAGCTCTTTACAATGGCGTACCCATCTCTTTTGTTCAGGAAATCCAACTGATAAGAAGCTATCCCGTTTTGGGTGAATGGTGGCAATGGCAAAGCAATATCTGGTCCACTGAAATACGCTATGTATTGCGCTATCACGATCTGTCCCAACAATATTTGTTGCATTCGATGGATACGCAAACACATCGTAATTTTACCACTCTGGAGAGTGCGTTAAGTGGAATGGGTGTAATAAAGGATTTTAGCCTTCCACCACAACATACGCTTGATACACACAACCTAGTTCTCCGATTACGCACTCAGATTGATTTAAACGCCCTGCCTTCGCCAATGCGACCCGGAGCGTTTCTTTCAAATAAATGGGACTTAGCCAGTGATTGGTTTGAGGTGGCATGGCCTTCCAATTAATCCGGGGGCTCAGCTCGGGAACCGCACCGTATTTTTCACTGGCTTTATTACTATTAATACTAGCCTACATGCTGAGTGCTGCCACTCAGGACACCTCTCGCCTTAATGACTTATTTTTGTATATTTTTGGGCTGGGATTAATCTGTTTATTGTTGCTGGCCGGAATTCTCGGCCGTGGTTTGTATCGGCTTTATCGCGACTTTAAACGCAAAGCCCCCGGCTCGCGACTCACACTGAAACTAGTCAGTTTGTTTGTATTACTGATCGTTGGCTCTACCAGTATTGTTTATGGGTTCTCCGTGCATTTTCTGCAACGCGGCATAAATAGCTGGTTTGATGTGAAAGTTGAACAGGCGTTGGAGGACTCCCTGGAACTGAGCCGAAATGCCTTTGGTATTCGTATGCGCACCTTACTGCGCCAGACGCGAATGATGGCTGGTGTACTATCAGAACTACCGGATACTCGTCTCACTAATAGTCTGCGTGAGCTGGTGCAATTAAGTGGTGCACTGGAAATCAGTATATGGAATATGCAAGGACGACTGGTGGTGTCCAGTATTGAAAACCCGGCGATTATTCTTCCCAACGCGCCCGATGAATCTATCGTGCGTCGTTTACAACAGGGAGAAGATTACATTGGCCTGGATCCAGCAGCAAATGATGAGCTGCAATTACGTGCTGCAGTCATGTTGCCACGTAAATCTATCCTTGCTGAAGAGCGTTTTTTACATGTGGCTTTTCCCGTCAATGAACATCTGAGCTCGCTGGGCAAGAATGTTCAGGATGCCTACACCGATTACAAAGAACTGAGTTATTTACGTAAACCATTGGTCACCATCTTTACCTTAACATTGAGCCTGATAGTTTTTCTGACCATGCTGGCATCAATCTGGTTTGCAGTGTGGATCTCCCGACGAATGGTTCAGCCTTTGCAGGAATTGGCTGCAGGCACTCAGGCAGTTGCTTCCGGCAATTATAATATGCAGCTCACTGCTTCAGGTCATGATGAAATCGGCTTTCTGGTGCGGTCGTTCAATCAGATGACACAGCGTCTGACACAAGCCCGGAACGCTTCGGATCGGAGCCATCGGTTACTGGAGCAACAGACCAGTTACCTGACCACGGTACTTGGCAGTCTATCAAGTGGCGTAATTACTATTGATAAGGATCTGTACTTACGAACAGCCAATGTGGCCAGCAGTCAAATTCTCGGTGTTAACTTACAACAACGACTGGAAAGCTCTTTGGATAGCTTGGCGAAACTGAATGACAACCTGCATAGCTTTGCCTTGCTGATTCAGAACTACACCTTTAAAGCCGTCGCCTGGCAACAACAAATTGAACTGCAACAAACCAAAGGGCGACAAACCTTGATGTGTCATGGTACACCTTTACCCGCAGATACTGGCTGGGTGATCGTATTTGATGACATCACAGCCTTATTACAGGCCCAACGCAATGCAGCATGGGGTGAGGTCGCCAGGCGTCTGGCCCATGAGATTAAAAATCCGTTAACCCCCATTCAATTATCAGCAGAGCGTTTACAACACAAATACGCCTCATTAGTACCTCCGGATCAAACCGAGACGTTGCAAAAGCTCACCGACACGATTGTGCAACAGGTTGAAGCCATGAAAGACATGGTTAACGAATTTTCTGACTATGCTCGTAGCCCAGGATTACAATTGGAAAAAGTTTCGATTGGCGAATTGCTACGAGAGGTATTAACCCTTTATCAAAGCCATTCCAACCATCAATTTACATTACTGAACAGTCCAACTGACATCCGTATCAGGCTGGATAAAAACCGGATGCGTCAGGTCTTTCATAATCTGTTAAAAAATGCCATTGAGGCTAGTGAAGAAGCCGAAAAAGCTGTCGATATTGTGATCAGCTATCACATGATTGTTCAGCAACATATGCCGTGGCTGGAAATCATTATTAATGATCAGGGACCAGGATTTCCCCAAAATATGGTGGACAAGTTGTTTGAGCCTTATGCGACGACCAAAATCAAAGGTACTGGATTGGGGCTGGCGATTGTCAAAAAAATCATCGAAGAACATGGCGGGGATGTTTGGGCGGAAAACCTTAATCCCGAAGGAGCAGGTATAATAATTCGGCTACCACTGGAGGAAGATTAGGCGTGAGTACTGAAAAACCACTTATTTTAGTTGTAGATGATGAGCCCGATATCCGTGAGCTCATTAAAGACATACTTGAGGATGAAGCCTACAGGGTTGTCACCGCAAGTAATGGTGAAGAAGCTCGTCTGGTATTCAACCAAAATCAGCCACAGCTGGTGTTACTGGATATCTGGATGCCGGATGTTGACGGTATTACACTGCTCAAGGAATTTAAGCAACAAAACAAGAGTGTCACCATTGTTATGATGTCTGGGCATGGCACTATTGAAACTGCTGTTGAAGCCACTCGCTCAGGTGCCAACGATTTTATTGAAAAACCATTATCCATGGCAAAGTTGCTGCGGGCTGTAGAATTAGCCATTGAAAATCGGACTAAACAGACGGCTCAACGCCATGAGTTTGCATTAGAACCTGTTGGTAAAAGCCCCCAGATGTCGCAGCTTCGTGAGCAGGCTGAGCGTATAGCAGGTCATGAAATGCCAATTTTACTGATTGGTGAAGGTGGCACGGGTAAACACTGTTTTGCTTATTATCTCCATCGTTTGGGCTTATGTAGTAATGGTAAGTTTATAGAAGTCAGTCCAGAAAGCTTTCCATCAGACAGTTACAAACTGATTTCATTAGCGCAGCAAAATACCCTGTATATAAATGATGTGGCTTTGCTTAGTGATGAGGCTCAGGCGATGCTACAACATTTACTTGAAAGCGATAGACTGAAAGAATGCCAATTAATCTGCGCCACTCAGCTTGGCTTGGACAAATTTATCGCTCGCGGCGATTTCAGTGAAGGTCTTTTTTATCAGCTTAATACCATAACACTGCAATTACCTGCTCTACGGGATCATGTAGAAGACATCCCTGAACTGGTGCACTTTTTCGTTGATCAACAGACCACACAAGCTGATCTACCGTATCGCCGTTTTACGGTTGCAGCACAAAATCGACTGCGAAACTATTCTTGGCCAGGCAATGTACTGGAACTGAAAAATGTTATTCAAAGACTATTAGTGCTTGGTGATTCAGATGATATTGATGTCGATGATGTGGAAAAAGCTATGCAGTCTGAGCAGCCACCTCAAGCTGATGATGTCACCGGAATCAACTTTGATCAGCCGCTACGCGAAGCACGCGAACAGTTTGAACGAATTTATCTGCTGCAAAAACTGCAGGAAACCGATGGAAATGTGGGCAAAGCCGCTAAACTGGCGGGAATGGAACGTACCCATCTTTACCGTAAACTTCGAGCACTGGGCATTGATAGTAAACAAGTATAAGGACTTGCAATGAAGATTCTGATCCTCGGTGCCGGACAGGTTGGCGCTTCTGTTGCAGCCACCCTCGCCCGTGAAGATGATGACATTACGCTGGTCGATACCGATGCCAATAGCCTGCATAAACTTCAGGATCACTATGATATACGTACAGTGCAAGGGCTTGCCTCGCATCCCGAGGTATTAGAAAGGGCCGGAGCAGCCGATGCCGATCTGGTGCTGGCTGTCACCAATAGTGATGAAACCAATATGGTGGCGTGCCAGATTTGCCATACGCTGTATAACACGCCAACCAAAATTGCCCGGATCCGTACTCCGGAATACCTCACCAAACCTGAATTATTCAGTAATGAAGCCATTGCCATTGATGTATTAATCAGCCCGGAACAATTAGTGACCGATTATATTGAAAGATTAATCAGTCACCCGAATGCCTTACAGGTGCTGGATTTTGCCGATGGACTGGTTCAGCTGGTGGCGGTCAGAGCCTTTCATGGCGGGCCATTAGTCGGTAACCCCCTACGCGAATTACGTAAACATATTCCCAAAACCGAAACCCGCGTCGCCGCTATTTTCCGTAATGGTAAAGCGATTCTGCCGGAAGCCGAAACGGTTATCGAAGCAGATGATGAAGTGTTTTTTATCGCTGCCAGCAAAGATATCCGCTCAGTGATGGCTGAATTACGGCGGCTGGAAAAACCTTATAAACGCATTATTCTGGCAGGTGGGGGCAATATCGGTATACGGCTAGCACGAGCGCTGGAACATGACTATCAAATCAAAATCATCGAAGCCAATAGTGCCCGGGCTGATTACTTATCTGAAGAGTTATCTAAAAGTATTGTTTTATTAGGCGATGTGGCCAATGAAGAACTGCTGCTTGAAGAAGAAATCGACAATGTGGATTTGTTCTGTGCATTAACCAATGATGACGAGGCAAATATTCTGTCAGCTATGCTGGCCAAACGTCTTGGGGCACGCAAGGTGCTGTCACTGATTAACCGTGCTGCTTATGTGGATCTGGTAGAAAGCGGTACCATCGATATTGCCCTGTCTCCTCAACAAGCGACTATCGGCAGTTTGCTGGCGCATATTCGTCGTGGCGATATAGTTGCGGTACATTCATTAAGGCGTGGTGCCGCCGAAGCACTTGAGGCGATTGCTCATGGCGATAAAAGCTCGTCAATGGTGGTGGGTAGACGAATTGATGAAATTGATTTACCACCGGGCACTTCTATTGGCGCAATCGTGCGTGGAGAGGAAGTGGTTATTGCGCATCACAATACTGTCGTTGAAGCCGAGGACCATGTGATTTTGTTTTTAACCAATAAACGTTATATCAAGGAGGTAGAGCGTTTATTCCAGGTAGGGTTCACTTTCTTCTAATTTATGTCTTACTCTCTTAAACATCATTTTCTCATCGCCATGCCGACGCTGATAGACAGTTTTTTCTATCATTCGGTGATTTATCTGTGTGAACACGACGAAGAGGGTGCGATGGGACTGATTATTAATCGTCCGACCCGGATCATGATGCAGGAACTGCTTAACCATCTGCAGATTACCAATAATTCCGAATGGGCGACTAAAACAGCCGTTCTGTTTGGCGGGCCAGTGCAGAAAGATCAGGGCATGGTAGTGCATGACGGTGGCGAGCAGTGGAAAAATACGCTGAAGATTACTGATGAAACATTTTTAACCACCTCCAGCGATATCCTGGAATCATTAGGCACCGAGAATGGCCCTCCTCATTCAATTGTGACGCTGGGGTATGCTGCCTGGGAAGCCGGACAACTGGAACAGGAAATAGCCGACAACAGCTGGCTTACCGTTCAGGCAACCCCGGAACTGCTATATGAAACACCGGCCGATGAACGCTGGCAGACTGCAGCAAAATTACTGGGCATTGATATCAATCTCATGTCTAATACAACAGGCCATGCATGAGTACAGAGAAAAATATTCTCGGCTTTGACTTTGGCATGAAGAGTATAGGTGTCGCGGTTGGACATCATTTAACCCATACCGCCAGAGGCATCGCTGCCTTATCGGCCCGGGACGGGATTCCAGATTGGGATGATATCGCTAAAATAGTAGCCGAATGGCAGCCCGGCCTTATCGTTGTGGGTTTACCGCTGAATATGGATGGTACTGAACAACTAATGACCACTGCAGCCAGAAAATTTGGCAATCGCATGAACAATCGTTTTAATATCCCAGTGGTCTGGCAGGATGAGCGTTTAACTACTTTTGAAGCGCTCGGCCAAATGGGAATACGCAGTAAAATGCAGACTGACAAACGTAGTGATGTCGACAAACTCTCGGCTCAAATTATTCTTCAATCATGGCTGGACCAACAATGACAATGCCCAAAACATCAGCAGAAATTCAGAGCCTGCTCGAAGAGATGGCTGAAACCATACGCGAAGAACTCGCCGATAAAGATCCGTTGCTGGTGGGGATTCATACCGGCGGGGTCTGGGTGGCAAAAGCATTGCAAAACATCCTTGGAGAAGACTTTTTTGATGCCCCGCTGGGGACATTGAATATTGCCTATTATCGTGATGATTTCACGCGCATTGGCATGCATCCTCAAGTGTCTCCATCCGATCTGCCTTTTGAAGTCGATAATCGTCATCTGGTACTGGTGGATGACATTTTTTACAGTGGTCGCACTACGCGAGCGGCGCTAAATGAAATTTTTGATTATGGTCGCCCCGCCAGTGTCACATTAGCGGTGCTAATCGAGCGAAATGGCCGCGAATTACCGATTCGGCCGGATATTGTTGGTGCCTCCGTTACTTTGCCGCGAAATCAACATCTGAAATTGCGCAATAAAGATGGCTTACAATTGGAGATCCGTGCAGCTGGAGCACTGAATGCCGAGTAATCAACTGACAGAGAGCGGCCAGCTGAGACATTTTCTGACCATTGAAGGTCTGAAACGCCCTTTATTAACCGAAATTATGGATCGGGCTGAACAGTTCTCCGGAATCAGTCACCGTCAAGTAAAAAAGGTCCCGTTGCTTCGCGGCAAAACCATTATTAATCTGTTTTTTGAAAACAGTACCCGTACCCGCTCAACTTTCGAACTGGCCGCCAAAAGACTGTCCGCCGATGTGATGAATTTTAATATCAACACATCCGCCACTTCCAAAGGCGAAAGCCTGCTCGACACTCTGCATAATCTTGAAGCCATGCACACAGATATGTTTGTGGTTCGCCATGATCAAAGTGGTGCAGCCGAGTTTATTGCTCAGCATGTGGCACCACATGTCAGCGTAATTAATGCTGGTGACGGTTGTCATGCTCACCCCACCCAGGCGATGCTGGATATGTTTACCATCCGCCGCCACAAACACGATTTTGCCAATTTACGTGTAGCGATCATTGGCGATATTCTGCATTCGCGTGTGGCACGTTCGCAGATTCAGGCTTTAGCAACACTTGGTGTTGGTGAAATCCGCGTTATTGGTCCACAGACTTTATTGCCAAGAGAAAGTCAGACCCTTGGGGTACATGTTTATCACGATATGGAAAGCGGCCTTGAGGGGGTCGATGTGGTGATAACCCTGCGCCTGCAACTGGAACGTATGCAAGGGGCATTGTTACCCAGCGCTCGAGAATATTTCCGCTGTTACGGGCTAACAGAAGAAAAACTCAAATATGCCAAACCGGATGCCATCGTTATGCATCCCGGCCCCATTAATCGAGGCGTAGAGATAGCCTCATCGGTTGCTGATGGGCCGCAATCAGTAATTCTTGAACAGGTAACCCACGGCATTGCTATCCGTATGGCGGTGATGTCGATGGCGCTGGCCAGTCAATCAGAACAGGCAGAGATCGAATAATGAAGATTTGTATTCTAAATGGTCGCGTCATTGACCCTGCCAGCCAGCTGGATATCGATCAAAATATCTATATTGAAGACGGAAAAATTGTTGCCATAGCTGAAGATTTGTCAGGGTTTGATGCCGATATTGAAATTGATGCGTATAACAAAATTGTCTGTCCCGGCCTGGTGGATCTAAGTGCACGACTGCGTGAACCCGGCCAGGAACACACGGCAACAATAGAAAGTGAAACCCGTGCTGCAGCAGCTGGAGGTGTCACTACACTCGCCGTTCCCCCTGACACAGATCCGGTTATTGATAATCCGGCCGTGGTCGAATTGATAGAGGATCGCGCCAAAAAAGCCGGTCGTACCATGGTCTTGACGGTGGGCGCATTGACCCAAAAACTCAATGGTGAACTATTGGCCGAGATGGCTGCGTTAAAAGCGGCTGGTTGTGTCGGTGTCAGTAACGGCGTAACCGAGATTAAAAATACCGTAGTCTGGAGGCGTGCACTTGAATATGCCGCCACGTTGGATTTAACAGTGTTTATCAATGCAGCCGATCCCTGGTTACAGAAACAGGGGTGTGTACATGAAGGTACTGTCAGTGCCCGGCTGGGGTTATCCGGTATTCCGGAAAGTGCAGAAACCATCGCCGTAAGCCGCGATTTGATTCTGATCGAACAAACCGGAGTACGTGCTCACTTTCATAGTATATCTACTGGTAAAGCGGTTAAGCTGATTCGTGAAGCACAGGATCGGGGGCTACCGGTCACCGCTGATGTCAGTGCCCACCACTTACATCTATGTGAACATGATCTGGGTAATTACGATAGTTTCAGTCATGTGATGCCGCCTTTACGTGGTGTTCGGGATCGTGAACAGCTAAAACAAGGCCTGCGCGATGGCGTTATCCAGGCGGTCTCTTCCCATCATCAACCATTGGATGCGGATGCCAAACTGGGTCCGTTTGCAGAAACGACGCCAGGGCTTTCGGCCCTGGAAACCCTGTTACCTCTTACGCTTAAATTAGTTGAAGATGATGAGATTAGCCTGCATCAGGCTATCGCCAGTCTGACCTGCCAGCCTGCGGCTATTCTAGGAATTGACGCTGGGCAGCTCAAAGCCGGTGCCAGTGCAGATATCTGTATTATTGACCCAGATGTTCAGTATGACTGTTTGCCTTCAGCGTTTATCAGTGCCGGTAAAAACAGTCCATTTGGCGGATGGTTGTTCCAACATCAGGTCAGCCATACCCTGTTTCAGGGTAAAGTTGTTTATCAGCGCGAGTCCAACTAACCCACATGGAGTCTTCAAAATGACTATCTCCCGTTATTGTTTCCGATTTCTTGGGCTGATGACATTAGCCATAGTCTTCTCAGCCTGCACTCCTGAGGTGGGCTCGGATGAGTGGTGTGTACATATGAAAGAGAAACCCAAAGGCGACTGGACAGCTAATGAAGCCGGTGCCTATGCGGAGCATTGTTTGCTTTGAAGATCGCAGAAAACAAATTATTTGCTCTGGATTTTGATGGGGTAGTTTGTGATAGTGCGATTGAAACAGGATTAACTGGCTGGCAAGTCGCAACGCAGCTCTGGCAAGATATGCCTGAAAATATGCCTGAGCAAATCATGATCGATTTCCGCTATATCCGACCGGTTATGGAAACCGGTTTTGAAGCCATATTGATTTGTCGGCTATTATTTGAAGGAATAAAACCTGACCTTTTAATGACTGACTTTACCCAACGAATAGACGCTATTCTTTCACGCGATCAGCTTGATACCACGGATTTGAAAAAACGCTTTGGTGAGTACAGGGATAACTGGATTGAAAATGATTTTTCGGGTTGGATAAAAATGAATCCGCTTTATCCGGGTATCGGCAAACTACTGCAGCAAATCCCATTGTCCCAGCTTTTTATCATTACCACCAAGCAGGAACGTTTCGTTCAGGCAATTCTTCAGGCAAACCAGATAGACATTATCCCGACGCATATTTACGGGTTAGATCGCAAATTGAAAAAACCACAAATCCTGAGCAATTTGCAGCAGTCACATCCTCAAACAACCATTTTATTTATTGAAGATCGTCTGCCTACCTTATTGGATGTCATCAGAACGCCATCGTTATCCACTATCCAGTTATGTTTCGCTACCTGGGGTTATAACACGACTAAAGACCTGCAAGCTGCCCTGAAAAATCCACGAATTAACACTTTGGATACACCCTCTTTACCCAACTGAAATGCTGCTATAAAACTTTGTTATTCAGCGTTGGGTACAAATTTGAGCATGCTTAAAAGGCTTCTTGTGCAGTTCCTTTGAACCATTGACTTACAGCCTAACAAAGTGTTGTTAGCCACCTATGTATCACAGCGATAACGTCATATCATCAGAGCCAAGGCCCGGGGGCTGTTAATCTGTGGATATAACAATCCTGGCCAATAATAATGACCAGCCTTTAATTAGTTTTTGGGGAAATTTATTTCTACTACAAACAACTTTTCTGAATTTTGAGCAGATTTATATTGATAATGATAGTTATAGCGTGGAAGCGAGCGTCGGATGGTAAGTTTCACGGGTTCTCCTGGTATCACCTGTTTCGCTTTATTAATTGAAACAAATTTGATAACCAGACAACACTAACTTAGATGGAAAGGTCTACCATAAAAATGGCGGAGCGGACGGGACTCGAACCCGCGACCTCCGGCGTGACAGGCCAGCATTCTAACCAACTGAACTACCGCTCCGCGACCTGATGGTTTACATACAACCGGTCAGGAAGCGTGCAAGAATACAGCAAAAAATCAAAAGGTGTTAGTGTTCGATAGAAAAAATCGTCCTTTTCTCGGTAAGTATTTGAAACAGTGGTTTTTAAACGATTTTATTGATTGAACAAAATCAACGCTGGCGATAAATAACAGACAAAAAAATCCCCCGGGAGCTCAATTATCAGCTCGCGGGGGAATCTTATTTACATGGCTTCAGCAGCTTGTACCGCTTTCTTAACCAAACGTTTTGCAGCCCCCTTAGCGCCTGAATTTTTAATCTGTTCCAGATTAACTGGTTCACCAACAATGATTACACCGCCCATTCCAGCGCCAAAATGAGGGGTACATTTATAAAGGTAAATGCCTTCTTGCGTAAACGTATGAGTATAGTTTTCACTCATTTTAGAAACCCACATTTCAGCACCTTCAGGAATCAAACCTTCCAGCGATTCGGTATTATGGGTACTCATATTGGTCCATGAAACACTGTCGCCTGGTGCAATTGTTACAACCAACGGGTTATAAATCAAGCCTTGAGCTGTAACGGTATGATTTTTCGACTCTACTGTAGCCTGTTCGACCTCTGCAGCCGCTTCAGCAATACCCGCCTCTTTTTCAACTGCTGCTAGTCTTGCTTCAGCATCAGCCCGACCTTCTGCAGCCGAATTTTCTGCCGCAGCAATCGCTTCATTGGCACGCTCACTTACGCTTTTACTGGTTTCCTTGGCGCTTTCAATAGCGGATTCGACTGCTTCATTAGTATTATCCAATACCTCTTCCTGGGCATTACTTTCCAAAGCTTCTGCTTCCTGTTGGGCTGCCTGAGAAACTTCTTCACTTGTCTCTGTTTTAGCTTCAGATGGAGTAGTTTCACCCGTTGTCTCAGCAGCTTCAGTCATCTTTTCAAGAACTTCGTCTGGAGAGCTTGGGCGTTCATAATGATCACTTGTTCCAGAAATAAATGAAGATACCGCTGCCACCACAAAAATAGCTATGGCAATGATGATGGTTAAAGTAATGATTGATCGGGAATGTCGCATTGGAGCCTCCAAATGATGAATTTGTCACCGATCATACCATCACATCCATGCACTTTATAAGCAAATGTGTGCCCACCTTTAGTTTCTCGCATGCTTTCAGGCCCTTCCCGATAATCGTTCGCCTCTTAATTCTTAAACAAAACGGCTAAATTAATTCGGCAAGGATCTGATTAAACGTCACACTTGGACGCATAATATTCAACATCATCGCATCATCAGGCAAATAATACCCCCCCATCTCCACCGGCTTTCCCTGCACCTCGATGAGGTCTTCAATAATCCTGGCTTCGTTTTCAATCATTGCCTGAGCGATCGGTGTAAAGATTTTCCTCAGTACCGGGTTTTCACCCTGTTCTGCCAGTTTCTGAGCCCAAAACATGGCGAGATAAAAATGGCTACCACGGTTATCCAGTGTACCGGTCTGTTCTTTTGGGGTTTTGTTTTCCTGCAACAGCTTTCCGGTAGCAGCATCCAATGTGTCAGCCAGCACTTTAGCCAGGGCATTGTTTTGGGTATTAGCCAAGTGTTCCAGTGAGGCCGCCAGAGCCATCAATTCCCCTAACGAATCCCAGCTCAAATGATTTTCATCAATGAGTTGGTCCAGCAGTCTCGGTGCGGTTCCACCGGCACCGGTTTCAAATAAACCACCGCCTTTCATCAGTGGTACGACGGAAAGCATCTTGGCCGAAGTGCCCAGTTCCAGAATTGGGAACAAGTCCGTATTGTAATCTCGTAAAACGTTACCCGTGACTGAGATGGTGTCTTCACCCTTACGCATTCTGTCAAGCGTAATCTGAGTGGCTATAACCGGTTCCAAAATCCGGATGTCCAGTCCATCGGTATCGTGTTCCGATAAATATTGATACACCTTGCTGATCAGCCCTGCATCGTGAGCCCGGTTCTGGTCCAGCCAGAAAATGGCCGGGGTATTCGAGAGACGTGCCCGAGTCACCGCCAGTTTCACCCAATCACGGATGGGATCATCTTTCGTTTGGCACATGCGGAAGATATCACCAGCTTCCACTTCAAACTCAAACACAATCTCGCCCCGCTGGTTGGTGACAACCATTTTGCCATCAGCTGATGCCTGAAAGGTTTTATCATGGGATCCGTATTCTTCCGCTTTTTGTGCCATCAGTCCAACATTAGGCACACTGCCCATCGAGACTGGGTCCAGAGCACCATTGGCTTTACAATCATCAATGACGGTTTTGTAAACACCGGCATAGCAGCGATCCGGGATCAAAGCCAGTGTGTCTTGTTGTTCGCCATCTTTATTCCACATCTTGCCCCCTGCACGAATCATGGCAGGCATGGAAGCATCAACGATGACATCGGATGGGACATGGAAATTGGTAATCCCCTTATTGGAATCCACCATCGCCAGGCCGGGTTGTTTGGAATAGACCGCTTCAATATCCGCTTCAATTTGAGTTCGGGTAACCGCATCAACGTTTCTTAGCCGGTTATAGAGATCACCAAGCCCATTATTGAAATCCACACCCAGTTCATTAAATAGCGCACTATGTTTTTCAATTAGCTCTTTAAAATAGGTTTTGACCGCAAAACCAAAGATGATCGGGTCAGAGACTTTCATCATGGTCGCTTTCAGGTGCAACGACAGCAGCACCCCTTTCTGCTTGGCTTCGGCAATGGCATCGGCATAAAAGGCCTGCAGGCTTCTGACACGCATGCGGGTGGCATCGATCACTTCACAGGCCTGAATGGGGATCGATTTTTTCAAAATGGTCTGCTTACCGCTGGCATCAACAAAGCTGACTTGATAATCATCTTGTTCCGCTGAGGTATATGATTGCTCACAGCCATAAAAATCATCAGCTTGCATATGCGCCACATCTGTCGCCGAGTCAACATTCCATTGCCCCATGTAATGCGGATGGCTGCGAGCATAATTTTTGACTGCGGCTGGTGCTCGGCGGTCCGAATTACCTTCTCTCAATACTGGATTTACAGCTGATCCCAGCACTCTGGCATAGCGATCTTTGATTGTTTGTTCTGCAATTGTTTTCGGATTGTCAGGGTAATCCGGCAAGTCATAGCCTTTGGCTTTTAGCTCTTTAATCGCTGCTTTCAGTTGCGGAACCGAAGCTGAAATATTCGGTAGTTTGATAATAATTGTTGCCGGATCCTGAGTCAGATTGCCTAACTCAGCGAGGTGATCAGGGATTTTCTGATCATCGGTCAGATTATCAGGAAAAGTGGCGATAATTCTGCCTGCCAACGAAATATCGCTGATTTCAAAGCTAATCTCTGCGGCCTTGATAAAAGCCGTAATAATCGGCAACAAAGAAAATGTTGCTGCAGCGGGAGATTCATCGACTTTGGTATAAATAATTTTCGACATTCTTGATCCTTGCTAATTTTTCGAATGCTGGGAGAGCATCTTTTTGGTAAACGCTTAATCCAGCCAGAAAGTTATTTGGCAACTGGGAAAGGCCACCGAATTTTGAGCTTGTTTAACGTTTACTGTCTCCATAACTGGAACCCGTATTTTGTCCAACAAGACCGAAATGATGCGGTATTGTTATTCTACAGAAGTCAATTCCAACGGCGCAGTGCATTTTCAGTTACAACAAAGGCGTTGACAAAAGGTCAACAGACCACCTTGGCGAACATTATAAGCCATCAAGACTGTTTATCTGTTGATTTGGCGGACAGTAAAGGAGGGCTCCTCTTGTTCAACGGTCTTCGTGTGTCGACAACTGGATGGGGGAGGGCTTTTAATGCTTTATTCGAGATAACATTGTCTTTGCCTACAGAGCTTGTTTTGAAGGACAGGTCCAGAACTTATCCTCTGAAACGCGACTTAATTGGGAATCACCAGGTGAGTTTTAATTGGCCATACGGGCAAAAACGGCTAAAGGATGAGTGGTCGTGATATGTAGCATGACACGCTGTCCGGGAATAGCGATATTTTCATGACTGCAGCGAATTTTGACTGTAGCACCATTATCTGTTTTAACTGCGTAGAGACGAGCACTCCCTTCATAGCGGCTCCAGATAACTTCACCATTACCTTGTTCGTCCAGGTTCAGTGAAAGGTCATCCGGACGCAACAACAAATCAACCTCACCCGATGCGCTATCAACTGGTGTTGCTGGCGCGTTGCCTAATTGTGTGGCAACAATATTACTGTCCGGCTTCAGTACACCGGGCAAGAAACTGGCCTCTCCGAGGAAACGGGCAACAAATCGATTGGCCGGTTTGCTGTAACAGCTTTCCGGCGAGCCGATTTGCTCCAGCCGACCATCACGCAGAATACCAATTCTATCTCCAACGGATAGCGCTTCTTCTTGATCATGAGTGACCCATATCGCCGGAACACCAGCAGCTTTGAGAGTATTGCGTATTTCCCAACGTAAATCGTCTTTGAGTGCCGCATCAAGATTAGATAATGGCTCATCCAGCAGTACAAATGTTGGTTCATGGGCTAATGTGCGGGCCAGAGCCACACGCTGTTTCTGCCCCCCCGATAAATTAGCCGGCTTAGCATGTCGCCAGGGGTTAAGTCCCAGCAGATTTATCCAGTGATCAACCAGATTCAGGTCTTTCAACTTGAAACTGATGTTCTGTTCAACGGTTAGGTGAGGAAACAGCGCGAAGTCCTGAAAGACCATACCAACATGACGTTTTTCCGGCACCAGCGTATTCTTCGCGGTCACTGCCTGAGAGCCAAGCTTGATGACTCCTTCAGAGATCGGAATCAGTCCAGCAAGCGCTTGAAGAATAGTGGTTTTACCGCACCCAGTTGGACCAACCAGTGTCAGTAATTCAGCCTCACCCAGTGTCAGGCTGAGATCATCCACGACTTTTTTCTGAGCATAATGGACAGACAGATTATGAATTTCAATCATGAATGATAGGTATCTTCTAGTACATCAGTTTGATTCCAGCGTTCACCGTAGAACATAACAGCAAGCGCAAGGACGGAAATCACCACTAGCAACAGGCCCGGGATGGCAGCCTGCCCAAAGTAACCTGCTTCATAAACTCGCCACAGATAGGTTGCCAGAGTTTCAAAATCAAAGGGACTCAGGATTAGTGTCGCCGGTAATTCTCGCATGACTTCGAGGAAGACTAAAGCCGCCCCAGCGACGATACCCCGAATACTCAACGGGAAAGTGATTCGTCTGAAAGCTTCTTTGCGACTGGCACCCAGTAACCGTGCCGCTCTGACCAGGCTGGGATCAAGCCGTTCGGAAGTAGATCGAATCGCACCCACCGCCAGTGGCAGAAAACGCATTACATAAGCTATAACCAATAAAGCCATTGTCTGGTAGAGCACTGAAAACTGCAGACCAACATAGACCAGTGCTGTTCCCATCACAATGCCGGGCACACCAAACCCAAGAAAGCTGACCCGTTCCATCAGCCTGCCAAACTTACCACTGATAGCGGCTTGTGCCACTGGTAAAGCAAAAAGCACCGTGGCAATTGAGGCGAATAGTGCTGCATACGCAGAGTTCCACGCATAAATCAGTTCGAAGTTGCCAACCCCCTCGCGCCATAACCAGATGCCAAATATCGTCAGAGGCAACAAAATCGCCAGAATTACCACCGGCAGACAAGCCAGTAACATCAACGCTGTTCTCAAGCGTCCAGGCCATAAGGATAATGATTTTCCGGGTCGCTCGTGGGTGCCAATAACACGTGACTCCAGAAATAGAATTAAGCCGACAATCACTAGTAACTGTAGAGAAAGCATCGCCGCCTGACTCAGACCAAAACTATTGTATTCGACATAAATCATTCTGGTAAAAGTATCCAACCGCAGGATCGCTGGTGTTCCGAAATCAGACAAGGCATACATAGCTGCCAGCAAAGCACCCGCTGCAATTCCGTTGGTAATACGAGGTAAAATGACATACCAGATGCTACTGAACAGAGACATTCCCAAGGTGCGTGCCGCATGCACCAGACTGGCATCAAGACTCAGTAAGGAGGCCCGCACAGTCAGCATTACAAAGGGATAAGTATATAAAGCCATCACCACGCTGGAGCCGAATAAACCATCAAAAGCCGGTGTGGCCAGCCCTGTCAGCTGGTCTATTTCCCCACCGGGGCCGAAAGCGGCATAAAGTGTAAAAGCACCTATATAACTGGGAATGGCTAGAGGGGCAGCCAGTAATACCAGCCAAAACTTTGCCCACGGCAACTTGACATAGGCCGTCAATAAAGCCAACGGAACCCCGATTAAAATCGCACCGACGGCGGTGAACACCATCAATGATAGTGTGTTACTTAGGATTTGAAGATTACGCGCATCAAACAGTTGTGGACTGTCTGTTGCCAGTACCATCAAGACTAATACCGGCATTAACGCCAGCAGAGAAATGACAAATGCCAGGGGATAGGACGGGGACCATCGTGTCATAGAACGCCAGCGTTTCGCATCAAATCAATGGTAGGACGCAAATCGGCTAGGCGAGTCAAATCAATGTTCGGTGGGTTGATGGTTTTTAGCGAAGGTAACCCTTCAGGAAGGGGTACATTGTTGACCAGTGGAATCTCACAGGCCTCTTCAGCCAAATAAGCCTGTACTTCCCTAGTCAACAGATATCGAATAAAGTTAACCGGTAACTCACCTTCTTTCAACGCCAGAATACCAGAAGTATTGACCAAACAGCCTGCATCATCACGGGTAAAAGCTAAATCAACATGGGCATCTGGCTTACCTGCTTTCAATCGTAGCGTGTAGTAGTGATTCGCCAGACCGATATCGACCTCACCACGCTCAACAGCCATCACAACGCCAAGCTCTCCAGCATATTGTTTTGCTTTTTTGTTCATGGCCTGCAGCCACGCTGTGGTTACTTTATCCCCTTCCAGAAGACGCATGGCTGTAACAAACGATTGAAACGCGGCATATGCCGGAGCCCAACCAATACTGAAATGACTATCCGGTAACGCCATAATATCCTGAGGAATCACCTCCGCGTTGAAGCGCTCTGTATTGTATGGGATTGTACGAATCCGTCCAGTGATGGGAGCCCAGTCAGCGAAGCGAAACGCCGGTTTTAATTGACCAATGAGATCTTCTGGTAGACTTTTTGCCAATCCGGCAGCGGTGACCATTCCAATTGCTCCGGAATCGACTGCCCAGAAAACATCTACCCGCCTCACCCCCGCTTTGGCTTCAGCCAGAACAGCATTCGTCAAAGATGCTGTCGGCCCACGCCGAATCCGTAGTTTGAAATCAGGGTTGCGGTCTTCAATCGCTTTAATCACATTCTCATACAATCCCCCCTCCCCTCGGCCAAGATAGAGTGTCAACTCTCCTTTCAACTTGGGCAAATCCTCCACGGAGACAGCACTGTGCGGATCGGCCAGTACCTGATTGATACTAAGTGGCAAAGCGCCAGCAGCGGCTAGCGTTGCCATGGATTGCATAAAGGTTCTGCGTTGCATTTAGAAAACGTCCTTTCTCTTTTCAGCTGATTGCGACAACAAAGAGTGAGCATCATCTATTTTACCTTTCATGGTATTCACAACATCACGAACCTGATCAATGTTGTCAGCTTTGGCAATTGCCTGCGGTAGTACAACATTGAAGTCTTTTTCCATGTCTTCAACCAGGTTGGCGTCAAGCGAAATGAGTTCACCTTCTACACCTTCAAACAGATTCAGGTAAATATCATGCACTAAACTAACGGCTTCTTTAGGCAGTTTTTCTGCATATTTGGCAACCACACGATCCAGGCGATTTTTAATCGCATCCAATGTTTCCAGTGAATTCGTCGGATTTGCCTGCGTAATGGTGACATGATCGGTCAATCCTTTATCCTGATATTGCGCAGCCAGTTTGACAGCTCCTAATGCCTGCCATAAAGACTGCTGCAGAAACAGCTGTTGTTTTCGAACCTCTTCAATAGGGGCTTTATCTTCGATGGCGCCTTTAATGCCAAAAAGGCCCTGCCAGATTGACGCATAAACAGGGACATAATTGGTTTCGATAGCTGAGTGGAATTTCACCTCTTCCCAGTATTCAACCAGCTGCTCTGGTTTGGCTTCTTCGACGCCACCGTTAAGATAGCGAATGATCATTTCTTCAACCTTGGTGTTCAGCCAATTCACTTCCTCAGTGTAGTTTTCGATGTTGTCAGACAGGTGGTTAACATGCTCGCCAACGGGTCCGTTAGCAAAAGTTGCCGATGCTGAAAACAACACGGCGGCCCCCAACAGGTTGATCCAATGCTGACGTTTAATCCTATTGAAAATCATCGTTTTATGTCTCCTGAAAGCAGAATGGTTTTTAGATCATCGAAAATTTGATAATGATACTCATTTCTATTACCAGGGTAAACAGAATGTTCTCCTGACTCTTGTTTTTCTATGAGCATTGTTACTCAAGTGTAAGGTCTTGTTGGTCGTTCAGTTACCTCACTGTTGGAGACTCTTTTTTCGTTCACAAATCAAGTTTGAAATAATGCGATCTTGTTATTCTACAGAAAACCGTTCTACCTCTCTGCGATGGAATAAGCCCTGGGCTGGTTCAGGATGGCTTTTCACCCATCACTGCTTGTTTTTTTCAGGCAACGCAGCAAGACCAGCTTTTCAACTTCTACCCGTTTTTATTTCGTTTCAGTTCATCTTTGAACACTGTCTTTTGTGTCAACAAACCATGGTTGACATGGGCATACGCACGCACTGGAGTTCTTATCACTTTCAATAATGGTCACCATGACTTTCTTTCTATTTAAAATGTCTTTTCCCGTGTGTGCGTTTACTTTTGGTTGCGCCGTCTGAGAAGTTTCTTCATCGTATCGAGGCAACTTCAAAACGAAACATTTCATCGTCGAAGCAACGGTTTCAGATCTTTTCTTCCGTTGTCTGGACAAGTTTAATGCCCAAAATGTCAAAGGTAATGGATGAACCGAATGACGACAGCAATGGCAAGAATGATGGTGGCAGCACTCATTGAACAAACTTGCTTTATTGGTCTGCCATTGATGAAACGGCTATCCGACATACCCTCTTGTAACACTATTCATAGGATAAAAAAGGACTTTCGTTGGTATAAACCAGGGTATTCCGACAAGAACAACGTTTGCTTTGTGTTTTCAACTGTCAAACCTATTCTATACAGCTATAGAAGGATTTTCAGGCAAGGTCAAAGCAAGGCTTTTCTCCTGAAATTTTGTGCGCAAATTCCCAAAGAGTGTTTATAAAAACAAACTCAAACCCCTTATTTCGTTGTTTTTAAGCAACAATTTTTCGTGTTTTGGTCTTGTTAACAACTGTTTTAAAAAGTGTTTGTTTATAACCATATAAGTGAAATATTTCAGCCATCTATTAAAAGGGTTCCAATTTTCATATTGATATAGCTAAACAACAACTAAAACCATTCTCTCTCAAAAGTGGCTTATTTAAACCACTCTCAAATGCCTCGAGTCTTTTATAGGCTACATCACCGTGTCCCCACTTTTATCTAACGCTGTTTTAGGAATTTTTCCTATACCCAGCCCATAAGCGTAGCGCTAGCCTGCACGGGCTTTTTACGTACAGGAGAGAGAAATGAATCTAAAACCAAAACTCATCAGCTCCGCGATAATGTCATCGCTGATGCTGATGCCTTATGCCGTTCTGGCTGAGGAAGATACTGTTGATTCGGGCAAAATGACTGTTACAGGAATTCTGCCGGACCGCTTGGAAGCTGTTTCAGGCTCTTTCAGTATCATTGATGAGGAATATCTGGAAGAACGTCGGCCGATATCTAACCTGGAAAGGATGAGATCAATACCAGGCATCAATGTAGTTGCTGACGGCAGTATGGGGTTTGATACCAATATTGGTATCCGTGGCCAAAACCCACGTCGTAGCGCCAAAGCAATGATTATGGAAGATGGTATGCATTTACAATTGGCTCCATATGCCGATCCCGTTGTGCATTACACCACCCCATCACAAGCCATTAACCGTATTGAGGTCATTAAAGGTGCAGGTCAAATCCTTTATGGACCACAAACGCTTGGTGGTGCCGTGAACTTTGTCACCAAACCCGTTCCACGTAACGGTGAAATTGAAGGAAGTGTCACCTCCGCTTTTGGTAACCAAGGTTATCGTATGCTGAACGGCAGCGTTGGTTTTGGTAATGAAATTGGCGGAGTTATGTTTGATTTCAACCAGAACAAAGGTGACGGTGTTTATGACGATGCTGAGTTTGATGTTAAAGACTACCGTTTTAAAGGTGAGCTGGATATTACCGGCCGCCAAACGCTTGCTTTAAAACTGGTCCACACTCGTGACCGTCGCAATTCAACTGAGGCCTACTTAACCCCATTTGAATATGATCAAGATCCTTATTCCCACCCGTCCATTGAAAACGATGAATGGGAACAAGATCGTGATGTCGTTCAGTTACAACATATTTTCAGAGTGAATGATAACTTTAAGCTGAGTTCTCAAGCGTATTACACCGATACCTTCCGTAATGGTTTACGCAGTACCGAAGAAAATGAAGATGTGCTAGATGATAACGGTAATATCACTTCTTTATTTAGAAATTGTCCAGATGAAGGTGGTGAAGGTATACCGGCGGGTAACGTGGCTGATATCAGTCAATGCGGCGGTCGTCACGCACCTCGTCAATACTATACTCGTGGCATAGAAACCCGGGGCGACTTGTCGCACAGTCTGTTTGGCCTTGAGCATGACACTATCTTTGGAGTGCGTTACCACGAAGAAAATGTGCATCGTCAGGAAATCCTGGCACAAAATGCTGCTGAACGTGAAGACTATGATTTGGCGTTAGCCAATAATCCGGATGATGTTGAAGAAGGATTTTATAAAACTAACGCACTGTCTTACTACATGCAAAATACTACGTATGTAGGTAATTGGTCTTTCACCCCAGGCTTTCGTGTGGAAGATGTACGTACCAGTGAAACCATCTTTGATGGCGGCGTTCAAGATAGTCGTGAAAGCCTGTCCTACACAGAGTTTTTGCCAAGCTTTGGTTTAACCTGGAATGGCATTGCTAACACAACCATCTTTGCCGGTATTCATAAAGGTATTGCACCAGCACGAGCAGACCGTGAATTTAGTGAAGATGGTGGCCGAGCTGAACCAGAAGAAAGCACCTTGTATGAAGTAGGTGTACGCAGTACCTATTTCAAAGGCATCAGCTTTGAAACAGCGCTGTTCCATAACGATATTAAAAATACACTGATTGATTTTGGTAATACGTTTGATAACAGCGGCGACAGCAAACAAACCGGTATTGAAGTAGCGGGTCGTGTTGATTTCGGTGATATTTATGGCTGGTCAAATAACATTTATTTGTCAGGGGCGTATACCAATCTTTGGACTGCTGAATATGAAGATGGTCCAGATCCAACAATTAACGGAAACAGAATGCAATATGCACCTGAGCACCTGTTAAACATTGACCTCGGCTATGAACATCAAAGCGGCGTACATGCTCGAATCGGTGTACAACACGTCAGTAAACAATTTGTTGATGATGGAAATACTCGCGTCGAAGATGTTAGCGGTCTTCAGGGAACCATTCCAAGCTTTACTATCTGGAATGCTACGGTTAATTACCGCGTGCCGAATACTGGTGTAACGTTATTTACCGGAGTTGAAAACCTGTTTGATAAAGAGTACCTAGCCAGCCGTAACGAAGGTAAGTTAGCGGGTCGAGAACGTCTTTACTACGGTGGTATTACTTATAACTTTTAATCGGTTTCAACGTTGACGGAGATGGTTTTACAGAACATATTTTAATATGTATAAATAAACAGTCTTTTCTCCCAGATTTGCTGTTTCTGTAAGACCTTTGCCGACAAGCCCCGGTATTTTTACCGGGGCTTCTTTTTTTTCAGAGAACGGAAGGTTGAACTTATACTATTTTTGATATTGGCGATATGGCTGACGTTTATTTTTAACCGTTCATGTGCCTGCTTGAAGCTGTATAACCATTTGAAAAGCCTAAATCAAGCTCCATAGTTTTCACTAGAGAATTTTCATCTTCTGGCAAGCTGTTGTTGAAAAATAGCTTACATCACGTTTTTTGATATCTTCCCTGAGAACAACAATAAACCGTATCTATAGCGTTTTACTTAGTTTCAGCCAAGCTATGTTCGTAAATTTAGCCCATCCTGGGTACTCTTAATTGCTTTCTCAATTACTTAGCCTGATGTTATTGATGTTCGGTACGCTGTCTTGTTGCACATAACGTATGACGATTTTGTTCCGACTCAATTTTTTGCACCGTCTTCTGCACGAGGCAATTAAAGGCCGTTGTCCAGGCTTCTGTCATGATCGTTGGTTTTTATTTGCTTATCCATCTGGTTATTGGTGGTATTAAGAACGTTTCGTCAGGCACCCGTATCGCTCGTTACCGAGTGAATGCTGCATGCCTGCTAAACGAAACTTCATGAACAAATAATATTGATAACCGTTATTTAAAAAAATAAAGACTAATCGTTCCATCTCAAAGATATAAAAAAACCTCCCGTCGTTATAAAAACGGGAGGTTTTAGTGGGCTACCTTTAAGTTGATTACATTGCTTCAGCTTCAGAAATGGCTTTTTTAACCACTCGACCAACCCCACCTTTTGCATCGGCAGCTTTAAGAACATCCAGGTTTGTTGGTTCACCAACAATAATGGCACCACCCATACCGGCGCCAATATGTGGAGTACATTTATAAACGTAAATACCTTCTTTTTCAAAAGTATGTTGGTAGTTTTCACCCATGGAAGAATTGATTTTTTCTGTACCTTCTGGCACTAAACCATCAATTGTTTCAACATTATGAGTGGGCATATTTTCCCATTGAACGGTATCACCTGGTGCAATTTTGACCACTAAAGGCTCAAACTTCATACCAGCAGTCGTAACCACATGGGTCTCAGCAAAAGCAGTCATCGAAAACATAGATGCAGCACCTATTGCTGCCGCGATCAGTGATTTGCCATATTTCATAAGTATTTCCTTTCTTTAATTGAGTTATTTGCCACAGTGCTAAGCTAGTCTCCCATAGTTAAGCTGAACACATACTGAACATATTCGGTATGTATTTTCAGGTATTAAACATTAGTGGCAAAAGCAATCCCGAAAGCTGTATCAAAGTAACCGTATCTACACTAAAACCTGTACACCAATATGGAATGGCGCTCGAAGGTAATTATGACAGCCACATCATGCTGTCGTTTATTTATGATATGGCTGTCAATGGGGGTTGGTTAATTTGTGTACCGAAACGGCGAATAGAAGACTTATCAAGTTCTGTCATTCCGCTTTAATCTGTGACTTCAAGCCTCTCGGCCAGGCAGTAACCAGCGATTTCAGTAACGTGGCCAAAGGTATTGCAAAGAAAATACCCCAAAATCCCCAAATCCCGCCAAAGAACAGAACCGCTAATATAATAGAGACCGGATGCAGGTTGACGGCTTCAGAAAATAGAATGGGAACCAGTACATTTCCATCCAGAGCCTGAATAATGCCATACGCCACCAACACATAGGCAAACTCATCTGTCAGGCCAAAATGAAAACCCGCCACAGCTGCAACGGGTATCGTTGCTACGGCAGCACCGATAAAAGGAATAAGTACAGAGAAACCGACTAAAACGGCCAATAACGCCGAATACGGCAACCCAAACCAGGCAAAGGTAATAAAGGCAACCGTGCCAACAATAATAATTTCAACCACTTTTCCACGCACATAATTGGCGATCTGACCATCCATCTCTTTCCAGATCCGACTCATCAAACCACGCTTTTCGGGCATCATCGATAAAATAAACTTAACCAGTTTCTCGCGATCTTTGAGCATGAAAAAAACTAGAATCGGCACCAGCACCAGATAAACAATCAGCCCAATAACGTTACCTAGCGAAGCCAGCGATAACGTGAGCGCTCGTTGGCCATAAACACTCAGTTCACGCGCGACCATTGAAATCCAGTTCTGTATTTCATCCGGTGTTATCAGTGTTGGATACTTTGCCTGAAGTCCATCCAGCCAGGTCTGTCCACTGGAGAGCATCCTGGGGGTTTCAAGAACCAGATTGACCAGCTGATTCCATAACAATGGCATCAGCAAAAAAGCCAGGGCCAACATCACGCTGACAAAGCCCAAAAAGACTATCGCCACAGCGACCGTTTCCGGAATATGTTGCTTCACCAACATATTCACGACTCCTTGAAGCAGAAAGGCGATGATCAGAGCGGTAAAAAACGGTGCCAGCATGCTGCCTAACCAGATGATTACCGCAAACCCCAAAATCAGGACTATCAGCAAAATGACGGCTTCTTCGTCAGAAAAATATCGTTCTGTCCAATCTTTGAAAACTGCGCGCAAGGTCATATCTGTTTTGGTCCTGTTTAGCGTCTTACTCAATGTCTGGTACTATTCTGGCATACCGGAATAAGACTTGTTACCAATTAAAAATAGTTTACCACTCAACTTTCAGGAACTATCCAACCCGGGTTATGTTCATTATCTGCATCCACCTACCATGCGAACCTCTATGCTGAACTCTTTTTTTTCCAGCAAACTGCTGTACGGTTTATTTTTTTTACTGATTAATTATTCCAGTTTCGCAGCAACGCCCGTCAGCGTTAGTAAACCGATAATTTCTGAATCTACTGAAAAACTGACCTTATCAGGATCGTTAACGGCTGAACGTCGGGCACTACTTTCACCTCGGGTAGATGGCCTGGTCAAAGAAGTATTAGTTGATGCCGGCTATCGGGTTGAACAAGGCGATATCTTAATGCGTCAGGATGCCGCGATTGCCAGTCAGCAGCTTGAGCAGGCAAAAGCTGCGACAAATGAAGCTCAGGCCAGAGTTGATGAAGCTCAGCGTTTGGTAGATGAAGCTCAACGTTTGCGCGGAGAAAACTACATTTCTGCCACTGAACTGGCGAATCGCGAATCCAATTTTGCGCTGAACCAAGCTGCACTGGCTGCAGCTCAAGCCATGCAAAAGACTGCTGAAGAACAATTTCGCCGCCACGAATTACCCGCACCTTTCAGTGGGGTTATCAGCAGCAAAATGACGGAAGCAGGTGAATGGGTAAACCGTGGAGATCAGGTGTTGGAATTGGTTGCGTTGGAACCGGTCAGACTGGATGTAAATGTGCCGCAGGAAAAATTTTCTGATATCACCCTCGAAACACGAGTGGAAATTCTGCCAGATGCGCTGCCCTCACGAAAACTTTCTGGAAAAATAACTGCTCTGGTACCCGTTAGTAATGCTCAGGCACGCTCATTTTTAGTGCGTATTGTTATCGATTCCGCTGATGCGACGCTGCTTCCTGGTACGTCCGCCAGTGCAGTGCTTTATCTGGGCGGCGATGAGAGGAAAGGTTATCGGATTCCACGTGATGCAGTTTTGCGTCATCCGGACGGCGGTCGTAGTGTATTTATTATCAATGAAAACAATCAGGCGCATCGCCGAAGCGTAGATGTTGGCAGTGAAGATTCGGATGGAATTATTATTACCGATGGCTTAACCGCGGATGATTTAGTGGTGGTACGGGGCAATGAGGTGCTTCAGGAAAATGATGAAGTAGAAATCGTTCGCGACGATAAAAAAAGGAATTAATCCCGCATGTTAGAAGCACCTATTCGCAATGGCAAACTGCTGACCGTCATTGTGCTTATTGTTTGCGTATTAGGTATAGCCGCCGCACGTTTAATACCCGTACAGATGATCCCGGATCTGGATGTTCGCACTATCAGCGTGGTCACTCAATGGCCTGGTGCCACCCCGCAGGATATCGAAAAAGAAATCCTAATCGAGCAGGAACGGTATTTGCGGAACATTCCCAATCTCCGCCGTATGGAAGCCTTTGCTGAAACCGGCGAAGCTTATATAGAGCTGGACTTTCCATTTGGGGTTGGCATCAACGAAACGTTAATCGAAGTTTCCAATGCGTTAAGCCAGGTTCCTAGCTACCCTGAAAATGTCGATCAGCCCAGTATCCGCAGCAGCTCTTTTTCGGAAAATGCATTCATGTATTTTGCGATATCACCCTTGCCGGGTAACCCGCTGAATCTCAACATCGATATGATTACCGACTTTATCGATGACAACGTTCGCACGCAGATGGAACGTGTGTCGGGGGTGTCCGAGGTACAGCTGCGTGGTGGAGCTGAACGGCAAATGCAGATCTTTATTGATTCCGCCAAACTGGCTCAGCGAGGGTTAAGTCTGACCGAGGTTCGTGATGCGATACGAGCTCGCAACAGCGACACCTCTGCCGGTGATTTGGATGACGGCAAAAAACGTTATTTGCTCAGAACCATTGGACGCTTTGAAGATAAACAGGAATTGGAAAACCTCATCCTGGCACACCGCAATGGTACGGATATTCAGTTGAAGGATATCGCTACCATCAAACTTGATCACTATGAAGTCCGTCAGGTTGCTGTAGTAAATGATGAACATGCTCTGACCATGGCCGTTAAGCGTGAACCTGGCTCGAATGTAATTGATATCAAACACGCCATGATGGAAGTGGTCGAGGAGCTGCGTCGTGATTTATTAAACCCAAACGGGTTAGATCTGATACTTATTGGGGACGATGTCCGCTATGTAGAGTCATCAATTCAGAATGTTTCCCAAAATCTGCTGTTAGGGGCTTTACTGGCCACCTTTATCCTGTTTTTATTCCTGCGCAGCCTGCGCGGTACGTTAATTGGCTTAATGGGAATGCCGGTTTGTATCATTGCCGCTTTTTTGGGGCTCTTGGTTTTTGATCGGACAATCAATGTTATTTCTCTGGCCGGTATTGCGTTTGCCATCGGTATGACGGTTGATAACACCATCGTGGTGCTGGAAAGCATTGAACAAGCCAGGCGGCGAGGGCTGGACCGAATTGAAGCCGCAATTGTGGGGGTTCGGGAAGTCTGGACGGCAGTACTAGCCTCCAGTATGACTACTATCCTGGTGTTTGCACCCGTGTTATTTGTGCAGGAAGAAGCCGGTCAATTATATTCCGATATCGCGATTGCTATTTCCGTGGCGATCCTTGCATCAATGTTATTTGCTGTAGGCGTTGTTCCAGCTGCCTGTGCTCGTTTTGGTCTTGGAAAAAGCAAAGGTACACATGAAGATCTGCATCGTCGGGGGATTATCCTGCATGGCGTTAATTGGTTAACCAAAGGTTCGGTGAGACGTTTAACGACGATGGCTATTACGGTGTGTGCCACTTTGGTTGCCGCGTGGCATCTGATGCCCCCTGCAGAATATTTACCGGAGGGAGAGGAACCCAAGGCCTTTACCAGCATGATTCCACCGCCCGGTTATAATCTGTCTGAAATGTTACGCATCAGTGAAGAAGTCATTGAAATTCTGGCTGATGCCAAAGGCGCCGATCCGGCCCTGTTTGATCAAGGTGAGGCCCCTATCCCATCGCTCGCCTATTATTTCATCCGGACCTCTCCCACCGGATTACGGGTTTTGAGTGAGCCCACTAGAACTCAAGATATCATCCCGATGATGAATGCCTTAACCGATTTATTCGAAAGTTATCCGGGAATGCGGGCTTTCTCCGGTCGGGGCTCGATTATCTCCAGCGATCAGGGCGGAACCCGTGCCGTCAGCCTGGATATCGCTGGACCGGATATGGAAAGTTTATACAGTACGGCTGAGTTTGCACTGAAGCGGGCCGAAGGCTTGTTTGAAAACCCACAGATTGACTCCATTCCAGGATCGTTATCGCTGGATCAACCGTTAATTGAAATACGTCCACGTTGGTCGCGGTTAACTGAAACAGGTTTTACTGCAGATGATTTTGGTTATGCGGTGGCTGCTTTGAGTGATGGTGCATTTGTCGATGAGTTTTTTATCGATGATGACAAAGTCGACATGTTTTTATTCAGTACCGCTGGCCAACAGCAGAATCTATCCGGGCTTGCCGGTTTACCTATCCTGACCCCCAATGGCGATGTCATACCGCTAAATGCATTAGCCGACCTGGAAGAAACGGTTGATAGTGCCACTCTGCGGCGGGTTGATAGTCGTCGTACGGTCACCTTACTGATTATCCCGCCCCGTGAAGTAGCGTTAGAAACCGCTGTGAACAAGGTTCGCAATGAAATGATCCCAGCAATGCAAACTGATGGTGAAGTTGCCAAAGGGGTCAATCTGTCGATTTCCGGTGCGTCAGATCAACTGGATGCCACCCGTGAATCGTTATCTGAAAATCTGCTGGTGGCCGTCATTCTGATTTATCTGGTACTGGTGGCTATTTTCTCGCATTGGGGCTATCCATTGATTATTTTAACCACGGTGCCATTGGGTATCGCTGGCGGTATCGTTGGCTTAGTGGGAGTCAATGCTTCGGGCAGTTTATTGAATGCGATGGGATTACCGGCCATCATTCAGCCGTTTGATATGATTACCATGTTGGGCTTTGTCATTCTATTGGGTACGGTAGTCAATAACCCTATCCTGATAGTTGAACAGGCCAGACGCAATCTGGCCGATAAAGCAATATCAATACATACTGCGGTTAATCAGGCAGTGGCAACACGGTTACGACCAATATTAATGTCAACGCTAACCACTATTTTTGGACTGGCACCACTGGTTTTTATTCCGGGGGCCGGTACCGAGCTATATCGAGGCGTGGGGATTGTTGTATTAGTTGGGATTGCTGTTTCTACTCTGATTACACTCACTTTCCTACCCAGTTTACTGGTCACAGTTTTGTCGTGGACACAGAGAGAACATCCAGTACAAGCTCATTCAGCTGAGACAGAATCCTGATCAACAAAAATCAGTTTATCTGTTTCAAAACCGCGTTGTGAGGCCTCATTGATAAAGTCGGCGATAACCTCATCGCTGACTTGTGGGGTGCGAGCCAATAACCATAAATAACCATGATTCGGTCCTGAAACAAACGTGTATTGATAGTCCTGTTTATCCAGTCCAAACACAATATAACTGCCATAAAATGGGCCGAAGAACGAAACTTTAAGCTGGCCGATATCCCTCGATTGAACAAATTTCGCTTTTCCCTCAGCTTCTTCCCACTGGTTTTCTGCTGAATTAAAACCACGATTAATCACTTGAACATGACCCTCTTCATGCAGACTGTAATCCGCCGTCACCGCAGTTAACCCCTCTTCAAACGAATGATCCAGACGCGCTATCTCATACCATTTACCCAGATAACGATCCAGTTCAAAGCCAGTTACCGGTTCGACGCCTTCTGGTGTTCCGGTACAAGCCGTTAACATTAGAGACAGCAATAAAATTTTATATAGACGCATATTTCACATAGCCCTGGTTATCTTGAGGTTTTGTTTAAAAGAATTAGTATGAATCAGACTCTGAAATCAGCGGATATTTCCAGGATCATTGAAATGGCCTGGGAAGATCGCACCCCTTTTGAGGCAATTTTGCAGCTTTATGGGTTGCCGGAACAAGAGGTGATTAAATTAATGCGCCGTGAAATGAAAGCGGGATCGTTTCGTTTATGGCGTGCGCGTGTTTCAGGTCGCAAGACCAAACATCACGCCTTACGAGATCCTGGTATTTTACGAGCTTATTGCCCCACGCAATACAAACCCCGTTGAGTCTGCCACAACAGCTTTTTTTTGTTTAGACCGCTAGAAAAGCTCTTACGGCAATATATACACAACTTAACCAGCCCACCATAAAAATCAGACTACGGAAAAGAGCCAGATCTAACGCGTAGAAGATTGGATGCAAAACGCGGCAAGCTAAGAACAGGATGGCGGCACCACTCAGTTCCCGTAAATTTACACTGGAATAAAACGCCAGCAAAGTAACGGCTGAATAAAAGATCAACGCCTCCCAGGCATTTTTCTGTGCTGCCAATATGCGAGAGGCAACACCGGTCAGCTCTGCCTGTTGTTCTCTGGGATGCCGATTATCAAAGTTATCTACATGCTTGTAACGTAAGTATCCCCCGATAAAGGCTAATATCATCGGAAAAAACGTAACGATAAATAACACAACAAATAAAGCAGGCATGTGTTGCTCCAGCTAGCAAAGGTTAGAGGGGATTAACAGTTTTTTCTAAAGTATTGTTTAGTCCTGCTGATGATAGCGCACTACTTTTTCGACTTCATTTTTGGACCCCATAATTACGGGCACTCTTTGATGAATACTTTCAGGTTGGATATCCAGAATTCTTCCTTTTCCAGTTGAGCTCACGCCCCCAGCCTGCTCAATAATAAAGCTCATCGGATTGGCTTCATACATTAACCGTAATTTGCCACCCTGCTTGGCTATTTTGGAGTCTATCGGATACATAAATATGCCGCCTCGTGTCAGCACGCGATAAACCTCAGCAACCATTGATGCAACCCAGCGCATATTAAAGTTTTTCTCGCGCCCACCTTCGGTTCCTTTTAGGCACTCTTCAATATATTTCTGAACGGGAGCATCCCAAAAGCGCTGGTTGGACATATTAATGGCAAATTCGGCGGTATCTTTGGGAATGCGCATATTGGGATGGGTCAGAATAAATTCACCAACATCACTGTCCAGCGTAAAACCATTCACGCCATTACCCGTGGTCAGTATCAACATGGTGGCCGGACCATACACGGTAAAGCCGGCACAAACCTGTTCTGTGCCTTTCTGCATAAAGTCTTTTAACGTCGGATTTTTGCAATCATTGGGGCAACGCAAAATGGAGAAAATAGTGCCTACCGACAGATTGATATCAATATTCGATGAACCATCCAGAGGATCGAAACAGATCAGATATTTGCCTTTGGGAAATTTGCTGGGGATCTGAATAATCTCTTCTATTTCTTCAGAGGCCATGGCAGCCAGATGGCCCGTCCATTTCAGATGATCAACCATTACGTCATTGGTAATGATGTCAAGTTTTTTCTGGGTTTCACCCTGCACATTTTCACTGTCAGCATACCCGCCTAGACCAATGATATTGCTACGGCTGACCAAATGAGATATTTTTTTACAGGCACTGACAATATCGCCTAATAATCCCGTCAAATCACCCGTCGAATCGGGGTGAGATCTTTGTTCTTCAACGATAAATTGATTAACCGATTTGCCGATATCAGACATGGCGTTTCTCTCTTTGAATGTTTATTTTCCGGGAGTTTGGCTGATGATTCGCAGCTGTTAATGAGAGAGTAAACCAGTAGGCAGGAAAATGCCAAGAGCAGATCAATGGGGTTTCAAAAACGGCGGGGATTAGACAGGCTAATCCCCTAGCAAATAGCCTTAAATCTTAACGAGAATCTCGCCCATACCAATGCCACCGACATCGCCAGCGTATCGTTGTACCCGGGAAAACCCCTCAACATTGGCAAACTTGCTATCCAGTTTTTTAAATGAGGCAAACATCAATGGTAAAAATGCCAGGGTATGCGAACCACAATCATTAAAGTTGGCAGTGATGCCATGCTGCGGCATTTTAGGCAGCAATATCGTGCCGCGCTTCATTGCATAGCCCAGATGTTTGCCAACGTCACCCAATACCGCGATGGTACCGGAAATCATCCGTGAACCGCAGTATTCGCCCGCATCACCTTCAATCAGGATCATGCCACGGCGCATATGATCGCCGGTGCGTGCTCCGGTATTACCCGTCACAATAATAGTGCCGCCAGTCATGCCGTTTTTATATCCGCTGCGGGCCGCGCCGACAAAATCTCCGGCATTACCGTTAATTTTGATTTGGCCGCCTTTCATTTCACAGCCACTATAAATAAACGTGTTGCCAGTGATTTCAATATTTCCACCGGTCATAAACTGCCCCAGATAAGCACCGGCATCACCTTCGATGGTAATCCGACCCTGGCTCATGGCATGACCGATATGATCCAGTTTGGCTGAGCTGTTTTCAAAGCGGATGTTGTTTACATCATCACCACTAATATCAAACAGTTCCTCTACCGGCAGCGTTAAACGACCACTCACCAGTTCCATCGCAGCAATATCTGCAACATCTTTACCCGCCAGTTTATCCGGTGTTAACGGAGAACAATCAACACGTTGTGTCAAATCCGTTTTGAGTTTAAGAGTCAATGCTTTCATGCCATGATCTCCTGCAGATGAAAGTGGAATGGACCCAGTTTGCCACCATAATTACCGGCACTGATTCGGCGAATACCATTTTCAGCGCCTAAATCACATGCCGCCTGAATGCCGACACGCATGGCTTTATCAATATCTTCTTTGCTCAAGCCATCAATAACGATTTCCATAACGGATTCGACTTCTGGCGAACATTCGGATTTGGTCTGACCTTTTAAGGTCGGACAGAATGCATCATTGGTTGAGGCATTTAACGCTTTGTATTTGGAACCAACTTTAGAACCACTGCGAACCACGCCGCCGGGAAACGGCATAATGATATTAGGCAGCTGTTTCATGGCTTTAACAGCTGCTTCACACGCTGCCAGTGCCTGGGGCTGGGACTCGGCCAGGATCAGGAAGTTACCACCACCAACAGAGGAAACCACACCGGTATTTTCCTGGGTCAGAAATTCACCATCCATAACCGGAATACGCCAGTAACGTTTACCATCAATCATTTTCGATATCTGATAACCATCACCAAAGAAACGCAGGTTTTTACCCAACGCAATTTCTTTACCTTCTTCACCTTCAATCCCTGAAAATAAAGCAGATGTCGGCGAAGTTAAAACACACTGACCAGCGCGGGTTTCAACCTGTTTCGCCAGTCCTTTACCGCCCATGGCAAAAATCAGACATGCGACGCCGGGACGACCATCAGGGGTTTCAGAAGGCTCTAAGGTTCGTTCAATGGAAGCTTCACAACCGCAGGCAATAACCGATGTAGCAAAACCGGTGAAGGCAGTAGCTGAATGCATCGCCCATTCCAGATTCTGAGCAGTAATAATGATTCGCGTTCCTTTCATCGGAAACGCTTCAGCAAAGGTTTTATCAATGCTGACGCCATTGATGATCATAGTCTGCCTCCCTTATGCAGCGGCTGTATCGTTAAGCTACCACGACCATCATCGACGATTTCATCATTACTGATTTTGAAATTGCTCATTTTTTGCGTGTGGTATTTATCAAAATAAGATTTCAGTGGTTTTTCAATACTTATGTCGTATTCAGGTTTCACCACATGGGTGGTCCCCCAGGTAATTTTAATGACCTGACCCTGACGCACCACCATTTCACCATCTTTAAAGACATAGTCCGGTTTTTCAAACATCTTTTCGCGATCGCTGTTATCGGTGTAGACCGTAATATCCGCCGCTGCACCAATTCCCAGATGTCCACGATCCGCCAGACCAACCAGTTTTGCTGCACCTGCCCGGGTCATAATGGCAATTTCATATAATGAGTATTCGCGATCCAACGACGCCAGATGGGTTGCTTTCTGTGCTTCCGGATGCAAGGTTGACAGCATATCGTTACGGAAAGATTTATCCATCAATAATCTTATCAAATGTGGGTAACTGGTAAATGGTGCTCCATTGGGATGATCGGTGGTCAGGAAAATACGCCATGGATCATCGACCATCAAAAAGGTTTCCAAACCAATCATCCACTGCAATGCATTAACGTAGCTTTGATCCTTGTATTTGAATGGCACTACACCACAACCGGCATCACATTCAATATCCATACATACCCATTTATTAGGGTGAGCATGCGGTGCCCCAGCAAATTGACGCATATTATCGCCCGAGGCTGTAACCGTTTGGCCAAACAGAATCTGACCAACATCTACAGTAATATTTTTATGTTTATTAATCGCTTCAGCAATTTCCGCTGCACCGGATGAGAATTTGAAATCCCCTTCCATGCCATAGCTATGAAACTGGATATGTGTCAGATGCATCGGCACGCCTTCAGCGCCCTGAATGGTATCCAATGTGGTTTGCATATTGCCCGGCACACCGAGATTACAGCCATGCACATGCAATGGATGTGGCACACCGATTTCCTGCACCGCTCGCGACAGTCTATGCAGAATATCGCGTGGCGTGACGCCATAAAAATCATTTTTTTCATCTAAATCCAGCTTACGCTGATTAAATTTGAAGGCACTGATACCGCCCGGGTTAACTACTTTAAGGCCTACCGCCTGTGCGTGGTTAATGGTCCAGGCAACATAGTTGTTAATGGCTTCCTGATCAGAATTGGCCGCCATCATACGTAGCAGAAAATCATCACTGCCGAGCATCACATAACCACCCTTATCGATAATGGGTGTGTCATGCATTTCCATATGGGCCTGACGGGCATTAATCGGTAATACAGCTGGTTCAAAGCCTGCGGTATACCCCATCTCTGCGTAACGATAACCTGTCGTCAAAGTACTTGGAGCCGCATGGCCTGTGCCTGAGCGTAACAGTTCGGTGCGTTCATAAACGGCTTCAGCATGGTCTTCGGGTAACATGGTGCGGGCAATATTGACCTTACCACCGCCGATATGCGTGTGCATATCTATGGCACCAGCCATAATCACTTTGCCACTTACATCTATTTCTTCATCGACCCGACCATCGGTCGGTTTTTCGACAATTCGTCCATCTCGGATATAAATATCCCGCACTACATCATTTACTTCGTGTGCCGGGTCAAAAATACGTCCGCCGGTTAATTTTAAAAGCATCTTTCTCTCCGTTTACAAGGCCAGTTCGACCGCACTGAGAACTTCAAACACGCTGGGTAAGCCGCTGTCGCGTAATTTTCTGAGTGGCACTGAAACCACACTGTCGCTGCGGAAGGCTCTTCCTTCATGGTCAATCCCGGGAACACCGACCGGAATATAGACTTCCGGTTCCGTTTCAAACTGCATACCACTGCGTCCAAGCACAATGGTATTCGCCGATGATTGAGGTGGTGTTACCGCTGTATTGAAACTGGATACCCAGATTAAAAGATCACTTTCATCATTCACCAGAATACGTCTGCTGTCGTTTAAAAATGGATCATAATCCGGAAAACGACGATTAAATGTTGTGCGCATTGGGTAGCCGCTTTGCCAGGAGGCGACAGCATTCACTGTCGCGTCGCCTTCTTTTCCACCTATCGGCAGACCATTACTACGCGTCGTCGCATTGATCTCTTTAATCATTTCACAAATATTTTGGATAGTCGCTTCTGCATGATCAAAATCTAACTGTCCAGCTGACCAGGTGACTACCGAATATTTAGCAGCTTTTAATTTATCTGCCAGGGCGGTTAAATCACTCACGGCTACACCCGCGACGGTTTCAGCTTGAATCTGTTTACCTTTTACTAAAGCACGTAAAACAGATACGACTTCTGGTAAATCCGCATTATCACAGGCAATAACCTGGGCCTTTTTACCATTTGGTGAAGTGGAGGCATCACCACTTGGAGGTTTGCCTAAATAAATAACTTCACGAGACTCAATATCCTGACCGAACATACTTTCCTTGTTCCACACCATGCGTTCGTAAAAACGTGGAAAAGTAGATTCAATATCAGTACCGACAACCACTAATAAATCCACCCGGTTTCTGACTTCTGTCAGTGTGGTGGTCATATAGCCCGTATCCTGTAATACCAGGATATTGCGAAATGCGGCTGGAGAATAATAACTGTCGATGGTGGCGCCACTTTTATCGGCAAGCGCCATCGCTGCACGCGCACCGTTTAAGTCGGTCCCCATACCGGCAATCAATGGCTGTTTACTATTAATCAGTAAATCAGCAATATGTGATACGGCCTGATCGAGTGTGACTTCTTTGCCGTTAATTCGGGGCTGAGTATCAGTGATAGGTGTTTCAAAACCGGGCCGGGTGACAGCATCGCCATTTTCCAGCACTTTAACAGTATTGCCGTTGACCTCTATCGTCAGATCATCGGACGCTATTCCACAAAATGGACTGGCAACTTCATGCCAAACGGTGGCCGTACTGTTTTCTGTCATATCGCTGTCCTCGATAGTTTTCAATTAAATACACTGGGGCCATTATGGCCTGCTTCAAGCCCAGCCGGACATTCGGCAGAAATGTGCATGGCGTTATCCATGCTTCGCCCTTAGCAGGAGTGAATCAATATCATTGTCACGTAACTGTTTCTGTAATGCATCAGCCTTACTTCGTCCTACCACCGGTCCAACCTGCACCCGATGCCATGTATCGGTATTATCAATTGTGACGGTTTGTACTTTTGATTCAATACCTAAAAAGGCTAATCTGGCCCGGAAACCATCCGCATCTTCAAGTTTTTTGAACGACCCAACCTGAATCATGTAACTGACGGCATCTTCCGATGGTTTAGCTGCGGCCTGCTCAGTTTGCTCTGGTGCTGCCGAAATTTCTTCAGGTGGCGAGGAAACGATTGGTTTCTGGGGTTGATTGGCAATCGTTTTGGGCTTTTCTACCACCACCTCAGTTTCGGGTAATAACGTATAAAAATCAAAAGTGGGTTCCACACTCGATTTTTTTGGCTGTTGCTGAGTGGTTTTTGCCTGTTGTTGATCCGCTGGAACATTTTCTTTCAGGTGCAATAAAAACATCACAAAAGCACCTACGGCAAAACTAATTAACATTGGTCCCCAAGGCATGCTTCCGCCTTGTTTTGAAGACTGTTTACGAGTATTTCTTCTGGTTGCCACAAAAAAACCTCTTACATTGATTGTGGCGCTGAAACGCCCATTAACCCAAGACCATTGGCAATAACCTGCCTGACGGCGGTGATCAGCGTCAGCCGTGCCTGACTTAACTCAATATTATCTGTCATAAACTGGTGAGCATTGTAGTAGGTGTGAAAATCACGTGCCAAATCCATTAGGAAATGCGCCAATAAATGGGGGGTATGCGTTATAGCTGCCAGTTCCACTACTTCGGGATAACGTGACAACATGGTAAACAAAGCCTGTTCATGCTCTTCAGTCAATAAAGACAGATTCTGTAATCCTGTCTGTTCATCCCAGTTCAGCTGCCTTTCTGCCAGTTGACGGAAAACACTGCAGACACGTGCGTGAGCATATTGAACGTAATATACCGGATTATCATTACTTTGTGATTTTGCCAGTTCAAGATCAAAATCCATATGCTGGTCAGCACCGCGCATCACATAAAAGAAACGGGCAGCATCTTTACCGACTTCGTCACGTAGTTCGCGTAATGTGACAAACTCTCCGCTACGCGTCGACATACCGACTTTTTCTTTACCACGGTACAACACAGCAAACTGTACCAGTAAGACTTTCAGCTTGCTGACATCCTGATTCAGCCCTTCCATGGAGGCTTTAACCCGCGTAATGTATCCATGATGATCGGCGCCCCAGATATCAATAATCTGATCAAAGCCGCGATTGAATTTATTCAGGTGATAAGCAACATCAGAAGCGAAATAGGTTGCCTGACCATTGTCACGAACCACCACCCGGTCTTTTTCATCGCCAAAATCAGTGGATTTGAACCACCAGGCACCATCCTGCTGATAAAGCATATTGGCGTCTTTCAGTTGTTCAACAGCTTTATCAACCACACCGGATTCCACCAGTGAACGCTCAGAAAACCATTCATCGTATTCGGCACCAAACCCAGCCAAATCATTACGAATATCATCCAGAATGGCATTGAGGCCCAAATCAAACAGCTGACGATACACATCTGCACCGAGAAGATGTTTGGCCTGTTGTGTCAGCCCATCTATATGCAGCTCTTTATCACCACCTTGGGGTTCATCCGCCGGAACACCATCAAAAACCAGAGATACTGGATGTAACAATGCATTTCCATGCTGTTGTTTTAATGTTTCAGCAATATCTAAGACATATTCACCACGATAACCGTTACTTGGGAAAGTAAACTGCTCACCACATTTTTCCAGGTATCTCAGCCAGACGCTGGTGGCCAGAATATCCATCTGACGGCCGGCATCATTTACGTAATATTCACGGTGAACATCAAACCCTACGGCTTTTAACAAGCTGCTGACTACTGAACCATATGCTGCGCCACGTCCATGGCCTACATGCAGTGGTCCGGTTGGATTGGCCGAAACAAACTCCACCTGGACTTTCTGACCATTGCCGTAATTGCTCAGACCAAATTGACCGGCTTTTTTCAAGACATCTGCCACTACCTGCTGTCTTGAGCTAGCGGATAAGCTGAAATTAATAAACCCTGGACCGGCAATTTCTACTTTCTCGATCATTTCATGCTGTGGAAGCGCATCAACTATCAATGTCGCTATCTGCCGAGGATTCATTTTGGCAGGCTTGGCTAATACCATCGCAATATTACTGGCGAAATCACCATGACTGCGATCTTTGGTTCGCTCCAGCTGAACATCAGCCGATGAAACATCTGCAGGAAGGCTTTGTTGGGCAATCAACGAAGCTAAAGCACTTTCAATAAGTTCTTTTAATTGGTCTTTCAAGGTAATGAAGTCCGGATAACAGAATTGTGATGGCGCATTTTAACCGATCAGACTAGCGGATGACATCATCCAGCCGATTAGATTAATTCAGTAGGATCAATGTCAATCGACCAACGACCTTTTCGCGCCAGTTTAAGCTTGCTGACAGCTTCGATATGCTGATCGATTAATTGATGCAACGACGCACGATCTGCGGATCGCATCAGCAATTGTGCCCGATATCGACCGGCACGTTTTTCCATTAACGCTGGAACCGGTCCTAAAATCATTACCGGTGATGCAGTTTGTTGCAATAATTCGGCAACCTGTTGTAATAATTGCATAGCCAAATCGGCTTCTTGTGCCTCAGCGCGCCAGACTGCCCAGAAACCATGGGGTGGCAGCTCCATCTGAATTCGCTCTTTTAATAAATTTTCAGCGATAGCTTCATAACCATCCTGCAGTAAATTTTTCCAGAAAGGGTGCTCCGGTTGTTCGCTTTGTATCAACACTTCACCCGACTTTTTGCCACGTCCAGCCCGACCAGTCACCTGAGTAATTAACTGTGCCAGTCCCTCAGTGGCTCGAAAGTCAGCACTGAATAACGCCTGATCAGCATCCACAACACCGACCAGTGTCACATCATGAAAATCATGCCCTTTGGCCAGCATCTGCGTACCCACCAGAATAGCCGCCTGACCCTGATTAATCTGTTTGACCATATTGGTAAAGGCATTGACCCGTTGGGTACTATCTCGATCAATCCGTAAAACCGGTATATCGTTAAAAATGGCTGTCAGAGCCTGCTCAATTTTTTCTGTTCCGACGCCATAACTTTTAAGTTCGGAATGACCACATTCTGGACATTTTTTCGGCAATGTCTGGATCAAACCACAATGATGACAAAACAATCTGTTTTGATGTTGATGAACCACCATTTTGGCATCACAACTTCGGCAATTGGCCTGCCAGTTGCATTCATGACACATCAAAACCGGTGCGAATCCACGACGATTTATAAATAATAAAACCTGGTGATTTTGCTGCAGATGTTTTTTAATCGAGTTAATTAACACTGAGCTTAAGCCATTGTTATCTGCCGTTTTATTGGCAGCAATAAGCTTAACGTTGGGTAGTGTCGCTCCACCAGCACGTTTAGTTAACTTAAGTAATTGATAACGCTTTAATTTTACTTGGTAAAGAGTTTCCAGAGAAGGGGTTGCACTGCCCAGCACAATGGGAATATTCAAGGTTTTAGCCCGCATTAATGCCACATTTCTGGCGTGATAACGCAGTCCATCCTGTTGTTTATAGGAACTGTCATGTTCTTCATCGATGATCATCAGTCCCGGATTGAGCATGGGCGTAAAAACTGCAGAGCGGGTACCGATAATAATGTCGGCCTTACCCGATCTGGCCAATAACCAGGCCTGTTTACGATCAGCATCTGAGACCGATGAGTTTATAACAACGATGTTGGCCGCAAGGGAATGACGGAAACGCTCAACAAACTGTGTGGTTAATCCAATCTCTGGAATTAACACTAAAACCTGTTGCTGGTTTTCGACAAACTCACGACATATTTCAATATAAACCTCTGTTTTGCCACTCCCGGTGATACCGTGCAACAAAAAAGATGAAAACTGTCCTTTTTCCGCAAGAACTTTTTCAATAGACTGTTTTTGCTCATTATTTAATGAAACAGTTTGTTGCAACTCAAGACAGGGGACCGGTAATGCAACGTGTTCTCTGGCAGTAATTACGTTTTGTTGTGCCAAAGTAGTCAAACTGCTTTTCACGTTGCCAAATTGGACTCGTAATGCTTTTTCACTGAGTCCTTCCGGATAGTCTTCCAGTAAATCCAGAATCTGTTGTTGTTTTTTACCGGGTTTATTTACCGGTATCTGTTGCAAGGCCCAATAGGTTTCGGTTTGCATTTCATCACTATCGCCCAGACGGAGTTTCTTGGGTAATGCCGCCTGAAAGCATTCGCCAATAGGATGATGATAATAACGACTTACCCACTGTACCAGCTGCATGATTTCAACTGGTAAAAAACTTTGTTTATCAATTTGCTGTTCGATTTTTTTGAGTTTATCGGTAGAAATCTCGCTGACAGGTTTGATGGCAATGACGATTCCTATCAGCTGTCTGCTGCCAAATGGAATGACAGCACGCATACCAGGTTGCCAGTGTTCAACTGGTTCATCGCTCAGATAATCAAACGTCTGGCGCAAGGGGCAAGCTAAGGCAATTTCGACAATGCAACTCATTAAACAATACTAATTAAATAAAAGAGATCTTTTAATGATGTTAATGCTTTAGTCCTGTGGATAGCTGTATTAATCCTGAAAAGCCTTTTTATTCATTACGTTAAAGAATGATCTAATTGTGTATAAGTTTATCGTTGCGGGATCGATCTCTTGTGGATAACTTAACGACTTATCCACAGGTAATCTTATCCACAGCTTATGCCATGTTTTATAAGCAAAGCATACCGTAGTTGTTAAGTCCTTTTTTACGGTTTATCTATCGGATGATCGAGTTGGCTGTTGGAAAAAAACAGACTGGCTTTTACGGCTTGCTGGCAAATTCTTCGTAATTGAGATATGGCTTGTAATTCTTTTTCCATGCGGGCGATTGAAAGTCTTCCCTCAGCACCTCGACGCAATAACAAAGACTTTAAGGAAAGATAGGTTTTTTCCAGGCTGTCGAGCTGGTTTTTTAAGAATGGATTGAGCTTATCTAAAGCAGAAATATCAATCAGCAATAAACAATCCACATTAAAATTGGTGAGCTGTTGCTGCAGTTGGGCCTCAATCGGATGACTAGATAAAGCACGATTTTCAGCGATAGCAACGGTTAAGGCAGAAATTGCATCACAGTACTGCGAAACGCGTAATAAATCGGCCGTTTTTTCAGCAATTTGTTCATTGATGTGTTGTTGATAAAGTTTGTGACTGAAGTTGCCAATTTTTAAAATATTTTGCTCGGTAAAAGCGTGTTGCTGTTTTAACCAGCTGATGGAACGGTTTTTATGGATACAGTGAGTTACCATTTTTAGAACATGTTTATTCAGTCTAATTAATTCAAGACGAATGGAGGTGATTGCCAGATTGGGTATCTTTAATGTGGTGTTATCGAGATATTTGGTTTCGGCAATATTTTCATCCGTTGCTGAAAATTTCGTTTTCAACCCGTTTTCCAGGGGATCGGCCAGCTTCCAGATAAGTGCTACGCCTAATAAATTAAACACGGTGTGGAATAAAACCAGAGTAGTGGTGAATTGGACATCCTCAACCACTAATTGCTGAAACCAATGGATAATCCAGATTAACGGCACCAGCAAAATAAGACTGACGATAGCTGTTAGCAGATTAAAAAGAACATGACTGGCGACAATACGTTTAGCGACCGGCTGACTGCCGATAACGGCGAATATAGCTGTCGTCGTTGAGCCGAGATTACTGCCAATCACAATTGCAGCGGCAGGTAATAAATCGATGATTCCGCCAGCGAGCGAAGTCAATGCAAGAGTTAAAGTAAGGCTGGAAGATTGCAGTAAAGTGGTCAGAATTAAACCCGCCAACGCAAACATCACAATATCAATGGCCAATAATCCGCTGGAGAAATGCAGATCAAATAAACTGTCAGCTCCTGAGAAGGTTGTTTTTAAGGCCGCTATACCCATAAACAGCAGGCCAAAACCGGTTAGTGCCAATCCGATATTCGCATAGGCTCGATTACTGTTTAATAAGCGCATCGCCATGCCTATTCCAATTAGCGGTAAGGCAAAATGTTCAATATTCAGGTTGAAACCGATCAGCACAACCAGCCATCCGGTGACCGTCGTACCAACATTGCTGCCAAATACAATCCACATAGCTCTACGCAGGCTGAGAATACCGGCATTGGCAAACCCAATCGTGGCCAAAGTAACTGCACCTGAATGTTGAATAATCGCGGTGAGCAGAAAACCCGCACTTAAGCCACGCAGACGGCTGTTAGTCCAGTTTTTAAGGATTTGATTGAGCCTTTCCCCGGCAATTTGTTTAAGGCCGTCAGACATCAACCACATCCCCAGCATAAACAAACCCAAGCCACCTATCAGCGATCCCAACATATTCAACATCATTTACCCGATTTATTGATTTTCATAGTTGAATTGATAATACCGGATAAAAAATCAGCAATGCTATGCTATGCCAAAGTTATTGAATGAGGTGACCGATGAGAACGGCGTTTGTAGTAGCAATGGATGAAAATGGATTAATTGGGCGGGATAACGATCTCCCCTGGCGACTCTCTGCTGATCTGCAATACTTTCGCCGTATCACCATGGGTAAACCCATTTTAATGGGACGCCATACTCATGAATCTATTGGCCGTCCTCTTCCAGGACGGCAAAATATCGTGGTGAGCTCTCTGCCGGAATATCAGGCGCCAGGCTGTGATGTTGTTCACTCCATCGAGGATGGGTTAAACGCAGCTGGGGATGCTGAAGAGTTGATGGTTATAGGCGGCTCATCGCTATTTAAGCAAATGTTTGATGCCGCCGATATACTTTACCTGACTCGGGTGCATGCCGAACTTGAAGGAGATACATGGTTTCCAGCGTGGGATGAAAGTCAATGGCAATTACTCAGCCAGGAATCCCACCCGGCCGATGAGAAAAATGACTATACCTACAGCTTCGAGGTTTATCAGCGGGTTTAATTCGCTGGCGACATCAGCTGTAAAGCAGTATGCAAATGTTCAGAAGCTTCATGGCCGAGATCGGTAAGATAACCGCCATCAGGTTGGCTTATCAGGCCATTATCGAATAATTTCTGTGCTGCTTCCACCAGACCTTCACGAGCGGTTGAATGGTGAATTTTAATTCCTTGCAAAGTATTACTGGGATCAAATTGTAATAATACTTCGAGCTGATCAATTTTCATTTGCTGCATATACAACTCCATTTTTATTTATCTCAGTTTACTCCTAAAGTACTTAAGAGTGTAATGTGAACAAATGGACTTGCGTAGTAGTAAATATTTTTGAGTAAGATCCCGATTGGGGGCGAGATACGTGTATATGGTTAATGATGCTGACTCGACCAATACTCTTTTAATCACAAATTAAGACCTAAATGAAAGAATAAGAAACCCAAAAAATATAAAGGCTTTTCCTGCGCGCAACTATTGTTCCTCTATAGCATGCAGATACAACGGGAGCAAAAAAAACGGAAAAACAAAAGTAGCAGAGATTACTGAGTTTTGAGAGAAAATCATGGTTTTTCAAATGCCTGCGTTTACAATGGCTCAGTAAGAAGAGTAATCTGTAGGTGTTATTTTATTTAGGAGCAGAAAGATGGAAATTCCAGGTATTGCCCCTTTTAGTGGTCAACCAACATTGACTAACCCTCTGTCTACAGAAAATCAGTTGATAGGACGACAGTCTCCTACCCAGCAAAATAGTGAAACAGCCTCAACAACAGTTGTTCAGGAACAGGAATCCACCAGCTTGCAAACGACCGCAGTGGTAAATGAAGTTGCTCAAAATGAAGCTGGAGGTTTTGACCCTGAAAATCCTGGCGGCACAATTGATATCACCGTATAAGGCACGAGAATATGGTTAAACCTAAAATCACTCAAGAACTTCTTTACCAATTATTGCGAGATGGAAAAATTGAAGAATTCAATCACCGCATTGCAAAGGGTGAATCTGTTGACTTAACCAGTTGTGATTTTCGCCATCTTAATCTTCAGGGATTGATTGCCAACGGTCTTGATTTTAGTAACAGTTACTTCCGTCAGGCTGATTTGCGTGGAATCGACTTTAGTCAAAGTGTCAGTCTACAAGGGGCAAGTATTCATGGGGCAAAAATTTCTGGGGTCTATTTTCCGGAACAATTAACCGCTGAAGAAATTAGCCTGTCTTTATTGCATGGAACCCGAATGCGTTATAACAATTAACGGCTAGGAGGTGGTTTCGGAAGAGCCTTTCATCTTAGGTAAAAATCGTGATACTTGCAGACCCAATTCAAACAACAACCAAACAGGGACAGCCAGAAGTGTCTGGGAAATTACATCAGGTGGTGTAAGTAACATTCCAATCACAAATGCCCCCACAATAACATAAGGCCTTTTCTCAGTAAGGCTTTGTCGAGTGGAAACACCACTCCAGATTAACAGTAAGGTTGCGATAGGCACTTCAAAGGCCAGTCCGAAAGCAAAAAATAATTTCAGGACAAAATCAAGATAACTGCTGATATCCGTCATCACAGCCACACCCTCTGGCGCAGCTTGTGTTAAAAATCCAAAAACAAGAGGAAAAACAACGTAGTAAGCGAATATTATACCGAGAACAAACAGCACTGTACTGGCAAACATTAAGGGAAAAACGATACGCTTTTCATGTTTATACAAGCCTGGAGCAATAAACGCCCACAACTGATAGAGTAATACTGGCATCGCCAGCATAATAGCGGCGGTCAATGTTAGCTTAAATGGAGTCAGGAAAGGTGAAGCCACTTCAGTGGCAATCATTGAGCTGGTCTCTGGTAAATGCTCCATTAAAGGTGCCGATAAAATAAGATATAACTCATTTGCAAATGGTAATAGGCATACAGCAATAATCAATACCGCAAGGATTCCTCGTAGTAACCTATCCCGAAGCTCAACCAGATGGGAAATTAGTGGTTGTTGTTCACTATTTTCCATCTTCAGCCTGCTTTTTATCTACAGAAGTAGTATTAGTTGTATTTGAAAGATTCGGTTTAGTTTTTGCCGGAGCATCAATATCAATGACTTCATTAAGATCGGGTAAATCATCCGGTTTTTTGAAAGCTTGTTTGATTTCTTCGGCACGTAATTCTTTGGCGATATCGTTTTTGACCGATTGAAGTGAGGCGTTGGCACGGCCAATCCATAAACCGCAGACACGAACAACTTTAGGGAGCTTTTCCGGCCCCACAACAATCAATGCAACGACAGCAATTAATAATAATTCCCAAAACCCAATATCAAACACGGTGATTATCGTTTAGTTGAGCCGTGTTCTTCGTGCTGCTGCTTTTGTTGGCTTTCACTATTGTCGTCATGTTTAAGATTGCTGGCATCATTTTTTTGTTCCTCTTCGCCGTCACGGACTGAGGATTTGAAGCTGCGAATAGCACTGCCCAGATCACCGCCAAGAGAACGGAGCTTTTTAGTGCCGAAAAGCAAAATGACGATGACCAAGACGATCAATAATTGCCATACACTGATTCCACCAAATCCCATGCTGTACTCCTAATGAAAGCCAGGCAGATTCTTTCCACCTAACAAATGAATATGTAAATGATCGACTTCCTGACCACCACCTGGTCCGGTATTTATGATTGTGCGAAACCCTGTCTTTAGGCTTTGAGACTGGGCCAGTTCAGGAAGTTTAAGAAACATATGTGCAATTAACTCCTGATGACTCTGATCAAGATGATCCAGCCTGGCAATATGTTGTTTTGGAATCACTAACAGGTGCACGGCGGCTTTGGGATTAATATCGTTGAACACAAAGATCAGATCATCTTCAAAAACTTTCGCGGATGGAATCTCACCGGCAATAATTTTGCAGAAAATACAATCAGTCATTTTTTGCTCCTGCTGGCTTTTTCTTCGAGGCCTGATAAGCCAAATCGACGATCCAGCTCATGTAAAACGGCCTCAACATCAATATCATTATGCGCCAGTAATACCATTGAATGAAACCAAAGATCGGCTGTTTCGTAGATAATTTGCTGTTTGTCGCCAGCTTTTCCTGCAATGACGGTTTCTGTGGCCTCTTCACCCAGTTTTTTCAAAATCTTATCTGTACCAGCAGCATACAGGCTGGCTACATATGAGCTGTCAGCATCTGCATATTTGCGATCATTTAGCACCGCCATCAGTCTCAGCAAGGTATCACTCATCGATATATCTCATTTGGATCTTTCAGCACTGGTTCGGTGGCTTGCCATTCGCCATCGTGCAGTTCCAGAAAAAAACAATGATGCCGACCAGTATGACAGGCGATGCCACCTATCTGTTCAACTTCAAGCAAAATGGCATCCTGATCACAGTCCATACGTATAGACTTGATGATTTGCTGATGGCCGGATTGTTCACCTTTATGCCACAGTTTTTGCCGGGATCGTGACCAATAAACAGCGTGGCCGTTTTCGGCAGTTAGCTGCAATGACTCACGGTTCATCCACGCTAAAGTAAGTACTTGCTTAGTCGAAAACTCTTGTGTGATAACGGGAAGCAATCCATCGTTTCCCCAGTTGACCTGCTCCAGCCATGCCGTCATAAACGTACCTCAATACCTTGTTCTGCCATTTGCTGTTTGGCTTCGCCCACCGTATGTTCACCGAAATGGAAGATGCTGGCGGCCAGTACCGCATCGGCATGACCTAATTTGATGCCATCAGTCAGATCCTGCAATTTACCCACACCACCTGAGGCAATCACCGGCACCACAACCGCATCACTGACGGCTCGGGTTAGCTCTAAATCAAAACCGGATTTGGTGCCATCACGATCCATACTGGTTAGTAAAATCTCACCAGCACCCAGCAGTACCATTCTTTTTGCCCATTCAACAGCATCTATACCGGTGGGATGACGACCGCCGTGGGTAAAAATTTCCCATCTTGGTGTCTGCCCCTCTGCAGAAACACGTTTGGCATCAATAGCGACCACGATACATTGTGAACCAAATTTTTCGGCAGCTTCACGAACAAAATCCGGGTTTTTAACGGCTGCAGAGTTAATACCAACTTTATCTGCGCCGGCATTCAGCATGCGGCGAATATCCGCTACAGTTCTAATACCACCTCCAACAGTGAGAGGAATAAACACCTGGCTGGCAACCGCTTTGACAACATCTTCCATTGTGTCACGGTTGTGATGTGTGGCGGTGATATCCAGAAAGGTCAGTTCATCAGCACCTTGTTCATCATAACGTTTAGCAATTTCAACCGGATCACCGGCATCACGAATGTCGACAAACTGCACGCCTTTTACTACACGACCAGCGTCGACATCCAGGCAGGGAATAATGCGTTTTGCCAGAGCCATATTAGTTAGAATTGCAGCGGTGGATTTAAACGATCAGCCAATGCCTGACCTTCTGCCAAGTCAATGGTGCCCTCGTAGATAGCACGACCAATAATGGCTCCCATTACACCTTCAGATTCGTAGTGACAAAGTGCTTTGATATCATCGTAGTTGGTGACACCACCGGAAGCAATTACTGGAATATTAATGGCACGGGCCAAATCGCGAGTGGATTGTAAATTTACTCCCTGCATCATGCCATCACGACTGATGTCAGTGTAAATAATGGCTTCTACCCCATCCTGTTCAAATTGCTGAGCAATATCGATTACGTCGTGATTGGACAATTTTGACCAGCCATCGATGGCAACCTTGCCATCTTTGGCATCCAGACCGACGATAATATGTCCTGGAAATTCGGCGCAGACATCACCGACAAAATGCGGTGCATTAATGGCTTTCGTGCCGATAATGACATAACGTACACCCGCATCAAGATAAGTTTGAATAGTGTCTTCGTCGCGAATCCCTCCTCCGACTTGCACGTCAAGATCTGGAAAAGCAGCACAAATTCGGTGAATAACTTCAGCGTTAACCGGGTTACCCGCAAAAGCACCGTCCAGATCCACCATATGCAAACGCTTGGCACCTGCTTCAACCCATCTGGTCGCCACTGCCAGCGGATCTTCTGAAAATACGGTGTTATCTTCCATGCGTCCCTGACGCAATCGAACGCAGTGACCCTCTTTAAGATCAATGGCAGGGATTAATAACATAACACTATCTCCATCAAACAAAATGTCAGGACTGACCGTCCCAGTTGATAAAATTTTTCAATAACTGCAAGCCAGCATGCTGACTTTTCTCGGGGTGAAACTGAACGGCAAACAGATTTTCCTGGCTCAGTGCGGCAGCGAATGGTAATGCATAGTGACAGCGACCAGATATTTTGCTTTCATCAGCAGGTTTCACATAAAAACTGTGTACAAAATAAAAACGACTATTTTGTGGGATATCCTGCCATAAAGGATGTGTAATGGTCTGTTCAACTTCGTTCCAGCCCATATGTGGCACTTTTAGCCCTTGCTCAAACGCATTGTCAAAATACAAAACGTCACCATTAATAATGCCCAAGCCATCAGACCCTTGATTTTCCTGACTATGCGTTAATAACGCCTGCATGCCTAGACAAATCCCCAAAAAAGGTTTTTGTGTGGCCATCTCGCTAATGAGTTTATCAAGTTCAAGCTTTTTGAGTTCTTCCATGCAGTCCCGAATGGCGCCGACGCCCGGAAAAACAATATGGTCTGATTCACGGATAGTAAAAGGATCAGCGGTAATAAATATTTGAGTGTCATTATCAGCCACGGCTTCCAAAGCTTTGGAGACAGAGCGTAAATTACCCATGCCGTAATCAATAACTGCAACGCGACGCATAAAACAAAGACCCGAACTAGAAAAAGAGAGTTAAAACCGTTAAACGATTATAGAGCACCTTTGGTCGACGGCAATTGTTGCAAGGCGCGCTCATCCAAGGTAACAGCCATTCGTAAGGCACGTCCAAAAGCCTTAAAAATAGTTTCGGCAATATGGTGTGCATTACGACCTTTGAGGTTGTCGATATGTAATGTGATACCGGCATGGTTGACCAATCCCTGGAAAAACTCATAAAACAAATCCACATCAAATTCACCGATTTTGTCGCGGGTGAACGTAACATCAAATTCAAAACCGGGTCTGCCAGACAAATCCATAACAACACGGGATAATGCCTCATCCAGCGGAACATAAGAATGCCCATAACGGACAACACCTTTTTTGTCTCCCAAGGCCTGCTTTAAAGCCTGACCAATCGTAATACCGACATCTTCAACTGTGTGGTGTGCATCAATATGCAAATCACCTTTGGCCTTGATTTGCAAATCAAATAAACCGTGACGGGCAATTTGTTCCATCATGTGATCGAGAAAGGGCACGCCGGTTTCAGATTCAAACTGACCATTTCCATCCAGATTAATAGAAACTTCAATTTGGGTTTCGAGCGTGTTACGCGCAACAGTGGCGCTACGAGCGATCATTTGCTTTCCTGAAAACTGAAATAAAAACGAATAATAACTGTTTCAGTGCCGGGTTTGAAGCGTTATCATGGTCTGTGATTATTTATATGGAAAAAAAATGACACAAGTTCGCATGATCTCTCCACTTTTTGACGATTTGGCGAAGGTTGAACATCATCATCAACTTGCTTGCCAGTCATGTGCTTTATACCGGCTATGTCTACCGTTGGGGCTGCATCGAGATGACTTATCCAAGATCGATCAAATCATCAAACGCAGTTCAGGTTACAAACGTCACCAAATTCTTTTTGAGCCATCATCGACATTCAAAACACTTTTTGTTGTTCGCTCAGGCTCGTTCAAGACAACCATTTCAGCGGCAGATGGCCGCGAGCAGGTCACCAGCTTTTATTTTCCGGGTGAATTTATTGGTATGGATGCTATTTATCAGCAACGTTATTTATCAACCGCTTGCGCTCTTGAAGCCAGTAGTGTTTGTGAACTCCCTTATGAGCATCTGCAGGGCTTAAGTGCCACTATTCCGGAATTACAAAATCAATTAATGACCCGTTTGAGTAAAGAATTATCTTCAGATAAAAACTTGTTATTGTCTTTGGGGAAAAAAAATGCCCAGGAAAAGCTGATTAGTTTTGTGTTGTCACTGTCCCAACGTTTCAGTGAGCGAGGTTTCTCAGCGAGGTCTTTTCAATTAACCATGTCTCGCGGTGATATCGCCAATCATCTGGGATTAGCCATTGAAACGGTCAGTCGTTTATTTTCACAATTACAAGAGCAACAGTTGCTGATAATTCAGGGTAAAGAACTCACTATTCTGGATTTGCCGACATTAAAACAACGTTGCGGATAAACAACCTTAACCACAACGGGAAATCATTGATTTAGATCAATGCCAAAAAGGGGACGCTTCGTATGATCTGAAGTGGTTTAACACTTTTGATTATTCTTTGGAAAAGTCCTATGAAAAAAAATTCCTTGATGTCTTCAGTCATGCTGGCTGCTAGCTTGGTTAGTCCACTATCTACAGTTATGGCTTGTGAAGCAGGTGACTAGCTAATTCGGGGGCGTGTTATTAATGTTAATCCAAATGACAGTAGTAGTAGGTTGTCAATTCATGGTGAGGGTCAAGGCACTAAAGTAAAAGTTTTCAATGATACTGTTTCTGAATTGGATATTACCTATATGCTCAACCGTAATTGGCGGGTGGAGTTGATTTTAGGCACTATTCCAAGTGAAAAAAACGTGGTCAGCCCTGGGAGATGTCACAGAAACCAAAGTGTTGCCACCTACTCGAACGTTGCAATATCACTTTTTGCCTGAAACCTCTATTCGTCCGTATATCGAGCTGGGGTGAACTACACTTACTTTTTTGATGAAAAAATTCCGAGTAGTTCTCAACTGAGTAAAGCGGGCGATGAAGTAAAGCTGGATAGCTATTGGGGATGGGCAGCTCAAGTCGGCGTTGATATTGCGATGAACCAGCATTGGTTTTCAATATGGATGTCAAATAGCTGGATATTGATACGACGGCCAGTTTTAAAAAACGTCCGTTGGCGATGCCAAAATTGATGTTGATATTGACCCCTTTGTGTATGGTCTCGGTATTGGGTGCCGTTTTTAAGTTCCGCTCTCAGCCACAAACCTTGCCTGAAAGCCTTCTTCAAGAGGGTTTTTTATTCATGGCTTTGTGGAGAAAGGAGCGATTTTAGTTTTACGCCACATAAAGTCAAAACGGCAAAATAAACCATCGCAGAAGAGGTAATCAGCCCCATTAATATGCTGAATCTATACCAGCCACTCCACGCTACCCAATCACTATTAATGGGTGTTAGCCATAGCAAAAATACCACTAAAACACTATTAGCAAGGAGCATCCGGATAAAAAATAAGCTCCAGCCAGAGATAGGTTGATAGACCGCTTTTTTCCGAAGAGTGTAATACAGTAAACCAGCATTTAGCATCGCGGATAATGCTGTGGCTAAAGCCAGTCCGACATGTGCCAGATACTGCATCAAAATAATATTCAATCCCATATTGCTGATCATCGCAATAATGCCAATTTTGACGGGTGTTTTTGTGTCCTGACGCGCATAAAAGCCTGGGGCAAGTACTTTTATAAAGATAAACGGCAATAATCCCAAACCGTAAGCTCTTAAGCTTAACGATGCCTGATGGGCATCATAAGGTGTGAACTCACCATATTGAAATAAGGTAAGCAGCAATGGCTCAGCAAGAATAATTAAGCCTAATGCTGCTGGAGCGCCGATTAGAAACACCCAGCGTAATGCCCAGTCAATGGTCTGTGAAAATTCTTGCATTGAGGCAGTAGCATGTTTGCGGGAAAGGTTAGGCAAAATAACAGTCGCCAGCGCTATTCCCAATATTCCCAGTGGAAACTCCACCAGACGATCAGAATAATATAGCCAGGAAATACTGCCAGTGATGAGAAATGACGCCAGTAATGTGTCCAACAATAAATTGATTTGTGAAACGGAGACACCAAACATGGCCGGTATCATCAGTCGCAGAATTTTTTGGACTCCCTCATCTTTCCAGCCCCAACGCGGTTTTGGCAAACTCCCTATTTTCATCAAAAAAGGCATTTGAAACAGGAGTTGCACCACCCCACCGATAAATACCCCCCAGGCAAGTGCTTTTACCGGTTCTTCTAGATGTGGTGCCAGCCATAATGCACAGGCAATCATCGAAATGTTGAGAAAAACAGGTGTAAATGCCGGCACGGCAAACTTACCAAAACTGTTTAGAATGGAGCTGGCCAGTGCGGTAAGTGAAACGAACAGAATATATGGAAAAGTGATCCTTAACAGTTCTCTGGCAAGTTGTAATTTTTCAGGCTGATCACTAAAGCCGGGAGCAAAAAGCAGAATAATTACTGGTGCTGCAATTACCCCTATCAGGGTAATAAAAAATAAGACGCTTGCAAGTGTGCCGCTGGTTGCCGCAATAAGTTGTTTCAAATCCTGATCACCGCGTTCGCGATACTCAGCGAGAACGGGAATAAACGCTTGTGAAAAAGCTCCCTCTGCAAACAGGCGACGGAGAAAGTTCGGAATCTTAAAAGCAACAAAAAATACGTCCGCCCCCATCCCGGCACCTAGAAATCTGGCAATGACAATATCTCGAACAAATCCTAAAATGCGGGATAAAAAGGTCATTAAGCTGACAACCAGAGTAGACTTAAGCAATTTTTCTTTCATGGGCTCTTAATTAGTAGTGAGAAAATTGTCAGCGTGTCACGGAGAATAAACGATGCAGAATATGTTCAAAAATGTCCATTCTAAGCGTTTTTTACTGACATATCTTGGCTTAGTAGTTTTTTTGTTGTTGCTTTTTTTAACACTCAACCAGCAACAGCCAGTGGACATCCCAAAAACAGACCGGTCTATGGTGACGGTTTTTGATCCAACCGTGGAAGTGCCTCAGTTTCTTGCCTATTCAACGGATAATACGGTGTTTACCAATGATGCGCTGACAGGTAAGTGGAGTTTTGTTTTTATTCCTTCAGCAGACTGTCTTGATTGTGATGCGGTTTTCAGAGTACTAAGAAATCTAAAAGATGGGCTGGCAGACCGTTCAGTTCAACTGGTAGTGAGCACTACAGATCTTCAATCAGATAAGCTCTTGGGGCTAAGTCAATTGCAAAATCTTGATGCCCGGATTATCACCCCTTCAGGCTCTTTGAAGGAACAGGAAGAGTGGACTGCGTTTTTCACAACAAGCAGTAGTTTTTCCTATCAAGATCTGAACCATACCGTTTTTTTAATCAATCCAAAAGCAATGCTTGTAGCAGGGTTTCAAGCCCCATTTACTTCAGTTTTCATAAGACAAAGTTTTATTCAGCTACGCTCTCAATATGCTCTGAAGCATTAAATTACCGCTTCTTCCATTGCTGCAGTAAAACTTATTACCAACTCTTCAAGCGTACTGGTTCGGCGGAAACTTGGCCGCCACACCAGTCCAATTTCACGATTAGCCAAACTGTTTTGTTTTAATGGACGTAAACATATATCTGCATGGCGCACCATATCTGAGTTTATTGCCATCTGTGGAATCAGGGTAATACCCAACCCACTAGCGACCATTTCGATCAACGTATATAAACTAGTTGCTTGTACACTACGTCGTTGTGCTGAGGCTGGTAATTGACAGGCACTGATGGCATGTTCGCGCATACAATGCCCTTCCGCCAAAAGTAATAACTCTGTTATTGGAAGTTGATGTGGTTGTAATGATGTGTATTTACTTAAAGCGTGTTGTTTTGGCAGTGCTACCCAAAAAGGTTCCTGAGAGATTACACGAAAGTTTAAATTTCGGGTATTGAATGGAAAAGCCATTATCGCTATATCGATACTGCCCTTTTCTACCTGCTCTAATAACCTTTCGGATTGATCTTCTAAGAGTAGTACTTCCAATTCAGGTAAATGTTTTCGAATGCGCGGAAGTACTCGAGGTAACAGAAATGGACTTATTGTTGGTATTACACCAATTCGTATCCGACCAGCCAAAGGATTTTTTTCAGCTTGTGCCAAGTCGACTAGATCATCACTCAACGACAGAATTTGCCTGGCTCTTTCTGCTATTTCTTCTCCTATTGGCGTTGTCAGTACTTTTCGATTAGTGCGCTCTAATAAACCAATCTCCAGCAGGTCTTCCAAATCCTGGATACCTGCACTAAGGGTTGATTGTGTTACGTGACACTTTTCTGCCGCACGTCCAAAGTGTTTTTCATCAATTACTGCGGTCAGATATTGGAGCTGCCGTAAGGTCGGAAGTCTCATAATCGGTCTATCCACTTATTAGTCTTATAATGATTTGTTTTGTGTAATTTAACATATAACGAATAGTAAATCGTAAACCAACAAAAAAGACGTTTGTTGTAAGATGTCAGAACGGTTTAATAAATTTGATAGGACTTAATATGCGAAAGTGGCAGTGTTTAGTATGTGGTTTTGTTTATGATGAGGCTCTAGGGCTACCAGAAGATGGCATTCCTCCCGGTACAGCATGGGAAGATATTCCAGATGATTGGGAATGTCCGGAGTGTGGTGTAGGTAAAGAAGATTTTGAAATGCTGGAAATTTAATTTTTTTATTTTCTTTAACTTTATTTAATAAAAGTTAAAGCGATCACAATACTATGTTAAAACGAACTAATCGTATTACCATTTGGCAGTACATGTGCTGACAGAGCTTTCTCTTACGTATTTTCGAAATATTAACAAGTCGGTCCTTTATCCCGTTACCGGGGTAAACTTGCTCGTCGGTGAAAATGGTTCGGGAAAAACAAGCGTTTTAGAGGCGATTTATTTGCTGGCGATGGGGCGTTCGTTTCGTTCTCGTAATTTGAAACACGTGGTTCAAAACAATCAGCAACAGTGTCAGTTGTTTGCCAGAATCTCACAGGGTATTCCGGTTGGACTACAGTTCAGTAAAACGACGGGGCTACAAATTCGACTCAACAATGCGCCGTTAAAAAAACTGTCTGAGCTGGCCTGCCACCTCCCTCTTCAATATATACCTGCAAACTGTCATGAGTTCTTTGAGTTGGGACCAAGGTTTCGTAGGAGAGTGGTGGATTGGGGTTTGTTTCACGTGGAACATGATTTTTTATTTCATTGGCAAGCTTATAAGAAAGTGCTCTCTCAACGTAATGCGGCTTTAAGAAACGAAAGACCTAATGAAGAAATAAAGGTTTGGGATGCCTCTTTAAATGTTCACGGCTTGAAGTTAGCACAGTACAGAAGGGAATATTTAAAAAAATTGGTAGTTCAGTATGAGAAATGGTTTCGCTTATTGTGTGATGATTTTCCAAAGGCTAAATTCGAACTGCGATATTTACCTGGATGGCCAAAAAGTGAAGATTTTTCAGAAGTTCTACACGAAACAATCGATAGAGATCGCGCATTGGGTTATACCAGGGCTGGGCCCCATGCAGCCGATTGGTCAATAAAAATTGATGGATTGGATCCAGCAGAGCTATTTTCACGAGGACAGCAAAAACTATTTTTCCTTGCTATCTGTTTTGCTCAAATTTCCATAATGCAACAGGTTAAGGAACAAAAAAGCGTTTTACTTATTGATGATCTTAGCTCCGAACTGGACAGTAATCACCAGAGATATGTCTTACAAGCTATCAAAACTTTAAAAGTTCAAACCTTTGTTTCTTCTACAAATCCTGATTTGTCAGCAATCTTAGCGTTAAATGAAAATGACGCAATGTTCCACGTGAAACGTGGAGATGTTCGGCTAACATAGTAAGCTGTCAACGAAAGACGATACATAGTAGAATGCATGTTTGGCTTTACCTTGCTGTAAATGGATTAATTTATGACCACTGAAAACAATAGTTACGATTCTTCTAATATCAAAGTGCTTAAGGGATTAGATGCCGTCAGAAAACGACCGGGCATGTATATAGGTGATACTGATGATGGAACTGGCTTACATCACATGGTGTTTGAGGTGCTGGATAATTCAATTGATGAATCATTGGCTGGTTATTGTACCGAAATAAACGTCCGGATTCATCCTGATGACTCGGTCTCTGTTGAAGATAATGGTCGCGGAATTCCCGTTGATATGCATGAAGGTGAAGGAGTATCTGCAGCAGAAGTTATTATGACCGTACTGCATGCTGGTGGTAAGTTTGATGACAACTCATATAAAGTCTCTGGTGGTTTGCATGGCGTTGGTATTTCAGTCGTTAATGCGTTATCAAAAAAACTATCGCTTGAAATTAAACGTAATGGCTTTCTGCATAAACAAAATTATACCCATGGGGTACCAGATGCTCCCTTAACAGCATTTGAAAAAACAGCAGCGACAGGAACGAAAATACAGTTCTGGCCAAGTGAAGAAACATTTACACACATAACATATGATTACAAAATTCTTGCCAAGCGAATCCGGGAATTAGCATTCTTAAATTCAGGTGTAAGAATCGTACTTACAGATGAAAGAGATGAGAAAACAGAAGTTTTTCATTACGAAGGTGGAATCAAAGCTTTTGTCACACATCTTAATAAGAATAAAACGTTCGTACATGAACATGTTATTAGCATTAGTGGTTTGCGTGACGACGTTGTAGTCGAGTTAGCCATGCAATGGAATGACTCCTATCAGGAAAATATCTACTGTTTTACAAATAATATTCCACAACGAGATGGTGGCACTCACTTAGCGGGGTTTAGAGCGGCGTTAACCAGAAGCTTGAACCAGTACATCGAAAGTGAAGGGCTGGCCAAAAAATCAAAAGTGGTCACCAGTGGTGATGATGCGCGTGAGGGGCTCACGGCGGTGCTTTCAGTAAAAGTGCCTGATCCTAAGTTTTCCTCGCAAACGAAAGATAAATTGGTTTCATCCGAAGTACGAACGATTGTTGAGTCATTAGTGAATGAATATTTCCAGGATTTTCTAATCGAAAATCCAAGCGAAGCCAAGCTGATTGCTAACAAAATGATTGATGCTGCACGAGCCCGGGATGCTGCGAGAAAAGCTCGTGAATTAACCCGTCGTAAAGGTGTGCTGGATATCGCTGGTTTACCAGGTAAGCTTGCTGACTGTCAGGAAAGAGATCCTGCACAGTCGGAACTCTTTTTGGTGGAAGGGGACTCGGCGGGAGGTAGTGCAAAACAAGGTCGAGATAGAAGAACACAGGCAATACTCCCTTTGAAAGGTAAGATTCTGAATGTTGAGCGCGCTCGTTTCGATAAGATGATTGGATCGGCGGAAGTGGGAACGTTAATTACTGCTTTGGGCTGTGGTATTGGTCGTGATGAATATGACCCAGAAAAACTACGCTATCATCATATTATTATAATGACTGATGCTGACGTAGACGGGTCACATATTCGCACCCTACTCCTTACTTTTTTCTATAGACAGATGCCTGAATTAATTGAGCGAGGCCATGTGTATATCGCGCAACCGCCTTTGTATAAGATTAAAAAGGGTAAACAAGAGCGTTATGTAAAAGATGATGCTGAAATGGAGCGTTATCTGACAGAGGTTGCTTTGACCAATGCAGTGCTCTACCCAACAGCAGAAGCAGCACCGATAGACGGCAACGCATTAGCACAGCTAGTGAATGAATATCAAACCATCAGAGCCATCATTACACGACTGGCTAATCATTATTACCCTGCTTTTTTAGATGAGCTGATTTACCAGGCCGCGATACCTGATTTCAACGATGGTACGGCAATGAATACTTGGTTAAAAGCGATTGAAACACGTATGAATGCCATCATGCCAACAGGAACCCACTATGTTCTGAATCTGCAAAAAAATGAAAATGAACCAATGCCGCATGTAAACATCAGCTTCACTCGGCATGGTATAAGTAATGATTTTCATGTCCCAGGCGAGTTCTTTGCCAGTACGGAATATCAGAGAATTATGTCTTTTTCGAATAAAATCAATGGTTTGTTTGAGGGAGATGCAAGAATAGAACGCGGTGAAAGAAGCGAAAAAGTTCAGCATTTTTCACAGGCAGTAAAGTGGTTAATGGTGGAAGCCCGTCGCGGACAGCATGTACAGCGTTATAAAGGCTTGGGCGAAATGAATCCTGAGCAATTATGGGAAACCACGATGGATAAATCGAAACGACGTTTGCTGCAGGTCAGAATCTCAGATGCTATCACCGCAGATGAAACCTTCAACACCTTGATGGGGGACAATGTCGAACCACGGAGAGAGTTTATTGAAACCCATGCTTTACAGGCATCAAATTTAGATATTTAACACTAACTAGCTAATAACTCAAGACAACAACCTCAAGCCTGGCCAACCATCAAACATGGAGCGGGCTTCCTTTTATTAATTGAAATTAATATGTATTTGTATGGTCGGCTTTTACGATATTGAGGTTCTACAAACAAAGTACGAAAAGCATCATACTGTAAGTATAAGCGGCCAGGGACAATCGATTTAGCAGCACGCAGACTTTCGCCTTGTAGGCGGAAAGACAAGGCATAAGAAAGGTTAGGTGTTTTTTTATGCCGAATAATGACAATCGAATAGACGGTGTTAAAAGTAAAAAAAGAGATAAGCAGTGGAGGTAAAGTTGTGTGTTCTCGCCATTCATAACAAAAAAGGCTCTTAGTTGAGCCTTTTTTGTTGAAATTAGAAATTACAGAATTAATGCAATTTGATTTTAGGATGTACGCTACGGCGGAAAACATGTGAAAGCGAAAGCATTAGCACGCGGAATGGCCCGAATAGTGCGACTTGGTGCATTTTGTATAAAGAAAGATACATCAGCCGCGCCATCAAACCTTCAACTTTCATACTGCCTTTACTTAAATTACCCATGAGGTTACCGACAGTACCATAACGACCCAACGAAACCAGAGAACCATAATCATGGTAGTGATAATCAGGAAGGTCTTCCTTGCCTTTCATACGGTTTTTAATGGATTTGTAAACTAGCGACGCCATCTGATGCGCTGCTTGAGCACGGGGTGGAACATTCTGATCCTGACCCAACCATTTACAGGCACAGCAGTCACCAATGGCATAAATATCGTCATCAAAAGTCGTCTGTAATGTTTGTTTGACGACTAATTGGTTCATCCAGTTTGTTTCTAAGCCACCAATATCCTTCAAAAACTCCGGAGCCTTGATTCCCGCTGCCCAGACCTTAATTGCTGCAGGAATATTACGGCCACTTTGCGTCTTAATCTCTGTTTCTGTCACTTCTATGACACGTTCGCCAGCAAGGATTTCAACACCAAGTTGTGATAACTCCTGATGAGCCGCAGCAGAAATATTTTCAGGTAATCCAGGTAAAATACGATCAGCTGCTTCGATAAGAGAAAGTTTTACATCGTGCGGTTTAACTTCATCCAGTCCATAGGCATTTAAGAGGTGAGATACTTCATAGAGTTGAGCACATAATTCAACGCCAGTGGCGCCAGCACCAACAATTGCAATATTCAACTGACCTTCGTCAAGGGGGCGTCCTTGAGTATGTGCGCGTAGATAAGATTCAAGAAGCTGATTTTGAAAATACTCAGCTTGTTTGGTGGTATCAAGAAATAAACAATGATCTCCCACACCTTTGATACCGAAGTCATGACTGACACTACCAACAGCAATAATGAGATAGTCATAATCAAAAGTTCTGCGTGGAATAATTTCCAGGCCCTCTTCGTTAAAGGTCGGAGCCACCATAATCTTCTTATTTTGGCGGTCCAGCCCATCCATTTTGCCTAAACGAAAACGAAAACCACTGCACATTGCCTGGCTGAGGTATTCAATCTCATCTTCATGGGAATCAAGCGTTCCAGCAGCAACTTCGTGCAATAGCGGCTTCCAGATATGCGTATGCGTGCTATCAACCAAAGTGACTTGCGCTTTCTTTTTTTTGCCAAGTTTTTTCCCAAGTTTGGTAACCAGCTCCAAGCCGCCAGCTCCACCACCTACAACCACAATTTTTGGCACTGCTTCTGACATAGATATATGACTCCCATCAATCCGTTGCAAAATTGTTATTAATTTTAACTTATATGATAGTAATGAACCTATATAATTTTTACTACTAGGCCAGACTCTGGCAAAATTAAAAGCTTGAAATCAATTGAGATCGTAGCATGCAATCACGGCCGGAAAAGCCAAAGTTGGCCTGGGCAATAACAGGATCTGGACATTATTTGGAAGAGTGTTTGGAAATTATTCGTGAATTACCGGATGTGGACCTGTTTTACAGTCGTGCAGGAGAGGAAGTCATTCGCATGTATGGGCACGATCCTAAATCCTTGCATAAAGACGGCCATGTCTATCGAGATAGAGCCGCCAGCTCTCCCCCTGTCGGATTATTCTATCGAGGGGATTACCATACTCTGGTGGTTGCGCCCGCCACATCAAATACGGTTGCAAAAATGGTTCTGGGTTTGTCTGATACTTTGGTCACTAATGTGTATGCACAGGCAGGAAAATGTCGAGTTCCTAGTATCGTTTTGGCCTGTGATGCCGTTTCAGAAGTTGATACCCCTGCTCCTGATCGTATGGTGAGGCTATGGCCCAGAGCAATAGATCTTGCACACACGGAAACTCTTCGTGGATTTGAAGCGACAACCGTCGTGGAAAGTGCAACGGCTTTACACGAAACTTTAACAAAACGTCTGGAACACGTTAACGCCGATCATGGCTGAGACCATTCTCTTCCTCACCGGTAAGCTTGCTCAACCCAGTGTTGAAAAAGTATTACATGAAATGGCGCCGCTACCATTTGAGTATAAAATCCATCAGCTGGGGTTGTCGGTTGCTGCATTAATGACCGATAAAATGATTGCCAGAAGGTTGAAACCGGAGGATTATGCCGGTTGTAAACAAATCATGGTTCCAGGACGCTGTCGTGGTGATTTAGCTGAATTAAGTAAACTTCTTGGAATTGAGGTGGTACGTGGTCCGGAAGAGATTAAGGATCTGCCACTATTCTTTGGCAAAGCCCGCAAAGAGCCAGATCTCAGTAAATATGATGTCAATATTTTTGCAGAAATAGTTGATGCTCCACAACGTGATATTGCCGGCATTCTGGAGCGAGCCAATTATTATCGTCAGGCAGGAGCAAATGTCATTGATATTGGTTGTCTTCCGGAAGAAAAGTTTCCACTAATGGAAGAAGCGATAGCTGCACTGCATGAAAATGGATTTAAAGTTAGTGTCGACTCAATGTCAATGGATGATTTGAGGCGTGCAAGTAAAGCTGGTGCAGATTATTTGTTGAGTCTGTCGGAAAAAACGATTGACCTTGCCAAAGAAACGGATGCAATCCCCGTCCTGGTTCCTCTCGGACCCCTCGAATCACTTGAGCGTGCTATGGAAGCCATGGATAAACTGGGTAAACCATGGATAGCGGATCCGATACTGGATCCAATTCATTTTGGTTTTACAGAGTCGATAGTTCGTTATCATACTCTGCGCCAAAAATATCCTGAAGCACCAATGATGATGGGGGTGGGCAATTTAACCGAGCTTACCGATGCCGATACCAGCGGGATCAATGCGTTGTTGTTTGGGATTATCTCGGAATTAAACATTACCAATGTATTGGCAACCGAGGTTAGTCCGCATGCGCGGCGAGCCATCAAAGAAGCGGATATTGCCAGACGGATGATGTTTGCGGCTCGCGATGACAATAGCTTACCTCGAGATTTCACTGCAGACTTATTGGTTAGTCATGAACGTAGACCTTTTACCGATACGGAGCAGGAAATTATCCAATTATCGGAGAACATCAAAGATCCAAACTATCGAATTAAAATTGCCCCTAAAGGAATATTTGTTTTCAATCGGGATGGCTTGCTACAGGGTACCGATCCGTTCGCCTTTTATCCGCAGCTGCAAGTAAAAGATGATCCCGGGCACGCCTTTTATCTGGGAGTGGAGTTAGCTCGGGCTCAAATCGCCTGGCAACTTGGTAAACGATATACTCAGGACGAAGACCTGCAATGGGGTTGTGCTGTTGAAGAGGAAGAGAAAGACTTAACCCGGCAGAAATCGAAAGGCACGACGATGCAAAAAGATCCGCAACGGGCTTGTGGTACAGCCGAGAGTAAAAAGAATAAATAACAGGAGCATGCATGTGGCATTGCTGACCAGTCAGATTCATGAAGTTATCGTCACTACGATATCAGAGAATGGAAAAGTACACTCTGTACCCATGGGGATAAGCGAAGTAAGTGGTCACTTTCAAATAAAGCCATTCAAACCCTCTACGACTTACGATAATTTGCTCCGGCATGGTCAATGCTCAATCAACTTTGTCGATGATGTACGCATCTTTGCTGGTGCATTAACAGGACATCGTGATTGGCCGACTTCTCCTTGTCATCAGATTGAAGGTGAGTTTATCGACGATGCACTTTCACATATTGAGCTGGAGATTGTTCGTCTGGAAGATGATGATCCACGAGCCTGTTTTTATGGCGCTGTAATTTGCGATGTAAACCATAAGCCATTCAGAGGCTTTAACCGTGCCCAGAATGCAGTAATTGAGGCAGCCATTCTGGTGAGTCGGCTGGGCATGTTGCCAGAACATAAAGTCCGCGACGAAATTGCCTACCTGACTATCGCTATTGAGAAAACGGCTGGTGAACGTGAGCTCCAGGCCTGGGGCTGGTTAATGGAAAAAGTTGAACAATCCGGAATAAAGCTAAATGATAACTAAATGGTTAGCCAGCGTAGAATCGCTTGAGGAGGCCAGACTTCTGGTGGAGCAGCTGCCAGATATCCTCGATATGAAAAACCCGTCTAAAGGCGCTCTGGGCGCTTTAAACCATCAAACTGTCACCGAGATCGTTAATTGGATCAACAAAGGTTGTCTTTGTAGTGCAACGGTAGGTGACCTTCCCATGCAACCAGAGATAATTTCAGCAGCAATTCGCAGCATGGCTGAAACAGGCGTGGATTATGTCAAAGTTGGCCTGTTCGATGAATCCGGGCTTATCCAATGCATTCAACAATTAGAGCCCACCATCAGAAGTCTTAAAAAACCTGTGATTGCGGTCATATTTGCTGATCAGTTGCCTCAGCAAAAGCTAATTCCATTACTGGCAAAATCCGGATTCGCCGGCGTGATGCTGGATACTGCCCGCAAAGATGGTCAGGGATTGTTGAATCATTTATCCGTAGAAGCTCTGCAACAGTTTGTTGTGGAGGCAAAATCCGCTGGACTGTTGTGCGGTTTGGCCGGCGCACTGAGGATTGAGGATATCGAAACACTCAGTCCATTGCAGCCGGATTATCTTGGCTTTCGCAGTGCGTTATGTCAGCAGCATCGCCGCACTAACCTTCTGGATCCTGAGTTGGCTAAACAAATACAAACCCAATTGAACGTGGCTTTGCCAGAAGTGTTGGCCTGTTAGACGTAGACGCAAAAAACCGGATAGAGAAAGATACCTCCCCCTACCCGGTTTATGTTTTATCAAGCAGCCAGTTTTAATCTTAGTGATTGTGCTGCTGAAACCATGGCTTTCAACGCAGGTTCCACTTCTTCCCAGCGACGGGTTTTCAAACCGCAGTCCGGGTTCACCCATAACAGTGTTTTATCAATTCGCTGAGCGGCCAGTTTGAGCAATTCCACCATTTCCTGCTTTGATGGAATATTCGGACTGTGAATATCATAAACCCCCGGCCCTATCGCATTGGGATAATCAAACTTCTGAAAAACATCCAGTAATTCCATTTGCGAGCGTGAGGTCTCAATGGTGATGACATCGGCATCCATGGCGGCAATGGCTTCTATAATATCGTTGAATTCGGAATAACACATATGAGTATGGATTTGTGTCTCATCTGCCACACCATTAGCGGTGATTCGGAATGATTCCACTGCCCAGTCCAGATAAGTCTTCCATTGAGATTGACGTAATGGCAAACCCTCTCTTAAAGCCGCTTCATCGATCTGAATGATATTGACCCCGGCACTTTCCAGATCGATTACTTCATCCCGAATCGCCAGTGAAATCTGTTTACAGGTTTCGCTACGCGGTTGGTCGTCTCTGACAAAAGACCAGTTGAGAATGGTGACTGGCCCGGTCAACATCCCTTTTACCGGTTTGTCGGTTAATGATTGGGCATATTGAATCCACTCAACGGTCATAGGGCCAGGCCGTGACACATCACCATAGAGGATCGGTGGTTTCACACAACGAGAACCATAGGACTGAACCCAGCCAAACTCTGTGAAAGCAAAGCCCTGTAATTGTTGACCGAAATACTCGACCATATCGTTACGTTCAGCTTCACCATGCACTAACACATCAAGTCCCAGTTCCAGTTGTTTATCGATGGCATAGCGAATTTCCGCCTGAATTTGCTGGCGATATTCGGCATCAGCTAGTTGACCCAGGCGATACTTTTTACGCGTCTGGCGAATATCATTGGTCTGTGGAAAAGAGCCAATAGTCGTGGTTGGAAATGCGGGCAACTGCAACGCTTGCTGTTGTATGGCTGCCCGTTGTAAATAAGCACTATGCCGCTGGCCTGACGCGGAATGAGTTGCTTCACAACGCTGTTTGACGGCTGGATTATGAACCCGAGTGGACTGCTGGCGATGTTGAATGGATTGTTTGTTGTCTGCCAACTGTGTGGCAACACTGTCACGCCCCAGATTGAGCGCCTGAGCTATTAACGTTAACTCTTCCAGCTTTTGTACCGCAAAGGCCAACCAGTCACGAGTCTCCTCATCCAGATTCTGCTCAGAACTTAAATCAATAGGCACATGCAGTAACGAACAGCTTGGTGCCAACCATAAGCGTTCAGCAAGCCGGGTATGAATCGGCTCCAGTAGTTCAAGCGCCTGAGTTAGATCGGTTTTCCAGATATTGCGGCCATTGATAATGCCCACTGACAGCACTTTATGGGAAGGCAGCCAGTCAACCACTCTGACAAGTTCATCTGCAGCATTGATCGCATCAATATGCAGTCCTGCTGTGGGTAATTCGCAGGCTAGCTGCAGATTTTGCTGAAGTTGGCCGAAATAGGTTGTCAGCAACAATTTGACACGACATTTCGCTAAACTGAAGTAGGCTTTCTGCAAAGCCTGTTGCCATTCCGTTGACAGTTCAGTGACCAGAACAGGTTCATCGATTTGCACCCACTCGACGCCGTTATCTGCTAGCTGATCCAGAATTTCTGCATAAACCGGTAATAACTTATCCAGTAAAGCGAGTTTGTCTGTTTCGTCCTTGGTTTTACCCAGCCAGAGATAGCTTACTGGACCAACCAGAACGGGTTTTATTTTAAAACCTGCAGCTTTTGCTTCTTTGATTTGCGCCAGCAATCGTTCCGGACATGCCTTAAATGCACTTTCCGCGTTAAATTCCGGTACCAGGTAATGGTAATTGGTATCAAACCATTTGGTCATTTCTGCAGCTGCGACCTGATGATTGCAACAGGATGAACCTGCCTGTCCACGCGATGCCTGAAAATATTGGGTTAAGGCATCAGCATTTTTATCGACTCGTGATGGCAGATTATCCAACAGCTGACTGGTGTCCAGAACATGGTCGTAAAAGGAAAAGTCTCCAACAGGCACCAGATCCAGGTCAGCTTGCAATGACCAATGACGTAAACGTAATGTTTTGCCGGTTTGTTCTAGATCATCAGCAGCTGTTTCACCGCGCCAATAGCGTTCCAGGGCAAATTTTAATTCTCGTTGGCTGCCAATACGGGGAAAGCCAAGATTATGTGTGGTGACCATTCGATATCCTCTCAATCGGTTTTAAAAAGCTCCATTGTAATCAGACTTATTGATGAGTAATAATGATGATTATTTACTTATTTATGAGGGATGTTCATATATGATTGAGCGCGCGCATTTACGAATCATTCGAGCCTTGGCAGAAAATGGCAGTTTAACGGCAGCAGCCAATGCCTTATTTCTCACACAATCCGCCTTATCGCATCAGATCCGATATCTGGAGCAGAAGCTGGAAATAAGCTTATGGCAGCGGGATGGTCGTAAGTTAAGACTGACACAGGCAGGCGAACTGATGTTGCAGGTTGCTCAGCAGGTTTTACCGGTTCTGGAGCAAACTGAGCAGACCTTACAGGCCTATTCAGAGGGACGGGCAGGTATTTTACGTCTGGGCGTGGAGTGCCACCCCTGTTATGAATGGCTGAAAAAAATTCTGGCAGACTATCTGCGCGAAATGCCGCAAATGGATGTCGATATCGTGCATCAATTCCAGTTTTCAGGCATGGAAGGGTTGTTGAATCATCATATTGATTTGCTGGTGACGCCGGATGCCGTAAAACAGGTTGGCGTACTTTATCAGCCGATGTTTGATTATGAGTTGGTTTTGCTGGTGGCTGAAGGTCATCCATTAAGTGAGCAGAAATTTATTCAGGCTGAAGCGCTGCACAAGGAATTATTGCTGACGTTTCCCGTCGCCCATGAACGACTTGATGTGTTTACCCAGTTTTTGATGCCCGCCGGGATTAACCCTCGAACCAAAGCCATGCAATCAATGGATATTATGGTGCAGATGGTGGCGTTACAGAGAGCGGTGACGGTGTTGCCTAACTGGCTGGCCAATGAGTTTTGTCAAACGCTGCCGGTTAAAGCGATACGACTTGGAAGAGGCGGTTTGGCGAAAACGCTTTATGCTGCCATAAGAGAGTCAGATCAGGATGTCAGCTACCTGCAAAAATTTATTTCCCTTGGCGTGCAATCCAGCAATGCTGTAAACGATTAACTTTGTTCGTCAAGCACTCGATAAAGGATTTCACGGATAGACTCAGGTTCAAAAGGTTTATCCAGAATTGCCGATACGCCCGCCTGCTCAACCTGCCCCAATCGGGTTTGGTTCTGCTCGCTGGTGACAACTAAAATGGGGACGAAGGTATTGCCCATCTCACTGCGGATATGTTCAACCAGCGCCTGACCATCCATTTTCGGCATATTCAGATCGGTCACTACCAAATCGAAACTCTGTTGTTTGAGCATTTCAATCGCTTCAATGCCATTTTCAGCCTGATGAATCTGGTTTATGCCCATGTTCTGAAACACGCGAAACAGATGGTTGCGCGATACTAGGCTGTCATCGACCAGTAAAACTTCCAGCTGTTCTACTTCGTAATTCTGTAATTCAATTTCAGTGGGATCGATATGCTGCAGGGTCGTACGGATGGCTCGTTGCAGATTGGCGTGATCAAAGGGTTTGGGCAGAATGGCCACGACACCGGATTGGCGAAGTGGCTCAAGCGCTTCAATATTTGATTCGCTGGAGATCAGCATAAAATGGGTGTTTTCCAGATTATCCAGTCGACGAATTGATGAGAGTAGTTCAGTCGCGGTCATGTCAGGCAAATACATGGCGCTGATCACCAGATCCGGTGGATACTTCTGCATCGCCACGATAGCCTGAGCGCCATCGTGAACACCATCAATTTTATTCACACCCGCCTGGCGTAATTCACGCATGATGATTTTCAGCTGAACGGAAGATGGCTCAACCAGTAATATCGAGAGTTCTGATTCATTAAGCGAGTACATGCTGGTTCCGTTTTAGCGAATAACGAGACTCGTTTCCACTTGTTGGCGAGTTTCTTCATCCATAAGTTTTTCGATAATTGTTAACGCAAAAGTCATTGCCGTTCCCGGTCCGCGGGAGGTAATGATTTTGTTATCACAGACTACAGCATCATTACTGAATTGAACTTCTGGCCACTCGTTTGGCTTCAGAGCTCCTGGGTAACAGCTGACGTTTAATCCCTCCAGCAGGCCTCCATGTGCCAGAACCATCGGCGCCGCACATATTGCTCCTAACCATTTATCAGCCTGGTTAAACCGTTTGAGCAACGCATGAATACGTTGATCGGCATTCAGATTGTTGGTGCCGGGTTGTCCGCCCGGCAGAACCATCATGTCGAATTCATCATCAATCACTGCATCCAGTGTGGCATCCGCCACCAAGCGGACACCACGGCTAGCAGTAATGTGTAGATCATCCGTCAAACTGGCAGTAACAACATGTATCTCAGCCCGTCTGAGAACATCTATCAGCGTGACCGCCTCAATTTCCTCACAGCCCTCAGCGAGTGGGATTAATACCGTTGCCATGAATAACGTTTAACGTTTGCTCATAATGTTCATGCCTTTCAGCAGGTTCAATGCCTGAGAAAGCGGATAATCACGCAGCGCTAAAGGTTGTTTTTCCTCTTCTTCTTCAGCATCAACGTCGCTATCAGTTGTTTCAGCATCCAGCTCTTCCAGTAAACCATTTTCCAGATGACGGCTGAGATCAATCTCTCGCAGTGGCTGGAAGCCATTATCTTCAGCTGCACTGATTTGTAAGGCATCAATCACGATATCAGGGTGTATACCATCAGCCTGAATCGAACGACCTGAAGGGGTATAATATCGTGCAGTTGTCATTTTGACCGCTGTATCGTTGGTTAAAGGCATCACCGTTTGTACCGACCCTTTACCAAAGGTTTTAGTGCCCAGTATCACGGCCCGTTGATGATCCTGCAAAGCCCCGGCAACAATTTCAGACGCGGAAGCTGAACCACCATTTACCAGCACAATAATAGGTGCGCCATTCAGCATATCGCCAGGTTTGGCATGGAATTTTTGATCAGCATCCTGAATACGTCCTTCCGTGTAGACAATCATGCCTTTGTTGAGGAAAGCATCAGATACTTCTACCGCAGCATCCAAAACGCCGCCTGGATTGTTGCGTAAATCAAGCACCATGCCTTTCAACTTCCCACCATTATCAGTTTTGAGCTGATTAACGGCGTCACGAAGATTTTCACCGGTTGGAGATTGGAACGTAGTGATTCGTACATAGCCATAACCCGGCTCGAGAACTTCGGTTCGCACACTTTTCACTTTAATTATGGCGCGAGTCAGTTCCAGTTTCAGCGGTTTATCTGCGCCTTCACGAATAATCGTCAGAACAATTTTGCTACCCGGCTCACCGCGCATAATCTCTACGGCTTCCGTCAGTGTCAGGCCTTTAACGGGAGTATCATCGAGGCGAATAATCAAGTCTCCGGCTTTTACACCTGCTTCAGCAGCGGGAGTTTCGTCAATGGGTGCAACCACTTTGACGAAGCCATCTTCCATGGAAACTTCTATGCCTAGGCCACCAAACTCTCCAGAGGTGCCTTCACGCAGATCTTTGAATTCGCTGAGATCAAGATAGGATGAATGGGGATCCAGTCCAGAAAGCATGCCGCGAATAGCGTTTTCCAGCAGAGTTTTGTCTTCCACCGGTTCAACGTAACTACTTTTAATGCGGCCAAAAATTTCCGAAAAAGCTCTTAGATCATCAATTGGCAGGTCCGGCTTTGCGACAGTGTCTTTATCGGCGAAGACCATTTGGCCAAAAATCAATGTGATGCCGATAATGACACCCGCTGTTACCAGCGCAAAATCACGTTTCAAAAAGCGCATATGAACTTTATTCCTTATTTCAAATTAACCTTGCTTGCGCAGCCATTGCATAGGGTTGGTCGGACTGCCTTTATGACGTACTTCAAAATATAGCCCAGCGGTTTGTCTGACACCCTGATCACCACTTTGAGCGATAACTTCACCAGCACTCACGGTATCCCCCGTGTTTTTCAGCAGACTGTCATTATTGCCATAAAGCGTCATGAACTGTTCGCCATGATCGATGATGATTAACAAGCCAAAACCTTTCATCCAATCGGCAAAAACCACTCTGCCTTCTGCGCTGGCTTTAACAGATGTGCCTTTTTCAGAGGCTATCAGTATGCCTTTCCAGCTGAGTTTATCAAGATTACGCTGGCTACCATAGCTTGCCAGTATTTTTCCGGACAACGGCCATTGTAATTTCCCACTCAGACTCGAAAATCGTTCACTTGGTTTCACCGGTTTTGATGGTGGAGGTCTTTTTGCTGCTTTTTTGGCGAGTGAGTCTAATAATGACTGCAGGTTTTTCTCTTCTTCTTTTAGCGCAGCCAGTTGTGCATCCTGTCCCGAGATTTTTTTATTCAGTGCGGCAAGTGTTCTTTCACGTTCAACAGTTTGCTGTTTGAAAGCTTCCTGCTGAGCCAGTTGTTGCTGTTGCAGTTCGTCAAGATTTCTTTTAACGGCATAAATAGCTTTTTCCTGTTCCGTTAAGTTTTGCAAAGTGGTGTGTAATGTCTCGAGCTGCTGCTGGCGTGCCGTGTGAAAATAACGGTAATAAGTGTTACTTCGACTGACCCGCTCAGGTGATTGTTCAGACAATAATATCTTCAGATAACTGGGTTGAGCATTCATAAATGCAGAACGAATCTGTTGATTTAAAGCCTCCAGCTGCTTTGCCTGTTGCTTTTGCGTCACTCCAAGCTGTTGTTGAAGATTGAGTAATTCGTCATCTTTAACCGCAATAGATTGTTTAATCTGGTTTAACTCGCGACTTATTTCAGAAACCTTGAGACTCTGCTTTTTTAATTGCTGTTGCAGTTCCGCTTTGGTTTTCTTATTGAGGCTAAGCGTTTTATCAAGTTCAGAAATTTCACTGCGTACCGCTTCGAGCTTCTTGGCTGAAGAAGGTTCAGCAGCAAGATTTAATGGCATAAAAAGCCAGAAAAACAAGATCAAACCACGAATTATCATCTGCACGTTCAGGTGAGTTTCACCAAAAGATGATTATTCATTTCCGCTGGAATCGGCAGATCAAGCAGGCTCAGCATGGTCGGGGCAATATCAGATAAACCACCCTGTTCCGCACACACTGCTGAACGTCCGGCATAAATTAACGGCACGAGGTTGCTGGTGTGGGCGGTATGCGCCTGTCCTTTCTCATTGTCCAGCATCTTTTCAGCATTGCCGTGATCAGCTGTTACCAGCATTTCGCCACCGCTTTCTTTTAATGCGGACCAGATTTTACCCAGACAGTTATCCAGTGTTTCAATGGCTTTAACGGTCGCATCAAAATTACCGGTATGGCCGACCATATCGGCATTGGCGAAGTTGCAGATGATGACATCATATTGATTGCTGTGAATGGCTTTAACCAGTTTTTCGGCCACTTCCGGAGCATTCATCTCCGGTTGCAAATCGTAGGTTTCGACTTTTGGTGAGGGCACCAGAATCCGATCTTCACCTTCGTAAGGAACGTCGCTTCCGCCATTAAAAAAGAACGTTACATGCGCATATTTTTCGGTTTCAGCAATACGCAACTGGCGCAAGCCGACAGCAGAAATACATTCGCCCAGCAGGTTTTTGAGCTTTTCAGCCGGAAAAGCCACCGGAACATCAAAATCCTTCTTATATTCCGTCAGCGTGACAAATTTTGACAGTTTTGGTGCAGCCAATATAGGAAATCCAGCAAACTCAGTATCAATGAAACACTGGGTTAATTCACGAGCGCGATCAGCACGGAAATTCATGAAGACAATACTGTCACCGTCCTCAATCGGCACTACATCACCAATTCTGGTGGCTTTAACAAACTCATCCGTTTCTTCTCGCGCATAAGCCTGCTGAAGAGCTTCAATTGCATTGTCTGCCTGATAAACAGCTTTACCATTAGCAATCAGTTCATAAGCCTGTTGAACTCTATCCCAGCGTTGATCACGGTCCATCGCATAAAAGCGTCCGACAATACTGGCGAAGCGTCCTTTACCGGTCTTGTTAAAACTGGCTTGCATGTTCTCAATGAATTTTTGAGCAGATTTGGGTGACGTATCGCGACCATCCAGAAAAGCGTGCAGATAGATTTTGGTCGCACCGCGGTCTGCAGCAAGCTTTACCATGGCTTGAATATGACTGTCATGACTGTGCACGCCGCCATCGGAGAGCAAGCCCAGAATATGCAGGGCTTTATCCTTTTGAACCACTTCATTCACCAAAGCAGTCAGTGTTTGATTCGTAAAAAATGTTCCGTTTCGAATGACGCCACTAATCCGGGTAAATTCCTGATAAACCACACGGCCAGCACCAATATTGAGGTGCCCGACTTCAGAATTTCCCATCTGATCGCCGGGTAAGCCGACGCCAGCGCCAGAGGCGTTAATCAATGTATGTGCGTAATCCTTCCAGAGGTGATCCCAGACAGGGGTATTGGCAGCCATAATGGCATTATGCTGTACCTCTTCACTATAACCCCAACCATCCAGAATGATTAGCGCAAGTGGGCGGTGCTTGTGGCTCATGAAACTATCCTTTAAACACGGGTTGAGATGACCTGCGGTCATGAAAAACAGTGATCACTGCAAATCAACAACAATGCTGTGTATTATATGGTCTTTTGTAATCAATTACAGTTGCAATCAAGTTGATTGGCCTCTCTTCACAAACTGGAAACCCGCAAATGCAGGTTATGAATGATGATATTGAACGTGCCGCATTTGCGTTGAAAGCGATGTCGAATCCACTGCGTTTGAAAATCCTTTGTGCACTGGGCGATCATGAATTATCTGTGCAGGAGATTGTTGAACAGGTTGGCACAACACAAAGCAATGTGTCTCAACACCTTGCCAAGCTGAAAGAGAAAAACATTCTGGCGGCAAGACGAGAAGCAAATCGTATATTTTACCGTGTTAACGATGAGCGTCTGTTACGGCTAATCAGCATGATGTGCGAATTGTTTTGCGTAAAATAGAAATCATTTTTTATTCATAAATTTAGGGCTGTTTAATGGAAAATCTGGGCGAATTTATTGTTAATCATTGGATACTGTCCAGTTTGTTTGTGGTGTTATTGTTTTTGGTTTTTTCTGACTCACTCACTCGCAAACTAGGTGGGTTTAATGCCGTTGATGTGCCAACAGCTGTTAATCTGGTGAATCAGCAAAAAGGCTGTTTTGTCGATATTCGCGATAAAGCTGCATTTGAAACGTCACATATAGTCGATTCCATAAATGTACCGGTGGCCGATATCGAGGCGAATCTCAAGTCGCTAAAAAAGAAGGATCAGCCTCTGGTACTGGTGTGTGACAGTGGTCAGCGTTCAAAAGCTGCTGCCAAACAGTTCAAAAAACATGGATACAACAATATTTACGTAATGTCAGGTGGTCTGCACGCATGGCGAGATGCCAAACTGCCGTTATTCAGTTAAGACTTGGAGTGTTGTTATGAGCAAAGTCACCATTTATTCATCCGCGCATTGCCCGTACTGCACAATGGCAAAGCAGTTACTGGATCGAAAAGGTGTCAGTTATGACGAAATCCGTGTGGATCAGCATCCTGAAAAACGCCAGGAAATGATGCAAAAAAGTCAGCAACGTACCGTGCCGCAAATATTCATTAATGGTAAATCAATGGGTGGATATACCGATTTGATTGATATCGACCGTTCGGGTCAGCTCGACGTTTTACTGACAAATAATTAAATTCTATTAAAGAGGGAAAATCATGGCTGAAGAAAACACAGCAGCAACAGAAGAACAACAACCGAAGTTCATCATTCAGAAGATCTACACCAAAGATATTTCATTTGAGACGCCTAATTCTCCAGAAATTTTCCGTGAAGAATGGAAACCAAAACTGGATCTGCAGCTAGGCAATGAATATACCCGTCTTGATGATGATACCCATGAAATTATTCTGATCGTCACTGTCACCGCAAAAGTAAACGATCAGGTCGCATTTCTGGCGGAAGTTAAACAGGCTGGAATTTTCACTTTGACCGGTTACAGCAAAGAAGAAATGGGACCGCTGATTGGCAGCTACTGCCCGAATACTATTTTCCCATTTGCACGGGAAGTTATTTCTGATGTGGTTATCAAAGGCGGTTTCCCACAACTCGTGCTGGCACCAGTGAACTTTGATGCAGTGTACAAACATCAGATTGATCAGGCTCGTCAGCAGATGGAAGCAGCACAAGCTACGCACTAGTTTGTCTACATGGTCATGACCGCTTCTTCTTTAATGCCCACAGTTGTCATCGGTGCCGGAGCCTGGGGTACGGCGCTGGCGATTGCCATGGCCCGCAATGGTCATGAAGTCAGGCTTTGGGGTCGTGACAAAGAACAGCTTTCTAGGATAGCGGCTGAACGGATGAACAGCCGCTATTTACCGGAAATTATTTTTCCGGATACATTGAAAATTGAAATGGATCTGGAAAAATCTCTGGAGAAATGCAGGCATATAATGGTTTCAGTGCCAAGTCTGGCGTTTAGTGAAATATTGCATTGCATTAAACCTTTTCTGTCTGAAGATATCCCGATTAGTTGGGCGACCAAAGGTTTAACGCCCCACAATGGTCAATTTCTGCACGATACGGCTATCGAAATTCTGGGTCCTAAACATGCTTTAGCCGTCGTTTCTGGCCCATCGTTCGCCGCAGAGGTTGCGACCGGATTACCTACCGCTTTAACGGTTGCTTCCCGTGATACAGCGTTTGCCAAAGCCTTGGCAAGTGCGCTTCATGGACCTGCTTTGCGGGCTTACACCACGGAGGATGTTTTAGGGGTGCAAGTCGGTGGTACGGTGAAAAACGTGTTGGCAATTGCGGCAGGTATCTGTGACGGATTAGGATATGGTGCCAACGCCCGTGCTGCTCTGCTGACCCGCGGTATGGCAGAAATTATGCGTTTAGCCAGTGTATTGGGTGCTGAACCGGAAACCATGTTTGGTCTGTCTGGTATGGGGGATTTGATCCTGACCTGTACTGATAATCAGAGCCGCAATCGCCAGCTAGGCTTAGCGATTGGTTCAGGTCTTACAGTTGATGAAGCGGTTTCAAAAGTCGGTAAGACGGTAGAAGGTATGCATGCTGCCAGAGAAGTTTTATTACGCGCTCAACAGGCGGGTGTTGAGATGCCAATTGTTGAGCAGGTATGCAAAATCCTGTTTGAAGGGTACGATCCGCGCAAATCGGTTCAGGCATTATTATGTCGTGAACAAAAAGCAGAATCTCCGGTAATCGGAAAATCGTGATACGAATTAATTGAGGAAAATTATATGCAAGGCATTGTGAAATACAGCAGCATCATTGCACTTAGCGTGGCAATGACTGTCGGCTTGTCTGCCTGTGGCAACCCATTCAGTAAAAAATCATCAGATGATGATGAAGTCGTTATGTCACAAAGTGGTCCGGTACTGTGGGAATCAAATCTGCAATACGTTCGCATGGTAGAGCGCGATCAGCCTGGAACCAATCAGCATCCTTTACCAATTAATCAGGATGAAATGCGTGAAGTGCTTTCATCGCTTTACGTCAATCAGCGCGTTTTACTGAGAAACCAGCAAGTTCCATTGTTTTCACCGGGTGAGTTGCAAATTTTAAGTTCAACCCTAGCACAGGGTTTAAATCGTGCCCAACCCAACGAAGATATTACCTTTGTCACGCTAGGGGTTCATGCCGGAGCGATTGCGGCGGAACGTAAAACTAACAGTGGCCGCGTGTTTGTTGATAACAATGGCCGTTTGAATATTATCTTTGGTCTTGTTCATCAGGAGTATCGCGATAAAGACCAATATACTGGTCAGGAAATAGATCGTCGGGTAAATCCATTATTACCGGGAACCCGTAAGTCCGATTCTGATCCAGCAACCAAAATTGCTTTAGATAATGGCATTTCATATCATCAGGAAGATGGCTCTGAACGGTCTGACTGGCTAGTGATTGATATCCCTACCGTCTTAGCGTCTGCAGCTGAGCGTAAAGGACAGGATACCGGCGCATTAACGCCTGAAATGCGTGAAGAAATTGCCAGAACCAAACGTCAAACAGATAATTTGACTGATGATGTGGCCAATATTAAGGAAGTCCTGTTTGAGATGTCTGAGCAGCTTGAACAGCTCAAACAACAATTGGACGAAAGTAATCAGCAATAATGATTTCTTAATACATTAAAAAAGGCGCTACGGCGCCTTTTTTATTGCGTTCTTTAAAGACGATAACGCAAATCAGCGGATTTGGAGCGAGCCATATCGACATTTTTTGACAGACTGAGCACCTTAAACAGTTCTCCCATCTGTTCTGGTAATAATAAACGTTTCAAAGCTGCGGCCTGTTGCATCTGCTGAAAGGAATCTGGCGCATTCTGTTGGCTGAGATTGAGAATGTCACCTGCCAGCAGAAAATCACTCTGCCTTTGATAACCCTCGACCTGCAACCCTTTTGCATGGGCCGTTTCAGCTAATGCTGTGAAGTCCACATGGGCAGTGATATCCTGCAGGCCGACCAGGGTCAATGGCGCATTATGTGCCTGATGTTGATAATGGCAACGCAACATGCCCTGATGCCGCAAGGGATGAAAATAGTCACTGGCTTCATAGCCATAATCAATCAAAAATATAGCACCCTGTGTCAGTATTTCGGCGATAGTGCCAAGCCAGGCAGGTGCTTGCATAGCCACTTCTGTCTGATAGGGAAACTGCTGCAGTAAAGGATAAATCTGTTCGCAACGTGTCTGTAAAAAAGGATCTGTCACCGTTTGTGACAGCCATGTCAGTTGCCCTTCTTCCTGCCCTACTCCTAACTCCAGAATCTGATTTTCTTCAAACTGCATTCGATGCACAGGCATGGCATCGCACACTTCATTTGCAATGAGCACTCCATTAAATTCAGTAGGCAGTTGATCCAGCCAAATCACACGATTCTGGTCACTTCCAAAAAGTTTATGGATTATATCCTTTTGTTTATTCCGTAAGTAGGCACTTGCTTCGATAATGTAGTAATGTGCCGGAAGGCAGTCAATTTCCTGCAGATACTGCAGAATATCGACCGCCATTTGCCCGTTACCTGCGCCAAATTCCAGGCAATCTGCCGCCGGTATTTGTCTGAGCACATCAGCAATATGATTGCCTAGCGCCAGTGAAAATAACGGGCTTATTTCCGGTGCTGTAATAAAATCCCCTGCTTCGCCGATCTTGCTTAAGCCATTGCTGTAATAACCGAGTCCAGGTTGGTATAAGGCCATCTGCATAAATTCTGCAAAGCTCAGCCAACCATTCCGGGCTTCTATGGTCTGAAAAATCAGTTGCAACAGTTGATCGCTATGCTGTTGCGCAATGGGGTCAGGTGCAGGTAACTTGGCGGTATGTTTCATTTAGTCGGTAATTTCAGTGAATAATCCCATTTTAGTAACAGGTGCCGGAAAGCGGGTCGGATTTCATATCGCTTCCAGGCTAAAGCAGGATGGTTATGAGGTATTGGCACATTACCGTACTGAAACGGATGATGTCCAAAAACTAAAACAATTAGACATACAGACTATTCAGGCTGATTTGCAGGATACTGCCAGCATTATGGAGTTTATCGACAAACTGCAGCAATTCAGTCCGGCTTATCGAGGCATTGTGCATAATGCCTCAGCATTTACACCGACAGCAGATGATTTGGTTGAGGCTGCGGAGCAATATCAACATTTTTTTACCATACATATGTTAGCGCCGTTTCTGATCAATCAGGCGTTATCAAAGCTATTAAAGGGACCAGGCAATGATCCGGCCGATATTATTCATATCACCGATATCAATGTTGAAAACCCTACCCCACGGTTTGATATTTATGGCACAACCAAAGCGGGATTGCATAACCTGACGCTGGTGTCGGCAAAAAAACTTGCTCCGCAGATCAAGGTGAATTCAGTGGCTCCGGGACCCGTTTTATTCACCGAGTCACATACACAGGAAGCCAGGCAGAAAATGCTATCTGAAACCCCGCTGGCCCGTGAAGGTGGTGCGGAGCCGGTTTATCTCGCCATAAAAAGCTTGTTAGAGAACCCCTTTATTACCGGCGCGACTATCCCAGTAGATGGTGGTCGCCGTCTCTCCAAAGCGTAAGTTAGACGTTTGTATCAAAACACCTGCAGGAGGTGTGACTTCCGCAGTGTCCGTTAGATAACTAAGCAGCTCCCGAATAATGGGGTAAAGAAAATACTCATCAGTAATGCTGCTGACCGGGATATCAGCTTCTTCAGGCAAGCTTAGCTGTTTCAGAATATCAATATCGGCTGGTCGATCTTTGGTTTTGCTTAACGGATCGTCCCTATCCCGACCTAAATTGATTTCAATCTGATTGCAGAAGCGCTTTAATTCTATCTGGGGCAAATCGGTTTCAACGAAGACGATGGTATTGAGGAAATCCCGATGACTGTTCATACCCACAGGCGGGATTTTTAACACTCGGCTTAGTTTTAGCTCTTTAAACTCTTGTAGCAGCGCAGTAACCATTTTCTCGGTATTTTGCTGAGGATTTATGTTGCTGCCTAAACCAAGCAGATAGCCTTGCCGCTGTTTCATTCGCTGGAGCGCTCAATCACAATTTGTGCCTGGTTTTTCCCATGCAATTGGACGGGTTTGGTTAAGGTGAGTTTGAGCCGCGGAATGGCAAAGGTCTTGAGTAAAAGTTGCGCGACCTCTTCAGCCAGGCTTTCTATCAACAGATATCGACTATTGCTGACAAACTCGACAACGACATTGGCAACCGCACCATAATCCAACGTGTTGGTTATATCATCCGATGCAGCGGCTTTACGGATATCCCAATCCATTTCCAAATCAAAGCGCAATGTTTGTAGTGTTTCGCGCTCCCAATCATAGATGCCGATAATCGTGTCAATTTTCAGATCATTTAGAAAAATTTTATCCATGATGTCGCTTCAATGTTGGCAAAAGTGGTAATGGTACTGAATAATACCGCTACATTTTCAAAGGTCGCATCATAACATGCCTGAATTAACTGCCATCGCGCTGCTTGCATTGCTCGGCGCCTACCTTATAGGCTCATTATCGAGCGCTGTCATGCTTTGCAAGGTCTCAGGTTTACCGGATCCAAGGACTCAGGGCTCAGGAAATCCCGGTGCGACCAATGTATTGCGGATGGGTAGCAAAAAGCTGGCGGCACTGGTCTTGCTCATCGATGTGCTAAAGGGCGTCATCCCGGTATTAATCGGACGAATGCTAGGCTTTGATATCGATATCCTGGCTTTAATTGCTTTCTTTGCATTTCTTGGGCACTTATACCCTGTATTTTTCCAGTTTAAAGGTGGCAAAGGTGTGGCAACGGCTTTGGGCGCGTTTCTGGCGCTGTCACCTGCGTTGGCTGGAGCGGCGTTACTGACTTGGATTGTGGTTTTTGCCATTAGCCGGATTTCGTCTTTATCAGCCATTGCCGCTGCGGCAATGACACCGGTTTATAGCTTGTGGCTTATAGATACGGTGTTTGCACGCACGGTTATTCTGTTAATTGCCCTGCTTTTGCTTTGGCGGCATAGCAGCAATATCCAGCGGTTGCTGGCCGGTGAAGAGAAGAAGTCAGGCTGAAGCTGGTGGTGTTAGCTCATCTAATGGCCAACGCGAACGCACATTAAATGTTGCTTCAGTTTCAGCAATCATGGCCTGATGACGCATCGCTCCGGCAAACGCAATCATCGCCCCGTTATCGCTACAGAATTGTAATTGCGGGTAATAAACCTGCACTTTCGGTAATGCATCTAAAGCCGTGCGCAAGGACTTATTGGCACTGACACCACCGGCCACGACCAAACGCTTATGACCACTTTGTTTTAATGCCCGGCGACATTTAATCACCAGGGTTTCCACCGCCGCTGTTTGAAATGCCAGCGCAATATCAGCTTTGGCCTGTTCACTTTGATCACTGTTATGCCAGGTGTTTAAAGCAAATGTTTTCAAGCCACTGAAGCTGAAATCCAAACCCGGACGATTGGTCATCGGTCTGGGAAAGATATGGGCGCCCTCTTGGCCTTTTTCCGCTAAAGCCGCTAAGGCCGGGCCACCTGGATAACCCAGCCCCAACATTTTGGCCGTTTTATCGAATGCTTCACCTACCGCATCATCAATGGATTCGCCCATTAATTCATATTCCCCCACGCCCTTAACATCAACCAGTAAGGTATGGCCGCCGGAAATCAATAAAGATACAAATGGAAATGCCGGTGGATTGGCTTCCAGTAACGGCGATAAAAGGTGCCCTTCCATATGATTGATTGGCAAGGCTGGAATATTTAACGCCCAGGCCAGACTGCGGCCAATTGCCGCGCCCACCAGTAAAGCCCCTACCAGGCCTGGACCCGCTGTATAAGCCACCGCATCTATATCTTTACGCTGCAGACCCGCTTCATCCAAAACCTGTTGCATCAAGGGCAATGTTTTCTGAATATGATCGCGGGAAGCCAGTTCCGGCACCACACCGCCATATTCGGCATGCATTTCTATCTGGCTGAAAAGTGCGTGAGCCAACAGCCCCTTTTCAGTATCATAGAGCGCAATACCGGTTTCATCGCAAGATGATTCAATTCCTAAAACACGCATAAATTTATTCTGACTGCATTAAATAAATGCCGATTATTATGCCTTGCTGGGGGTGGTCTCATCCAACTAATTAGCATTTAGTATTTTCTTTCCGAAATAGATCTCGTACAATTAAGGGCTTTTCCGTCATTGTCTGTTTAGGAATGTATTGAATGCCATCTGTTAAGGTTAAAGAAAACGAACCATTTGACGTAGCTTTACGTCGTTTCAAACGTGCTTGTGAAAAAGCAGGTACGGTTGCAGAAGCTCGCGCTCGCGAAGCTTATGAAAAACCAACAACTGTTCGCAAACGTGCTGCTGCAGCAGCTGTTAAGCGTCACCAGAAGAAACTGTCACGTGAAAACGCTAGCCGCGTTCGCATGTACTAATTGCTGATTAGAATCTTATTCTAATGCCTCAAGAAGCCAGTCCACTCAAAGCTCGAATTCAAGATAGCGTAAAAGACGCAATGCGCGCCAAAGACAAAGATCGTCTTGGCACATTGCGACAAATTACCGCTGCCATCAAGCAAGTTGAGGTCGATAATCGCCAGGATATGTCAGATGATGACATTATTGTTGTGCTGACCAAAATGACTAAGCAACGCAAAGATGCCTTATCGCAGTTTGAGCAAGCTGGCCGTGATGACTTAGCCGTTATCGAAAAAGCTGAATTGGCGATTATTGAAGAATTCTTGCCAACAGCCTTGAGCGAAGCAGAATTGCAGGCAGCTATTGCTGATGCAATTCAACAGACAGGCGCTAGTAGCCAGAAAGATATGGGTGCGGTGATGAATGTGTTGCGTCCGAAAGTTCAGGGGCGCGCTGATATGGGCGCAGTGAGCAGCCAGGTTAAGGCCGCGCTCAGTTCTTAAGCCAGCAATGCCAGGTCTTTTTTCAGACGTGGTTAACATTCAAGACAGACTTCGGCCATAATTGATTTATGGCCGGACAAATCCCTCCACAGTTCATTGACGAATTGCTCTCACGAGTCGATATTGTTGATATTATTGATGCGCGTGTACCGCTGAAAAAAGCCGGTAAAAACCTGTACGCCTGCTGTCCATTCCACAACGAAAAAACTCCCTCATTTACTGTCAGTCCTGATAAACAGTTTTATCACTGTTTTGGCTGTGGTGCGCACGGCACGGCGATCGGTTTTCTGATGGAATACGACCAGCTCAGCTTTCCTGAATCAATTCAGGAGCTTGCCGACACAGTCGGTATGCAGGTGCCAGTCACGCAACAAGCTGCACTCACCCCCGCCAGACAAAACCTTTACGACCTGATGGATAAAGTCAGTCGTTACTACGTACATCAGTTGCAAAACCATCCGCAGCGCCAGGCTTTTCAGGATTATATCCAACAGCGTGGTCTTAGCGCTGAAACCGTAGCTGCTTTTGATATTGGTATGGCGCCGGATGGTTGGGACAATGTATTACGTACTTTTGGCAACAATCAGCAAAGTCAGGATCAATTGTTTGAAGCGGGGATGTTGATTAAAAACGATAAAGGTCGAACCTACGATCGTTTTCGTGATCGATTAATGTTCCCCATTCGCGATCGTCGGGGCCGCGTTATCGCTTTCGGTGGTCGCGTTATTGATGCCGACGGCACGCCGAAATACCTGAATTCTCCTGAAACCCCAATCTTTCACAAGGGACAGGAGCTTTACGGTTTATATCAAGCCCGTAAAGCCAATCGTCGACTGGAAAGCATCCTGATCGTGGAAGGTTATATGGATGTTATTGCGCTGGCTCAGTTTGGGATTAACAATGCAGTGGCAACGTTAGGTACGGCGACAACTTCAGAACACTTACGTCAGTTGATTCGCAGCGCACCGGAAATTATTTTTTGTTTTGATGGTGACCGCGCAGGTAAAGAAGCCGCATGGCGAGCCGCAGAAAATGCGATGCCGATACTCGGTGGTAATTTTGAACTGAAATTTATGTTTCTGCCGGAAGGTCAGGATCCTGACACCATGGTAAGAGAGCAGGGGGCTGCTACATTTCATCAGTTAGTCAGTCAGGCGCAAAGCTATTCTGATTTTTTCTTTGCGACATTACTTTCCCGGGTAGACAGTCAATCGATGGATGGCCGCGCCAGGCTGGTTGAAATTGCCAAACCCTATCTAAGGCATATCCCTGCAGGCTTGTATCGCGATATGTTGGAGCAGCAGCTGGCAGATCATGCTAAAACCAATATTGCCACGTTAAATAAACATCTGGAAAAACCTGCGCCACCACCTCCAGCAAAGAACGCCAAGCAAAATGCAATGGCCAATATGACGCCTGTGCGCATGGCGGTGATGATTGTGTTACAGCATCCACAATTGTATGAGGCTGTTCCGGATACAGGTAATTTGCATCAGCTGGATATGCCAGGTTTGGCGATTTTAATTCAGCTACTTGAAACCATGCGTGAGCATCCCCATCTTAAAACCGCACAGCTTTTAGAGCGTTGGCGAGATACTCAACAAGCTCCCTATATGGAAAAACTCGCAATGCAACCGTTGAATTTGTCGCCAGAACAACTGGAGCATGAACTCATCGGAATTGTAAGTCGTCTAAACAAACAAGCAAGAGATGAACGCTATACTTATTTGATAAATAAAGGACTCAGCAATTTAACTGAGTCTGAAAGAATTGAAATTAATTCCTATAAGTAGGTGTTTTGTAATCAAAAATGATGCAATAACGAAGTGCTTTCACTATAATATAGTGTTACCGCCAAAAACAGCGTCACCATGCATAAAGAGGCCGAATGAAAGATCAGCAATCACGCGTTAAAGAACTTATCGCCCTTGGAAAGGAGCGCGGTTATCTCACCTACGGCGAGATCAATGACCACCTTCCAGAAGATTTGGTCGATGCGGATCAGGTCGAAGATATCGTCAGTATGTTCAGCGACCTGGGTATCATGGTCCATGAAGATGGCATGGATACCGATGAGATGGAACGTCTTGCCGAAGCTGTCTCATCAAATGACGAAGTCTCTGATGAAGAAGCTGCAGCTGTCCTGGCAAGTTCCGATGGTGAGTTTGGTCGTACAACGGATCCTGTGCGTATGTACATGCGCGAGATGGGCTCTGTTGAATTATTGACTCGCGAAGGCGAGATCGTTATCGCCAAACGCATCGAAGCTGGCCTTCGTGAAAGTCTGCTGATGCTGTCAACTTACCCACCGGTTATTTCGTCATTCCTTGAATTCTACGATGCTGTTGAAGCAGGCGAAATGCGCCTGAATGAACTGATTCGTGGTTTTGTCGCACCTGAAGAGCTGGTCGCAAGTGATGACGACGATGATGATGTTACCAGCAGCTCTGACTCTGATGATTCTGACAGCGACGACGATGATGACGATGATGTTGATGGCGTAAGCGATGATGAAGATGATTCTGGTGAAATTGATCCAGAAGAAGCCCGCGCTCGCTTTACCGCATTGAAAGAAGCTTACAAAAACGTTCTGGCCACCGAAGGTGATGCCATGATCGAATCTCGTGAACAGGCCAGTAACCTGTTTATGGAATTCAAACTGACCCCAAAAACGCTGCTTTATTTAAATGGCTTGATGGCAGAAACCATCGCCGAAGTGCGTAAACAAGAAAAAATCATTATGGACATCGTTGTAGAGCAGGCGGGTATGAATCGCCGTGACTTTATCGATGCATTCCAGGGCAATGAAAGTAATCTTGAGTGGTCAGATAAATTCATTCGCGCTAAAAAACATTATTCCTCCACCATCAAGAAAAATCTTGATGACATTCTGGCCGCACAAAGCAAATTAGCGGAAATTGCAGAAGATCGTGGACTGGATATTTCCGAGATTAAAGAAATCAGCCGTCAGATGTCGATTGCTGAAGCCAAAGCACGTCGTGCCAAGAAAGAAATGGTCGAAGCTAACTTGCGTCTGGTTATTTCAATTGCCAAAAAATACACCAACCGGGGTCTGCAGTTCCTGGATCTGATTCAGGAAGGCAACATTGGTCTGATGAAAGCGGTTGATAAGTTTGAATATCAACGTGGTTATAAATTCTCTACCTATGCAACATGGTGGATTCGTCAGGCGATTACCCGTTCGATTGCCGATCAGGCACGTACCATTCGTATTCCGGTACACATGATTGAAACCATCAACAAACTCAATCGTGTTGCCCGTCAAATGCTGCAGGAAATGGGGCGTGAACCGACTCCGGATGAATTGGCAGAACGCGTAGAAATGCCGGAAGACAAAGTACGTAAAGTACTGAAGATTTCCAAAGAACCGATCTCGATGGAAACACCAATCGGTGATGATGAAGATTCACATCTGGGCGATTTCGTTGAAGATATCAACGTTATGTCACCAGCAGACTCGGCAATCATCGAAGGCCTCAGAGAAGCCACTCAGGGTGTTCTGAACGGTCTCACCGAACGAGAAGCCAAAGTATTGCGTATGCGTTTTGGTATTGATATGAATACCGACCACACACTGGAAGAAGTCGGTAAACAATTTGATGTTACCCGTGAGCGTATTCGTCAGATCGAAGCCAAGGCTTTACGTAAACTGCGTCACCCATCACGCTCGGATCAACTGAGAAGCTTCCTCGACTCAGACAGCTGATTACAAAATCGGGCCTATAGCTCAGTTGGTTAGAGCAGGGGACTCATAATCCCTTGGTCCCAGGTTCGAGTCCTGGTGGGCCCACCAATTAAATCAAGCGGTTAGCTGAATTTCAGCTGGCCGCTTTTTTTTGCCTGCGGGAATTTTGCGGGAGTCCAGTCCCACAGGTTTCCTGAATAGCACGATTTTTGGATGACCACCAAAGGCATTTGGGCATAACTTTTCCACTTCCCTGAGTAGCCCCGTAATACTGTGCTGACAATATATATCAGTAGTCCTTTTGGGTTTATGGCCAAGCAGATCACGACAGTCCTCAAAAGAAGATCCCAAAGCTCTGAGACGTGTGCCGAAGGTGTGTCTCAGATCGTGTACTCTCAGCTCAGGCAGTTCAATCTTCTGTCGAGCGTTTTGCCATCCCGTATTATTCATCTGGTAGAGCCCATTGCCACCATACGAAAAGACGAACTCAGGATGCTTGCCTCGCTGCCGCTCTACGATGTCACGGGCAATCCTGTTCAAAACGATTAATCGATCACGCTTCCCCTTAGTAAAAGCTTTGGGGATAACAAATACCGATATATTGAGTCCTGGAACAGTAACTTCCCAATGCCAGCGCAGATGACAGATCTCCTGATCTCGACAGCCAGTATTAAGTACAAACAGACTCATTTCTTTTAAATGTGTCGGCAACGCATTGAGTAAAGCCTTTTCTTCCTCCCAAGTAATGGGATAAGGCTCACGTTGTTGTTCTACTGGCAGCAGCTTTATAAAAGGCGCTTTAAGTAGCCAAGTGAGATTGTTTTCATCAATGAGCTCTCTCTCAGCAACATTCAGCACCCGCCTAACGATCTTCAGGCCATGATTAATCGTGTTAGTGGCTAGGTTAAGTTCCATACGCATAGCCACCCATTCATCAAGAGTGTCACGATTAATCTCATCAAGCGGAAGATGACCAATATAGGGCACGACCTGCTTGAGTTTACTAATAGCACTATCGATAGACTTCTGATCGGCATATTTTTTTATATACGCAGCAGCAGCCTCTTCAAATGTTCTCTTTGGGCGGATACCGAAAACGCGTGCTTGTCGGTCTGCTTCGATGAGGCAAATTAATTGAGCTTCCGCCTCTGCGAGTGAACTTGTTGCACAGCTTTTGCAAATACGTCGCCCACCGATCCATTTGTCGATGTGCCAGATTCCATCTCTGTTAAAGAGCCCTGCGGGTTTTTTTCGTCCCATAATTCATCTCCTGATGTCTTACCGGGACGCCCGTTGCTAGATATATAATGGTCCGCCCAGCGATCTAATTCAAGTCTGTCAAAAGCAATACCTTGTATTCCGATCGGGATCTCAGTGATGAATGGTCTGACAATGAGGTTAAAACGGTTGCGATCCATACCGAGATAACCTGGCGCATCGCGAAACCTAAGAATTCTTGGAAGAGGGGAATGGTTACTCATGACATACCCATCCCTAGATTAAGCATGAGTAAACTGTTCAGTAAAAATGAGAATAAGGGTGGTCCTGTATTAGGATCGCAACCCCTTAAAAGCAGACGTTTTCTCTCCTCGGCGGCGTCAATCTCTGTCTGCATTTTTAGCTTCAGTTGATTAAATAACGCCATATAATGTTCGGCGACTAACGACATACTCATAACGGTATGAATCAGTTGAAACATATATACCTCTAATTATTGTCAGGGCGGGGCGTAACTACGACCATAAAAATAGATTCCGCAGCGATGTATTTTTAGCCCCGCATGATTTTATATAGCCAAATAAATACATTGATATACATTGTATATTGACATTGTAAGTCTAGTCAAATTATAATGTATATCAATGTATATTTAGAGCTAAGAAATTACATGACAAATAAAATCACCATGCGGGCTCTCATAGATTTGAGCCCAATTTCGATGACAAAAATTGCAAATCATGCAGGGGTTGACCAGGCTAATCTATCGGCTTGGTTCACTCAAGACCGTTATTTGAGTGACGATGCAATTGAAAGAGTCCAGTTTGTGCTTGGCGTAGATGATGATCAATTAACAACGTCTAAAGTATTTGTCTGGCGGGTAGGAAGAGACTTTGGGCAGCTCCAGCATCTCGTAAAAACCTGTTTCGATAAACCTAAATTAATGCCGCTCGTTAAAAAAAGAGTAAAGCGGTACGAACTAAGTGATTTGTTTTCACAGCCAATGGCAACACTCACAGATGAAAGTGGCCACAAAGCATTGTTGATATTAAAAACATCTACCTTTAAAGACGCGATAAGTGATGCCAGAAAATTACCTTGGTTTTCTCCAGAATATCTTGAAGACACTGAATGGTTAAAGCCAATTCAAGATAATAGTCGTTATCCATTTCCAACTCCGTTGCAAGCGTCTGCCGAAGCTATCCATGAATGGAAAAAAGGCTTTATATCGATTACAGACTTCAATGAGATGTTTAGGGGCGCCAATGTGATGAGCTGGGAACAAGTAATTGATGCAGCGACCGAGTTGGGGCTTAAGCCTGCACAGGTTATGGATTGGTTAAGGCATATAACGACTGGGCAAAAATGACTTTCGTGCAATCAATTATTTTTATCGTTAACTCGAATACCGCGCCAGGAAATCACATGAGTGATATTTTGGGATCTGGTTTAAGCCAGCCTACCTCGGACCCCAAAACTTGCGTTTTGTGACCGAGGGCTGGTGAGGGGCGCTGCCCCTTCAAACCCCTGGAGAGTAGATGACTGCTGATAAAAAAAAGAAGGAAACTAAAGATAGACAGCTCAAGGTCAGGCTTACCGAAAACGAGTTTGCCAAGCTTAAAAAGGCAGCGGATGCTGATGGTGTAACGTTGGCCAATTATGCCCGCAGACAGCTTGCCCTTGATACCTTAAAGCGTAGCCCTGTAGGCAGGATGACCTATCGTAAATATACACCTGTCGATCCTGACTTATTACGTCAGATCAGCCGGCTCGGCAACAACCTTAACCAGATAGCTAGAAGGGTCAACCAGAACGATTTCGACACATCGCTTGATTTATTAAAGACCTTGCTCACCATCGAGCGCAGGTTGAAACGGGTACAGGATGCACATCAAATTTCTTGAACATGGTACCGGTCAAGTTCTTGATGCCGTGGAATACCTGTTGGCTGTCACTGATGCGAAAGGTGAACGCAGAGCTGGCGTTGAGATTCGTCGTGGCGATTTATACCAGTTAGCTTCACTGGCAGACAGTTTGGACTTCAAGTATCGCTACAGCAGCGCGGTGGTTTCCTTCCACCCTGACGATATGCCCACCGACGAACAGCTTGAGACGCTTACCGACGAATTTGAGAGGACGGCTTTTGCCGGGATGGATCCCGAACAATATTCTTGGGGCGTAGTAAGGCATGATGACAATCTGGGAGGCTTTCATCTTCATATCATTATTGCCCGAGTCGAGCTGAGAACGGGTAGGTCTTTCAATCCTGCGCCACCGGGTTGGCAAAAAACCTTCGATCCACTGAGAGACCACTTCAACACAAGGTATGGATGGAAAAGTCCTGACATCGATGCTCACCCGGAAAATGCGAGGGTAATTCAGCCGGGACACAGGGTATACCGGGATGTCAGAACTGCCGTGACCAGCGGCCTCGAAGATCCGAGGCAGGCCATTATTGAATATGTTCAGACGGGCATCGTGAGCGGCTTAGTCAAAGACCGTAAGGACATGATTGCTTACTTGGAAGAAGCAGGATTCGAAATATCCCGTGCCGGTAAAAATTACATCACCGTAATGGATCCCGATCTTGAATCAGGTAACCGTTGGCGATTAAAAGGAGCCCTATTTGATGAAAACTTTGACTTTGACCGAACGCTTGCAGCAAAAGCAGCAAGAAGAAATGGCGTTGATAGAAAACCAGACTCGGCAGCAGCTGCAACATTTTACAGACAGCTTGAAAAAAAACGTGGGGAGCGAGCTCAATATAATCAAAAAAAGTATCAGCAATCAAAAAACAGTGCTACTCGCCGAAATCAACGAGCTATCAAATCTCAGACAGAAGTGGCACAAGAAATGGAGGCTGATTTGGCTTATGCCGCTCTTGGTGAGTCTCTCCCTGCTGTTGTTGCCAGTACTGGTGATTCAGTACGAAATTTGGCAACTGGAGCAACTCAAAGCCGAGGTTCAGAATCAGAACCGGCTGTTGAGTCAGCTCAAAGACGCGCAAAAAAAACTGAAAGTCAAGAATTGCGACGGCAGGACTTGCGTGCAAATCGACGAAACAGCCCCGCAGTACAACAACGGTTACCGGATCCTTCGGCAGTAAAGAGAGACGTACCCACTCAACCACGTAGACAAAAACAGCTGTTTGGCGAAATCCTGCCTTTCAATGATATTCAACACATTGATTTGAATAAGAGGCTTTTGCGATTTAATGATGGAAGCCAAATCGAAGTAGGTAAAACAAGCCTTACAGCAAAAAAGATGAGTGACAAGAAAGCCGCAATACGCTTGATTGCCGGCTCAAAGGCCAGGCATTGGCAAGTGATCAAACTTAGCGGCAGTCTGGCATTTTTCGAGCTGGCTGCCGAACTTGCTTTTAAAGAAGGCATTGATGTTGTTCCCCTCACACCCCAACAGAAAATGATTATGGAGAAGATGTATGAGCGAGAACGTATTAACCGAGCTCGAGCGGCAATTGCTGAGACAATTACAAAGTCAGAGCGACGCCTTGATGTTATCAAATCAGCGTCTCAGCGATCTCGAGAGTTGCATGCACGTTTTACTAAAGAAGTTGGACGAAATTGGTTTAGTCAACCTGGAAATGGATTGATTGATTCTATATGGTTTAATAAGGAACAAGCATCACAGATACAAAAATCACAGCAACAGAAGAAGACTATTTCATAAACCTTTTCTACTAATTAATCGGATTTATTGGAAGTAGAGTATTTAAAACAGAGAATACCTTCAGTCTCATCAGAGAAAAGTTCATTTTGGATACGTGCTTTACCAAATAACTGATATAAAACGTGCAGTCCATCTTCGCAAGGATGTCCTGGTTGACCCAGCAAAGAGTAAGTAGAACCGGATTTGGTTTTACCAATTTTTTTCTCTTCATCAAACTCTAGAATGAGTGTGCTGAAACGAGCCAGTCGATCATTCAAGCTATAGCCGATGAAAAATTCTCCTGACTCTCCAGATGGCAAGTTTAAACAGATGATATTCCAGTTAATCAATTGAATATCTGAACGGGGCAAACCAATCAGCATTACTTTCTCCTTGTGAGTAATAGTTGTCTGCTCTAGCTGGTGTTTTGTATTAGCTTCTCTCAAATTTCGGCCAAAAACCCGATGCCCCTTGCTTTTGGCTTGGTTAATGAGGAGGAGACATCTTTTGGTAGAATCACGATTGGTTTAACTTTAGCTTTTGAACGCTGTACTGCATTCGCCATAGCATTTTCAAGCTGGATCCTTGCTATACGAGGAGATACAGTTACAAGCTTATTAATAACTTTTAAATCGAGCTCAACAGCAAAGTGTTCTCCCCAAGGTTCCAATAACAGCTCAGTGTAAATAGAGCGGACAATGGCTATTGATTGCTCTTTTGTTGGCAGAGGGATCGTTATCTCTAACATCCGAGATCGAATCGGTTCTGGGATCCTTTCGGGATAATTAGCAGACGCTATCCAAATGATTGAGCTGACATCAAAAGGAATTTCCAGGTACTCATCAATAAATCGTTTGGCGGTGTGCTTTTCTAAAAGACTGTACATTGGACCCATTGGATCGTGTCTTGTATCAACCGATGCTTTGTCGAGCTCATCCAACATAATAATGGGATTGGCAAAACGGCTAGATCGTATGCTGTTGCTGATAAAACCCGGTTTGCTGTCACTCCATGAGCTGGCACCACCTGCAACGACAAAGCCTGATGACACTGTAGAGTAATCGAGCGAATAAAAGTCTGTACCTAATACTGATGCCAGCTCGGAAATAAATCGTGTTTTGCCTACACCAGGAGGCCCAGACAGCAACAGGGGAGGCATTGAAAAAAGGTTGGGCGTCACTAAGCTTCCCAGTAAACATGCATTCTTACAAATATTGATAACGTCACTGAAATTACCAAACCGTTTGGCTAGGTCATCAAGCTTATGGATTACCTCAGGTTCGGGAGCAGCTAAAGGCTTATGATTGGGCTCTTTTAGTAGAGCCCGCAGAATCATTTTTCGTTTGCCGCTGGTTTCATTGTCGTACACACGATTGACTAGGGATTTGTCATAAATAACTTTATGGTTTTTTGCTGACAAGGCTGCTTGTACCAACATCTCATCATAGGATTCTTCATCAAAAAACATGGGAGGTTGAGTCTTATTGGCTTCTGCTTTATCAATTAATTTATGTAATGTGGACTTATCCATAATTATTCTCAGTAAAATTGTTTGCATACCTCAACCGCCCGGTTGGGGTATGTGAACAGCTCATTTCAGCCGTGAGATCTTCTGTGCCCACTTTTCCCGAATTTTGTAAATTTCTGGTGGCCATCCTTTGGCCCCTGGACGTTTACCCATAAGACCCTCCTCCCACATGGCAAAGACGGCATCTGCTTCATGCCCTTTTCGCTTCAAGTAAGGACGGATTTTGTTAAGAACATTCAATGCATGCCGGCTATCAAATACTAAAGAATACGTTTGACGGTTCATCTTTTCTGTCCGCACACCTTTATTGATTGCTCCAGACTCACCGATAATATTTTTGAAGTGCTCCAGCACCTCGAGGTTATTTTGGGTAATGGCCACTTTCAAACGATGAGAGATAGTGTCATAGCCTTTACGCGTTTGCCTTGCAATGCCAATCCAGCCTTCACCATCGATAAAACCACCTGCCCATGATAATGCCATCATTTCTTTGATTGATACTTCATCTAGGTAAGAAGTTGTTTGGTCCAAAATATGATTTTCCGTAGAGATTGATTCTTTTGAGAGTGACATATATACATCCTATAAAAGTTTACAATGTATACCTGTTGGGGCCAAAAAAAACTGGCGCAAAGCAAGTGACATTTGAAACTAATGGTATACGATGTATACTTTTTTGTCAAGTACTTTATAATTAACTTTATGTTTGATACAAAACAATTCTAATAATCCATCAGGGATAGTTCTTGCTGTAGGTTTATCAGTATCACGCTCCCAACTAATCCAAGTTTGGCGTTCAACGCGGACTGATTCTGCTGCTTCAGCTTGGGTTAAACCTAGCTCTTTACGTAATTTTTTTAATTGGTTCGGCTCGACCGGCATTATGTATAAGGCCTAATTCATGATTAATTAAATTATACTCGCACACACCGCTTCGCACTGCTTGAAAATATCCCTGGAACGGCAGGACCGCATCTGCCTGACCTAGGGCCTGCGTGACCGATTTCTGCTAATCCTAAATGGCTTACTGTGTGCCATGGGTGAAGGTTGTCTGGATCTTGATGGCGACTTGCGTCGCCGCCCATCTGGTGCTGGAACTGACGCTAGAAGGCCTGCGCGGGCAGCATGGCCAACTCCTGCCAGTTCCGGGTCTTGAGCAGACTTCCAATTTCGGCGCCAGACTCGGGAATGTTTTTCGCTTCCAGCACGCGTGGAGTTCTCCAGCCATTGCTGGCCGTTTTCATGCATCAAGCGCTGTAGGCGCAGTTGCAGGTTCGCCTTGAAGATGTTGATGGGGATGGTTTCATTGCTCTTGGTCAAACTCCTTGCTGGGATTGAAATGCCCAATCGGGCAGTCAAACGATTAGGCCATCTGGCCGATCGTTTTGCGGAAGCGTGCTAACGACAGGAAAAACAGAACCGTGCCGATAAGGGCCAGCGCCAGGAACGGCTGCCATACCGTCTCCAGGCCGGCGCCCCGGTAGAGGATGGCCTGGCTCAGTTCCACGAAATGGGTGGTGGGTGCGATCAGCATGATGTTTTGCACGATCTCGGGCATGCTTTCGCGCGGTGTGGCGCCACCGGAAAGCATCTGCAGCGGCATGATGGTGAGCATCATCAACATGCCGAATTGGGGCATGTTGCGCGCCAGGGTGGCGATGAAGATGCCCATCGAGGTGGTGGCGAACAGGCTAAGTGCCGCGCCGGCAAGGAACAACGCAATAGAGCCATCGATGGGCACACCAAGGACACCGCGCACCATGAGATTGAGAGATAGGAACGCGGCGACCAGCACGATCAGGCCCATCGACCAGACCTTGGAGAGCATGATCTGCCCGGGAGTCACGGGCATCACCAGCAGGTGCTCGATGGTACCGTGCTCGCGCTCCCGGATCAGTGCTGCGCCAGTCAGGATGATGGACAGCAGCGTGATGTTGTTGATGATCTCTACCACCGAGCCGAACCAGGCCTTGTCGAGCGCGGGGTTGAAGCGCGCGCGCAATGCCAGATCCACGGGTAGCGCCTCGGTGCCGCGGTAACGTTTGACGAACTCATTGACCTCACCTGTGAAGATCTGTTGGATGTAACCGCTGCCGGTGAAGGCCTGGCTCATGCGGGTGGCGTCGACATTGAGCTGCACTGCGGGTGATCGCCCCGCCAGCACGTCACGCTGGAAGTTGAGCGGAATGACCAGAGCGAAGGTGTACATCCCCGCGTCCATGCCCGGATCCACATCCCCATAGTCGACCATGGCCGGTGGCGTGAACTGCGGCGGGTAGAAGGCCGAGGCAATCCGCAGGGACAGCGCCGAATTATCCTCGTCGACGATCGCGATCGGCGCGTTGTGCAGCGTCTCCGGCATGGACGTGGCTGAGGTGTAGACTGACGCGGTGAACACATAGGCGATGAGTACGAGCATCATCGGATCGCGCCACAGACTCCACAACTCCTTGACACCGAGGTCGTAGATATTGGCTAGGTTTCTTCTACGCATCTCAGCGCTCCTGCTTCTTGAGTAGCAAAACGGCTGCGCCGAGAATGACCGGGACCGACATGAGCATCGACCACAGCGGCCCTGTCAGATCGGCCAGGCCGAGCGCTTTGCTGAACACGCCGCGACTGATGGAGATCATGTGCGTGGCGGGATAGATCTCGCCGATGAACTTGCTGGAACCTTCGAGCGAGGACACAGGATCGATCAGACCGGCGAACTGGGTGGCCGGTATCAGAGTGCCGATCATGGCAAAGAACATGGCCGCGATCTGGCTGCGGGTGACGGCCGAGGCGAGCAGCCCCATTCCTGTCGCAGCGAAAGAGAAGATCAGCGCGGCCAGCGCCAGGGTAAAAAAGCTGCCCATGACTGGCACACCGAAGGCAGTGACCGCGAGCAGCGTCATAAGCAGGAAGTTCACCATGGCCAGGCCGACATAGGGTAGTTGCTTACCTAGCAGGAACTCGATGCGCGTAACCGGCGTCACGTAGAGATTCGTGATCGAGCCGGTCTCCTTCTCGCGCACCACCGCAAGCGCGGTCAGCATCGCCGGCAGCATGAGCAGCAACAGGGGAATCACGGCCGGCACCATGGCCGGCAGGCTCTTGACATCGGGGTTGTAGCGAAAGCGAGTCTCGACGCTGGCATTTGCGGTTATGCTGGGGCCGCCGCGCTCGCTGGCCTGCGCCAACAGCCAGTGCTGGTGCATGCCCTGAACGTAGCCCTGGATGGTTTCCGCGCGTTGCGGCATGGCACCATCGATCCAGGCGCCGATCTGCACGTTCTGACCTCGCAACACATTACGGCTGAAACCAGGGGGGATTTCGATGGCCAGCGACAGTTCGCCGCTGCGCATGCGCCGGTCGAGATCGTCGTAGTCGACGATCGGCGCATGCTCGGTAAAGTAGCGTGAGCCGGCCAGGTTCAATGTATAGCTTTGACTGAGCGTGGTCTGATCCCGATCAAGCACCGCATAACTCAGATCCTCGACGTCCATGGTGATGCCGAAGCCGATCACGAACATCAGTAGCAAAGAACCGCCCAGCGCCAGGGTAGCGCGGACCGGATCCCGCTGGAGCTCCAGGGTCTCGCGCCACAGATAGCTGAACATGCGCTGCAAGCTGAATCCGCCAGTGCGGTGCCGACCGTGTTCAGTGTGCATCGCTGATAGCTGCTTCTCGTGATTGTCGGCCTCAGGCTGGCTGGGCGGGGCGGCTGTACCGCCCTCGGCTTCAAGGAGGTAGCCGATAAAGGCCTCTTCAAGGGTTTCAGCACCGCGTTTCTCGACCAGTCTGGCGGGCACGTCGCTATCAAGCACCTTGCCCGCATGCATCATCGACATGCGGTCGCAGCGATCAGCCTCGTTCATGAAGTGGGTGGAAATGAAGACCGTCACCCGGTCTCGCCGCGACAGTTCGATAAGCAGCCGCCAGAATGCGTCACGTGCCACCGGATCGACGCCGGAGGTCGGCTCGTCCAGAATCAGCAGCTCGGGCTTGTGCACCATGGCGACCGCCAGCGACAGGCGCTGGCGTATGCCCAGAGGCAGACTGGCCGGCAGGCTGTCGAGGACTTCCACTAGCCCGAAGCGCTCCACCATCTCATTCACGCGGCCGGGAATGTCCTTCGGGGGCACGCTGAAGAGCTTGGCGTGCAATTCCAGGTTCTGTCGTACCGTGATTTCGCTATAGAGCGAGAACGCTTGCGACATATAGCCGACACGGCGACGGGTGTCGAGGTCATGCGGATCCACTTCGTGGCCGAATAGCGAGGCCCGTCCCTCGCTCGCTGGCAACAGCCCGGTGAGCATCTTCATCGTCGTGGACTTGCCGCAACCGTTGGAGCCGAGGAAGCCGAAGATTTCGCCGCGTCGGATGCGAAAAGAGACGCCGTCGACGGCAATGAAGTCGCCAAAGCGCATGGTCAGCCTCTCGGCCTCGATGGCAATATCGTCCGCGCCGCCCTCTGGCAAGGGTGGAATGACTACCGCTTGATGTCCGCGCTTTTTCTCTTCCGGGAGCAGGCGGATGAATGCCTCTTCCAGGTTCGGGCTATTTGTTTTTTCCAGCAATTCCTTCGGCGTGCCGGTGGCAAGGACCCTGCCGTCGTCGATGGCGGCCAGCCAGTCGAAGCGTTGTGCCTCATCCATGTAGGCGGTGGCCACGATCACGCTCATGCCGGGACGATCGGCGCGGATGCGCTCGATAAGATCCCAGAACTGCGCGCGCGCCAGCGGATCCACGCCGGTCGTTGGTTCATCGAGAATCAGGAAATCCGGGTCGTGAATCAGCGCACAGCACAGGCCGAGTTTCTGCTTCATGCCCCCGGAAAGCTTGCCTGCAGGACGTGACAGGAACTTGTACAAGCCGGTAGCCTCGGTGAGCTCATCGATGCGCTGGCGGCGTTCTGCGGGAACATGACCGAACAGGCGCGCAAAGAATTGCAGATTCTCCTCAACCGAGAGGGTCGGATACAGGTTCTTGCCCAGCCCCTGTGGCATGTAGGCGATGCGAGGGCACACCTGCTTGCGATGGGGCTTGCTGGCCATGTCGCCGCCCAGCACCTCGATCGTGCCCTCCTGAATGATGCGCACACCGGCCAGTAGCGAGAGCAGGCTAGACTTACCTACGCCGTCAGGACCGATCAGGCCGACCATCTGTCCGGCGGGGATGTCCAGGTCGATGCCGTCCAGGGCCATGACGTTGCCGTAACGTAAGCGCACCTGACACACGCTTGCAACGGTCACGGGTTGTGCACTGTGGCTCATACCTTACTCCGGCACGCGAAGGGACAGGTTCTCTGGCCACTCGGCATTGGCGTCGAGCTTGACCCAGGCCACTCCGGGCAGCCCGGTCTTGACCTGATCCAGATGTTCACGCAGCAGATCCTGGGAAATCTGCCCGCGCACTCGGAACATCAGTTTCTGCCGCTCGCTCGCGGTTTCAACCGTCTTAGGGGTAAATTGCGCCACACTGGCGACGAAGGAAACAGTGGCTGGAATAACAAAATCCGGCGCGGCATCCAGAATGATGCGTACCTCGGTGCCAAGCGCTACGCGGCCGGCCACGGTTTCGGGCAGGAAGAAGGTGATGTACACGTCCGACAGGTCGATCAGGTTCAGGACACGTCCGCCGGCTCCAAGCACCTCACCGGGTTGCGCCACACGAACCTGAACTCTTCCGTCGCGCGGCGCGCGCAGTTCGCTGTCGCGGATGTCCGCTTCGATGCGATTGATGCTGGCCGTGGCAGCGGATACGCTGGATCTCGCGCCGACAAGGTGCGCCTTGGCGCCCTCGACCGCGGCGCGGGCAGCGGCAGTCTGTGCTTTGCTTGCCGCGAGCGTCGCCTGTGCACCCCGTACGCGTGCTAGGTCATCGTCCAGCTCCTGTAGCGAGGCGGCACCCTCTTGGGACAGGGTCTGCGAACGTTTCAGCCGCCGTTGCGCAGCGTCGAGCTCCGACTCACGCTGACCAACGAGGGCCTGCGCAGCGACAACGTCGGCTTCGTGCAGCGCCACCTGTGCCTGCGCTGCGGTCACCGAGTGCTCGGCCTGCTGGCGCATGGCGAGGGCCTCGTCGCGCTGCGCTTCCAGCGTTTCCAATTGCATCTTGGCCAGTGGCTGGCCCGCCGTGACGAAGTCGCCTTCACGCACGAGGATGTCTTCGATACGACCGGGCAGCTTGGTGGCGATGTCGATCTCGGTAGCTTCAATGCGGCCATTGCCGTTGACGAACCCATCACCGGGCCCGCTGTCTGCAAGCTCTGTCCAGCCCCAGTAGGCCAGCGCGATAACAACCCCTGCAGCGGCAGCGACCAGGAGTTTTTTCTTGAGAGAGGATGAGACAATCATAGGTTTCGCGTGCCTTAACGGGTTGATGGGATGGAAGCGGGCGTCGAGGTCGCATCCTGCGCCTGGCCAGTTGCGGCGAGGGTGCCGCCGCCGAGCGCGGCATATAGGGCCACCTGGCTGGATAGCAGCGCACGGCGGGCCTGTATCAACTGCTGTTCGGTATCAAGCAAATCGCGCTGAGCGTCCAGCACCTCCAAGAAAGCGGCCGAGCCGTTGTCGTAGCGCAACTGGGCCAGCCGTGCGCGTTCGTTCTGCGCTTCCAGATTGGCTCGCTGGATAGTCAACTGCTCAGCCAGCCAGTACTTGGCGCTCAGCGCATCGGCCACTTCGCGAAAGGCCGTTTGAATAGTCTTTTCGTAGCCGGCAACCGCGATGTCACGACGCACTTCGCTCAGTTCCAGGTTTGCGCGCCGCCGCCCGCCATCGAAGATGGGCAGCGACAAGGTAGGCATGAAGATCCAGGCGCGGCTGCCGGAATCGAACAGGCCGTTAAGATCGGAACTCGCCGTGCCGAGGCTGCCGGTCAGCGCGATGCGCGGGAAAAACGCCGCACGGGCCGCGCCGATATTGGCATCGCCGGCACGTAATTTGTGTTCGGCGGAAATGATGTCCGGGCGACTGACCAAGAGCTCCGAGGGCAGACCGGCCCTGAGTTCGGCCAGCACCGTTGTTTCATCGAAGGGTGCCTTGGCGGGCAGCGAACCAGGATCGGCGCCTACCAGCAGTGCCAACGCGTGCAGTTGCGTGTCGCGAGCTTGCTTAAGCCGGGTTAGCAGCGTCTGAGCCTGGTTCAGCAAAGTCTGGACTTGAATGAGATCCAGCTTCGAAGTCGAGCCGACTTCAACACGCCGCCGGAAAATGCGATAGGACTCCTCGCGGGTCACGACGGTTTGCCGCGCAATGGCCACGCGTTCGTCTATCTCGCGCAAGCCCAGATAACCGTCGGCCACCTGGGCGATCAGCGCCAGGTGGACGGCCTGGCGGGCCGCGTCGGAAGCCAGCCAGCGTTGCAGGGCAGCGTCTTCCAGATTACGGACCCGGCCCCACAAATCCAGCTCCCAAGTGCTCAAACCCACCTCGGCCCGGTACTCGCCGCCAACCTGCGACCGGCCTGAAACGTTCAGATCGCCAGGGATGCGTGCGCTTCCACCCTGGGCCCCGACGCGTACGGCAGGAAATCGATCCGAGCGCTGAATACGGAATGCCGTGCTGGCTTCCTCGACACGCAGCGCGGCCAGGCGTAGATCGCGGTTGTTCTCCAGAGCTGTCTTAATGAGGCGTTGCAGCAAAGGATCCGTGAAGTACGCCTGCCAGGCAAGCTCTCCCCCGCGGACACCCTCGGTGCCCGATTCAATATGATCAGGCCAAACCTCGGGTACCGGCAGCGGCGGGGTGTAAGGAGCAGGAGCGAGCGACATGCAGCCAGTAAATATGACGGCGCTCAACGCCAGCGAGAAAGTGCGCAGCCTGAACTCAGGAAATAAGGGAAGAGCTGGGGGCATAGTCACATTCCGTAGGGGGGGCTAGCTGAATGGAGCCTGGCTGTATAGGAGTAGCCACCCACGTACAGCGTTGCGTCGGCACGTCAATCATCAACAAACGCTGTAATCGAGCGCGACCTTGATGGTCGTTTACGTCACGTATGGCCTTTCTCGAAAGAGTTATCAATCTCACGCCACTTCCTTATTAAGGTCTGCACCGATGCCTCTAGCGGCCGATCGCTGGAGGCTCTTACTGCTTCATTTTTCAGGGTTTCGGGTTCGTATACATCCCTGCAAATCGTACATGCTTCAAAACAAACGACCGGGTGGTTGTTTTTTATTTTACACGGTACAATCCCATAAACGCAACTAGCAGTTCGCCAGGCGCTACATACCCGTAAGTTGGAATTGATTAGCCTGGGCTGATCAGGCTTTCATGGTGGAACCGGTGACCAGCCCATGGCACAATCCAACAGATTTCTGAACAGGGAACTTTTGAATGCCAACCAAGAAAAATAATGACGTACCAGAAAAGCGCCGCTACCTATCCTCTGCGGCCAGGAAAGGGGAAATACTGGACGCGGCCCTGATCGAGTTTGCGGATCGGACATACAACGCCGTGTCGATGGAGCGTCTGGCGGAATGTGCGGGATTGTCCAAGGCAGGCATCTACGCCCACTTCAACAGTAAGGAAGAAATTTTTCACGCCATGCTCGAACGTACGACAAAGCAGATTTGCGATTTCCAGGGCTGGCTCCCGGATGAAGTTCTGACGTTGCCAGAACTGGTAGAAGTCTACCTAGATCGCCTGTATGCGACTTTTAGCTCCCCTGCCACGATGTCGATCTACCGGTTGCTTCTGGCCGAAAGTTCCAGAACGCCAGACTTGGTAAGGAGTTGGCATGAGGAGGTTGCGTGCGGATTACGGGAGCGGGCACAGCTTATTATCCAACGTTACATAGAGCTTGGAGTCATTCGCCCAAGCGTCTTGACCGAGCACTTTTTCCCACTCGCACTCGCTCCCGCACTGCTGTGGCTGAACTCCTTAATGATATCCAGGGGCACCCCTTCCATATCGCTCACGCAAACACGGGATGCGCATCGGCAACTGCTGTTTGAGCTTTTGCAACCTAGATGAGCAGGGAAAGGCAAAAGACCAGATGCCCCCTTATGCGATTGGTGACCGGCTTTGCGGTGCTGATGCTGACTGCGTGGGGGTTACTGGCTCTATGGCATCAGATGCTGCAGCCGGCTTTCCGCATGATCACCCTTGTGCTCTGGGCGGCAGCCGGGTTATCGATGGTGGTGGCGTCGACGGGCCTGCCCAGCCGGAAGTCACGCAATCTCACGGCAATGGCGTTCGCAAGTGCCGTAGCTCTCCTGGCGGTGTGGTGGAACACTCTTAAGCCCTCGCACCACCGTCTATGGGCTGACGATGTCACCCAATTGCTGGAGGCCAGGGTCGACGGCGACTATGTTCAACTGAAAAATGTACGCAACTTCGAATGGCGCAGTGAAACCGACTACACGCCTCGTTGGGAGAGCCGCACGTACGATCTGGCCCGCCTGCGTAGCGCCGACTTGCTACTTTCTTACTGGATGGGGCCGCATATCGCTCACGCACTGGTGTCGTTCGGCTTCGATGATGGTGAGCAGGTAGTGTTCTCACTGGAAATACGCAAGGAGCGCCACGAGTCCTTCTCCGCAGTCGGTGGATTCTTCCGTCAGTTCGAGCAGATCCTGGTAGCCGCCGATGAGGGTGACATTGTGCGTACACGCAGCAATGCGCGAGGCGAGCAGGTGTATCTCTATCGGTTGCAGATGAGTCAGGTGAAAGTCCGCGCATTGTTTCTGGAGTATGTGGATGTGGCCAATGAACTGCGGCGGTCTCCCCGCTTTTACAACACCTTGACCAGTAACTGCACGACCATCGTGTTCGAGCTAGCTCGGCTCATATCGCCAGCGTTGCCGGTAGACTATCGCTTGATGCTGTCGGGATACTTTGCGGAATACGTCTACGACCTGCACGGATTGGTACCTGATTATAGCTACGCAGAACTGCAGGCACTGGGGTACATCAACGAACGCGCCCTTGCTTCCGACACATCGGCGGCCAATTTCTCGACTTCAATTCGGCAGGGTGTGCCTGGCGTGCCGGCCAACGAGGTGTATCCATGAGGTTCCTGCGGCCCTGCTTCCTTGTGGCATGGATGGCCATAGCCCCGCTGTTGCTGGGAGGCTGTTCGATTCTGAGCGAATTCGGCCCAGTGGTGCAAATTCATACGCTGACGGCCGAGGAGGCCATCGAACTCAAGCGCAGCGACATCCTGACACGCGGCAAGCTCAGCGATGCGACGACCCAGACCATCAGGGTGGCGGCCCTAGATGCGCAAGCTTGTGCAAAACCAGTCTCAGCGAATTGCGTTGAAGCCCTAGTCGAGGTGAAGGGGGTGGCCACGGATCGACGCTTGGCTGCGCTGTCCGAACTGTGGCTGGCGCAGGCGCAAGCCATGAAGCCCGGATCCGAGCAGCAAGCCGCCTGGTTTGAAACCATCCGTTACGCCTATGCCTACCTCTTTCTCGGCGACCATACCCCAGGAGAGCGAGCCTTCGAGGATCGCCAGACACAAGTACGGGACTGGTATAACTATGCTGTCGAACGTGCCGCCACCGCGATGTTTGAATTTGGGCAACAAACGGCTACGCAGTTGCCACCGCAGCCCCAACGAAACATCGCAGGTTGGGAATTGCACGTGGATATGCGCAGCGCGCGTTTGCCGGGCAGTACGGCGGTGCCAGCCGAACTTTTGCCAGCCTCGTCGTTGTCTTTCCGCGGACTGCGCAGCCTCTACCGCCGCGACGGTTTTGGAGCCGAGTTGGTGGCAGTCATGCCGGACGAACCCTTGACTACTGCCGCCACTCGGGATGGCCGTCCAGCTGTCAAACGCAATCAGCAGCCTCTACCCTGGAGCGAGATGCCCGCGCCGTCCATGACGGTTCTGTTGCACCCGGATGGAGACGACCTGGACAGCGTGTTGCAAACCCGTACGGTCCGTTTGACGGTGCATGACCCCTATGTGGAGTCGGCCATCATGATGCGCGGTCAGCGCGTACCCCTGGCGGCTAATTTCACCGCCGGTTACGGCGTATGGTTGGCTCGTGCCAAATTCAAACGGCAGTCGCTCCGCAGCCTGCTTGGACGTGAAGGTGGCATTGACCGCCCTCACGTCTACCTGATGCAGCCCTATGATCCGAACAGACGTGTCATCGTCATGCTCCACGGACTGGCCAGCAGCCCGGAAGCCTGGGTGGAACTCGCCAACGAAATCCTGGGAGATGAGTTGCTGCGCCAGCACTACCAGCTCTGGCAGGTCTACTACCCGACCAATATGCCGATCGCATTGAACCACGCAATGATTCGCAGAACGCTAAAGGATACGCTGGCGCATTTCGATCCTTCCGGCCAGTCACCTGCCTCGTCCGACCTCGTACTGGTAGGGCATAGCATGGGCGGTGTCATTGCGCGTTTGATGGTATCGTCAACCGACCAGTCGCTGGTGCAGCTGGCCAGAGACCGCGGACGGCTAACACTGAAGCAGATAGAACGCATAGCTCCGATGTTGAGTTTCGAGCCCTTCCCGCATGTCAGCCGTGCCATCTTCATCGCAGCACCGCACCGGGGCACATCAGTCGCGGGTGGGTGCCTCGGGCGCTGGATGGCGGGATTCATTCACTTTCCCGTTACGGTGCTCGAAGAACTTGCCCACACACTGGTGCCCAATGCGGCGGCCAGTAGCCACCAAAGCCTGGGGTATATCCCCAATAGCGTCGACAACCTCGACGAGAACGATCCTTTCTTGCGCGCGGCTGCGGGCTTTCCCATCTCTACCCAGGTGCGTTATCACTCGATCGTGGCCCAAGCTAATCCCGATGTGGCCCTCGTTGATTCTGATGATGGTCTGGTGCCTTACCGCAGCTCTCACCTGCCTGGCGCGCAGTCCGAGAAAGTCATCATTTCGGGGCACAGCGTGCAACAGAATGCGTCAGCAATACTGGAGATCCAGCGCATTCTGAAAGAGGATATGACCCAACAGAAAGAACCCCTCAACTCAGCGGTGCGCTAGTTGTATGGTACCGGGAGTGCAGATTCAACCTATCAACACAACACACTTTTCTATTACCTGTCTCGGTGTTTCAAATTTAAGTGTTTTCCTCGGGCAGTATTTAGTTGCTCAGCCACTACGTTCAGTGTTTGTTGTGAATGCTGAGCTAAAGATTTCTTTTTTGGGAAATATTGGCGGATAAGGCCATTTTTATTTTCATTCGTGCCTCGCTGCCAGGGACCCTGAGGATCGCAGAAATACACTGCCATACCTGTATTGCTGTAAGTTCAGCGTGTTTAGCTAATTAGACCCCTCGATCTCAGGTCAGTGACTTTTTAAGGTCGACAGAGATCTCTTTAAATTTATCTGTCAGGGCATGGGGCAAGGATGTCGCATCTTTGCCTTTTAATTTAACGAGGATGGTGGAAAGCTTGTATAGAAAAGTGGTGAAGGCTGTACTGATTACATGCACTATTACAGCTGATGAGTTTGTTCTTTCCGTGCTTAGGGAATCCTCAATTCTATTTTCGAGCGCTTGGGGGATTACTCCATGCCGAACACTCGCACTGATAATGGATACTCCCATCCATTCATTGATGTTAAAACTTAAATTGAGAAGGCTTACTTAACGATTTTCGGTTCCGAAAAGTTGCATGATGCTGCTAAAAAACTCCTGGCATAAGAAGATGAGTGGTGTTTTGATGACGGCTACCTGATACTTGAATATCAAATGCCTTGATTTAATCAAAAAGTCTTGTTGAACATTCCTGCGGGAATTTTGCGTGGATGAATTGTGAAAAGTTCTGCATTGTGATGCAAATTAGCAACGGGCATCACGGTTAATAGTTAATAAAAACAATAAGTTAAAATCTACTTCACCAACTCATAATCCCTTGGTCCCAGGTTCGAGTCCTGGTGGGCCCACCAATTAAATCAAAGCCTTAGAGCGCTTTTTAGCTCTAAGGCTTTTTTGTTTTTATTTCATGTAGACAATATATGGAATGTAACTTGTTTTAGCCTCAAGTTTAAGAATAGTACTAAGGCTAAGATTTATTCTATTCGGTAAACATATTTTAATGCATAAGGTTATTATGAATTAATAATTTTTATTCAGGTAAAAAAGTTAAATGACCGTTCCAGAAGCATTAAAGACCGATTTTAAGCGTCTAAAAAGGCATTATGAGCATGTTGAGAAGACATATGATGATGTTTCTTTACTAGATCTCTCACATGCTTTAAGAGTATGGGTAGATATTAAAGATAGGCTAGCAGCTATTTCTGGAAATAAGATACTCTCAAATAGACTATTCAAGAATTACTCCCCCAATAAACAAGTACTTAAAAATTACAAACACACAGAATTTTTTATTACATTTATGCCTGATTATGTAATTACCCATGCGGATAAGGGCAACTTTTTTGCTTCAAGAAAAGACTTTAAATCAGGCTCTACGATAGCATTTAGATTTGCTAAGGACGGTATTGATGGGCCGATGAGAGTATCTGATATTAGCTACAATTATCCTTCTTTACCAAAGGAAACGCCAAACCTAAACCTTTATCCAGTAAAAAAACAACTTAATTTTATTGAATGGCTTGGTGCTGAAGTAATTAGATTAAATTTTAGAAACGGTGATGGAAAATTAGAACTCATAGGTATCTCAAGAAAAATGCTGATAAATAGAGTTGCTAATGCATTCGGTGGTTCACACCCAATAGATAGAAATAGAGAAGATCAAAATAATATGTACGACAAGTTAATAGAGTATTTATTTGACTTTGATTTTGCTGGTTGTCCACTCCCATACTTTATGTTGATGAAAATTGCTCAAGATATGATTGAGTTTTTACCAGCAATAATTACGGATTTAGACTGATATAAATCATGTATCGTACAGTTATTGACAGAACTCCAAGTAAAAGTAGAAAGCTTAACTAACCCTGAAAATTCCTAAGTGTGGGGCCAAGTATTTATTCTTATGTTTCCATTCTCAAACCCATTAAATACCTTAGGCTTAGACTCTTCTCAGGCGAACACACACTCTTTTGCTGACTACCATGGCGGGACATTCACATAGCCAGGCTGGCAAGTGTAGGATTGAGTCGCGCCAAAACAGATTTGGATAAACTCCTCGGCGTCGAGTGAGGCACCACCAATAAGGCCGCCGTCAACATCTGCTTGGCAGAAGATTGCAGCAGCATTATGGGCTTTGACGCTACCACCATAAATAATTCGAACAGATTCACTGCTGGCCTGGTCATGTTTGGCAATTCGCTGGCGCATAAAGCTGTGTACACTTTGAGCCCATTCCGGGGTGGCGGATTTGCCGGAGCCGATAGCCCAGACAGGTTCATAGGCCAACACTACATTGGCTAATGCTTTTGGCCCTTTATGAGCAATTAGAATATCCAGTAAGCGAGCAATCACTTCCTCAGTTTTCCCTGACTCATAGTCGTCTTCGGTTTCGCCAATACAGATAATGGGAGTGAGGTCATTGTTGATTGCCTGGGCATATTTTTCAGCGACGATCTGATCTAAAACGTATTGATCGAGTTCCAGCTTTTCATACAGGCAACGACGTTCTGAGTGGCCAATTAACACGTAGTGACAGCCAAAGCCTTTTATCATCGAAGCAGAAATTTCACCGGTATAAGGCCCTTCATCGTAGGCTGAGACATTTTGGGTGCCCCATTGAAGTCTGGAACCGGACAGTACTTCCTGTGCTTCTCTGAGATACACCGATGGTGGAAACAGAGCGATATCTATTGGGAGAGCGTTCTCACTACTGGAAAGAATACTGTCCAGCATATGGGCGCTGTGTAAAATATTCTGGAGTAATGTTCGTGGGCTTTCAGTTGGATTGTTCATTTTCCAATTTCCGGCCACCAATGGTTTACGCATAATTTTTACACCTTAGATAAAACGGTTTTGAACAATGGTTCTGGTTACGTTTGCTGATGGTAATCAACCACCCGTTCAACTTCACTTTTTGAGCCGAGAATGACAGGTACACGTTGATGAATGCCGTCAGGCTGAATATCCAGAATGCGTTGTCGACCCGTTGAGCAAAGACCTCCAGCCTGCTCAATAATAAAGCCGATTGGATTGGCTTCGTACATCAACCGCAATTTGCCGCCTTTGTCTGGCTGACGCTGATCAAGAGGGTAAAGAAAGATTCCGCCACGGGTCAGTATTCGATAAGCCTCAGCAACCATGGAAGCGACCCAGCGCATATTAAAATCCTTACCGCGGGGACCTTGCCTGCCTTGCATGCATTCATCAATGTAACGTTGCACAGGGGCTTCCCAGAAACGCTGGTTGGACATATTGATGGCAAATTCCTGCGAATCTTCGGGAATGGTCATATTGCGATGGGTCAGCACGAACTCCCCGATATCCGGATCCAGCGTAAAGCCATTAACGCCATGCCCGGTAGTGAGAATCATCAAGGTTGAAGGACCATATAAAACAAACCCCGCACAAACCTGCTGGCTGCCTGATTGCAGAAAATCTTCCAGGCTGGCATTACAGCCTTCGCGACCCTTTAATATTGAAAAGATAGTACCCACGGTCAGGTTGATATCAATATTCGATGATCCATCCAACGGGTCAAACAGAGCGAGATATTTTCCCTTGGGGAAGTGCTCGGGTATGACAATCGGCTCATCAATTTCTTCAGAGACCATGCCACTCAGGTGGCCGGTCCACTCCAGCGCATCAACCATGATGTCATTGGTAATAATATCCAACTGTTTTTGAGTTTCACCTTGCACATTTTCACTTTCGGCACTGCCAAGCTGACCCGACATTGCACCGCGACTGACGGCATGAGCAATACGCTTGCAAGCACTGGCAATATCACTCAGTAACATGGTGAAATCGCCAGATGCGTTGGGAATGCTGCGTTGTTGATCAATAATAAATTGGGTCAAGCTGATATGCGGCTTCATGGTTGTTATCCTTAAGAAACGGTTACGCCATTTACTGCCAATGCCAAAGAAAAAAGGCAGAGATTTGTTACGGAGAGAAATCAGATACCTTTGGGGGAGAGTTCTCCGGAGGCATAACGTTTCACCATTTTTTCCAGTGAAATCACTTTGATTTTGCTGGCATGCCCGGCACTACCGAAAGCTTCATAACGGGATTGGCAGATCGCCTGCATTGCCGTGGTAGCGGCTTTATAGAATTTACGTGGGTCAAAATCGCTGGCATGTTCCGGCTGGCCCAGATACTGTCGAATTGCACCAGTGGTAGCCATACGTAAATCGGTATCAATATTGACTTTGCGTACGCCGAATTTAATGCCGGAGACTATCTCGTCAACCGGCACACCATAGGTTTGAGCAATATCACCACCGTAATTGTTAATGGTTTGCAACCAATCCTGTGGTACCGAACTGGAGCCATGCATTACAAAATGGGTATTTGGCAGACGTTGTTGCAGCTTTTGCAGATGACTGATGGCTAACACATCAGCAGTCGGTGGCTTGCTGAATTTATAGGCACCATGGCTGGTACCAATAGCTACTGCAAGCGCGTCTACGTGGGTCTGTCTGATAAATTCAACGGCTTCATCAGGATCAGTTAATAACTGACTGTGATCCAGTTTGTCATCAGAGCCATGGCCATCTTCTTCACCCATCATGCCGGTTTCCAGGGATCCCAGACAGCCAAGTTCGCCTTCTACAGAAACACCACAGGCATGAGCCATTTCAACCACTCTACGGGTGACGTCGACGTTATAGTCAAAAGACGAAGGTGTTTTCATATCACTCATCAAAGAGCCATCCATCATCACCGAGCTAAAGCCTGATTGAATTGAACGTGCGCAGACAGCAGGTTCTGCTCCATGATCCTGATGCATCACAACAGGCAAATGTGGATATTGTTCTATTGCAGCAAGAATCAGATGGCGAAGAAAGGGTTCACCAGCATAAGAACGTGAACCGGCCGAGCCCTGCAGAATAACAGGACTGTCGACGGCATCAGCTGCCTGCATAATAGCCTGGACCTGTTCCATATTGCTGACATTGAAAGCCGGAATCGCGAACTGGTGTTCAGCAGCATAATCCAGCAGTTGTCGCATTGATATTAACGCCATAAGCCTACCTTTTTATTTTGCAAATCAGAGGTTTTTTGAAGCAGGACTGCCGCTGAAACTGATTTAAGCCAGCATCGACCTTGCTTGAATAAAAACCATAGGCAGTTTAGGCATATTTTTTTGATAAAAAGAAGTTAGATGTTTTTATGATGCGTATAAGAAAAAGTTATGTGTATATGTTAGGGCTTGTTTATCTTTCATCTCCCCCCCCACTGCTGGAGGCTATTTTTGTGTCCGACAAGGCGGAAAGCGCGCAGTGTAGCCATCCTACATAAGTGATTGACAACGCAGGCGGGCGCAAAAATAGTCCCAGCCCTACGGGTTGTGACTGAAAAAGCGCCACTTATGTCCACGGATGGACTGTATGCCGGCGCGCCAGGGAGGTGCGCGCCGGTCTGCGTTGCTCGTCACTTATTTAGAATAACTAAAGGGCGCTCCTCGTGCCTTGATTGACGCTTTTTCAGCTCACAACAGAGGCGGAGATGAAAGATAAACAAGCCCTAGGACTAACGATTGGACAATAGTCGAATACTGTCCTGAGCATTCATTGATTGCGCCAGACTCATTGCTGTCATGCCATCGGCGGACTGTAAATCAGCATTAGCTCCATGAGAGAGTAATAACTCCATGATTGCTGTTTGGTTAAACATAGCCGCAAACATCAGTGGTGTTTTTCCATCAGGAGTGGTGGCATTAACGTCAGCACCATGCTCTATCAGTATTTGAGCGATATCTACATAACCTTTAAAAGCCACTCCCGCCAGCGGTGTTTGGCGGCGTAAATTCGCGAGTTCAGGATCCGCACCATGTTGCAGTAAAAGTCGGGTCATCGCTTCGTGGCCATTATAGGTCGCCAGCATTAATAGACTGTTGCCATTGCTGTCGCGAATATTGGGAGCCAATCCCAGTTCCAGCGGTTTTTCCAGTGCTTCAGTATTACCTTGTCGTGCCAGTTCGAACAGTTGTTGCGCCAGTTCCAGAGTTTCATCATCAAGCGAGGGTTTTTGACTGTCTTGTGGTGTATCCACGAGTTTATCCTTATCGATTATTCTCTGATAAAAATCTGGCAGAGTTGAGTCGACCTGTAGCTAAAAATGTAATTGTCCAGGATTTGATTAAACACAGGTTAATGTGGATGAGTGAAGTGTGTCTATACTGAATGCTCGTGCAATAAATCGACGAACCAAAACAAAGGAAATGAATATGGCTTTTACCGCGACCGATCCAATCAAAATTCTGTTCGCTATTTTACTGCCACCTTTAGGGGTGTTCCTGGAAGTTGGTTTTAAAGGACATTTTTGGTTAAGTATATTGCTGACATTGCTCGGATTCATTCCAGGCATTATTCATGCGTTATATGTGATTTTGAAACATTAAAAATCGCGCTAAAAAAAGCCCTGCGGAACGTTATGTCAGCAGGGCTTGTTTCATTTAACTTAACTAAGTAGGTTCGTTGAAAAGCACGTAACACTAGTAGTTTTTATTTTCTTGTGCAGATTCTTCAACTGCACCACCGGCAGCCTCTACATCTTTGCCTGCGCCTTCAATCGTATTGCAAGCAGCTAGTCCAAAGATAAAAAATAAAGATAAAAATACAGCTGTAATTTTCATGTTAATTCCTTAGAAAAATGAATGTGTAAAAAGAATTAGGGAAACCCAATCTTTAAGGCCAGAGCAAACAAACGTAATTGCAGGTAATTTTTTACCGTCAATTAAATCGCCTACTCTGTTTGGAGCTACATTTTGTTATTGTATTTTTTCTTCACCCAGATGCTATTTATGCCGATAATGTGGTTAACAGTCAATCCAAAAGAAACGATTATTAATTGATGTACAGTTTGTTGGTTTGAAGAAATTGAATTCATAAGCTTTTTTTCTGTTAAATATAGTCATCTCGAAAAAATGTGACAGAATTCACATTGTGTTGGCGGAAGTTTTTGAATAAAACATAGATCTGACCATTGTGTGATTCATGCGATTTAGAGCAATCTCGCCTTTTATAGTGTTTAAAACAAACGTATAACTTCGTTATAACGGCTGTGACCAATGGATGGTTCTGAGAGATATGGTGCCTAAAAAAATAGTTTTAGCTTTATTATCCTTCACTCTGCTTTTTAGCTCGACAGGGTATGCTCAAAGTGTGGGAGTGGTAAAAACACTGCTGGGTGATGTGCAGTTAATTCGTGCCGGTGAATTTGTTAAAGTTGGCTTGGGAGATGAAGTCTTCATTGATGATGCATTACACACCGACAGCAATAGCAGTGTAGGGATTTTGTTTAACGACAACACCCGTATCGGTGCTGGCCCCAACACTCGTTTTTCGATTGACAGTTATCATTTTGATAACCAATCACAACAAGGACAGGCAGATTTATCTATTGTTAATGGAACGCTGGCATTAGTTGGTGGCCAATTGACAGCCAAAAGACTGGATGCAGTAAAAGTCCATACACCAACGACGACGCTGACGGCTTCATGTTCAACATTATCAGTAAAAGTCGAACCACTTACTAAAGAAGCGCCATGATGCTGACACATATATTCCGAATTTTATCTTTTTTGTTACTTTCCGTATTCATCACCGGATGCAGCGGTTACAGCAGTGCTGTCAATTCGTTTGGCCCAGAAACGCCAACTTCCGAAATGCGGCAAGAGGTTGAAGCTCCTTTTGTGCTGGCTGAGGGCGAATCACCGTTTTGTGCTAAGCCGCCTGTAGAAGCAGATCCCGAAATGGAGCCTGCGATGGCCGCTTTACCTGCAGAACCTTATCGCGCCCGTCTGTATTTCATCTTTGATACCAGCACGTTTACTCCAGAATCAGAAGCAGCGGCTCAAAAAGTATTTGATGAAATAAAAACCAGACAAATTGCTGAAGCGATTGTTATCGGACATACTGATACTATGGGTTTTGAACAATATAATATTGGATTGTCAGAACGCCGCGCAGAGAGGGTTCGTCAGGAACTTATACGGCGAGGCATTCCGGAAAATATCATTACAACCAAGGGTATGGGCGAATCGGAGCTGCTAATTGATACTGCCGATGAAGTTGCTGAAGCAAGAAATCGACGTGTTGAAATAGACGTTCGCTGATGGAGTGTTGGATAGATGAACAAAAAAATTAAAGTACTCGCACTAAGCACTACTTTGTTGACGGGTGTAACGGCCTTTTCTCCGACAATTCTGGCGCAGACGCTGGTTCAGGCCGTCGAGCAGACCATTCAAAGCAACCCTGAAGTTCTGGCCGAAGCATACCGCCGATTGAGTGTGGATAAAACGATTGATCAGGCACGCGCTGGTTATGCGCCAAAAGTTGACCTGAATTTGGGATATGGTCGGGAATATACCAAGAATCCTGCTACACGCCCCGACAGCGAGACGCTGACGCGAGGCGAGGCCAGCATTACCGCAAAGCAAATGTTATATGACGGCTTTTATACCAAAAGCGAGGTCGATCGTACCTCCGCCGCTGCCGACTCGGCCGGGTATGCAGTAACGGATATTTCTGAACGTACTAGTTTGCAGGCAATTGAAGCTTATCTTGATGTTCTGCGTCGTCAGGATCTTTTGGAACTGACCCAAACCAACCTGAAATCGCATGAAACAATTTTTTCTCAGATCCAGCAACGAGCGGAGAGCGGGGTAGGCCGTCAGGCCGATGTTGAACAGGCCCAGGCACGTTTATCTCTGGCACAGTCAAATCTTGAATCACAACTTGGCAATATCGAAGATGCCCGAACCAACTTTCAGCGGGTTGTTGGCATCATGCCGGAAGATATCACCAATCCAGGTGATGATTGCTGCGATAACGCTCCTGCCACGCTGGATGATGCGGTAAATATCGCCTACAACCAGCATCCAACCCTACGCAGCGCACTGGCCGATCACGAAGCCTCTCTGGCGCAGGAAAATGCAGCTAAATCTGCGTTTCATCCTCGCATAGATCTGGATTTGGGTGCATCAGCCGACAATAACATTGATGGTTTGTCTGGCCATGATAAAGGCCTTTATGCGATGTTCCGCCTGCAATATAACCTGCTGAATGGCGGCGCAGACATGGCTCGGGTGGAACAAATTGAACATTTGAGTGAACAGCAAAAAGAGCTGATTAATCGGGCAAAGCGGGAAATTAGGCTGAATGTTCGCCTGGCCTGGAATGCACTGGAAAATGCTAATAATCGTTTACCCGGCTTACAGCAACGCGTTGAAGCTGCCGAAAAAACTCGTGAAGCTTATGCATCCCAGTTTCGCGTGGGTCAACGCACCTTAGTTGATTTATTAGATACTGAGAATGAATTGCTTAGTGCAGGCATTGACTATACCGAAGTTTATTATGACCGTATCTACGCCTGTTACTGGTTGATGCAATCAATGGGTAAACTGCTGGAAACCATGGCTATCGAACAACGTGAAGAAGCGATTACAGTAGCCAATCAGGAAGCTGATACAGAATAAATAAAAGCGGATATCCGACTAACTCATGATATCCGCTTCTAGGGTTTATTGATCGTTCATCTCCGTCTGGTTGGACACAAAAATAGTCGCCAGCAGTGGTGGATATGAAAGATAAAAAAGCCTTAGACTATCTAATAGCCTCCACCTGCACCAGATTATCGGTGAAGGTTGGCGCATGCCCCATATCAACAAACTCTGCTGAACTGACACAGTTCACCGTGCCATTATTGCGTTGACGCCAATATCCGAGCGTAGCCACAACAATACCCGGGCTGACATCTTCGGTGCTCTGTGCCTTGGCATCAAAACCGCCCCGGTCATTAAATACTCGAACAGTATCTCCCTGTTGGATCTGTCTTAGATCGGCATTAGCAGCACTGATCATGACAAACTGATCACCTTGTGCTTTGAGCTTGTTGTCTATGTTGGCGTAACAGGAGTTCAAAAAGCCATGACTTTTCGGTGAAATGATATTCAATGGAAAACGCTTAGCCAGTTCCGGATTGGTTTGTGGCATTTCTCTTGAAGCCACATAATCCGGCAGGCTATCCAGCGGTTCACCGGGCTGAAAACCGTCATACATTTGTCTGAATGGGCCGGCAACAAAGTTAGTGGCATCATCAATACGGAAATGACATTTGCCGGTAGCCGTTGGAAAATTACCGGCCTTGTGCGGTGCACGGTTATCTCGGGTTCCAACATTAAGGCGGGCATAACCATGTTCAAACAGATAGGTTAAATCAATGCCTTCACAGGCTGGAGAATCCCAGTCCACATAATTTTCCAGACATTCACTATCGCTCCATTTGAAGTTTTCTTCTTCGTAGCCCATCTTGGCCGCGAGCCGACGAAAGATTTCATTGTAGGTGAAGATGGCTCCATGACAACACCATATCTGCCATTTCTGCGCCCATCGAAGCAGGCAAAACGATATCAGCAAAAGACGCAGTATCCGACAGAAAGTGTTCGGCCGACACCAGAAATAAGTCTTCTCGCATCAAGCCCGTGATGATTTTGTCCGTTTCAGCTGCTTGGGTGACAGGGTTGGCATTCCAGCACATCATCGATTTGATTGGAATATCCAGGTTCATCTCATTGGTCAAGGCGCGACCTATCTGGATGGCGTTGATCACCCGAGTACCTTGCGGGATTAAATCCGGTCGGCAGATAACATCAAATTTATAAGGATGTTCCCAGACCGGGAATTGTAAAGCACCACCGCCAACATGCCGCCATGCGCCGACTAATGCGGGTAAGGAGCTGATTGCCCGATCCACCATAATTACGTTCCAAACCAACCCCCAGGCGAATGGCTGCAGGTTGGGTGGTGGCAAATTCGCGTGCAAGCTGGCGAATGTCGTGAGCGCTTACTCCGGTAATTTCTTCTGCCCATTCTTAGGTTCGTTGTTTAGCGCGCTCAGCTAATTCTGCGTACCCAACAGTATAGTTATCGACATAATCTTGATAGACCAATCCTTCTTCAATGATGGTATGCATCATTGCCATGGCCAGAGCTCCATCGGTACCTGGTCTGGGGGAAAGATGCCAGTCAGCTTCTTTGGCTGTTTTGGATTTGTAAGGATCAATGACAATAATTTTAGCGCCGCGTTTCTGGGCATCTTTCACAATATGCCAGTGATGCAGATTGGTGCTGACGGAGTTACAGCCCCAGATGATAATGTACTTGGAATGAATAAAACTTTCGGGATCCACACCGGCCGTTGGACCGACGGTTAACAGCCATGCGGTGCCTGAGCCTTCACCACAAAAAGTCCGTTCTCAAACGGTGGCGCCCATTTTGTTAAAGAAAGCATCGCCACCGTTTAACCCATTTACCAGGCCCTGATTGCCTAGATAGCTATAAGGAATAATGGCTTGCGGGCCATACTCCTCAATAATTGCTTTCCAGCGGTCGGTAATTTCGGTCAGTGCCTCATCCCAGTTGATTTGTTCAAACTGGCCACGGCCTTTAGGATCAACGCGACGCATCGGATGTAAAACGCGCTCGGGATGATAATGACGTTTTTCGTAATCTTTGAGTTTGACGCACAAGCCACCACGCGTCATTGGGTGTTCGGGGTTTCCACGAACAGAAAGTAACTGACCATTTTCGACTTCGTAAACCATCGAACAGGTATCAGGGCAGTCGAGCGGACAGCCGCCGTGATGGATGGTTTTCATTACACTGGCCATGGCTATTTGCCTCCCGAGGTATTATCAACAAGATTTGTTGACTATAAGACTGTCACGGGAAATTTGTCCGCTGATACAGCGTTGTTAAGGCACATGTACTTTATTGTTTATATTGAAGATTAAAACATGATCTATTGCCTTTTTAGCCTGTTGGGTAGAGCGTAACGTTGATTTATTTTGAGAGGTGGGGACAATCGCCCTATCATTTTAAAATGTTTGCTTAAATGTAAAATCAATCCGGTTAACTAAAATTGTGAACAGTAATCGTCTGCGAGTTAGTATGTTTTTATCCAGAGAAGCATGTATTTGACATCCCACAGCTTGGGTGTAGGCTCACTATCTGGTTGATAAAGAATAAGGAGCAATAGCATGGCAACAGTCACTTTGAAAGGAAATCCATTCGAGACCGTGGGGAATCTGCCTAAAGTTGGCGATAAAGCGCCTGATTTTTCAGTAGTAAAAGACGATCTGTCTGATCTGAATTTAACGGATATCAGTGGTCGCATCGTACTGAATATTTTTCCATCCATTGATACTGACACCTGTGCAATGTCAGTTCGTCAATTTAATCAAAAAGCTACGACGCTTGATAACACCACGGTAGTCTGTATCTCAAAAGACCTGCCTTTCGCTTTGGCCCGCTTCTGTGGTGCTGAAGGTCTGCATAAAGTTGAAGTTGGTTCAGCATTCCGTTCAAGTTTTGGTGAAGACTATGGCGTTACGGTTAAAACCGGTCCGTTAAAAGGGCTATTATCCCGTGCAGTCGTCGTCATTGATGAAAACGGCAAAGTTATTTACACCGAGCAAGTTGCCGAAACCGCTGATGAACCTGATTATGATGCTGCGTTAAACGCATTGAATTGATAAAGCTGGAAATCAGATACTAAAATCCCGGTGGCAAACATCGGGATTTTTTTATGTATGCTTAGTCTCTGAGAGATCAACAAGCCCTAGCTTACAAGTTGAATATTTTTAGTGATTGTTCTGTCACAAGGACAAAGACAAAATTAATTCTGATAGTGAACCGGTGCTATGGATAATCTGGATCAACTTTTTGCCTCAGTGGCTGTTATCGCAGAGTTTCATCCAAAACTGAAAGCAATCCGTTTTTGGCAGGACAGTAAAACTCTACAATTCCACTCAACGGTTATTTTTTACGACAGAACTCTGGAGCCCCGTGAGGAGCTGGAGGCCGATATCGCCAATATTGCGACGCAACTGTCATTGGCCGCGTTACCGGATTATCATGCATTTTGTGTGGATCTGGAGCATTTGTTTGATGGCGCGCAGCCTTCTGGACCCATAGCACAACTGACGGAAGTGGATTGGCGCACGTTTCGTAAGATTTCTTCTTATGCTCAGTATTGGAAACAGCGAAGTCCACGTGAAGTTAACAAGTTGATCACTTTTGTTATGGCCGTTCCGGTATTCAGTCGTCTGGCCGGACAGTTGATTGTGCAAAGCCATAGTGTCACTGAGGGTCAGATTTTTGATCAGATTACCCAGCAGCAAGGCTCCTTTGTAATAGGAGGTAAACGCTTTCGTGAATTGTTCCGTCAGGAAATTGATACCGCTTATAACGAAGCGAAGCTTTTGGTCTCGATATTTCGGGGCACCAAAACCGATGAAGCATCACGAATTGTGAATGGCATGTTGGAATCGATGGTGACTAAATCTTAGCGAGTCCGACAGCTTTTAAATGCAACTTTACGATAATTTCGTATCGTTAATCTAACCATAATATGCAGCTGATAACGTTGTCAACAGCCGGTTACGCTTTAAATTTACTACAGGAAAGCCCTCATGAAATTATCAGTCAATGGCGAGAGCCATGAAGTTAATTTGCCTGAAGATATGCCCATTCTTTGGACTTTACGCGATGTGCTGGGCATGACCGGCACTAAATTTGGTTGTGGCAAGGCGCTCTGTGGTGCGTGCACGGTAATGCTCGATGGCCAGCCAATTCGTTCCTGTTCAACCCCGATAAGTGCAGCACAAGGCAAACAAATCACTACCGTGGAAGCAGTCAGTAAAGATAAAGTTGGCCAGGTAATTCAGCAGGCATGGGTAGAGCTGGGTGTGCCGCAATGTGGTTACTGTCAGTCTGGTCAAGTAGTCTCTGCTACTGCTTTATTGCGTGATAACCCGAACCCCAGTGATGCCGATATTGATAATGCGATGAGTGGCAATATTTGTCGATGTGGCACGTATAATCGAATACGAGATGCGATTAAATTGGCCGCCACCAATAACGGAGGCGTCCAATGAACTCGCAACTCAAAAAAGAAAGTCTGCAAACTGAAATCACTAATATTAGTCGCCGTAATCTGCTAAAAGGCTTTGCCTTAACGGGATTTGTATTAGCCGTGGGCATGCCCTTTACTGGTTTTGCCGAAGATGAAGAAGCGCCAAAATATGGACGAGATGCCATGCCTCATGGCTGGGTTGATAATCCATTGGTATTTGTTGCGATAGCAGAAGATGGCAGCGTAACGATTGTCAGCCATCGCTCAGAAATGGGGCAGGGAGTGCGAACCAGCTTACCGATGGTCGTGGCTGATGAGCTTGAAGCGGACTGGGATAGAGTTAAAGTTATCCAGGCCCCCGGTGATGAAGAACGTTATGGAAATCAGGATACTGATGGTTCGCGCAGTGTAAGACACTTTTTTATGCCGATGCGAAATGTCGGTGCAGCGGCCAGAATGATGCTGGAGGCGGCCGCTGCGGCACATTGGGGTGTGAGTGTAGATGAGGTTTTCGCTGAAAATCATCAAATCAAACACCGGGCTTCCGGCAAAATGTTGGGTTATGGTGAATTGGCAAAAGCTGCTGCAGCGCTGGATGTTCCAGAGCGCGAAACATTGCGCTTAAAAACCCCGGATCAGTTCCGTTATATCGGTAAGCAATCCACCAAGCTGATTGATGGTGAAGATATTGTTACCGGTAAAGCTATCTACGGAATTGATGTGCAAGTTGATGGAATGGTTCACGCGGTGATTGCCCGTCCACCGGTCTATGGTGGCAAAGTGAAGTCATTTGATGACAGTGAAGCCTTGAAAGTCCCCGGTGTGATTAAAGTCGTGACCTTGAAAGGCAGTCCACCACCTGCGGTATTTAATCCGTTAGGTGGTGTGGCCGTGGTTGCTGAAAATACCTGGGCGGCCATGCAAGGCCGTGAAAAGCTGAAAATCGAGTGGGATCATGGCGAAAATGCTAGTTATAACACCGAGGAATATCGTCAACAAATGCTCAAAGACGCTTCAACCTCTGGCGGCAAAGTCCTCCGCAGCAGTGGTGATTTTGCTAAAGCGTTAGAAACTGCAGATAAAACCTACAAAGCAGATTATTACATACCACATCTGTCTCAGGCGCCGATGGAGCCACCCGTTGCTACAGCCCGAATTCAGGATGGAAAATGTGAAGTCTGGGCACCCACCCAGGCCCCGCAAGCCAGTAAAGACACCGTTGCCAAATGGCTGGAAATGTCACCTGAGGATGTCACCATTCATGTCACCTTATTGGGTGGTGGCTTTGGCCGTAAATCAAAGCCTGACTATTTAGTCGAAGCCGCATTACTTTCCAAGGCAATGGAGGGACGTGCTGTGCAGGTCACCTGGTCTCGTGAAGACGATATACACAATGGCTATCTACACACAGTTTCAATAGAACATCTTGAAGCCGCGGTGAATGCTGATGGTAAAACCACGGCATGGTTACACCGCACCGTAGCACCGTCGATATCATCAACCTTTGATGCTTCTTCAGTACATCAAATGCCGATTGAGCTGGGCATGGGGGTAATGAATATCCCGTTTGCCATCGACAACGTGCAAATAGAAAACCCGGAAGCCAAGGCCCATACCCGGATTGGCTGGTTCCGTTCGGTGGCCAATATTCCACGGGCGTTTGCGATCCAGTCCTTTATTGCTGAAATGGCCCATGATTTGGACCGTGATCACAAAGCATTTTTATTGGAACTGATTGGTCCGGCACGGAAAATTAATCCGGTAGAACTGAACGATGAATGGAACTATGGGGAATCGCCGGAAAAATATCCTTTAGATACAGGCAGATTACGCCGGGTAGTCGAAGCCGTTTGTGAAAAAGCCAACTGGGGACGCGACTTGCCGGCTGGGCGAGGACTAGGGCTGGCAACACATTACAGTTTTGTCAGCTTTACCGCTGCTATTGTAGAGGTGGAGGTGTCAAAAGATGGTGAGTTAACTATTCCGAGAATGGATATTGCTGTGGATTGTGGGCCTCAGGTAAATCCAGAGCGAATACGCTCACAGATGGAAGGGGCCTGCATCATGGGTGTTAGTCTGGCCACCGTTGGTGAAATCAGTTTTAAAGACGGTGCGGTAGAGCAGGATAATTTTGATAGTTATCAAGTGACTCGAATGAATGAATCGCCTCGCGAAATTCATGTGCATTTACTGCCCGCAGATGATTTCAATACGCCATTAGGCGGTGTGGGCGAACCGGGCCTGCCTCCAATTGCACCGGCAATATGCAATGCTATTTTTGCTGCGACCGGTAAGCGGATCCGTAATTTACCTATTCGCTATCAACTGGAAAGCTGATTATGGACAGTGTTGACCTTTCAGTCTTTAAAACATTGCAGAAATGGCTGGAAGCCGATTTGATGGTATGGCTGGTGACGGTGGTGAAAACCTTCGGATCCAGCCCACGTCAACCGGGTGCCATGCTGGTGTTACGCAGTGATGGTGTGTTGGTCGGATCGGTTTCCGGAGGCTGTATTGAAGATGATCTGGCCAGTAAATCTGTGTCCGGCGAACTGCCAACAGAGCAGGCCAAATTAATGGTGTATGGCGTGACCCGGGATGAAGCTCAACGCTTTAATCTGCCTTGTGGCGGGTCATTGGAGCTGGTGGTCGAGCCCGTTAAAACTAACATATGGGTAGCTGAAATTCTCAATGCAATAAATGGCCATCGATTAATAAAACGTGAATTAAACCTTTCTTCACTACAATCGCATTGCAGCGATGCCAAAGTTACTGATACTGCAGTGCAAATCACAGATCAGCACCTATCTGTAGTCTATGGACCAAGGTGGCGATTATTGATTATCGGTGCAGGCCAGACATCGGCTTATCTGGCGGAGATGGCGCAGTCGCTGGATTATCAGGTGTCAATTTGTGAACCGCGTGATGCAATGCGGGAAAGCTGGGACGTGGATGGAGTAGAGCTGCTCAACCTGATGCCGGATGATGCAGTGCTGGCCATGCAACCGGATGCACATACCGCCATTGTGGCATTAACCCATGATCCCAAACTGGATGATATGGCGTTATTGGAAGCGCTCAAGTCAGCTGCTTTTTATGTCGGTGCATTGGGCAGTAAAAGCAATAATGCCAATCGTCGGAAACGTTTGGCGATGTTTGATTTATCGACTTCGGAAATTGAGCGATTGCATGGACCCGTAGGTTTACCGATTGGCAGCAGAACGCCGCCTGAAATTGCTATCGCCATATTGGCTGAGCTAATTCAGCTAAGACGATCAGCAGTGGCTAGTAGTAAGCCAAGCCAGGTTGCAGAAATTCAATCCGTTTGTAATTAAATGAATCAGCTAATGACTCCCACCGGGATCATTCTGTCCGCTGGACAATCATCACGTTTTGGCGCTGACAAATTATTACATGAGCTAACCATAGCGAACAAAAAGCAACTATTGATTCAGCATACGCTGCAATTGTGGTGTTCGGTGTTTGATGAATTATACATTGTCATCCGGCCGGATAATCCGATGTTAAAAGATGCAATTATTAGCTGGTCGGAGCAACAGTATCAAAAACTTAATCTGATTGAAGCCGAACAGGCAATTTATGGCATGGGCCACAGCCTTAAAGCGGCTATCACCGCTACAGGTGGAGCTGGCGGCTGGGTCATTGGTCTGGCCGATATGCCATTGATTCCTCATGCTGTGTTACAGCAGATCTGTCTGAACCTAAAGCAGGGTGCCGACATTACGGCACCCTATTGTGACGATCAACGTGGTCACCCGGTTGGATTTAAGAGTGTTTATAAAGATGAGTTGATGGCGTTAGAGGGAGATACAGGTGCCAAAAACCTGCTACAGCGAGAAGCGGATAAGATTCACAAAATTAAGACAATTGAAAGGGGGGTATTAGCTGACGTTGATTCCATCGATGATGTGACTGTTATCGAGCGTTTAGGTAAGGTTTAGTCCTGTCTGGCCCAGTTGGAATGACTTTCTAAATAGTTACGATCAAACCCAGAGATATCGATGAGACCTTCCAGATCCAAAATATGAATATCACCATTATTGGAGTCAAGTAAACCCTCATCCCGCAGTACTTTAAAGGTACGACTCACATGGACTGAAGACAGGCTTAAGGTGTCACCAATTAGCGTTTGATTCATGGGTAATTCAAATTTGTCAGCTTCGACATTGAGCCTTACTTTCATTTCCACAATAAAGTGTGCCAGCCGCTCAACGGCGCTGCGTCGGCCAATATTAATGACCCGCTCGATCAGCATGGATTGCTCCCGGGCAAGGATCAAAAAAAAGATATCGGTTAAACGTGGTGCTTGATCAAAAATATCAGTTAGACGCTGCCGGGGAAAAGGACAGGCTTTGACTTGAGTTAATGTTCTGAATTCGGAAAGGTTGTGTTTAAAACCAATCTCTCGCAGTCCAAGGATCTGACCTGGTAGAAAAATATCCAGTACCTGACGTTGTCCATCGGTAAGTGTCCGCATGGCGCAAGCCCAGCCGGACTGAAGCGTAAAAAAACGTTCGGCTTTACCTCCTTCAAAGGCCATAGGCTGATCAGCCTCAAATTCTTGGAGATTTTTTTCCAATCCTTGTAGTAAGCGAATTTCATGTTCGTTGAGATCGGCGAATTTTTGGAACTGATGAACGATACAGCTCTCAGCCAAGAGCAAACTCATAAGCGTTCCTTTATATTCACTAAAAAATGTGATTCGAAAGAAATATACCCCGGAAATATGTGAAGTCAATTTAATAAATTAGCGCTAATCAAAAAAAAGACACCACCCGAAAAACGGGCGGTGCCAAAAGGTAACCATCTAACAATTTGGTAGGCTATGCTTACTAAATAAATTGAATGGCTGGGGTGACTTTATCTCATTTCAATCCTGCGCTATCACCAGGATCAGATTTATACTAAACCTTATAATTTGTATTATTTATTTAAATTTTTTAAAGGTTAAAGCGGTGGTCTACGTCCGGTGATAAAAAATATCAGTGCAAGTACTAAACCCACCACAAATAGAATCCAGGCAATACTGCTTGCAGTTCCTGCAACACCACTTAAGCCTAAAACACCGGCAATAATTGCGATAATCAGAAATGTTAACGCCCAACTAATCATGGTATATCCTTGTAAAAGTTGAAGGGGGCATTCACCATAGAAAGTTTAAGTAAAAAAATCCTTAACACAGGTTAAAGCAAAAAATAAACCCAAAAGTTACCGTGAGAGTACACTTGAAAAAGTATTGAATTTTTCCAATATAAATAAGTGCTTCAACGTTTTGTCTTTTCTTTAAACAACGAGGTAAACGATTATGTTCAAAAATATTAACTCCAACGCCTTCCGCTTTTTATCCAGAATTTTATTAATGACTTTTGTCTTGTCAGGTGCCGGTTTTCTCACAGCATGTGAAGATCAAGGCCCAGTTGAAGAAGCCGGTGAAGCGATAGATGAAAGTGTAGAAGAAACTGGTGACGCTATTGAAGAAGCGACCGATTAATTGATGAAGTAATTAGTCTAACTTTGGTGTCCGATATTGAACGGTTCAAAATCATCAAAATTTATTCAAGGAGATAGTCAAATGGCAACAACTCAAGCGACCAACCAGGAACTCCAGGAACAATTGGATACGTTGCGTAAAGATTTTGCAGAAGTTACTAAAACATTAAGAGAGATGACGTCAGCGTACGCAAAAGAGAGCCAGGATCGTGTCAAAGTGGCAGCTGGACAGGCACAGGATCAAGTTAAAGAGTCATTTGGCAAAGTTCAAAATGAAGTAGAAAGCCATCCATATAGTAGTATGGCTGTTGCTTTTGGTTTAGGTTTGGTTCTAGGCAAAATTCTGGATCGCTAACATCACATCTGATACGGATATTGGTTACTGGAGACATCTATGGGCTGGCGATCAAGAGTACAAATTAATACCGTAGCGCTAGCAGTGGCAACGCTGTTAGGCATATTTGCGCTTGGCTTCGCTGGTTTTGCCGTCTATCTTGCGTTATTGACTCATTACCCACCAAATATTGCTGCCGTCATCACCGCTGGTGGTTATGCTCTTACTGCCATCCTGGTGATGCTGGTAGCAAAATTTGCAGTTTACCGCACAAAACAAGCATCCCCAGGTATCCAGAAGTCCAGTAAACCGGATGTGGATGATTTGGAAAATGTTCTGCAAGCAGTTATTACGCCTGCACTCAGCAAGATTGTACATCAGCATCCTGGCAAATCGGTTTTAGCGACTTTACTTGCCGGGTTGGTTGTCGGTTACAATGAGGACACGCGTAATACGGCGAAAGACGTATTTAAGCGTTTCTTTGAAGAAAAATAAAGCTTTTCTGACCAGCTAATTTGCTGGTCATCAAAAGTTATTAACATTCAGTTCATTGACGTCAGGCAGGTGTGCTGTGGGAAAAAAACTGAATCGTACTGCTGGTAAAGTGCGGATTGAAGCGTTGCAAAACCAGCGTAAGGAACGGATCAGCAAAGCGGGTCTGTTACTTGAAAGGTGGGGACAGCAGGATAGAATGCCGGTAACCGGTGAGCTGGAGCTAAGTGAAGTAGATCCTGAATTTATAGAGGATCAAATGACAGCAGAAGTGCTTAGTTCATTAACGGCTGAAAAAATGCGTATTGTCCGTCAACATTGGTCTGAAGGTCTCTCAGCTGCTGAGATTGCTGAGATGGAAGATCAGCCACGAAATGAAATACGGCAAGTATTGGGGTTTGTTGTTGAACAAATTGCTGATAAAGTTTTGAAATAAGCTGCCGATATAGCATTTAGAATAAGTTTTTAGGAAGGCATAATGGATACAACGAATGTTGCTGCAATGGCAAGTCAGTTGTCCGTTCAGCAGTCAGCCCAGCAACAAATGGTTGCGACGCTTAAACTCAGCAATGATCAGATTGAGGCCCAAGGCCAGGCAGTATTGAAGTTACTGGATGCTGTTCCGGTGCCTCAGGGAAATGTAGGCAATATCATTAATGTAAAAGTGTGACAAGAATTTAACGTTTCACAATACAAGTTTTATTGAAACCACCCCAGACATTGTCTCGGGTGGTTTTTTAATGCCTGAAAAACACGTAAGCTTCTACCTGACTTCATTTCTTGGATAAGTGGATATGGAAACCCTTGTTGTAATTATTTACCTGTTTTTTGTGCTGCTTATAGGCTTGTGGGCCGGACGTGGCATAAAAACCATGCAGGATTATGCTCTGGCAGGGAAATCTTTTGGCATGCTGGTGATATTTGCCACTTTATCGGCATCGTTTATCGGTGGTGGATTTTCCATGGGAAATGCCGAAAAGGTATTTCTGGTTGGCATCAGTAATATTGTTGCGTTATGGGGCTTTAGCATAAAAGAAATTCTGGTCGCCCGCTATATTGCACCGCAAATGATGCGTTATCCAAATGCCATTTCAGTAGGCGATATTATGGATGAACATTACGGTAAAGGGGCCCGGCTATTCAGTGGTGTATTTTCGCTCGCCCTGTGCGCGGGGATCCTCGGCGCCCAAATTGGTGCTATGGGTTATGTGTTTAACCTGTTTCTTGATGTTGATCGGGTGTGGGGTGTATTGATTGGTTGCGGCATTGTTATCGCATATGCAACGGTTGGTGGAATGCGTTCCGTGGTCTGGACCGATATTATTCAATTTATCGTGCTGGCCTTCGGCATCCCGATGACATTGTATTTTGGTTTACAGCATGTTGGTGGCTGGCAGTCCATGCAAAACAATTTACCTGCAACGCACTTTACCTTACCCATAGAACCATTGGCAGTTATTGCATTATTATCGTTATTTATGACATTCATGCTGGGTGAAACGTTGGTACCACCCTATTTGCAACGGTTGTTAATTGGTAAAAGCAGTAAAGATGTTATTCGTGGGTCATTATTAAGCGGATTGTTTTCGATTCCGTTTTTTGCCATTACCGGTTTGATTGGTTTAGTGGCATTAGCCATGCAACCCTCACTAGATGCTAATTTAGCGATGCCTTATGTTATTCAACAGGCTGTCCCGCCAATCCTGCAAGGTATTGTGGCAGCAGCCATTGTTTCTATCATTATGTCTTCAGCAGATTCGTTTTTAAATTCGGCATCAATTGCCTTCAGTAATGATATTGTCAGGCCATTACGGAAAACACCCTTAACAGCCAAAGCAGAATTAATGCTCGCTCGTGTAGTCACATTATTAGTGGGCATTGCATCAATGGTTTTTGCTTTATCGATTGATAGCGTAATCGATATTCTGATTTATGCGTATAACTTTTGGGCCCCAACCGTGTTAGTGCCTTTGACGATGGCAATTCTGGGCTGTTATGTGAGTCGTAAACGGTTTATTGCCGGAGCGGTGGCTGGAATCGGCTCTGCCATTGTCTGGAATGTAGTATTACAGCAGCCATGGCAGATTGATGCTTTGGTGGTTGGTTTTTTTGCCAACTTAATTGCCTTTACTTGCGTTGATAGACCTGCTGCAAAAGCCGCTAAACTGGCAGATGCTCAATAGTCAGACATTGCTGAGGAATTACAAGATGAAATTATCGATAACCCGTCTTCAAGGACTACTGATCTTGCCGATACTGGCTGCTATGAGCAGTTGTGCTGCTTATAGTGTCGTCAACAGTGATCGTTATTCGGGATCGTCCAGTGCAGTCCCTGCCGAATATATTCCCTCACCGGGTTTTTGCCGTATATGGTTTAAAAATCGTGATCCTGAACAGCAACCGGCCCAGGGTGACTGTGAAACGTTGAAACAGGATATTCCTGAAAATGCCGTGTTGTTAAAAGGCTGACTTTAACGATGCAATCACGCTAGAATTGTTTCATGACTGACCGCTTACGCATACTGACCGCTCTCTTTGTTATCATCAATTTATTGATGGTCAGTGGCGTTACTGCGTCTGTGGCTCACCTCCCAGACGATCATTATTCAGCCCATTTGAGTATTGCGCATAGTCATGCTGATCATGACTATCAGCATGAGAATCTTGATCATGACCATCAGCTGCATCTGCATTTGGTTGCGGATTTAGTCAGTTATTCACTATTTTTTCAGGCTCGGACGGCTGATGCCGTTGCCCACACCAGCAGCAGTCAGCTGGTGACTTTGTATTATTCCCCTCTGTTACCGCCCCCCAACGCTTAATTCCATAACGTTTTAAAAAACTTTTAGTTTTGCTGCCTGCTTCTAAGCTGGTGGTGTTATGGAGTTCATCATGAATTATCAAATAAATTCGCTCGCCGACAGGGTATTGATACCGCTGTTGCTGATCTCTCTATTGTTAGCGACGTCAGCCGTGAACGCAGATAACCGAACAAGTCTGAATCTGGCCACAGCGCTAGAGCGCACGTTATTACTGAGTCCGAGATTACAGCCGTTCCCCTATCAACAGCGCGCGCTTGAAGCACAGAAACTACAGGCTGGGTTGCCACCCAATCCCAAATTACAGGCAGATTTGGAAAATGTGCTGGGCTCCGGCAATAGCCGGGGTCTTTCCGGTGCGGAATTAACTCTATCGTTAAGCCAGCTTGTTGAAATGGGCGATAAACGGCAGAAACGCGTCGATCTGGTCGATGCCAAATCCAGTCAATTGCAACAGCAATTTGAGATCCAGCGTCTGGACACGCTTTCTGATGTGACCGCCAAGTATCTGCAGGCATTACGGATAGATGCATTAGTAAGCTGGAATCAAAGGCGTATTCAGATTGAGCAGCAGGCCCTGGAGGTTATACAACAACGTGCTGCTGCCGGAGCGGTTGGTCAGGCAGATGTTTTACGGATGCAACTGTTGCTTGAACGCTCTGAGTCCAGACAACAACAGCTAAATGGACAACGCAAACTTGCTTATCAGCATGTCGCTGCCAGTTGGGGAGAAGAAGTCGATTTTGCCGAGTTGGAAGGGCAATTACAGGAACTGCCAACTTTGCCGGAACAGGATACGTTGGAACAGGCCATCCTTCATTCTCCGGCCTTCTTACAGAGCCATAGCTTAATCCGCTTACGTGAAGCCCAATTACGTCTGAGTGAAGCCAAATCCAGATCTGATTTCAGCTTCGGCGCCGGTATTCGCCGTCTGGAAGGTCAAAACGACAATGCTCTGGTGTTCAGTTTTTCAATGCCGCTGCAGTTATACGACCGCAATCAGGGCAATATCGCCGCGGCACATGCGGAATATGAAGCTGGAGTATTGCAGCAACAGCTGACGCGAACTGAATTGCGGATGGCCTTATTGGAAATCTATCAGGCCATGCTGAATAACCATCAACAAATCGATCGGCTGCAAAAAACGCTGACGCCTTTGACGCAAGAGCTTTTGAAACAAACGGAAACAGGTTATCAGTCAGGACAATACAACGTCTTGCAATGGATTGATGCACAACGCGAAGCATTCACTGTTGAACGTGATCTGATTGAAGCACAAACCGCTGTACATACCCAGTTACTTGAACTGGAGCGGTTAACCGGGATGCCTTTAAGCCGCTCAATCTTTACTGCCAGTTATCAGGAATAGTCCGATGAAATTAAGCACCTTATTTTTTAGCCTGCTGGTACTGTCGAGTTCAGTAGTTCTAGCGGCGAACGATCATGCTCATAGTGAACCGCATGATCACGAAGAAACCCTGGAAGGACCGCATGGTGGACGTTTGTTGGAGAATGAAAACTTTGCGGTGGAAATAACCATTTATGAACAGGGCGTACCACCGGAAATGCGGGTTTATGCCTATGAACATGGAAAGCCAGTCGATCCTCAGCAGATCAATTTAACGGTAACGTTAAATCGACTGGACGATGAACAGAATCTTATCGACTTTACGACTGAAGCGGATTATCTGTTAGGAGATACGGTTATAGACGAACCACATTCATTTGAAGTGGTTGTGGAAGCCGAATATCAGGGTAAGTCCCATCATTGGCACTATGACAGTTTTGAGGGTCGCAGCACGATAACGGATCGCATGATAACGCTATCAGGAATAGAAACAGAAGCAGCTGGACCACAAACCTTATCAATAACGAATTCCCTCTATGGGGTAGTAAGTGTCGCGGAGGACCGCCAGTATCGGGTGCATGCGCCGTACCCCGGCATTATTGAATCGGTGATGGTTAATACCGGCGATAAAGTCAAAAAAGGTCAGGTGCTAGTGACCGTGCGTAATCAAACCACTTTACAAAGCTACTCTATCCGCAGTCCGGCCAACGGTGAGGTCACCCGGCGTATGGCCAATGCCGGTGATCACAGTGATATGGGCAGTTTGCTGGAAGTCAGTGATTTATCCCGAGTCTGGGTTGAGCTGTCGATGTTTCCCTCTGATATCGAACAATTACGGGTCGGTATGCCGGTCAAGGTGAATGATTTACATCAGCATGAATCAGCTGGGGGGAAAATCAGTTACATCTCCCCCAAAATGACCGGAGGTCACATTGCCCGGGCCCGTGCTGAAATTACCAATGCAGAAGGGCATTGGCGACCCGGTATGCATGTCAACGCTGAAGTGACAGTTGAACAATACCCTGCTGAGCTGGCTGTAAAACACAGTGCTATTCAAAGTTATCGGGATATGCCGGTAGTTTTTGTTCGTTATGGCAATACATTTGAAGTCAGAATGCTCACGTTTGGCAAACAGGGAGCGGACTATATCGAAGTGCTTTCGGGGTTAAAACCAGGCAGCCAGTATGTGACGACAAACAGTTTTCTGCTCAAGGCAGAGGTGCTTAAATCCGGCGCCACCCATGATCACTAGGAAATAAGCATGATTCATTCAATTGTACAGTTTTCAGTGCATCGCCGATGGCTGGTGCTTTTCTTAACAATGCTTATTGCCGGAGTGGGCGCTTACAACGTTTTCCAGCTTAATATTGATGCTGTGCCGGATATTACCAATGTCCAGGTGCAGATTAATACCGAAGCAGAAGGTTATTCACCGTTGGAGGTTGAACAGCGAATTACCTATAGCGTCGAAAATGCGATGGCCGGCTTACCCAATCTCGATTACACCCGATCTTTATCACGCTATGGATTATCTCAAGTCACGGTGGTGTTTGAAGAAGATACAGATATTTATCTTGCCAGGCAGTTAATAAACGAACGCCTGCAGGGAATTCGCAGTGAGTTACCCGTTGGCATAGAACCGCAGATGGGACCGATCGCCACTGGTTTGGGGGAGGTGTTTACCTACAGTGTGCAGGCGAAATTGGATGCGTTGAAAGCCGATGGCACTGAATATACGGCAGAAGATTTACGCACCATCCAGGACTGGATTATCCGTCCCCAGATGGTAAAAGTGCCGGGCGTTACCGAGATCAATAGCATCGGTGGTTATGAACGTGAATATCAGGTGGCTCCTGATCCAGCCAAACTACTGGCCTACAAAGTCAGCCTGGCCGAACTCAGCGAGGCATTAATTCGCAACAACCAGAATGCGGGTGCCGGTTATATTGAACGTAATGGTGAACAGTGGCTGGTACGTTCTCCAGGTCAGTTAACCTCTCTGCAAGATATTCGAAATGTCGTTATTACCAAACGTGATGACACGCCAATCCGGATAGCGGATGTGGCCGAGGTGTTTTACGGAAAACAGTTGCGTACCGGCGCTGCAACCCAGGATGGAAAGGAAACGGTGTTAGGTACGGCGTTTATGCTGATTGGCGAAAACAGTCGAGTGGTCGCCAGAGCAGTTGCTGAACGTCTGGAGCAGGTAAATCTGAGTTTACCGGAAGGTATTGTGGCTGAAGCGGTATATGACCGGACTACATTAGTCGACAAAACACTTAAAACAGTCCAAAAAAATCTGTTCGAGGGCGCTTTGCTGGTGATGGTAGTATTGTTTTTATTGCTGGGAAATATTCGGGCAGCATTAATCACGGCGCTGGTCATCCCGTTAAGTATGTTATTTGCCATTACCGGAATGGTCAGCAACAAAGTGTCGGGCAATTTGATGAGTCTGGGAGCGATTGATTTTGGCCTGATAGTCGATGGTGCGGTGATCGTCGTGGAAAACGCCTTGCGTCGTCTTGGGTTGGCACAGCAACGTCTGGGCCGTTTATTAAGCTTGCAGGAACGCCTGGCGGAGGTAATTGAGAGTACCCGTGAAGTGTTTAACCCGGCGGTATTTGGCATGTTTATTATCATGCTGGTGTACCTACCGATTTTTGCCCTCAGTGGTGTTGAAGGCAAAATGTTTCATCCGATGGCATTTACTGTGGTGGCAGCGCTAACCGGGGCTTTGATATTTGCCGTGACCTTTGTGCCGGCTGCGGTGGCGGTATTGATCACCGGCAAGGTGGCCGAACAGGAAAATCCCATTATGCGAATGGCGCGCTGGGTTTATCGGCCGCTGTTAAGTCTGTCTTTACGTCTGCCTTTTATAATTGTGTTACTGGCCACGCTGATGGTCAGTATCACGGTTTATTATGGTTCGCGTTTAGGCAGCGAGTTTCTGCCACAACTGGATGAAGGTGATATTGCCTTGCATGCCTTGCGTGTTACCGGCACCGGACTGGAACAATCTGTGGCAATGCAAAATCAGCTGGAATCGGTGATCGCCGAGTTTCCACAGGTCAAACATGTTTACTCGAAAATTGGTACGCCGGATATCGCTACTGACCCGATGCCACCAAGTGTTGCAGATACCTTTGTTATTTTGCACTCACTTGAACAATGGCCTGAGCCTGAATTGAGCAAAGCGGAATTCCTGGCAGAATTACGTGAAGCTGTTGAAGCGGTGCCAGGAAATCTCTATGAATTCACCCAGCCGATTGAAATGCGTTTCAATGAATTGATTGCCGGGGTCCGTGCAGACGTGGCTTTACGAATTTATGGCGATGACTTGGAGACGCTTTATCAACTTGGCGTTCAGACTGAGCAAATGTTGTCAGGTGTTACTGGTGCTTCAGATGTAAGGATGGAACAACTGACCGGTTTGCCAATGCTATCAATTGAGCCACAACGTGATCATCTCGCTCTGTTGGGCTTGGATATCGCCAGTCTGCAGCAAAGTATTCAAACGGCGATTGGCGGCACCTCTGCCGGCTTGATTTATGAAGGGGATAAACGTTTCCGAATCGTGGTTCGGTTAGAGGATGAGATACGTAAGAATCCCGACCGCTTGGCGAAACTTCCCATTGCTTTACCCAACAGTGATGATCCAGATTTATCTTATGTGCCGTTGGGTGAAATTGCCGATATTAAAGCTATCAGCGGCCCCAATCAGATAAACCGTGAAAGCGGCAAACGTCACGTCATTATCAGTGCCAATGTGGTGGATAGGGATCTGGGATCTTTTATAGCGGATGTACAACAGAGTGCACAACAGCTCGATTTGCCAGCCGGATATTGGCTGGAATATGGCGGAACCTTTGAACAATTGGAATCGGCCAGCAAGCGACTTATGGTTGTGGTGCCCGTAACACTGTTGCTGATCCTGATGTTATTGTTCAGTGTGTTTAATTCATTAAAAGATGCTTTGCTGATTTTTACCGGTGTACCAATGGCATTAACCGGTGGACTGATTGCACTGATGTTAAGGGATATGCCGTTATCCATTTCTGCGGCAGTGGGATTTATTGCTTTATCGGGTATAGCCGTCTTAAACGGCGTGGTGATGTTGACGTTTATTCGACAGCTGCGGGAACAGGGTTTGGTGTTGCTGGAAGCTGTTTTCGACGGTGCAATGCAACGCTTACGACCTGTATTGATGACCGCCCTGGTAGCCGGTTTAGGGTTTCTGCCGATGGCATTGAATACGGGAACCGGTGCTGAAGTTCAGCGTCCATTAGCTACGGTCGTGGTGGGGGGAATTATTTCTTCAACGTTATTGACCTTGCTGGTGTTACCAGCCTTGTATTTTTTAGCCTATAGATTCAAATCAAAATAAGGTCGAAGGTCGGTAGGCTAGAAATGAAAAAGCCGGGAGAACCCCGGCTTTTCCACAACATACGAAGCTGAAACGTATTAGTTCAACATAGATTGCACTTTGTCGCGCAATTGAGCATCGCTTTGGATGGCCAAGGCGATATTGCTATATGTTTCTACATCCAGACCTTCGTTTTGAACGGTTTGGACCATTTTCTGGCTGGCTTCCTGTTGTAACTGGGCAGCTTGGTCAGGATCTTCAGTACTTTCCAGACGGCCTGAATATTCATTACGAATTTCTTCAAGATCACCCTGAACATCGGCAAATTTTTGCAACTCAGTATCACTGAAATCAGTTGCTGGAGCTGTTTCAGGCATTGGCGCTTGAGGAGCTGCCTGTTGTGGTTGTTCTGCAAAAGCAGGAGCACTTAGACCCAGGGCCATTAATATTGAAGCAAAAATAGCTGTTTTTTTCATGGTGTTTTCCTTTATTGATTGTGGAACACATATAAGCAATTGCGACAATCATGCCAGAAATCCACATATTTATAAGTCAATGTATTTATTAGATAAAATATTCTGTGTTAGATTTTATGAAGTCTATTTGTAGCTTGACGGGTGCCTTAGTGTGTGTCAATTTGGCCCATGTGCCATAAATTCAAGTTTGTTAAAAGGGCATTGAATGCGTTTTCCATCCATTTTCAGCAATCTGCGATTAGTGTTGATCATGCAGGTTGCATTGCCAGTGTTACTGGTGCTGGCGATGATCCTCGCCATTGGTCTCTCGATGGTGGGCCAATTTATCGAGGAAAGAATGCAGCGGGATTTACAGCAAGTGGCTCGAACCATTCACTTACCTGTTTCTCAGGCACTGGAACGACAGGATCTGGATCAGTTACAAAACAGTATGGCATCGGTTTTTGGTATTACCGAGGTATATGGAGCCTATTTATTCGATGCTAATGGCAGGCGTTTAAGCAGTTTTGGTGTCGTTAATCCGACAAAAGAACAGGCGACGGATGCACTTGAACAGATAGTCGAAGGTGAATTTGCACAATATGAACGGATTCGTGGCCGTAATGTGTATTCCTTTTTTATGCCTATATTTGATGCGACTGGCCAGCCAAATGGCCTATTACAGGTAACACGTCGGCGCAGTGATATTGATCGTGAGCTGACCGAATTAAAATATTGGGCCTGGGGCGGCTTTGGTCTGGTGTCCTTAATTATTCTCGGGGTTATTACCTATTCGCATCAACGTGCCATTGAAACGCCATTGCAGAAGTTGGTTGAAAGCATGCGGCGAGTAAGCCAGGGGGATAGAGAGCACCGGGCAGCAGAACAGGGACCAATTGAAATTAGCCAATTGGCAAAAGGACTCAATGGCATGCTCAATGCAATTGAAGCTGCAGAGAAAAGCGAAGCTCAGCAACGTTCCGCCCGGGAGCAGATGGCAGAAAGACTCAGGCAAACTGAAACCATGGCAGCGCTTGGACAATTATCGGCCGGTGTCGCTCATGAATTAGGTGCACCACTCACAGTGGTTGATGGACGAGCCAGCCGATTATTAAGGCGGCTGGAAAATGAAAATGACGTAAAAGAATTAAATGAAATTCGTCAGCAGGCAGCCAGAATGACCTCGATTATTCAGCAATTACTCAGCTTTGGCCGTTCATCGCGTGCTGAATTTCGAGAACTTGATGTGACGTCATTGATCGAAAGGGCCGAAGCATTGTTGGCCAATCAAGGTTATCGAGTCAACCTTGTTAAGGGATCCATGGCAACAATTAAAGGCGATTCATTAAGCCTGGAACAGGCTTTGATCAATTTATTACGCAATGCCTGTCAGGCCTGTCCTGATGGGCCGGTTGAACTCTCTTGGGAACAGGGTGGAAAACAGTTACAAATCCATGTAGATGATGCTGGCCCTGGTATTAACGAAGAGCAGAAAACCCAGATTTTTGATCCCTTTGTCACGACCAAAGCGCCGGGTGAAGGCAGTGGTCTGGGGCTGGCTATTGTGAAACGGATCTTGCGAGAACATCAGGGGGAGGTTGTTTTGAGTCATAGTCCACTGGGTGGCGCCAGATTCAGTCTGATTTTACCGTTAGTTTTAACAACAGATTCCGGAACAACCGCATGACCACAAAACAGAATAAAAATTTACCCATCCTGTTGATAGAAGATGATCAGGCGTTAGCCCGACTGATTTCAGATGAGCTGGAAGCTGAAGGCTGGAATCTGGAGATTCATCATCAGCTTCAATCGGCTCTGGACTGGCTCAACATTAATCAACCGGCTTTGATTGTTACTGATTTGCGGTTGCCTGATGGCAATGGAATGCAGGTGGTTGAGCAGGTCGTCACCCACTGGCCGGAAGAACAACGACCAGGGCTTATCGTTATTACGGCATTTGGCAGTGTGCGACAGGCAGTGCAGGCTTTACAGGCGGGTGCTGATGACTTTCTCACCAAGCCTCTGGATTTGGAACATTTTTTGCTGGCGGTTGAACGGGTGGTCGCTACCCGTAAATTACATGATGAGCTGTTTCAATTTCGCAAGCTCAACCGGCAGCCTGCCTTTCATCAGATGTTTGGTCGCAGTGAAGCCATGCGTAATTTATTTGAGCAGATTAAAGTTATTGGCCGGGCTCAGGGGCCGGTATTGATTAATGGCGAGAGTGGAACCGGTAAAGAACTGGTCGCCAAAGCATTACACGCAGAAAGTGATCGTGCTGACGGGCCATTTTTAGCGGTGAATTGTGCCGGCATTCCGCAAGAATTATTGGAGAGTGAGTTTTTTGGTCATGCAGCAGGCTCATTTACCGGTGCTAACAAAGCCCGCAAAGGGTTATTACAGGAAGCCAATGGGGGCAGTTTATTACTGGATGAAATTGGTGAAATGCCAATGGCATTGCAGGCAAAATTATTACGCGCCTTGCAGGATGGATCGATTCGTCCGGTGGGCCATGATACCGAAGAAAAAGTGGATGTCCGTATTATTGCGGCCACCCATCGGGATCTGAAACAAAAAGTTTATGAAGGCAGTTTTAGGGAAGATTTATTCTATCGTATGGAAACCTTTGCTTTATCAGTTCCTCCATTACGGGACCGTGAAGAGGATAGGGAAATTCTGGCACAGCAGTTTTTACAACAACTGGTAGTGGCTCAGGGACGCAAAATTCAGGGTTTCAGCGATAAGGCACTGGACATTATTCGTGACTATGCCTTTCCTGGCAATGTCAGGGAGCTACAGAATGTCGTGGAGAGAGCGTTTGCCTTTTGCAACGAAGACTGGGTGCAACCGCAGCATTTACCAACGCGTTTACTGGAAAATCAACCGACCCAACCGGCGATGGCAAGCCCTGAAACGGATAGGCAAAATGATCAGTTATTGGCCGGTGCTGTATTGCCAACCCTGGATCAGTTACAAAAACGTTATGTAAATATGGTTTTAAAAGAGGTGGACGGTAATAAACGTCGCGCCGCTGCGTTACTGGGAATTGGTCGTCGTACTTTGTATCGCTGGCTGGATGAGGAAACTGATGAGGCAGAAGATACCGCTTAATCCCTCGAGATATAACCCCATTTATCACGAATTTTTATTGCCGCCAAACCTTCATTGAATGGTTGAGCATGTTCGAATTGGGGTTCGATAACCACTTCACCTTGCCGGTTAATATAACCATACTGCCGGTAGTTGTAGGTTATCACTGCCAGACCATCCGAGAATGAATATGCCCAGACATATTCCGGTTCAATTTCAATCTGGCCATCGGTATTGATATAGCCAACCTTGGCGTTTTTCTCCACCCGGGCCAAACCTTCGCGGAAATTCCAGGCATCATCAAAATAGGGCTTAACTACTATTTCTCCACTGGAATCAATAAAACCGTATAGCCCACTTTGTTTAATGACGGCAAAACCTTCACCAAATGCTTTGGCTTGATCAAATTGAGGACGTATCAGCCAGCCGCCCTTTTTATCGATATACCCCCACTTTCCATCAACAGAAACAGCCGCAAGTCCTTCACGAAATACCCGGCTCTGGTCAAATGCTGGCTTGATTAACCGTTTTCCCTCGGCATCGATATATCCCCATTCTTCGCCAACTCTAACGGCCGCACGTTGTTCGCTGAAGATCTGAATTTCATCAAATTGTGCCTTAATGACTTCTTCTCCCTCAGTATTCAGATAGCCCCATTGATCATTAACTCTGAAACCCGCCAGACCTTCAGAGAAAACGCCCACATTGTCATATTTGGCCGGGATTACTTCCTGACCAGAAGTATTAAGAAAGCCCCAGGAGCCATCCTTGATAAAAGCAGCATATCCTTGTTTAAAAGATTGAATTTTAGGATAGCTAGGCTGCAGTATTATTTTTCCATTTCGATCCACAATGCCCCATAGATTATTTCTACGATAGGCAGTGACGCCGCTGTCCAAATCATTAATTTCATCGGCAGTGAACAGAATGTCGCCATCAGGATTGATCATGGCAAATTGTGCAATGCCCTGATCGGCAATCATTACCGCTGCCCGGTCATTTTTAAAACTGCCGGCATCATCAAAAATAAGATCAATCTTCAGGTTTTCCACATAAGCCATGGTAGGCTGAACAGCATGACTGGCAGAGATGCCTGTGAATGTCAGCGCTGACAGAATATATCCCAATGTTTTAAATAGCTTTCTACTCATAACCTCACCCACTTTCCGGGAATTATTCCCATGATAAGTCTGTTCTCGCTCGGGTGAAAACCTGGTGAAAATCTAAAATGGGAAAACGCTCTTTAAAGGCTCTGTTTAGCTTTCAGCCTTACCCTAGGGTGCGTTGATTTTTCACCTCACAACCAGAGGCGGAGATGAAAGATCAACAAGTCCTGATATCAGCATTTGCTGACTTAGGTAAAGCGTCTCGGGTTGCAACCACTAAAACCTCAGAGATCCACACGAAGCAACTCAGGATTTTTTTGATTAGTCACTCACTGGAGTACGCATGGTGACAAATTCTTCTGCAGCAGTGGGGTGAATGCCAATGGTAGCATCAAAGTCGGCCTTGGTTGCTCCGCCTTTAATCGCAATTGCAATACCCTGCATAATTTCCCCAGCAGACTCACCAACCATGTGTGCGCCCAGGACTTTGTCCGTATCCCCATCGACCAGTAGTTTCATTAATGTCCGCTCCTGGGATCCCCCTAAGGTGTGCTTCATCGCACGAAAGTTTGAGCGAAACTTCAAGACATTGGAATAATCCTGACGAGCTTGCTCTTCGGTCATGCCAACCGTACCAATATTAGGTTGGCAGAACACTGTGGTGGCAATATTGCTGTAATCCACTTTACAAGGTTGCTTATCAAACAGATAGCCCGCCAGTGCCATACCTTCGGCTAATGCAACCGGTGTTAACTCGATGCCCCCCGTCACATCTCCCAGAGCATAAATGCTGGGCTCAGAGGTCTGAAACGTTTCATTCACCTCAATATGTCCGCTTTTACTCAGCGTGATGGCAACATTTTCCAGCCCTAATCCGTCCAGGTGAGGTTTTCTGCCGGTAGCAAATAACACCGCATCAACGGTTAAATGTTGTCCGTCAGTCATGGTTAAATCGAGGCTGCCATCCGGTTGTTTCTCGATGGAGGTGATCTCGGTATTAAACCGGATATGCACACCCTTTTGTTGAATCTGCTCTGCAGCAAATTCCGCCGTCTCTTTATCAAAACCGTTAAGTAATCCACCACCACGGACAATTTGCGTAACCTGAGCGCCCAGTCCATGAAAAATACCGGCAAATTCCACGGCAATATATCCCCCGCCAACTACGGCAAGGCGTTGCGGAAACTCGTCTAAATCAAAGATGCCATTGGAATCTACGGCATGTGTTTTACCGGGAATATCAGGGACAAAAGGCCAGCCGCCAGTGGCGATCAAAATACGTTCAGTGGTAAATTTCTGACCATTGACCTCTACCGTATGAGCATCAATTATTTTGCCTCTACCGTCGATAATTTCAACGCCAGCACGATCCAGAATGCCTTCATAAACACTGTTCAAACGACTGATTTCATCCGTTTTGTTATCACGTAACGTCGCCCAGTCAAAGGCTGGTTTGCTGACTTGCCAGCCAAAACCTTTGGCATCGTTGAAATGGGCTGAATATTCAGAAGCGTAAACATAGAGTTTTTTAGGAACACAACCCACGTTTACGCAGGTACCGCCCAGATAACGATCTTCACATACTGCGACTTTTGCACCATAGGATGCTGCCATACGGCTGGCTCGAACGCCACCTGAACCGGCACCAATCACAAATAAATCGTAATCATATTGCATCTAAAAAACTCCTGTCGGCCACTCAATGTTACAAAAAAATACCGGGCCTGAAAGATCACAGGCCCGGTGTAATATAACTAATGCATGTTATTGTTTATTCAAATAATCGAGCATAGTATCGACACCGCTGACTTCAAACGGGTCATCAGGACAATTATCCATCTGGCCTGGCTCAGCAAACAGTTTTTTGATTTCGCCATCTACCACGTGCATGGAATAACGCCATGAGCGTTCACCAAAGCCCAGATTTTCTTTTTTCACCAGCATGTTCATGCCACGGGTAAATTCACCATTACCATCCGGCAGCAATTTAACTTTTTTCACGTCCTGACGTTTGCCCCATTGGAACATGGTGAAGGCATCGTTGACTGACAGGCAATAAACCTCGTCAATGCCTTTTGCCTTCAGCTCATCATAGTGTTCTTCGTAACCGGGCAAGTGGGTACTTGAACAGGTTGGAGTAAACGCACCAGGAAGAGCAAATACGATGATGCTTTTACCTTTAAAAATTTCATCGGTGGTGACATCCTGCCAACGGAAAGGGTTATCGCCACCAATGCTTTCATCTCTTACACGGGTTTTAAAAACGACATTAGGTACTCGTTGAGTCATGTTGTGAATCTCCTTTTTGGTATGAGTTATAAGCTGAACATTTATTCAGTTGCGAGCAGTGTAACGAATAAAAAATAATTAATAAAACAGATTGTTTCAATTTTTCTAATCGAAAAAAACGATTATCTGGAGGGTTGGCTATTGAGATCAATCGCCATATTCAGTTGTTGCCCACTACGCTTATTTTTATACATGGCTTCGTCAGCCAGCGAGTAAAGCTGCTGCAAATCGTAATCACTTAATGATTTTGTCGTCGTGATACCAAAACTGTAATGTAAGTGAATATCACTATGAATAGATTGATTGTAGGAATCTACCGTGTTGGAAAGCCGCTGCAGGATCGTGGCTTGATCAGAATCATTCTGATTAACCATCAACACCACAAACTCATCTCCACCAATTCGGCCGATTAAGTCTGAGTCACGAAAGGTGCTGTTTAACAGCATTGAGAATTGCAGTAATGCATTATCGCCAGCCTGATGACCATGGCCATCATTGATCTGTTTAAAGTTATCCAGATCAAAATAGATCAGTGATGCTTCATAGTCTTGGCTACGGCAGATTTGTAAAATATGGTTTGCTCTGAATTCGAAGCCCCTTCTATTTAGTAAGCCCGTTAAATGATCTTCACACAATAGCTGATTTGTAGCGACTTCTTCTTCTACCATCAGTGCCAGCTCACTTAATAAACGTGAATCCCGCTCACTTATATAACGAGGCTTATGATCAATCAGGCATAACGCTCCTAATCTTTCGCCACTGGGAGCCCGGAACGGAAAGCCGGCATAAAACCGTATAAAAGGAGCATTTACCACGAGTGAATTATCAGTGAAGCGAGCATCAATTTTTGCATCATTTACAATAAAGCCATTTTCCTGCTCGATGGTATAATTACAAAAAGCCTGTTCTCTAGGTGTTTCAGAGACATCTAAACCAATTTTTGACTTAAACCATTGTCTCTCGTCATCCAGCAAAGTAATCAGTGCAATCGGTACATCGAACATGCGTTTAGCTAACCGGGTTATTCGATCAAAACGCTGTTCGGCTGGAGTGTCCATAATTTTTAATGATTCGAGTGCTTTCAGCCGTTGCTGTTCCAGTGCCAGTTTGCGTTGTTGCAACCACTGATCAATCTCATCGGCTGGAACAGGCCTGCCAATAAAAAACCCCTGGGCTTTATCACAACCTTGCTGCTGCAGGAATTGTAAAGTGGCATAGTCTTCAATACCTTCAGCAATAACCTTCATATCCAGACTGTGGGCCAATTCGATGATGGCCTGAATAACCAACCTTGACTCTCGGGATTGCTGTGCCGTCATCACAAAGGATTTATCAACTTTTACCTCAGAAAACGGCATACGTACCAGTTGCAACATCGACGAAAAACCAGTGCCAAAATCATCAATCGATAATTGAAAGCCTTTCATTCTCAATCGAGTCAGAATATCCAGTGAAGCGACCGGATCATCCATTGCTCCAGTCTCAGTCAGCTCAAGCATAATGCTGTGAAGTTTTACCCCATGAGAAACACATAATGCTTCGATTTGATGAAATAACTTCAGGTTGCGAAGAGATACAGCAGAAATGTTGATGGAACAGATTAATTGGTTGGCTTGGGCCGTGGTAGGGTTTTGTCGTTGTTGCTGGCAGAACTGATTAAACCAGGGTAGGGCTTGTTCGAAAACCAGTAAGGTCAAATCATCAATTAAATGGTTTTGTTCGGCAATGGCAATGAATACATCCGGAGCAATAAACCCGTATTCCGGATGATTCCACCGAGCCAGCGCCTCAAACCCCATTAATTCACCGCTGATACAGCCTACTTTGGGTTGATACGCCAAGGTAATTTCCCGGTTGCTAATTGCCTGAGCAACATCTGCGGCTGTGATGGCGGGGACACTGGAAGATGATTGCAGATGTTGGCCATCAAGCAAATCAGTCGGATTAAGTGATGGCAAATCGATCATTTCACGGAAAGCTTTCGGATTAAAGGGCTTTGGTAAAATCCCGACAATGTTTAATCCGTGTGCTGCAGCAGAGCGGGCGGCGGCTTGTAAAACTTGATGACCTACACCACTGGTGATAATGATTTTGGCCGTAACCATCTGCTCACCCAATGCCCCCAGAACTTCTACGCCATCCATATCGGGCATGATCAGATCCAGTGCAATATGGGATGGCTGCCATTCATTCAATAAACTGAAAAAATTATTCGCATTGGTGGTTACTTTTACTGACATCCCCGCGTACTCAGCGACATTACGGATCGTTTCTCCAGTCAGTTCGTCGTCATCCAGTATCAGTAGTCTTTGTTCCGACATGTATTCATTACTCAGGTCTTATAAGCCAACATTTGTGCGACCTTGTTTAATAGCGCGGCACGATGATAAGGCTTATTTAAAATAGGGATGCTTCCATTTTGTTTTTCTTCTTCGTTTAATACTTTTTCAGTGTATCCGGATGTGTATAAAACAGGCAGGTTTTTTCGCAGCTGTCGGGCTTGTTGTGCCAATTCGTAGCCACTCAGTCCTCCGGGCATGAGTACATCTGTGAACAGTAAATCAATTTGCTGTGCAGACGCAAGCCAGTTTAAAGCTTGATGACCATCTGCCGCTGACAGCACCTGATAACCGGCATCCCGTAGCTGGGAAAGTGCATAATGTCTGACAAGATCATTATCTTCGACCACGAGGATTGTTTGCTGATAATGCGGTGTCGTTATCGGAGAATCAATCTCCTGTAGTACTGAGACAGGAGTCACTAAGTCATTATGAGGGAGTAACAGCTGGAATCGTGTCCCCCGGCCAAGCTCAGACTCCACCTGAATATGTCCGCCAGATTGTTTGATAAAGCCAAACACCATACTTAACCCAAGACCACTGCCTTTTCCGGCTGGCTTGGTCGTGAAAAAGGGTTCAAATACTTTATCCTGTAACGCTGGAGGTATGCCATCACCGTTATCTATAACATCAATTTTTATGTACTCACCTGCCTCAAGTTCGTTTAGTGGAATTTTTTGATGATTTGGCAAGATAAATCGTTCGGTAACTATCTTAAGCTTGCCCCCTTCAGGCATTGCATCACGAGCATTGAGCGTCAGGTTTAACAGGCTACTTTCCAGTTGAACCGGATCGATCATAACCGGCCAGATATCACTACTAAGATTTAGCTCCAGTTGATATTTTTGACCCAATGAACTTCGTAATAAGGGCTCAATATTACGTATCAACATATTGATATTAACCGCTTCTGGCGATAATGGCTGGCGTCTGGCAAAGGCCAGCAGATTACGGGTTAACCCTGCTCCACGTTCTGCTGCACTACTGATTAGTTTTGCTAAAGGTTGCAAGGTTGGGTTATCAGTAAGGGCTTCAATTAATAGTTCTGTATTTCCTGTGATGACGGTTAACAGGTTGTTGAAATCATGGGCAATGCCGCCGGTTAATTGCCCTATGGCCTCCATGCGTTGAGCCAGTTGTAATTGTTGTTGTAAATGGCGTTCTTCGGTTATGTCACGTTCTACTGAAACCCAGTGAGTATACCAACCAGCCGTTAATCCAATGGGCACGCTATTCAGTTCCAGCACTATCTCACGGCCATTTTTATGATACTGCGTCAGTTGAGCTCGGATGGGTTGCCAGGCGTTGTAGGCGGCTTTAATTTTACGGAGTTCATTTTTTTCAGTATTTGGCCCATGCAGGATTTGTAACGTTTTTCCGATGACTTCCTGACGGTTATAACCCGTTACGCGTTCAAAAGCACTATTAACAAAAACGATATTGGGTTTTTCGTGAGAATTACGCGAAGCTTCTGTAATAATGACTACGTCATTAAGTTGTGAAACGGCGCTTCGCAATAATTTAAGCTCTTCACCTTCTCGGCGTTGACGAGTCACATCCCGTAAATAGACAGTTAACCCATTATTTGAAGGGTAAACTCTGACATCCAGCCAGAGTTGTTTTGCATCATAAAAATATTCAAATGAAATCACTTGCTGTTGCGATAGTGCTAATGACAGTTTTTTATGCAAGAAACCGCTGGGATCAATATCGGTGTCTTCGATACTTTTATGATTCAGTAGTCGTGATTGCGGAATATTAAATAAAGCGACGGCATGATTATTCACATAATTAAAATATAATTCCGGGTTTAAGGTGAAAAAGGCGTCAGTGATGCTTTCCAGCGTATTCTGCAGTTGCTGTGATAAGGCTTCACTTTGTTGTTGCAGCATTTTAGTTTGGTGAATATTAATGCTGGTGCCATACCATTTTATGATTTGACCCTGTTCATCGTGGATGGCACTGGCTTGAGCCAAAAACCACAGATATTCACCATCAAAACGTCGTAGACGGTACTCATCGGAATAGGCGTCTCCAGTTCTCATTGAATGCCACCAGCGTTCACTTGCAGCCAACTGATCATCAGGGTGCAGAAGCTCAAGCCAGTTTTGAAGAATATAAGCTTCTGATTCACCGAAAAACTCGAGGGTGTAACGCGATACAGAGTCCAACAACCCTTCTTTGGTGACGGTCCACATCAATTGCAGGGTCGTTTCAGCCATATAACTAGAACGACGCTGTTCTTCTAATAAACTGCTCTCAATCAGTTTACTGTCATGGACATCCTGAATGATGCCCTGAATATGCTCTGTCACATGCCGATCATGATAAGCCATTATTCGGAGTCGTCGCGGCCCCTTCTGGCTGGCAAAAAGGAACTCACCATCAAGGGGCTGTTGGTTTTGTAATGTGGCTTTTAATGCCTGAGTCAAGGCATCCTGCTGTTTCTCCGAGAACCAGGAAACAAATTGTTTTTGCGTAAACGGGTTGAGATTTTTTTGTTCCAGAAGTTGTGCGGCTTCGGGACTTAACTGCAAAAAACCTGTCTTATCCCATTGCCAATAACCCAGTTTTGCGATTTCAGCAGCAAGTTTGAGCTGCTGCTGGTTTTTAGTCTGTTGCTGTTGAGAGCTTATGGTAAAACGGCTAAGAAAAAAGATCGTTATTAACGCCAGCGTTGCCAATATTCGATTAGCGACAAACTGAGACTGTAAAATGGCTTCCATACCTGCGGGCATTATCAATACACCAGACCAGACAAAGAGAAGACAGAACGTAAAAGTAATTGTCAGACGACGAAGACGGTTACCGATACCGGATAGCACGAGAATGGGAGTATATAACACTCCGTGGGCAAAGCCCGGGACAGTGTATCTATCGGCTAACAACACCAGAACCAGCAATAAAAAAACCAGCCAATCCAACAAAGGACTGTTCTGTAAACGGCTTATGATCATATATAGATGACTCCGGCCATCCAGCTGTGGGTGACAAAAAAGCAATTAACGGATGAATATACGTTAATAACGCGCTTCGTCACATGCTTTTAGCTTTGATATCCTAAAAAAAGGTGATTGCTACCGGTCAGCAATGATCAACAGGCGGTGTTATGAATAAATCTGTTCTTCGGTAACAATCTTATCCATGGGGATATCATGCGGTTGAGGATCTATGCTTTCAAGTAACATCCATTGAAATCCAACACCAATATATAATGGTTTTTCAGAAACGGCCAAAGTGCGATCATAAAACCCTCCGCCATTTCCCAAACGATGTAAATCCTTGTCAAAACCGACTAATGGAATAATCAGTACATCAGGTTCAACGATGGGGGTATTTTGTGGAACCGGAATATCCCATGTTTCAGCCTGCATAATGGTTTCTGGCCGCCATTGACGAAATTGCAAAGCTTGTTTGGGGGCAATAATCTTTGGTAAAGCGGCTTGCCAGCCTTGTTTGATGAGTCCACAAATAAAATCACGGCAATCAATTTCACCACGAATGGGCCAGTAGAAGCCAATAGTACCTTTGGGTAGCGGATCAATAATTAACTGTAATTGATTAAACAACGCTACCTGATGGATCAAGCGGAGATCATTAGCAAAAGCTAACCGTTGTTGAGTTAGCCGATAACGTTGTTCGTTGCGCCATTGTTTCCAAGTGGTCATGCGGGTTCCGATATTTTCAGTATTTCCTGCAGCCGATCCTGATTTAATACCATATCGGCCAACGTGTAATCATCCAGTACCTTTAGAAAGGCATCCTGGGCTTTATGCAGAGCATTTTTCAAAAAACAAGCTGGCTGGATCGGGCAGGAGGCTTCACTCCCGAAACAGGGGAGTAATCGCAGGTTTTCCGTTTTCCTCACCAGTTTTCCTATGCCGATTTCATCGATTGGTAAAGCCAGTTTCAAGCCACCTCCACGGCCTCGATAGCTGACAATATAGCCATGCTGAACCAATGTTTGTGCGACTTTTGCAAGATGATTGGATGACATGTCAAATCGTGCTGCCGCATCCGGAATAGTCGGTGCTTGCTTTCCATGATGTATCGCCAGATATACCAGTAATCTAAGGGCATAATCGGTATGCGTAGTCAGCTGCATTTCATTGACTCCAAAAAGACGGAACCATACTATGTGTTTTTAAACGGGTATGTAAAATGCCTGTTCAGCTAATTAGGAGTTCGGCAATGAAGCCTGAAACTTTCGATATTATTCGTCAAACAGTGCCCGTCCTGGAGCAGCATGGCGAATTATTAGCTGACTGTTTTTACAAAAATATGTTCCACAATAATCCAGAAGTTAAAGCGTTTTTCAATCCGGCTCATCAACATTCCGGTGCTCAGCAAAGGGCTTTGGCTGCAACCATCTGTGCGTATGCCCGCCATATTGAGAACTTTGACCAATTACAACAATTAATAGGGCTTATCTCTCAAAAACATGTTTCTTTTGGGATAAAACCAGAACATTACCCTATTGTTGAAAATCATTTTCTGTTGGCGCTTCGCGAAGTAATGGGCGAATCGGCAACAGAGGAAGTCATCGAAGCCTGGACAGAAGCTTATGGTGTGTTGGCAGGTATTTTTATCGACAAAGAAGATGATTTATATCATCAACAACAGGATAAATATGGCTGGACTGGATTTAAGACGTTCCTCCTGTTTCGACGGTATTCAGAAAGTAGCGATATAACGTCCTTCTATTTACGACCAACGGATAACAAGCCGTTACAAGCATATTTACCAGGTCAGTATATTACTCTGAAAGCCCAACTGACCGACGGTAGGCAGATAATGCGTAATTATAGTTTGTCAATGTCTCCACGAGATGATTATTTTCGCATCAGTGTAAAAAGACATGTAGGTATGCCAGGCCAACAAGCCGGGGTAATGTCAAACTTATTGCATGATCGTTTACACGATGGTGACCTGCTTTTGGTGTCTCCGCCGGTTGGAAGCTTTGTCTTAAAACGGCATGACACTGTTAATCATCCAGTCGTCCTTATTGCTGGTGGAGTGGGAATAACACCACTCATGGCCATGTTGCAAAGTGGTTTGGTTCAAGATAGCAAACGGTCTTTTACCTTGATTCAGTTAGCCAGAAATGATGAGGTTTTGCCGTTTTATGAGGAATTATCCGGACTGGCTGAAACCTACCCAAATTTGCATTGGTACATTCGATTAAGCCAGCCTTTAACCGATGACCATAACAAGCAGATTCATCATAGTGAAGGTTATATCGATCATGCATTATTTAAACAGTTATCACTGGACTTACAAGCAGACTATTATCTGTGTGGCCCGCCGGCAATGATGCAAAACACGGTGAGGCTACTTCAAGAGTACGGCGTAAATGGCTCCTCTATTTTCATTGAATATTTTGGACCTTATCAACAACAGCCTCAGGCAAGGCGCTTTACATGAAACAGCGATTATTTTGATTTAATCATCCATAACGGCGTAAAAAAGTATCGATTTATAAGATATTAATGTTAGCGTTAATTTATCAATATAAATAAAATAATAAAAAGTGGAAATAATTTTATTCAGGTTGATTTAAGTTTTATTTTGTAAAGTATGCTTACCCTAAATGAAAAAGGAGTACAGCATGCAACAACCTAATAAAATCACTTTAGCCGCTTTATTTGCTTCGGCACTGACTGTTTCCACCTCTGTTGTTATGGCAGACGATGATATGCATTCAATGCAGGAGAAAGTGGATACGTTTGGACTGATCAGCGTGGAAGACGCTAAAAATATTGCTTTGAAAGCCAAGTCAGGAGTCGTTGATGATATTGAGTTAGATGGAATCGACAATGGTGGCGGCTGGGAATATGAAGTCGAAGTAGTACAAGAAGATGGTACGGAATGGGATATCGATATCCATGCCAAAACGGGTGAAATCCGAAAAGTAGAACGGGATTGATCACTCAATAATCTTGATGTAAAAAGCAGCGGCCCGTTTTGAACGGGCCGTATTTTTATCTGTATTGTAAATATAAAATTTAAACTTCAGGTTGCATTAATTTTACTTTTATAGCGCTGGTCATCATTAATAAAAATAGTTAGAGATAAAAAGTAAGGTATTTTCTTTATTTGAAACGGTAATAAGCTTCCCGTTGTTGCAGATACTTTAATTCGGGATGCAAATCAGCAGTTAATAACATCGGGTTTATACTGATAGCGATTAAAAGCAGCTCTCAATTGTTCGTCAATAACCCTGTGGGGTTAGATGTTAGACCGTCAAAAGTAAGCGAACTTCCACTTTCAGCCCACCCATGGAAGATTGACTGAATCGTATTTCACCGCCATAGCTCTCCACAATGTCAGACACAATAGCTAAACCCAGGCCACTACCAGGCACTGATTCATCCGCCCTGAATCCTCGTTGTGGCAGCTGTGACATTTTGCTCTCATCGCAACCCTGACCATCATCCTCAACCACAAAACAGCAATACTGGTTTTGATAAACATGAATATTGATCCGTTTTCGACACCATTTGCAGGCGTTTTCCAGCAGATTGCCCAGCATCTCCAGCAGATCTTCACGATCACCAAAAAACAGTAGACCAGCTTCAATTTCCCAATCGATGATGGGAGATTTGTCACGATAAAGCAATTGCAAAGTCCTGGATATTTCAGCAATTTCCTGCTCCAGATCGACTTTTTTTCCGGGCATCGATGCACCCAATAAACGGGCACGTTTTAATTCTCTTTCAATAATTTGTTCCATATGTTGGCTGACTTGATGCAATGCGTTTTGTGTCTCAGGCATGCCTTTTAGCTCGGAACTTTCAGCGGTTTGATTTAAAAGGGTTAACCGGGTTTTAAGTGCATGAGCCAAATTACCTAATGCGGCGCGTGAACGGTGAGTTTTACGGGTCATGGTTTTTAAAAGACGGTTTAATTCTTCTACCATCGGCTGAATTTCTTCTGGTCCCTGAGCTTCAATGGCTTCCGTTTCTCCACGGCGCAACCGTGAAAGTTGTTGTTGAATGTGCTGTAAGGGCTGAAGTGCCTTGCCAACAATTAGCCATTGGATGAGCAATAGTACAAACAGCCCAATAGCGGATACCAGGGAGTACAGCATCTGAAACTGAAAAATATCTTCCTCCAGTTCACTGATATTCTGACCCACCATAATGGTCAGACTGTGACCTTGTTTGAAATAGCCACGTTGCAGACTGAACAGGCGCTCTTCATTCGGGCCATTCAGTAGTGATTGTATTTTTTGACCGCTGGAAAGTTGTTCAATTTTTAATGATTCATCCCATAAGGATCGAGACTGTTTACAGGACGCGACAGAACATACGACATAGTAATGGCCAGAAAAAGGTCGTTGATACAAGCTGCTCAGGCGAAGCGAGCTAAGGTAGAACGAGCCATCTGGGTTGACTTCAACGCTGGCCAGCAGTCCTTCACTTTCATTTTCCAGACGCTCCAGCAATTGTGTTTCAGTAACACGTTCAATAACCAGTGTTATCAGAGCCCATTGTAATAAGATCAACAGACTCAAGGTAAATGTCAGACCAATCGACAGTCGGCGTTTTAAGGAGTTCATGCAGGACCGAAGATATAGCCTTGTCCACGGCGGGTCTGAATCAAATCTGTACCGACCTTCTGTCGCAATCGATTGACATACACCTCAATCACGTTGCTATCTCGATCACTATCGTATTCATAAACATGCTCTGTCAGACGACTTTTCGATATAACCTGGCCTGGATGCAACATAAAGTAGCGTAACAGTCGGAACTCCGTTCCCGTTAAGTTAAAAAAACGGCCATCTTTTAACTTAACTGACTGAGCATCTTCATCAAGCAGTAATCCGGCAGCCTGTAATGGCCCGCCACTGGTGCCGGAACTACGTTTCAGTACGGCACTGATCCGAGCCAATAACTCTTCTGTCTGAAACGGTTTGGCCACATAGTCGTCTGCGCCCGTTTTAAATCCCTGTACTTTTTCTTCCCAGCTGCCTCTGGCCGTCAAAATGACCACAGGTACATGATTGTTACGACTTCTCCAGTTTTGCAGTACTTCCATGCCAGAGCGTTTAGGTAACCCCAGATCCAATACAATCAGATCATAGGGTTCAATATCGCCCAAGGCTTCAGCATCAATACCATCGACAGACAAATCAACGGCATAACCTGCTTGTGATAATGCATTCTGTAACGTTGGGCCCATCTGCACATCATCTTCAACCAGCAATATTCGCATTTTTAATCGTCCAGCTCGAGTTCGAGTAAATCACCATTGGTTGCGTCAAACTCGAGCTCCCACACGCGACCTTGATCATCCAGAACCTCAATTTCATAAACCAGCATGCCGTTATCCCGCTCAAGCTCAGTGTCAATAGCTTCTCCCTGACGGAACGCCTTGGATTTTTCAAGAATAGTTTCTAATGGCAGGATCTTGCCAGATTCACGCAACGTTCTCGCTTCAGAATGGTTTACATCTTCAGCTCTTACAGGGCTTGTGATAATCACAGAAATTAATAAAAAACGGATTAATCGAATTGCAGAAGAAAATAGCTGTTTCATCATTATTCCTGAATATATTTGTTTTATTCAAGCTTGTTAAGAGACATTTTAGCCAATCACGCTTAATTTAAGCTTAATGGTTGCGGTGAATCCATCTGTTCTTTTCATTACTGCCGGAAGCACCTTTTACCAAGCAAAGGTTCTCCATAAGCCCTTTTCAGTATCAAGGATGCGCTGTGCGAACCCGTTGGCATACTTCTTTTGCTGATTTGAACTAATTTCTCACCGCCATAAAAGGCCACTATGTTATTGGTTATATGAGCGTTCTTTATAACGAACCTGTAAGTGAGCAGAGAACACTGGTGGTTTTCTTCTCTTTAAACCCTTTTTAATCAACTTTCTGAGCTGAAGAATCCATCATAACGCTATACAAATCATTATATTTTTGAGCTATGGTAGGGCTGTAACCCTGAAAGAATAGAGGAGAAAGCCGTCTATGACTGATTCTACTTCAAAAGTGCCTCACGTAAAGCCCAGAGAAGCACGGCAAAGTCAAACGGTTGCCCCCCCGCTATTTTAAAGGAGGCGGCGGATCTCGCTGGTGTCAGTTTTAATGGCGATCAGCCCTGGGATATACAGGTGTTTGATTCAAGAGTCTATCGGCGGGTGTTAACTCAGGGTTCTCTCGGCTTTGGTGAGAGTTACATGGATAATATGTGGGAAAGCCATCAACTGGATGAGCTGTTTCATAGACTGTTGAAGGTTGATATTGAAAAGCATCTTGGAAGTGTAGCCAAAATCCGTTTGTATTTTGAAATGTTTCGCCAGAACCTGTTCAATCGTCAAACCAGTAAACGAGCGTACGAAGTTGGGAAAAAGCACTACGATACTGGCAATGATATTTTCCAGGGCATGCTGGATTCGACAATGAGCTATTCCTGTGGTTACTGGGCAAAGGCGGATAATCTGGCTCAGGCGCAAAAGCATAAGCTGGATTTAATCTGCAGAAAACTCATGCTTCAACCCGGTGAGCAGGTGCTTGAAATTGGCTGTGGCTGGGGCAGTTTTGCTCAATATGCTGCAGAGAATTATGGCGTAGAAGTCCATGGCATTACTATTTCAAAAGAGCAGCAAACCATGGCCCAGCAGCGTTGTGTTGGTTTACCTGTGACGATTGAATTGATGGATTATCGCGATCTGGAAGGTCAATTCGACAAAATTGTTTCCATCGGTATGTTCGAGCATGTTGGGCCCAAAAATTATTCCATCTATTTTGACAGCGCAATGAAATTGCTCAAGCCGGAAGGACTGTTTCTGCTGCATACCATCGGCATTCACGCCACTTCGTTGAAAGTCGATCCATGGATTGATAAATACATCTTTCGTAATGGCAAATTGCCTTCGGCAGAAGAACTGGCATCAGTCCTTAACAGCCGTTTTGTCATCGAGGACTGGCATAATTTCGGCACGGATTATGACAAAACACTGATGGCGTGGTGGGAAAATTTCGATAAAGCCTGGCCCGATTTATCCACCCACTATGATGAAAGGTTTTACCGTATGTGGAAATATTATTTGCATAGCTGTGCCGGTTTCTTTCGCTCCAAACAAGGCCAGTTATGGCAACTCGTATTAAGTAAACGAGGCCGTGAAGGCGAGTACCGCTCTCTAAGATAAGTTATATCAAAATTTTTGTGTATCGATATAAACGATTAATGTTATTAGTATTAATTGTTTTACCGATTCGTCTGTTTCATCTATAGTTATTCAAAACTCACAAACATGAGTTTTATTTAATGCCCTCAAGGAGGCGAACATGGCAGGCAAACAAAAACTCACCACAATTGGTGGTGCACCGGTTGTAGATAACCAGAACAGCATGACAACTGGTCCCCGTGGCCCGTTATTGATGCAGGATGTGTGGTTTCTGGAGAAAATGGCTCACTTTGATCGTGAGGTTATACCTGAGCGACGAATGCACGCTAAGGGTTCTGGTGCTTTTGGCACGTTTACGGTGACCAACGATATCACTCAATACACCCGTGCCAAAATCTTTGCTGAAGTTGGCAAACAGACGGAATTATTTGCCCGATTCTCCACTGTTGCCGGTGAAAGAGGGGCGGCAGACGCAGAGCGGGATATTCGTGGATTTGCCGTTAAGTTCTATACCGAAGAAGGTAACTGGGACATGGTTGGTAATAACACTCCGGTGTTTTTCCTGCGTGATCCGTTGAAGTTTCCGGATTTGAATCATGCCGTAAAACGGGATCCTAAGACCAATATGCGTAGCGCACAGAATAATTGGGATTTCTGGACCTTATTACCTGAAGCACTTCATCAGGTAACGATTGTAATGAGTGATCGCGGTTTGCCAAAAAGTTACCGTCACATGCACGGCTTTGGCAGTCATACCTATAGTTTTATCAATGCGAATAACGAGCGCTTTTGGGTGAAATTTCACTTCAAATGCATGCAGGGTATTGAAAACCTGACCGATGAGGAGGCGGCCAGAGCCGTCGGTGAAGATCGTGAAAGTCATCAAAAGGATTTATTTGAAGCAATTGATCGCGCTGATTATCCCCGCTGGGAATTAAAAGTGCAGGTTATGCCTGAAAAAGATGCAGATACCTATCATGTTCATCCATTTGATCTGACGAAAGTCTGGCCACATAAAGATTATCCGTTGATCGATGTTGGTGTAATGGAGCTGAATCGTAACCCTGAAAACTATCATGCAGAGGTAGAGCAATCAGCGTTTACACCGGCTAACGTTGTGCCAGGGATTAGCTTTTCTCCAGATAAAATGTTGCATGGACGGTTGTTTTCTTATGGTGATGCCCATAGATATAGGTTAGGGGTGAATCATCATCAGATACCGGTGAATACACCTAGATGTCCTTATCACAGTTATCATCGGGATGGGGCAATGCGAGTTGATGGTAATTACGGAAGTACCAAAGGCTATGAACCTAATAGCTATGGAGAATGGCAGGAACAACCTAATTTCAGTGAACCGCCGTTAGCCATCAATGGTGCTGCAGATCATTGGAACTTTAGGGAAGATGATGATGACTACTATTCACAACCCGGTAACTTGTTCCGTTTGATGACGCCAGAGAAACAGCAAGTGCTGTTTGAAAATACTGCTCGGGCAATTGATGGTGCTGATGACGAAGTTAAGAAACGTCATATTCGCAATTGTCTGAAAGCAGATCATGCCTACGGCAAAGGTGTGGCGGATGCGATTGGTATTTCGCTGAACGATGTGAACTAAACAAATATGGATCATGGTCGCCGTGATGTCACGGCAGACTTCGAATTTTATCAGGAGGTAAATGTATGAGTTCGATTGATATTGGTATTAATAAGAAAGACAGAGAAAAGGTCGCCGAAGGTTTGAAAAAGCTATTGGCAGACACTTATACCTTGTATTTGCAAACCCATAATTTCCATTGGAATGTCACGGGTCCACGCTTTCGTGACCTGCACTTGATGTTTGAAGAACACTACGTCGAGTTGGCCACAGCCGTCGATGATATTGCGGAACGAATCAGAACACTGGGTGTCGCAGCTCCAGGTACTTATAAAGCGTTTGCGGAATTAAGTTCTATCAAGGAAAAGGACGGTGTACCTGATGCGATGGAAATGACCGAAATTCTGACGCATAACCACGAATTAGTGGTGAAAACCTGCCGTGAAGTATTGAAAGTGGCAGAAGCAGCAGATGATGAATCGTCGTTAGCATTAGTATCAGACCGTATGCGGATCCATGAAAAAACGGCCTGGATGTTACGGGCAATGACGCAGTAGCAAAATGTTAGGGTCTGTTGATCTTTCATAGCTGCTTCTGTTGTGACTGAAAATGTGCCAATCAAGGCGCGAGGAGTGAAGTTTGTGAGATACATCCATGTATCTCACCCCTTTGGGGCTTGCGCTCAAAAACGCTCCTGGCGTTTTTGTAGTCGTTCTAAATAAACGACGAGCAACGCAGAGTAGCGCATTTTCAGCCGCAACCCGTAGGGCTGGGACTATTTTTCCGCCCCACTGCGTTGGAAAATGACTTATGTAGAACAACTACATCGCATCATTTCCGCCTTGTTGGCCGAAAAAATAGCCTCCAGCAGAAGCGACTATGAAAGATTAACAGACCCTAAGTTTCTCTCTCAAATTTTAAGACCGCCCTCGGGCGGTCTCTTTTTGTCTGCAATATGGGATTCACACCTAAGGGATACTTTTAGAGGTGAGTACAATCATCTTATCTATCTGCATATCTTCCATGCTGTAGGCAATGCCACCGGTACCATGGCCTGAATGTTTCAGACCGGCAAATGGCATCCAGTCAACCCGGAATGCGGTATGTTCATTAATCATTACAGCAGAAGCATCCAGTCTTTCTGCAACATACATGGCGTTATCAATATTATGGCTATAAACCGACGCCTGAAAAGCAAAATCAAGACTATTGGCTTCGGCAATGGCTTCATCTACATCCTCATAAGGATAGACACAGACTACCGGGCCAAAAATTTCGCTTTTCGATACTTTGTCATCTGCTGGTGGGTCAAATAAAACCGTTGTTGCATAGCAGTTATTTGCCAGCGTTTCACCACCGGATAATAATTCTGCGCCCTGGTTAACCGCTTCCTGTACCCAGTCATTCACCCGAGTCACTTCACTGTTACGGATTAATGGACCGATTTCGGTTTGATCCGATAATGGATCGCCAATTTGCATTTTATTGCCTGCCGCTGCCAGTTTGTCAGCCAGCTCACGTGCAATCGAATGATGAGCAAAAATTCGCTGAACCGACACACATACCTGACCGGCATGATAAAAGCTGCCTTTGGCCAAACCAGGAATGGCTGCATCAATATCGGCTTTTTCATCGACGATTACCGGAGCCACGCCACCATGTTCCAATGCACAGCGGGTTCCAGCCGACAGTTTGGAACGTAAATACCAGCCTACTTTGGCACTGCCGATAAACGTTAAAAAAGCTACCCGGTGATCGGTGGCAAGTTGCTCCGCAACCTGATGATTTTCTGTCAGTAAAGCCTGGCACCACTCTGCAGGTAAACCTGCCTGATGAAAGATTTCGACCAGCCGGAAACAGGATAACGGAGTGTTTTCAGCCGGTTTGACAATTACCGGACATCCCGCCGCAATGGCCGGTCCCACCTGGTGAGCAATCAGATTTAACGGGTGATTAAAGGCGCTGATGGCAACCACTACACCAATGGGCTCTTTGTGCAGCATGGTTAATCGATGCTGTGACGCCGGATTAACGCCCATCGGAACTGGATGCGAAGTTTGATGACGCAAGGTGTCCATACAATGCCGGATACTATCGATACAACGTACCATTTCGATTTTGGAGTCAATCAACGGCTTGCCACCTTCTTCGGCAGCGCCTTTGGCCAGCTCATCAGATTGTTGCTGCATTAATTCAAGTGATTTTTCCAGAATAGCCAGACGCTGTGGAACAGAAAGCCATTTGCTTCTATCATTAAATAAACTATGCGCTGTTTCCAGAGCGGTTTCGACGGCATCGCTATCTGCCACATCAGCAGTAGCGATCAGCTGATCATTATATGGATTGGTCACATCAATCTGTGCCCATTGTTTGGCTGCTACGCCGGGTAAATTCAGGGCGAAGTGAGGTGCGCTAGACATAAAGCTTCCTTATAGAATGCAGATTTTTTGTTTCAACCCTTCATTAAGTATTGAGTGGTTGAGAGAATAATCAATGGCAACATCAATCAAATGAACACCAGGGGTATTGAGTGATTCACGTAGCATTTTATCAAACTCAATGTAGCTGGAGGGACGATGGCCGATAGCACCATAGCTGTCAGCATATTTAACAAAATCAGGGTTATCAAAGCTTAAACCAAAGTCCTTAAACCCCATGCCCTGCTGTTTCCATTTGATCATGCCATAGGCGTTATCATTAAGAATAATCACCACCAGATCCAGTTTCAATCGAACCGCGGTTTCCATTTCCTGCGAATTCATCATAAACCCGCCATCACCACATACCGCAACTACTTTACGATCGGGGTTTATCAGTTTGGCTAACATTGCTGTGGGTAAGCCGGCCCCCATTGTTGCCAGCGCGTTATCCAGTAGCAGCGTGTTATTTTCATAACATTGGTAATTCCGGGCAAACCAGATTTTGTATAGCCCATTGTCCAGCGCCAGAATATCTTTTTCACCCAGCGCTGCACGAATAGTGGTGACTGCGCTCTGCGGTAAAATTGGAAAGCGATCATCATCGCTATAGAGCCCCAGACGTTGCTGAACCTCCTGCTTAACGCGATAGAAATACGAAAAATCCCAGTTTGACTGTGGTGACAAGGCATCAGATAAACGATTAATTGACGTGGCAAGATCACCGATGACATCCAGTTGTGGGAAATACACCGGATCGACTTCCGCTGGCTGGAAATTGATATGAATAACCGGTGCCCCACCATCATTCATAAAGAAGGGCGGCTTTTCTACGACATCATGGCCGACATTGATAATCAGATCCGCTCGTTCGATGGCACAGTGCAGATAGTCTGACTCGGACAATGCTGCTGTACCGAGATAACTATCATGACGCTCATCAATAACGCCTTTACCGAGCTGAGTATTAAAAAACGGAATCCCGGTTTTTTCAACAAATCGGGTTAACGCTTTGCTTGCACGTTTCCGATTTGCTCCGGCACCAATCAATAACAGTGGCATATTAGCTTTGCGAATCATTTCCAGCGCATCTTTTATCGCCGTGTTATCTGCATCCGGTCGGCGAATGTTTTCCACCACATAAATTCTGTCCTGAACTTCCTCAGCAGCAATATCTTCAGGTAACTCAATATGCACCGCACCAGGGCGTTCCTGGACCGCCAGACGACAGGCTTCCCGAACCACGGCGCCAATCGTATTACCATGTACCACCTGCTTGGTGAACTTGGTGATGGGCCGCATCATATTAACAATATCGACAATTTGAAATAGTGCCTGTTTACTGGCCTTTATCGGTTTTTGGCCGGTAATGATCAACATTGGCATGCCCCCCAGCTGGGCATAAGCCGCGGGGGTGATGAGATTGGTCGCGCCAGGCCCCAGGGTTGACAAACATACACCGGGTTTGCCGGTTAACCGTCCATAATTAGCCGCCATAAAGCCTGCGCCTTGTTCATGCCGGGTAATAATCAGTTTGATGGAGGAGTGTTGTAATGAATCAAGGAAATCGAGATTTTCTTCACCGGGGATACCAAAAATATATTCGACCCCTTCGTTTTCTAACGCTTTAACCAGTAGATCAGATGTTTTCATGGAGTGTTCCTAGGTCCTCTGGGATGGCGGAGCAATCATTGCGTCGTCGCTTGGTTTTACCATAAATAATCAAGGCATCACAGCCCTTATTGAGTGAGGACAGCTATTTCCACCCTTCGGTTGCGTGCTCGACCTGATTCAGTATCATTTTCTGTGAGCGGACGAGTATCAGCATAGCCTTCAACACGAAAACGTTCGGCTTGATATTCTGGATAGCGAAGCAGTTCATGCACAACAGAAGTGGCCCGTGAACCGGATAACTCCCAGTTGGAACGATATTGTGATGTGTTCAGAGGTCGATCATCAGTATGCCCAGAAACGACCAGGGGATCTTCAATATTTGCCAGGGCATCAGCAATAGTTTTCAGAACAGGAACAAAAGCTGGTTTTATTGAGGCCAGACCAGAAGGAAAGGAGGCTTGTTCATCAATGGTGATGACCACCCGGTCCTCTCGGGTTTCAACCTGTAGTAATCCCTCATCAATTTGTTCTTTTAAAGCTTCTTTGATTTCCATCAATTGCCGCTGTTGCTTGGCTTGCATATATAAATTGAGATCAGCGGTGTCAAGAGTGGGGTTATTAGGATCAGCGTCCTGTTGGACTTGCTGAATGACAGTCATATCAGAAGGATTTGGTGAAAAGGTTTGCTGTACGATTGATGTGCCTTTTGGGATGGGGTCAGGCTCTTCCGGTTGCTCAACGCCAAAAGCATTATGCATGGATTGGGCAACCATCTTTAACCGCACTACATCGAGCTCAGACATTGATAGAAGTAACACAAAGAAACATAACAATAGCGTCATCAAATCAGCAAAGATAGCGATATAAGCAGGAATGGCTTTGCGTTTTACCATGCGATTTGCAGCACCCGGCATCCGTTTTTGATTGGTCATTTGTCCGGTCACCAATTCATTCAGATTTTCATAATTGGCTGATGGGATTAAGACAGTATTTATTCGAGGTTTCATTGTTACCGTAACTGTATGATAAATCAAGATTTTGCCGTAGCATCAAGTCGCCTAATAGTAATCCTGTTGGGTAGAACAGGTTGTGACCCATAACACATCGTTCGGCAATCACTTTTTTATCACGTTGTTCCAGCTGTAATATGTGGTATTTATTGACTATTTCACGGATTGCAAATGCGTCCCTTTGTTGCAACTAAACCGGTTTTCAACAGCATGATTGCCATAATCGCTTTACTGATTCTGGTCGCTGCAATTTATCTTGATCATGTTATTCAGGATCGGCATAAAAATGCGTTGCTGGCGGAAACTCAGCAGCACCTGAGTATGTTGCATAACAATCTGGTTACAAATTTACAGAACCATATTCAGATCGTGCGTGGCCTACCGGGCCTATTCGCCGTAAATCCTGACTTAACCCAGCAACAATTTGAAATTGCCATGCAACATTTGATTGGTGAGCACACGCAACTGCGAAATATTGCTGCTGCACCCGATATGGTTATTCGTTATATGTACCCGATAGCAGGAAATGAACAGGCTATCGGTCTGAATTATCTTCAGGAGCCCACACAAAAAGACGCGGCTGAACGTGCCAGATTGAGTCGAAAACTGGTACTGGCTGGCCCGCTTGAGCTTAAACAGGGTGGGGTTGGATTGATTACCCGTATCCCTGTCTATCTTAATGATGAGAAAGGAGATGAATATTTTTGGGGCATTATTTCAGCCGTTATTGATGTTGAGGCGTTTTTTGAGGCTTCTGGTCTTATCGATAATACCTTACCCATTGAAGTAGCGATTCGTGGCAAGGATGGACTTGGGACGGATGGCGAAGTATTTTTTGGTGAAGCTTCCTTGTTTGAAAATCCTGTCTTAACGATGCCATTGACCTTACCAGAAGGCTATTGGCTGCTGACAGGACAACCTGAAGGTGGCTGGAAAACCATCAATAATGCTGTCTGGCAATCCCGAGTTCTGCTTTTCTGCATTGCATCGGCCATTTTTGCTTTGTTGACCGCTTTTGTACGCTTTATGTTTACAGCGTCTCTGGCCAATCTGAAATTTCGGCAGGTAATTGAGTCATCACCCATTCCTTATATTCTGGTCGGGAAGGACAGAAAAATCAGTTTTATCAATCCCGCCTTTGCAGAACACTATGGTTATAGCCTCACTGATTTGCCAAGCCTTGCCTTGTGGTGGAATAAAACCGATATCAATCAGGAATATTTGAAGAAAATAAATACTTGGTGTGATTCAACTAATGATGCAGAGCAGTTGCCTGATCACGCCGTTGAAATCAGCGTCCAATGTAAAGATGGTGTACAACGCGAAGTATTGCTTTCAGTTTCACCACTGGATGATACCGTGAACAAAGAGTTGTTACTGGTGGTATATGACTTAACCAGCCGTAAACTGGCAGAACAGAAAATTCACTTTTCTGAGCAGATTTTCAGTCAGGCACATGAGGGAATAGTGGTAACCGATACCCAGGGACGTATTTTGGAAGTTAATCCGGCTTTTACTGAAATTACCGGCTTCACTGCTCAGGATGCGTTGCAAAATACACCCGCCATCATGAAATCAGGCAAACATGATGATGTTTTCTTTGAGGAAATGTGGCGAAAGCTGGAAAATCACGGACATTGGCAAGGTGAAATCTGGAATCGGCATAAAGATGGACATTTGTATGCATTGCAACTGACCATCACGGTGATGACTAATCCCCAAGGCCTCAAGCAATATTACGCAGGCTTGTTTTCCGATATTACCCAGTCAAAAACGCAGCAGGAAAAGCTCGAACTGATGGCACATTACGATGTGCTGACTCACTTGCCAAACCGGGTGTTATTTGCTGACAGATTCAGTCAGGCTGTGGCTCATAGTCAGCGTTTAGGTACCTGGTTAGGGATTTGTTTTCTGGATTTGGATGATTTCAAACCGGTCAATGATACCTATGGCCACAATGTGGGTGATTTATTACTGATTGAAGTGGCTGATCGGCTACGTGCCAGCGTCAGGGATGAAGATACTATTTCCCGCTTTGGTGGCGACGAGTTTGCTATTTTATTTCGTGATATCAATTCTTATGAGCAATGTGAGCAGCTACTCATCAGATTGCATCAGACACTTGCAGAGCCTTATTGGATAGATAACCGAAGCATTACGATCAGCGCCTCCAGTGGTATCGCCCTGTATCCAATGGATAATGTGGATTTGGATACCTTGCTGCGTCATGCTGATCAGGCAATGTATCAAGCCAAGATCACTGGGCGCAATACTTCCAGAATGTTCAATCCTGAACTAAACCAGCAGGTTATCCACAAGCATCATGTAGTACAGCGGTTACGTGAGGCTTTGTTAAACGATGAATTTGTCTTGCATTATCAACCTGAAATAAATATGCGAACCGGCGAAATAATTGCAGTAGAGGCTTTGATTCGCTGGCACCACCCGGAGCGTGGATTGTTGTTCCCTGGCGACTTTTTGTCAGATGTGGAAGGCTCTGAGCTGGAGTTTGAGCTGGGCCTGTGGGTTATCGATTCAGCTCTGCAACAGTTACAGTACTGGCAGCAGGCCGGTTTGGAGATTGTGGTAAGTGTTAATATTGCAGCAAATCACCTGCAGGCCAAAAACTTTATTCAGTCTTTACAACAAATTTTAAATCGTTATCACGATATACGGCCTGCTTCACTGCAACTGGAAATTCTGGAGAGCAGTGCATTGGGTGATGTGCCTACACTCAGTCGCATTATTGATGATTGCCGTCATAGGGTAGGTGTTTTGATTGCACTTGATGACTTTGGTACCGGTTATTCCTCGCTAACCCATCTGCGACATTTGGCGTCTAACTCGGTTAAAATTGACCAGAGTTTTGTACGGGATATGCTGGAAGATGACAGTGATTACAATATTGTTGATGGTGTCATTAGTCTGGCCAAGGCATTTAATCGGCAAGTGATTGCAGAGGGTGTCGAAACAGTTGAGCATGGTTTGATGTTGTTATCGATGGGCTGTGATCTTGCGCAAGGCTATCAGATTGCTCGTCCTATGCCAGCCGAAAACGTTTTGAACTGGTGCCATGAATACCAATTACAGCATGAATGGAGCTTGTTTCAAGATAAAGTAAGTTGACCTCAGTTGCATTTTCTCATGACAATCAAAAACCTTATGATAGTAAAGATCAGTTGATCTGATTTTGGCAAGATCATGGCGGTTGAAGATGGCTGCGCATCGGCTCATCACGGAAGATCAGAGAGAAATGCTCAGGTGCTAAACATCATCGCTAGCGAACAGTGATCGGTGGTACGGTATGTTGGGTGCAGAACTGACTTTTGATAAAAGCTGAAATCCGAGCTGAACGTTGAATATATTCTGGATAAACCCGCGGGCAACAAAATAGCAATTGTTCAGGCGGTCGAAAGTGCTGAAGAAATGTTACCCGCTAGAACTCCGGCCTTATTGATATGTGGGAAAAGTGGTTACTATCGCGTTATTCCCCAGTAATTCTGTTTTCAACTAACTTTAAACCGTTTAACTCTGATGTTTGAAACGGAAGATTTTTATGCCAGACCAAAGTTTTATCATTCAATCGAGAAAACAATGGAGCTCTGAACCGGCCTTTATAGCATCGATGGCAGCAGCAGCTGTTGGGCTAGGTAATCTATGGCGGTTTCCTTATATTGTGGGCGAAAATGGTGGTGGCGTCTTTGTCATCGCTTATTTACTGGCGTTATTTATCGTTGTGTTACCCATTATGATGCTTGAAGTAGCAGCCGGACGTCTTACCCATGGGAATACCGTTGCCACATTCAGACAAGTCAATCGTCTGGGAAGCTATTACGGCTGGTTGGTTGTGACCATTACGATTGCTATTACCAGCTATTATTTAGTTATTACCGGTTGGACCCTGGGCTATGCCATTGATGCCAGCCGAGGAGAGTTAAGAGTATTTGAGCAGTTTACCGAGGGCTATAACAGTTTCTGGTATTTTCTGGTCATAATCGGATTGGCCTCTATCGTCCTGATTAACGGCCTGAAATCAATTGAGCGATTGTCAAAATTGCTGATGCCGGTGCTACTGGCGGTAATGGTTTTTTTAGTGGTAATGGCCAGTAAAACTTCCGGCTGGGAACAAACCATTAATTTTTTCTTCAAATTTGACTGGACCAAAATGACCAGTGGTGAATTATGGGTTTTTGCCTTCGGCCAGGCTTTTTATACGCTGGCAATTGGCCAAGGCTATCTAATCACCTACGGAAGTTATATTCCGCGAAAAACCAACCTTCCCAGAGCGTGTATTATCGTCGCGGTATTTCAGACTTCAATTGCCTTGCTTGCCGCATGGATGATCTTTCCATTTGTGTTCAGTCAGGGCTTGTCTCCAGAAGAAGGTACCCAATTGGCTTTTGCAACAATGCCTAAAGTGTTTGCAGAAATGTCAGCGGGTTGGTTCATTGGCATTGTTTTTTTTGTCTTGTTTTTCGCCGCTGCCTTCACCTCCACGCTGGCAGGATTAAAGGTCATTGTATCCGCTTTTGCCGAGGAGTTCGGCATCACTAATTTTAAAGCGGTTATGCTGGTGGCGTTGGTTATGTTGATTTTTGGCTCGGCCTCCGCTCTGAGTTTTACCCCAATGAATTTACAGATAGCGGGTGAACCGGTGCTCGACATGGTGGATAGGATTGCCGGGGGCAATATTATTATTCTGTCTGGCATCATCGGCGCTGCATTGTTTTGCTGGTTCATACCTCCGGCCAAAATTCATTCGGTTTTGGGGACGTATTCACATTGGTGGGAATGGCGAATATATCTGGTTGGCCGTTTCCTGCCGATATTCATGTTAATTACTATTCTCATGAAGTATTTCAGTTGATCTTTGAACAGATTATTGATGAATCTGATGTGATAACCACTTTTGTGGTTAACCTGAGTAAATTTGTTTCAAGCATTGCTGTGCTAGGCTTGACGGGTAATGAATCATTGCAGGGAGCTCATTCTGAATATGCATGATAAAAAAATTATCCGTCCGGAAGAAAACTGTTGGCGTTATGTTCAGGCTGACAGAGCCTCCTTGTTGGTGGATGGAAAAAATTACTTTCGTACCCTGCAGACTGCAATTTCACAAGCACAATCTGCCGTTTATATTCTTGCCTGGGATATTGACAGCCGACTGAGACTGGTGCGAGGGGAAACCCATACGGATTTGCCTGCGGAATTAGGAGAGTTGATTAATGCCGTTCTCAAGCAGAAGCCGGAGCTAAATATTTATATCCTCAACTGGGACTGGGCAATGCTCTATACGCTGGAGCGGGAATGGCTACCCCTGTTTCGCCCCAGTTGGAAAAAGCAGCCCCGATTACATTATCAGCTTGATGGTGAGTGCCCATTTGGTAGTTCTCAGCACCAGAAAGTGGTTGTTATCGATGATAAAATCGCTTTCTGTGGTGGTATTGATCCGGGTAAACATCGCTGGGACAGCAGTGAACATGCACCGGACGATCAGCGTCGTATTGATCCTGATAATGAGCTCTATCCCCCTTTTCATGATATGCAGATGATGGTTGATGGAGAAGCGGCAAAGAGCCTGGCAGAATTGGCGCGGCAACGTTGGCAAAAAGCAACAGGTCAGCATCTCGATCCCCCCTCCCCAAATCAGGATGATATTTGGCCTGACGATATCAACGTTGATTTTCGACAGGTCAATATTGCTATTGCCCGAACCCAGCCGGAATTTAAGGGGAACAGGGAAATTACCGAAGTTGAAATTCTTTACCTGGATGCCATTGCGGCGGCCCAAAAACTTATCTACATAGAAAATCAGTATTTTACCTCCTGGAAATTGGCGGAGGTTTTAGCCCAGCGACTTAAGGAGCAAGATGGTCCGGAGGTGGTAATTATCTGTCCCAGAATGACCGGTGGCTGGCTTGAACAGCACACAATGGATGTGTTGCGTGCAAGAGTCAGCCGAAAGCTGTGTGATGCCGATAAATATGATCGTTTGCGGATCTGTTACCCGCATCACGAGGCATTAGGCGATATTTACATCAGCCTGCATAGCAAGATGATGATTGTTGATGATGTGTTTTTGCGAGTGGGCTCAGCAAATTTAAGTAATCGCTCGATGGGGCTTGATAGTGAATGTGACTTGGCGATTGAAGCAGAAAATGCAGAACAGTCTGATGCGATAAAAGCTTTTCGCCATAGATTGCTGAGTGAGCATCTTGATGTTTCAGCGAATGAACTTGAGGAAATGCTAGCAGAGCATGATTCGCTGATCTCGTTGATTAATGCTCGTGAACAGTTTCCACGGACCTTGAGAAGGTTGGATTGTGAAATTGACGAAAGCATCGATGAATTAACCCCCACAGCTGATTATATTGATCCTGAACGCCCGGTAGACTCGGTTGAAATGAGCCGGAAGCTGGTACCAATTGATGAGCCAAAATCTCCAAAAAAACAGATCATTATCGCTGCATTAGTATTATTGGCCGTCATTGCAATGACGGCTTTATGGAAGTGGACACCACTAAATGACTGGTTAACAGCTGAAAATCTTCAACAACTGATCGAGACCCTCAACGACTATCCTTTTACTCCCCTTATTGTTATTACCGGTTTTGCTGTTGCGGGTTTGCTCGCCATACCGCTGACCTTACTGGTCGTGGCCGTTGCGATAAGTTTTGGTGCATGGCCGGGTAGTCTCTACGCTATTCTGGGGTCAATGCTGAGTGCGATTTTGGGATATATCGTTGGTGAGTGGCTGGGTCGGAGAAGCGTGTCGCAAATGGCCGGATCAAAATTAAACCGATTGTCCAAACGTTTGGCCAATCATGGTGTGATGGCCGTTATTACGGTTCGGATTATTCCCGTCGCACCCTTTGTGTTGATAAACCTGGTCGCTGGCGCTTCTCATATCAAATTAAGAGACTTTATCTGGGGAACCCTGCTGGGAATGTTACCGGGGATTTTAGCAATAACCGTTTTTGCGAATTCGCTGTTACGTGTCGTTCAACAGCCCGAACCATTAGAGATTACTATTTTTGTATTGGTGGTTTTAGGGATTGGTAGCTTGATGTACGGTGTCAAAAGATGGCTGAACAGAATTTCGACAGACACGTGACCCAAATAAAACAACCAATTACCCTCAAGATCGCTACTTATAATATTCATGCCTGCATAGGGGGGGATGGACAATTTGATCCTGCCCGTATCGCTGCCGTTTTAAAAGAAATCGATGCCGATATTATTGCTTTACAGGAAGTCGAACACCATTCGATTGATGAGCTGGACTTACTGGAGTATCTGGCCTATCAGACGGGGCATGAAGCTATTGCCGGTCCGACATTGTTTCGGGAAACCCGTCATTATGGCAATGCCCTGCTAACAAAATTACCATTAAAGTCCTTCAAACATATTGATTTAAGTGTTGCTGGTTTCGAGCCGCGAGGAGCTATCGAAGCGACTTTTGATGTCGCCGGCTATGAACTGCAGGTAATTACAACCCATTTAGGGTTGAAGTCGGCAGAGCGACGCTGGCAGGTGAAGCAGTTACTCGATGTTAAATCACAACAGGAAGCCGATATCAGCTGTTTACTGGGTGATGTGAATGAGTGGTTGTTATGGGGACGCCCATTGCGTTGGTTGCACAGACATTTCAGTACGCCACCACATTTGGCTACTTTTCCGGCTCGCTGGCCACTTTTTGCTCTGGATCGAATTTGGATTGCACCGCAACGATGCCAAATTAAGCTATCAGTGCATAAATCTGTATTGGCAAAACAGGCGTCAGATCATTTACCGCTGGTAGCCAACATTGCTTTCTGATCGCCAGCAAAAAGTTAAGACAGGTTTAGTTGTATAAAGCCATCCTGAAAGGTGCTGCATAAGATGACGGCTTTTCGATTAACCTTCTTACTCGACACGGATCTTCCCCAGCATATTTTTGGCAAGTTAAAAAGCTATCAAGTTGAATACAACGATCAATTTCAGCCTTTTCGTTACGCTCAGCCACATTATTTAGGTACACTGATTTATCTCTTGATCTGAGACAATCCATCAACTATGAAATCTGTCAAAAACACCTTTCCCGAATACCGACGTTTATTGATCTGGGTTGCCGGTATTCTGCTGCTATATACCTTGATAGGCTTTTTTCTCCTGCCTTGGCTGACCGAACGCCAATTGCTGAAAACATTGAATAAACGGCTGGGCATTGAAGCCACGGTCGAAAAAATACATTTCAATCCTTATACGTTTGAAGTGACGATCGACATGCTACATTTGGCTAATGAACAGGATGAGCCACTGGCGGCATGGGACCGGCTCTATCTCAATCTGCAGCCACTCCAACTGTTGCAACTTAAGCTACGAATTGACGAAATCACTTTTGATGCACCAGAACTGCATTTCCGACGTTACTCGACAAGCGACAATACACTGACCCGATTAACCGACCGTTGGAAGGCGACTACTAAAGATGAGGTGGTTGTAGAAAATATGGAGCAGGAAGAGGCCAGCAGGCAGGATGAACCTCTTTTCGTGCTGGAAATCGGTGAGTTCAATTATAGCAATGGTGAAATTACCTATCGTGATGATGTGCCAGCGACCCGTTTTGAAACAATATTGAAGCCAATTGATATTCATCTGGATCATTTTTCAACAGCAGCCGGACAAATGGCGAGCAAGGATCTGGTGATTGCGCTGGAAAATGACAGCAGGCTGAGCTTAAATGGCAATATAGTGTTCTCTCCATTGCAGTTTTCCGGTCAGGTTAACCTGCAAAACTTCAGTCTGCAGACACCTTATCGGTATCTGCAGGCTCAGCTGCCGTTTGAACTGAAACAAGGCAGACTGGGTTTAGCGTTTGCTTATGATATTGATCTGGTCGATACCGCAAATGTAGAACTGAGTGAAATCACTCTGGATCTGTCCGGATTCAGCCTTCATCAACCGGGTGAATCCGCGGCTTTATTACAAAGCGGAGTACTGAAGGCTAAAAATGGTTATTTTATTTTTCCGGATAATCAGCTCAGCATTGGTGATGTGGTGCTTAATGACTTTAAGCTGGCAGCATCACAAAATAGTGTGGGAGAACTCAATTGGCTGCAACTGTTTGAGCCATTGCTCAGTGGCAATACTGATGGCGAGCCGATAGAGGGTGAAGTGCAGCAGCTGCAACTGAATATTGCCAATATTGAAGTGGTTAATACTGAACTGACTTTAGAAGACCAAACACCCGCCATACCGGCCAATCTCACCTTGATGTTATCTGCAGAGATGCAGGATTTCAGTCTGTCAGATGATCAACAGATGCCTTTTAAGACGAATATCAGCCTGGCGTCAGGTGGGGTTATTACTGTACAAGGGCTGTTACAGCTATTTCCTGCATTAGCTGTTCAGGTCGATACAGATATTGAGCAAATGTCACTATTACCGGTTCAGCCCTATTTAAGTGAATTTGCCTATATTGAAATGGTCAGTGGCAAAATTGATTCTATCGCCAGCTTCACCATTGATCAGCAAGAGCCGTTAGGCATACAGGGCAACCTGACGCTTTCCACTTTGCAGCTAGATAACCAGCTGCTTGAAGAAAAGTTGTTAGGCATCGACACGTTAGCCGTGAACAGTTTTGATTTTTCACTCGCCGGGCAGCGTACGGCTATTTCAGAAATCGTTATCGATGCGCTTTACAGTCGGGTATTAATTAATGAAAACGGCGAGACCAATCTGGCTTTATTGATGAAAGATCCACCGAAAACAGAAAATATTGATGCGGATATGAGGGGGGCGGGTGACGCAACGGGTTATGAATTTGCGTTGGGACGGGTCAAGATTAACAACGCCAGTTCGCGCTTTACCGATCAGAATCTGCCAATTGTTTTTGATGCCCAGATGCAGAATTTGAACGGTGAAATAAGTGGCTTTTCGACCCGCTCGAAACAACCAGTAGATATTGCTCTGGAAGGGCAAGTCGATGAATATGGCATGGTGGTCATAGAGGGTGCGATAAATCCACGGAATGTCACAGATCAAACGGTAATCAACCTGGCGTTCAGCAATCTGGATCTGCCAGCCATGAGTCCTTACACCGTCAAATTTGCCGGACGACGAATTGCTGAAGGAAAAGGCGATATTGATCTGAGTTACGAGATTGTTGAAAGCGAGTTAACGGCATCAAACAATATTGTGATCCGCGATATCCGTTTAGGCGAACGTGTTGAATCACCAGATGCAATGGATTTGCCATTGGATCTGACCGTGGGATTACTCAAAAACAGCGATGGTGTAATCGAACTCAATATACCCGTGAGTGGCAATGTAAACGACCCACAATTCGCGATGGGTCCTGTGATTCGTGGGGCTATAGGTAATGCACTAAAGAATATTGTGACGGCACCTTTCCGCTTTCTCGGCAGCCTGATAGGTCTTGGTAATGACGATGAAGCCATAGACGAGATTCGGTTTCGTGCAGGACGAGCTGATCTGGCGCCACCCGAGCAGGAAAAGCTGCATAAGTTAGTTGAAGCCTTATCACAACGCCCACAACTGACACTGCAAATACCGGCCCCGTTTGATAAAGCTGCCGACGGGCAGAGGTTACGAGTCACGGCGGTGGAAACACGAATCGAAAGCCGTTTAGATGATACAGAATCCACCCAACAACGCGATGAAAAACGTCAGCAAGTGCTGGAAGACTTATATCGTCAAGCCGGTCTGAGCCCTGACTTGCAAACCCTGCAACAAGAATTTTCAGCAAGCGCTGAAGGCGAGGAGCAGACAGAACCTCAACGGGACATGCTGGCGTATAACGCAGCATTAAAGGAACGGCTAATCGAAGCCGAACCGGTCACTGTTGATCAGTTGCAGTCACTGGCAGAGCAGAGACAGCAAACTGTTGTGGCTTTCATCAAGCAAAGCGCTGAATTAAACGATGACCAACTGCAAACCACTGACAATTTTTCCACTAAAGTTGATGATGGCTGGCTGAGCATGAAGTTTGATTTGGATACGCTCTGAATGATTTTTTGAGTAAGAAATGAAAAGGTCAAAAATGAAAAGCCGACCATTAATAAATATTGTGGGACCAACGGTCTTACTATCATGCTGTTAAAAATAGGTGGAAAGAATGGAAACTTCCGCATATCAGAATCTGAAGCTAACTATTCTTGACGTCCTGGGCCTTTCCAAAGATGCCATTCATATACATGTAGGTTTGCTGGTGTTCTTCCTGGCTGTAGTACTGTGGCGGCGCGGGCGGTTCGATGTATTAGCTTTGTTTCCAGTGTTCTTTGTGGCAATTACAATGGAGATTTTAGATTTACACGACGATTTGGGATCGCTTGGCTATATGCGCTGGTCGGCAAGCCTTCATGATCTAATAAACACTTTTTTCTAGCCTACACTTGTTGTAATTTTAAGAAAGTGGTTGGGAAGTCGGGAGAACTTATAATAATGCGATACACCCAATACCAAACTTTCACTGTGCTGGAGTTTGTCAACTGAAGTTGCCTTTAGTTATTGTCGGTATCTAATGATGAGTCTATTTGCATTTATCGCTTATGCAATTGATAAATATTTATTGGTTAACTGTTTTGTTGAATTTAGCTGGTTTGTTTTGGCTTCATACAGAAAAAGGAACAAACTTCATGAATAGTGGGGTTTTTTCATTATTCAATGGCTAACAAACCTGAACTCGGGATAAGAAAATGAACTAAGTGCCTGCTTACGGATCAGATCTTTCGAGCAAGAATAATTTGATCACAAAGGCAAGCAGGCATGGACAAGTTAGTTGAAATTTTCTGTGAAGTCGATGATTTTTGCCAGAAATTTATTCCTGTCTGGCAGCAGGAATTGCTGAAAAACGGAGATAAACGTCGGAATAGGCCAGGTCGCTTATCAGAAAGTGAAGTCATAGTGAAGCTCTGGTTATTTAGAAATAATTATCAATTATGCGCGAAATAGTTTTCAGTGTTTCGGCGTCATCGGATAAAGGTTCTGCCAGGCAGGAATAACAGGCCTGTTTCGGATCCACACCGGATTTAATCATAATTGCACAATAAACCAAGAGACGGGTTGAGGGAGCTTCTTCCAGATCGTGTTCCTGTAAGCGCCGCAAATCTTGTGCGAGACTAATTAAAAGTGAAGCGGTCTGCTTTTCTATGCCCGTTTCCTGACACAAGATAACGATTTCATGATCTGTTTGGGGATAATCAAAGCTTAGAGATACAAATCGTTGTCGGGTACTGGGTTTTAAGCCTTTCATGGCATTCTGATAACCCGGGTTATAAGACATGACTAACATGAAGTTGGGATGTGCCTGGATTAATTCTCCTGTGCGTTCCAATGGTAGTTCGCGGCGATGATCAGAGAGTGGATGCAGTACAACGGTAGTATCTTTACGTGCTTCTACTACTTCATCAAGATAACAAATAGCGCCTTCCCGTACAGCTCTGGTTAGCGGCCCATCCTGCCAATATGTGCCACTGCCATCGATCAAGTGACGTCCTACCAGGTCTGTTGCTGACAAGTCATCATGACAGGCGATGGTATATAACGGTCGTTCTAGTTGTTCCGCCATATATTGAACAAAGCGGGTTTTGCCACAGCCAGTAGGCCCTTTTAATAAAACCGGTAAGCGGTTATTTGCTGCTGCCAGGAAAATCTCGACTTCATTGTTCTGTGAAATATAATTTAAATTAGCCATAGAAAGGATTCATCCATTTTAGTTTTTGGTCAGATTCAGATACAGCCGGGGCAGTAGTATGGGTAAACGTGCTGGATCGCTGATTAGACAAAAGCCCTGTTCGCCAAAAAGATAGGGCAGGTATTTATTTGCTTCGTGGTCAATAGTGATACAGAAGGGTTTAATCCCTTGCTTTTTTGCTTCAAGAATTGCCTGGCGCGTATCTTCGATACCGTAACGACCTTCATAGTGATCGATGTCGTTTGGTTTACCATCGGACAAAATCAGCATTAACTTCTGCTGGGTTTTTTGCTCTTTCAGTATTTCTGTCGACTGGCGGATGGCGGTCCCCATACGGGTATAATATCCAGGCTTTAATGAATGAATTCGCCCATAAACACCATCTGACAAGGGTTCATTAAAGTTTTTCAGCAGGTGATAACGGATTTGTTTGTTTTTAACGGATGAAAAACCGTAAAGTGCAAAATGGTCACGACTGGATGCCAATGCCGAGGAGAAAATGACTAAGCTGTCCTTGATGACATCAATAACTTTTTGTTCATCGTTAATAGCGGCATCTGTCGACATGGAAATATCTGCCAGCAAGAGACAGGATAAATCACGGTGATCTTTGGAGAGCCGACGATAACAATCTGGCATATCGACGGATTGTGTCGGGTTGGACAAATGATCTATCCAGGCATTTAAATCCAGCTCTTCGCCTTGAGACTGTCGGTTTAACCAGCGTCTTTCCGGTATTAACAATTCAAATTGCCGACAAATTTTAGCGGCTAGAGCCCGCAGATGAACCGGCATTGGCGTGGGGGGGGCTTCATCGGCTAAAAAGGGTTGCAACAGACAAAAGTTGTCTCGCATTTGTTGCTTTTTATAATCCCACTCAGGCAGCCGAATGCCTTCTCCTAAAGGTAATTCATCATGTATTGGAGAGGGAAGATCCATATCAAAGCGTATTTTAGCTGCTCCGGCTCTGCGCTTTTTCGACAATGTGATGACATCCAGATCCTCCGCAGCGCTTTTGGCATCCTCATCCATATCTTCTTCTTGAGGTCGATCAACTGGAATATGCTCTGTCCAGCTGAATAAGCTCTCAAGCCGAAAAATTAAAAGTCCGTCCGTTTCTTTACTGTCATCTTCACGATTGGCTTGTTTTCGTCCGGCATCAGCTTCTTCAATAGCGTCTGGTTCGGATGAACTTCCTTCCTCAGTTTCTTCTGCCGCTATGAAGTCTGTGGGCATCCAGGGGGAAGGGTATAGCCATAAGGCAACAGGTAAAGGATGAAGTTTAGATTCTATCAGCTGTTTAACAGATCCAGGCTCGCTGAGTGCCTGTTGAATTTGTATTTCTTGTTCGTTTATTGCAGATAGCTTTTTCCAATAACGCTTGCGTTCATCAGAAACCGCTTCTACTAACTCGTGATATCGGCGCTTTAGTCCCGGTCTTTTTTTGAGTAGTTGTAAGGTGGCAAATTGGTTATCAGTAAACCAAGAGTTTATATTTGGCATTTGTGCTGCCATAGCCGTAAGCCAAAAATAGATATCTTCATTAAGGCTGGTATCGGTACAAATGGATACTGTTGGAGGAAGTCGCAAACAACGTTCATCTTGCCAGGCTAGGTAAAAGCGTTGCTGACTACCGGCAACCTTATCGATAAAACGGCGATGGATTTTGACTTTATGGGTATTGGCTGCCTCTATAGACTTGCCTGGGTCTCCACCCATTGCGCGGTAATAAGTAGCCAATTCACTCTGAAGGTCCGAAAGCGATACAGTGGCTTCTTGATGGTTGATATTTGCTTTCTGGCTGATGAGTTTATGCCAGACTGTTCCAACGTACTCTTCCATATTTGACTCTTCCCAGACGATAATAAACGGGGTTTTGGATGACTCCAAAACCCCTGCTTATCACAACATCATGCAGGATTGGTAACGACTTTCGCTTCGGTATCTGAAACGGTATCACCACCGACAAAGAAGCTTGCAAAATAAGCAATCAAGCCTCCAAGGAACAACAGGCCAAAGCCGAGACGTGCCCAGTAGACAGGACTGATAGCTTCCTGTGTGGCCATAAATGCCAGAGAATTAGCATCATCAGGAATACGTTGTAAGATTATTTGCCATACACCGGCAGCAGTTAATGCCAGCGTGATACCTATCATGGCAATACACATCGCCCAGAAAGCAAAGCGTTCTAGTTGTTGTGCCTGAGGTGAGTTACCCTGAGGCCGTCCTCTCATAATTGGCATGGCATAAGAAATAATACACATTACAACCATCGCATAAGCCCCAAAAAAGGCCAAGTGACCATGTGCTGCTGTAAGTTGTGACCCATGGGTATAGTAGTTGACGGGAGCTAATGTATGTAAAAAGCCCCATACACCTGCACCCAGGAATGCCATAACAGCTGTGCCTTTCGCCCACAATGTTGCTACTTCGTTCTTATGGTGAATCCGACGTTGTTCAACCATTCGGAAAGCAAACAGCATCATCATGAAAAATGGAACAGGTTCGATAGCAGAGAAAATTGAACCTAACCACAACCAGTATTCGCCAGGGCCAATCCAGAAATAGTGATGTCCCATACCGATTAAGCCGGAAATCAATGCCATAGCGATAATGACATATAACCATTTTTCAATAATTTCACGGTCGACGCCAGTGACTTTAATCAATACAAAGGCAAGAATAGCACCCATGATCAATTCCCAGACACCTTCAACCCAGAGATGAACAACCCACCACCAGAAGAATTTATCCAGTACCAGGTTTGACGGGTTATAGAATGAAAACAAAAACAAGAGAGCCAAACCGATCAGGCCGGTAATCAATACCATATTAACGACGGTTTTACGGCCCTTGAGAATGGTCATTCCTATATTGAATACGAATGCCAGAATAACCACAACCAGTCCAATTTTTGTAATAGTTGGTTGTTCCAGAAACTCACGTCCCATTGTTGGAAGCAGATCATTCCGGGTTAGGCGGGCAAGCTCAGAATAAGGCACCAGCAGATAACCCAGAATTGTGGCGACCCCCGCTGCTGCAAAGACCCAGAAAGTTATTTTTGCCAATAACGGACTGTATAACTCCGTTTGTGACTCTTCGGGTACCAGATAATAAGATGCTCCCATAAAGCCGAATAGTAACCAGACAAGTAATAAGTTGGTATGCACCATTCTGGCAACATTAAAAGGTATGTATAGGGATAAAAAGTCACCCACAACATACTGCAAACCCATAATCAAACCAAACAGGATCTGTCCGGCGAATAATATGAGTGCGAAAATAAAATACGGTTTTGCCACCGCCTGAGATTGATAATTCATTACAAAAACTCCTTCTTTAACCTTGAATATTAGGCGGCCAGTTATTATTTTTGATACGAGAAGTCCAGATAAGAAAATCTGACAACGCATCAACTTGTTCATCAGTCAGGTTGAATTGGGGCATTTGACGACGACCTGGTACATTCAACGGTTGGGCTGCCATCCAGCCACGCATAAACCCTTTAAAAATTTCTTCATCACCATTACCATAGCGATCAAAAACATTCATGAGCTCTGGCGCGTAATAGGCTCCTTCGCCCATAATGGAATGGCAACCCACACAATTATTGGCTTCCCATAAGTGCTTACCCTCAACGACAGACTCGGTAATTAAATGTCGGTTATCCCGTTCTGGTAAAACCAGCATCGTGTCAAAAGTCAGCCCCAGTAAGAGCAGGATAAAAAAGAAGCTGCCGCCGTAATAGATATTACGGGCCATTCCTTTGTTAAAAAATTCAGTCGCCATGGTGTCTCCTCATACCGTTTATCTTGATTGATAAAAACATTTTTTGTTGTTCTCCGACTTAAAATAAGATGCTACCCAGAAAGACCATAGCCAGAATCATGCCAAATAGTTATGACTGTCTATTGTATAGCGAAACTGCTCGCTAAACGAAGTGTTACAAGCACTTTTGTGATTATTCCGGCTTTGGCTGATATGATGAAGTTGACGATTTCTAAATAAGCAGCTCAGCATGTTGTGATTTAGACATCACTGATAATGTTGTTAAAATAACAAAAGTTGTGCTTATGACATCACCCGTTTTTTATAAAGCGCTTATTCGCCTGGTTTCTGATCTTTCCAGCGATCTTCCCGCTGAGGAGCGCTATAGCCGCTTATTACAAGAAGTTGTAAATATTTTTCCTTGTGATGCCGCCGCCTTACTCCAATTTGAGAATGGTTATCTAAAACCGTTGGCAGTAAGAGGGTTATCAGTGGATACAATGGGCAGGCGTTTCAAAGTTGATGAACACCCGCGGCTTCAAAGGCTTTTACATTCCCGTGACCCTGTCCGGTTTGCTGCAGATAGTGAGCTTCCGGATCCATATGATGGTCTTGTCGAAAATGCTGGACATAAGTTACATGTTCACGATTGCATGGGGGCTTCTTTACATATAAATAACAGGCCCTGGGGAGTTTTGACGCTAGATGCAATGGATCCTCGTCGTTTTGATCAAATTGAACCGACGATTCTGAAAACCTTTATTGGTCTAACGGAGGCGACAGTAAAGGCGGCAGGCCGTATTGCGGCATTAGCCGCCCGCGCTGAACATGAACATCAAGTTGCTGCAACATTGCAAGAACAAAACCAACAGGTAGAAATAGTAGGAAGCAGCCCTGCCATTGAAAAGTTATGCAATGAAATAGATGTGGTGGCACGGTCAGATCTGACAGTACTGGTTCTGGGGGAAACCGGTGTCGGTAAAGAATTGGTGGCACGGTCTGTGCATAACAAATCTCAACGTAATAAAAAATCATTGGTTTATATCAACTGTGCAGCGTTACCTGAAGGCATTGCCGAAAGTGAGTTGTTTGGTCATGTAAAAGGTGCTTTTTCCGGCGCAACCAGTGATCGTGCCGGTAAGTTTGAAATTGCACATGGTGGAACCTTGTTTCTGGATGAAATTGGTGAATTACCACTGTCTCTTCAAGCGAAATTATTACGGGTTTTGCAAAGTGGTGAGATACAGCGAGTGGGCAGTGATCGACATAAAGAAGTAGATGTACGAATTGTTGCTGCGACAAACCGTAATCTGCTTGAAGAAATTGAACGTAAGCAATTTCGGGCCGACTTATATCACCGCTTGTCTGTTTATCCGATTACCGTACCACCGCTACGTGATCGAGAAAACGATATATTGTTGCTGGCGGGATATTTTATGGAGGCAAATCAACGTCGGCTGGGTGTGAGGGGGCTTCGGTTATCACAGGCGGCTCAGCAGGCTTTGCTCGCTTATAACTGGCCCGGAAATGTGCGAGAGCTCGAACATTTAATTAGCCGGGCTGCGTTAAAAGCAATTGCCGGTAAAAAACATCCGGATCCGGTGATATTGCAGGAAAAGAATTTAGGTTTGCACCTCGTGGATTCTGATACGGATTCTGTTGAGGAAGAATTAATAACGGGGTTAACACCAGAATGGAGCCGGTTTAGTCATTTTGACAACGTCCGAGATGCACAGGATGAGTTTCTCAGATATCTGATCCAAGAAAGGTTGGACCAGTTTGATGGTAATCGAAGTGCTGCAGCGCGTTCTTTGGGGTTAGACAGAGGAAATTTTCATCGTTTGATGAAACGATTAGAGTAATTAAAAAGTAATTATCGCTGGAGTGTTTATGTATCAGGGTCTCAGTAGCAGACAAGCAAAAGTTTTGCCGGGTAATGCTGGTGTTTGGTTATTCATTTTTGTAGAGATTACGACGTTTGCGTTATTTTTTCTGACCTACTCCGTTTTGTATCGTCTAAATGGCAGTTCGTTTGAGCAGTATAAAGCCGTCCTACATTTAAACTTGGGGGTTATCAACACCATCATGTTATTGACTTCCAGTCTGTTTGTTGCCTTGGCTGTCAATAAAGCGAAGATACAACAGAATACTCGTGTTGCCGGGTATTTGTTGCTGGCGATGATCTGTGGTTTTGTATATATAGGTACAAAATTCTGGGAGTGGCAGCAGCTTTATAGTATTGGCTATACCCTGCATACCAATACCTTTTTTAGTTTTTATTTCTTTCTGACTTTATTCCATTGGTTACACGTTATTCTGGCATTGATCATTCTGAATAATTTTCGCAGCCGTTATCAAAAAGCGGATCCACCACCAAGTCTGGAAGGGCTTCAGTCTGCGGGCAGCTACTGGCACATGGTCGACATGTTGTGGATCATTCTGTTTTTACTCATTTATATAGTCTGAATTAACAAAGAGTAGTTGATTATGAAATTATGGTTTTATTGGTTATTTCTGATAACTGCAACGGGCATGATGGCCGCTTTTAATATTAAAAGTTTTCAATTGCTGATCTTGCTGTTAACAATTGTAAAACTGCTAACTATCTGCGAAGTCTTCATGGAAATGAATCACGCCCCTACGCTTTGGCGAAGTGCCATGCAACTGTATTCAGTGATGTTACCGGTAACGTGTTTTTTCATCATTAATTTTTGATATGGATTGTCCAAGATCAGGGTGCCTTACAATGTAATTTGCTGATCTGGGTGGTCATTATTAAACAAGTATAAAAATGACAAAATCGGATATTTTTGTTTCATGTGTTTAACGGAAACTAGCCTGCTCGTCCATCAGCTCGAGGGTTCAAGTAGATGGGGGCATATTTGTAGCTCCATACGCCAAAACACAGTAACCAGAGCGATCCGGCAGCAAGATACAGCCAACCGGTGAAAAGAGACGATATACCGGGGATATCCGCTGCTATCCTTAAGATGGTGACATACTGAAAAGACAAAAAAAGTGCCCAGCTGGCCATGTCAAGTATTAGCGGCCGGCCGGAATGTCCCAGTGTGACTCTGGTTATCATGGCTAACAGCATTGAGCTGAAATAACCAATCACGAGTGCGTGCAGTGGCGCTCTGAGTAAAATGTATTCTCCAGTCAAAAGCAGATAAAAGCTCTGAAGAGTATAGAGCGTCATGGCGATACCAAACCAGACAAAGCTGATGTGCAACATGGCTAAAAGCGGGTGGGCAAGGCTCTTAAAACTTTGCCATTTGACTGTCAGGTAAAAGCCAATAATGGCCATCGGTAAGTCAACCAGCCAAAGCCAGGCATAAAGATTACCCATTTCCAAGATCGCATGGATAATGGCAAACAACAGAACGAGTGATAAAGCCCGGTATGGTCGGATAATGTCATAATTTGGCAGCACATTGGCGGAAAAAAAAGGAATCATCCGATGACTGACAGCAAAAAATAAAGGAAGCAGAAATAACCAGACACCACCAATTTTGGCCAATCGCACCATCTCAAAATGTCCTGAGATGAAACCGGCAATCATCACCCAGGCAATAACCAGCATTACGCTCGTAATGGTTGCGTGGCGTTTGTCGGGATGTTTAGCTCGCAGATAAACCTGCAACAAAGCATATAGTCCGAAAGACCATCCTATAAGAAAGATCACCAAAGCAATTGTTAGTATAAACGTGTTGCTGATGAGCCCGATATAAAACAATAAGATACCTGCATTCAGCAAAGAGAATGCTGGGATATACAGTTTTCTATCAACTTCTTCGCCCTGCATCCATCGAGGGTAAGTAGTCATTAGAAAGCCAAAAATGAAAAAAGCAAAAAAACCATAAATCATCAAGAAAGCGTGCGCATCATTAGCCGGAATTACCCAGTTAACCGGCATGTCAAAGTCGGTAAAGCGACCGCTTAAATCACTAAACCACCACAGCATGGCTAATAGTGCTTGCATGGTACCTGTAAAAAAGAACAGACGATGTGGTGCGGATGAAAATATCTGCCAACGTTTATTCAGCTTTTGCATAATTAAATTCCGGTTATCTGTCGGCCCTGGAAAGCCGTAAACAGTATGGTTATCACAAAAAAGACTATTGCAAGAACATTCAAAAATCTACCCATACGCCTTAATGAGAAAACGACAGCCTAGTCGTCATATTTACGTATCAATAATGACAAATCTGAATGCGTAACTTTGGATTGTTTCAGTAATACCTCTACACACCATTTATCTGTCGAGACGTGATGGTAAACCTTTTTAGTAGCGAATGATGCGATGAGCATTTATTTTCTGAAGCGTTTGTCGTTCAATGAAGAACTTTACAGTGATCAGGTTAATCGAAAATCCGTAGTTCTTCTACTTTATCCTTAAAAAAACAGGACAACTTTGATAATGGCTAGCGGTTTATTAAGGCCGATAGAGAGCCGATATAGACTAAGATAAACAAGATAAAACGGTAATCGAAAGAATAACCGATGCTAAGAATCCCACCGTTCCAGTAAGCGGAAGCGAAGGATAGTTAACCTCCCGTCATATTCATAAAACGAATTACTTTTGCAGGGCCTTCGATAGAAAAATTATGTTGTGCCGGCTTGACTTGCAAGGCATTAAGCAGGGCTTTCTGTATCGGTGCGTCTGTTGTTGGATAACGCCGGATCAGTGAACGCATATCCAGAGAGTTTTCCTCTCCCAGACATAACAATAACCGACCTTCAGCCGTCAGGCGAAGGCGGTTGCAGGTGGCACAGAAACTGTTTGAATGAGGAGAAATAAAACCAATGCGACTTTGTGAGTAACCTTTAACCCGAACATAGCGTGCCGGGCCACCGCTGTTTTCAGTGCTGTCGATCAGAAAGTGCTTTTGACTGATAATCGAGCGGACTTCTTCACTGGAGCAAAATGTCTCACCTCGTGAATGGCCGACATTTCCCAAGGGTATTTCCTCAATAAAGCTGATATCCAGTCCCCGATCCAGAATGAAGTCAATCAGATCCGGTACTTCATCGGCATTGCGTCCTTTCATCACCACCACATTCAGTTTGATATGCTCAAACCCAGCCTGACTTGCAGCATCGATACCCGCCAGAACCTGAGACAAGCTACCGGTTCGGGTAATAGCGTTGAATTTTTCCGCATTCAGGCTATCCAGACTGATGTTCAAACGTTTTACACCAGCCTCAGCCAACGGTTTGGCCAGATTGGTTAGCTGCGAACCATTAGTGGTCATTACCAGTTCTCGAAGGCCAGGTAATTCACTTATTTTGGCACAGAGTTTAACAATGCCTTTTCGTACCAGTGGTTCGCCACCCGTCAAGCGAATTTTCTTCACTCCCTGACTAACAAAAAATGCGGCTAAACGCTCAACTTCTTCAAGACTGAGTATTTGTTGCCGAGGAAGAAAAGTCATCTTCTCTGACATGCAGTAAACACAGCGGAAATCACATCGATCGGTTACTGATATCCGCAAATAATCAATCTGTCGTCCCAGCCCATCTACCAGTCCTGCATGCTTCTGAATGTCAGCCATGGTTAGTTTCTCGTTGTTATCTTGGTGAGAGGGGAGCTGTTATTGTCTGCAGTAATCCCCCCATCGCTGCAGCGTCCAGCAGCCATATGTCAGAGATAGTCCTTATCTTTTTTTCAAACGCTTTCAGTAACAGTTGTATTTTGCAGGAGTTCCAGCTTTTGTTTTATCTCTGCTTCGAGGCTATCCGCTTGCTCTAGATTACAGTCTTCACCGTAACGCTTACGTAAACCGAAATCGCTTAGCGTCAAATGTAAATCAGGTTCTACATCAATATTATCAAGACAGGCCAGCGTGCAATGCATTTTGCAACCATCGATGGCCACAATCCGTCGTCCGGAACGAGCAGTACGAACCATTTTTGGCACTTTACCGCCCACACCGGCAATACAGGACATTTCTGCAGCACCAGAACGATCCAGTCGTAGCGCTAGAGTATTCGCCAACTGAGCTACATTTGAGCAGCCGGAACACGAGTACACAATAGGCAATTGGTTGGAAGACATGCAACCCTCCTGTTTACATTAAAAAATAAATACTTTGGTCTGTTCGGCAAGTCAGCAAAATGACAGCTGTTTTTTTGTAACCAGCTTCGGGCTCAATCAATTATCCTAAGATAATTACACTTGTATCAGATCAAAAGTAGTCTACTTATCTGTTTTTCAGTAAGATTTAACGGAGCAAAAAAGCTCTCACTTCAAAACCCAGTTTAAACAGCTTCCTTGCATTAATATCGTGTTGCTTCTCGCGCTTGATTATCTGTTCGCACCTCCACCGTTGAAAAATTAAACTGGTCTGATAAGGCGAAAAAGGTGCGGTGTTGATATTCTAACGTAAACCTTATTAAGGCTGAGGCCCTGGAGAGAGGTTGAAAAGTCACCTCCGGGCGTGAGCAGAAGCTTTGCTCGTCATCTGCAAAGAACAATTACAAAACGACCGCGCAAACAATCCATCCATGGTAATAAACGCTGTTGAGTGTAAATCCTAAAAAAGGAGAGATACGTTGATATATCTCACAATCGGTATTTCTCAATCACTGCTTCAGCTCTTTCCAGTCATAAGCGGCAGTGATGTATGTTCAACCTTTCCAAAGGCCAGAAAGCTTAGCGGGATACGGTTCTTTAGAGCCTTTCTTTTCGAAAAACAATAACGATGACAAACAGTAATCCTACTATAGACGTTTCTTTCCATCATTGATCAGGATCAATAACCGGCCTGGTTCCCTACACTGTTGGCTGCTAATTTTATGCGAAGAGGTGTAAGCTAAACCGGTTATAGTATTTTCCATGAGGAACCTCAGTGTTGAAACTGAAAATCCGCGAAAAAATCACTGGTCTGTTAGTGTTTTATTTTTTATGTGCCCTGATTGCCATAAGTTCTACCCTTTACGTTTCATGGAAACTTGAAGGTGGTGCTGCTGCGATCAATGACGCAGGCAGAGAACGGATGCGCTCATACCGTATCGCCTATCTATTGGGGCAACAGGTACATTATCCGTCTCCTGATCTGGAGCATGCTCTCACTCAAGAAATGGTCTTTTTTGAAAACACATTGGTCGAATTGCAAAACGGAAACCCACAAAGACCACTATTTGTTCCAGAAGATGCCATTATAAAGGAGCAGATGAACCAGTTGCGTAGCAGTTGGTACAATACGATGAAACCGGGCATCCAAAAGATTCTTGATACCCCGGCAACACTGCAGAAAGACACGCTTCTGACGAATTATCGCCCCATGATGGAAAGTTTTGTCAAAGAGCTTGATGAACTGGTCTTTTTAATGGAAAAAAATTCTGCGCACTATACAACCATGCTACGTTACATACAGATTGCATTAATGGTTGTCGCCTTACTGGGAACTATTTTTTTAGATTACATCTTTTCATTGCTACTGGTACGGCCGGTGCAAAGAATTAACCAGGGATTACAGAGCATGGGAAAGGCCGACTTCGGTGTGCGTCTGCCAGCATCTACTAATGATGAATTAGGAGAAGTGGCTCAGGGCTTTAATCAGATGGCAGAAAAGCTTCAGAATCTTTATACCACTCTGGAGCAGCGGGTAGCTCAGAAAACAGACAGTATTAAAGTGAAGAATCGTGAACTTGGCGCACTGTATAAAGTGGCTGCTTTTCTAAGCTCAAGCACCTCTGCAGAGCCTCTGTGTGAAAGTGTATTAAAGCAGATGATGGATCTGACCGGAGCTCGTGGTGGTATCGTACGGCTAACGGATCCCAAGGGTGAACAGTTACACGTTGTAGCCGCCGAGGGAGTCAGTAAAGCATTTGTGGAAAATGAAAACTATCTATCGGTGGGCTCCTGTATTTGCGGCGAAGTTGCCCAAAATGGTATTGCCGTTAGTTCAGATTTGAAGACTTCCAGACAGCAATCTTGTAACAAGGAAAAATTCCGCGCCGTTTCGGCGATTCCAATTCGCTCGAATCAGCGCCTTATTGGTTCCCTCAATTTATTATTCAATGTGGAACGGATTCTGCCGCCTGCAGAGATAAAGCTGCTTGAATCAGTAGGCTTACACCTTGGCGTTGCTATTGAAAATCAGCGCTTGGTTGCTCGTGAACGAGAAATGGCCGTGTCAGAAGAACGTAATTTACTTGCACAGGAACTGCATGACAGCATTGCCCAGTCGCTTGCTTTTTTGAACATACAAGTGCAGTTGTTACAAAATGATCTGAATAATGAAAATATTGCTGAAGCCCTACAAGTGGTTGACCAAATTCGAGAAGGTGTGCAAGAAAGTTACGATGATGTACGGGAATTACTGGTACATTTCCGTACCCGGTTAAAACATGCTGATCTGGAAGGTGCTATCGCTAACGCATTGAATAAATTCGAAGGACAAGTGGGAATCAGTACGTCTTTTGAATATTCTGGTCCCACCATGGACTTGCCTCCAGAACATGCGTTGCAAATTTTACATATCGTACATGAATCGCTTTCTAACATCCGTAAACATTCCACTGCCACACAGGTAAGTGTAGAACTTCGCACGGAAGGTGAAAGCCGTCTTACCATTAAAGACAATGGTAAGGGTTTTAATATCGATGAAAAAAATGATGATACCCATGTTGGTATCTATATTATGCGAGAACGTGCCCATCGTTTCGGTGGTGAACTCTCCATTTCTTCTGCAACCAATCAAGGAACCGTCGTTAGCCTCTCCTGGCAGCCTGTTTCGATAATCACGGAGCAACGTATTACAGCATGAAACCGATACGCATCCTTATTATTGATGACCACTCCCTGTTTCGTAGTGGTATCAAGTTACTGTTACAACGTCAAAAGGGTTTTGAAGTTGTCGGGGAAGCAGGCAATGGTCTGGAAGGGGTTAAATTGGCGAAGCGTCTGTCTCCGGATGTAGTTTTGCTTGACCTGCATATGCCGGGAATAGGAGGAGTGGAAACTATTCCTCTGATAAAAGAGGAGGCCCCTGAAGCCCAGGTAGTCATGCTAACGGTTTCTGAAGATGCAGAAGACTTGTTGGATGCCCTGCATAATGGTGCCCGCGGTTATTTACTGAAGAATATCGACACCGATTACCTGCTGGACTCAATCCGTCGCGCTAATAACGGTGATTCGGTAATGTCTGTTGAAATGGCCAATAGAATGGCAGATGCCATGCGTGCTTTATCCGATGGAAGCAATAAAAAAATAATCATGGATACCAATAAGCTCTCACCCAGAGAGCGGGATGTGATTGTCATGTTGGCACAAGGTGCCAGCAATAAAGAAATTGCTCGCAACCTGAGCTTAGCTGAGTCAACCGTTAAAATTCATGTACAAGGAATATTACGTAAGCTCAACCTAACCAGCAGGGTGCAAGCTGCCGTATATGCGGTAGAAAACGGTTTGGTGGATAAATCATAATCTGTTTTTCAATCCGATATATTAGTTCTATATGGGAACGAGAGGGCATTTTTATAAATCCGCAGATTACGCATATGTGCACGAATTAAGAATAAGTCTTTTAGTTACACTCTCCCGACACTAAAGCTGATGGACCGGGCTTTTGCAACCTAATGTTCGAGATAGTTGAGAACTAAGCCGCTGTTGAACCAGACGATAGATGATTGGGAATGAATCGTTATTGCCGTGCCGATAATGGCATAGGTTTGTTCATCTCTTGGAATAATCTGCATCCAGCTGCTTGATCTGTGGATGTATGGATTCCTGCGGCCTCCCCTCCGCCTTCGCAATGAAGTCCTTTTGTACGTTATGAATGTTTGCGGCGCCCCGCAGGGCGGTGATAACCCGTCGGAAAGTCTTTGGAGTCCGAGGGGCTCCATTATGTTCAAAGCGCTGTCTCACCAAGTGAAATAGCCGCTTGCCTGTGGATGAATATTTTAGGACCTATCCGGCATATATTGTTTTTGTCTGCGTTACAGCCATGTTTTATTTTACCGATTTTCAGGCAGTCCTAGTTCAAAAGAACTAGTTCTTTTAATTGCTAAACCTATGCTTCTGAGGAATATGCTCGATGCATGCATAAGCCTAAGATTGCACCATGTTCTAATCGTGGTGGTCTGTGATGATGAATCAACAATACAAAGCATGGTCAGTTGTTATTGCAAGCACGCTTTCTTTTACAGTGTGCTTCATGATCTGGATGATGTTTGCTGTTATAGGGATCCCTATTAAAGAAACCCTCGGACTTAATGAAACCGAGTTTGGCATATTGATTGCCACGCCGGTATTAACCGGGTCATTAATGCGGCTACCACTTGGCATGCTCACGGACAAGTTTGGTGGACGCATTGTTTTTTTCCTATTGATGCTCTCCACGGTCATACCCATCTGGTTGATCTCCTACTGCGCACAGTTTTGGCAATATTTGATTGTCGGTCTCTTTGTTGGCATGGCTGGTGGATCATTTACGGTAGGGATTGCTTACTGTGCTCATTGGTTTCCAAAGAATAAACAAGGATTGGCAATGGGGATTTTTGGCGCTGGTAATACGGGCGCTGCAGTCACCAAACTGGTTGCACCACTTATTGTCGTGGCATACGGCTGGATGATGGTGCCAAAGGTTTACGCAATTCTCATGTTGGTAACGGCCATCCTATTCTGGATTTTTACCTTTTCTGACCCTGAACATAAGGTCGCCAAAGCAATCACTATTCGAGAACAGTTAGCGGTACTCAAAGACCCTAGAGTCTGGAGATACAGTCAGTATTACTCAATCGTTTTTGGTGGCTATGTCGCCTTGGCATTGTGGATGACTAAATATTACATCACGGAATATGGTTTTGATTTAAAAACGGCTGCGTTGATGGCCGCCGCGTTCAGTATCCCGGGGGGGATTCTTAGAGCCTTGGGAGGGTATTTTTCAGATAAATTTGGTGCGCATACTGTGACCTGGTGGGTATTGTGGGTTTCGCTGGTATGCCTGTTCTTTCTGTCCTATCCACAAACTGAAATCAGCATTCTTACGGTAGATGGTTCAAAAAGTTTCCATCTCGGACTGAACGTACTCTTCTTCACCATCATCATGTTCACTTTGGGCATTGCTTTCGCCATAGGCAAGGCATCGGTATTCAAGTACATCTCTGACGATTATCCAGGCAATATCGGTGTGGTATCAGGTGTTGTTGGTCTTATGGGCGGCATGGGAGGCTTCCTACTTCCCGTCATGTTTGGCGCATTAGTCGACCTGACTGGTATCCGTTCATCCGTTTTTATGTTGATGTTCGGCATCATCTGGGTGTCATTGCTGTGGATGTACTGGACCGAGGTTCGCCCCACCAAACTTGGCAGCAATCAGCTGCCAAGCCAACCATTAAAAAGTCAATATTAAGGAGCCCATAAAGTGACTATCAATATTAAAAAGTGGGACGTTGAGGACCCGGAATTCTGGGAATCAACGGGTAAACGCGTCGCCTACCGTAACTTGTGGATTTCAATACCCTGTCTGTTATGTGGTTTTGCGGTATGGCTGATGTGGGGCATGATCAGTGTTCAGATGTTGAACCTTGGTTTCCCGTTCAGCAAAGAAGAATTATTCTCGTTGACGGCCATTTCCGGCCTGGCGGGGGCGACAATGCGCATTCCGTCTTCCTTTTTCATCCGTTTGGCCGGTGGACGGAATACGATTTTCCTGACAACAGCAATGCTGATTACCCCAGCCGTTGGTACAGGGATTGCCCTGCAGCATCCAGAATGGCCGCTGTGGGTGTTTCAGTTGCTGGCATTATGGTCAGGTGTCGGCGGTGGCAACTTTGCCAGTTCAATGAGTAACATCAGTACCTTCTTTCCTAAGCGTTTACAGGGAACTGCCCTGGGATTAAATGCTGGGCTCGGTAACTTTGGTGTAACAACCATGCAAATCCTGATCCCCCTGGTGATGACTGCCGGCGTTTTTGGGGCTATGGGTGGTGATCCGGTGGCGCTGGTCAAAGACAGTGGCTGGATTCTGGGCAAGATTGAAGCGGGCACCCCAACGTTTATTCAAAATGCTGGTTATGTGTGGCTTTTATTGCTGATCCCACTGGCAATTGCTAGCTGGTTTGGAATGAATAATCTGCTTTCAATTTCCTCTGATATTGGTGGTACGCTAGTTGCTTTTATCAAAATCACCTGGCTTTATACTCTGACCTTTATACCGACTATTGTCGGTCTGTACTTCTATCTGCCTGCACCGACGGGACTGGGTATTTTGAATATGTGGGTTGCTTTGCCATTGATCATGGTGAGTACGCTGCTGATGATGAAGCTGGCTGCCTTTGGCACCATGAAGGAAAACATCCAAAAACAGTTTGCGATCTTCAGTAATAAACATACATGGTCGATGACGGTTCTTTATGTACTGACTTTTGGTTCTTTCATCGGCTTTTCGATGGCATTGCCATTGTCGATCACCATCATCTTTGGTGAAAAGCATATCTATGATGTTGCCACCCAAACGTGGCTTCACGTCAGGAATCCGAATGCACCCTCTGCACTTACTTATGCCTGGATCGGGCCTTTTGTCGGAGCGTTGATTCGCCCGGTTGGTGGCTGGATCTCCGATAAGGTAGGCGGTTCCATTGTTACTCAGATGATCTCTGCAATCATGGTGCTGGCCTCAGCCTACGCAGGATTTGTAATGATGCAGGCGTATCAGTCGGCCACCCCTGAAATTTACTTTACTCAATTCCTGGTGGTGTTTGTCATCTTGTTCGCTGCAAGTGGCATAGGTAACGGTTCAACTTTCCGTAGTGTAGGGATGGTTTTTGATCGGGTACAAGCAGGACCAGTACTGGGTTGGACATCAGCAGTTGCTGCTTATGGTGCCTTTATCGCCCCGGCAATCATTAATCAACAGATCCAGGCCGGCACGCCACAAATTGCCATGTATGGTTTCGCGGGATTCTATGCATTGTGTTTGGTATTGAACTGGTGGTTCTATCTGCGCCCCGGCGCTGAAATAAAGAACCCTTAAAAGCCACCCTGAAATAACGATTTTAATTGGAGCAAACAATATGAGTCATTTTCTAGACCGCTTGAATTTCTTCGACAAGGTCAAAGAGACCTTCTCCAACGGCCATGGCATCGTCACTAACGAAGATCGCCAATGGGAAAGCGCTTATCGCCATCGTTGGCAACATGACAAGATCGTGCGTTCTACGCACGGTGTTAACTGTACAGGAGGCTGTAGCTGGAAGATTTTCGTTAAAAACGGCTTGGTGTCATTCGAAATGCAGCAGACCGATTATCCACGGACCCGAGAAGATCTACCTGATCATGAACCACGTGGTTGCCAACGTGGCGCTTCCTTCTCGTGGTATCTCTATAGCCCACATCGTATCAAGCATCCGATGATTCGTGGCCGTTTACTTGATTTGTATCGGGCTGAACGTAAAACAGGTAAAGATCCGGTAGAAGCCTGGGCTGCGATTCAAGCTGATGAACAGAAACGCAAGCAATATACTGCGGTGCGTGGGTTAGGCGGTTTTGTCCGTACTGATTGGGATGAAATCACAGAAATCGTCGCGGCTGCTAACGTCTACACCATCAAGAAATGGGGACCAGACCGTATTTACGGTTTTTCTCCTATCCCTGCCATGTCGATGATTTCTTATGCTGCCGGCGCACGTTACCTGTCAATGATTGGTGCCGCATGTGGCTCATTTTATGACTGGTATTGCGATTTGCCTGCTGCTTCTCCACAAACGTGGGGTGAACAAACTGACGTACCGGAATCGGCTGATTGGTATAACTCAACTTATATCATCATCACCGGTGCCAACTTACCAATGACCCGTACACCGGATGCGCATTTTGCTTCTGAAGTTCGTTATAAAGGGGCCAAAATTGTAGCCATGGCACCTGACTATGCCGAATTCTGTAAGTTCTCAGACTTGTGGATGCCGATCCGTCAGGGTACTGATTCCGCGGCATTTCTGGCAATGGGCCATGTGGCGTTAAAAGAGTACTACATCGATAAGCAGGATCCTTATTTCCAAGAATACGCTCAGAAATATACCGATCTGCCAATGCAAGTCATGCTTCGCAAGCACGGCGATGCGTATGTTTCAGATCGCTTCCTGCGTGCCTCCGATTTCGATAATGCTTTAGGAGAGACAAATAATCCGGATTGGAAAACCATCGTTTATGATGAAGTCAAAAAAGCGTTTGTTGCTCCTAACGGTTCTATCGGTTTCCGCTGGGGTGAGGACGGTAAATGGAACCTGTTAGCGAAGAATGCCGCAACTCAGGAAGACATTGTTGCCGAACTGAGCTGCATCGATAACTTGGATAGTGTGGTTTCGGTTGGCTTTCCGCATTTCAACCTGGGAGAAGATGAACTGCTGTTTCGCAATGTGCCAGTACGCAAGGTTAAGCTTGCCAACGGCGAGGAAGCATTAGTTACTTCTGTTTTCGATATGCAGGTGGCGCAGTACGGTATTGACCGGAAACTGGGTGGCGGTAATGTTGCTCAATCTTATTCTGACGCTAATGTAGCCTATACCCCGGCATGGGCTGAAAAGGTAACTGGTGTCAAAGCGGCTGATATCGAGCGTACAGGGCGTGAATTTGCCTATAACGCTTCCAAAACCAAAGGTAAATCCATGGTTATCATGGGAGCTGCCATTAATCACTGGTACCACAATGACCTGGCTTATCGTTCGATCATGAATCTGCTGCACATGTGTGGTTGTGTCGGTCAGTCAGGTGGTGGCTGGGCTCACTACGTAGGTCAGGAAAAACTGCGTCCGCAAGCTGGTTGGGCACCGATCGCCTTCGGAACGGATTGGAGCCGTCCTCCACGTCATATGAATTCTACCTCGTACTGGTATTTCCATACTGATCAATGGCGTTATGAAACGGTAAAAGCTGATGACTTGCTGTCTCCTGCTGGTAAAGGTAAGTACAAAGGTTATTCATTGGCCGACTATAACGTTGCCGCCTCACGTATGGGCTGGTTGCCAACTGCACCACACTGGAACGCGAATCCTCTTAAGTTAGTTGCAGATGCTGAAAAAGCCGGTGCAAAAGATGAAGCTGGAATCACTCAGCATATCGTTGACAGGCTTAAAACAGGTGAGCTGGATGTTTCGTTTGCCGATGTGGACAATCCGGTCAACTGGCCTCGTAACTTGATTGTCTGGCGTGGCAACCTTATCGGATCTTCCGCCAAAGGGCATGAGTATTTTCTTAAACATTTGCTTGGCGCACAGAATGGTGTGTTGCAGGAATCCGGTGCCGGTCGTGATAACAAAGAAGTGAAATGGCATGAAGAGGCTCCTACCGGTAAGCTGGATTTGATGGTGGACATAAACTTCCGCCTGAACTCTACCGGTGCGCATTCCGATATTATTCTGCCGACAGCGACCTGGTATGAAAAGAATGACCTCAACACGACGGACATGCATCCGTTTATTCACCCACTGTCAGAAGCGGTAAGTCCGGGCTGGCAATCAAAATCTGACTGGCAGATTTTTAAATCTATCGCCAAAACGTTCTCAGCACTGGCAGAAAAGCATTTGGGAACGGTCAAGGATATTGTCGCTCTGCCAATGCAACATGACTCCGCTGCTGAAATGGCTCAACCATTCGGTTATGTATCTGACTGGAAGAAAGAGGGACTGGAGCCTATCCCAGGTAAAACCATGCCAATTCTTAAAGTGGTAGAGCGTGACTATGCCAATACCTACCGGAAGTATATTGCTCTTGGTCCGTTAATGACCAAACTTGGAAACAATGTTAAAGGGATTGACTGGAACACTGATCAGGAATACGAAGAGTTAAAACAATACAACAAAACGGTTAAAGAACCGGGTATTTCCTTTGGGATGCCATCACTGGAAGAGGATATCTATGTCTGCGATGCGGTAATGCGCATGGCACCAGAAACAAACGGTGAAGTGGCACATAAATCCTGGTCTGCCTTGTCTGTTAAAACCGGTATTGACCATCACCATCTGTATGTTGGTCGTCATGAAGACAAGATTACCTTCAAAGATATTCAGTCTCAGCCGCGTAAGATTATTACGGCACCAACCTGGTCCGGCATTGAGTCAGAAACGGTATCTTACACCGCTGGTTACACCAATATTCATGAGCATATTCCGTTCCGGACCTTAACTGGCCGTGCTCATTTTTATCAGGATCATGAGTGGATGCTTGATTTCGGTGAAGGCTTCTGCGCTTATCGTGGACCGTTAGATATGAAGGCTCAGGAGGTTCTCCCAGATGCGGTCAGAGCCAAGCCTCACCTGGTGCTCTCATGGATCACGCCACATTCCAAATGGGGGATTCACTCCACCTATCAGGATAATCTGCGCATGCTGACGTTATTCAGAGGCGGACCATACGTTTGGGTATCAGAGACTGATGCACAGTCAATCGGGCTCGAAGACAATGACTGGGTTGAAGCGGTTAACGGCAACGGCGCCACGATGGCTCGTGTCGTAGTATCGCAGCGTGTCCCCCGTGGTATGGCGATGATGTATCACGCTCAGGAAAAGAACGTCAACGTACCGGGATCATCTTCCACTGGTAAACGCGGCGGTATCCTGAACTCCGTCACCCGCGTCATTATTAAACCAACCAATATGATCGGTGGTTATGCACAGCTCTCGTACAGCTTTAATTATTACGGGACAGTGGGTTGCCAGCGTGATGAACAGGTGGTTCTGCATAAGATTGCGGATAAAGATATTGACTGGTTAGAACGTCCGCTGACAGCGGAGCGGGAAGAACAACGTAACCCAATAGGGGTCGGTAAACGCTAAGCGTTCCGGTCAGAATTATTAGGAGAATCACATGAAAGTACGCGCACAATTCGCTTTTGTTTTTAACTTGGACAAATGCATTGGTTGCCATACCTGCTCAGTAACCTGCAAGAATGTCTGGACCAATCGTAAAGGTGTTGAATATGCCTGGTTTAATAACGTTGAATCCAAACCAGGTATTGGTTATCCCAAGCAATGGGAAGATCAAGGAAAATGGAAAGGTGGCTGGGAGCTTAAAAAAGGCAAGCTGGAGCTTAAATCTGGTACCCGCGCATCCAAGCTTAAGAATATTTTTGCTAACCCTGATTTGCCCGAAATTGATGACTACTATGAGCCATTCAGTTTTGACTATGCACATCTGAAAAATGCTCCCCTGTCTGAGGCTGCGCCGACCGCACGACCTATCTCACAGATAACGGGCAAGTCGATGGAAAAAATCACTTGGGGACCAAACTGGGAAGACGATCTGGCCGGCGAGTATGCCAAGCGCAGCGAAGATCAGAACATGAATAACATCCAAAAAGAGATGTATGGACAGTTTGAAAATACGTTCCACATGTATCTGCCACGTATTTGTAATCACTGTCTTAATCCGGCCTGCGTTGCCTCATGCCCTTCCGGTTCGATGTACAAACGGGAAGAGGATGGCATCGTTCTGGTAGATCAGGACAAATGTCGCGGATGGCGGATGTGTGTCAGTTCGTGTCCGTATAAAAAAGTGTTTTACAACTGGGAATCAGGAAAAGCGGAAAAATGTGTCGGTTGTTACCCACGCGTAGAATCTGGAATGCCGACAATTTGTTCCGAATCCTGTGTCGGTCGTATCCGTTACAACGGCATCATGCTCTACGATGCTGACCGCATTGAAGAGTTGGCAAGCGTAACGGATGAAGAAGATTTGTATGAAGCACAATGTCGCATCTTCCTCGATCCGAACGACCCAGAAGTCATTGCAGCAGCACGTGCAGAAGGCATTAACGAGGATTGGATAGAAGCTGCACGTAAATCACCAATCTGGAAAATGGCCATGGATTGGAAGATCGCTTTCCCTATCCATCCGGAATTCCGTACGCTGCCGATGGTTTGGTATGTACCACCATTGTCACCAGTACAGTCACAGCTTGATCAGGGAAATCTGCCTGTCGGGCCTGACGGTGCCATTCCACTAGCAGGTTCTATGCGCTTGCCAGTTCAATATCTGGCTAATCTGCTCACCGCAGGTAAAACAGAGCCAGTCGAAAGTTCGCTCAATCGTCTTATTGCGATGCGTCGTTATCATCGTTCAGTTCATGTGGAAGGTGAAGCAGATACCCGGGCGTTGGAAGCGGCTGGTATTACCGAAGAAACGGCGAAAGAAATGTACCGTTATCTGGCGATTGCCAATTACGAAGACCGTTTCGTTATTCCTACTGGCCATACAGAAGAAACGCTGGATGATGCTTTTGGCTTCCAGGGACAGAATGGCTTTACTTTCGGCAATGATACTTCCGCCGGTGTCAGCAAGATCACGTTGTTTCCACGTCGTCGTAAAGAAACAGTGGAATCCAAAGAGCTGGCACCTCCAGCGGATGAGTAACAGGAGAATATGATGCAAATATATAAATTACTGTCGGTACTGCTGGAATATCCAAGCCAGGAATTGATCGATAACTTACCGGAAATAAAACAACGACTGGAGCAGAGTGACGATCTCGAAGATGATGAACTTGAGAAACTGCACGGGTTTAATGACTATCTTGCCAGTAAGTCATTGACTGAACTGCAAGAAGATTACGTGCAAACATTTGATATGACGGCAGAACATAGTCTTCATCTATCACATCATCTATTTGGCGATGACAAAAACCGTGGGCCGGCACTGATCGACTTGGGTGAGTTGTACAAAGATTATGGCGTGGAAGTTGTGACCAATGAATTGCCTGATTATCTGCCACTCACTCTGGAGTTTGCTGCCCAACTGGAAGATAACGAAGCGATGGTCTTCCTGTCGGATGCTAAAAAAATACTGACGATCTTGACCGAAAATTTGGAAAAAGCCAGTAGCCCATACGCGGCACTACTATCCATAGTGGGAAGTCGCGCCACTTTAACGCGCTTAACTGCCCAAGGAGTATCATAATGAGTCTGCACAATTTTCTCTATGGAGTTTATCCGTATATTGCTTTGAGTTTGTTTTTGTTCGGTAGTCTTATGCGGTTTGACCGTGAGCAATACACATGGAAAAGTGATTCCAGCCAATTGTTATCAAAGAAAAATCTGCGACTAGGCAGTAATTTATTCCATATCGGCATTATTGCCATTTTCTTTGGACATGCGGTCGGGTTGTTAACACCACATAGTGTTTTCACGGCAATCGGAGTCTCCGATATGGCCCATCAGATGATTGCAATCTGGGCCGGATCAATTTTTGGGACTTTATGTTTGATTGGTGGTGCAATGCTGTGGATCCGCCGTATGTTTAATCCACGTGTCTCAGCTGCAAGCCGTGGCTCAGATAAGTTTGTGCTGAGCTGGATCATGGTTACCCTGATCATTGGAATGTCAACTATTCCAGTATCGATTGGTCATGCTAATGCTGGCGATCCGGGCGTGATGATTGCTCTGGCTGAATGGGTGCAAAGTATCGTTTATTTGCGACCTGAACCAGCTTTACTGATGGGTGTGGACACCATTTTCAAAGTACACCTGTTTTTCGGTATGACAGTATTTCTGGTGTTCCCGTTTACCCGTTTGGTACATATCTGGAGTGCGCCAATTGGTTACTTAGCAAGACCGTATCAAATTGTTCGCAGTAAACGTAAGTTTAAGTCTTGATATAAAAGGCAGTCATATGCGAGATGTTGGAAAGTTTCTTCAGGGATTTAGACGGTTCCAGCAACATTATCTGGGAGAGCAGCACGCACTGTTTGATCAACTGCTTACAGAAGGTCAACGTCCGCGAGCTCTGATGATTGCTTGTTGTGATTCTCGCTGTGATCCGGCATTGCTTACGGATTGTGAGCCTGGTGATATGTTTGTGGTACGGAATGTCGCCAATCTGGTGCCTCCCTATGATCAGGCCAGATTGTTTGCCGCTACAAGTTCTGCCATTGCTTTTGCCGTTAGCAGTCTTGAAGTAGAGCATGTCATCATTATGGGACATGCGCATTGTGGTGGTATTCAGGCATTAATGACACACAAAACGCCTGAGAATGATGAATCGAAATTGATTTCACAGTGGATTGGAATTGCCGAATCAGCTCGTGAGCAGGTGTTGCAACAATTGCCCAATAAAACGCCTGAGGTTCAGGCGCATGCCTGCGAGCAGGCCTCAATACTGATCTCGCTGGAAAATCTCCGGTCGTACCCATGGATTAGCAAACGTGTAGAGCTGGGCAAACTGGCTTTACACGGTTGGTATTTCGATATGGATAAAGGTGAATTACTTCAGTATCAGCAAGAGAGTGGCAAGTTTGAAGTGCTTGTGGCAAATGGCGACAAAAGACCGATAAGCCCTTTTTCTAGCTCCAAAAGATAGCCCTTTATAGCAGCAAATACATGGGGGCAGGCCTTAACGTTGAAAATTCTTAAAGTAAGGATATCATCATGAACATACACTCCCGCCCATCGGCAATAACAATGCTGGCAAGTCTAATCAGTGTTTTATTTGTACCGCAGGCACAGGCAGAACAAGACAATCTTCTTGAAGCGATAACGGAAGGTAACGTCAGCTTTTCAGCACGTATGCGTTATGAGTCAGTAGAGCAGGACAATGCTTTGAAAGATGCCGATGCGCTGACGTTACGCACTACCTTGGGTTATAAAACAGGGGCTTTCCACGGTTTCAGTGGCTTTATTGAGTTTGAGGACGTGTCTGAAATTGGTTCAGACAATTTTAACAGTACAACCAATGACGAAACAGAGTATTCGGTTGTGGCCGATCCGGATAGTACCGAAGTTAATCAGGCTTATCTGTCATATAACGGTTTTGATACGGAAGTAAAAATTGGTCGCCAGGAAATCACCTATCGTGATGCACCTTTTCATCGTTTTATTGGTAACGTGCTATGGCGTCAAAATCATCAATCATTTGATGCTTTGAGCTTCAGTAATACCTCGCTGCCTGATACCAAAATCAGCTACGCTTACCTCAATAAAGTCCATACCATCTTTGGTCATGACCGTGATGCTGCCGCAATCTTTGTTAAAGATGGCGATGTCGATATGAACAGTCATTTGTTTAATATTCAATACAGTGGTCTGCCGATCGGCAGCCTGGAAGGTTATAGCTATCTACTGGATTATTCTGATGCACCAGATGACAATAAGTTTTCAACCGAAACCTACGGGTTACGGTTAAGTGGTGTGCAGGCTGTTAATGAAACAACAAAACTGATTTATAGCGCTGAATACGCAACCCAAGACGATTTTGCTGATGGTGAAATGGATCGGCAAGATTACTATCTGTTTGAACTGGGCGGTAAATATAAGGGCTGGCTGGCCAAAGTGTCTTATGAAATGCTGGAAGGTGATGGTACAGACAGCTTTCAAACACGTCTGGGCACCAACCACGCTTTCCAGGGCTGGGCTGATCAATTTTTGGCTACGCCCGATGTAGGCCTGGAAGATCTATTCTTTACGGTTACCGGCAGTGTTTTTGGTGCCAAATTGGTTGTGGTTTATCATGATTTTGAAACCGATAAAGGCAGTTTGGATGCCGGTAATGAACTCGACATTCTGTTAGAAAAAACCTTTAAAGAGCATTACACTTTAGGTGTGAAATATGCCGACTACAATGCCGATAAAGAATATGCATCATTGGTGGACACCGAAAAGTTCTGGGTTTATGGACAAGTTAAATTCTAATTTCTGTGCGGCGTAATTATAAAGTTGTAATGCATCTTGATTATAAAACGAGGGATTGTGGATCTTTTTAGATCCGCCTTTGTTATGGATAAAAAGGCACCACAGAGGCAGGAGGGGGCCATTTGCGAGTTACCTCCGTGTATTTCGCATCATCGGGATTTATGATCAAAACGTTTATTGCCATGGCTGGGTGGTCGCTCCTGTGTGGGCTTGAGCCCACAGCCCAGCCTTACACATCGTCAGAAAAGTTAAACACTGGAACAGTGTATGACCTGACGCTCCTGTAGTTACTCAACGAAATCACCGAACAAGGAGCTTACACATCCAGTTCACATCTGGATCTAGAGTAACAACTTCCACTCACAGTACAACGCCTAAACCGGCTCTGGGTAGACGCAACACTCTTCAGTGACATTGTTTTAAAAAATGGGTGGATAGGTCAGATTTGCCGATCCTTGTATTAGGGTACGTCTGCCCCAGATATTTTCAAGGTATCCGTCTTTTTGATGGCAAAAAAAGTCAACACTTTCTGTCGCTTTAAAGTCCTCCTATTTCAGTACATCAACCCCTGAAAAATGAAACTATCAATAGCACACCACAAACAATCTTGATCCAGATCAATTTTTATTTGGCTTAAGGAAAATCCTGAGGAAGAGCCTTATGACAACAGAGTATGGTTAACTCCACTGGCTGAATCGTCAGGCAGTAATTACTTAAATGAGGAGATTTACTATGCAATGGAAAGATCCAGCATATTGTGATTTACGCTTAGGCTTTGAAGTTACAGCGTATGTTTTTGTTCGTTAATTAAACTTATAAACAGTGAGAGAGTGGAAACAATCACTCTCTCTCTGTTTATAACAAATCATATATTGAAATATATAAATTGGATTTGTTACATGGTTAAAAATATAACGCCGGAAAATATTGTTGAATTAGCACCACTCTACCTGTTTCGATGGGAAGAACCACAGCAGGCCCATATCCTGCTCTATCCTGAGGGTGTGGTAAAGCTCAATGAAACGGGGGCGGCAATAATAAAGCATTGTGATGGCACCCATACGGTTAAAGAAATCAGCACACTGTTAAGTGATCTCTATACCACTGATGTCAGTGAAAGTGTTCAAAAATTTTTGGAGGTGTCCTATGCCAAAGGATGGATCAGAATCAAGTCTTGATCATTCAGAATTAACGCTGGATGGTTTAGGGATACCGATGTGGCTCACGCTAGAGCTGACCTATCGCTGTCCTTTACATTGCCCTTGGTGCAGCAACCCTTTGAATTTCGATAAATTCAAAAATGAGCTTTCAACAGAAGAGTGGAAAAAAGTTCTACGTGACGGCCGAAAAATGGGGGCATTACAGCTGGGATTTACCGGTGGTGAGCCTATGCTGCGAGATGATATTGAAGAACTCGTTAGAGAAGCAGATGGGCTCGGGTATTACACTAACTTGATTACCTCAGGCGTTGGTTTGACGCCCGAACGTTTGAAGGCATTGAAAGCCGGCGGACTCAAGCAGATACAGCTTAGCGTGCAATCCAGTGATCGCGAGTTATCACACCAATTAGTTGGTGTTGATGTTTTCGATCAAAAAATGGCGGTAGCAGAAAATATTAAAGCCGAAGGGTTCCCTATGGTTTTAAATATCCCTATCTGTAAACAAAACATTGATCAAACACGCGCTATGCTGGAAATGGCCGAAAGGCTTGAGGTTGAATATATCGAATTTGCCAATATTCAATATTACAACTGGGCATTATTGAATCGCGATGAGTTTCTGCCTTCTCTCGACCAGTTAAAAGCTGCCGAAGCTGTTGTTGCAGAATATCGCGAACGGCTTGGCAACAAAATGCAAATTTATTTTGTTATTCCCGATTACTTTGATGATCGTCCAAAAGCCTGTATGAATGGTTGGGGAAATATTCATTTGACCATCGGACCGGATGGTGCTGCTCTTCCCTGTCAGGAAGCGCGCGTAATCAAAGGACTTGAATTCCCCAATGTCCGGGATGAGTCTTTGGATTGGATCTGGAATAACTCTCCAGTATTTAATGCTTATCGTGGCGATGACTGGATGAAAGATCCGTGTAAAAGCTGTGATGAAAAAGAACAGGATCATGGTGGTTGCCGATGCCAGGCTTTTCTGCTGACAGGTGATGCTGCTAACACAGATCCTGTGTGTTCTAAATCACCGATGCACGATGTTGTTGGATCTTGTGTAGCCAACTCCACCAATCCCCATAGAGTTGAAAAACCACTGGTTTTCCGTAAAAAGGGTGCAATCTCAACCGATTTTCTTCGATAAAAGCTTATGCCGGGCTCATAACTGATTGATGGTCGCATCATGTTGTTATGGGCCTATCACGATACTTTTTTGTTTACCGAAACGATTACGGTAATAATTTTTGACGCATGGAGTTCTGATGACACTTACTGCATCTATAGATCTTTTCGCCAGATGGCTACATCTGATGGGCATACTTGTATGGATGGGCCATAATTATGCCAATGTGATCCAAAATCCTCGGTTTAAACCGGCACAACCCAGCGACCCTGGATCAATGCTGGCCGCAATGCAACGCGAACACGGCACTTTCCGTTATGCCTCACTGGTAGTCTTGGCTACAGGCGTTTATATGCTGTGGTATAGAGGCTTATTAATGGATGCTTTAACGCTATCAGATTCAGCTTTATACATTGGCATAGGGGTCTGGTTGGGAATTATCATGGTTCTCAATTTATGGTTTGTTCTTTGGCCACATCAGAAAAAAGTTCTTGGTTTTGTTCCTGCTGAGGATAATGAGCGTATTCGTTGTTCTCGCATCACTTTTCTATCCTCTAGAACAAACTCTGTCCTTTCAGTGTTCACCTTGTTTTTCATGATTGCCGGTGCTCACGGATTAATTTTGTTTTCCTAAGCAGAGCTATCTCACTATGTATAATTTTTCTGCTGGCCCGGCTCAGCTTCCCAAAGAAATATTAAATAAGGCTAAAGAAGATCTGCTGGATTGGCATGGCTCTGGTATGTCAGTAATGGAGATGCCCTTTACCTCGGATGAATATAAAGCTATCAGTGAGAGAGCCCACAACGATCTGCGTAAATTGATAAACCTGCCGGATGATTATCATATTTTGTTTCTACAAGGTGGGGCTTATGCCCATTTTGCCCTTGTCGCTATGAATTTATTGGGTCAGAAACAAACCGCTGATTACATACAGACGGGTCATTGGTCGACACGAGCGTTGAATGAAGCCAGACGGTATGGCGATATCAATATAGCCGCCAGTTCTGTGTCTTCAGGTTTTAACCGCATTCCTCCCTATGAGCAGTGGCAACTGAACCCGGAGGCGGCATATTGTCATATCACCACCAATGAGACCGCTAACGGGGTTCAGTTTCATGATATTCCCAAGCTACCCATCCCTCTGGTGGCAGATGTCACTTCTGATTTTTTGACCCGCCAATTGGACGTTTCACAATTTGGTCTTATCTATGCCAGTGCTCAGAAAAATATTGGACCAACGGGATTAACGATCGTCATTATCCACAACACGCTATTGAATCAAGCAATGGAAATGGTGCCGACAGTCTTTAACTATGGCCGTCAGGCAAGCAACAACGGGCGAGTTAATACTCCACCGACTTACAGCGTCTATATCGCCGGATTGATGTTCTCATGGCTGCTAGAGCAAGGTGGAATAAAAGCAATAGAACAAGCCAATCAGCATAAAGCTCAGCGACTTTACGAATTCATCGACAATAACAGTTTTTATCAATGCTCTGTTGATCCATCTGCACGCTCTATCGTCAATGTTTGTTTTGAATTAACCGATATGAGCCGGACAGAAGACTTTCTCAGTGAGGCGAGTAAAAAAGGCTTTGTTAACCTAAAAGGGCATGGCATTCGAGGCGGAGTTCGGGTCAGCCTTTATAATGCAATGCCCATTGAGGGTGTTGATGCTTTGGTTGCTTTTATGAAAACTTATTCGGCCAGCCAATCCCAAACACGGTTGAAAAAATCTTTCCATGGATAACAGATCATAGATCAGATGGCGGCGAACTATACAAGTTATCAATACAAACGAGCCTATTTAATCGCACATATACTTAGCCGGATAAACAGGTTTTTTCCACATTCACCGCTATCGTCCGCAACTGTAGAAATAATGGGGATACGTTTTCCTAATTCGGTGGGACTTGCCGCTGGCTTTGACCGGTATGCCAGATTTTTGCCTTATACTCAACGGGTAGGCTTTGGCTTTATTGAAATTGGCACTATTAATGTAAATGCGTCAAAAACGCCTGACAGTGCCGTCCTGGCAACATTAGATAACCTGAAAAAAGCTACGAAGTACTCCAAAAACAGTGTGCAACGCCGGGGAATCAGTCTGGGCAGTCTTCACGATGGATTAACGAAACAAACGGAAGCCGACTTTGCAAACGGCATGATGTTATTTTGGCCGTACGCGGATTACCTTGTCATTAATTTGAGCCGACCGAATAGCCCCACACGAAATCCTTCTCTTGAACCCAAAGCGTTAACGTCATTTTTAACTAATATCAAGCGCGATCACAGCCAATTTGCTTCGGAATTTCGCCGTTACGTGCCGATCGTGGCAAAAGTTGCTATCGACCACGAGTGTAATGAGCATATTCCTGAAATCCTGTTATCGTTAAAAGCGCAGCAGTTTGATGGTGCAGTAATTGCTTTTGAGAATTGGCCAGATATCAGTCGGGTAGCAGACTATGTGAGTCAATTAAAATCGACGAATGAAGATTTTCCATTAATTGTCGTTGGAGGCATACGATCTTGCGATGATATTGAGCAATTGATGGCAGCTGGCGCATCCCTGGTCCAGGTTTTTAGTAGCTTGATAACGCAAGGTCCATTACGAATGCAAAAAATGATTTCAAATTATTGAACAAAACCATGAATAACCTTAGGGCTTGTTGATCTTTGATGGTTATTTTTTGAGCAGCATGGTGACTCGGTATAATGCGTTTCACAACAAACAAAAATTACACCAAATCACCATGCCAAGACTTATGTTAACCGACCAACGGTGGCAAACGCTATCCAGACTGATGTATCAAAGTGGCCGTATCTACAACAAACCCGAGCACAGAATGACGCTCGAAGGGATCTTGTACCGAATGCGAACCGGCTGCCCTTGGCGGGATTTACCCCGAGAGTTTGGGCAATGGAGTACCGTTTTCCGACGATTTAACTTATGGTCGAAGAAAGGTCTATTGGAAAGGCTATTTAAAGCATTATCGCGCAGCACGGACATGGAATGGTTGTTCATTGATGGCAGTATCGTCAAAGCCCACCAACATAGCTCTGGCGCAGCCTCTCCCAAAGGTGAAGCGATAGGTCAAAGCCGGGGCGACCATTCCACCAAAATCCATTTGGCGGTGGGGAGTTATGGTCTGCCAGTCCATGTCGAGTTATCAGGCGGTCAGGTCAATGATATCGTCCATGCTCAAAGCCTGATGGATGCCGTTTGCGCCGCTGACAAGGTGATTGCTGACAAAGGCTATGATAGTGAAGTCTTCAGGAATGAAATCGAAAGGCAAGGCGTAAAACCAGTCATTCCTCGACGTAAACATAGCCGTGTTGGCAATGAAAACATGGACTGGAGTTTGTATCGGTATCGACATCTGGTTGAGAATGCCTTTGCCAGAATCAAGCATTTCCGGGCGATTGCAACGCGTTACGAGAAGCTCGAACGGAATTATTACAGCATGCTCATGCTGGCGTTTACTATGATGTGGCTGCCAATGTGGGTTGATTAATTTTTGTACAGCAAAGATCAATAGCGGCTAGTAAAATAATCCTCCATGGATTCCTGACTTTTAACGCTGTGTTCACAAAATGTTCAGGTATCAAAATTTATTCAACCAATCGCTTTACTAACCGTATGTTTATTGCAGCTGGATTTAGCGAATTGATATAAGGAATACACTTTACTTTGATTTTTATCTTCATCAAACAATCAGGAGGGTAAAAGTGTTTTTTTGTGTAATTTTGTCGAAGAAAACGAGTAGAATAGCGCTATGCTGAAAAAGATTTTTTTATGGTCGAATCGTAACTTTTTGCAACGGGTTCTGTTGTTATTACTGATCTTCCCCAGTTTTGCTTATTCGATGGTCCCGGTCAATTTTGATGAGCAGACAGCAACCCTCAAAGAAGCTTTTCCATCAGCAACAAAAATCAGCGATAAAATCCCTTTCGCACATAAACAGCCCGAAATAAGAACCATTTATCAAGGTGAAGAAATTATAGGTTATGCCTTTGAAACTGTTGATGTGGTGGATGTGGCTGCTTACTCCGGTAAGCCAGTTAATCTACTGGTGGCCATAGATACCAAAGGCGAAATCAAAGTTGCTCGGGTGCTTGAGCATCATGAGCCAATTCTGCTGATAGGTATACCCGAGCAGCAGCTTTTTGACTTTGCCGATCAACTAGTTGGTATGGATGTCAAGGACCATGTCATTGTTGGTCGTTCCGGTATAGAGAATGCTCACAGCATAGATTCCATCTCTGGAGCAACGGTCACGGTGATGGTGGTCAATGAAGTTGTCATGCGTTCAGCCCGAAAAGTTGCCAGTCTGCTCAATATCGGTGGCATAACTGATAAAGTAACAAAGCAAGCGGCCTCTATTAACGAGGATGTTTTTAATGAAGCCGACTGGCCCCAATTAACCGGTGATGGTTCTATACGGCGTCTTCAGCTGAGTTATGGTGATATCGATAAGGCCTTTGAAGGCACCAGAGCGGCTTTCAAAGGTAAAGCAAATGCAGCTGAACGGGAGCAAAAAAACTTTATAGACCTGTATTACACCCTTTTGGACATTCCGACCGTAGGCAGAAACGTGCTGGGTGAGGATCAATATAATTGGCTAGTCAGTGAACTTAACCCCGGAGACCATGCCATTGCTGTTTTTGGCAAAGGGGATTATTCATTCAAGGGAACCGGTTACGTTAGAGGCGGTATTTTTGACCGGATTCAACTCCAGCAGGATGATAAATCCATTATGTTTCGCGATAGCGATTTTTACCGGCTCAGTGATGTTTATTTGCAAGGGATGCCGAGTTTTTCCGAAATGGCTATTTTTATTATCCGTGATTCTTATGAGTTTGAACTCAGCCAAAACTGGCAACTCGAATTACTGGTTCGCCGTCAGGTAGGTGCGCTGGACGGCGTTTTTACTCGTTTTTCCGGTGATTATAGCGTCCCTGAAAAATATCTTGAAAAACCACCAATGGAAATAACTGAAGCCCAGGATGAAGCTTTATGGGTGTCTGTCTGGCGTAATAAGGTTTTTCAGATAACCGTGCTTGGTATCAGCTTATTCATGTTGTTCAGTGTGATCGTGATGCAGGATGTTTTGGTCAAGTATCCTCGATTTTTCCGCTGGTTCCGTCTGAGTTTTCTGGTGTATACCCTGTTTTTTATCGGTTGGTACACACTGGGGCAGTTGTCGATTGTCAATGTGTTCACTTTCGTTCATTCCCTGGTGAATGGTTTCAAATGGGATACTTTTCTGCTTGATCCGATCATGTTTATTTTATGGAGCTTTGTCGCCGTCACATTGTTGTTATGGGGGCGTGGAATTTTTTGTGGCTGGCTCTGTCCGTTTGGTGCATTACAGGAACTCATAAGTGAAATAGCACGTAAATTGCGGGTGCGTCAGTTTGAATTACCTTTTGCCGTCCACGAGCGGTTATGGGCACTGAAATATCTGATCTTGTTGCTTTTGTTTGCCATTTCGCTGGAATCGATGAGCGATGCCGAGCGCTATGCTGAAGTTGAGCCCTTTAAAACCGTAATTATGCTCAAATTTCAACGTGAATGGGCTTACGTTTTCTATGCGGCAGTTTTACTAATCATCTCAGCGTTCACTCATAAAGCCTACTGTCGTTATATTTGTCCTTTGGGGGCGGCATTAGCTATTCCTTCACGGTTTCGTCTGTTTGATTGGCTTAAACGTCGCAAGGAGTGTGGTACTCAGTGTCAAATCTGTGCAAACGAGTGTGAAATTCAAGCGATCCATCCCAGCGGTAAAATTAATGCCAATGAATGTCATTGGTGTCTGGATTGTCAGGTCACTTATCACAACGAAACAAAATGCCCTCCTTTAATTAAGCGATATAACAAACGCCACAAAATGGAAAAAGGGTTTATCCCTATTACTATTGCAGCAGAAAAGAAATAAACTGAAGTCAATAAACTTGTATACCTGATCAGGAGTAGAAAGATGATAGACAAAAAAGATAACAATCTTCCGAAGATTGATACGGAAGATAGTCATGCCAGTGAGCATGTCAAAATGAGTCGAAGGTTATTTCTTGGATCCTCTACTGCAGTAGCAGGTGCTGTAGGTGCATTGGGAGCTGGCATCGGTTCAGTGTTCTCAGGTTCTACAATGGCTGATACACAAAATAATGGTGCTGGACATCATACCATTGGCCCTGGTGAGCTGGATGAATACTACGGTTTCTGGAGTGGTGGTCATCAGGGCGAGGTTCGGGTGCTTGGGGTTCCCTCAATGCGTGAACTGATGCGGATACCAGTGTTCAACATAGATTCAGCGACTGGTTGGGGGTTAACTAATGAGAGTAAAGAGATACTGGGTGATCAACTGTATCAAAATGGCGATTGTCATCATCCACATATTTCCCTAACGGACGGTCGTTATGACGGTAAGTATCTTTTCATTAATGATAAGGCAAATACCCGGGTAGCCAGAATCCGTCTGGATATTATGAAAACGGACCGTATTGTTCACGTTCCAAATGTCCAGGCTATTCATGGCTTGAGACTGCAGAAAGTACCCCATACAAAATATGTATTTTGTAATGCTGAGTTTCTAATTCCACATCCTAACGATGGTAGCGAATTTACACTGGAAAATAGCTATACGATGTTCAACGCCATTGACGCTGAAACCATGGAGGTAGCATGGCAAGTTATAGTTGATGGTAATCTGGATAATATGGATGCAGACTATACTGGAAAATATGCCGCATCGACCTGTTATAACTCCGAAAAAGCCCTGGATTTAGCTGGCACAATGCGTAATGAGCGTGACTGGGTAGTCGTCTTTAATATCGAACGGATCGAAGCTGCTGTCAACGCAGGTAATTTCAAAACTATCGGAGATTCAAAAGTGCCAGTTGTGGATGGTCGCAAAGGGAGCGAGTTGACACGCTATATTCCGGTGCCAAAAAATCCGCATGGTCTCAACACTTCGCCTGATGGTAAATATTTTATTGCAAATGGTAAATTGTCTCCGACCTGTTCAATTATTGCGACTGACAGATTGGACGATTTGTTCGATGATAAAATTTCTGAGCGTGATCCGATTATTGGTGAACCAGAGCTTGGACTTGGCCCGCTACATACTACGTTTGATGGACGGGGTAATGCTTACACCACGCTGTTTATTGATAGCCAAGTTGTGAAATGGAACATCGAAGACGCAATCAAACATTATCAAGGCGAAGATGTTAGCTATATCCGTCAGAAGTTGGATGTACACTATCAGCCCGGACATAACCATGCTTCATTGACCGAATCACGTGATGCAGACGGAAAATGGATGGTGGTTTTATCCAAATTCTCCAAAGACCGTTTTCTGCCAGTCGGGCCGTTACATCCAGAAAATGATCAGTTGATTGATATTTCTGGCGATGAAATGAAGCTTGTACATGATGGTCCTACATACGCTGAACCACATGACTGCATTCTGGTACGCCGGGATCAAATCAAGACAAAAAAAATCTGGGATCCACAAGATCCATTTTTTGCCAGCGCACGCAAACAAGCTGAGAAAGATGGCGTCGAACTTGAATTTGATAATACGGTTATCCGTGATGGAAACAAGGTACGTGTTTATATGACATCTGTTGCTCCAGTGTTTGGGCTGAATGAATTCAAGGTTAAGCAGGGAGATGAAGTAACGGTTTATGTCAGCAATCGTGAGATGGTTGAAGATGTTACGCATGGTTTTTGTATGGTGAACCATGGCGTAAATATGGAGATCAGTCCGCAACAGACCTCTTCAATAACCTTTATTGCGTCAAAACCAGGGGTTCATTGGTACTATTGTTCATGGTTCTGCCATGCCATGCATATGGAAATGACTGGACGCATGATCGTCGAAAAGGTTTAAGAAAACCGTGGACGGAAAGTTATTTCCGTCCACTCTTTGCTCAATTAGCTACTGGTATACGAATATAACAAGAGGATCTTTGTGGTTAATTTAAAGCGGCGACATTTCAAGGGATGCCAAAGCTTTCATTATTTATTAGCGGCACTTTGTTTTTTTGTTTCCTTCGACTCAAATGCTGAGTTGCAGACAAACTTGGATCAGATCGAACCGGGAGGAACCATTACCTTGCCTGCGGGAGAAATATCCTCTATGGTTCTGCGCGTTCCGAATGTGACGGTATCATGTGATAAAAATACGGTTATTGATGCAGAAGGTCAGGGCCATGCTGTTGAAATTCTCGCTGCTGGAATTTCGTTCAGTGATTGTCAAATTCGCAATTGGGGGCAGGATCTCACCAAGTTAGACGCGGGAATTTTTGTATCCCGTCAAGCGACAGGATCAGTTATTCATAATAATCGTCTGACAGGGCCAGCTTTTGGAATCTGGGTGGATGCAACGGCTGACGTGGTTGTGCGAAACAATTATATTCAGGGAGATGCCGGGATACGCTCTCAAGATCGGGGAAATGGTATTCATCTTTTTAATACTTCCGGCGCTCTCATTGAAGAAAACAAAATCATCCAGACCCGGGATGGCATTTATATTGAAGCTGCAAACAACAACACTATACGCAACAACCTGATGACATCATTACGCTATGGTATTCATTACATGTATTCCATGGATAATTTATTGGAAAATAATATCACTCGAAATACTCGTACGGGCTATGCCTTGATGCAAAGTAAACGGCTGAGGGTTATCGGGAACCGCTCTGAGAATGATGAGAATTACGGTATTTTGCTGAATTTTATCACCGACTCAATTTTTCTTAACAACGTGGTTGAAGGTGTTTCTCAAGGGCAGACCGCTGGATTGGATATTTCCGGTGCAGAAGGTAAGGGACTATTTGTTTATAACTCTTTGTATAACCGCTTCGAAAGCAATTTTTTTGTCGACAACAATATTGGAATCCATCTGACAGCTGGATCGGAAGATAATAAATTCAAAAATAACGCTTTTATCAATAACACTAATCAAGTGAAATATGTCTCTAATCGGCTGCAGGAGTGGTCAACAGATGGTGTTGGTAACTATTGGAGTGATTATCTTGGCTGGGATTTAAATAAAGATGATATTGGCGATACGGCATATGAACCCAATGACGGTATTGATCGTTTGTTATGGAAATATCCTGACGCCAAATTACTGATCAACAGCCCATCGGTTATGTTGTTGCGCTGGGTGCAAAAACAGTTTCCGATATTGAAATCTCCCGGTGTCAAAGATAGTCATCCATTAATGACTTTACCCGCTGAGCTCACGCCATGATTATTGTTGATTTATCACAAGTGGAAAAACATTACCGTGGTGTACACGCTCTGCAACAACTTGATTTGCAGATCCAGCAGGGCGAAATATTAGGCCTTTTCGGTCATAACGGTGCTGGTAAAACGACAACCATTAAATTGATCTTAGGCCTGATCAAACCTAGCCAGGGTGAAGTACGGGTATTTGATAAAAATCCCGCTGGCAGTCACGCCTATCAGATACGCCGTCAACTCGGTTTTTTGCAGGAAAATGTCAGTTTTTATCAGCAAATGACTGGATTGGAAGTGCTGAATTATTTTGCAAAATTAAAAGGTTGCACAGCGAGACAGCCCCGTGATTTGTTGGCACAAGTTGGGCTGGAACAGGCAGCAGATCGCCGAGTAAAAACCTACTCAAAAGGTATGTGTCAGCGTTTAGGGCTTGCACAAGCCTTGCTGGGTGCACCAAAACTATTATTATTAGATGAACCTACGGTTGGACTGGATCCGCTCGCCACACGCGATTTTTACAGCAGTATTGACGCTTTAAAACAAGCGGGTAGCACCATTGTGCTATGTTCACACCTGTTGGCTGGAGTTGAGAAGGTCATTGATCGGGCTTTGATTTTAAAACAAGGACGCGCATTGGCTGCCGGCAGCCTAAGTGAACTACGCCAACAGGCTGATTTACCAGTAAATATTGAACTCCAGGGTCAAGGTCTGCAACTTCCACAAAATCTATTCGCTGACTTTCATCGTACTGAAAAGGGGATTGAATGCCAGATCAGTCAGCAACAGAAAATGCATTTATTACCACAACTGCTTTCGCTGCCAGGACTAGAAAACATCGAGATCCATATGCCTTCTCTGGATGATGTGTACGCGCATTTTAATCAACCTTCTTCTGGAACCGTCTGATGTCAAACGTATTGTTAACCGTTGCAGGCAAGGAGTTTCGTGATGGCCTTCGCAATCGCTGGGTGGTATCCATTAGCCTTATTTTTGCCATTCTTGCCACGGGATTGGCTTATTTTGGCTCCGCAGCCTCTGGGCAGGCCGGATTTTCTTCGCTTTCTGCCACTTTGGTCAGTCTCGCCACCCTTGCAGTGTTTCTTATCCCATTAATTGCTCTCATGCTTGCGTATGACAGTGTCGTTGGCGAAGATGAACAAGGCACCTTATTATTGTTAATGACTTATCCGATGAAACGCTGGCAGTTTATTGCGGGTAAAATGCTTGGACACGGAATGATCCTGGCATGTGCCAGCATTACAGGGTTTGGTTTGTCAGCGTTAGTGACAGGACTTTTTTCCGATAACACCTCTTGGTCAGAGTTGTTTGATGCCTATGTTTTTTTTATTCTTTTTTCGGTCTTGTTGGGATGGATATTTATTGCATTTGCTTATGTTATTAGTGTGACGGTTACTGAAAAATCGAAAGCTGCGGGGCTCGCATTAATCGTCTGGTTTAGTGTCGTCTTGATGTTTGATTTGATGTTACTGGGGTTGCTGGTGACGACCGAAGGCAATGTCAATGCGGAGATGTTTCCCTATCTATTGCTACTCAATCCAACTGATATCTATCGCTTAGCAATTATTCAGTATTTTGCCGACCAACAGCTAAGCGGACTGATGGCCGTGGCACAACAGGCGCAATTCACTACCCGCATATTGTTTTGCGGAATGGTGGTTTGGCTGTTGATTCCGTTACTGTATACCTTGTTCAAGTTTAATAAGAGAACATTATGACGCTAAGCAAAAAAATACGACCGTTAATGGTGGCGATAGTTTTGATTATCACTGCCTGTGGTGAATCACCTTCAGAACTTACATTGGTTCAGCACGCTGTCAAAGTCGAAAGCGGTGATGAGTGTCATCAATGTGGCATGATTATCAAGCACTTCCCTGGACCAAAAGGACAGTTGTATCAGCGCGGCACTGAGCAAGTGCTGAAGTTTTGCTCTACTCGCGATATGTTTGCCTATTTACTGGATCCGGAACATCAGCACGCCATACAAACAGTATATGTTCATGATATGGCTCAAACATCATGGGATGCCCCAGATGATGAGTTCTATATTGATGCCCGCCAAGCGTGGTTTGTTATTGGTCATCGTCAACAAGGGGCAATGGGGCCGACCTTGGCCAGTTTTGCGGAAAAAGAAATTGCCAACAGGTTTGCTAAAGAATACGGCGGCACAGTGCTGGCTTTCGAGGCGATAACACAAGCAAAAATATCTGGTCGAGAGACCAAATAGAGAAAAAATGAAGAAAGTGTAAGAACAGATTAACGCTCTTTCCACAGGGGATTAAATTAATAACAGTTGATGTTCTGTTTTTTTAGCCTATATCGGGATTGTTTATCTTTCATATCCTCCAACGCTGCTGACGGCTATTTTTGTGTTTGATGAGGCGCTAAGCAGGAAGTTTAGCCTTCAGTCTGGAACTCGTTTGAACGATTTATAAATACAGAGATGTGTTTCATCAACGCAGTGGGTTGCGAAAACAGTCTCAACTTTACAGGATGTGATTGAAACCCAACCAAATCAGCAAACAGAGAGAAAAGATGGCGAGCTGTCTTAGGGGTTCTCTATCCATGGGGCTTATGCCTGAAAATATTTAGTTGCAGACTGCAAAGGCTATTTACTGACGTTTTTGTAATCATTCTAAACAAGTTAATACCTTAACCACATGGAACCCCAGTAAAAAACCTCGATAGCACTGAGAGCAACCCTTGGAATGGTTTGTAGACCGACCAATATGAACAATAATTGACATTTTTTTGCTCTTGCTCAGAGTCTGATGTTTCTTTTATATGGTGTACTCGAACTGACCTAAGTACATCATCCAGCTTAAGTTTTGCCAAAACTTGATCCAGATCAATTACACAACATGTTGTGCTTTTATTTTTAATAAACACAATATATTGTGTTTTATGTCTTTTTGATTAACCGAGTGTGCTGCGTTAAATAAAGACTAAAGAGGTAGAAATGAGATGACATCTTGTCGCTGTTCGGTGCTGAGTTGCTGACGTTTCTCAACAGAGAAAATGAATTAGGAAGGGGATAAAAATGTACACAGACATAGCCACTGCCACAGACGAGTTATCGGTAGGCAAACTGCCTGACATGGTGATCAAGCGTGACGGCAGACAGGCCCGGTTTGATGCTGAAAAAATCCTTTCGGCGATTCATCATGCAGGAATGGCCACTGAAGAATTTTCTATAGAAGAAGCGCGCCAGTTAACTCTGCAGGTATTAAAAGTGCTGCATCATCGTTACGCAGAAAGCTTGCCCGAGATAGAGCAAATTCAGGACGTGGTTGAACAGGTTTTGATTTCTTCTGATTATTTCCGTACCGCACGTGCTTATATTGTTTACCGAGAACAGCACGGTAAATTACGGCATGATCAAACCACGATAATCAACGTCGAAACCTCAATGAATGAATACCTGCAGCAACTCGACTGGCGGGTCAATGCCAATGCCAACCAGGGTTATTCTCTGGGCGGTTTGATTTTGAACACTGCAGGCAAAGTTACTGCTAACTACTGGCTCAATCATGTTTATCCTGCGGAGGCAGGTTTAGCACACCGTGAAGGCGATCTTCATATTCATGATCTTGATATGTTGGCGGGTTATTGCGCCGGCTGGTCTTTGCGTAACTTGTTAACGGAAGGCTTCAATGGGGTGCCTGGCAAGGTTGAAGCCGGACCGCCTAAGCGTTTTTCCAGTGCCTTGGGCCAAATGGTTAACTTTCTTGGAGCACTGCAGAATGAATGGGCCGGAGCTCAGGCGTTCAGCTCATTTGATACTTATCTGGCGCCTTATGTTCGCAATGAAAATTTAACCTATGATGTGGTGCGTCAAGGGATACAAGAATTTATCTATAACCTTAACGTACCTTCACGTTGGGGAACGCAAACACCTTTTACTAACCTGACTTTTGACTGGGTGTGTCCCGAAGATCTGCGGGAGCAGATTCCGGTAATTGCTGGTAAAGAAATGCCATTTTTTTATGGTGATCTGCAGACAGAAATGGACATGATTAATCAGGCTTATATTGAGGTCATGATTGCCGGTGATGAAAAAGGACGTGTTTTCACCTTCCCTATTCCTACATATAACATTACAAAAGACTTTCCCTGGGAAAGTGATAACGCTGAACGGTTATTTGATATGACCGCCAAATACGGCTTACCTTATTTTCAGAATTTTATTAATTCCGATATGGAACCGGGCCAGGTTCGCTCAATGTGTTGCCGACTGCAACTGGATCTAAGAGAGTTGTTAAAACGAGGTAATGGTTTATTCGGTTCTGCTGAACAAACAGGGTCTATTGGTGTGGTTACAATCAATTGTGCTCGGCTTGGCTACCTTTACAAAAATGATGAACCAGCCTTAATTAAGAGCCTTGACCGGCTGATGGAGCTGGCCAAGAACAGTCTGGAAGTCAAACGCAAGATGATTCAGCGCTATATGGATGGTGGCCTATATCCTTATACCAAACGTTATCTGGGAACCTTGAGAAATCATTTTTCCACTATTGGAGTGAACGGAATTAACGAGATGATCCGTAACTTCAGTGATGATGCCCATGATGTCAGCGATGAGTGGGGCCAGCAATTTGCATTAAGACTACTCACGCATGTTCGAGAAAAATTGATTGTTTTTCAGGATGAAACCGGGCATATGTATAACCTTGAAGCCACTCCTGCCGAGGGTACGACCTATCGTTTTGCCAAAGAAGATCGCAAGCGTTTTGCAGATATTATTCAAGCCGGTACTGAAGCTGCACCTTATTACACCAACTCATCACAGCTGCCAGTGGGGCTGACAGATGATCCCTTTGAAGCTTTATCGCTGCAGGATGAGCTGCAGACACAATATACAGGCGGTACGGTTCTTCACCTTTATATGAATGAACGGATCTCGGATTCACTCGCCTGTAGCACATTGGTCCGACGTGTGCTGGAACGTTTCCGACTTCCTTATATCACGATTACGCCGACATTCTCCATTTGTCCCAAGCATGGTTATCTTGCTGGGGAACACGAGTTTTGTCCGCATTGTGATCAGGAACTACTCGCGGAAAAACACAACGAACAAGTTGTGGCTTAATCATTTATCAACAAGGAGTAATGACATGACAACTAACAATCTTATGACAATAGAGCTGCGTGAAGAAGAACGTCAACGCTGTGAAATCTGGACCCGGGTAATGGGATATCATCGTCCGTTGACGTCATTCAACCCAGGCAAACAAAGCGAGCATGCAGAACGTCGGCATTTCATTGAATCTTCGGCCAATAGCTGATTGTAAAGGAGACGCCATTTAATGGGACTAAAGATTGGTGGGCTGACTTCGTTTACGACCATCGATTTTCCAGGCCATTTGGCTGCAGTCGTTTTTTTTCAAGGCTGTGCTTGGCGTTGTCCCTATTGCCATAATCCGCACCTGCTTGAGGTTGATAAGCAAGGTGATGATTGGGAGAAGTTGCGAGCATTTTTGCAACCAAGACGGGGGTTTCTTGACGGGGTTGTTCTGAGCGGTGGTGAACCGCTACTGCAAACCGGATTAGCAGATGCCATTAACGGCATCAAAGCTATGGGGTTTAAAGTGGCACTTCATACCGCCGGAGCCAACCCTCAAAGGCTTGAAAAATACCTGTCAATGCTTGACTGGGTTGGCCTGGATATCAAAACGACCTTTACAGAGTATTCCCAAATTACCGGAATAAAAGGAAGTGGTGAACAAGTTCAGCAAAGTCTAAAGTCGATTCTGGCCAGTGGTATTGCCTATGAAGTGCGAACTACGGTTGATCCGAATTTCTTTACCCACAAAACAGTTATTGAGTTGGCTGAGAGCCTGGCAGCAGAAGGTGTTACGCACTATGCTTTGCAGGAATGCAGACCAGTTGCAGGCTATCAGATGCAAAAAGCATCTTTATTTCATGACGGTTCACTGGCAGCACAACTTGAAAAGATGTTTTCCCATTTTACGTTACGCTATGGCTAATATTGAATGATGTAATTATCTGATTTTTATATTAAAATGTTTCGCTGTAGTTTTTTCAGTAACGACGTGATCAGCACAGAAATTATTAGAAAAGAAGCTTATTTTTGTTCCGGCCGGTGACGGTACGGTTATTTTTCGGAGGTTTGACAGTGGCACAAAAGACCACATCTTTTTCAGTAAAAACAGGATTGGCCGAAATGCTTAGAGGTGGCGTGATTATGGATGTCACCAATCCACAACAGGCAAAGATTGCCGAAGATGCCGGAGCTGTTGCGGTCATGGCTCTGGAAAGAATCCCTTCTGACATCAGAAAGGATGGTGGCATTGCGCGGATGAGTGATCCGGAGATGATTCGGGAAATTCAGGAAACTGTCACCATTCCAGTGATGGCAAAATGTCGGATTGGTCATTTTGTTGAAGCCCAGATATTACAGGCGCTGGAAATTGATTTTATTGATGAAAGTGAAGTACTGACACCCGCAGATGAAACCAATCATATTTGGAAGCATGAATTTAATGTACCTTTTGTGTGTGGTTGTCGGAACCTGGGTGAAGCGTTACGGCGTATCGGTGAAGGGGCTGCTATGATCCGTACCAAAGGTGAAGCTGGCAGTGGCAACATTGTCGAAGCCGTTCGTCATATGCGTCAGATTCAAAACGACATGAAAAACCTCATGGGGTTACGAACCGAGGAATTAATGGCACAAGCTAAAATATTGGGCGCACCTTTCGATTTGGTTCGTCTGGTAGCTGAAACTGGGAAATTACCCGTACCTAACTTTGCCGCAGGTGGAGTTGCTACTCCTGCTGATGCTGCTCTTATGATGCAATTAGGGGCCGAGACAGTGTTTGTCGGATCGGGTATTTTCATGAGTGAAGACCCACAACGACGTGCCAAAGCCATTGTGGAGGCCGTAACCTATTTCGAAGATGCACAAAAGCTGGCTGAAATATCGGCTGGTTTAAAAAGTGCCATGAAAGGCCTTGATATTGCAGAAATACCAGCTGAGCAAAGGTTACAGGAGCGGGGTTGGTAAGTGAAAATCGGTCTGCTGGCATTACAGGGTGATTATGAAAAACATAGTCAGATTTTATCCCGCCTGGATCTGCAAACTGTTCTGGTTCGTTACCCACAACAATTGAACGATGTGGCAGGACTGGTTATTCCTGGTGGAGAGTCGACGACTATGAGCAAACTGATCAATGCGAATGGATTCTGCCAGCCGTTGGTTTCATTCGCACAGCAATTTCCGATATTGGGCACCTGTGCTGGTTTGATAATGATGGGCAGGCTGCAACAGCCTGACCCACGTATTGAGACATTAGACCTGATAGATGTTACGGTAACGCGTAATGCTTATGGACGACAATTGGCCTCTTTTGTTGATGATTTGACGGTGGAGGTGGCGGATCACCAGCAAACCGTTCCTGGTTGCTTTATCCGGGCGCCCAAGATTAATACCATTGGGTCCAATGTTGAAGTGCTGGCACGATACAACAATGACCCCGTTGCTGTTCGTCAAGATCGCCATATCGGCCTGACGTTTCATCCAGAACTAAATAATGTCACTCTATTTCATCAATTAGCTTTTCGTGGCGGCTGAAATGAATGGTAGTAAGTTATGACGATAAAAAAAGCAAAAATCGGTATTGTGACGGTCAGTGATCGGGCTAGCAAAGGTGTTTATGATGATCTTTCCGGGCAGGTCATTATGGCGACATTGGATGAATTTCTGACATCACCCTGGCAACCGGTTTATGAAGTGATTCCAGATGAAAAAGACGTGATTTGTGCAACGCTGATTAAAATGGCTGATGAATTGGGTTGTTGTCTGATCGTGACGACTGGCGGTACCGGACCTGCAAAACGTGATGTTACGCCAGAGGCGACCGAAGCCGTATGCGATCGCATGATGCCCGGATTTGGTGAATTAATGCGGGCTGAATCGTTGAAGTTTGTTGCTACTGCCATTTTATCCCGCCAGACAGCGGGGTTAAGAGGATCAAGTCTTATCGTCAACCTTCCCGGTAAACCGAAAGCAATCCGAGAATGCCTTGATGCTGTTTTTCCAGCAGTACCTTACTGTATCGATCTGATGGAAGGGCCCTACCTAGAATGTGACGAAACAGTTATTAAACCATTTCGACCCAAAAACTAGGAGTCTGTTGCTTCTAAAAAACTACTGTGGAAAAGCCTCAACAACGTCAGCCATCAAAGTTAGCGCATGATTAAAAATGGATGGTAATTCATCCATATCAACACTATCAATTAAATTCTTAATCTGTAGACCCAATTCGGTATTGCCCTCAATAGACAAGCGTCGTTGAAAAAACAGTGTGTCCGGGTCTTCACGGCGACCAGCTAACAACAGAAAATCTTTACTGTTGCCGGAAAAAGTAGTGTCAGCACGGTCGCTGCCAGAACTGAATGATAAACGATTTTGCTTTAACGTCACCTGCCAATCATAAGCCAGATCTTTTATTTGTATTCGTAACAGCGTATTTTCCAGAAAGCTTAACTCACCTTCGAGCAGCTGTTGTTTGAATATAACATTGGACACTTTTTCCACAACGATGAACTGTGCGGCTTGCGGCAACAGTCTAAACGGTATCCGCCAGGGCAGGTATTGAATGCCAGGCAATAAAGCCAATTTTTCCGGTATGGATGAAACAAGTTTTGTTGGCATCGAAACCATAGTCAGTTGTTCCTGAAGAGCCTGATATGTAAATGAAATGACTATGATGATGGTTTTACGAGGTAAATAACCATGACCTAGATCAATAGATGGGCAACTAGCCATCATTTACGCATTAGAAACTTATATTATGTTGTTACAAAAATATGGAGGAAAAAATGGAGCTGGTCTGTCCTGCGGGGAATATCTCAATGTTAAAAGCCGCAGCCGAGCATGGTGCTGACGCAATCTATATCGGTTTCAAAGATGACACTAATGCCAGGCATTTTGCCGGCTTGAATTTTCAAGATGGTGCCGCACAGAAAGCCGTTAACTATGCACATGATCACGGTAGCCAGGTCTATGTCGCTATTAATACCTATCCACAACCGACCGGTTGGTCGAGATGGCAAAAAGCAGTTGATGTCGCAGCAGATATAGGTGTTGATGCTTTAATTGTTGCTGATATTGGTGTGCTGGCCTATGCGGCAGAAAAATATCCGCATCTGGCGTTGCATTTGTCGGTACAGGGTTCAGCTACCAACGCTGAGGCATTACGATTTTATCAGCAACAGTTTGCTATTCGCCGTGCCGTCATACCGCGTGTATTGTCGATGGCGCAGGTAAAACGATTGGCCGAAGACAGTCCTGTTAAGCTTGAAGTATTCGGTTTTGGCAGCTTATGCGTCATGGTGGAAGGGCGTTGTTTATTATCGTCTTATGCAACCGGTGAATCCCCAAATACTTGCGGTGCCTGCAGTCCGGCGAAAGCTGTGCGCTGGGTGGAAACGCCGGCAGGCACAGAGAGCCGATTAAATGAGGTATTGATTGACCGTTTTGCAGTGGGTGAAAAAGCCGGCTATCCGGTGGTCTGTAAAGGACGGTTTAATGTTGACGGCCATACCTATCATGCCTTGGAAGAGCCCACCAGTTTAAATACGTTGGCATTATTGCCTGAGCTGTTGGCAGCAGGGGTCAGTGCCATAAAAATAGAAGGTCGTCAGCGCAGTACCGCATACATTACCAAGGTGGTCAAAGTCTGGCGGGAAGCGATAGATAGTTGTCAGTCAAACCCGCAGTCGTATGCGGCAAAAGCACAGTGGATGCAGGCGCTTGCTGATGTATCTGAAGGTACACAAACCACTCTGGGCGCTTACAACCGCCCCTGGCAATAAATAAAGTCAGGTCAAGCACAAGACTTTTGGAGTTTTCATGCGTTTATCATTAGGAGCAATTCAGTATCTGTGGCCTCGGCAAACAGTGGAGGATTTTTATCAATTACAGCTGAAGAGTCCAGTTGATATTATTTATCTGGGTGAAACTGTGTGTGCCAAAAGAAGGTTTCTGAAAACAGCAGAATGGATTGAACTGGCGAAGCAACTGGCACAATCAGGAAAGCAAATCGTGCTGTCTACACTGACTTTGATTGAAGCCAGATCCGATATGGCAAGCGTCAAACGTTTATGTAACAACGGTGACTTATTGGTAGAAGCGAATGACATTGGTGCTGTGCAATTAATGGCCGAGCAGACGCTTCCTTTTGTCGGCGGGCCCAGTTTAAATATCTACAATGCCCATACACTTAAACAGTTATATAAGCAGGGTTTAATCCGCTGGGTCATGCCGGTTGAACTGGATGCGGAAACACTGAAAGCGATATTGGCTGATGCGGAATCCTTGGGTCTGGGTGGAAAGATTGAAACTGAAGTTTTCTCATTTGGTCGCATGCCGCTGGCTTATTCAGCCCGTTGTTTTACCGCCCGTTATCGTCAGCTGCCCAAGGATGACTGTCAACTTGTGTGTCAGGATTATGCTGAAGGCTTGCCAATGGATAGTCAGGAAGGTCAAGCGTTTTTCACCATTAACGGTATTCAGACACAATCAGGCCGCATTCAGCATTTATTGCCGCATTGGCAACAAATGCAACAGATTGGTGTAGACATTATGCGGCTTAGTCCTCAGCCCCACGATATGAATGAGATAGTTCAGCGCTATGCCCAGGTCCTAAATGGTGAATCAAAGAATACGGAGGTTGAATCCTGGCTGAACGCTCCTGCATGTGACGGTTATTGGAGTGGTCAATCCGGGATGGACTATATTGCAGTTGTTGCTGAATAAAGAACCTAAGCTCCGGGGTGTTTATTCTGATGAATAACAGGATGTGGTTGATTAGGTTTTTTCTTGCGCCTTGGTCCGTGGTCGCAAGAAATCAGCCGAAGTATTTATAGCTTACCCTCAGTTCCCTTCACGTAGCTGTGTGACTTCATCAACAGTGACTAATTCACCTTGATTGCCCCAGGCATTCATTACATAGGTCATGATATGGGCGATCTCATTATCTTTGAGACTGGTGAAAGCAGGCATGACACTATTGTACTTTTCGCCATTAACGATGATTTCTCCTTGTAAACCATTGAGGATAACGCCAATAGCGCGTTGTTTGTCTGCCATCAGATAATCGGAGCCTGCGAGCGGTGGGAAAACACCTTTCATTCCTTGGCCATTAGCTTGATGACACGCAAGACAGTTACTTTCATAGAGCTTTTTGCCTTCAATAAAACTTTCTGAATTTTCGATGGCGAAACTTTGTGAAGAGATACAGAACGATATGGATGTTATCGTCAGGCTCAAGAAGGGTTTGATTTTCATTTCTTACTCCGCTATTCGAGATAAATAGTTTCACTGTTAAAACCTAAAAGCACGTTTGTGGCATTAAGCTTGAAGACTATAATATAGCGGGTTAACAAGTATGCTTGATCTGGATCAATAGTCGGTAATATAGCAAACACAACTCTCTTTTATTTTCAATAGTTCATCCCGTATTTTGTATACTGAAGCAGCGTAATGTAGCTATCTAAAGACATAAGTCATTATACGGTGCTGGATGATTCTCCCTTTTTACCAAATCAGACGCTCTTCAGTGTCTTTTGTTGATCACTGTTATGTCGGGCATTGGCGTTTCAGCCTGTGTGATGATGCACTGCCAGACATTAATCCGGAGTATGATGACAAAAATCCTTGCTGACAAAATGATTAGCTTAAAACGGCCTGCCAGCAGGTTTTTTGTGTCGTTATCTACGTCAAAATATGAAAAGTTACGGATCAGCATGGCATAGACTGTTATCCTGATTTGGTTTTTTCTTTTCAATATAGGCCAGACCAATACTGAGTCGTCCACGAACAGATAAACAGACCTGAGCCAGTTTCCACTTTGAATGAGGAAATACTATTACTATGAGACCAAAAAGTTTATTAAAGTTGGAGTGGGATGCCATTGCGGGGATTATTGCCGCTATCGTTGCTATAGTCTTACATTTTCTACACATCGCTCAAGCTGACTTGTTATTGCCAATTTTGCTTGCTCTTATTGGGCTTTTGTTTATTAATTTCCTGCGACATTCAAAAAACAATGAAATAACGGCGGAAACAATAGAAAAGATCCATAAGCAGATTGATTTGGTGCAGAATTCGCTCAAAGAATCAGATATAGAACTCATCGGCCCACGTAAATTACGTTCAGAAAATGACCGTTTTCTAAAAGAAATCAGCGGAGATGTTGTTTTTTATAATATTTGTCTCAAAATGTATTCTGCTGAAGCAATGTTTAATGGGTTGCTGCGACCTGTTTTCGATAATCCTGGTGTTAGCTCCGTCTGTTTCATACTTGATGTTGGACAACAAGCCAACTGGGAAAGAACCATTACCTCGAGACTCTCAGGACATCCACGGCGTGGCATTTTACGCGAACCAAAATGGTGCTCTTTAGCGGCGAGTTTATCTTTTATTATGGCGGAACAATCTGAAAGTAAATGTGTGGAAGCGTTATTGAGCTTTTGGGGTGAGCCGTTTATGACGAATCAAACAGGAATTGATACTCCACGTTATATTTTTCGGCTCAAGAAGCATAATGAACTACTGCCACATCTTGAATCATTGATACAAAATCAACGCTTGCAAAGCAATTAATTTGTTTAATAGAGCCATCCAGTTCGAAATGAGACCCCGACAACTACAAAAAGTATAGAGAGAGTTGTCACGGCGACAATATGCCATGCCATCACTACAAGATTATTTTCAGAAAGGGCAGGAATCACCCGTAATCGTGCATGTGCCGCAATACTAATCGTTAGCAGCAAAAGAATGAGCTTTGCCATTATGGGGTGTGTTAATGGATTGGTATAATCAAACCACTGAAAGACATCCGGAATCATGTGATATACAAGCCATAGCCCTGTTATGACTTGTATAAGCAGTGCTGGCATACCAATTTTTTCATAAACTGACTCAAATTCCAGTAGCCTTGTCGGTGAGCGGTCGCGGAGTACTTTGGGCAAAATGACCACAACAAGGACAATGTGGCCGCCAGTCCAGATGGTCGCACCAAGCACATGCAACAATAGTATTATTGCATCCATAAAATATTCAACCTTATGTTAAGAGGGATGATTAGCATTTAACACGCGCCTTTTTGCCCATGTAAAAATAGGCTGTGAGGAAGATACAGATGAGATAAAAAAGGATAAAGCCGAAAAAGGCCGCTCTGACATCTCCGGATATCGACAATGCAGTTCCGTAAGCTTTTGGAATAAAAAATCCACCATATGCAGCAATTGCCGATATAAAACCCAGAATGGCTGCAGATTCACGATTTGCTTCAATTATTGCTTGTTCTTGCTTATCCTTCCCTAAAGCTTTAGATCGTAGTGTAAGGCAGATCACAGGCACCATCCTAAATGTTGAACCATTCCCTGCTCCACTGGCCAGAAAGAGTAAAAGAAACATCGTGAAAAATCCGCCAAAATGACCCTGGGAGTTAGCGGATGGCAAAAAGGTCATAACCCCAACAACGCCAACAACCATCACAATAAATAACCAGAACGTGATGACCGCACCACTAAACTTGTCGGCTAATAGCCCCCCTAAAGGCCTTGCTAAAGCGCCAATTAATGGGCCGATAAATGCATATTTCATGGCATCTATTTCCGGGAAAAGTTTGCCACTCAATAATGGGAATCCTGCTGCAAATCCTATAAAGCTGCCAAAGGTACCGAGATACAATATACACATTGTCCAGTTATCAAGTCGTTTAAATATAATTGCTTGATCAGAAAATGATGATTTTGTGGAAGAAATATCATTCATACCAAACCATGCAACAATCGCTGCAACGGCAATAAAAGGTACCCAGATCAATGCCGCATTATGCAACCAGATGGGCTTATCAATTTGCGAGCCTTGCATCACAATTAAAGGCTCCCCACCAAGAAGACTGCTGGAGATAATAATGGGCGCAATCAATTGCATTGCGGAGACCCCTAGATTCCCTAGCCCAGCATTCAGTCCAAGTGCAGTACCTTTCTCCTTTTTAGGAAAGAAAAAACTGATATTGGCCATGCTGGAAGAAAAATTGCCACCGCCAAAACCACACAACAATGCCAGTATCATCATCGTTATGTAGGGAGTATCAGGATTCTGCAGTGCAAGGCTTAACCAGATACAGGGTATCAAAAGGCTTGCCGTCGACAAAGCTGTCCAGCGCCGCCCACCAAATACAGGTACCATAAAGCCATAAAATAAACGTAAGGTTGCACCTGACAGTGCTGGTAAAGCGGCCAGCCAAAACAACTGGTTGGCACTGTAAGCAAAACCTAAGTCTGGCATTTTAACGACCAGAATGCTCCAAATGGTCCAGACTGCAAAAGCAAGAAACAGGCAGGGAATTGAGATCCATAAGTTGCGCCTAGCAATGCTTTTACCCGTTTGTTGCCAAAATCTTTGATCTTCTGGTCGCCAATCTTCTAATATAAAAACAGACGGTGTAGAGAGTTCGGGCAGATCAGAAACGCTTTGTCCTAAACTCCATTCAATGCGCTCTGCACGACGGATGGTGAAATGCATCCATAGCATTGAGGTGCCCGCCATGAAACACAGCAAAATAAAACTGATTTGCCATACTCCGACAACATCACTAATGAGCCCAAAAGTTAAGGGTAATAAAAAGCCTCCCAGCCCACCGATCATGGCGATCGTACCAACAACAATACCAATATGATTGGGGAAATAATCTGGAATGTGTTTAAACACGGCCACATTCCCCAGAGAAAGAAAACACCCCAAAACACAAATTAATACTATGAAGCTTACAATATTGATTGAAAAAGCAAATTGATAGCTGGCTGTCACGCCATGAACTACGTAGGTTGTCGGTGGGTAGCTGAGTAAAAAAGTACTCACCATAACCATGCCAAAGCTAAGGTACATTGACCGTCTGGCGCCGATCCTGCTGACTAATTTCATAGCGGGCAGTCGCATTAACGATGTCACTACAATAAATATTGCTGTCACTGCTCCCGCTTGGATTAATCCTAAACGATAGACTTCGATGAGGTAAACTGGCAACCATAAAACCAGTGCAATCAAGCCACCGAAAAGCAAAAAGTAGTAAAATGCAAATCGCCAAACCGCTGGTTCGGTAATGGGTGTGAGTCGTGAAAGTAATTGTTTACGTAACTCGCTACGGACCGGTTCTGGGTGAGCCAAAAGCTGGAAGCCAATCGCAACAACAACCAATGTTAAGGCAGTAAGTTGAATCATTTGCTGCCAGCTCAGATACTGAAGCAGCAGGGCGGTGCCAAAAGATGTCATCGCCATGCCCATCGTAGCAGAACCTAAAATAACTAATGCTTTGGCCTGATCTGACTGGCTAAACCAAGACGATGTGTATCCGGCTCCAACAACAAAACTTCCTCCCAGCAGACCAAAACCGGCAGATGACAAGAGCATCATGCCGTAACTTTCACTTAGACTGAATAACCACAAAAAAGCCGCAGGAATAAGCATCAGTAAAGTGAAAACCCGTCTGCCACCAAGATAATCTGACAGCACACCAAAAACCAGTCTGCAGAGCGCGCCAGTTAGAACAGGCATGGCCATCAAAAGTGCAAGCTGCGTGTTTAAAAAACCCATCTCGTCACGAATTTTGATGCCAACGACAGATAAAACCGTCCAGGCAGCAAAACAAAACATCAGCGAGATACTGACTAACCACAGGGTACGTTTTTGGGCGAATTCTGTTGGTGGGAAAGATTTACTGATCATGATTCAGCAATCTGTCATCTATTGCATTAAGGGAGAGCCGGAAACGTCAATTTCAATACCCTCTATCTCGGCCTCAGATAATAGGTACTCTATATATTGTGCATACGCTTTATGTTGTACTCGATTATCGAGATACTCAGAAATTTGCTTGACAACATGCTCATAAGGTAGCAACTCACCATCAATATGCTGATCAACCCAAACCACATGAAAACCGAAACGAGTTTCGACTGGACGAGGTATTAGCCCTAATGGTGCAGCAAATACTTGCCGTTCAAACTCGCTTACGGTTTGTCCACGACTCAACTGCCCCAGCTGACCATCGTGTTTCGCTGAATCACAATGAGAATACTGTTTTGCCAGATCACCAAAACTTTCGGGATGAAGCGTTATTTTATTTATCAATGATTCAGAAAGATTTAATGCTTCTTCCCTTGCTTGGGGATCTTCGGGGTGTGCAGCAATTAAAATATGCCGAGCAGCTATCAATGGCGAAGTACAGAATTTATCAGGGTTGGCCTGGTAATATTGATAGCATTCATCTTGGCTTGCCTGTGGCACTTCAACTTCTATATCAATCAATTCATCTATATAGTCTGTGCCTTGATAGTCCTCTGTACTGATCCCACATGCTATGGCCTGCTGACGCATCACTTCAGCAATAACCAAGCATTGAGCCGCTTTGTGAAATGCAGCATCATGAGACGCTGCCGGATGGTACTGCATTTCAGCTAAGACGGCTGAATCTGAAATCTCAACATTGTTGACTTTTATCATCCCCATTTATCCCTTGACTAATTGCCGCCACGCGTTCTGACTACTTGATAGTTTCTGAATAAGTACTTTACTGGCACGCTTATCATGTGAACGAGACGGCTAAAAGGAAAGATTGCAAAAATAATAAGACCTAATGTCACATGCATTTTGAAAATCCAATGGGCTTCTGAAATTATCGGAGCCGCTGTTTGGGGGTTCAAAATCAGAATATTCTGGGCCCATCCCATTAATCTAAGCATCTCGCTGCCATCAAGATGGCCCACTGAAACAAAAATACTCCCCAGTCCAAGCAAAAGCTGACCGAGAAGTAAAAACAGAATGAGAATATCCATGTTAGTACTCGATGCTCTAACAGCTGGGTGCGTCAGTCTTCGATGCATTAAAATTAATAAACCATAAAGACATAGCAAGCCAAATATGCCACCAGCCACAATCGCAACAATCTGCTTGACTCCGGGAGAGATTCCCAATGCATGCCAAACCACATTTGGTGTCAGTAGACCAACAAAGTGACCAATAAATATACCTATGATGCCGATATGAAAAGGGATGCTGCCGCGTCGGAGCTGTTTCTTCTCAAGTAACTGGCTAGAACTTGCCTTCCAGGTATATTGCTCGCGCTCATATCGTATTAACGAGCCCAGAAGCAAAATAGCTAATGCAATATACGGAAAAACACCAAATAACAAGAAATTTAGGTATGCCATATCTCACCCTCTCATATTTGCTTATATGTTAAGTGTCACGGTGCCTTATTAAAATCCATCCAGGTAACAGGCACCTCACTGACAACTTTATTATCGGTTGTTTGTGAGTTACAACCATTCTCCATGTCTGGGCCAAAGGTTACGGCCTCTTCTTCCCACTCTTTATCGAGTGCTTCGGCAGTGTCATCACGCTTTTCAGTTGCCAGTTGCTGACGAATTACGTCAAGGTCTACCTCAGTGTCAGCTAATTCCAGTAATAATGAAAACAATACAGCATAGTCGCTTTCACGTTGTTGCAATCGGCACATCAATAGCGCCAAAATGTGCTCCACTTGTCTTAACCACTCACGCGCATTCTCATCACCTTGCGTGACCAGAAACTCAAGAAATAAAGGAATATAATCCGGCAGCTCATGCTGATTAATATCCAGACCTGCTTCACGATAATTCGACAACAGGTCAACCATAGCCTGACCCCGATCACGGCTTTCGCCGTGCACATGTTCAAAAAGCCAAAGCCCAAGACTCCTGCCCCGTTCAAACAATTCGTCGTATTGCGCTTGCCAGTTCATTAATTCCATTGCCAAATGCTTTTTGATAAAACGTCGCAATTGGCTTTTAGCTGTCGGGCTCAGGTTGCTGTTGTCAATCAGTTCATGAAAGAGTACTTCTTCCTGTGACAGACTCGTGGTTGGATAGTCCAGTAAGCGAGAAAATACAAATAAGACGTCCATAATTATTTACTGATTGTGATGGGAATGACTTTGACTTTCCGTTGTGTCGTCTTGGTCTGTCCAAACAAATTAGCCTCACTGTTGCCATCACTACAGCCATTACCAAAACTGAAACCACAACTACTTTTCATGTCATAGGCATTTTCAGCATAGGCAGCATGGCTCGTGGGAATAACAAAACGATCTTCATAATTAGCAATAGCCATATACCGATACATCTCTTCAATTTGTTCAGCCGTTATTCCTACTTGCTCAGGTATGGAATGGTTTTCGACACCATCCACTTGCTGTTCACGTTTGTAGGCCCTCATGGCAATCATACGTTTTAATGCACGAATAACCGGTTTTTCATCTCCGGCAGTCAGCAGGTTGGCAAGGTATCGTACAGGTATCCTTAGTGACTCAAGCTCTGGAATCACTCCATTCATCGATACATGGCCAGCTTCCGCAGCAGATTGGATTGGAGATAATGGCGGTATATACCAAACCATAGGCAACGTCCGGTATTCCGGATGAAGAGGTAAAGCGACCTGCCAATCAATCGCCATTTTATATACGGGTGACTGGCGAGCAGCTTCGAGCCAACTGTCAGGAATATTTTCTTTTTGAGCAGCAGCAATCACTTCTGGATCACTGGGATCTAAAAAGATATCAAGCTGTGCCGGATAAAGGTCCTGTTCATCTGCGACAGCTGCCGCTTCTTCTATACGATCGGCGTCATAAAGCAGAACACCAAGATAGCGGATACGCCCAACACATGTTTCAGAACAAACGGTAGGTTGACCTGCCTCGATACGTGGATAACAAAAAATACATTTTTCAGATTTGCCACTTTTCCAGTTGTAATAAATTTTCTTGTAGGGACAACCTGATACACACATGCGCCAGCCACGGCATTTATCCTGATCAATAAGAACTATGCCATCTTCTTCTCTTTTATAAATTGCACCCGAAGGACAGCTTGCTACACAGGTTGGATTAAGACAGTGTTCACAAAGACGAGGCAAATACATCATGAACGTCTGTTCAAACTGCCCGTATATATCTTTTTGAATTTGATCAAAGTTTTTATCGCGTTTACGTTTTTCAAACTCTGTGCCGAGTATTTCCTCCCAATTCGGGCCCCAGTTAATTTTTTCCATACGTTTACCACTGATAAGTGATCGTGGTCTGGCTATCGGTTGATGTTTGCTGTCTTTTGCCGTATGTAAATGTTGATAATCAAAATCAAAGGGTTCGTAGTAGTCATTAATTTCAGGTAGATCAGGATTGGCAAAAATATTAGCTAGGATCCGTAATTTACCCCCTTGTTTTGGGACTAACTTGCCATTTTTTTTGCGTGTCCAGCCGCCGTTGTATTTTTCCTGATTTTCCCACTCTTTGGGATAGCCAATGCCGGGTTTGGTTTCCACATTATTGAACCACGCATATTCCATACCCTCACGGCTGGTCCAGACGTTTTTGCAGGTCACGGAACAGGTATGGCAGCCAATACATTTATCGAGGTTAAGCACCATGCCGATTTGTGCACGTACTTTCATAATCTCTCCTCCTGCTCATCGTCAAGCCAATCGACTTTGTTCATTTTTCTAACAATGACAAACTCATCACGGTTAGAGCCAACAGTACCGTAGTAATTGAAACCATAAGAGAACTGCGCATAGCCACCAATCATATGCGTTGGTTTCATCACGATACGAGTCACAGAGTTATGGATTCCACCACGACCCCCCGTTATTTCTGAGCCCGGAATATTTACTATTCTCTCCTGTGCGTGATACATCATGCTCATACCTTGAGGAACACGTTGAGAAACAACAGCACGGCATGTGAGTGCGCCATTCACATTGAAAACTTCAATCCAATCGTTGTCTTCAATACCTGCATTTTTTGCATCAATTTCACTCATCCACACGATTGGGCCACCCCGACTCAATGTCAGCATTAACAAGTTATCTGAATAGGTTGAGTGAATGCCCCATTTCTGATGCGGGGTTATCCAATTCAGCACAATTTCCTTATGACCATTGGGATTGATGTTAAGAATCGGAGTTGTCGTTTTGAGGTTCATCGGTGGCTTGTACAAAACGAATTGTTCACCAAAATCACGCATCCATGGATGATCCTGATAAAATTGCTGTCGACCAGTCAAAGTACGCCAGGGGATTAGTTCATGTACATTGGTATAGCCAGCATTGTAGGAAACATGTTCATCTTCAAGTCCAGACCAGGTAGGCGAACTGATGATCTTACGAGGCTGCGCCTGAATATCCCGAAACCGGATCTTTTCCTCTGCTTTGTTTTTGGCAAGGTGGGTGTGATCAATTCCGGTGAACTCAGATAATGCTGCCCAAGCTTTTACTGCCACCTGGCCGTTGGTTTCGGGAGCCAGGCCTAAAATGATTTCGGTAGCATCGATTGCACTCTCGATTCTTGGCCGCCCTTTGTTGATTCCTGGTGCCTGGTGAACATAATTGAGCTTACCGAGAAAGTTAACTTCATCTTTGGTGTCCCAACTGATGCCTTTGCCGCCATTACCCAACTTTTCAAGCAGTGGTCCAAGTGAAACAAAACGCTGGTAGGTGTTTGGATAATCGCGTTCAACAACAACCATACTCGGTGCCGTTACTCCGGGTATTAGTTCACATTCATTCTTCCACCACATCTTGACACCGTCGGCCTGTGCAATTTCAGCAGGTGTATCATGTTGCAGCGGCTGAGTAACCAAATCTTTCTCAACGCCTAAATGTCCAACACACGCTGCTGAAAAAGCCTTCGCAATGCCTTTAAAAATATCCCAGTCACTTTTTGATTGCCATACCGGATCCACGGCTTTAGATAATGGGTGTATAAAGGGATGCATATCTGAGGTATTGAGGTCATCTTTTTCGTACCAGGTTGCTGTTGGCAGCACAATATCAGAATACAAACATGTCGTAGACATACGAAAATCAAGTGTTACCAACAGATCAACTTTTCCCTCAACAGCTTCATCCTGCCAATGAACATCTACTGGTTTAGCTTGACCAGATTCACCGAGATCTTTGCCCTGTAGACCATGGCGCGTACCCAGCAGGTGTCGCAACATGTATTCATGACCTTTACCCGAAGACCCCAACAGGTTGGATCGCCAAATAAATAAATTCCGAGGAAAGTTCTCAGGACTGTCTGGTTCAAGACAAGCAAAATTGAGCTTGCCTGTACGCAATTGGTCAACCACATAATCCTGGGGATCTCTTCCTGCTGCTTCCGCCTCACGGGTAAGTTTCAGGGGGTTGCGACCTAATTGAGGTGCCGATGGTAACCACCCCATTCTCTCGGCACGGGTATTGAAATCAATTATCGACCCTTGCCAGCGGGACTCATCTGCCAAAGGCGACAACATTTCATTGATAGACAGTTTTTCATAACGCCACTGATTCGAGTGAGTATAAAAGAATGAAGTGCCGTTCATATGGCGTGGTGGACGGCTCCAATCAAGCCCAAATGCGAGAGGTAGCCAGCCTGTTTGTGGTCGTAGCTTTTCCTGCCCAACATAATGTGCCCAACCTCCGCCAGATTGACCAACACACCCGCATAAAATAAGCATATTGATAAGGCCACGATAGTTCATATCCATGTTGAACCAATGGTTCAAACCCGCACCAACAATAATCATGCTTCGACCGTTGGTTTTGGCAGCAGTCTCTGCAAATTCACGCGCAATTTGAACCACACGATCGGCAGGAACTCCCGTAATCTGTTGCTGCCAGGCTGGCGTGTACGGAATATTATCCTCATAGCTGCGAGCCGTATTCTGATCATTGAGCTCATTGTCGACACCATAATGTGCCAGCATCAGATCAAATACCGTAGCAACCTGGAGAGTGCTGCCATCCTTTAACGTGATATTTTTAACCGGTACTTTTCGCTGTTGGAGCTCTTTATGATCGGTATGCTGAAAATAACCGAGATCGTGTACCTTTGATCCGAAATATGGAAACAGCACTTCGGCGACATCATCAGCTGATTCTTTCTGGCTCAATAATAGCTGACATGGCTTACTATCAGCGCCAAAATTTTGCTGCAGGTTCCATTTTCCTTTCTCCCCCCAGCGATAACCGATACTGCCATTTGGTGATACCAGCTGAGCCGTTTGTTCATCAATACCTACCATTTTCCATTGCGGATTATTCTCCTCGCCTAAGTTATCTATCAGATCGCTGGCGCGTAAGAATGATCCTTGAACGAAGCTTCCCGAGTCGTGAGGTTCCAGCTTTACTAATAAAGGTAAGTCGGTATAACGACGCGCATAATCGATAAAGTAATCGACCTGTTTATCTACATAAAACTCTTTAAGAATGACATGGCCAAAAGCCATCGCCAGGGCCGCATCAGTACCTTGTTTTGGAGATAGCCAAATATCGGATAACTTCGCACATTCTGAGTAATCTGAAGCAATAGCAACTGTTTTCGTGCCTTTGTAACGGACCTCAGTGAAAAAATGTGCGTCAGGAGTACGCGTTTGCGGAACATTAGAACCCCAGGCGATTAGGTAAGCTGAATTGAACCAGTCAGCTGACTCGGGTACATCGGTCTGTTCACCCCAAGTCTGAGGTGATGAGGGTGGTAAATCGCAATACCAATCATAAAAGCTAAGACAGTTCGCGCCAATTAGAGAAAGATAACGTGATCCTGCAGCGTAACTGACCATACTCATCGCTGGAATAGGTGAAAACCCCGAAATTCGATCTGGACCGAAAGTTTTTGCGGTGTAAACATTGCTCGCAGCAATAATTTCGTTGACTTCATCCCAATCAGCTCGAACAAAGCCACCCATACCTCGGCGAGTTTTGTAGCTGTTCGTTTTTGTACTGTCCTCTACGATAGATTGCCAGGCATCGACTGGATCGGCATGAATCTGCTTGGCTTCTCTCCATAAAGACAAGAGTGTCTGCCGTACTTTTGGGTATTTGAGCCGATTGGCACTGTATATGTACCAGGAGAAGCTTGCGCCACGAGGGCATCCTCGCGGTTCATGATTAGGTAGATCTGGGCGGGTACGAGGGTAGTCCGTTTGCTGGGTTTCCCATGTTATCAAGCCATCTTTAACATAAATTTTCCAACTGCATGATCCAGTACAGTTCACTCCATGGGTTGATCTGACAATCTTGTCATGTTGCCAACGCTGCCTGTAACCTTTTTCCCATTCACGGTTCTCATCAGTTGTAACACCATGATCCGCTGAAAAAGTTTCTGACCGCTGTTTAAAAAAACGAAGTTTATCTAGCAAGTGACTCATGTCTTGGTCTCCTACAGTTTTTAGCGTTTGATGTAACGGTAACACACAAATTAGAGTAACTTCATAACAAAAAGTGAAACGCATATAACGAACACTGCTAAGGCATGGTTTCTGGCAACAAAACGTAAAAACTGTAATGCTGTCACTTATTCAGGGCTGGTTTAACTTTCTTCTCGGGCGCTGTTGTGAACTAAAAAACGCCATTCTGCCAAGTCTACGAGGAGGTCAGAAGGCTGAGTAGAATGCGGAAGCTTTGTTCGTCGCTTGGTTAAAATGTCTGCGAAAATGCCGGAAAGCCAGGTTTCCGACATAAATTTTGTGTAAACACGTTTGATGAAACAACACCAAGGTCACTTAAGCACTCACCAGTCGCCTCATCCAATCTAACAAGGCTGTCGATAATAATTCGGGTTTGGTCAAGAGCGCATATCCACCAGACCCAAAAATACGAGGAAGGTAGTTCGCCGCCTGACGATCGATGGTCAAACAGAAGCAATGAATGCCTTGCAACTTTGATTCAGTGACTGATTGACGCATATCCTCTACACCATAACGACCTTCATAATCGTCTTTGTCACTAGGTTTACCATCGGAAATCAATAATAGCAGTCTGTGAGCTGCAGGCTGATGCATAAGGCCTGATGTCGCATGACGTATGGCGGCTCCAGTACGAGTATAGTGCTGTGGCTCTAAGGCACTAATTTTAAGGGCAATATCATTGTTATAGCGCTCATCAAAGTCTTTGATTTGTCGAATAGTAACTGCATTGGGGCCTTCACCGGAAAAGGCCTGAACGGAATATGGTTCGCCCAGGCCCTCAAGAGCAACGCAAACCAGAAGAAGCGCTTCTCTTTCTACATCAATTACTCGTCGGTTCGCTGAAACCCAACTGTCGGTGGAGCCACTGATGTCAATAAGGAGAGTGATAGCCATGTTACGATCAGTATAACGTCGTGTTTGGTACAAAGCCTCGGCCAAATATTTACCGGCACGAAAATCCGCATAACTGTCTGTGTAAGCATTAAGATCAATATCATCCCCGTCAAGCTGTTTACGACGCGTTACTCGGCGTGCCTGTAGCATTTCGAAGCGTTTGCGTATTGACTGAAGCATGGATTCATGGGCGGCCAGGGTATTGTCGACCCAGTTTTGTGAGCCCTCCTGAGAAGAAAGTACTCGAATAGTCGCTCCTGGTTCACGGTAAATTTGCTCGCGATAGTCCCATTCTGGATAGCTGAAACCTTTACCTTCAACTATTGCCGCTTTAAGTTCCTTTCGTGCACGAGCATCTGGAGGATCGTCTGATAGAAGCACTTCCTTTGGCCGACCTGGTGTAGAAACCAGGCGTGCATTAGCGAGCTCGGAAACCATTTCACCAAATTCATCGGCGCTGGTGTCCCGATCTCGATCTGTTGGTCGTTGAAGTCCAAAGGGATCTTCTGCATGTGGATGTGACTCATCGGCCTGAACCATCCAGATCCCCGATTCTGGGTTCTCGTTTTGTTCCTCTTTTGTGGCTTCGCGTTCATCGGGGCGGCGGGAAAGCCTTGCTGATCTCGGCGTACTGTTTAGATCTTCGCCATTATCTTGTTCCATTGCTGTCGGAATAACGTCATGTTGTGGGGAGGGAGGCCGGAGTTCACCTGTCCACCAATCCTTCACTAATGGAGAGGGACCAAGATAACGTTCATCAACACCGGTTGGCAATAGTTGAAAAGTTCGTATAACTTCCGAGACATTGTTCAAAGAACCATCTGGTGTGATGGTAAGAGGAATATCCTTATCTGGATGACCACATTGCGTTTTTAAAAGTCTACGCAGGAATAGTTCGAGCGGTTTCCGCGCATCAGAAAACGTTGCTAAAGCGGGTCTTTTTTTAAGAGCTTTCCCGCGTAACTTGTTTACTGTTTCCGTGATGCCGGGTAATAGCGTTACCAATTCCTCGTCGGCGGCATAGGCCTCAAGCAAAAGATAGACATCATTTTGCAAAGCGCTCCTCTCAATATTTGCATATGCTGCTCCACCCCGATGAGCTCTAATCGCCTGTTGAAGGACCATAGCACGATAAATTTCTGTAGCTTGGGTTGAATCTGCGATTTCTAAGTCCGGTGGTAACCAGATAGATGAGCCATTAGTTGCGGGTATTGGATCTTGTCGACGGGGCTCTCGGTCATATCGAAATAGCATCGCGAGCAAGGTGGCCCGTGATGGCCGTTGCGCTGAACGTAAATTATAACTGCTGCCGAATATCGCTGTTATCAACAGATCCAGACGTGCTGCAACATCGCACAGAGTAACCGCTTGTCTTTGCTCTGGTGGTGTTCTATGTTTGCGCCAAAACTTTTGTACAAATATCGTCGCATGGCGAGCAGCATCAGAGATGAGTTCTTCAGCTTCTGCCATTGAGCTCCTCACTCATTATCAACGAGTCAGCTTTATACAAAAGTGGCGTCAACCAGATCACGCATGGCACCGACCAGTGATTCATCATCAGACAAAGGTGAAATTAAACCGGCGTAGCAGGCTTCACGAATTGGAATGCCTTTTTCGACTAACAAAGCAGTAGCTATCAGCAACCGAGTGCTGGGTACTTCTGCAAGCCCACGGTCTTTAAGGGCACGAATTCTGTGCGCCAGTGATACCAGGGCATGCGCCGTCGAATAATCTGCGCCACTTTCTTCGCGAATAATGGTGAGTTCATGCCTGGCAGACGGAAAGTCCAGATCCATGGCGACAAAACGCTGGCGGGTGGAAGGTTTAAGATCTTTTAGCATCCGTTGATAGCCAGGGTTGTAGGAAACCACCAGCTGAAATCCTGTCGCTGCTTTGACGGTTTCACCCGTTTTATCAATCGGAAGAATACGTCTGTGATCTGTTAATGCATGTAACACAACGATAGTATCCTGTCGGGCCTCAACGATTTCATCGAGATAGCAGATTGCACCTTCACGTACCGCCTGAGTTAGTGGCCCATCGTACCATTGTGTTCCATCGTGCCGAATCAGAAACCGGCCAATAAGATCACTGGCGGCTAAATCGTCATGACAGGGAATGGTAATCAGTGGTCGACCAAGCCGCCAGGCCATATGTTCAACCAAACGGGTTTTACCACAACCCGTCGGGCCTTTAAGCATGACGGCAAGATTTTGTGCATGACATTGCGCAAAAATGTCTACTTCATTGCCCGATGGCAAATAGAAAGGTTCAGCTTTAACTTCAGGCACAGAGCGTTTATGCAGAAATTCAGCTGTCACCGTTCTACAGTTTCTTTGTTAACCGGATCTTCTTCATGTGATGTTTCAAAATGAGGCCGGTACCTGAAAAAGTCGAATATGAATAATGCAACTCCAATAGTAAAAATTGATGCCGTTGCAATTAGCATCAGAAAATGAACCTGAATTTTAAGTTGGGCATCCAAATATCCCATGCCCATGATCCGTTCCAGATAAACCTGCCCGAGGCCTGCAGTAGCAAAAGATAAAGTCATACCAAACATACCCGCAAGCTGTAGCCAGAAAGCCCAATAGCCCAATGTGGAACCCTCTTCTGAACGATTAGTCATCTTCGGTAGAATATACGTTATCATTGCTAGCACAATCATGGCGTAGGCACCATAAAAAGCCGCATGACCATGCATCGCCGTAATTAGCGTCCCATGCGTCCATTTATTGACTGCTGGCCAAGTGTGTGCAAGACCCAACAATCCCGCACCAAAAAGCGCAAATACTGTGCTGCCAATGGTCCAGTGTAATGCTAGCGTATTGGGGTGGGCCAAACCTGAGCGGCGCATGGCTGCATATGCAAACGCGGCCATGCCAACTAGTGCTGCTGGTTCAAGAGCACTAAAAAAACCACCGATCGGAAGCCAATACTGAGGCACTCCTACCCAGTAGTAATGATGCGCAGTTCCGAGAATTCCCGCGATAAACACTAATCCGACAATGACATAAAGCCATTTTTCCATGACCTCCCGATCCGCTCCGGACAGACGAATCAGGAGATAGGCAAGAAATGACCCCATAATCATCATCCAGACGCCTTCCACCCAAAGATGAATTGTCCACCACCGATAGAAAATGGAAATCGTATAATTTTCGTAATGAAGTAATGCTGGGAAAAATAACAATGCAGAGCTACCCAACCCTAGTAATAAGACCCCTTCGGTGGTGGTAAAGCGACCAGACTTTTTAATTGTCATAGCGATGTTATAAAGAAAAATCAACATACAGATTACGATGATGATTTTGTGCGGCAAGGGTTGCTCCAATAGCTTGTTGCCTGTGCCATAACGAAAAAGATAGCCAATGATGGCGGCCACACCCATACCCGTCCAGAGAATCAGTTGTAGGTAAGCAAGCTTGACGCTATGTAGTTCAGTACGCGACTCATCGGGAACCATCCAATAGGTCCCCCCCATAAAGCCTGTTAATACCCATACAATAAGAAGGTTGGTGTGTATGACCTTGGTCACGTCGAACGGCAGAATGTAAAGCAGAGGATCCGGACCCAAATACTTGGTGGCAGATAAAAGACCGAATACCAGCTGTAATCCAAACAAGACCATAGCAACAGCAAAGTACCAATACGCAACTGATTGCGATTTATACCGCATCGTTATTCTCCTTGAGGTTTCTGTCGTCTTGCATCACACAAGCTAATCGGTCGTGAAACATCATTTCAGTGTTGCCAGAAAGGCTGTTAATTGCTCGAGTTCTTCCTTTGAAAGGCTCTGTTCATAACCTGTCGGCATGAATGATGTTTCACCGGAAGAATACATTTCTCCGGGCACCAAATAAGCACTAGGCGCGATAATGGATTCTCGTATGTACTCTTCAATATTGGTAGCTTCTCCGTCGTATTCCGGTGATTCAATAATTTCAGCCGCCCGCTTTGCTAAGCCAGCCATGGACGGGCCAGCCATATTGACGTCAGGTTCTGTGGAGTGACATGAGGCACAAGCTGGCTGAGCTGTTCGGAAAATGTGCTCCCCTATTGCACGTGGATCGTCATTCCCGTCTACTGGAGTAACTCCCTGGGGGGCTGCATCCGCTATTACACCACCAGAAACACCGCTTCCCGTGACGGTTATGGGACGAGGAGGCCATCCTTGATTATCTACATTGGAAACCCACTCGAGAAAAGTAATCAGATCGGCAATCTCCTTTTCGCTCAAATTTTGAGTGGGCATGAGCCGGCGATGCTTTTGCTCATCATAAAATTTTGAAGGGTCTCGCATATAAGCGGTGAGATAATCTACTGTTCGGTGTTTTGTTATCTTAGTCAGATCAGGTGCGTAATAAGCACCTTCACCAAAAATCGTATGGCAGTTAATGCAATTGTATTTGTGCCATACGTCTTTCCCGTGGATCACTTCATCGTTGATATTTTCAGCATGCGTCAGATCGTCAATTTGACGGTGAGTATCCAGGGTAAGTACTAGAAATATAAAAGCAGCAATGCCAGTGGATGCAATTGCAAAAATTCGAGCCTGCCGATTAGTCATAGTTATCCCTCGTACTAGACGCTGATGCCACCCCAATAAAGAATTGAGATTGAAGTAGCGTAGATAATGCCCGATGCCATCAGCAATAACACAACAAAGCTAAATATTCGGAGTGGCCCATAAAATTTTTTCTGTTGCATACGAGCTCCTGTCAAAAGATGTACGTGATAGCTACTCAGTCCTTCTTTTAGTTTTTTGTGGGGCTGTTAGCTGCTACATTTCTAAGCCATCTCATCTGCACGGCCTACCAACAGAGGAAAGATGAATAACTGCTTTTTATGACTTGTAAAACTAAGGGGAACCCCTTTTTGAGGACATTGCCTCAATATTTAGCCCTTTTATCGCCGAGAGCCCTGAAGGGCTATGCTTGCTGTTAACGTTGTGAACCGAGGTTTGAGATATCTCTGAGTTTCAAAGAGTTTAAGAGGCTTTTGACCTGACCCTACCATCTCTCTTTTGGTTTTGTCAAGATAGTGCTCGTAGAGCTGTTCCCGGCTCTCTCAAAGCTTGTTGTTTGCCTTCATGTCCATACTGAAAGTCACTCTTTGTCAACTTACGTTTGAGTTCAAGCGGAAAGAGTTTTATTTGATGTCAATCGGGGGGCAAAAAAGCCCCAACACTTCAATATTGGGGCTTAAATATTTCTAATGGTGTCGAGGCCGGACTCGAACCGGCACAGCCGACTTGACCTCGGAAAGCTCTGCCGTCTGGTAATTGATCAGAGGGTCACTATAAATTAATTGTGGCCGCTGCGGCTTTGGCTTTCTGCGTAACTCTATCACCTGCACCCATGCAGGCGAAATTTTCAGAATGCCAGAGTTGGCAAACAATTTATAGAGGTCCCCCGAACTGGCAGGATCTCTGCTGTAGATACTTCCCCGGGGAGCGGCTGGCAGGTTTGGCCCATCACAAAACGGTTGAGGGGGCCGCCAAAGCACCATTTGTTATGCCAGAATCTGGTCGAATTCTGAGGGCTCGCCCGTTGCCTTTCCCTCGCCTATGAGAGCAAGGCGACTAACCGACTTCCAAGGCCATGGGGGCCCCCTGACGGTCGAACACCAGAAATTGATTGATGCGCCCATCGCGAATAGCCTGAACCATGCGTTCCAGCTCTTGGTCGATGTTCGCTTCCCGGGGCGCCTGCCCGTTCTGTCCGAGCAGGGCGGCTACAAAAACGGCGTCCCAGTCCTGAACCATCTGGCTAGCTTCGCTGACCAGTCCAGAAAAGTTGGTCAGCTCCTCGGGGCGTTTGTCGACAGCGGCCTGCGGTGCTAGGTGTCCACCCTCTCCACGATCAAACCGCTGCTTCTGTTCTTCGGTGTAGCCAGTGGGCAACTCACGTCGCGCGAGCACTATCAGCAGCGTTTGGGGCTCTTCTTGCTGTCGGGCGATGGTGAGAAAATCGTTAAAGTGTGCCAGTTGAAAGGTTGTTTCTTGCATGGGGATCTCGTATTTGAAGGTTGTAGGAGTTTGGTATTATGACAGGTGACAAAAGGATGAGGAAAACGGCCGCCATTTGCCGACGGTCGTGAAGGGGTCATAGAGGCTGCAGATGGGCTTAAAGTGATCACTTGTTCAAAACATTTAGTGATTCTGCCAGTTAATTTTTGTCAGAGAAACGGGCGCGCGTAACTAACTTAAAAATGATATGCAGTTTTGAACCTTTTTTAAACCGCCCGTAGAAACGGGGTAGAGCCCTGATTAGATACCTTTATCAATACATAGATCAGAGGACGCTCTTCATCAGGGATAAGTTTAGATACGACCCCACTTAGCTGTTTATTCTCTAGAAGTTGTCTGATCTCTGAGGACACTACTCTATTCACATTGTCAATTTGCACACCGTTGCAAAATACAGCGATAGCATTTTTGTCCTTTGGATTGTCGGACTCATGTTCAAATTGAACCTTGCTGCCAATTTCGATACTTTTCATATTATTTGCGCTGAGATAGTAGCGTGTTCCAGCAATTTCCATGTAGTAGTCATATGGGGGCCGACTGAGGATAGGTCAGGAATTAATGTAAAACCGTCACTAGGAAGCTTCGCGCTAGTGTGGTGCGTAGAGAAGGGCAAAGTGCATGTTTTTAAATTTAAATACTCAGTATTCCAACACGTTTCTATAATCTTTAGTAGTTGGGTTCTCCTAATTTGTTGAAAAGGATTTAGTAAAAACAAAAAAGCCCCAACATGTTTCCATATTGAGGCTTAAATATTTCTGTTGGTGCCCGGGGCCGGAATCGAACCGGCACGACCGCAAAGTCGAGGGATTTTAAGTCCCTTGTGTCTACCAATTTCACCACCCGGGCAGCAAGCCGAACATTATAAACAAGATTTCACAATTGTTCACACCAAATTACTTTATTTTTTGCAGAAGAGGGTAATTGTTAATGCCTTTCAATCATTTTGAGGACCTCCTCCTTAAGGAAACTCTGTCGATCATCAGGGTAGCTTGTCAACTTGATGTACATCGCATCGCCTTCATATTGATATTAAGCACCTGGCAGGCTTTGTGGCTGCTATTTAATGAGATTTTATGTCATTTTGTATGCTGTTCGAGATTTATATCAAATTTGGTTTTGATGTCTCTGCATCTTTTTAGCTCTCTGGCCAGGTCGTTGGCGAGCATTAAGGCAATCGAAAGACGTTCTTGGGGGATTAAAATTCATTCTGGATTGTTTTCGATAGCGTGCGAGGTCAGCTCACAATTGAGTTGTTGATTTAAGATGCCGAGATTGCGTTGCATCGCTGTGCCAATGCTAATTTTGCGAAGTGTTTGGGAGAGGTATTGCAAAAAGCCAGTCTTTTTAATCGCATTATGTTGACGAATAAAGGTTCCAGTTTGAAGGCGTTATGAATTATCAAACCGGAAGAGACGATGGGGTGCATATCTGGGCGAATAATTTCCGGGTTACCGGTGCGTTTCAGCATACAGCATAGTTAACGTCGCAAGAGTTGCTTTCAATGTTGTGGAATTTTTCCAGTATCGGCCTTATATAACTTTGGAGAATCTCTGTTTTGCTTGTTGGCTGTATTTATCAAAGGCCATACAAATATTACGTATCAACAAGCGGCCTGCGGGTAAAACCGAAATATTTTGCCGGTTATATTCCAACAAACCGTCTTCGGCAAATTGTTCGAGTTGAAGGTAAGCCTCTGTGAAGTATTCTTTAAATTGAATACTGTAGTCCTGTTCTATTTCCACTATATCCAAAGCAAAATCACAGATTAAACGGGTAATAATGGTTCGCCGTAACTTATCATCTTCGGTAAGGCTGATACCTCGCATTAAGGGCAACTGATTTTGTTTAAGCAGATTATCGTATTCGAGTAGTGTTTTGACATTCTGAACATAAGCATCGCCGATTTGCCCAATCGAAGTAATGCCAAAGCCGATAAGGTCACACTCGGCATGGGTGGCATAACCTTGAAAATTTCGATGTAATCGATTTTGTTGTTGTGCCACACTCAGTTCATCATCTGGTTTGGCAAAGTGATCCATACCAATATATAGATAACCAGCATCGGTTAGTTTATTGATTGACAGTTGCAGGATGCTCAGCTTTTGTTCTGGAGTCGGTAAGTCTTCACTATTGATCTGACGCTGAGTTTTAAAAAGCTTAGGCATATGAGCATAGTTAAACAATGAGATACGATCAGGATCTGCAGCGATAATTTTATCGATCGTGGTACTAAAGCCTGCTAACGTTTGCAGTGGCAGACCATAGATTAAATCTACACTTATAGATCGAAACTCTTGCTGGCGAGCCGCATCAATCACCGCTAATGTTTCGGTTTCTGATTGAATGCGGTTGACGGCTTTTTGCACTGCAGGGTCAAAATCCTGAACGCCAAGGCTGATACGGTTAAAGCCTATTTTTTTTAACAGGGCGATAGTTTCGGCATTTGCTTCACGTGGATCAATTTCAATCGAGATATCAGCATCGTCAGCAATATGAAAATGACGACGGGTTTCATTCATCAGATCCTGCATTTGCTGTTCGCTGATAAATGTTGGTGTGCCACCGCCCCAGTGCAGTTGCGTCACCGGTCTGCTGGTATCAACTAATGCGGCCTTAATAGCTAGTTCTTTATAAAGGTTTTCAAGATAGGGTGTGGCATGGTCGCGATTTTTAGTAATGATTTTGTTGCAGGCACAGTAAAAACATACGGTATCGCAAAAAGGCAGGTGAAAATACAGAGATAATGGCCCCCCTCGCTGATTGGATATTTCAGCATGCTCTATAAATTCCTTTGCCTTAAAATTTTCATGGAATTCCAAAGCGGTGGGGTAGGAGGTATATCTCGGCCCAGCGGTATCATATTTTTGAATAAGTAAGCGGTTTATAATCAGCTCATTTTGCATAGCAAAGCCCCTAAACACGTAAGGTTAAGATTATACAGCAGATTTTTGCTCGAGGGGTTAATGCCTGTTTTGTGTCATGCTCAGACTGGAAAACGTTGGTCGTTTTCAGGATGAGCACCTAAATCAGCAAAATGTTTCTGAATAATCGGTAACACGTCTTCGGGTTTATCTACCAGATGGAAAATATTCAGATCGTCTTCTTTGATACAGTCCATTCGCAGCACTTCAGCCCGAAGCCAGTCGATCAGTCCTTTCCAGTATTCTGAGCCATACAAAATTACCGGGAAGTGACGGATTTTGCGGCTTTGGATAAGTGTTAATGCTTCAAAGAATTCATCCAAAGTACCAAAACCACCGGGAAACACTACATAGCCCATCGAGGATTTAACAAACATCAGTTTGCGCACAAAAAAATAGCGAAAACTTAAACTGATATCTTGATTCGGGTTGGGTTTTTGTTCCATCGGCAGTTCAATGTTGAGGCCAACAGAGTGTGATCCTTGTTTGAACGCACCGGCATTGGCGGCATGCATAATGCCGGGACCGCCACCGGTAATAATGGAAAACTTTGCCTGGGAAAGAGACTGGGCAACCTGTTTAGCCGCCTGATAATACGGCGAGTCTTCTGTTAAACACGCACTGCCAAAGATGGATACGGCCGGACCAAGCTCATTTAGGGTTTCAATACCGTCAATCAGTTCAGATTGGATGCGGAAGACGCGCCAGGCTTCCGATGTTTTTAAATCTTCCACTCGTATTTTTCTCACTTGGCAAAGGCTTTAGATCACAATAATCAAAAGCCGCCATAGTTACAATCTATGCCTTATATAAGCTGACTTGGGTATGTCATAACCATGTATTAATGTTTGGTTATACAGTCATCTACGGTATCATTGCCGCTTTATTTCAGCAGGTGTGGCAACAAGATAATGAAAGTTCTGGTCATTGGTAGTGGCGGTCGTGAGCATGCGCTGGCTTGGAAACTGAAACAATCACCGCGTTGCAGTGACGTTTTTGTCGCTCCAGGCAATCCGGGAACCGCAAATGAGGCAGGTGTCAGCAATGTCAACATCGCAGTTGATGATATTGATGCGCTGGTGGCCTTCGCACGGCAGAATGATATCGGTTTAACCGTTGTTGGCCCTGAAACTCCATTAGTTAAAGGTGTCGTCGATGCCTTTGAAAAAGCCGGTTTACGCTGTTTCGGCCCAAGTATGGATGCCGCTCAACTGGAAGCTTCCAAATCATTCACCAAAGATTTTCTGGCCCGTCATCAAATTCCCACCGCTGCCTATCAAGTCTTTACCAATATCTCCAATGCTATTGAATACATTCTGCAGCGTGGCGCGCCTATCGTGGTGAAAGCTGATGGTCTGGCTGCCGGTAAAGGTGTGATCGTTGCGCAGACGGTTGAAGAAGCGATTGCGGCAGTTGAAGACATGTTGTCCGGTAATGCCTTTGGTGAAGCAGGTCACCGTGTAGTTATCGAAGAGTTTATGGCCGGCGAAGAAGCCAGTTTTATTGTGATGGTGGATGGCGAGCATATTCTGCCGCTGGCAACTTCTCAGGATCACAAGGCCCGCGATAATGGCGATAAAGGACCAAATACCGGTGGCATGGGAGCATATTCGCCTGCTCCGGTTGTGACAGATAGCGTCTTTGAACGGGTGATGAGTGAAGTCATCGAACCTACTGTTAAAGGTATGGCAGCAGATGGACGGCCCTACACTGGTTTTTTATATGCCGGGTTGATGATTGATGAAATGGGGGCACCACGGGTAGTGGAATATAACTGCCGTTTTGGTGATCCGGAAACCCAACCAATATTGATGCGTCTGCTTTCTGATTTAGTCGAGTTATGTGAAGCGGCACTGGATAAACGCCTGGATCAAGTCACCGCTGAGTGGGATCCCCGTGCTGCCGTAGGTGTCGTCATGGCTGCTGGTGGTTATCCGGACAGCTATAAAAAAGGCGATGTGATTAGCGGATTGGATGTCGTGGATTCAGTTGATACTCGTGTATTCCATGCAGGTACGGCATTTGATCAAGATAAAGTTGTCACCGCTGGTGGCCGTGTTTTATGTGTGACCGCTCTGGGCGAAGGTGTTGCTGCTGCTCAGCAACAGGCTTATGCTGGAGTCGCAAAGATTCAATGGCAGGATGCTTATTATCGAACTGATATTGCCTATCGTGCAGTTGCCCGAGAGCAACAAAAAGGCTGATATATTGCGACTTTAAGGAGAAGGCGGAATGTCTGTATCCCATCCGATTATTGCAGTTACAGGGTCTTCCGGCGCAGGCACTTCGAATGTAAAACATGCATTTGAAGACATTTTTCGTCGTACCAATGTTAAGCCTGCTGTTATCGAGGGTGACAGCTTTCACCGATATAATCGTGAGGAGATGCGTGCCGCTGTAGTTCAGGCGGAAGCCGAAGGTCGCGCGTTGACGCATTTCGGTCCTGAAGCCAATTGTCTTGATCGACTGGAAAGATTGTTTCAGACCTACTCAGAAACCGGCCGTGGCGAAAAACGTTATTACATTCACGACGAATCCGAAGCAGTTAAATTCAATCAACCACCCGGAACATTTACCGAGTGGGAAGAGTTGGATAATGACAGTGATCTGCTGTTTTACGAGGGGCTGCACGGCGGTATGGTTACCGATGAAGTGAATATTGCCCAACATACCGATCTGTTAATTGGTGTGGTGCCGGTTATCAATATCGAGTGGATCCAGAAGATCAAACGTGACTGTGCCAACCGTGGATATTCTCAGGATGCCGTTGTCGATATTATTTTGAAACGTATGCCGGATTACATTCACCACATTACGCCTCAGTTTTCCCGCACCCATATCAACTTTCAGCGGGTGCCGTTAATTGATACCTCAAACCCGTTTGTGATGCGGGAAATTCCCACCCCGGATGAAAGTCTGTGTGTTATCCGTTTTAAAGATCCCAAGATGGCAGATTTTCCGTATTACCTATCAATGCTGAAGGATTCATTTATGTCACGGCCCAACAATATGGTTGTGCCAGGAACCAAAATGGGCCTGGCTATTGAAATTATTCTAATGCCGTTTGTTGAGGAAATGATGCAGAAAAAACGGCAACGTGTTTAATTAATCTTTTAAAAGTAGCGATCTGCACCGAATATGAATTTTTCTAACTGGCAATTGAGACAGGCCTACCTTGCTTTGCAGGAGGATGGGGTAATCGCCTATCCTACCGAAGCAGTGTTTGGCGTTGGCTGTGATCCCTCAAGCGAAACCGCCATTATCAGATTACTGATGATGAAACGTCGTCCATTGGAAAAAGGCCTGATTCTGATTGCATCAGACTTCAATCAGTTGCAGGATTTTATCCAGCCGTTATCTGCTGACATTCTCGCCAAAGTCACTCAAAGCTGGCCAGGCCCAAACACCTGGTTATTGCCGGTTCGTTCTTCGGTTTCTCCATTATTAACCGGTGGCCGGGGCACACTGGCAGTCAGAGTAACAGCGCATCCCTTAGCAGCAGAGCTATGCCGCAGATTTGGCGGTCCGCTAGTTTCAAGCAGCGCCAATATTACTGGTCTGCGACCTGCCAAGAATGTCCATCAAGTGCATTGGCAGTTACCTGAACTGGATTATGTGCTGCCCGGAGCATTGGGCGGGGCTTCCAAGCCATCCACTATCCGTGATGCATTCACTGGTGAGGTACTGCGATGAGTGCGCCGGATATTAATGCCGTACGTAAATACCTACTCTCACTACAAGATACTATCTGTAAAGAAGTTGAAAATTCAGATGGCAAACAGAAATTTGCTGAAGATGACTGGCAGCGACCGGCCGGTGGAGGTGGGCGAACCCGTGTTTTAAATAACGGCGCAGTGTTTGAACAGGCCGGGGTCAATTTCTCCGAAGTCAGTGGTGATAACTTACCGCCATCAGCAACTGCCAGCCGGCCTGAACTTGCTGGACGCAGTTTTCAGGCGATGGGGGTATCGCTGGTGATTCATCCACATAACCCGTATGTGCCAACCTCTCATGCCAATGTACGTTTCTTTATAGCTGAGAAAGCCGGCGAAGAACCCATATGGTGGTTTGGAGGTGGTTATGATTTGACGCCTTATTACACCTTTGATGAAGATGTTATCCATTGGCATCAAACAGCTAAAAATGCCTGTAATCCTTTTGGTGACAATGTATACGAAGATTACAAAAAATGGTGCGATGAGTATTTCTTTCTCAAACATCGCAACGAACCGCGGGGCGTAGGCGGGTTGTTTTTTGATGATTTGAATCAACCGGATTTTGAACAGTGTTTTGGCTTGTTGCAAAGTGTTGGCAACAGCTACACTGCAGCGTATTTACCAATCGTCGAACGTCGTAAAGATTTAAGTTACACCGAACAACAGCGTGACTTTCAGCTGTATCGTCGTGGTCGTTATGTGGAATTTAATCTGGTTTATGACCGCGGAACCTTGTTTGGTTTGCAGTCAGGTGGCCGTACCGAGTCGATCCTGATGTCATTGCCGCCATTGGTGAAATGGCGCTATAACTGGCAACCCGAGCCGGGCTCTGCGGAAGCCAGGTTATATGAGCATTATTTACAACCGCAGGATTGGCTAGGGTCTGTTGATCTTTCATAGCCGCCTCTGTTGTGACTGAAAATGCACCAATCAAGGCGCGAGGAGAGCAGTTTAGTAATTCTAAATAAACGATGAGCAACGAAGAGTGGTGCATTTTCAGCCTCAACCCGCAGGGCTGGGGCTATTTTTCCGCCCTACGGCGTTGAAAATGACTTATGTAGAACAACTACATCGCATCATTTCCGCCTTGTTGGACAAAAAAATAGCCTCCAGCAGTGGTGGCTCTGAAGGATCAACAGTCCCTAGGAATCTTTAGATAATAAGGCCAGCTGATCGGCTTGGTATTCGCTGATTAACGGATCAATGACCTGATCCAGCTGACCTGACATGACTTCATCCAATTTATATAACGTTAAATTGATTCGATGGTCGGTAATACGGCCTTGTGGATAGTTATAAGTACGGATGCGTTCGCTGCGATCACCGCTACCGACTAATAATCTGCGGGTTTCGGCTTGTTCGGAGGCTTGTTTTTCCTCTTTCGCTGCCATGATGCGTGACTGCAGAACGGACATCGCTTTGGCGCGGTTTTTATGTTGTGAACGTTCTTCCTGACATTCAACGATAATGCCGGTTGGAATGTGCGTGATACGCACGGCGGAATCAGTAGTATTAACATGCTGGCCACCGGCACCGGATGAACGGAAGGTATCCATTTTGATATCCGCCGGGTTGATTTCAATCTGATCAATTTCATCGGCTTCCGGCAAAATCGCTACCGTACAGGCTGAGGTATGAATCCGCCCCTGGGATTCAGTTTCCGGAACCCGTTGTACCCGATGGGCGCCGGATTCAAATTTCAGCCGTGAGTAAGCCCCATCACCAACAATACGGGCGATGATTTCTTTATAACCGCCATGCTCGCCTTCCTGAGCATTGAGCACTTCAACCTGCCAGCGACGTGATTCAGCATAACGGGTGTACATTCGAAATAAATCACCGGAAAAAATGGCGGCTTCATCACCACCGGTACCGGCGCGGACTTCGAGAAAGATATTACGTTGATCATTTGGATCTTTAGGTAACAACAATTTCTGCAAATCAATGGCAAGCTGTTCCTGTTTTTCCTCAGCAATGGCCAGTTCTTCCTTGGCCATTTCACGCATTTCCGGATCACTTTCCTGCATCATTGCCTGAGCATCTTTCAGATCACTCAAAGTCTGCAGATATAAGCCAAAGTGTTTAACAACAGGCTCCAGCTGTGCGTATTCCTGCGATAAAGTGCGAAATTTGTTCTGATTGGCCATGGTTTCCGGATCAGATAGCAGGCCACTGATCTCTTCATGACGATCAACTAATGCTTCAAGTTTATGCCTGATGGAATCTTTCACAGATCAATCCTTAATATTAAATAAACGGCGGGCAGCATCAATCATCGGATTATTTTCATCAGATTCAAATGCTGATTGCCGCAGTTGTCTACTGGGTTCATGTAATAGTTTGTTGGTCAGGGTGCGGGCCAGTTCAGTCATCACCATTTCCGCATTCATGCCCTGTTCGAGCTGGCGTAAGGCTTTATCGACGGCCTGAGTGCTGAACATTTGTCCCTGATCACGAATCGCTCTGATAACCGGTACTGCATCCTGACTGCGCATCCAGCCGGCAAAATGATCAGCCTGCGTATCAATGATTTCCTCTGCCTGCTTGGCTGCATCGCGCCGTGACTGCAGGTTTTCTTCAATAATGTCATGCAAATCATCAACGGTGTATAAATAGATGTCTTCAAGTTGTCCGACTTCTGCTTCGATATCACGTGGAACCGCAATATCTACCATGAAAATTGGTTTTCGTTTGCGCAGCTTTAAGGCACTTTCGACCGTGCCTTTGCCAAGAATGGGCAGCTGACTGGCGGTGGAGCTGATCACAATATCCGCTTCGGCGAGATGGGCCGGAATTTCACTCAGACTAATCGCATATCCATTCACTGAGGTTGCCAGAAGATGGGCTTTTTCAACGGTGCGATTGGCAATAATCAGACGCTTGATGCCGTTATCAAACAGATGACGGGCTACCAGTTCGATGGTTTCACCGGCACCGATTAACAGGGCGGTTGATTCGGCCAGATTACTGAAGATCTGTTTTGCCAGACTGACAGCAGCAAAGGCGACAGAAACCGGACTGTTGCCAATGGCGGTATCGGTTCGCACCTGTTTGGCTACGCCAAAGGCATGTTGAAACAAACGACCCAGCGATTTCCCCAGCGCTTTTGCGTTAAGGGCCTGGGTGTAGGCGGTTTTTAACTGACCGAGAATTTGCGGTTCGCCTAAAACTAACGAATCCAGACCACAGGCAACCCGGAATAAATGTCTTACCGCATCAGCGCCTTCATAACAATAAAGATAGGACTTGAGGGCATTGGCATCCTGTTGTTGAAAGTTATGCAACCATAACAGGACACTATTGTCATAATCTTCGTCCAGATGACAGTATATTTCGGTGCGGTTGCAGGTTGAGACAATGACTGCTTCAATCACGCTTTCATTCAGCATCAGTGACGCTAAAGCCAAAGGTAATTTATCAGCATCAAAGCTAAGCTTCTCGCGCACATCAACCGGTGCGGTTGTGTGATTAATGCCGTAAGTGACAAGATGCATAATTTAGGAGTCGTGTTGTATGCTGTTAAAATTTACAGCCGTGAGCTAAGTTGTCTTATATCTCGGTCTGGACAAGACTAATTCGCCATTCTATCAAACTCAATCAGTCAGGTCGTTGAATTATGGATTTATTGCAACAGTTACGCTGTCATTCAAAACAGTTCGCTACATCTGCGGGCTGGGTGATGATACCTATTTTATTGTTTGGATGCGCCGCAACTGCTAAACAATCAGACGAAAAAACGCCCCTGCAGCCGGTGGAGTTAAATGAAACAACGACCGTTGATACTACGCAGCCTGAATTAGCTTTACCGCTTACTCCCGAACTGGTTTATTACGTGTTAACGGCTGAAATTGCGGGTCAGCGCGGTCAACTTGATATTGCGGTCGATCTATATAACCAGGCAGCAGAGTTGACCGACTCGCCAAATCTGGCGGGACGTTCTGCACGAATTTCGACATTTTCCCGTGATCCAAAGCGTATCGACCGGGCGTTGACCCGCTGGCAGGAAGTCTCGCCGGAAGAGGCTGAGGTCTATGTGATGCGGGTTCCATTTTTATTAATGGAAGATAATTATCCCGAAGTCGTTGTGAACATGAACAAAGCGCTCGCATTGGAGCCGGAGAACAAAGAAAAATATCTGGAAAGTTTGGCCGCCAATTTAAGCGAGAAAGGTGATCCAGAAAGAGGTCTGCAGACGATTCTGGAATTGGACCTGTACAAAAATGATGATCCGGCAGCTCGCTTTACCTATGCCCGATTAGCGGCTTATTTCCAGCGCTTTGATGTGGCTGAAATCGCCGTCGATGAATTGCTGGAAGAAGACCCAAACAACGAAGCTTATCTGAGCCTTAAAGCAGATTTGCTGCAAACCTTTGATAAGAATGAAGAAGCATTAAAGTTAATTGCCAAAGCAGCTCAGCGTGATGGAGCGAGTGAATCCTTACGTTTTACCTACGGAAAACTGTTAGGTGAAAGTGGCGAATCGGAAAAAGCAAAACGCATATTTGAAGAATTGCATTTGGAGAATCCGGAAAACCCGGATGTGGTATTTGCGCTGGGATTGCTGGCTCTGGAACGTGATGATGGACAAACGGCCAAGTCGTATTTCACTCAGTTATTACAAATGGGGGATGCTGGCGGTCAGGCCAGCTATTTTATGGGGCTTGCCGAGGAAATGAATGATAACGTGGATTCTGCTTTGGTGTGGTTTGCTTCTGTGCCTGTAGACAGCCAGCGTTTTGAAATGGCGCAAACCCGTTATATCAATTTACTCGCCGATCAAGGTGATATTGATAAAGCACGACAGCATCTGCAACTGCTGCGTCAGGAGCGTCCTCAGCAGGCGATAGATTTTTATTTGTTTGAAGCCGCTTTTTTGCGGGAGCACGACATGCCTGAAGAGTCTGTTGAGGTGTTAACGGAAGCTCTGACCAATCACCCGGGCAATCTGGACCTGTTATACAGCCGCGCCATGGTGGCCGAATCAATTGGCAGACTGGAGATGCTAGAACAGGATCTGCGCACCATTTTAAAAATTGACCCGGAAAATGCTCAGGCGATGAATGCCTTGGGTTATACCCTTACCGATCGTACTGATCGACATGAAGAAGCTTTGCAATTAATTAACAAAGCTTTGGAACTGCGCCCTAATGATCCTTATTATCTGGATAGTCTGGGTTGGGTGTATTACCGGATGGGTAATTTGGAAAAAGCTGAATATTACCTGCGTGAAGCGGTGGAGATTCAGGCCGATGTAGAGTTTGTTGCCCATCTGGGTGAAGTGCTGTGGATGCAGAATAAAAAAAATGAAGCCAGAAAGTATTGGGATCAGGGCGTGAAGCTGGATCCGAATAATAAAGTACTTCAGGAGACCCTGCAGCGGTTAACCAAATGAAACAGCTTCTCGTAGTAACTGGTCTGCTGTTGATGACTGCCTGTACCCCGTTCTGGCAGACAAAGCCGCTGGAACCTGCAGAACTGTTGTGGGAAAACCGCCAGACAGCATTAAAACAAATGGATGATTGGTCATTTCGTGGTCGTACGGTTATTCGTCAGGATAAAGAAGGCTGGAATGTTGGCGTGACCTGGCAACAGCAGCAGGAAAAATTCAATATCGGCCTGTTTGGTCCCTTTTCTCAAGGGGCGGTGGAGTTAGCAGGTGATGACAAACTGGTCACCATGACCTTTTCTGATGGTGAAACCTATTCTGCTGCTACACCGGAAGAGCTTCTGGCAGAAGTGCTCGGCTGGTTATTACCGGTTAGCGCTTTGCGTGACTGGGTCAGAGGCTTGCCGCATTCACCTATCAAGGTTGATGAGAAAACCCTGGATGAAAAAGGCCGCTTAACTACGCTTTCCCAGGCAGGGTGGCAAGTGGAGTTTGTTGATTATGCACCGCTGGAAGGCAATGATGTGCCGGCCAAGATTTTTATCGAACATCCCCAGTTAAGTATTCGCCTGATTATGAATGGATGGAAAGCTGGTAAATGAATAAATGGTGGCCTGCACCGGCAAAACTAAATCTGTTTTTACATATCACCGGCAGACGGCCAGATGGGTATCATGAGTTACAGACGGCATTTCAGTTTCTTGATCATGGTGACAAACTTAAATTTACTATCACCGAAAACGCACAGATCACGCTAAAAGCCGATCTTCCTGAGGTTGTTGAAGAGGATAATCTGATTGTAAAAGCTGCCCGTCTTTTACAGACAAGCTGTAAAAGTCGATCAGGAGCCATTATCCAACTGGAAAAAAACCTGCCAATGGGAGGCGGTCTGGGAGGGGGCAGTTCGGATGCAGCGACAACCCTTGTTGCGCTAAATAAGCTTTGGCAATGTGGTTTAACAGAAGATCAATTAGCGAGCCTGGGGTTGCAGCTAGGCGCAGATGTACCGGTTTTTGTGCGAGGTCACGCCGCCTGGGCCGAAGGTGTGGGAGAAATTTTTACTAAAATTGAACCACCAGAACCGTGGTATTTAGTTATCTTCCCCGAATGTGCCGTCTCAACAGCAGAAATATTTTCTGCAACGCAATTGACACGTGATTGTGAACCCATCACAATAGCGGGCTTCCTTGCGGGGGAAGGCAGTAATATATGCGAATCGGTGGTAACAAAATTGCATCCACCAGTTGCACAAGCACTGGCATGGTTGGCACAATATGCAACCATTCCACGAATGACCGGAACGGGTTCTTGTGTTTTTGCCCGCTTTGAATCGGCCAGTGCGGCTGAAAATGTTTTAGAACATGTGCCGGCACACTGGCATGCTTTTACTGCAAAAGGCTGCAACGAATCACCGTTGAGTTTTTGTGCAAAAGACTTCGATAGACGTCTTGATGTAACTGCAATTTGATAGAGTTGAGTAAAAACAGTTGGGGTATCGCCAAGCGGTAAGGCAACGGGTTTTGATCCCGTCATTCCCAGGTTCGAATCCTGGTACCCCAGCCACTCTTTTTGTTTATTGAACGAACTCGGCATCTCTATAGTGACTCAAAACCGACTCCTCCAGTTACAACAGCGTACCGCAGATGGCAATATGATGGTCTTCACCGGTAACGCTAATCGTAAACTGTCAGAAAGTATCGCCAATTTTCTGAATATCAGCTTGGGTAAAGCCACAGTTGAAAAGTTCAGTGATGGCGAGATCATGGTTGAAATTCTCGATAATGTTCGAGGTAAGGACGTGTTTATTGTCCAACCAACCTGTATGCCTACCAATGATCACCTGATGGAATTAATGGTCATGACCGATGCTATCCGTCGTGCCTCAGCCAAACGGATTACTCTGGTTGTTCCATATTTTGGTTATTCCCGTCAGGATCGTCGTCCTCGTTCAGCCCGTGTTGCCATTACCGCCAAAGTTGTTGCAAATATGCTGACCGGTGTGGGTGCCGATCGAGTGTTAACTGTAGACTTACATGCTGATCAGATTCAGGGATTTTTTGATTGCCCTGTTGATAATGTCTATGCCTCACCCGTATTGTTGGGGGATATCTGGAAACACAAATATCAGGATTTGGTTGTGGTTTCTCCGGATGTTGGGGGCGTGGTCCGTGCCCGTGCATTAGCCAAGCATCTTGATGTCGAACTGGCAATTATTGATAAACGACGTCCACGTGCCAATGTGGCGAAAGTGATGAATATTATTGGTGATATTGATGGCCGTACTTGTGTGATGGTTGATGATATGGTCGACACTGCTGGCACCTTGTGTGCCGCATCGGCCGCTTTAAAAGAACATGGTGCTACCAATGTGGTTGCTTATTGTACACACCCCGTTTTATCGGGAGCAGCCATTGAAAATATCAGTAATTCTTTGCTGAATGAATTAGTCGTGACAGATACCATTCCACTGCAGCCAGCTGCGGCAGCATGTGACAAAATTCGCGTATTGAGCATTGCAGAAATGCTCGCAGAAGCGATGTACCGAATTAGTAATGAAGAGTCTGTTAGCTCTCTATATATGGATTAACCAAAAAATTTATTTTGGTTGTATGTGCTGAACCTGGTCGCGGGGGAAGCGAAAAGCCGTAAATCGGCATATTTAACGGGCTTCGTGTCCGTTTTTTAGTCTTGGAGAAAAAGATGGAAAATTTATTTGAAGTACATGCTGAAGCGCGTACTGACCAGGGGAAAGGTGCGAGCCGCCGCCTACGTCATTCGGGCAAAGTACCAGCAGTAGTCTATGGTGCTGAAAAAGAACCTGTTTCAATTTCAATAAACCATAACCAGTTGATTCGCCATTTGGCAGAAGAAGCATTTTACGCGCATATTCTGACATTGGTTATTGATGGCAAGAAAAATCAGGTTGTATTGAAAGATCTGCAACGTCATCCAGCAAATGATAACAAAATCATTCATGCAGACTTCCTGCGTATTGATTCCAAGCACGCAATGACAATGACCATTCCACTGCACTTTGTCAATGAAGAAAAAGCGGTTGGTGTTAAAGCCGGTGGTTTGATTTCGCATCTGATGACCGAGGTTGAAATCTCTTGCCTGCCTAAAGACCTGCCAGAATACATCGAAGTTGATGTTGCAAAACTGGCTATGGATGAAGCCATCCACCTGAGTGAATTGAAACTGCCTAAAGGTGTCACGCTGACTGCCTTGACGCATACTCAGGATGAGCAGTTGGAAGAAGGGGAACGTTCTTCTTACGATCAAGCCGTTGTCAGTATTCATGAGCCACGTGTTGCTAAAGTGGATCTGGACGAAGATACAGAAGCTGATGATGAGGAAGAAGCGGCTGAAGATTAATTCAGTCGTCGGGAACCGTTATGGCAAACTGGATTATCGCCGGTCTGGGCAATCCCGGTTCTCAGTATGAACAGACCCGGCACAACGTCGGGTTCTGGTGGTTGGATCAGTTGGCTAGTGATTTTGGGCTGAGTTTTAAAACAGAGTCCCGATTTCATGGTCAACTGATTCAATACACAAATCCTGAACACAAAGTCTGGTTGATCAAACCACTGACCTTTATGAATCGCAGCGGTCAATCTGTTGCGGCGCTGGCCAACTTTTATAAAATCCCTGCAGAAAATATTCTCGTTATCCACGATGAGTTGGATTTACCCGCCGGTACGGTACGTCTGAAACGTGGTGGTGGTCATGGTGGACACAATGGTCTGCGTGACATTATCAGCCAACTGGGCAGCAAAGATTTTTTACGTTGCCGGATTGGTATTGATCATCCGGGCAATAGTAAGCAAGTTGCCGATTATGTGTTGAGTAAACCCTCTGCAACAGATCGGGAAAATATGATGGCAGGCATTGATAACAGCCTGCGTGTTTTACCTGATGTACTCTCAGGAAACCTCGACAAAGCCATGAACTGGCTGCACTCACAGTAAGAATCGTTTTTTTACCTCTCTTATTGTGACCTGTAAAACACCTGCATAAGGTGCGAGGAAAGAATTTTGTCATTGTTATAAATAACCCCTAAGGATTTCTCATGGGATTTAAATGCGGTATTGTCGGTTTACCTAACGTAGGCAAGTCAACGTTATTTAATGCGTTGACGCAGGCGGGTATCGAAGCACAGAACTATCCGTTCTGTACCATCGAGCCTAATGTTGGCATCGTGCCAGTGCCAGATCCGCGTATGGATAAACTGGCTGCGATCGTCAATCCACAACGTGTTTTGCCGACGACAATGGAATTTGTTGATATTGCCGGCCTGGTTGCCGGGGCTTCCAAGGGAGAAGGGTTAGGAAATAAATTTCTGGCCAATATCCGTGAAACCGATGCTATCGCCCATGTTGTTCGCTGTTTTGAAGATGAAAATGTGGTGCATGTGGCCGGTAAAGTCTCACCAGTGGATGATATTGAAGTGATCAATACTGAACTCGCACTGGCTGATCTTGAGTCTGTAGAAAAAGCGATCACCAAAACGACCAAAGACGCCAAAGGCGGTGATAAGGTCGCCAAAGCACGCCTGGATTTATTGACACAGATCCGTGAACATCTGGACCAGGGCGCACCTGTTCGGGCAATGAATCTTGATGATGATCAGTTGGCATTATTGACGGGGTTGCATTTATTGACCATCAAACCAACAATGTATATTGCCAATGTTGCTGAAGATGGCTTTGAAAACAATCCTGCTTTGGATGCAGTAATGGCATTGGCTGACAAAGAAAATGCTATTGTTGTGTCAATATGTGCTGCTATTGAATCGGAAATTGCTGATCTGGCAGATGAGGATAAAGCAGAATTCCTTGAGGAACTTGGCCAGGATGAGCCCGGTCTGAATCGAGTAATTCGTAGTGGTTACCAATTGCTTGGTTTACATACCTACTTTACCGCTGGTGTTAAAGAAGTGCGTGCCTGGACTGTTGAAGTCGGCGCGACCGCACCGGAAGGTGCCGGTGTCATTCATACTGATTTCCAAAAAGGCTTTATTCGCGCAGAAGTTATCGGCTATGAAGATTTTGTGCAGTTTAATGGTGAACAGGGTGCTAAAGATGCCGGAAAATGGCGTCTGGAAGGCAAAGAATATGTCATCAAAGATGGCGATGTAATGCATTTCAGGTTCAACGTTTAATTCAACTTTCTGCTGCTCAGGTAATCCTCGAGTCGCTCTGAATTTCAAGGAATAATCATGAACAAATGGTTTGCCGGGGCGATATTCACATCAATCATGATGAGTTCAGCACATGCCGACCAGGCCATGGATGAATGCATACTGTCAAAAATGGCCACATCTGATGATAGTGTCACTGTCGGCAATATTCGTGAAATCTGTATAGCAGAAATTTCCATGCAAAAGCAAGAGCAGACTGAGCCGGCATATCTTTCTGAGATGACTGAGGATGATCAGGAAAGCATTTCAATTGATGAGAACGAGGCTACAAAAATCGAAACAGCCGATGGTTCAGCGTTATCCAGACGTTTGGTTCTGGAAAAAAGCCAGTCAAATAACCCGTTTGCTTTCTTGCCACATCGTCCGAATTATTTCATTTTCAGTAATAATGTCGGTTCATATAACGAAGCCCCATTTGACGCAGCCGATCCAGATCGAGATTATGATTTTCAGTCATGGGAAAGCAAGTTTCAGATCAGCTTGAAACTCCCTGTTGTCAGAGGATTGTTCAATGATCGGGCTGATGCGTTTATCGCCTACACCAACCGCTCTTTCTGGCAAATGTTTAATAACGATAATTCACAGGCATTCCGAGATTCCAATCACGAACCAGAAGCATGGCTCTCTTTTGCCAATGATACGGAGTTATTCGGGTTTAAAAACTCACTGATTAATGTCGGTTTTAATCATCAATCGAATGGACAGAATGGGGCGTTATCGCGTAGCTGGAATCGTATATTTGCCGAGTTTATTGTAGAAAAAGGTGATTTTTACTTCTCCGTTCGCCCCTGGTATCGGGTTCCTGAAAGAGATAGTTCAGACGATAACCCGGATATTGAAAAATATATGGGGAATTTTGATTTCACGTCAGTTTATAAATATGGCGACCACAGCTTTGACCTGATGATACGCAATAACCTGCGCAGCGATAATAAAGGCGCTACTCAACTGGGATGGAGCTTTCCGCTCTATAAAAACTTCAGAGGTTATGTGCAGTGGTTTAATGGCTATGGCGAAAGCATGATTGATTATGATCACCGCACCAACAGCATAGGGTTTGGTATCCAGTTCAGCGACTGGTTATAAACCTTCTCCTCAGCCTTTCAGGCTGTGCGAGATTAACAGGCTCTTAATGTTGATATTTATTGCCCAGCAACGTAAAATGCTCGGCTTCGTGGCTACATAGCTCAGTTGGTTAGAGCACATCACTCATAATGATGGGGTCCCTAGTTCGAATCTAGGTGTAGCCACCACTTCTTTTCCACGAGTTTACACAACAACCGTTGTTTGGTTTGTGTCAGTTAACTTCCTTTCTACCTGCTCGATATTTTGCCTTCATTGCAAGCTTCTTAAGCGGTAAAATCTTATTCATCGGACCTTTTTGAAAAGGCTTATGAACTTTCACTTTTTACCTGTTCACTATGTCGTCTATCGGGCATCGGTATATCATCTAGAAACTCAATCGAACGCACAGGCATGGCAAATCTGATTTCTCTTTTGTCCAGCTCTTCCAGCAACGTAAAATTAATGTTTTGCTGGATATCCATATAGATATTGTAGTCTGAGCTCAGCACATAATAGACAACCTCGAATCTCATCGAAAAATCATCAAATTTGAATAAATGTGCGCGATCAAATCGGGTTTTATCGTGAGACTCGATAATCTCCTTTATTAAGCCAGGTACCTGTCTGGCTTTGGCGACTGGCGTACGGAATGAAATAGCCAGAAAGAAAACCACTCGGCGTTCATCCATTCGTTTGTAATTGTGAATGATTTGCTGCAGCAGGTTGGTATTACCGCAAATGATCTGTTCGCCACTCAGGCTTCGAATACGCGTGGTTTTCAGCCCGATGTATTCAATGGTGCCAGCAACATCATTAAATACAATAAAATCACCTGTCCTGAATGGCTTGTCGACGCCGATTGAAGCTGAAGCAAACAAATCCCCAAGCAGCGTCTGAAGTGCCAGAGCGATGGCAATACCACCAATACCCAGGCTGGCAACCAGTGCGGTGATATTGACTCCCAGATTGGCCAGTACGGAGAGCAATACCACCGCCCAGATGCTGGTACGAACCAGTAAGGAAACTATGGTGACGGTTAATTGATTTTCACGGTCTACCCGCGTTTCGATGGTTTCTTTTTTCCACATTGCAATGGCAGCATCAATCCATAGTCCGAGTTGCAATGCGAGAACCAGAAACCAGATATGACTGAACCGATTATCCCAGTCGGGACCAAGTTCAACGAGTGCCAGCCCAATTTGTACGGCCATGGCGGCTATTAATAATCGACTGGTATGCCTGAAAACTTTAGCGCCATATCGACCCCAACGTCCTTTGGAGCGTGAGAGCAGATCGACGCTGCGGGTAATAAAAAAACGCATCACCATGCGAAGTAACATGTAGCTTACAACTGCAATTGCGAGCACCAGGAAGAAATTCACTACGGCTGGTTGAGATATCCATGTCTCCCAATCACTCCCTAAATTCCAGTCAAACATTAATGTTCTCCAAATAAATGATGAAAAAACGCAATGAACAGCTGGGGCTGTGTTAACACAAAACTGATTGGAATCCAGTTAACGCGGTGACTCAGGATGGTTAACGGATTCAATCACAATAAAGGTTTAGCGGGGATTAATTTATCAGGCCTGAAAAATTGCAGTTGCCTGCTTAAATAAACTATCGGGTTGTTTTCGATCAATCAAGTTTCCTGCTTCAGGACAGTTGCCTGAATGTTTTTGAACCATAAATATTCTTTATTCCTGAGTCATCTAGATAGTGTCGTCACGAAACATTGAGCCAGAGCACCAAACATCTGATCTGCACGGCAGCCAAAAAGGACGCCAGATTCTTGGCATAGCGCGTCGCAATGCCGCGCCAACGCTTGAGATGCAGAAAGGCATTTTCAATCAGGTGGCGCTGCCGGTAGAGATGTCTGTCGTATTCACGTTGCGTCTTCCTGTTCTTTCGCGGCGGGATGACCGCTTGCATCCCCCGGTTTTTTGCTTTCTCAACAATGGCATCGCTGTCGTAACCCTTGTCGGCTATCAAGTGCTGTGCCTCAAGGCCATCAATCAATGCGTCAGCTTGAGAGCAATCCGCTCGGGTAGCCTCTGTAGCAATAATTCGGACCGGCATACCATGCGCATCCACGGCCAGGTGTACCTTGGTGTTGAGCCCCCTTTTGTGCGGCTCATCCCCTGATTGCCGCCTCGTGCGCCCGCCGCATGAGGATGAACCTTGCAGTGACTGGCATCAATCATCAGCCACTCATAGTCGGGCTCATCAATTAGGCATTCCAGCAGCGCCTCCCATACCCCCCGATCTCGCCAGCGACAGAAGCGCCGGTGGGTGTTCTTCCAATCTCCGTAACTGGCGGGCAGGTCTCGCCAGGGCGCTCCCGTGCGCAGTATCCAGAACACCGCGTCAATGAACTGCCGGTTGTTGTGCGCAATGCCGCCCCATTGGCCGCGCTGTCCCGGGAGGTGCGGCTCCAGCAGTGCCCAGGTTGCATCCGAAATGTCATGTCGTCGCGTGCTCTCCACCATCGAAAATACCTCGCCCAGATTGATTTGAGGGCAATTATAATAAATCTCGTGACGACATTATCTAGGGATGATGTCCTGACTTTTGTTCAGGGTGAAACTTTGATTCTTGGCGCTGAGTCAGGACTTAGCTATGAACCCTAATTTGATTCAGGAGTAAAATTTTTATGCTCACTAAACTTTCTACTGCCAGTTTGTTTGTTTTTACCGGGGGGCTATTTTGCCTTGCAAACAGCTCAGTTTTAATGGCAGAAGCAAATGAAGCAACTCACTATATTGAGTTTTATGAAGAGTGGGATGAGGATTGTGAGGAGAAAGGTGGGGCCAGAGTATTTGTAAAAAATACTCACCAGACACACATCATAGATTTACAACTGGATCGTTATTTTTATGATGTAAGACAGGCAGGAATATCAATGTTTCCGCTTAAACCTGATACATCACAGGCATTAGGTTGTAGCCGGGTTTTTGATGCTGAACAGCGCTGGGAGTTGGTTGCAGCTATGTATATTAGTCCTTCTGCTGTAAAAGAACGTTATGGAAATTTTGAATAAACCATTCTTCCCACATCAATACTTTAACTTCGAAGGATGCATGCGTGGCTTTTCATCCGCAACGGAGCATTGGATATGCAGGAGCTGATCAATAGCCTGCTGGTCTGGGTTGTAGCGTCAACCGGTTATGAACAGCCAGTTGAATTGCCTAGGATTGAAGCAGTGACGCATCAACAGCTGATACAGACATTATGTAATGACCAGTTCTGTACGGCTGTAGCGTATTACGACAGCAATCTGCAGACTATTTATTACGATGAACGTATGCAACTGACTCATGACGCAAATGCCAGAGGATTTATTGTCCATGAAATGGTGCATTATCTTCAGGATATTAATGGTGAACTGGCAGCCGATGAGATGAATTGTGAACAGCGCATCGAAAAAGAGCGGCAGGCCTATCGGGTGCAACAACATTTTCTGCAGGAGAATCAACAATCGACTCACCAGATTGATTTGGCTGTCACGTTATTAGGTAAAATATGCCAACATCTGGACTAAGTTATTGGTAAATCAATATATTCGTCATTAACGTCGTTGCTTTCTATCGGGATGCTTTTCACCGAACTGGTCATTTCATTTTCCGGAATCTCACAGTCTTGCTGAAATTCCTCAAGCTTAAACGTATCTGTAGCATGTTGATTAACACTGATCCGAAATGCTGTGTGTTTGCTGTCTTCACGAATGGCTGCACAATTGTCTAGGACAAGTGGCATTCTGCCTAATAACACCGCTTTATCAGCCGGCAGTGAAACAATACTTACCGAGCTTTCATTACTACCGCCCATGCCGAAACTGCTGATCAGAGCCAATTCATCCAAGTTATCATGATTAATATCTGCCACGGTATACAAATGATGAGTGCCACCGGAAAATACAATATTACGGATAAGTTGATCCTCTTCGAGGATGGCTAGCCCCATATTACTGCAACAGCGTGGCCACCGGCTTAACAGATACAGAACGGCTGTTTGTTTACTTTGTGGCCGGGTAAAGTCACCTTGGCTGCTAGCCATAATGCGAAAATCTTCTTCGTAAACGCTATTCTGTTCTTGCCAGTATGGTCTTGCCTTATTAGCCGCTTGCAAAACTGCCGGGTGGGTTAACCAATGGCCCTGATCGGGACTCTCAAGTGGCACGCGACCATCAGCAATAACATGCATATCAGATTGTTGTGCGTTAGAAAAATGAGGGATGCCTAGGCAAATCAATAAAGCAATAGAATAATTTTTCATTACTCAGCTCCCTCATAAACACTATTTCGGACTTTTCAACAAATCAGTTTTAGCACTGACTGATTCAAGTCTATAATATTACTCCGGTTTTTTGGTTTCGGCATCCACATTATCAAAGCTGACGATAGGTTCTTTACGAGTCGTTTTTTCCGATGTTTCAGTTACATTTTCCGGTGCAGTAACGACAGGTTCCTTTCGCTCAGATCTATTTTGTTGAATAGGGGCAGAAACCTCATCCATCACCACTGGATCCTTGCGAACTGTATTCTGTCTTGCCGCTTCGATACCCGTTTTCATTCCTTTAGGCAGCTGTTCAAAGAATAGCGGATCCAGCCTGCCATTAATGTAACTCAGTGGTTGTGAGTGTTTTTGCTGCTGACAATAACGAATCACCCCAATCAAGACTTGCCGTACTGCTTCAATATCATTGAGGCTGCCGCGTTTATCTTCTGCAAAATAAGCGGCCATAAAACTGAAGCGGTTATCAATGGCAAATGGCAATATCTGGCGCCATAAACTATAAATATCTTCAACTTTGATAATTTCTCCGGCAACGGATCGGTCCAGGCGACGGAACCAGAATAATATTTCATCCAGCAAACTGGCGGTCAGCAAATCTTGTTGATCTGTAATCGTGATCAGTCGATCTCCCATATGCCATGATGTTTCAACTGTTTGAGGGACCTGCCAACGTACCTCCGGCGTCAATGCCAGTGAGAATTCATAGACCAGTTTTGCGTCAAAATTAGATCTGTTGGTTAACCATACTGCGGGTTGATTGCTGATAGCCAGAAATTGGCTTTCCAATTCCTGTAATACACGTTGACGTTCCAGTTCTTTATTTGCCGTTGTAGTGGGATTTGCACGTCGTTTCAGAATCCATAAAACAAAGAATGCGATCAGCAAAGCTCCAGCAAGCGTGAGCAAAATGGTCGAAAAATATAATGCCAATTCTGAGGACAACTGCGACAGTTGTTCGGCCGTTAATGAGGTTGTATCGTCAGAGTTCGCAACATTGTCGATAATCTCTTCAATACGTTTTTGAAAAAAACCAATAGCCATATAGTAAGCCTTATAACTTTATCGAGTGATGAAGTAAGTGTCGGTGGAAAATCACATTGCTTCCATTGTCCGCTAATTTTTACCGACAAATAATTATTTATGTCATATATTCTAAACTGCTGATATAAAAGCCGTAAAAAACTGTTTTATCGGGAAATTTATTAAAGTCAAAAAGGAGAGCAGATATGGGCATGGTACAAGAATTCAAGAAATTTGCGATGCGTGGCAATGTGATAGAGATGGCCGTCGGTATTATCATTGGTATCGCTTTTGGCAAAATTGTTTCTTCATTTGTAGCTGATGTGATTATGCCGCCACTGGGCTTATTAATGGGGGGAGTGGATTTCAAAGATCTGGCAATAGTGCTTAAAGAAGCGGTTGGTGATACGCCGGCCGTGGTTATCGCTTATGGACAGTTTATTCAAACCATTGTTGATTTTGTGATTATTGCCTTTGTGATTTTTTTGGTGATTAAAGCAATGAACTCACTGAAAGCAAAAGAAGAGGCTGCTCCTGCAGCCCCGCCAGCACCAACTAAAGAAGAAATTCTGTTAACTGAAATTCGTGATCTGCTCAAAGAAAAATAAGCTTTCCAAAATAAACCGGAGATCTTTTGATTTCCGGTGGTTTAGTTGTGCTGCATGATGTTATTGCTTGCCAGAGTTGCTGTAAGTCTTCTTGCTGCTTTATTGCTTGGCGGGATATTTTTTTATGGCTATTTGGCTGGGCTAATCGGTAACCCTTCACATTATGCAAAATGGCTGGTTCCGCTTTTTTTCTATGCGGGCATTTTATTGTGCCTTACCGGCGTTATCTTCACGCTAGTCGAGAAGCTGAATTGGGCTCGCAGATCATTTGCTGCCGCAATCGTGTTGGTGGTGATATTTGCAGGATACCTGCTTTTGATAGAGCCAAAGCTGCAACAGCGGGAGCAGCAAAATCAAATCAAAACGATGCAGCAGTTATATCAACAATATTCTCTGCAGCAGCTGGACTGTGATGATAAATTCCAGGCACACCTGAGTAAAATCGAACAGCGTCCGGCTGAGGTAGTGTTATTTCAGAAAGCCAATTTTTCGCAACCCGTTCAATACCTGGCGGGATGGGATAAATCTGCATCAATGAATAACTGTCGATTTATTGAAAATACTTATGCACTTGGCACTCAGAGAAGCTTTCTCAGCCGATGCCAGAATCAACAGCATACTACGGTGGCCGACTTGATTGCCCAGGCTAAACGTCTGGGTTGTCAGTAAGAATAGACGCATCATGCGTCAGTAAATGCTCGATTTCCTGCTCACCTTCCTGTTGCAGATACTCCAGAAATGTTTGTGCGGCAAGCGATAGTCTTTTGCCTTGCCGATGCACAGCATACCAGCGCCGCCTTAATGGAAAGTTCTCCACATCCAATACCACCAGTTTTTTTGCCGCCAGTTCTAACCGCAGGCTATGCAGTGATAATACTGCCAGCCCCAACCCTGCCATCACGCCGTGCTTGATTTCATCCGCTCCGCCTAGTTCCATATACGGCGAGACTTTTAAACCGCTTTTGGCGAATAACTCTTCCACCGCTTTGCGTGTGCCCGAACCTGGTTCGCGGCCAATCAGACGTTGTTCAGAGATAGTTTTTAATGAAATATTTTTTTGTTTGGCCAATGGCTGGTCGGGCCGGGCGACGATAACCAGAACATTTTCTAAAAACGGATATTCAACCACGGGCAGATCGTCTGGCACCTGACCCATGATATAAAGATGATCTTCATTGGCATCCAGCCGTTCGAGTAGTCTGGCTCGATTCGTTACCTGTAGCCGTGGTTCAACTTTGGGATAGCGCGCAATAAAATTGCCCAGAAGATAGGGTAGAAAATATTTGGCAGAACTGACAACAACAAGGTTTACTGGGCCAGCAACCTCACCTTGTAAATCGGCTAATGCGGCGTCCAGATCGGCAAGACGTTGTAAAACATCTCGGCAGGCATCATAGAGTTCATTACCTGCGACAGTAAGATGTAACTGCCGCCCGACGCTTTCAAATAAAGGCATGCCGACAGATTCTTCCAGTTTTTTCATCTGAATTGACACGGCGGGTTGGGTTAAATGTTTTTCTTCAGCCGCGCGGGTAATGCTCTTCAGGCGTGCAACCGCTTCGAATAGGCGTAACTGTTGTAATGAGGCATGTAACATATATAACTTTAATTTATGATAAGGATAAAAACTATTAACTTGTTTTAATGGGTAAAGTCAACTATTTTTACCACAGACATGAAATAGTCGCTGGGTTACACTTGGATAAAATTCGCTTTCACAGCCACCATGGCTGGAGACAAAATTTGTCCATCTCAAGATACCTGTGAGAGATATACAGGCTCTGACTAACCCAAAGTAACAGTTTGATTAATCTGCTTGCGCATATACCTGGAGAGAGCACCATGGCAAAAACTTACCAAGCGGGTGTAAAAGAGTATCGCGAAACATACTGGATGCCCGATTACACCCCCAAAGACACCGATTTTCTGGCCTGTTTCAAGGTCATTCCTCAAGAAGGTGTGCCACGCGAAGAAGCGGCTGCTGCGGTAGCGGCGGAATCATCAACGGGTACCTGGACCACAGTCTGGACCGATTTGCTGACTGATCTGGATTACTACAAAGGTCGTGCTTACGCTATTGAGGATGTTCCCGGCAACGATGAAGCGTTCTATGCCTTTATTGCATACCCGATTGATTTGTTTGAAGAAGGTTCAGTGGTTAACGTGCTGACTTCTCTGGTGGGTAACGTGTTCGGCTTTAAAGCCGTGCGTTCATTGCGTCTGGAAGATGTGCGAATTCCGGTTGCGTACGTCATGACATGCGGTGGCCCTCCTCATGGTATCCAGGTTGAACGTGACATTATGAACAAATATGGTCGGCCATTACTGGGCTGTACCATCAAACCAAAACTGGGTCTGTCTGCAAAAAACTACGGTCGTGCCGTATATGAATGTTTGCGTGGCGGTCTGGATTTCACCAAAGACGATGAAAACGTTAACTCACAGCCATTTATGCGCTGGAGACAACGTTTTGACTTTGTTATGGAAGCGATCGACAAAGCTGAAATCGAAACGGGTGAACGTAAAGGCCACTATCTGAACGTCACAGCGCCAACCCCTGAAGAAATGTACAAACGTGCCGAGTATGCCAAAGAACTGGGCGCGCCAATCATCATGCATGACTACCTGACCGGCGGTTTCACGGCCAATACAGGTCTGGCCAACTGGTGTCGTGATAACGGCATGTTGCTGCATATTCACCGGGCAATGCATGCGGTACTGGATCGCAATCCGAACCATGGTATCCACTTCCGTGTATTGACCAAAATGCTGCGTCTGTCAGGTGGTGACCATCTGCACTCAGGCACTGTGGTTGGTAAATTGGAAGGCGATCGTGCTGCGACATTGGGCTGGATCGATATCATGCGTGATTCTTACATCAAAGAAGATCGCAGCCGCGGCATTATGTTTGATCAGGATTGGGTATCCATGCCTGGTGTTATGCCAGTCGCTTCCGGTGGTATTCACGTATGGCATATGCCGGCCCTGGTCAGCATCTTTGGTGATGATTCGGTATTGCAGTTTGGTGGCGGTACATTGGGTCACCCATGGGGTAATGCGGCGGGAGCTGCAGCAAACCGTGTGGCTTTGGAAGCATGTGTAGAAGCACGTAACCACGGCAGAGAGTTGGAAAAAGAAGGTAAAGAAATCCTGACCGCCGCTGCTGAACATAGTCCAGAGTTGAAAGTGGCCATGGAAACCTGGAAAGAAATCAAATTCGAATTCGACACTGTCGACAAATTAGACGTTGCACACAAGTAATTGATGTTGGTCGGTACTGCTGACCATCGTTAACTGATACCGAATTTGACATTATTTGAGGAAATGACAATGAGTGAAATGCAAGATTACGCGTCAAGCCTGGCTGATACATCAAGCCGTAAGTTTGAAACCTTCTCGTATTTGCCAGAAATGGATGCTGCACGCATCCGTAAACAGGTTGAATACATCGTCAGCAAAGGCTGGAACCCTGCAGTAGAACACACTGAACCTGAAAACGCGTTTGGTCACTACTGGTACATGTGGAAGCTGCCTCTATTCGGTGAAACCGATGTGGACCGCATTCTTGCTGAAGCTGAAGCCTGCCACAAGGCGCATCCAAAAAACCATGTGCGTTTGGTGGGGTATGATAATTATGCTCAGTCTAAAGGAGCAGAGATGGTCGTGTTCCGCGGTCAGTCTGTATAACATCAAATCGAATCAGTCCCTGACCGCAGCGTCAGGGGCTTTTTCAAATACGTACCACCAATTTTCCCAATGAATATCCTGAGGATACTGCGATGAGCGAGAAAATTGCTGAACAGTATAAAGTCAAAACAGAACCTTTTTACCGTCCGGTCAGTAATGAAGTGGAGCTGTATCAAGCCGCTTACGCGCGCCGTATGCCGGTAATGCTGAAAGGTCCGACTGGCTGCGGTAAATCCCGTTTCGTCGAATATATGGCCTGGAAACTGGGTCGCCCGCTGATCACAGTTGCCTGTAATGAAGACATGACCGCCTCCGATCTGGTCGGGCGTTTTCTGCTCGATAAGGATGGCACCAAATGGCAGGATGGCCCTTTGACCACGGCAGCCCGTATCGGAGCAATCTGTTATCTGGATGAAGTGGTTGAAGCACGTCAGGATACAACGGTGGTTATCCATCCTCTGACCGATCATCGTCGCAGTCTGCCGCTGGATAAAAAAGGTGAGCTGGTTGAGGCTCACAAAGATTTTCAACTGGTGATTTCCTATAACCCCGGTTATCAAAGTTTGATGAAAGATCTCAAGCAATCGACCAAGCAACGTTTCGGTGCGATGAATTTTGATTATCCGGACGCCGTGCTGGAAGCCGAAATTGTCGCCAAGGAAGCCGGTGTCGACGCCGATATTGCCAAGAAACTGGTACAAATCGCCCATCGTGCACGTAATTTGAAAGGCCATGGCCTGGATGAAGGTATTTCCACTCGTCTGCTGGTCTATGCAGGACAAATGATTGCAGAAGGGGTTGAGCCTTTGGCTGCCTGCCAGATGACATTAGTCACCCCATTGACGGATGATCCGGATATGCGTGAAACGCTGGAAGCCGCTGTTCATACCTTCTTTGTTAGTTGATAAAGGCCGACCCGGTTTCTCCGGTTTGGATATTACATCATGAGCGTCAATCTAAACGATTACCGCGAACAGCTTGAAAAAATAGCGCCAGAACTGGTGCATACGCTGGATAGTACTTTTCAAGATGCAGCCAGAAGCATGTCACCTGCTGGTTTACAGGAATATATGGGAGGTGCGAAAGGCCTGGCAGATCTTGGCCGTGGTAAAGAGCTGGTGGTTGCCTTTCTGGAAGATATTCCGCAAGTGGTCAAAGAATGTGGCGAGGATGTAATCCGCGATTGCATCAATGCGGCAATGAAATTATCGTCAATGACCTCGGGCGAGGTGATAGCGCTGATGATTCATAGTCTACCGACTGCTGCTCGGCGGTTGGGCGACCCGGAGTTATTACGCGGTTATTTAAGCCTGATTCATCAACTGTCTGCCAAAGCTTCACGAGGCTTAAGGCCGATGTTGGGCATTATTGATGAATTATTGTCTAAACTCACCTTATCCGGTTTAAGACGCTGGGCCAATTTTGGTGCTGAAGCCTACCGTCGTGATCTGAATAATCTCGTCAAATACTTTGCCCTGGAAACGGCAGACAGCAAGAAAATGCTACAGAAAGAACGCCGTGGCACGCTGTTTATTGATACCCAGCGTAAGCTGAATTTTTACCTGCGTGCATTGTGGGGCAGGGATTTCTTTCTACGACCCACTGCAGCGGATTATGAAGGGTTCAAACCGTATATTGAACACTTTGTTATGCATCTGCCAGATGCGGTGGATGATATTGACGGTGTCAGTGGTCTGGAGCTGTATCGGGCTCAGGCGGCACATTTGGCAGCTCATATTCAGTACACCCGTGCGCCTATTTCTGCTGAGCAGCTCAGTCCGGCGCAGATGTTTTTTATCGGACTGCTGGAAGACGCCCGCGTTGAATATCTGGCGATACAGGCTTTCCCCGGTTTGCAGAAACTCTGGGGCTGCCTGTTAACTATCGAACAAAGTCAGGATGTCGAGCATAAGGGTCTGCTAAAACTCGAACAGTTTGCCCGCAGCCTGCATGATGCATCGATTAAAAACAACGATGACCCATTGAATGCCTTGGCGGACAGATTCCATCAAAACATTGCTGAGCAAGCACAAAATAACCAGTTCAGCTGGGATCTGGGCATGGAATTATTTCATCTGTTTGCCGAACAGCGGCAGGTACCCAGCTTACGAATTTTAGAATCCATTCGTTTGCCTTATCGCGACGATAACCGTTTTATCTGGGAGTTTGAAGAATTCGATTTCCTGATGCACGGAGCGGAATATATTCCAGCGAGCCAGCGACAGGTACGTAAATATGTCAGCGCGGTTGAAATGGCCAATGAAGTGGATTGTGAGCTGGCTGGCGATGATGCCCAGGAAATCTGGGTGTGTTCTACCAAGTTCATGCCGTATGAAGATGCCGGTGAGGCCACGGTCAGCTTTAATGAGATGTGGGGCAAAGCTCCCGTCTCAGAATCGTATCATTATCAGGAATGGGATTATCAGGTGCAGCTGTATCGTCCGGACTGGAGCACGGTCTATGAATATCGTCCCAAAAAAGGCGATCCGGATGACATCGATAATATTCTGAAAGAATACAAACCGGTGGCACATCGTATCCGGCAGATCATCGATTTGCTGTCGCCGGCCGGTGTCCAGCGGGTTCGCAATATGGAAGATGGTGATGAGATTGATATCAATGCGGCCGTCGATGCGATGATTGCTATCCGTATGGGCGAGCAACCCAATACACGTATCACCATGCGTAATGTGATAAAAAATCGTGATTTAGCCGTAACAGTGTTATTGGATTTATCGGAATCAACCAATGATGTTATTGAAGGTAGTGATAAGACGGTTCTGGATTTGACGCGTGAAGCAGCAACCTTAGTGGCTACGGCCATTAATGGCATCGGTGATCCATTTGCTTTACATGGCTTTGCCTCTGATGGCCGTCATGATGTGCAGTATTTCCGTTTCAAGGATTTTAATCAGCCATTTGATGATGAAACAAAAGCCAGATTGGCCGGCATGAAAGGTGGTTTATCGACCCGGATGGGGGCGGCTATGCGACATGCCGCTCAACATTTGTTAAAACAGCCGGAACGCCGCAAGCTATTATTGCTGGTGACCGATGGTGAACCTTCGGATATAGATGAACGTGATCCTCAACATTTACGTCATGACACTCGCAAAGCCGTCGATGAGCTGTGGAGCAGAGGCGTTATGACCTATTGTCTGACGCTGGATGCCAATGCTGACAGCTATGTTAAACGTATTTTTGGCGAAAATAACTACACCATTGTTGATCATGTGGATCGATTGCCTGAAAAACTGCCCACTTTATTTGCCAGCCTGACCCGTTAGGGCTTGTTGATCTTTCATCTCCGCCTCTGTTGTGAGCTGAAAAAACGTCAATCAAGGCACGAGGAGCGCTTTTTAGTTGTTCTAAATAAGTGACGAGCAACGAAGAGTGGCGTTTTTTCAGTCACAACCCAAAGGGCTGGGGCTATTTTTCCGCCCTACGGCGTTGGAAATGACTTATGTAGAACAACTACATCGCATCATTTCCGTATTGTAGGACGAAAAAATAGCCGCCAGCAGTGGTGGATATGAAAGATCAACAAGCCCTAGGAAAAATCATGAAAGATCAAAAACGTTACGTTGGTATTGATAAAGAAATAAATGGTGGCATGACCGACACCGGAAAAATCATTCGTGATGCCTGGGTATTCGGTTTAATACCGGAGACCGAAACCTGCGAAGGCTGGGTGGTTCAAGGTCTTGAGGATCTTTGGGGCAAGGTGAATCTGGAATGGGAAAAATATGGTTTCAAGGTGGCAAACCTGCCACCGGAAATGCAACAGAAATTTATGCATATTCATGATGCAGCAATTACTCAAGCCAAACAGTCTGGCTGGGATGCCGAACGGGATCTTATTGACGAAGTCTGATGGTTTTGTATGTATATCCAACATCATGCGATTCCAGTTTTTGAAATGTGATCTGGAAAATCTGACTGAAATTTGAAAATCCACCGGTAGTTAAACGTGGTTATTACTCAACATCACCACTGTGATGGTGACGCCAGCAGCTGCTGAATTTCAGCATATAACGTTTGTAAATCCTCAATACCTTTGCGGGCTAACGCTATTTCATTTTCTTCGAATTGATTCCGTAAACCGGCAGCGGCATGAAATAACTCGTAATAGGCTAATTTAAGTCGATCCAGCCATAACTGATTAAATAGCTCTTCCTGCTTACCCTGCTCCAGCCAGTGAGTAAAGTGGCTGCGTTTGGGATTCATTAATGGCCAGCTGCTGATTTGAGCAGGACTACTGTGCAGATTATCAATTACCCGCTGTAACCACTGCTCGCCCTGCATTTGCATTAATGCCAGCAAGCGCTGTTGGGGGGATAAGGTATTATGGGCATGATTCAGCCAACGTGATTCGGGCTGGTAATCCTCCATCCACAGGCCTAATTCATCCGCTGGCATGGGTTGGGCAATGACATATCCCTGTGCCATATCGCAACCGATAGTCATCAGCATCAAACCATGTTCAATACTTTCTACCCCTTCGGCGATGACCTGGTGCTGAAATGCATGACTTAACCCAATAACACCTTCCACTATGGTGAAATCATTGGGGTCATCCATGATGTCGCGAACGAAACTCTGGTCAATTTTAATGACATCAACCGGCAAATGCCGTAAATGGCTTAATGATGAGTATCCGGTGCCAAAGTCATCCAGTGCTATTCTTACCCCAAGGCCTTCACGGCAGGTGCTGATAATCGCCGAAATATTCTGGATATCGGTTAACACACTGCTTTCAAGCACTTCAAGTTGCAAATATTCGGCAGGCAAGTCCGGATATTTGGCCAGTAGACGATCAAGATGGTCAAAAAATCCTGGCCATTGCAGGTGATGAGCGGAAATATTCACGCTGATTTCAATGACTCTGTTTTGCTGATGAAAATTTTGTAACTGTTTTAACGTCTGATCAATGACCCAGTTACCAATACGGATTTCCAGTTCGGTGCCCGCCATTGAACTTAAAAATGTCGCAGGCTCCAGGATTCCTTGCTGAGGGTGGTTCCAGCGAAGCAGCGCTTCTGCGCCATGAATACGCCCATTTCGCATATTAATTTTCGGCTGGTAATACAGGCAAAACTGATTTTTGTTGAAGGCTTGATGTAAATTGTCCAATTGACTTTGCTTAAGCAGAATTTGCTTATCATGCACAGCATCAAAGATTGAGTAGCGATTTCGACCGGTCTGTTTAGATTGATACATGGCCTGATCAGCATGACGCAACAACGTATCTGCATCGGACTGATCCAACGGGTAGAGGGTTACCCCCATACTGGCCCCTAACTGGATGATATCGCCATCAATCCGATAAGGCAGTTGAATGGTACGTAATAGTCGGCTGACCAATCTTTCGCAATGTTCTACTGAACTGATGTCATTGAGCAAAAGAGCAAATTCATCTCCACCCAGTCGTGATGCGGTGTCATCCAGACGAATACAGGCTTTTATTCGCTGGGCCACCTCAATCAGTACTTGATCGCCGATTTCATGACCATAGTTATCATTGATCGGTTTGAACCCGTCCAGATCCAGAAATATCACACCCAGCAGACTATGTTGCCGAATACTGTGTGCAATGGACTGCTGGAAGCGGTCTGCAAATAATGTACGGTTGGGCAGCTGGGTGAGCATGTCATAATGCGCCATCATTTCCAGCGCCTGCTGTTGTTGCTTAATTTCAGTTATATCGGAAAATAAGCCAAGATAATGCAAGGTATCACCTTGATCATCCATCAAGGTAGAGATGGTTAGCAACTCTGCAAATAACTCGCCATTTTTGCGTCGATTCCATATTTCTCCCTGCCAGTAACCTTTTTCAAGCAGGTTTTGCCATATATTTCGATAAAACGCTTCATTATGTTTACCCGATTTTAGAATAGAAGGATGTTGGTTAATCACTTCATCACGACGGTAACCGGTAATGTCACAAAAAGCTGGATTTACATCAACAATTCGACCTTCTGGATTCGTAATCAGAATTCCTTCATGCGCTTGATGAAAAACACGACCGGATAGTTTCAGTTTTTCTTCGGCCCGCTTGCGTTCACTGATGTCATAAAAAATAGTGATAAACACATTCGATTGACCATCGTTGATTACGGTGCTGGAAATCAACACCTGTTTGACTCGCCGCGGGTGGGTCGTAATTTTAACTTCAACAGCCTCCCCTCTATAAGGGAGTGATTGTTGCAGCGCGTCAACAACAAAGTCATCCCAGATTTTTTTGATTTTCTGACGATACTTTGGATCGGGATAGGCCTTGTCAAACCATGCAGTCAAGTTTGGAATATCTTTTAAAGTCACTCCGAAAGTATCGATAAAAGATTGATTTACATAAAATACTTTATTTTTTCCATCGGATAGGACATGTGGTATTGGCGAGGCATTCACAATCGTGCGTAATTTTGATTCGTTACGAGCTAGCGCCTGTCCAGATTGTTTAAGGCGATAGATCCAGAAGGTAAATATTAAAATAATGACCAAAATACTTAACAGAATGTTGATCAAAGTCGTTCTTGAAATGCCTTTTTCAATGCTCAGTCCCATCCAGGTTTGTTCAATTCGTTGTTTTTCTTCGTCCGAAAGATTATTGACAACCTTATTGATGATGGATTGCAGCTGGGGATGCGAGGGGTTTATTCCCATTCTGTATGCATTATATTGCTGCGTCTGTCCGGAAAATTGCAAGTTGATCAGGTTGGCTTGTTTGATGGCATAGTTGGCATATGCAGCATCTCCCACATAGGCATCGGCTTCGCCGGTACTGACCTTTTTTAAAGCGTCGAGGGTGGTATCGGTAAGTAAAAGCTTTATTTCAGGATAGTTCAGAGCCAGATTTTCCTGGACATGATAATTCTTTTCAACGGCGACAGTTTTCCCCTTCAGATTATCCAGGTGACCGATATAGCCGAAGCGATTAGCGTTGACGATGACCACTGGATTAGTGATATACGGCTGACTGAACAATAAATACTCGGAACGTTCCGGACTCATATGCAGACAGGAAAGCATATCCAGCTCACCCCGTTGTGCCATTGCGATAATTTCATGCCAGGGCTTATTATCTATGATGTCAAATTCCACCCCGAGTTTTGCCTGCAATAACTGAATGTATTCAGCTGCCAAGCCTTGATAATTCCCTTTGCTGTTAATCCATTCGTACGGTGCAAAATCACGATCAATACCGAGTTTGATGACAGGGTTATCCTCTAGCCAGGCTTGTTCTTCTGGCGTCAGTCGTAACGCGGCATTGGATTGGTAGATAAAGCCCTCTAATTGCGCCTCGGAGAGTGGAGGTGCAATATTCAGCCGTTCGTATATCTGAGCACTGTGACGAAGACGAGCTGGATCCAATTGGCCCAAAGGAATCAGGTCTGGCAAAATCAGTTTTTGAATTTTCCTGGCTTCATGTTGTAGCTGTTCGCGGCTGGTCTGACTGCCATACTGATTGATTATCAAATCAATCATTTCTTCAGGATTTTCCAGTGCGTAGCGCCAGCCCTTTAACGAAGCCCGGCGAAACCGCTCTGCTCGTCCAGGATTATTGCGAAGCTCTCTATCCCCGGTAAACAAAATGTCACCATAAAAATCAAAACCATAGCTTTGGGGATTAATGATATTGAGCTTTACGCCCAACTGTTCCAGCGTGAAAAGCTGATCGGTTCGGTAAATTGAGATAGCATCAACCCGATCATTGATAAAACTATCCAGTTGCAGATCCTGCGGGATGAGTTTGTAGTCGTGGGGGGAAATACCGGCATCAGCAAACATAGCGAGGAAAACAGCATCGTTGCCTGCCGAATCATCAAACATGATGCGCTTACCAATCATTTCATACGGACTGACAATGCCGGATTGAGCTTTGCTGACCAGCACTAAGGCATCATGCTGAAAAATGGCAGCCAAGGCTCTAATGGGTGATCCAGCAGCATATTCTGCCAGTAGTCCGATACCACCAATGCCATAGTCTGCACGGCCACTGGTGACTTCATTGATAACATTAATACCGGGTTGGCGTTCTCGCAGCGTAACCTGCAAATCTTCCTGTTCGAAGTAGCCTTGCTGAATAGCGGCGTAATAACCGGCAAACTGAAATTGATGTCGCCATTTAAGCTGCAGCGTAACGGATTCCGTCGATGCAGCTTTGGCTTCGCCAAATAAGCATACAAGCAGAATAAACAGCAGAAAAAAAGTAAACCTGTGAGGTATAACGCGCATGGGATCCATTTTCGAATTGCTTGCCGATAATAACAAGAATTTCAATTCGTTGGCGGATTATTGGTGTCCGGATGAGTGATTCAACGGAGCGAACTGTTTTAACCTGAGTTAAGAGGTATGCGCTCGTTGATGTTTGGTTTGTGTAAGGTTTTTTTACGGGAAAAAATATGTTCAGGCAGATAGGCCAGAAATAATAAAAACAGCGACAAACTTGCCGGGATATAACTTAAATCGGTTTCCCGGATGTGGCGTTGGGAGAAATCATCGTGCGTGAGTGCATTCAACAAAGCCGTCGATGTTTGTAAATGATGGTAGTGAAATTTGGCTGGTTCAGCCAGCGATTTCAAATAGTCTTCTTTTACGCTGGAAAGGTGTTCATTCCCAGCACGACTTTGATTTCCCCATGGAGCATTCCGAGGGACATAGCCTTCAATTTTGCCGGGATCTTCCGGCAAACCAAAAGTTGTTCCCTGTGGTACATCCTCCGCCGTATAGAAGCCAATCTGGATGCCATCTTCATCATATTTAGGGATCCGGCTCAATGCATGATCACCGACGCCCACAATCAGACCGTTGATGAGTGCCTGGTTATTATTTTCATCAGTGGATTGTAGTTCGGCAAGATCTGGCGCATACCGTGTGTTCATCGGAGGTGCTTCCTGCCCATCGGTAAAAAACACCAAAGTGGCATCGGTTAATTCAACAATGCGCATCAACTCCAACGTGTTGGCAAACGCCTGAATAATATTACTGTCGGCAACCCAGGCCATTCTCCAGTCAATACGTCTGATGCTCTCCCGGATTTCAGGGTAGTCTGAACACGCTTCCATGGGGGTATAGAGCAGGGTGGGCATACGTTCAGTAAACACGCCTAGCCCAACTCGTGAGCCGCAGGGAAGTTGTTGTATGGCAGCTAACGCATCCGCTTTGACTTTTTCCAGCCGACTAATGGGATCACCGTTATTATCACGATAATCTTCTACATTCATGCTGCGGGTGATATCCACCATAAAAAAATAATCATATTTTTTACTGGGGAATGGCAGGTTTGGCATTAAAACGGCAATAATCAGTAGCACTGCAGAACTACCCAGCAACCAGATAGATTTCATCAGACAATCCCTTAGGGTAAACCAATGGGAAAGCCAGGCATTGCCGACCATAACTCGGTACTGGCATCCTGAGATTCTTCACTGATGGTGACATCACCCAGAGGCAAATCCCGCGACAGACGTTGGGCGGCTTCCAGATTGTATTTAGCCTCCCAGAAGGAGGGCTGGTTTTTCAGTGCTGAGCGATAAAAGTCCTTTGCCACATCCGCCATCGCCACCGCCCGATCAACAGAGAGGTTTTCTGCCAAATCGATAGCCTGAACCAAATAAAGATTGCCAAGGTTATAGTGGATATGGACAAGTTGTTGCGGGTTAGCCAGCCGCTCAGTGCCGCTGTAGGTTTCTACTGCTTCATCAAATAAGTTCAATTTGCCCTGCAGATAGGCATAAGCAATTCTGACTTCGGGTGATTGCATATTCAATTGTTCAGCACCAACCAGCTCACCTTTATTCAGCAGGAGGATTTGTTGGTTGATTTGCTGCTGTTGTTGCAGGGTATAGAGACTGAATATCAGTGCAGTGATAACAGCCAATGCCAACAGGCTAATCAGATAAATAAAATGATTTCGATTCAAAAACATCATTTTGCCTCCAGCGCTTTGATGCCCAGTAAAATAAGAACGGCAAACAGGGCAGTCAAAAAACATAAGCGCGTCATATCGTTGCGGGGTATCAGTTCGTTATAAACCAGTGGCATGCTTTCCAGATTATCCAGCTGGTGAATGGCTGCTTCCATAGATTCCGGTGTATCCACCTCATATGCGTGATAGGGGATCGGCAGGGTACGGAAAAACTGATCAAGATAACGCTCCGGCATCACCCGGGGATTATCATCTCGCGCTGTTTCAGGTTCAGAGGTGATACCTAATCCGTTTTCGGTACGCAGAAAAAACCAATATAAACTTACCTGATAACGCTCAAACCACTCACGCAACACTCGCTGTGCACGGTGATCAAGTGTCGCTGCGCCATCAGAGACCAATACAATGACACGGGAACCGGTATGCGGTTGATCCTCAAAGTAACTCAAGCCCATGCCGAGTCCTTTGGCTACATTGGTAAATGCCAGGCCGGGACTGGTCAGACTGTTTATCGCCGCCTGGGTGGCAGATTTGTGCTCTGTGAGGGGACTGATAAAAAAAGGTTGTGTACTGAACCCGACAACGCCAAATAAGTCATGCGGCCTATTATTCACAAATTCAGACAATAAACGACGTGCGACCTGACTTTTGGCTGGCGTAGCGTTATCCGGGACCTTGCCCCCAAATGTTTCATTCATGCTGGCGCTACGATCGAGGACAAAGACAATATGTGCGCCAGTACCGATTCGGGTAAAGGTTTTTTCCGTTTGATTAAGTCCTGCCAACCCCAGCACGATGCTGATAAATGCCAGTACCCCCAAGAGTTTAATGAGTCGATTAACCCATCGAGTTGTATTGGATGCTGGAATTAGCCGATTCCAACTGGTGAGCCGTTGCTTGAATATACCTGACATAAATGGCAACAAGACTAGTAGTAATAAAACGAGCACCCATGGGTGGGCAAATGCGATGTTCATGATTTTTTCAGCGCCAGTTTTTCCGCACCAGCCAATTGTTTGCAGAGCTTCATTAATTGGTCAAAGTCTTTCTCTGACGCTAGCTTTTGCTCGGAGTAGAGCGCTTCTGTGGATAACTGGTAAAAACTATCAATTTGATCCTGGTAGCCAGAAAACTCTTTATGTTTATTAATAAACTGATCTGTTTGGTGAGCAAACAGGGCATGGCCGGCCAATCTGTTAAAAGCCCGATGTACCGCTTGTAAGGCCTGATTAAATGCCGACTCGTCGTTATGGTATTTGCGTAGCTTTTTGACTTGATGATAAGCCTGCTGAAACGGTGATCGCGTCAGTGCAAACAGAAATCCCTTAAGGGTTAACCATAAGATCACCAGAATCAGTAGCATAATAGACAGTATCCAGATTTGTTGCTGCAAATCTTTGGTGGGAATAGTGGATGGAGCTAAATCTGCCTTCATAAAGGCATTCTGGTTGGAGTCTTTGGCCACACCACGAGGCGCAATTTCTTTTAACGGGGACATGGTGAAGTTCCAGGCCGGTATGGTGAGCTGCTCGGTTTTGTCGCCAGCGTTAAAACTTACCGTTAATGGGGGCGTTGCTAATGCCCGGACATCCAGTGGCGCATAAAATGTCTGAAACGTGAAATGCAGTCGGTATTGGCGTAACTCAGCAGTTTCGCTGATGAGTTCATAGTCACTGTCGAGTAATAACAACCAATAATCTAACTCTCCATCAGGAGGAAGTGAGGCTGGCGTTAACCTATATTCTGCCGGTACCTGAACAATATAATAATGTTCAATGACATCACCGACCAGAATGCCAAAGTCTCTTCCCAATGATTGCTGAACAATGCCGGTACGGACTTGGTCAGCATACAAAGCTGTGTTGCAAAAAACAGCTAACAACACAGCCAAAAACATCGGCACGTACATTTTTTGTTTTAATAGCTTATTAATGGCCATGGAAGAATTCGCTTAATTGTTGTGCTGAGAATTGATCAATCATCCAAAACGCTCTGCAATTGTGCTTTTGGAATTGATGATTAAGGAAAACCTTCCGATCAGCGAAAGTCGATTCGATCAGTTTTTTCTGCTTGGGTGTCACAAAAATCAAACTGTTCTCGCCTGTCTCAGCATCGTTGATCTGAACAAAGCGCCATAGTGGATAGTCGTTGTATTCGGCGGAACGCCAGATAACAATTGGCACCAGATAGTGTCCTGATAAGCTATTGAGAATCCGGTAGAGTTTTTCATTACTCCAGTGAAAATCAGAAAGCAAAAATACTAAACAACGACGCGCTGGTAACAACCGCTCTATTTCGTTAAACGCCTCAGCTTTATTATGATTTGAGACCTGCTCGGTAGCAGACTTGAAATGCTGTGGCAGTATTTCGGAATTGGTAATTGACTGTATGGACTGACTCAGCAAATAACTTTGATGATTATCATTTCTGGCAGCCACAGAATAAGCAATACTCTTTTCAGTTAAATTGACCAGTTGTGTTTTATCCTGAACAGTCATTGAGTCAGAGCCATCGACCAAAGTCAGTACGTCAAGTTTGCTGCGTTGACGAAAGGTTTTGACGTAAATCGATTCAAACGGATCTGTCACGCTCATAGCAAGATCAATACGCGCAGGATTCGGATCCGCTAAAAATGGAGACTTTTTATAAAAATCACTGCCGGGCCCCTGACGTTTGCTTTTATGCTCACTTTCACGCAGTGCATTCAGCAGAAAAGGTGATCTGTAATCAAAGATCAGATGTTGAATTTCGTGCTGATTCATGGGGATGGAATAGTATTCAGTACACCACTAATCAGTTCTTCGATAATCGCTTCACCGTTATAGTTGTAAACAGGATTGATAAAAATGCGATGTTTACTGATGGCCCGAATGACTGCATGGAAATCCTCTGGGGTGACGCTATTACGTTGATTGAGCCATGCATGAGCGCGAGCACTTCTGGCAAGATAACTTATGCCACGCGGCCCCATGCCTCCCAGTACTAACTTTTCTGTGTCTATATCGCTGATCTGGATACCGTAATCCTGTGGTTTTCGAAGTGCCTGACACAGATGAAACCCGTAATCCTGAATAGTGTCACTGGAATGGATATAAGACTGAATGGCCACAGCGATATCATTGAGCTGATGAAATGGCAGTACCGCTTTGTCAGCACTGTCGATCAGTTTATCGGCATCATAATATCGGCTATTAAACATCAACTCTTTAAGCTGTTCTTCTGCTGTGGGTTGTTTTATGTGCAGTTCCATCATAAAACGGTCCCGGGCAGCTGCCGGTAATTCAAAGGTTTCGTCTTTTTCAATGCGGTTACGATCAGCAAAAACCTGCAGATGAGGAAAAAAGAACGTTTTATTAAATGCACTGACGCTACGTTCAGCCATTACCCGAAGCAGTAATGAATGTACTTGAGGTCTGGCACGATTGATTTCGTTAAAGAAAAATATCGATAAATTTTCGCCATGTTTGAGTAAAGGTCCTTCACTCACAGCGGGTTTACCGTCATTGGCAATATGGGTGTAATAGACCAAATCATGCGGCATTAAATCAATGGTGCCTTCAATACGCTCAAAATTACCACCCAGACTTTCTGCCGTTGCTCTCAGCAAGGTCGTTTTGCCGACGCCAACATCACCTTCAAGCAGGATATGGCCACGACAGAAAATAGCCACAACCATTAAATCAATGATGTGTTCCTGACCTAATATTGTTTGATTGATATTTTTTTGCAGGGTGATGGCTTGTTGATGCCAGTCGGTTAAAAGATTTTCGGAATTTTCAGCGACATTGCTCATGGTGATAATTGCCCAAACTGACTCGCAGGTCAGAAACAAAACAAAAAAAGAGGCCAGTCGTTAAAACTGGCCTCAGCTTGGGTTTAGTAAGACCACTTACCCGATTTTTTGAAGTTTTCTACGCGTTTAGCGTTACGAGCTTCCATTGCTTCCATTGCACTGTCTTGTTTATCCAGTTCAGCTTGGCTATGTTTAGGATCAAATTTTGATCCTTTGATTTTTTCAGGAAATCCTGGTTTAGCTTCCCAGCATTTTCCTGCTTCTTGGCATTTTGTACCATCGTATGCCATTGCTGACATACCTACTGATAACAAGAGTGCTGTAGCGCCGGTAACGGCAAGTGTTTTAATTTTCTTCATATTTCTCTCCTTTAGGTTTTGACGACATAATGCTTGGTAGCGTAGTAGTTACCCTTTAGTGGTTATGGACCACACTACCAATCACTAATCTTTATAATCTGCCAATTGGCACATTAAATGGTTAACCATCTTTAATGGGTTTTATTAAAGTTGTCTAAAGCTTCTCTGAAGTCATCTGGCATTTCAGCAGGAACCAACTCAGCACGTTCCTCTTCTGATAACCATAAGGCTTTTTCCGGATCATCCCAGTAGACGCTACGGACGTACGCCATCACTTTCAGAATTTCATCAATACTGAGGTTGTTACGTTGAGGACCCATCATGGCGCGGGCGCCGTCATAAATAATTTCAAAAAAACCTTTATCATAACGACCTGCAGGATAGGTCCAGTACGCATCCCCTAAAGCGGGACCAAGTTTGCCTTCAACATGATGACCATGGCAGCCAGAACAGGCCGTCATATACAAATCTTCACCCACCTTGATGGCTTCTTCATCCTGGTTATATTTATTTTCTGCTGTTTCCATAAAATGTTTTACGGCTTCAGTTTCTTCACCTTTTTTGCCAAAAGAAAAATCAATCAGCACCCCGGTCGTTGCATTGCGAAATTGCACCTGAGCTTCTGCTGTTACTGGTGTCATACTGACAGCTGTCAACATTGATAATCCCAGCATAAATACTGTCTTACGACTAAAAAGTTTTACATTACTAATCATGGTTTTTTTATAATCCTGTTGAATTAAAGAGGTTGCATGACGACAAGTCAAAGCAGTGGAATCCCTTCTTTTTTGAGGATGGCAGCAATCTTCGGTGCAGCATCTGCCAATCCTTTATTAATGGCATCAAGCAAGGCTTTATCACCTTCACGAACAGCTACTGATTGATCATAGTGCTGCACAATACCTTCACCACCTTCGACTTCTTCGAATTCAGGAGATAACACCATTTCTAATGGAGTATCTGAATCACGAACATAACGGGCTACTTCTGGAGCCCATAGATGAGCGATGTCACCTTTACCTGAGGTCACTTCGCTGATCAGTTTTTTAGGTTCCAGACGAATATATTTATTGCGTGGGGATTTGAAACCTGACAGAGATTTGGTGTAATTGAAGTTGCCTTCATATTTACCCACTTCTCGTAACATCACTTCTGATGGGCTACCTGGTACTACTACAAAACGGTTCAGTTTTTGAATGTCAGGGCTATCCCAGTCACTGATGTCCAGATTTTTATCGGTACGATAGACAAACACATAGCCGGATTTGTAGTAAGGATAGCTGGTGGCAACGCGAGGATCATCGGAATCTACCCCCATAACCACATCACATTCATTTTTTAATAAATGTTCGGTCACTAAAAAAATTGCTGCTTTGTCTGACCAGACAAATTCCAAAGGCATCTCCATGCTCTCTGCGAGCGTTTCGGCGATTTCATTTTCGAAACCCTGCTGCTGTTTGTTTGAGTAGGGCATTTCATTCGCCGCTGCACAGACTTTTAAGGTTTCCGGTAATCCATTGTTTGCATGTGCTGGAGTCAGTACAGACAGCAGTGAAGCCATTATCAGGCTGCATTGCGTTAAGTGTTTTGAACTGACTGCTTTGTTATTGGTTTTAGTATGGTTGTTTAACATGTCTTACACTCTCAGAAGGGGCTGGCAACACAGTCTTTGTGTTGCCAGCCGGATTGAATACGACGATATAACTTGATGTACTAAGTTATATTGCGAGTCAGTGATTACATTTCGTATTCACCAACACTCAGATCGTCGTAAGGTCCTTTACCATCCAGAGCAAAGACCATCAGACCACCACCCATTTGAGTGTTACGTGCCAATTCTTTAAAGGCACCTACAGCACCCAGACCAGCAGATGGGTCATTCAAGTCAAACACCAGACCAACGGCAGGCCAACCACCTACGCCATAGTTAATGGCAACATACTGAACACCATCTTTGGTGTAAGTCATTGGATGACCGATAGCGCCTGAAGGAAGTTTGAATTTCCACAGCAAGTCACCATTGTCTGCATCACGAGCTTTGATGAAGCCATCGAGTGTGCCGTAGAATACCAAGCCACCAGCGGTTGCCATGGTGCCACCCCAGATTGAGAATTTTTCCATTTTCTCCCAAGCAAACTCACCCGTAATGGCGTTGTAAGCTTTCACCTGGCCAGAACCAATACCACGCTGGCGATCACCTTTAGGTCCAGGGTAACTCCATACGTTTGCACCTACGAAGAACTGGCCTGCACGGTAAGGCAGCATGAACGGTTCCCAATCCATACACAGATGGTTGATACCCAAGTAGAAATTTTGTCTTTCAGGATCGTATGAATCCATACCCTGGTTGTGGAAACCCATGGCTGAAGGACAGATATCACGTGAACGGTGACCCATTCTGGTGCTGAATTCCGGGTCACGAATTGGCAGACCTGTTTCCAGATCAACTTTTTTCACCCAGTTTGCAGTGTCATCCATTTTGTCTGCAGAAACCAAATCACCTGTTTCACGATCCAACGTATAAATAATGCCGTTACGATCAGGGTGAGTCAGCAATTTACGCATTTTGCCGCTTTTGTCTTTTTGCTCAGAAAGCATCATGACGTTAACGCCAGCGTAGTCCCACTCATCATGAGGTGTTTTTTGATAACCGAATTTGGCTAAACCAGTATCAGCATCACGACCCCAGATAGTCATGGTCCATTTGTTATCACCAGGACGCATGGTTTCGTTCCATGGAGCAGGGTTACCTGAACCGTAATAGAACATTTCTAAGTCAGGGTCATATGCATACCAACCCCAGTTAGTACCACCACCAATTTTCCATGCTTCATCTTCCCAGGTTTTCAGACCCAGATCTTTTTGGCCGTAATGTGGGTTTTCACTGTTAAAGTCTTTAGCCAGACCGATTTCTGAATCAGGACCCGTTGCATACCAACGCCAGGCCATTTCACCAGTGTGAATGTCAAACGCGGTGACATAACCACGAACACCCAGCTCAGCACCAGAAGAACCTTGGATAACCAGGTCTTTTACAACAAATGGTGCTTGTGTCTGGGTTTGACCAACACTGATATCACCATTTTCAACCTGCCAGTGAAGTTCACCTGTTTCGGCATTCAATGCAACCACATGACCATCCAGCTGGCTTTTCACGATCATGGCAGGTGTTTTATCATCACCAGGCCAGTAAGCCAGACCACGATTGACCACGTCACAACATGCAACTGCACGAGCTGCTGGATCTTGTTTTGGTTTATGTTCCCAGACGATGGTGCCAGGATCATTCAAGTTGATAGCAAACGTGTTGTTTGGAAATGGCGAGTGGATGTACATCATGTCACCAATAACCAAAGGCGCACCTTCATGACCACTTAATACACCGGTGGAGAAAGTCCAAGATGGCGCCAACTTACTGACGTTCTTTTTGTTGATTTGTTTTGAAGAACTGTAATGATCAGCAGAATAGTTCTTACCCTGCATAACCCAGTTAGCTTCATCCTTTTGAAGTTCAACCAGCTTGTCATTGGCGAATGCAGCGCCTACTGTCATCATGCCGATGACAGAGCTGACCAATGCAGCTGAACCGGTTTTTGTTAACCGGCTTAGTTTTTTCTCTCTCATATATCCTCCTATTTTAACTGGATGTCAGCTTGCGCTGACCCTGTGTCTCAGCACACATTCGGAAATGTGGCTGTGCACCAGTGTTATCATCAGTTTTTACTAGGGGTATGGGATAGAGAGCCTTGCCATCTCTGTTATAGGGAAGTCGTCACATAATGATTAGGGTGATAAGATTTTGTCTTGTTATAAGGCTCTTTACAGAAACTATTGATTATTTGGTGGATGGATCAAACCAATTTTCTGTGCCAGAAATATAATATCTGCAAGCTTAGATGTACCCAGTTTTCGCATCATATTGGTTTTATAATTTGAGACAGTTTTAGGGGCCAACGTGAGACTTTTGGAAATTTCCTCGATACTCATTCCTTCAGCAACCATCCTGAAAACGGCAAATTCCTGATGTGACAGGGAATCGATTTTCTGATCCGTTTTGATTAATTTTTCCATTGCAATGGAGCGTGCAACTTCGGCACCGAGATAATGACGTTTCTCGGCGACAGATTTTACTGCTTCAATCAACACATCAGATGAGCAGGATTTGGTGATATAGCCAATTGCGCCAAGTTCCAGTGCTCTCATGGCCAAAGTCGTTTCTTCATGCATGCTGCAGACCAGGATGCGGGCATCTTTATCACGGTTACAGATCCTTCTGACACACTCCAATCCACCCGTTCCAGGCATGGTCAAATCGATAATGCAGACTTTAGGTTGTAGTGCAATAAACGCTTGATAACCCTCTTCAGCATTTCCAGATTGTCCGATGACTTCAAAGCCTGCCGATTCAAGTAGTTGCTGGTATCCCTCTCTGAGAATGGCATGATCGTCTATTAATAGTATGGTGGTACGTTGTTTGTTCATTTCTTCTGATGCCTCATTATTAACATGTATTGTTTACGGTAGGTTTTCATAACGGAATATGCAGCGCTAAAACCGTGCCTCGGGGATCTGCTGGATGCAGGTTGAACTGGCCATTTAAAGCATGTATCCGTTCTCGGATGCCAATGAGTCCAAGCCCTTTACCCATTCCTTCATTGGGATCAAACCCTATTCCGTTGTCACGGATGGTCAGGCTGATATCGTTACATTGAGCTGATTTGTTTTGGGTACATAGATCAATGTGAATTATGCTGGCTTCTGCATGACGGGTTATGTTGGTTAATGCCTCTTGCATGCAACGATAAATTGTTAATGCCGTGTCATAGTCAACAAGCTGATCATCCACTTCAATAGCAATATTAATCTCGTAATCTGGAAACGACATTTGCCACTGTGAAATAAGATCTTCAATCGCTGCTGAAAGCCCAACAGTTTCCAGACCAGGAGGTTTTAAACTGCGCAACTGTGAACGGGTAACATTTCGAAGGAAGCTCGCGCTATCCTGGATGGTTTTTAATATAGATTGCAGTTTGGGATCAATGACCGTGCTGTATTTGATGGCGACCGAGGCATTTACATCAATTGCTGCAAGATACTGGCCGAAAACATCGTGCAATTCAGCAGCAAGATGATTACGTTCTGCTTCCCTGACCTGTGTTATGTGTTTGATAAGAGCACGATTTTGTAGCAATAATTTTGCATTATCAGCATTTTGTACTTCAAGTTTGGTTTTAATTTCAAGGTTACGCTTTAAGGTCTCTTGCAGTTCAATATAACGTCTTCTGCCAAACCACATTAATCCGGCACTGAAGACCAGCAAAACAAAAATAATTTCATCCAGCTGATAAAACTCCCCTAATGCGGCCCAATTAATCCAGCGTTCAGCCAAATCAAAATATCCAGCAACAAAATAGGTAAATAGTGACGCGCCTATAATGACAACTAAATCCGTTTTGCCCCTGTTGCTTCTATCGGCAGGGGATAATTTAGGTGACATCATGTAGTTTCGCCCATATTTAATTTTGAGATAAACGACTATTCTATGACGATTATTTTTGATATGTATATGCAAATAATGATGAAAATTATAAAAAAATAAAAAACAGGAAAAAGTCATAACTATAACCATGACATATTCCCTAAATGATGCGAGCCATCTGCTCTATTTGAGGAATGCAGACAATCTGTAGGATAAGTCGAGATTTTATGGGAGCCAAATTGAATGAAAATTTTTTTAAACACAGTAGTACTGTCGGCATTCATTGCCTTATTTTCTATGAATGTTGCCTATTCTGAAGAGGCGTTAGCGTTACCTGTAGCCGAATTCGAGTTTGTCAAAATATTTTCAGGTAAAGATGCTGATTTTATAAGAGAAAAATTGGGAGAGCCTGCAGAGATAATGAAGCGTGAAAATGAAAGTGGAACAGTAGAGTTCTGGGTTTATAAAAATATTGTTAAAGTTGGCAATACTGATAAAACATATAAATACACACAGATTGGAATTATAAATAATTATATTGAGACTCTAGGTAATACAAATAGAAGTCCTAAGTAAATTTATTTTTTTATGATAAAGGTTAGAACGTGAATAAAATGATTAATAAACTATCGCTGGCAGGTTTGAGTTTAGTGCTATTGAGCAGCAGTGTTTTTGCTCATGGACCAACGCCACAACGGGTTGATGAACAGATTAATATTGATGCGGATGTTGCCACTGTCTGGCAAAAAGTTAATGCCTTTGACCAATTGGATAAATGGCATCCAGCGGTGGAATCAATCACCATGCAGGATAAAACGACCAGAATCGTGACCTTAAAATCCGGCGGTGAAATTACCGAAAGTCTTGATGAATCAGATGCCGAGCGACATTACATCGGATACCGTTTATTAACGGAAAATATTGAAGCCATACCTGTCAGCTTTTATACCATCGGTATCGAAGTAGAAGCAGCTGACACCGGCAGTAAAGTAAGTTGGAGTGGTCGTTTTTATCGTGCCGACACCGGCAATTTTCCGCCGGAAAACCTGAATGATGAAGCCGCCGTTAAAGCCATGACGGAATATGCAAAGTCCGGGCTGGAAGGTTTAAAAGCCAGTTTGGAAAAATAATCAGTGATGTCTATTAAACCACTTATTTTTTGCCTGGGAATATTACCTGCTGTGGCACTGGCTGACGATTTTTATATCAGCAGCCAGGCAGGTAGTCATCTTTCTCTATTTGATTCAAAAACAGATGAAATAACCAAAGCGATAGAGGTTTCTGCTGGTCCGGTAATGTTAGCTGTCGATAAATCCAACGACGCTATTTATCTTTCGCATCCCGAGCAAGGTAAATTGTCGGTCATTGATTTGAATAGTTTTGAATTAATCAATGAGATAAAAACTGGTGGACAACCTTTTGCTATGATTCTGGATAGCCAAAGGTCTCAACTTTTTGTGACAGACTGGTCCAGAAATGCACTATTAGTGATTAACACTACCAGCAGGCAATTGGTGGACCTGCTTGCGGTTGGGGAAAGTCCTGCCGGTATTGCAATAGATCCCGACGGACGCAAGGTGTTTGTGGCAAATCGTGAAAGCAATTCTGTAATGGTGCTTGATGCTGATACGCCGGATCTGCATGCAACCATAGAAACAGGCGAGCGTCCTTATGCGGTTGCCTTTAATCCAATTAATGGTCATTTATACGTTACTTGTGTGAAAGATAATTCACTGACGGTCATTGACACGAAAACCTATGAAAAAATTGCTGCTCTCAAACCTGGTAAAGCACCTTATGGTGTTACGGTGAGCGACGACGGCAATCGGTTTTATGTGGTAAATCAGAATGACAACACTCTGGTGGAGTTTGATGCAGTAAGTCTGCAAATAACACAGACTATCAAAACCGAGAAAATGCCGGAAAGCGTTGAGCTATCAACTGATCAACAGCATGCTTACGTCACCAATTGGTTTAGTAACTCATTATCGATTATTGATTTACAGCAAGGAAAACAAACCAGCTCCATCCCACTTAAGGATGGGCCACGTAAGATTAGTCTGGCTCATTAGAAAATAGAAATCTTAAATCAGGGGGCGGTATTTTATACCGCTCCGTTATAGTCAAGTTGCCGCCAGGCTTCATACAGAATAATTGCCGTAGCATTGGAAAGATTCAGGCTACGGCTTTCTGGATTCATGGGGATCCGAATTTTCTGCCTATCAGGCAAACTGTCCAATATCGTTGCTGGCAATCCACGTGACTCCGGACCAAACAGCAGAATACTGTCTTCGATAAAGGTTGCCTGATGGTAAAATTGTTTCGCCTTAGTGGTGCAGGCAAACAAAGGTCGATTTTGCTGCCATTGTTGAAACGCTGCAAAATCAGCATGTACTTTTACCGGTGCAAATTCATGGTAGTCCAGTCCGGCTCTTCTGAGACGTTTATCATCCAAAACAAAGGCTAATGGCTCAATCAGATGGAGCTGTGCACCGGTGTTGGCGCATAGGCGGATAATATTACCGGTGTTGGGCGGGATTTCAGGCTCATAGAGCGCGATGTGTAACACGATTAACTATGGCTGATTTGGACGGTTGGATCGACGTACAGGGTCAGTTTTTGGCCTGGTTGTAATAAAGTGCGATCGCTTAAACCATTCCATTCCTTAACTTTATCCACCGTAACATTAAATTTACGGGAAATCGTCCAAAGTGAGTCACCATTACGGATGGTGTAATTGATGGCTTTTAGCTTAGAAACAGTTTGATTGGGTTGCCAGATAATCAATTGCTGACCTGAATGCAACACATCCGAAGGGTTTTTTTTGTTCCATTGGGTTAATTCAAGCACATCAACAGTATGCGCTTTGGCAATGTTCCACCAGGTATCACCCGCTTTCACCGAATAATTAAATTTTTTCCCCTGCTGCAATTTCCGTTTCGCCAAGACAGTTGCTTCAGCTTCATCTGCCATAGCAGTGGAAACGGGTATTAACAGATGTGCACCTGCACGGATAAAGCTACTGTTCATTTTGTTTGCTTTTTTCAGCTCGGCGACCGTCGTGTGATGCATCGCGGCGATTTTGCTCAGTGATTCTCCGGGTTTTACTTCATGGCGTTTCCAACGCAGCCGATCTTTTTCCGAAAGATCCAGTAATGCTGTTTCAAATGCTTCTGCCTTGGACGACGGCAGAACCAGCTGGTGCGGCCCTTGTGGAGCTGTCGCCCAGCGATTAAAGCCAGGATTTAACAGATAAAGCTCATCAAGTGTGATATCTGCCAGATTGGCAGCCAGAGATAAATCAATCTGGCTACCGACATTTACCACGCTCAGATAGGGTTTATTAGCCACCGGCGCCAGTTGCAGATCATAATGAGCCGGTTGTTTTACCAGCTGTGCTACGGCCAACAATTTGGGGACATAGGCCGTGGTTTCTGCCGGCAATTCCAGAGACCAGAAGTCTGTCGGCAAACCGGCATCCCTATTTCGTTTGATGGCGCGACCCACGGTGCCCTCACCGGCATTGTAAGCGGCTAAGGCAAGCTCCCAATCGTTAAAGTCGTTATGTAACTTTTGCAGATAGTCCAGCGCCGCATTGGTGGATTGAATAACATCACGGCGACCGTCATACCACCAATTCTGATCCAGTCCGAATACACGACCAGTTGCCGGAATAAATTGCCAGATACCGGCAGCTTGGCCAGATGACAGTGCAAAAGGTTGGTAGCCACTTTCAATAATTGGCAATAAAGCAATTTCCAACGGCATATCGCGACTTTCAAGTTCTTCAACGATATAGAAAAGATAGGGGCGGGCACGCTCGACAACTTTATTGAAATATTCCGGGTGGTTGGCAAACCAGGTAAGGCGACTTTGGGTTTCTGGATCCAGATCCTGATATTCAGCCAGCTGATAACCATTACGAATACGTTGCCAGACATCAGTGACTTGAGGATCAGTTTCCGGTTCATCAAGAACCGATAAATCCAAATCCAGTGGACTCAGTTGTGTCAGCTGATTTTTTTTCCAGTTGGTGTGTTTTGTTAAAGGACCATGAGAGGTTTTTTGAGACGGTTCAGCGCTGACAGTTTCAGTATGTTTAGGGGTTGAGCTACAGCCAGTAAAGAGCACCGAAAGCACTGCAAACAGGGGCCATAGTAGATTTTTAGTTTTTAACATAAAGGTTTATCATAATATCGTAAGCATATATTTGTGCTAAATATATACCGGAATAAATAGTTAAAGACCAGCCTTTAAACTAACCGAATGTTTCTGTCTGTAACTGAAGCCTCAGCATTACATTGCCAATTCCCTTCACAATCGTTGCTCTGCGAGAGAGGGATAAAATTTATAAAACGGAGGTAATCTCAGGCTTTTGAATAAATAATCAAGAGTTGATAGGTCTGGCTGTCCGGCTACGTTAAACTACCTTCTAATTTGTAGTAAAGGTTCCCTTCGTGACAGAACTAGCAGGACAACTTAACAAGATGCAGGCGACCCTGCCAGAAACTGGTGGGTCAGTAAGTTATCAAATGATAGTGGGAGAACAGCAGCTCCCGATGAATCCGCTGATTGGATCGAATATACAGCTGATTTATGCGGGTGAGATTCGTTGCCAGAACTGCCAGCGAATGACCAAGAAAAGTTACAGTGGTGGTTTTTGTTTTCCCTGTTCACAAAAACTGGCGCAATGTGATTTGTGCTTTATGAAGCCAGAGTTATGCCATTTTGCTCAAGGGACCTGTCGTGAACCTGAGTGGGGTGTTCAGGTCTGTATGCAGGATCATATTGTTTATCTGGCGAATAGTTCAGGGATCAAAGTGGGTATTACCCGAATTTCGCAAATGCCGACACGCTGGCTGGATCAGGGAGCAACCCAGGCGTTGCCTATTTTTCGTGTGAGCAGCCGCTATCATTCCGGTTTGGTTGAAGTCATGTTTAAAAATCATGTTTCGGACCGCACGGACTGGCGAAAAATGTTGCGCGGCCCTGCTGCAGCAATTGATCTTGCAGAGAAGCGTGATCAATTACAGGCTAAATGTGCTGATCAAATCAAGCTTTTACAGCAAGAGTTAGGCGAGGATGCCATCACCACACTGACGGATGGTAAAACCCTGGAAATAAACTACCCTGTGCAGCAATATCCAGAAAAAGTCAGTTCTATGAATTTTGATAAAACACCGGAAATTGCGGGTAAATTATTGGGTATAAAAGGGCAATATCTGATTATGGATAAAGGCGTTTTAAATATCCGTAAGTTTACTGGCTATCAAATATCAATGAAGGCTTGATGTATATGTACCCGTTACTACGAAATCTGATGTTTAAACTGGATGCTGAAACATCACATCACCTAGGCATGAACAGCCTGAAGTGGATGGAAATGTCTGGAGTGTTGGGCTTGCTAATGCCCAAAATGCCGACGGTACCAGTGCATGTGATGGGATTGCGTTTCCCTAATCCAGTGGGATTAGCTGCGGGTCTTGATAAAAACGCTGACTACCTGGAAGCGTTATCGGTTTTGGGGTTTGGTTTTATTGAAGTGGGTACTGTGACACCCCGACCTCAACCGGGTAATGCCAAGCCCAGACTTTTTCGACTTCCAGAAGCACAGGCGATTATTAACCGGATGGGCTTTAATAATCTGGGTGTAGATCATTTGCTGGAACAGGTTCAGGCCGCTCAAACAGATGCAATTATTGGCATCAATATTGGCAAAAACGTTGATACGCCGGTAGATAAAGCGCTGGATGACTATCTGATAGGACTGGAAAAATCCTATCCTCATGCAGATTACATTACTATCAATATCTCCTCTCCCAATACTCCCGGTTTACGTAATCTGCAATTTGGTAAAGCACTGGATAATCTTCTGAGCGCTTTGAAAAATCGTCAGGCGGAACTTGCGGAAAAATTTCAGCGTTATGTACCGATGGCGGTCAAAGTCGCACCGGATTTAACCCTGGAAGAAGTTCAGCAACTGTCAGAATGTTTCAGTCGTGTCGGGATTGATGCGGTGATTGCCACCAATACGACGCTTTCCCGCGAAGCTGTCGCAGGCTTGCCTCATGCTGATGAAGCTGGTGGCTTGAGTGGTAAACCGGTATTTGCCAAATCGACAGAAATTGTCCGACAATTCCGACAGGCTTTACCGGCTGACATGCCGATTATTGCTGCTGGCGGCATTATGAGCGCAGAAGATGCGATGCAAAAGCTGGAGGCGGGGGCTCAACTGATTCAAATATACAGTGGCCTGATTTATCAGGGGCCAAAATTAATTCAAGATATCGTTAAAACCATTCAAAAGAGGAGATAACATGGAAACCGGAACTGGCAGCGTCATTGGTGACATTCTGCTGAATATTTTCTTTGCCGCTGTCATTGTCATTGTGGGGCGCACAGTGGTTAGCTGGTTAGTAAAGCTGTCTCGAAAAATTATGGTCCGGGCCAATATGGATCCGATCCTGATTAATTTTTCCAGCTCGATCATTAATATCCTATTGTTGCTGTTTGTGTTGATCGCGGTTTTGGATCAATTGGGTGTAAACACCACCTCGATGATAGCGGTGCTGGGTGCTGCCGGCTTAGCTGTGGGGTTGGCGCTAAAGGATTCATTACAGAATTTTGCTGCCGGCGTAATGTTGATCATGTATCGACCATTCAGAATTGGTCACTTTGTAGAGGTTGCTGGCGTACTCGGTATTGTTGAGCAAATCACCATCTTTAACACTGTGATGCGAACACCGGATAACCGCGAAATCATTGTACCGAACGGCAATATCTATGCAGGTGTTATTACCAACTACTCAGCAAGAGATACCCGACGTATTGATATGGTATTTGGCATCGGGTATGACGATGATTTGCTCAAAGCCAAACAAATCATTACCGATATTGTCACGGGTCATGAATTGGTGCTTAACGATCCCGAGCCAATTATCCGTGTTGCCGAACTGGGCGATAGCAGCATTACTTTCAATGTCTGGCCATGGGTAAACGCATCGGATCTAGCCACAGTAAGAGCTGATCTGATTGAAACAATCAAACTGGCGTTTGATGCAAATGGCATCAGTATTCCCTATCCACAAATGGATGTGCATTTTAATAATGTGGATGCTGCCAATGAATCAAGCCAGACTAAAAACGAATCGGCCTAGGAGCTTTAGATCCTAGAAATCATCCTTCCAGGCGCGTAATACCTTAAATACCGCCAAAGGAGAATCAAGCGGCTGATCAGCGTAAGCTTCAGCCGCTTTTTTTATCGCAGCATCATCACACCGCAAAAATGGATTAGTGCGTTTTTCCACTTTTAGCTGTGATGGTACGGTGGCGATCTGCTGTTCCCTTAACGCCTCTGTTTTGGCTAAGCGTTCAAGCAGGTTGTTATTTTTGGGATCAACGGCTGTGGCAAACTGCAGATTAGCCAGCGTATATTCATGCGCACAATAAATCCGCGTATCGTCAGCTAATTGTTTTATTTTTTGCAGTGAATCAAAGAGTTGTTCTGCTGTGCCTCCGAGCAGGCGACCACAACCACCAGCAAATAATGTGTCGCCACAGAACAGGTTAGTCTCTACCAGATAGCTGATATGACCTGGCGTGTGCCCAGGAGTATCGATTACTCTGAAGTGCGGAAAAGATGGATGCAGTTGTTGGTCAGCCTGAGCATACAAAGGTGTATCGACTGTTTTGATATGTTCATGTTGCGGACCAAAAACGGGCAGATCATACAGATCGTCGAGGCGACGGATACCGCCAACGTGATCATTATGATGATGGGTGACTAAGATGGCCGCAGGAAGCAGATCGTTTTTTTCGATAAAGTTAATCACTGGACCCGCATCACCCGGATCAACAATTAATACGTCCTGATTCCCGGCTGACTGGATCAACCAGATATAATTATCATTAAATGCCTTAACGGCATGAATTTGTAACATTTCTAACTCCGCCGGAATGGCCTATGTGTAATTATAAAGAGCAAGACCGCGAGATGACACAATGGTGGCAATCTTCGCTTGCCCGTTATATACAAAGCCAGGAACAACAATGGCTGAAGTATCAACAGGCAAAGTTGCATGGTTTTTTTCAGCTGCAGCTTGGCGGACAAATGCTTATTCTACCGACTTCATTGCGACCTTGTTATCAGGCTTTAATGGGAAGCAGCGGACAATTTTATGCGCAAAGTGAACAACTGCCATTTAAGTCTGACAGTGTTGATGTGATGCTGTTGCAACATGTGGTGGAATTTTCGCGCCAACCGCATCAATTGTTACGAGAAGCCGACAGAGTGTTAAACGAAGACGGCACAATGGTAATACTATGTTTTAACCCGTTTAGCGTATGGGGTTTACGTCGATTATTTTCCTGGCAGGATAGTTTGCCGTGGCGGGGACAGTTTTTTTCACGTCAGCGGTTAAAAGATTGGCTGTCATTGTTGGATTTTGATGTAGTGGAAGCCCGATCGATCATTTATTGTCCCCCATGGCAAAATGAACGCTGGATAAAACGCGGTGGTTTTTTAGAAAGATGGGGGCGACGTCTCTGGCCATATCTTGGTGGCGTCACCGCAATTGTCGCTAAAAAGCGCACTTTTCTGGTGACCCCATTACAAAGCCGGTGGCAAAATAGGAAATTATTTCCCAGACCACAACTGGTGAATCCCTCAGCAACACGAAAAGAGCATTAATGGAACACGTTGAAATTTTTACCGATGGTGCCTGCAGTGGTAATCCGGGGCCGGGAGGTTGGGGAACCATTCTTCGTGCCAAAGATAACGAAAAGGAGTTATCCGGCGGCGAAAAAATGACCACCAATAATCGAATGGAAATGATGGCAGTTATAGCCGGTCTGGAAGCATTGAAAAGACCCTGTCATGTCACCATTACCACCGATTCACAATATGTGATGAAAGGTATGACGGAATGGTTGAAAGGCTGGAAAGCCAAAAATTGGCGAACTGCCGGCCGACAACCAGTGAAAAATGCTGATTTATGGCAACGTATGGACGCAGCTTCCCAGCCACATAAATTATCCTGGCAATGGGTTCGGGGTCATGATGGTCATCCGGAAAATGAACGTGCCGATCAGCTGGCGGTAGCAGCACGTACTCAAATTGCATTACAGGACTAACCGATGGCAGAGCAAACCAGTCAACGACAAATTGTTTTAGATACTGAAACCACCGGCCTCAGTACAGCAGATGATCACCGCATTATTGAAATCGGCTGTGTTGAATTAGTGAATCGACGGCTGACTGGTGAGACGTTTCATCAATATATAAATCCACAGCGGGAAATTGATGCCGGGGCGATAGAGGTTCATGGCATTACCAATGAATCATTAGCCGATAAACCTTTATTTGCAGACATAGCTACAGATTTTCTGCGGTTTATTGAAGGGGCTGAATTGATTATTCATAACGCCGCGTTTGACGTGGGATTCTTAAATCATGAACTAACCAAGTTAGGCCACACCACCAAAATTGACGATATTTGTTCAGTGATGGACACGCTAAAACTTGCGCGGGATAAACATCCGGGTCAGAAAAACAACCTGGATGCGTTATGTAAACGCTATGGGGTGGATAATTCCAACCGGGAATTACATGGTGCCTTATTAGATGCCGAGATTCTGGCAGACGTCTATCTGATGATGACAGGTGGTCAGGTCAGCTTGTCACTGGCAGCCGAGCAATTCGAACCGCAACACGATGCACAGCAAAATGAGCTCACGACAATTGAACGTCCTCGTACAGAATTAAAGGTCATTGAGGCCGACGCAGCAGAGTTGGCTGCTCATCAGGCCATGCTGGAAAAATTACAGGCCAGCAGCGATGGAAATTGTGTCTGGCTTAAGCAAAGTTGAAGTTGTTTTAACAAAAAGTTCTGTCCGCCGCTTGAAATCAGATTTTTGACCCCCAAGTAGCAGCTTTGTGTTGAGCAAAGCGGAATCTGATTAATCATGAGCAACGAAGAAATCGAAAAATCGACGGCGGAATCTGAGCCGGTCGAAACCTCATCCGAAACAGCTGAGTCAGCTCAGCAAGCGGAATCTGAAGCAGATGTTGTAAAACAGCTGGAAGATGCACGTAACAAAGCCGATGAACATTGGAACGAATTGCTGCGTGCCAGAGCGGATCTGGAAAATATGCGTCGCAGACACAGTCGTGATCTGGAAAACGCCCACAAACATGCGCTGGACAAGTTCGTAACAGAGCTGTTGCCTATCTGCGACAGCCTGGAACTTGGTCTTGACGCAGCAAAAAATGAAGATGCCAAGCTTGAAACTGTTCGGGATGGCATGGAAATGACACTTAAAATGTTCATGAGCTCGATCGGGAAATTCGGCCTGGAGCAGCTTGATCCGGAAGGTGAGGCTTTTGATCCTGACCTGCATCAGGCGATGGCGATGCAGCCTGAAGAAGGCGTAGAAGCTAACCATGTATTGAAAGTCATGCAGAAAGGTTATCGATTTAATGGGCGTCTGCTACGTCCGGCGATGGTAGTGGTCTCTCAATAACCTGACGAAATTTAAGGGCTTGAAATCAAAATTTCCTGCCCCATCTATTATCACAACGGCTGGAATAGCCAGACGAACTAAGTACGATGGAGAAAAGATTATGGGTAGAATTATTGGTATTGACTTGGGTACGACCAACTCATGTGTAGCGGTGATGGAAGACGGTAAAGCCCGTGTCATCGAAAACAGTGAAGGCGATCGCACAACCCCGTCAATTGTTGCATTTAACAAAGATAACGAAGTGATGGTAGGTCAATCTGCCAAACGTCAGGCTGTTACTAACGCTAAAAACACGTTGTATGCAATCAAGCGTTTGATTGGCCGTAAATTCAAAGACGATGTTGTTCAGCGCGATATCGATATGGTGCCGTATAAAATCGTTGAAGCCGATAATGGCGATGCCTGGGTAGAAGCCAACGGCAAAAAAATGGCGCCACCAGAAATTTCAGCGCGCGTTTTGATGAAAATGAAAAAAACCGCTGAAGAATTTTTGGGTGAAGAAGTCACTCAAGCGGTTGTTACCGTTCCGGCTTATTTCAATGACTCACAACGTCAAGCCACTAAAGATGCGGGCAAGATTGCCGGTCTGGAAGTCAAACGTATCATCAACGAACCAACCGCTGCAGCTCTGGCTTATGGCATGGACAAAAAACGTGGTGATTCCACCGTTGTTGTATACGATTTGGGTGGTGGTACGTTTGACGTATCGATCATTGAAATTGCTGATATTGAAGGTGAGCATCAGTTTGAAGTACTGGCTACCAACGGTGATACATTCCTGGGTGGTGAAGACTTTGACCAACGCATCATTGATTATCTGGTTGCTGAATTCAAAAAAGACCAGGGCGTTGATCTGAGTAAAGATCCATTGGCCTTGCAACGTTTGAAAGATGCTGCCGAGAAAGCCAAAATTGAGTTGTCTTCCAGCTCTCAAACGGACATTAATCTGCCTTACATTACTGCAGATGCCAGTGGTCCTAAACATATGGAAATCCGTTTGACCCGTGCCAAGCTGGAATCATTGGTAGAAGACTTGATTTCACGCAGTATGGAACCATGCAAAATGGCATTGAAAGATGCTGGCCTGAAATTGTCTGACATTAATGATGTCATTCTGGTTGGTGGTCAGACCCGCATGCCGAAAGTGCAGGAAGCGGTTAAAGAAATGTTTGGTAAAGAACCACGCCGTGACGTGAACCCGGATGAAGCGGTTGCCGTTGGTGCTGCAATTCAGGCTGCGGTGTTGGCTGGTGATGTGAAAGACGTATTGTTGCTGGACGTTACCCCATTAAGTCTGGGTATCGAAACCATGGGCGGCGTAATGACCAAACTGGTTGAGAAAAACACCACCATCCCAACTAAAGCGAATCAGGTGTTTTCGACAGCAGATGATAATCAGCCGGCCGTTACTATCCATGTATTGCAGGGTGAACGTGAAATTGCCTCAGCCAATAAATCACTGGGACGTTTTGATTTAGCGGATATTCCACCTGCTCCACGTGGTACACCACAAATCGAAGTCACCTTTGATATTGACGCTAACGGTATTCTGAACGTGTCTGCTAAAGATAAAGCGACAGGTAAAGAGCAGTCGATTGTGATTAAAGCTTCCAGCGGTCTGTCTGACGATGAAGTCGAACAAATGGTTAAAGATGCTGAAGCGCATGCTGATGAAGACCGTAAGTTCCATGAACTGGTCACAGTACGCAACCAGGCAGATGGTTTGATTCATGCGACCAACAAATCACTGACTGATCTGGGTGATAAAGTGGAAGCGGATGAAAAAGCCAAGATTGAAGCGGCCATTGAAGAGTTACAACAGGCTCTGAAAGGTGAAGATAAAGCGGATATCGAAGCCAAAACTGCTGCGTTGTCAGAAGCTGCCGGCACGCTGGCTGAACGTGCGTATGCTGAAAATGCAGAAGCAGGTGAAAGTGCCGCAACTGATGACTCAGCAGCACAAAACGATGATGTGGTAGATGCCGAATTTGAAGAAGTCGATGACGGCAATAAAAATTCATAATCTTTCACACAATTAACTAAAAACAGGCGTAGGCATTGAGCTTACGCCTGTCTTGTTTAAGAGATACAAGAAAAACACAACATGGCCAAACAAGACTATTACGAACTACTTGGTGTATCGCGCACTGCGACAGAAGCTGAAATCAAAAAAGCCTATCGTCGTATGGCGATGAAATATCATCCTGATCGTAATCCGGATGATGCAACTGCTGAAGCCAGGTTTAAAGAGGCTAAAGAAGCTTACGAAATTCTGTCTGATTCCCAAAAACGTGCCGCTTATGATCAATTTGGTCATGCTGGAGTAGATAACAGTAATGGCGGTGGTGGGTTCAGAAGCTCCGGCGGTTTCAGCGATATTTTTGGCGATGTATTTAATGATATTTTCGGCGGTGGCGGTCCGGGTGGACAAAGCTTCCGTGGTGCCGATTTACGCTATCGCCTGGATCTGACGCTGGAAGAAGCAGTCGCCGGTACCACAGCAAAAATACGCATTCCGGTGAATGTGGAGTGTAAAACCTGTAATGGTTCCGGTGCCAAACCTGGCACACAACCCGTTACCTGTACGACCTGTGGCGGACATGGTCAGGTGCGTATCCAACAAGGCTTTTTCACTGTTCAGCAAGCCTGTCCACATTGTCGTGGAACGGGTCAGATGATTCAGGATCCTTGTCATGATTGTCATGGTCAAGGCGTCGTACAAGAGCATAAAACGCTGTCGGTTAAAGTTCCCGCCGGTGTTAATACGGGTGATCGCATTCGTCTTGCTGGTGAAGGTGAAGCCGGAAGCCGTGGTGCCCCAGCCGGTGATTTATATGTCGAAGTTGCGGTTAAACGTCACGATGTATTTACCCGTGATGGTAATAACCTGTTTGCCGATGTACCAATCAGTTTCACCACCGCCTGCCTGGGCGGAGAACTGGAAGTTCCCACATTGCAGGGTAAAGCCGTGCTGAAAGTGCCTGAAGGTACGCAAACTGGCCAGCAATTCAAGATGCGCGGTAAAGGTGTCAAATCAGTCCGTACCGGTGAAGTTGGCGATTTAATGTGTCGCGTGATTATTGAAACGCCGGTTAAATTATCGAAAAAACAAAAAGAGTTGTTGCAGGAGTTTGCCGAAACAATGGAAGGTTCCGGGGCAACCCACAGTCCAAAACACGAATCGTGGCTTGATGCTGTAAAACGTTTTTTTGAATAAGATATTTGCCAATAGGAAGCTGACTGGGCTATTTTTGCCAGCCAGCTTTTTATTTTCTGATTTACCGCCATAAGGATATTAAACATGGCTATTAATATTGCTATTAACGGTGCTGCGGGCCGCATGGGCCGTTGCCTGATTCAAGCCGTCGCTGAAACAGATGGTTTGGAGCTATCCGCTGCTATTGATCGACCGGAATCGTCTTTGATTGGTGTGGATGCCGGCGAATTGGCAGGAGTCGGTAAATTAGGCGTGGTGTTGTCAGCAGATCTTGAGCAGGCAACTCAGCAATCGGATGTGATCATAGACTTCACTATCCCTGAGGCCACCATGGCACTTTTGCCATTATGTGCAGAGAACCAGTGCCGCCCGGTAATTGGTACAACAGGTTTTGATGAAGCGCAAAAACAGATTATTCAACAAACAGCCGATCGCATTGCCACCTTACTAGCGCCCAATATGAGCGTTGGGGTGAATCTTTCCCTGAAATTGCTCGACATGGCTGCCCGGGTTTTAGGTGATAGCGTTGATATTGAGATTATTGAAGCTCATCACCGTCACAAAGTGGATGCGCCTTCCGGTACTGCCCTAAGAATGGGTGAAGTGGTTGCAGATGCTTTGGGCCGCGATTTAAAAGAGTGTGCTATTTATGGTCGTGAAGGACGTACCGGCGAACGCGATCGTAATACCATTGGTTTTGCGACAGTCCGTGCCGGAGATATCGTCGGCGATCACACAGTATTATTTGCTGCCGAAGGCGAACGGGTGGAAATTACCCATAAAGCATCAAGCAGAATGACCTTTGCCTACGGCGCTATGCGTGCATCGAAATGGCTGATGCAACAGCAAACCGGTCTGTTTGATATGCAGGACGTGTTAGATCTGCGGAATTAATTAATAGCGAGCGGCCTGTTCGCGCGCTGCTTTGGCGCCAGCCTTATCGCCCTTTTTAGTGCGAATATCCGCCAATAATAACCAAAAGCGTTTTTGTTCGGTGTTATCGCCTTTTGCATATGACACGCCTTTTAAAGCGACTTGTTCCGCCAGGCGAAAATCTTCCAGTTCATAGTGTGCTTTGGCTAACTGATAATAGACTTTTGGATCGCTGGGGGCGATACGTTGGGCGCGCTGCAACCGTGATTGCGCTGCCGACATATTGCCCTGTTGTTGATATTTTTCTGCATCACTTAATAATGCCAGCACGGCAGGGTTGGTTGGTGCTGGAGCGGGTTTAGTGGTGGGTATATCAGTGCCTGTCGATTCGCCCGGTGGAAGTGGCATGGCTTGTGGATTAGCCTGCTGGCTTGGCACAGGACTGGTTTGTGCTGATTCAGTTGTTGGTGACGATGCGGGTACATCTCTGCTCTCTACCGCAGGTCTTTGGCTGACCGGTGTGGTACTACAGGCAGATAAAAACATGACCAGGCTGGCCATAATAAAAAGCATTTTGTGCATTGTTACTGGCATAACGGACCTATCTGAAAATATCTTTGACCCAATCGATTGAACGTTTGATGGGATTTTCGATAAAAGTTTCTTCTGGTGTGGAACAGGCAGCTGTTTCTGTCGGTTGTGTGCCACTGATAAACGGTATTTGTGTGGCATTCTCGCATAAACCATCGGCAAGTTTTCCGCTTAACGGATCAATCCAGAGCATTTCAATACCTTCAGGCATCGCCGGCTCGTAGGATTGTAATGGTTCCTGTGCAATATACCGCGTCCAGGCACGTAAGGCCCCACTCGAGCCGGTGATTGGCATCGGACTATTATCATCCAACCCCAGCCAGACTACAGCGAGACGATTGCCGGTAAACCCGGCAAACCAACTGTCACGCTGTTGATCCGATGTTCCGGTTTTGCCGGCAGTATTGATATTAATCGGCAACTGTTGATAGATGCTACGGCCGGTACCACTGCGGGTAACCTGCTGCAAATTGTATTGCAGCAAAAACATGGGTTTCTCATCAATACTTTGCTGCAATTGAAATGGATAGCTGGAAAGTGGTTCACCTGCACTGTCGGTGACAGTACGAATGGTGCGTGGTGGAATCTGAAACCCGGTTGCGGCAATCGTCTGATACATACTGGCAACTTCCAGTGTCGATAAACTCTGCGCACCTAATAATAATGACGGATAGGCATCCATAGGCCGATCAACCCCGAGACGTTTCAGGGTGTCGATCACTTTTTCTACTCCCAGCTCCATCCCCAGTTGCGCGGTCGACAGATTATAGGAATGCGTCAAAGCTTCATGCATAGGGACTATGCCATGGGTTTGGCCATCATAATTTTTGGGGGACCAGGTTTGCTGGTTGGGTAAGGTCAGGCTGAAAGGTGAATCGTCCAGTTCACTTATCAAGGTATACCCCTGTTCCAAAGCGGTAAGATAAACAGCAGGTTTTACCAGCGAACCAATCGGCCGACTGGCATCTAAGGCACGGTTGAAACCCTGATAGCGGGTATTGCGATCGCCAATCAACGCCAGTACTTCACCTGTTTGTGGATCCGTAACCACCATGCTGCCCTGAAGTTTAGCCAGACTTTCACCATAGGTTCTGCCTAAATCTTCAATGGTGCTGACCAGAGAAGCTTCTGCTTTATGCTGACTGATAGGATCCAGACTGGTGAAAATCTTTAGTCCTTCTGAGCCAAGATCTTCATCTTTATATTCTCGACGTAATTGCCGTTTTACTAAATCAATATAGGCCGGATAAGCCTCTTTCATCGAACTGCCTGATGGAACGACATCCAGTTCAGCCGTTGAGGCCAGCATGTATTCTTCATCGGTTATAGAACCTTGCTGATGCAAAACACTCAGCACCAGATTCCGTCGCGTTTTGGCACGCTCAGGATTACGCCGTGGATCATAATAGGATGGACCTTTTACCAGACCGGCCAATAACGCCAATTGATGTAATTTGAGTTCCTGTATTGGCTGGGAAAAATAATGTGCCGCACCCAGACCAAAGCCATGAATGGCACGATTGCCGGATTGGCCCAGGTAGACCTCATTCAAATAGGCTTCGAGAATTTCGTCTTTGCTGTAATGAAATTCGAGGAGCATCGCCATTGGCAATTCCAGCATTTTGCGTAGCAAAGTACGATCGGCTGTCAGATAAAAGTTTTTAATTAATTGCTGGGTTAAGGTGCTGCCTCCCTGCACAAATGCCCCTGCACGAATATTGGCTAAGGTTGCACGAGCAATGCCTTTAGGTGAAATACCAAAATGATCATAAAAATCCCGATCTTCAATCGCGATTAATGCATCAATAAACGCCTGCGGCGCTTCTTCCAGCTGAATTAAATCTCTATCTTCATTATTAAGTGGATAAATACCGCCGATTAGGGCGGGTTCAAGACGGATTAATGTGAGTGACTGCTGATCCGCCGAACGGATCTGACTTAAGCTGTCACCACTGAACTTTAAAATAAGTTGTCTGGCTGGTTCATGTTCGTCTGGGAAGTGAAAACCGCGAGTAGAAAGCGTTGCCCGTGAAGCAGAAAAAGTGACTTGTCCTGGTGCGCTGACCTTATCAACAAATTGATAGCCCAACGCTTTTAGTTCAATTTTTAAATCATTGAGTGACACTGGTGCGCCAACATATAACTCAAGTGGTCTGGCAAAGACTTTAGCGGGTAGAGCCCAGCGTTTGCCCTCAAACTGACTGCGGATTTGCTGATCCAGATACAGTGTTGCCCCACCTAGCAAAAGCAGAATAATAAACAGCAGCTTGAACAGTGTGCCTTTAGAAATGAAGGCTTTACGGTTTTTTTTAGAGCGAGAATTACGCCGCTGCTGGGATGGAGTGGGATTTTTTTACTTACCATAACCTGAGGAGTGAGAGTAGAAAGAATGGCAATCGAAATGTGTCAGGCAAACCATAATGACTTTAGTTTGGCTGGAATATCGTCAAGGTGCCGCTTATATTAGCAAAGTCTTTCAATAGTTACTTCTGCAATGATTATTTCTGACTATTTAAAGCGAAAAGTTGCTGACAATTCTGCTTGCTTCTATACTTCGGCAAAACTCATTAAAACAGACAAGGAGGTCTAACGTGTCAGAACTACGTTATGACGTGATGCTTAGTGGACAATTATTGGATGGATTCAATATTGAGGAAGTGGTACAAAATCTAGCGAGATTGCTTGCCGTAACAGAAAATGCTGTGAGCGAACTGTTTCAGCAGAAAAATGCGATTGTGTTGAACGGGGTGGATTACGAGCAAGCTCAGCGACAACAGGAAAAGTTGCAGAGTGCCGGTGCCGAATCCTACTTGATAAGGCATGTTAGAAAAGAACCGCGAATGCCGGCTATGGATCAGGCTTCAAAAAGCGATGGTTTGCCCCCAACGCAGAATGTTGAGATAGCTGCTGAAATACAGCCTCGACAAAGGGCATTTTTTTTCAGTGGTCAAGGTGCTGAATATTTCCGGATTTGGATAGTTAATATCGTGCTTACGATTATGACTTTGGGCATATATTCAGCCTGGGCCAAAGTCCGTAATAAACAGTACTTCTATGCAAACACCCAGCTTGATGGAGCAAGCTTTAACTATCAAGCCGTTCCATTACAGATTCTCAAAGGGCGACTGATAGCTTTTGCTTTTTTTGTGGTCTATATCGTTGCCACTTCACTTTTTCCGGCTACAGGCGCGATATTTGGTCTACTGTTTATCGTGTTATTTCCCTGGCTGGTCGTAAAATCACTGGCATTCAATGCTTTTTATAGTGAGTATCGCAATGTGCGGTTTGGGTTTGATGGCCAATATAATGAAGCCTTCAAGGTTTATATTCTCTGGCCGATTCTCGGTTTAGTGACGTTTTCTCTGCTGATGCCCTATGCCATTTATAAACAGCAGTGTTTTCTGGTGAGAAATATGCGCTACGGTGATACGGCATTTGAGTTCGAACCTCAAGCCAGCGCCTACTATAAAATTGCTTTGGCGATGGTTGGCATCGTTTTCATGACGTTCTTAGGTGTGTTTCTGCTGGCAACGCTTTTAAACCGCGAAGCCGTGGGAATTCTGACGATGGTGTTAACTGTGATGATGTATCTCACGTTGTTTGTATTTTTCACCGTAAAGACGACGAATTTACGGTTTAACCATGCCACACTTTCTTCTCATGCTTTTTCTGCCAACTACACCACACCGTCTTATATGTGGTTGGTTTTGAGTAATACTGTGGCGATTGTGCTCACCTTAGGCTTGTTTATTCCATGGGCAAAAGTTCGAGTGGCGGCGTATAAGGCAGTACATACTAAGATGCTGGTGGAGGGCGATTTGAATCAGTTTTCCAGTGCCGTCAGCCAGCGTGTGGGACCGTTGGGCGAAGGTGTCAGCGATGTGTTTGATATGGATGTCGGTTTTTAATAATGCAACCGCTTTGGCAACGTGTGCGGATCGATGGCCTCTGGTATGAAGAAGGTGTTTCCAGACAGCGCGCTGCCTTTTTACGACATATTTCCGAGCAGGATATTGAAGTTGTAGACAGGTCGGATGGCACTCAGTTGGCTTGCTGTTCACTGAATGACCTGAAAATTTCCTCACGTTTGGGTAACACCAGCCGCCAATTGTATTTTCAGCAGGGCCAGAAATTTGAAAGTCTGGATAATGAGGCCATCGATCAACTGCTTATTGCCAAAGGTCATGGCTTTTCCCGATTTATTCATCTGCTTGAAAGTCGCTGGCAACTGGTTTTCCTTGCGCTGATACTGTTTGTCGGGTTTGGCTACGCCATGATGCAGTATGGTGTGCCAGCTGCAGCAAAGAAAATGGCTTTTTGGTTACCCTCAACTATTTCTGATAAGGCGGCAAATCATACACTTCGTTTGTTGGATGAGACGGTTTTGTCCCCCTCAGAACTTCCTCAACAGCAACAAGACATGCTTTTAGCGAAGTTTCAGTCGTTTACTGAGCAACCCGATACACCGATAAATATCCAGTTTCGACATGGTGGTAATTTTGGTGCAAATGCGTTTGCTTTGCCGGATGGCACAATAGTATTCACGGATGAGCTGGTGAAACTGGCAGAGCGGCCAGAAGAGTTGATGGCGGTATTGCTGCACGAGATTGGCCATGTGGCTCATCGGCACGGAACCCAGTCGGTGATGCAGAGTTCATTGCTGGTGGTGATGGCAATGGCTTTTGTCGGTGACACATCAGGGATTGCTGAACTCTTTATGGGGATGCCTATTGTGATGATGCAGAATGCCTATTCAAGAGATTTTGAGCGCGAAGCGGATCGCTTTGCTTTGCGATATATGCACTCCAATCAGATAGCAGGCTTTCATTTGGCTGATCTATTGGATCGTATTGAACTCAATATCAGATGTCGTGCCTATTTTTCCTTACACGCTGAAGATAACTTGCAATCATCCCTGTGTGAAACTCCTGGAGGTTTACAACAGGCTCAACAGAAAGGCTGGCTTATTAGGCAAGCAACTGAGGGAACGGGTTGGCAAAGTTATCTTGATTCTCACCCTGATAATGCTGAGCGCAGAGCAATGTTGGTGAATGAAGTTGCTGAATAAGCTGTACTGACTAAAACAAGTGCTGCGAATATATCGGTTTTGTCTCAATATACAAAAACCTAGCGAACATATTCTGGCGAAGTGGCTTATTTCGCATTATCTAAATTGTCTGGTAATATGCTGAACTCCAAATTGGTTTCGTGTGGTTAAAGATCACCGAAATTGCCTAAAAACAGGAACTAAAGTGAGATCTTAATGGCTTTAGAGACACCCGTCTGTGACTTTGGCCAAGCGGCTATAGACTTTGCCCTGCCGGGCACAGATAACAAAATCTGGACACTGGAAGACTGTCGTGGTGAGAATGGCTTATTAATCATGTTCATCTGTAATCATTGTCCTTATGTCAAAGCCATAATGGATAGACTGATCCGTGATACCAACGAACTCAAACAGCTGGGCATCAATTCTGTGGCAATATCTGCCAATGATGTCGCTGATTACCCAGAAGACTCTTTTGACAACATGAAAACGGTTGCCGAACAAAACGGGTTTTCTTTCCCTTATCTGTATGACGAAAGCCAAGAGGTTGCTCAAGCCTATGGCGCGGTGTGTACTCCTGATTTTTTTGGTTACAACAAAGATTTGAAGTTGCAATACCGTGGTCGCCTTGATGCCAGCCGCAAAGAAGCCGCTCCAGCGGACGTACGCCGTGATTTATTTGAAGCAATGAAACAAGTCGCACAAACCGGTCATGGTCCAGAACAACAGATACCCAGTATGGGCTGCTCCATCAAATGGCGGGCAGCTTAATTTTTTTTAATAGGAGAACGTAGATAATGGCTACACGTAGACATTTAGCAAATGCAATCCGTGCGTTGAGCATGGATGCAGTGCAAAAAGCGAATTCCGGCCATCCGGGTGCACCAATGGGGATGGCGGATATCGCTGAAGTACTGTGGAACGACCACATGAAACACAATCCGAACAACCCGAAATGGGCTGATCGTGACCGTTTCATTTTGTCTAACGGCCACGGTTCTATGCTGATTTACTCATTGCTGCATTTGAGTGGCTATGATTTACCGATGGAATCCCTCAGCACATTCCGTCAACTGCATTCACAATGTGCGGGTCACCCTGAATACGGTTATGCACCAGGCATAGAAACAACGACTGGTCCATTAGGCCAAGGTATTACCAACGGTGTTGGTTTTGCAATGGCTGAAAAATTAATGGCTGATCAGTTCAACAAACCAGGTCATGACATCGTTAACCACCACACCTATGTCTTTATGGGCGATGGCTGTTTAATGGAAGGTGTTTCTCATGAAGCATGTGCTTTAGCTGGCACGTGGGGCCTGGGCAACCTGGTCGCATTCTGGGATGACAACAATATCTCTATCGACGGTCACATCGATGGCTGGTACACCGATGACACTGTTAAGCGTTTTGAAGCTTACGGCTGGCATGTTCAATCTGTCGATGGTCATGATGCTGATGCAATCAACAAAGCCATTGCAGAAGCGAAGAAAGTCACTGATAAACCATCATTGATCTGCTGTAAAACCATCATTGGTTACGGTTCACCAAACAAATGTGCAAGCCATGATTGCCATGGTGCAGCATTGGGTGAAGAAGAAGTTGAATTGACCCGTAAGCAACTGGGTTGGGAATACGAGCCATTTGTTATTCCTGAAGATGTTTATGCCGGTTGGAATGCAAAAGATAAAGGCGATGCTGCAGAAGCAGCATGGAACGAAAAATTTGCTGCTTATGAAAAAGAATATCCAGAATTAGCGGCAGAGTTCAAACGCCGTATGGCAGGTGATTTACCGGCTAACTGGAAAGAAGTCACCGAAAAACTGTTTGCAGAAACCAATGAAAAAGCAGAGAGCGTTGCGTCACGTAAAGCGTCACAAAATGTGATTGCTGCTCTGGCTCCAACGCTGCCTGAATATCTGGGTGGTTCTGCTGACTTGACCGGGTCTAACCTGACCAGCTGTTCAAGCTTCAAGCACGTTTCAGGTAAAGAGCCTGGTAACTACATCTCTTACGGTGTACGTGAGTTCGGCATGTTTGCAATCATGAACGGTATGGCGCTGCATGGCGGTTTACTGCCTTACGGTGGTACGTTCCATATGTTCTCTGACTATGCGAAATCAGCTTTGCGTATGTCAGCGTTGATGAAGCTGCGTACTATCGCGGTTCTGACGCATGACTCAATCGGTCAGGGGGAAGATGGTCCAACTCACCAACCAATCGAAAACACCGCTGGCCTGCGTTACATTCCTAATATGGATGTATGGCGTCCTGCAGATTCAGTCGAAGTTGCTGTGGCTTGGGTTGCTGCTATTGAACGTCAAGATGGCCCAACCAGCCTGGTATTAAGTCGCCAAGGTATTCCGGGTCGCAAGCATGATGCTGCTGACTTTGAAGGAATGCGTAAAGGTGCTTATATCCTGTCTGAAGCCAAAGGTGGCAAAGCGGATGTTATCCTGATTGCAACCGGTTCAGAAGTGGATCTGGCAGCAAAAGCACAGGAAGCATTGGCTGAAGATGGTATCAATGCACGTGTTGTTTCTATGCCTTCAACGAACGTCTTTGATCGTCAGGATCAGGCTTATAAAGACAGCATCCTGACTCCTGGCGTTAAACGTGTTTCTGTTGAAGCCGGTGTAACTGACTTCTGGCGTAAATACGTTGGTCTGGAAGGCGGCACTGTCGGTATCGATACCTTCGGTGAATCTGCACCAGGTGGTGTTTTGATGAAACACTTCGGCTTTACTGTCGAAAACGTTGTTAAAACTGTTAAATCAGTTCTGTAATTAAAGAGCTGTTTTTAGCGAGCTAAAAGGAGATGACCAGTAGATGCAAATCTACTGGTCATTTTTCTAAATAACGTAAGAGACTGTTTATCTCTCATCGCACCACTGCTGGGAGCCATGAAAGATAAACAGTTTCAAGGTCTCATAACTGCAGTTTTTATTAAGATTTCAGCTCTGAGATACAATATCAAACCGCTTCAGAGGAAATAGAATGACTATCAAGGTGGGTATTAATGGTTTTGGCCGTATCGGCCGTATGGCATTTCGTGCTGCAGCAAAAGATTTCCCTGAGATCGAAGTAGTGGCAATCAACGATTTACTTGATCCCGATTATCTGGCGTATATGCTCAAATATGATTCTGTACATGGCCGTTTCGACGGTGATGTTGAGGTTAGGGACGGTCATCTGGTGGTTAATGGTAAAACCATTCGTGTTACTGCTGAGCGCAACCCTGCTGATTTGAAATGGGATGAGGTTGGCGCTGATTTAATTATTGAATGCACCGGCTTTTTTCTGACCGAAGAGTCCTGTCAGGCGCATATTGATGCCGGTGCCAAAAAAGTTGTGCAATCTGCACCTTCCAAAGATCACACGCCAATGTTTGTTTATGGTGTGAACCATGACAGTTATGCCGGTCAGGCAATTGTTTCAGCAGCCTCCTGCACCACTAACGCTTTGGCACCGGTTGCCAAGGTCCTGCATGACAGTTTTGGTATTAAACGTGGTTTGATGACAACAGTGCATGCAGCCACGGCAACACAAAAAACCGTTGATGGCCCGTCAATGAAAGACTGGCGTGGAGGTCGCGGTATTCTGGAGAATATCATTCCTTCTTCTACCGGCGCGGCAAAAGCAGTAGGCAAAGTGCTGCCGGAATTAAATGGTAAATTGACCGGGATGGCTTTTCGCGTGCCTACTTCCGATGTTTCCGTCGTCGACTTAACCGTTGAATTAAACAACGATGCCAGTTATGAATCAATTTGCGCAGCAATGAAAACTGCTGCCGAAGGTGAATTGAAAGGTGTGTTGGGTTACACCGAAGAAAATGTGGTCTCCACAGATTTCCGTGGGCATACTGCACCTTCAAATTTTGATGCAGGTGCAGGTATTGCACTTGATGGCACCTTTGTAAAAGTAGTCGCCTGGTATGACAATGAATATGGTTATACCTGCAATATGATGCGTCTGGTTGAGCATGTTGCTCGTTAATTCATTTTAGCCATTTAACCATTAATTCAAGGCTTCCTGTGAAGGAGGCCTTTTTTTATGTATTTTGAAGGCTATAATCAGAACGGGTTCACAAAATTTACACAAGAGGGCAATACCTTATGTCAGTAATAAAAATGGCCGATTTGGACTTGGCTGGAAAACGTGTGTTGATCCGACAAGATTTGAATGTTCCACTCAAATCAGGTGTTGTTGCAGATGGCACTCGTATCCACGCTTCTTTAGCGACCATAAATCTGGCATTGGAGAAAGGTGCCAAAGTTATGATTATGTCTCATCTCGGACGTCCGACTGAGGGAGAATATGAACATAAATATTCATTAGCACCGGTTGCCAATTATCTCTCGGCCCTCTTGGAAAAACCGGTACGTCTGGAACAGAACTGGCTGGAACCCGATTTTATTCCAGTCGAAGTGGGCGAAGTTGTTTTGTGTGAAAACGTACGCTTTAACATTGGTGAAAAAGCCAATAATGATGATCTGGCAAAACGTATGGCCAAGATGTGTGATGTGTTTGTTATGGATGCCTTTGGCACCGCGCATCGTGCTCAGGCTTCAACGCACGGTATTGCCAAATATGCCACGACTGTCTGTGCCGGGCCTTTATTATCTGCGGAACTGGAAGCATTATCTAAAGCACTGGATAATCCTGCCAGACCAATGGTTGCTATCGTAGGTGGCTCAAAAGTTTCTACCAAACTTACCGTGCTGGAAACCCTGTCGAAGAAAGTGGACCAATTGATCGTGGGCGGTGGTATTGCCAATACGTTTATTGCAGCAGCGGGACATAACGTGGGTAAATCGCTCTATGAGCCGGATTTAATCGACACATGTAAAAAACTTTCAGCAGAAGCGGTCAGTCGTGGTGGCAATATACCAGTGCCCAAAGACGTGGTCTGCGGTAAACATTTTGCTGAAAATGCGGAAGCGGAATTAAAAGCGGTAGATAAAGTAACGGATGACGATATGATTTTTGATATCGGTCCAAAATCCGCGGCGGAGCTGGTTGAAATTATTAAACAAGCTGGTACGGTTGTATGGAATGGTCCGCTAGGTGTTTTTGAATTCAGCCAGTTTGGTGAAGGCACCAAAGAAATAGCGATGGCAATAGCGGAATCAGATGCTTTCTCGATTGCTGGTGGCGGAGATACGCTGGCAGCAGTGTCTAAATACAAAATTTGTGATGATGTTTCTTATATTTCTACCGGTGGTGGTGCTTTTCTGGAATTCCTTGAAGGTAAGAAGTTACCTGCAGTGGAAATTCTTGAGCAACGTGCCCTCGAGTAAATTAATGAGTAACTAATTATGGCTGCCCGTCGAAGAACGAAAATTGTTGCAACCCTGGGGCCTGCGACAAAAGATCATGCCGTTCTTGACGCGATGATATCGGCAGGCATGGATGTTGTGCGGCTTAATTTCTCGCATGGGTCATCACAGTCGCATATTGATATGGCTGACAGGGTGCGTAACCGTGCCAGCGACTTTGGACGTGAGGTTGGCGTATTAGTTGATTTGCAGGGACCGAAAATTCGCATCTCTCGGTTCAAAAACGGTGGTGTGGAACTTGTTGAAAATGAGGCTTTTATCTTGGATGCGGCCCTGGCCGATGATGAAGGTGATGACACTCAGGTAGGCGTTGACTACAAATCACTTCCCCATGATGTAAAACGTGGTGACACGCTGTTATTGGATGATGGCCGCATTGTTTTGTGGGTTGAATCGGTTATCGATCAACAGATTCACTGCCGGATCTCCGTGGGCGGAATGCTTACCGACAATAAAGGTATTAACCGGCAGGGCGGCGGATTATCGGCATCTGCGCTGACAATCAAAGATATGGCCGATATAAAAACCGCTGCTGAAATACAGGCTGATTACCTCGCCGTTTCTTTCCCACGAAGTGCTGAAGACATTCATCTGGCCCGTCGCCTGTTGCGTGAAGCCGGTGGCTATGGCGGTATTATTGCCAAAATTGAACGTGCTGAAGCGCTGGATGATATTGATGCGATTATTGAAGCATCGGAAGGCATAATGATTGCCCGAGGTGATTTAGGCGTGGAAATGGGAGATGCCGCATTACCGCCAATTCAAAAACAGCTAATTGCCAAAGCCAGACGCATGAATCGATTAACTATCACTGCAACGCAAATGATGGAATCAATGATTGAAAGTCCTCTCCCAACCCGTGCCGAGGTATTTGATGTAGCGAATGCTGTATTGGACGGCTCTGATGCGGTGATGCTTTCAGGAGAAACCGCAGTCGGGCATTATCCGGTTAAAGTCATTGAAGCAATGGACCGTATTTGTCTTCAGGCGGAGCAACAGCGTGAAATACGTGTTTCTCGTCATCGAGTGGATTCAAAATTTGAACGAATTGATGAAGCCATTGCAATGGCGGCGATGTATACCGCTAATCATCTTGATGTCAAAGCAATTGCAGCGATGACTGAATCAGGTTCATCACCCTTGTGGATGTCACGTATCAGCTCCGGAATTCCCATTTTTGCGTTAACCCCCATGTTGCGACTCGGCGGAGAGTGACTTTGTATCGTGGGGTGTATCCCGTGAGTTTTGTTGTAGACCATACTGATCATGCCTCATTGAATAAAGAAGCGATTGATGAATTGCAGCGTCGCGGAGTAGTCAAAGAGGGGGATGTTGTTATTATTACCAAAGGTGATCTCGAGGTGCAGGGCAGCACCAATATGATAAAGATTGTGAAAGTGGGCGAGCTGGTTGAACCTCTTTCCCAAGGTAATAGTTGTGAATAAACAGGCTCAATTGGAGATGATCATATGGCATTAGTTTCAATGCGACAATTATTGGATTATGCAGCAGAACATCAGTTCGCCATCCCCGCATTCAATGTCAATAATATGGAACAGATACATGCCATTATGCGGGCGGCTGATGCTGTTGACAGCCCGGTAATTATGCAAGGCAGTGCCGGGGCACGTGACTACGCTGGGGAGCCCTTTCTACGGCATTTGATTCTGGCCGCGATTGAAGCCTATCCACATATTCCTTTGGTAATGCATCAGGATCATGGTGCTAATCCGGCTATTTGTGCGCGTTCTATTCAATCCGGCTTCAGCTCGGTGATGATGGATGGCTCTCTGCTGGAAGATATGAAAACACCTTCAGACTTTGACTACAACGTAAACGTGACCAGCAAAGTCAGTGAAATGGCTCATGCCTGTGGTGTTTCAGTCGAAGGTGAGCTTGGCTGTCTTGGATCGCTGGAAACCGGCAAGATGGGGGATGAGGATGGCCATGGTGCTGAAGGTAAATTAGACCATGGTCATTTGTTAACCGATCCCGATGAAGCCGTTGAGTTTGTCAGGCAGACCCAGGTAGATGCGTTGGCTGTTGCCATTGGTACCAGTCATGGTGCTTATAAATTTACCCAGCCACCCACCGGAGAAGTGCTGGCAATCAGTCATTTGAAAACCTTGCAACAACGTTTGCCCAACACCCATTTTGTGATGCATGGCTCCAGTTCAGTGCCACAGGACTGGTTGGAAATCATCAATGCCCATGGCGGAAATATCGGTCAAACCTATGGTGTGCCAGTGGAAGAAATTGTTGAAGGCATAAAATTCGGTGTGCGTAAGGTAAATATTGATACTGATTTACGGTTGGCTTCGACCGGTTCTATCCGCCAGTTTTTGACCGATGAAAAAAATGCAGCGGTGTTCGACCCGCGTAAATTTTATAAAGAAGCGACCAAAGCGATGCAGACGATCTGTCAGGCACGTTATGAAGCATTTGGCAGTGCTGGACATGCCAGTAAAATCAAACCTATTTCATTACAAAGCATGGTAGATCGTTATCGTAGTGGTGAACTTACCCCTAAGTTAAATTAACGGTAATTTGTGACGGGTGAGCAATATTGCAGGATTTTGTGAAATTAGTTAAAGCTGGATAAACGTGTCTTCTGACATTCGCTGCCAGTCTTTGCCGTGATTCAGGTAAAATAACACACTTGCTAATTACAGGGCATATCCCGTGTTGCAACTTTTTGCTATCGCTGTAGGTGGCGCAGTTGGCGCAATATTGCGTTTTGCCATGTCTAACGGTGTTTATAAACTATTTGGTCGTGACTTTCCCTATGGTACGTTAGCCGTGAATGTCCTGGGTTCTTTGCTTATCGGGGTGCTGTTTATCCTGCTGATTGAAAAACTTGCCGTCGCGGCGGAATGGCGAGCTGGTTTGCTGGTTGGATTGCTCGGGGCATTTACTACCTTTTCAACATTTTCACTGGAAACCTTTACGTTGATGGAAAATGGAGCCTTTATCAAAGCGGGATTAAATGTGTTTTTAAGCGTTGTATTATGTCTGGCGGCCACCTGGTTGGGTATTAGTCTTGGAAGACAGCTATGAGTCTGACATTGGTAAGAATATATTTATCTGATGGCCGGCATGAAGTGCGGCAGGTTATTAAATGGCTTGAGCAGAATAAAATTCGCTTTACCGTATTTCGCGGGATTGCGGGCCTGGGGTCAGATGGCTTGGTTCACAAAGCTTCGTTGTTGGATCTTGCTTCGGATCTGCCAATGGTTATCGAACTTTTTGATAAACCGGAACAAATAAACGATATCATCACCACAATAAAAACAATGGTTGAAGCTGATCATATTGTCAGCTGGCCAGTGCAAAGCGGAATTTAACATGTTAGACCTCAAATTATTACGAACTGAACCGCAATCAGTAGCAGCGGCTTTGGCTCGTCGTGGCTTTCAGCTTGATGTTGATTTGCTGGAAACGCTGGAAACCGAACGTCGCCAGGCACAGCTTGATGCGCAGACATTGCAAACCGAGCGCAATGCTCGTTCCAAAATGATTGGTAAGGCAAAAGCTTCCGGTGAAGATATTGCGCCATTACTGGCCGAAATTGAAGATTTAGGCGATCAGCATAAAGCTGCCGAGGCCAGATTAGCTAAAGTTCTGGAACAGCTTAATGATCTGGCAATGGCGATACCTAATATTCCGCAGGACGATGTGCCAGCCGGTAATGATGAAGGCGACAATGTAGAAGTCTCTCGTTGGGGTACGCCGCGTCAATTTGATTTTGAACCGAAAGATCATGTCGATTTGGGCGCCGGTCTGCAGCAGATGGATTTTGAAACAGCAGCCAAAATTACGGGTGCACGATTTGTAACGTTAACCGGCCAACTGGCCCGACTGCAACGTGCATTAACCCAGTTGATGCTGGATACCCATATTACCGAGCATGGCTATACTGAAACCTACGTGCCTTATCTGGTCAATGCTGATTCATTACGCGGTACCGGACAATTGCCTAAGTTTGCTGAAGATTTGTTTGCCGTTGATGATGGTCATCTTTATCTGATCCCAACCGCCGAAGTCCCAGTAACCAATATCGTGCGGGACAGTATTGTTGATGCCGCTCAGTTGCCATTGAAGTTTGTCGCGCATACGCCATGTTTTCGTAGCGAAGCCGGTTCGCATGGTCGTGATGTGCGGGGGTTGATTCGTCAGCATCAATTCGAAAAAGTCGAACTGGTACAGATTGTTGCCCCGGAAGCATCGGCTGAAGCACATGAGCAATTGACCGGACAAGCTGAAAAAATCCTGCAAATGCTGGGTTTACCCTACCGTAAAATGCTACTTTGTACTGGCGATATGGGGTTTGCCTCAACGAAAACCTACGACCTGGAAGTCTGGTTACCCAGCCAGAATACTTATCGTGAAATATCATCCTGTAGTAACTTTGGTGATTTTCAGGCACGGCGTATGCAAGCACGCTGGCGTAATCCCGAAACAGGTAAACCCGAATTGGTTCATACGCTCAACGGATCAGGGCTGGCTGTAGGTCGGACCTTATTGGCTATTTTGGAAAATCATCAACAGGCCGATGGTAGCGTCATTATCCCCGAGCCACTTCGTGCCTATATGGGCGGTGTAGATAAAATTCATGGGTGACGAGTTTAGTCTGATCCAGAAGATCATTATCTGGACATTACCGGTTCTATTTGCGATTACCGTACATGAAGTCGCTCATGGTTGGGCTGCGTTAAAACTGGGTGATAAAACGGCCCAGATGATGGGGCGTCTGACACTCAATCCAATTAAGCATATTGATCCGCTTGGCACTATTCTGGTCCCGGGATTGCTGCTTATGTTTACCGGATTTATGTTTGGCTGGGCTAAACCGGTGCCGGTGACTTTCCAGAATCTGCGCAATCCAAAAAAAGATATGGCCTGGGTGGCTTTGGCTGGACCCGGCGCAAACCTGGTAATGGGATTTTTATGGGCTATGGTCGCCAAGCTGGGCTTGGTATTGGCCGTGAATGATGTACTGATTTCCGGACCGATGATTTACATGGGTGTGGCAGGTGTCTTAGTGAATGGCATGTTGATGTTGCTAAACCTGTTACCTTTGCCTCCATTAGATGGGGGAAGGGTATTAGTCAGCATCTTGCCGCCTCATCTGGCCTGGCGAGTGGAAAAAGTTGAACCGTACGGCTTTTTTATCTTGCTGGCGTTACTCTATTTTGGCATCGTGATGATGATTTTATGGCCTTTGATGCAGGCTTATATGGGATTGCTGGCATTTATTTTTGATATGCCAATGCAAGTATTCTTTATTTTATAAAACACTGAATTGAGCAAGCTCATCAGGAGATTATTTTGGACACGGTAGCGTATCAGTCACGTCGTATTGTTTCAGGCATGCGCCCGACAGGGCAATTGCATTTGGGGCATTATCATGGAGTGCTGAAAAATTGGATTAAATTACAACACGAATTTGATTGCTTCTTTTTCGTTGCTGATTGGCATGCGTTGACAACTCACTATGAAGATAGTCGGGTGATTGAAGACAGTGTATGGGAAATGGTCATTGATTGGCTGGCTGCCGGAATTGAGCCATCTTCTGCTTCATTATTCCTGCAATCACGTGTGCCAGAGCATGCTGAGCTGCATTTGTTATTATCGATGATCACGCCTTTATCCTGGCTGGAACGCGTACCGACTTACAAAGATCAACAGGAAAAGCTTAAAGAAAAAGATTTATCGACCTATGGCTTTTTAGGTTATCCGTTGCTGCAAAGTGCTGATATTTTGATTTATCGGGCAGGTCAGGTACCGGTTGGTGAAGATCAGGTGGTGCATGTTGAGTTAACTCGGGAGGTTGCCCGTCGTTTTAATCATATTTATGGCCGTGAAGCGGACTTTGAAGAAAAAGCCGAAGCTGCCGTTAAAAAAATGGGTAAGAAAAACGCGAAATTATATAACCATTTGCGTAAAGCTTATCAGGAGCAGGGTGATGCAGAAGCATTGCAGACCGCTCGTGAACTCTTAAAAAATCAGCAAAGCTTAGCGCTTGGTGATATGGAGCGTTTGTTTGGTTTTCTGGAAGGTGGCGGTAAAGTCATTCTCCCCGAACCTAAAGCGCTGTTGACACCGGCTCCTAAAATGCCAGGTCTGGATGGACAAAAAATGTCCAAATCCTATGGTAATACAATTTCATTACGTGAGTCAGATCAATCAGTAGCCGAAAAAATTAAACGCATGCCAACCGATCCAAATCGGGTACGACGTACTGATCCGGGTGACCCCGATATATGTCCGGTTTGGCAATTACATGAAGTGTATTCTGATGATGATCAGAAGCAGTGGGTTCAGCAGGGCTGTCGTTCGGCTGGAATCGGTTGCCTTGATTGCAAAGGTCCTTTGATCGACTCGGTTATTGGCGAGCTCAAACCTATCCGTGAACGTGCGGATGATTTCAGCCGACATCCAGAAGATGTACGACGTATTATTGATGATGGCAGTGCAGCAGCAAGAGAAGTGGCTCAGGAAACATTGAGCGAAGTTCGTGCAGCAATGGGTCTGGCTTATAAATAGCCCAAGGAAAAATAATTATGGCTGAAAGAATACAAAAAGTACTGGCTCGTGCCGGTTATGGCTCACGTCGCTTGATAGAGAGCTGGATCAAAGAAGGTAAATTACAAGTTAATGGTGTGTCAGCCACGCTGGGTGATCAGATAACTGAAAAGGATAGAGTCACCCTTGAAGGGCGACCTTTATCCTCCAAGCGCATCTGGCAACAAAGCATGCCGCAGGTTTTGCTGTATCACAAACCGGTAGGTGAAGTGTGTACCCGTAATGATCCGGAAGGTCGCAGAACTATCTATCAATCATTACCGGCACCGGAAGATGGCCGCTGGGTCAGTGTAGGACGACTTGATTTGAATACCAGTGGGTTGATCATTCTGACCACCGATGGTGAACTGGCTAATCAGTTAATGCACCCATCCAATGAAATGGATCGTGAGTACGCTGTGCGTGTCCTGGGGGAGGTCACTTCCGAGATGATGCAAACCTTACGCGATGGGGTTGAGCTAGAAGATGGCAAAGCCCATTTTTCTGATATTCAGCCAGGTGGTGGTGAAGGCGCAAACAGCTGGTTTCATGTGGTGATTCAGGAAGGACGTAACCGTGAAGTCCGACGGCTGTGGGAAAGCCAGGGCGTGCAGGTAAGCCGTTTGGTTCGTCTGCGTTATGGTCCGGTCATCATGCCAAATAAACTCAAGCCTGGCCGCTGGATGATGCTGGAAGGCAAAGAGTTGGAATTTCTATACGAAGAAGCGGGTTTAAAAACAAAAACCACTAAACGTGGTAGTGTGGAAAAAGTGGCTGCAGTCAAGGATGTGGAATTAGAAAAAGCGCCAAAATCCAAGTGGCCAGATAAAGCGGCAAAAAAGGCTGCACCTAGATCCAGAAAAGCTGATGATCAACCGGCTAAACGAGGTCCACGGATTCGTGGACGCAATGATCGTTAAAATATCTCGCGGGAAGATATGACCTGATTGCGACCAGCAAATTTTGCCTGATATAAAGCCTCATCTGCTTTAAGAAACAAGCTATCAGCTGATTCGCCGACACACAAATCTGCCAGACCAATACTGATTGAAATGGGAAATTTCTGTTCGGCATGGGTTTGATTTAGGTCATCAATCGCCGCCCGTAATCTTTCAGCTACCTGCAGAGCAGCACCATGATTGCTATGGCTGAGCACAATGGCAAATTCTTCGCCTCCTATACGAAACAATGCATCACTGCGGCGTAAGCTGTGTAGTAAGGTATCCGCAACTCGGCATAACGTATCATCACCGACCTGATGTCCAAAACTGTCATTAATCTTCTTGAAGTAATCAATATCAAGCACCATCAGTGAAAGGGGCAGTTTTAGTCGATGTGCCAGATCTATTTCACGTTCAAGGGTATTTTTATAGGCCTGTCTGTTGGGAAGTTGCGTTAACATATCCGTTAATGCTGCATCTAGCGCACGAGCGTACTGCAGGCTGTTTCTCAGTGGATAAACCAGTTTGCATAATAAATCTTCTATCAGATTTATTTCGTTCTCGGAAAAGCGGGAGGCACGACTCACTGTTAATCGTCCAAGGTATTCATGATCAATTTCCAGCTGGTAGTTACATTTATGATGACGCGAAGCCCCTAATCTGAACTCAAATTTATTATCAGGGTGGGTAAACTGAAGGCCGTTGTGGGCGAGTAGTGGTTTGATTTTCTCGTCAAACAATCTGAGTATCTGTCTGGTATCCAGTGAGGTTTGCAGAATTAAAGGTAGTTTTGCCAATACATCTTCGCATTCCACTGACACAGGAGGGGTTTGTACAACTGAAACAGTATTCTGTTCCAGGCGACGCAAATTTGTAGTATCTGAAGGCAGTGAATGGATCATGGGCACGCTCATAAATTGGATAATTTACATTAACCATGCTAAATATATGCCATGGTTAAATATATCAATAAATACAACGTGTTATAGTGTTATGCCAAAACTTTGACAGGTAGATCCTGCTGTGCATTTAGACATTGACCATGTAAATGGCCGCTTTGCTCACTGGCAAGATAAAGAAATGCCGGAATGACGGCACTGGGTTCTGGAAGGTGTTGAGGATCCGCTGCAGGAAAAACCCGTGCATGCAATTTGGTTTTCACTTGACCGGGATCAATGCAATTTACCCTGATTTTAGCGGCAGCTTTCGTTTCCAGAGCTAACTGGTGGCAGAAACACTCTATGGCAGCTTTGCTCAATCCATAGGCGCCACGATAGGCTTTATCATGCTGACGATCAGTCGTGAAAATAATAAAACTTTGTTGCTTAGTGGCTTGCATCAGAGGAAGACAGGCATGTGTAAGCAAAAATGTTGCTGTCAAGTTAACCTGCAGCGTTTCAGACCATTGCTTGATCTCCTGATTAGCTGTCGGGGCAAGCTGTCCTACATCGGCTGCACAATGAACTAATCCATCGAGCTGACCAAAAGTCTCTTTGATGGTCTGTGCAAGTTGCTGGTAGTCTTCTGCTTTTGCGCCTTTAAAATCCACTGGAAATATTGCGGGCTCAATACCGCTTTCTTGTAGAATGACATCGTACAATTTTTCTAGCTGGGTAATATTTTTATCGAGCAGAATAATCGTCGCACCTTGTCTGGCATAGGCTAAAGCGACTTCGCTACCGATGCCGCCGAGAGCACCGGTAACAAGCACAATTTTATCGCGGAGTAGCAATGGTTCAGACTGAGACAACATAAAAAAACTTTATTCAGCTTTAGGGACAATACGTCCGTAGGTAACTTTACCATCAACTAATTGAGCAGTAATTAACGCATCATCGTTGTGCCATTCAAGAATTTCGATATTCATTTGATCTAATGTGCTTTCTTGAGCGATATCAGGTTCGCCGTAGGCTTCAACAAGTTCGGCTTTGGACATGCCTGATTCAATGCCATTTTCACTACCTCCAGTTGTAGCTTCAGCAGTTTCTGGTGCAGATTCAACTGTTGCAGGAGCTGATGTCTCAGTTTCGCTACTATCGGTGATAGCAGTGTCACTCTCATCGCTACAGGCAATCAGGGCCAGACTTAAAAAAAGACCGGTAAAAATTAAACGCATACGATTTAACATGACATCCCCTCATTAGGTTTAAAAACTAATCTCGGAGTATAACAAGCAATCGCAAGGATATCGACAGGTTGTTAGGACTTATTTATTTTTTTTCATATCCACCACTCTGCGTTGTTCGTTTGTTTGTTTAGAATGACTAAACTGCTCTTCTCGCGCCTTGATTGGCGATCTTTTAGCTCAAAACAGAGGCGGAGATGAAAGATAAACAAGCCCTATGGGACTTTTCCCGTTAAAACTTTTTCAGCTGCCCGAAAGCCATTCATAACAGCACTCTCCAGAGTTGCTGGATAAGGATTTTCAGCGTAATCACCCGCAATCCAAAGGCCATTAATGGTTGTTTTACAGCTTGGTCTTTGGTTATTTTCAACTACTCCGCAACGAAAAGTAGCTCTTTTTTCACGAATTACATGTGCGGTGTCATAGTTAGCCGGTAAATCCGGTAAAAGCTCTGTTAACGCTAAAACGACCTGTTCAGTCAGCTGCTGTTTAGTCAGTGATTCATGCTCTCCAGGACCGCTGATAACGACGGCAATTAATCCCGGAGACTGGTCTGATCGATCAAACACCCATTGGGGCAAGGAGCTGCTCAATCCGATAATAGGTGCCTTGAGCCGAAATTGCGGTGAATACTGCAGATAGACGGTGCTTATTGGATACTCAGAGACTTTTGGAAGATTAAGCTGCTCACCTAAAAGTTTATAGAGAATACTGGGGGATACGGCGACAATAATATTATCTGTAGCAAAGTATTCTTTGTTACCAGTAATAACTCCAACCACTTTGCGATTTTCAATAACAATTTTTTCAATACGACTTTGTGACTTAATTTCTCCGCCATGCTCTGTAATGAAATGTCTCGCAGGCTCAGGTAATATATTGCCCAGCGGCTTTTTCGGGATCAGCAAATCAGCCGATTTTCTTTTTGCAGTAAGACTATCCCGGAGAGTTGCAGCAAAAACACTGGCTGAAGCCTGTTCTATCGGTGTGTTCAAAATCGCCAGACATAATGGAATCCACAACTGTGTGATAAGTCTTGTCGATTGGCCTGTCTGTCGGCACCACTGCTCAACAGTAATATTTTGTGTAAAAGAGGGAGCGTTAAGTTGACGCGCTAGTCGCAAAAAAAACCTTAATTCTTGCCAGCCGAGACAGGAGATAAGCTTGGGTAAAAGGGCAAGTTGCCAGGGTAAAAGTGGATGTGCAGATAAATGTAATGAAGGGTACTTCGGATCAAGGATGTGTAGATCCAATGCTGTACGTTGAAAAACGCTGTTTTCTTCAATACCGATTCGCTTAAGCAGATCGAGCATGTTTTGGTAAGCACCAATCATCAGATGCTGACCATTATCTATTTCGAGATCTTGCCATTTGACGGTGCGGGCACGCCCCCAAGTTGTTTTGCTGCTTCAAACAAGATGGGCTTTTGTCCCGCTTCTGCCAAATGAACAGTTGCCGCAAGACCACTCCAGCCACCACCAACAATGATGGGTTGCATATTATTTATGGTTTTTAGCGAGCTTTTTTTCACGTCGGAAAGTGCGCCATGCCAGCCATAATTTACGAATTGGGGTAAGCGAGACTCGTTGTTTCATTACCTGAAAATTATCAACAGCAATTTCCTGCAAAGTAGTGCGATAGATTTCAGCCATAATCAATGCGGTGCATTGATGATAGCGATCTTGATTGGGCAGTAACTGCATGGCTTCCTGATAAAATCCTTCTGCACGTTTAGCCTGAAACTCGAGTATTTTGGTCAATTCACTGGTTTGCTGCAAAGACAGAATAGTCTGTTCTGTAACACCAAATTGTTGCATTTCATCCAACGGCAGATATATACGACCGCGGCCAGCATCTTCGCGAACATCCCGGATGATATTGGTGAGTTGAAACGCCAGCCCCAGTTTTTCGGCAAACTTTAATGTGTTGCGATCGGAATAACCGAATATCTGTGCTGACAATAAACCCACAACACTGGCCACACGATGACAATATAAGGCCAGGTTTTTATAGGATGGATAACGATGCTGAGTTAAATCCATTTCCATGCCATCAATGATCTCGTGAAAATATTCTTCATGCAGATCGAAATCCTGCAGTATATCAGCGAGGGCTTTTCCAACGGGGTGAGTGGCTTGGTCGAAAAAGGTATTTGCTACTTCCTGACGCCACCAGGCGAGAGTTTGTGCTGCAACTAACGGATCGCTTATCTCGTCAACGGCATCGTCAACTTCCCGGCAGAACGCATACAAGGCCATGATGGCATCTCGTTTTTTGGCGGGTAAAAACAGAAAACTGTAATAGAAACTGGAACCACTTTTCGCCGCTTTGTCCCGACAATATTGCTGTGGTGTCATTTTAAAAGCCGTTCGACAATTTTGCCGTTCATCAGGTGTGTGTCGATGATTTCATCGATATCAGCTTTATCATGATATTGATACCAAACGCCTTCCGGATAAATCACCATTATCGGACCCAATTTGCAGCGATTCAGACAGCCTGAATTGTTAACCCGGACTTTTTTTAAATTGAGTTCTTTCACTTGCTGTTTTGCATAATCACGGAGTGACTGCGCTCCGTGCTCCTCACAGCAATCGGTGCCATCATCACGTTGATGCGTGCAAATGAACATATGATATTTATATATTTCAGTCATAGTTTTTCAGCCTAATCAAGCCGTATTTAAGACACAAAACAGATAAAAACATAAATTAAAAATGACGGGAAATCGCAAAATCAGCCAGTCCAATTAAGGCTGCTTTATATTCCGAATCGGGAACAATTTCGAGATTAGCCTTAGCCTGCTCAACTTCCCTGTGTGCTGCAGCGGCAGTGTAATCAATGGCGCCGGAACTGTGGATAATCTTAATAATTTCATTAATTTTATCACGCTGGCCTTTTTCAATTGCTTCACGGATGATCGCTGATTGCTCAGTAGATCCCATTTGCATGGCATAAATAAGCGGCAAAGTTGGTTTGCCTTCAGCCAAATCATCACCGATATTTTTGCCAATGGTCTCACTGGATGCACTGTAATCCAGTAAATCATCCACCAGTTGGAAGGCACTGCCAAGATGCATAGCATATTGCGCTAATGCAGTTTCAATTTCAGCGGAAGCATTACTGATTAATGCACCTAACTGCCCAGCTGCTTCAAATAACTTGGCGGTTTTATGATGAATGACCTGCAGATAACTTTCTTCTGTGGTGTCTGCATTATGCACATTAAGTAATTGTAAGACTTCACCCTCGGCAATTACATTGGTGGTATGCGAGAGGATTTGCATCAATCGCATCGAATCAAGTTCTACCATCATTTCAAACGCTCGGGTATAGAGAAAATCACCCACCAATACACTGGCTTCATTTCCCCAGACACTGTTGGCGGTTTCCTGACCTCGACGCATTGATGAGTTGTCGACCACATCATCATGTAACAATGTCGCGGTATGAATGAACTCGATAATCGTTGCAAGATTGATATGTGCAGTTGCCTGATGATTGCAGGTGCGGGCACTTAACAAAGCAATAGCGGGCCGCAAACGCTTGCCACCACTATTGATGATGTAATGTCCGAGTTGATTGATCAATACAACCTCAGAGTGCAGCCGATGTTGTATCATTGCGTCAACCGCATCCATATCCTGCTGGATAAGTGCGTAAATGGATTGTATATCCACGGGGCTTGTGTCTGCCTGTCTAGATTAATTAAACGCGTACTTTCTCATGGGTTATCAGGATTCGCAAATAATTCAATTTGCATTTGATCTGTATGTAGAAAGCGGTTAAAATTCTCGGTCTTTTGTTGGGTTACCTACAATAACATTTTATTTTTTTGGAGAAAGCGATGTACGCTATTGTCGCGACAGGTGGTAAGCAGTACCGGGTTAAAGAGGGCGAAAAGCTCCGTATTGAAAAATTATCCGCAGAAGCCGGAGATACGGTTGAGCTGGATAAAGTTCTGTTGGTAGGTGAAGGCGATGACATTAAAGTCGGCGCTCCTTACCTGGAAGGTGCCAAAGTCACTGCAACTGTGTCCGCGAATGGCCGTGGCGATAAAGTCAAAATCATCAAATTCCGTCGTCGTAAGCACCATCGTAAACAGATGGGACATCGCCAATCTTATACAGAAATCGAAATCACTGGCATCACTGCCTAAGATTTGACAAATTTAAAGAGGATTTAACATGGCTCATAAGAAAGCTGGTGGTAGTACCCGCAACGGTCGCGATTCCGAGTCGAAACGCCTAGGTGTTAAACGCTTCGGTGGTGAAGCGGTTTTAGGTGGTAATATTCTGGTTCGTCAACGTGGTACGCGTTACCATGCAGGTCGCAATGTTGGTATCGGTAGAGACCATACGTTATTCGCGACAGCCAATGGTAAGGTTGTATTCGAAACCAAAGGTGCCAATAATCGCATGTTTGTCAGCGTTATCGCTGAATAAAGATTTTGTTAGCCCGTTGGGGCAAACAGCTGAAAGCCCCGCTGATGCGGGGTTTTTTGTTTGTGGCAATTATTAAAAAATTATCTGGTCGGCAGTATGAAATTTGTTGATGAAGCGAAAATAAAAATCAGCGCGGGTGCCGGCGGTAATGGTTGCCTGAGCTTTCGGCGTGAAAAATATATCCCTTTCGGTGGTCCCGATGGCGGTGATGGTGGTGACGGTGGTGATGTGTATCTGCTGGCAGATACTCAAGTTAATACACTGATTGATTTTCGGTATAAGCGTAACTTTAAAGCGCAACGTGGCGAACATGGTCGAGGCAAACTCTGCAGCGGTGCCCGTGGTGAAGATTTGGTTATCAAAGTTCCCGTCGGTACGGAAGCTTGGGATGAAGACACCAATGAACTGATTGGTGACTTAGCCAAACATGGTGACAAACTGATGGTGGCAAAAGGTGGCTGGCACGGTTTAGGTAATGCCCGTTATAAATCCAGTATTAATCGTGCACCACGCCAAACTTCAGACGGAACCCCAGGCGAAGAGCGTACATTACGCCTTGAAATGAAATTATTGGCCGATGTTGGATTATTGGGATTACCCAATGCTGGAAAATCTACTTTTATCAGTCAGGTTTCTGCTGCTCAACCCAAAGTAGCCGATTATCCTTTTACGACCTTACACCCCAATCTTGGTGTGGTGACACTTAGAGATGTTCGCAGCTTTGTTATTGCCGATATTCCAGGTCTGGTTGAAGGTGCAGCTGAAGGTGCCGGTCTGGGGATTCAGTTCCTTAAGCATTTAACCCGTACACGATTGCTGTTACATCTGGTTGATATGGCACCAGTTGATGTTAAACAGGATCCGGTGGAGAGCGTTAATATTATTAACCGAGAATTACTCCATTACAGTGAAGCTCTTGGCAAGCAACCGCAATGGCTGATCCTCAACAAAATGGATTTGGTTCCGGAGGATATTCGTAATGAACTCACTCAGGAAGTATTGACTCGTCTTAACTGGCAAGGGCCAGTCTACAAAATCAGTGGACAAACTGGTGAAGGATGCGCGCAGTTGTGTGAAGATATCATGCAATACTTAGATGATTTACGTCAGAGTGAGCAGCCTCCCGCTAAACCCATCGAGGACTAACTGTGGAAAATCCGCATCAGCAACTTTTATCAACCAAACGTTGGGTGATTAAAATTGGGAGTGCTTTATTAACCAAGCCCGGAGAAGGCCTGGATGTGGATCGTATTCGCTGGCTGAGTGGAGAGATTGCCGAGTTGAGAAGTCAGGGGAAAGAGATCGTTCTGGTCACTTCAGGATCGGTTGCAGCCGGGATGCAAAGGCTGGGCTGGCGTCGCCGACCCCATGCCTTGCATCAATTACAAGCCGCAGCCAGTGTGGGTCAGATGGGGCTTATCCATGCCTATGCTACGGCTTGTGAACAGCATGGTATTCATACCGCCCAAATTCTACTGACTCACTCTGATTTGGCCGACCGTGGACGTCATCTTAATGCTCGCAGTGCTTTACATACCTTGCTGGAGATGGGGGTTCTGCCAGTGGTTAATGAAAATGATGCCATCGCCACCGATGAAATCCGTTTTGGTGATAATGATACCCTGGCCGCAATGACCGCCAATCTGGTTGAGGCTGATGTTTTGGTTATCTTGACCGATCAAGATGGTCTATTCGATAGCGATCCACGATTAAATCCTAATGCCAGAATGCTGGCCGCTTCAGCTGCAAGTAATCCCAATCTGGACGATATGGCTGGTGACAGTAAAGGCGAATTAGGTCGTGGCGGTATGGCCACCAAACTGGCGGCGGCCAGACGTGCGGCAAGATCCGGCGCGACTACGGTGATTCTATCTGGTAAACATCCATTGAATTTACGTCATCTGGCGGCTGGCCAGGGCGTAGGCACATTATTATGGCCGGATATGAAACCGATTAAAGCTCGTCAACAATGGCTTGCTGGACATTTAATTCCTAAAGGAAGATTAATGCTTGATGATGGTGCTGTAGCAGTGATCAAACAGCAGGGTAGAAGTATTTTACCCGTTGGTGTGCGGCAAGTGGATGGGCAGTTTACTCGTGGTGAACTGGTATTATGCACCGATTTGCAGGGGCACGAAGTAGCTCGCGGCTTGGTGAATTACAGTGCTGATGAGGCTGTAAGGATCATGGGCCAGCCCAGTCAGGCGATTCAAAGCTTATTGGGATACGTTGATGAACCGGAGTTAATTCATCGGGACAATCTGGTCGTCACTGGATAAATGAAAGATATAAAAGAACCGGCGCGTGCCGGTTTTTTTAGCTGATTCTATAGAACAGTCAATTACATTGCGCGGATAGCGTTGTTTAAACGGCTTTTGCCACGGGCAGCAGTGTTTTTGTGAATCAGGCCTTTACGAGCCATGCGATCCAGAACTGGCACTGCAGCTTGAAATGCAGCAACGGCTTGTTCTTTATCACCAACAGCAATCGCTTTTCTGAGTGCTTTTACTTTAGTACGCATCGCAGAACGCTGACTAGCGTTTAATTGACGGTGAGTTTCCGCCTGACGGGCGCGTTTTTTTGCTTGTGCTGAGTTTGCCAAAGTGTTTCTCCTAAGAATCAGCTATTTGTATATGAACCGGCCATTATCCTGATTTTGCTTCCATTTGTAAATGGTATGATGCTGTCTTTTTTAAGCACGAGTGAATGATGCGAATTATAACAGCGAATTTGAACGGGATCCGAGCCGCTGCGCGAAAAGGATTTTTTGACTGGTTAAAAAAACAAGATGCCGATGTGGTGTGTATTCAGGAAACAAAAGCGCAAGTACATCAGCTGGAAGACAAGATTTTCACTCCTGAAGGCTACCACTGCTATTACCACGACGCAGTCAAAAAAGGTTACAGCGGCGTAGCAATCTACAGCCGTCTTCAGCCAGATGAAGTTATTACCGGTATGGGTAATGCCGAATTTGATATTGAAGGCCGTTATATTGAAGCCAAATTCGGCAAACTCAGTGTGATCTCCTTGTATCTGCCATCAGGCACTTCTGGTGATGAACGCCAACAGGTTAAGTATCGCTGCATGGAGTTTTTTGAAAATAAAATGCTGGAAATGAAACAATCTGGTCGTGATTACATTATTTGCGGCGATTGGAATATTGCTCATAAAAATGAAGATATTCGTAACTGGAAAGGCAATCAGAAAAACTCCGGCTTTTTACCCGAAGAACGTGCCTGGCTGGACAAACTGTTTTATGAGATGAATTTTGTCGATGCTTTCCGCGAGTTACCACAGGCAGAGCATGAGTACACCTGGTGGTCTAACCGTGGTCAGGCCTGGGCCAATAACACCGGATGGCGCATTGACTACCATATTCTGAGCCCGAGCCTGAGAGGCAAAGTCAAAGCCACCGATATTTACCGCGATGAACGTTTCTCGGATCATGCGCCGTTGACCATTGATTATGATTACCAGCTAAATGATTAATGAACTTTCAGTGTTTGTTTCTCTCTGATTAGCACCTATCTGAGAGAAACAAACCATGTTTTCATTATTTAAGTCGGACCCTGCCAAAAAGTTAAAAAAGCAGCTTGCTCAAAAGCAGGAGCAAGCCATGCTCGCACAGCGCAGTGGTGATATACGGAAATTTGCTACGCTTACCGAGGAGTCTCAAGTGTTGGCTGATGAAATCAAGCGGCTTGAATCTTAATCCAGGGTAGGTTTTGGTTGAGGAACGAACCCCAACAATCAGAACCATCTCCGAATTCTATCGCTGCCGTTGGGCATTCACTTATTTTGCTTGCCCACAAATTCATCATGAATGAATTTGGATGCCGGAGGCACCCGTAGGGTGAGCGAGACGGACGTCGCGAATCAAAATAAACGAACCAAACAAAAAGAAAGTTTAGGATTCACATACATCGGTAACAGTTTAATTCAACTACATGGGTTACCCCGATCGCTCAATAACTTGTATTGTGACTTTCAACTTAGCAATTTCGGACTAAAGCCCGAGTTCATTTCTTTTGTTTGCCCAAAAGAAACGAACCAAAGAAAAGGGCAGCCCATGCTCGCCCTACGGGTACCCTGCGCTTCTCGATCTGGTCGGGCATGACGGAAACTCCCTTCGGTCAAACAACCGTCATGCTGATCCGACCAGCTCTGCGATGCTCGGCTTCGCATAAGGGCATTGAGGGAAGGCCCCAAAACTTGAGGATAACGGATCCCCCTTTTGTGCTGCCGGTAAAAATGGTTAACTCAGGATAAGAAATCGGAATGTTTGAGCGCAGCGAGTTTTTTCGATTTCCCTGAGATAACCATTTTTATCGGGGAGCCGCAGGCCAGCACAAGGGGTGCCTTTTCTTTTGGTTCGTTTTCTTTGGGCAAACAAAGAAAATGAACTCGTCCAATAGGGCGAAACCTTCAAAGCCAAACTTATTCAATTGTTAGGCTTCATTGAATTCAATCCCACCTACGGAAAACGTTGATAACGCCAAGTGGTAGCGTATGTGAAAACTCAGAATCTAAACAACTTTAGCATTGAAAATGCTAATAAATCGAAGCCCTGACACACCGAATCACCCCATAATCATAGGCTTCATCCAACGCTTCAAAAACGTTTTTTAAGCTATCAGCTTCATCGCCAAGTGACTCAATGGTCGAGATGATTTCATTAAATTCATTATCAGCCAGATCAAGCACTTTTTTAACATCCAGCAAACCAGCTTCAATACCATCTGACAGATGACTGTATATCGTGCTGACTTTCAACTCACGCTGTTTCGCTATTTGATCAGGGCTCAATCCCTGTTCATGCAACATCAACGTCTGATTCACCGTGTCACGTAAGCCATTATTTAATAATTCTGATAATGGAAACTGCTGAATAACCGTTAAAAACCGTTGACCGTAATGTTCCAGTTTCTGAGCGCCGACACCGGAAATACGTGCCATGGCTTGCATATCGTTAGGTCTGGTCTGACACATTTCCTGCAACGTTGAATCATGAAAGATCACAAAAGGCGGCACGCCATTTTGTTGGGCAATCTCGGTTCGTAACTGGCGTAACGCTTCCCATAGCTCCTGATCCTGAGGACGCACAGTAGATTGTTTTTTATCCTTTTTGCTCAGCGTTTGTTTGGCTTGCTGTTTGCGCAGCAGCAATTTTTGCTCACCGCGTAAAATCGCCCGGCATTTTTCTGTAAGGCGTAAAGCACCGTAGCGATTGATATCAATATCAAGATAGCCTGTGGCGATAAGCTGGCGGAATATACCGCGCCACTGGGTGGCGGTCAGATCTGAGCCAATGCCGAACGTACTGAGCTGATCATGCTGGTTAGTTTTAATGCGTTCATCATCGCTACCTACCAACACATCAATTAAATAATTCACCCCAAAGCGCTGGTCGGTGCGATACACACACGACAAGGCTTTTTGGGCAACTTCGGTGGCATCAAAATGCTCTGGCGGGTTCTGACAGTTATCACACTGGGCACAGGTTTCCGGTGACGTTTCATCAAAATAGGCGAGCAGGGCATGCCGCCGGCAACTGATGGATTCGCATAAACCCAACATGGCATCCAGCTTATGATGTTCAACACGTTTGATGATGTCAGGAGCATCAGAGTTCTGCATAAACTGACGCAGGGTGATGACATCCTGCAGTCCATAAGCCATCCAGGCATTAGCCGGTAGACCATCACGACCAGCGCGGCCAGTTTCCTGATAATAGGCTTCGATATTTTTTGGCAGATTTAAATGCGCGACAAAGCGCACATCAGGTTTATCTATCCCCATACCAAAAGCAATGGTAGCGACAATAATCACGCCCTCTTCGCGTAAAAACCGTTGCTGATGCTTAGCACGCATTTCTGATGATAAACCGGCGTGATAGGGCAAAGCGACCCGACCCTGATCGGTCAGCCATTCAGCAATTGCCTCGACCTTTTTACGCGACAGGCAATAAACAATCCCGGCATCATTGGCATGTTGGGTTTCAATAAACTGCCAAAGCTGCTGCTTGGCCTGATTGGCCTCGGCAATGGCATAAAAAATATTGCTTCGGTCAAAACTGTTCAGATACACATTGGCATCATGCAGATTGAGCTGCTCAATAATCTCAATGCGGGTACGTTTATCGGCGGTGGCGGTCAGGGCAACACGCGGAATATCCGGAAAGCGTTCATGCAACATCCGCAACTGTTGATATTCCGGACGAAAATCATGGCCCCATTGGGATACACAATGCGCTTCATCAATGGCAAACAGTGAAACCTGAATCCGCAACAACATCGCCAGCGTGCGTTCGTTTAATAAACGCTCGGGTGCCACATACAGCAAATCTATCTGACCGGCTTCAAGCTGTGTCTCAACAGCATTGGCTTCAGCAGCGGATAAACTGGAATTGAGGAATGCCGCGTTCACGCCCAGTTGTTGCAACGCCATCACCTGATCCTGCATCAAGGCAATCAACGGTGAAACCACCACTCCTGTTCCCTGGCGAATCAGCGCTGGGAGTTGATAACACAATGATTTACCACCACCGGTCGGCATTAACACCAAGGCATCGCCACCGGCAATCACATGGTCAACGATAGTTTGCTGATTATGACGAAAAGCGCTGTAACCAAAAACGTTTTGTAACACTTCCAGCGCGGGTTGCCCGACATGCTGCATAAAAAATCAGTGATTAAAGGAAAGGAGCATTATGGCAAATCAAGCCTGATTATGCATAACGAGTTCAGAATATTACGAATATCAAGGGTTGGATGAGTTTCGTTATACCCCAACCATTGGGTGCTCGCATTTACGTAATATAACTTGTTGCCCCAAGCGTATACTCATTTTAACCATGGGCAGTAAATCGGATGTCATAGATATTTCCTCTTTTCGATAGAGACAACATGATGAAAAAGTTCATTACAATTATATATATAACGGCTTTAGCTGTTTTCTCGGTAAGCAGTTTTGCTGATGAAGGCCCGGGAAATGCCCAGGATAAGGGCAAAAAACAGCATGAACAGCACGACCAGAAGCATCACAACGATGATGAAAAACATCGTAATTACGAGCATGATTCGAAACACATGGACAAGCATCATGACAAGAAAATGGATAAAGAGCGCAAGGAGCTCGGAAAAGGCTCAGAACAAGGTCAGGAATCCAGAGAAGAACATAGCCAGAAATGGTCGAATTTTGAGGATGATGATAAGAGTGATGAAGCCCGTAGACCATGGTGGAAGTTTTGGGGGAATGATTGATTAAGCGCCACTCAGCTTACTATTGATTCCACCGCTGCAAGATAATGAACTAAGCAGCCATTCGCTCTAGCGAACGGCTGCTTTTTTGTGAGCTTCACGTGTTTAAACAAGACGCTGTTTATTGTTGTGCAAGTGTTTATAAATTATTTAAATGCGATAAGCTGATCGGTAAGTTGGGTTGAGTGCAATGAAACCTAACAATCGGCATGGTCATATTTAAACCGGTTTGATGTTTAATAAGATTGTTTCGACTAAATGCCGAGTCAGAGGAATGCGTGCCCATTCCCCTAACAACCCCAGGGCACCCTTTGTGTTGGCCTGCGGCTTCACTGCGTTGCGTTTTTTGTCAGGGAGACTCACCAAACTCGCTGCGCTCACAAATTTGTCTGGAACAAATTTGGACGCCGGAGGCGCCCGAAGGGTGAGTGGCATGGATGCCACGAATCAGACAGGTAAGTCTCTAATCCTGACAAAAAGCCGCTACTCGTCAACACAAAAAAAAGGGGGGTAGGCTGCATGAAATTAAGCCCAATAATTCATCGAAATTATTTAAAAACGCTGTCTTCACTTCACATGCTCGGCACAAACCTACGAGATCCCCCATGACCTAACAAGGGATGTGCACGATAAATTCGGTTTATCGTTAAAAGACAGGCAAAATAACGCATGCAAATCACCAGCGTCCATCCAAAAGCATTCTGCTGTTGGGGATAAATCTAAAATTTTAGGAAGGTAAATGAAAGAAATTACAGTTGATAGCAATCCCAGCGAAGCCATTTTAAAAAACTTGGGCGTTGCTCACTGGCCAACATGGGAAAAAGGCGTATCTGTCTTCCCATGGTCGTTTGTCACTACAGAAATCGCTTATATCGTTGAAGGTGAATGTGTCATGACGCCTAACGATGGTGGCCCGCCAACCACCTTTAAAGCGGGTGATTTAGTGGTTTTCCCGAATGGTTACAAAGGCACCTGGGAAGTTAAAAAAGCTTTGAAAAAGCAATTCAAACATAAAGACGGCAATTTTGTGAAATGTGCTCTCAGTCGTTTTAAAATATTAAAAAATAAATTAAAATCAAATGGTTAGGGTGTGGCGTGTTGCCGGTTAAATTGGGCTAAATGCAATGAAGCCCAACAATGTTAAGCCCTTCTTCCTTGATGGGAGAAGGCTGGGGCGAGGGTAATATTTTATGCAGCCGATTCGTGCTCAATATCCCAGCCCGGAAAAACCAAAACAGCAGGATGACACTGCAGCGCACGGGCCAGAACCTTTGCGCGCTCTACACCCAAACGTACTCGGTTATTTTCAATAGCCGAGATGGTTGATTGGGGGATGCCGGTGGCTGTTGCCAGTTCATTCTGGCTCATTTCCTGAAGTTCACGCAAAATCCGCACAGATTCGCCGACTGAAACCTCAATCCTTCTTTTTGCTTTACGATAATCGCTCATGTCATTTCCTCCCATAGTCATGAGGTGTTACTTTTTCGACTTCTACCAATACTTGGTCGTTCTGAACCTTGTAGATAACACGATATTGAATATTCAGCCGCGAGGATCTAAACCCCTGCCATTTTCCCAATAATGCTTCATCGTTAAAACCGCGGATTTGTTTCAATCCCTGCGGCCCTGAAATGGAAACAATATCTTTCCATTTTTCATAGCGTTTCTGTACTTCAGCAGGTGCTGCAGACAGATTCTTAGCCACGCGTTTATGCTCAAATATCTCCCACATACTAAAAATGGTATCTATATCATATATGGTATGTCAAATGCAGGTTGATGATTATGATGATGCTTACAGTGTGGGTAGCATGGGAAGGATAAAGAAAACGATCATAAAGTTGGTGTTGATAATTTCTGTTTCGACTTAATGTCGAGTCAGGGAATTGCGTGCCCAATTCCCTAACAACCCAAGGGCACTCCTTGTATTGGCCTGCAGCTTCACTGCGTTGCGGTTTTTGTCAGGGAGACTCACAAAACTCGCTGCGCTCACAAATTTGTCTGGAACAAATTTGGACGCCGGAGGCGCCCGGAGGGTGAGTGGCATGGATGCCACGAATCAATTTCCGTCATGCCCCATCATCCTTTAGGTTTGGGTTGAATGCAATGAAGCCCAACAATTCAAGAAGTTTGGGGAAATATTTCGCCCTATTGGGCGAGTTCATTTTCTTTGTTTGCCCAAAGAAAACGAACCAAAAGAAAAGGCACCCCTTGTGCTGGCCTGCGGCTCCCCGATAAAAATGGTTATCTCAGGAAATCGAAAAAACTCGCTGCGCTCAAACATTCCGATTTCTTATCCTGAGTTAACCATTTTTACCGGCAGCACAAAAGGGGATTTTATCGCCGACCTCAACGGCTTTCCCTAACGCCCTTATGCGAAGCCGAGCATCGCAGAGCTGGTCGGATCAGCATGACGGCTGTCTGACCGAAGGAAGTTTCCGTCATGCCCGACCAGATCGAGAAGCGCAGGGAACCCGCAGGGCGAGTATGGGCTGCCCTTTTGTTTGGTTCGTTTATTTTGATTCGCGACATCCCTGTCGCTTACCCTTCGGGTGCCTCTGGCATCCAAATTCATTCCTGATGAATTTGTGGGCATGCAAAATAAATGAACGCCCAGCGGCAGCGGCAACATCGGGAAAAGGATTCAAATTGTTAGGTTTCAACCTACGAGCTATTAGTTTTTTATTCGATTTTATGGACTTCCTGACCCAAGTACCAAATAGATGCGAAATTATGTGGGATTAGCTTGCAGGTTTGCTTGATCTGTTCCACGACCATCGAATCAGGAGTACCAAGATAATTTCGATAAATTAGTAGATGTACCGGACAGGACACAGCGTAAACTCTTGTTAGTTTTTTGGAGACAATTCCGTAAACTGGGTCTGAGGTACGAGTATATTCAGCATTCTTCGATTCCCACCTCTTTTTTACTATCATTAGGTTCTCGTCTGTAAGACCGCTCAGCTCGAAAGCAAGCGCTTCGTTATTATAAGTCCTACAAAGAATATCGGGCTCCTCCATTATGTGATTCCCATTTATTATGGAGTCTGCGATTATGTCGTAATGGGAGCGAGCAACGAACTCACGAAATACCTCTACCTCATGTTGTTTTTTCTCAGAGTCGTTACTCATCGCTATTTCCCAATAACTGGCAGCTAGAAAATGGCGTAGCGAAGTGTAAGTAGCTCAATGATAAGGGCGGGGAGATGATTGGCTGCTTGGACATTTTTACAATCTACTGAAGTTTTTTCCAAGTAAGAAAGAATCCGACAAGTTTTGAGAATCCTTTTTTTACTTCAGTATCTCGGGATATCTTGTTTTCATCACTTATTTTTGTTTCATTAATCTCGATGTCGCGCAATACTGCCTCAATAATAATACTATCGGAGGCCTCATTATGAGTTTTACCCCAGTAATCTAAGCATCCTTAAAACCACATTCGTAACCATCAAAAAAGCCAGTATAACTACTGTACCTAGTGCGCATAACTACAAAAGCTGACACAGCTGATATTAGGCCTAAATATTTAATATTTGAATAATTACCAGATGAGAAAAACTCAAAATACGCCCATACAGATAATCCAACGAAAAAGACAATTTCAAGAGCCTTATTATTAACAAGCCAATGTGAAGCTTCTGATTGCAAAAACCTCCATTTAGCAATACCCCATATTTTTTCATCTAATTTCATTGTTTTTCTCTTTTATACAGTCATGTTTTGTATAGAAAAAACATGTAATTTAAAATGAAAATAGCATATTTATCAGTTAAGATTTATGACTTAACATTAAATCCAACTGCGCCAGCCCCTTCTCAACAACCGGCAAATCAAACCCACTCAAACTCAACCCCACTAATCTAACCGGTTTGTGCCCAGCTTCAGTCCGAGCCAACAACTTCGGTAACCATTCCTGCAAATCAGCAAAGCCAATACTGTGATCAAGTGTCTGAGCACGGGTGACTTGCTGAAAGTCAGCGTATTTCACTTTAACGGTAACCGTTCTGCCTTGCATATTGTGTTTGCTAAGGCTGCCGAGTACTTGTTCGGCGACGTCGAGCAGGATGTTGTTTAGATCCGGTATGGAAAGAATGTCTTCGGCAAAAGTCGTTTCTTTTCCTAGTGATTTGCGGATGCGTTGACTACGGACCGGGCGGTCATCAATAGCCCGGGCGATGTTGTAATAATACTGACCAGATTTACCGAAGCGTTCGCTCAGTTCGGTTAAGGATTTCTGCCGTAAGTCATGGCCGGTATGGACGCCGAGGTTTTTCATTTTAATTTCAGTGGCGGGGCCGATGCCGTGAAATTTGCCAATGGGTAGTTTGTTTACAAATTCCTGGCCCTGTTCTGGGCGGATGAGATACAGGCCATCGGGTTTATCCATATCGGAGGCAATTTTGGCGAGAAATTTATTGTAGGAGACGCCGGCTGAAGCGGTGAGTCCAGTCTCGGCGAGAATTTCGCTTTTGATGGCTTTGGCGATTAATGTGGCCGAACCGTTGAACGACTCGGTATAAGTCACATCCAGATAGGCTTCGTCGAGTGACAGCGGTTCGACTTCCGAAGCATAGCGCCAGAAGATTTCGCGGATTTGGTTGGATACTTCTTTATAGGCATCAAAACGGGGACGGACAAAAATGGCTTCGGGGCATAATCGATAGGCCCGTGATGAAGCCATTGCAGAATGAATGCCAAATTTGCGCGCTTCATAGCTGCACGCGGCCACCACGCCACGACTGTCGGGTTGACCACCCACGATTAGTGGTTTGCCTTTCAGTTCGGGAAAGTCACGTTGTTCAACTGAGGCATAAAACGCGTCCATATCTACGTGAATGATTTTTCGTTGTTTTGCCATTGAAATATAGGGATGATTGAGTTCTCGCTATTTTCACACAATCAACTCACTGTTGTGGCAAGTGAGAGCTTTTATCTGAACGGGCATTTATTTCTGAGTGGATTGCCACAAGCGACGATGTTACTTTAGGGGTGATTTATTTTTTTATAATCCAACCATTGATACGATTGAAAAAAACGCCACAGCGAGTTGTTCGTCATTCATTTAGAATAGCTAATAATTTTTTCCCGCGCTTTGCGTGACGATTTTTCAATTCACAACAGAAACGGTTATGAAAGAGAAACTGGCCCTAACCGATTTAACCTCATCAGTGAGCTCAATTTGATTGCAAGCATCCGTTCCTGGCAGGAAAGTCTGCGGGCTTTTTTAACCCCACAAGTCGTCACCATGCTGTTTCTGGGTATTGCGGCAGGGTTGCCGTTATTACTGATTTTTTCCTCACTCAGCCTATGGTTACGTGAAGCTGGCGTTGATCGCAGCGCAGTCACATATTTCAGTTGGGCGGCGCTGGGTTATTCCTTCAAGTTTGTCTGGGCCCCGCTGCTGGATATTCTGCCGTTACCGATTTTGCATCGGCTGTTAGGTCGACGGCGTAGCTGGTTATTTTTATCGCAACTGATGATTATTACTTCAATCATATTGATGGCGATGGTCGATCCGGCAACGCATTCTCTGACTTTAATGGCTATCGCGGCGGTGTTACTGGGATTTTCAGCTGCAACGCAGGATGTGGTGATTGATGCCTATCGTATCGAATCTGCCGATACCCGTTTACAGGCATTAATGTCTGCCAGTTATATCGCCGGTTATCGAATTGGCATGTTACTGGCCGGAGCGGGCGCATTGATGCTGGCCAGTTATTTTGGTTCGGAAGTGGGCGAATATGATTATCGGGCGTGGCGTCAAAGTTATCTGATTATGGCGTCGCTGATGTTGATTGGCGTGGTCACCACGTTATTAAGCCCCGAGCCTGAAGTTAATAAAAAAATACACGATGATCGCAAACGTGATTATCTGGGTTTGATGCTGACTTTTTCTCTGTCGATCAGTGGTTTTATTGGCTGTTTTTATCTCACTGGTGACTGGGCGGTTCAAGCGCGGTTGCAAATGCTCAGCTGGGTAAATAATGGCCCATTGGCTGCCATCGGTGTTGAACTGGTGCGATTGGTACTGGCCACGATTGTGGCGGTGATTATTGCCAAAGTGTTGATATTAATGGGCTGGGTACAAAAGAACATTGTGCATCGCAGTTATGTTGAGCCTGTGCAGGACTTCTTCAAACGTTATGGACTGTCGATGGCGTTACTGCTGTTGTCATTGATAGGGCTGTATCGAATCTCCGACATTGTACTGGGCGTGATCGCCAATATCTTTTATCAGGATATGGGCTTTACCAAGCCCGAGATTGCTACGGTGGTAAAAACGTTTGGCTTGTTTATGACCATTGTTGGTGGTTTTCTTGGCGGCATCCTGGCATTACGTTTCGGGGTCATGCGGATCCTGTTTTTAGGGGCCGTTTTATCGGCACTGACCAATCTGTTGTTTATGCTGCTTGCTCAAATGGGCAATGATATCTGGATGCTGTATATCGTGATTTCTGCTGATAATCTGTCCGGCGGTATGGCCAGCGCCGCGTTTATTGCCTTTTTATCCAGCCTAACGAATATATCGTTTACCGCAGTGCAATATGCCATCTTCAGCTCACTGATGACCTTATTGCCAAAAATACTCGGTGGTTATTCCGGGACGATGGTCGAAAGTATGGGGTATGAGCAGTTCTTTTTGCTGACGGCATTAATGGGAATACCGGTGTTGCTTTTGGTATTCCTGGCTGCTAGACGTTTTCGAATTGATGGTTAGCTGATTATCGTATGTGGCGTTGGCTGTTTATTATCGGAGTAATTTTTTTCGGCTGGCGCCATTGTTCGACTGCTGAGATCAACTATGCTGCTCCTCACCAGGTTATAGATAACGCACCTCAACAATCCGAGGTGTCAGGCTTGCAGCCTATTCCTTTACAGGCCTATGCAATACAACCCGTGGCGGAATTTAAACTAAAAGCTAGAGTGTTATCACGCGAAGACTATTGGTTGGGACGTGAAGCCGATTTATCACCTACCGATTTGGTATTGGGCTGGGGCGAAATGGCCAATCCGCAAGTTGTCAAACAGATCAACATTCGCCAGTCTGGTCGGTGGTATTTCTGGCAAGTAGAGTCATTTCCAATACCGCGCCGGAGTATTGAAACCCAAAGTGCCAATATGCATTTGATTCCGGCGAATGATGAAGTCGCCAGAACGCTCAAACAGATCCGTCCGGGTCAATTAATTACGTTGCAAGGTTATTTGGTCAATGTGAGTGCCGATGATGGCTGGCGCTGGCGCAGCTCCTTAAGCCGCGAAGATACGGGTGCCAATGCTTGCGAATTGATTTATGTAAAGCAACTGAAACTTATTTTTTGAATGTTGTTTTACGCTAACCCAGCGGGAAATTTCCCCGAAAAGGTTATGTTATATTGAACGCTTCAATAAACAGCAAGGGGATCCCCATGTCAAACACCACCGCTACTTTAATGAGTGATCATGATGCCATCAGTAAGCTGATACAGCACTATATTGATGGTGCCGTTTCTGGACGTGGTGAACTCATGAAGCCAGCCTTTCACCAGGACGCCACTATTTATGGTTATGTTGGCCCGGATTTATTTGCTGGTCCTATTCAGGGACTGTATGACTGGAATGATGAAAATGGGCCGGCCAAAGACATGAAATCAAAAATTACACATATCGATGTGGTTGGTACGGCAGCCAGCGTCAGACTCGAATCAGATAACTGGACCGGTCATCGATTTACTGACTTTTTCAATTTGTTAAAAATTGATGGCAAATGGCAGGTGATGAATAAAGTTTTTCATCTGCATGATGAAGCCTAACAATTGTTACAAACTGCTGGATTAATCCAGCAGTTTGTAACACGGTTTGTAAGCATATTCGTCCTGTCCCAGTTTCATACGTTTTTCACGGACAAAAATACGTAACAAGTCATCGATGGCTTGCATTAAATCCGGATCGCCGTTGATGATGTAGGGACCATGTTTAGCCACTTCACGGATCCCAAAGGCTTTTACATTACCAGCAACGATGCCGGAAAATGCCGAACGTAAATTGCTGGCCAGCTCATGACGTGGCATATCTGGGTATAACCTTAATGACGCCATATTTTCATGAGTGGGGATAAATGGCTGTTGTAGCATCGGATCGATATGTAATTGCCAGTTATAGTAATAGGCATCCTGAGATTCGCGCCGAGCCTGGTGCACCTGATTAACGGAATCACGAATGATCTGACCTACTGTAGCTGGCTCGCCAATAATGATTTGATACAGTTCTGCCACAGCATCACCGAGGCAGCGGCGCAGGAATTTGTCCAGCGTCACAAAATAATTACGGCAGGATTCAGGACCAGCAAAGACTAGTGGAATACCCTGCTTGTTTTCTGGATGTAGCAATATACTTAGTAAATAGAAAATTTCCTCGACAGTTCCTACTCCACCGGGAAAAACAATAAAGCTATGACCCAGCCGGACAAAGGCCTCCAGCCGCTTTTCAATATCTGGCATGATTACCAGTTCATTGACAATTGCATTCGGTGATTCTGAGGCAATAATACCGGGTTCACTGATACCGATATAACGACCGTTTTTGAATTGTTGCTTGGCATGACCCACCGCCGCACCTTTCATCGGGCCTTTCATTGCACCAATACCACAGCCAGTAATGATATCGAGATTTCTCAAGCCCAGTTCATAGCCTACGTGTTTGGCGTAATCATATTCTTCCCGTGGAATCGAATGGCCACCCCAGCACACCACCAGATTTGGCGTCATATTGGGTTTAATGGCATCCGCATTACGCAGAATCATAAACACGCTATCGGTAATCTGTTCAGAGGTCGGTGAGGTTTGCCGGGCAAGAATTTTGAAATCGGTATAGATAATATCGCGCAGCGCTGATGACAAATGCTCCTGTATTCCGCGAATAATTTTGTCATCAACAAAAGACTGTGCAGGGGCATTTTTGATTTCCAACACGACCCCTCGGGATTGCGGGACCAGTTTGATATCGAAATCCGCATAGGTATGAAAGATCTGTTCTGCATCATCCTGATGACTGTCGGTATTTAAAATCGCCAAAGCGCAATCACGAAACAGACGATGCAAATCTTCGCTGGTATTGCTGATGCGTTGAATTTCTTCCTGGGACAGCAGATTTAAGGTTCTTAACGGGCGAATCGTAGTGTGTTGAATTTTGTTCATAGACTTCTATTGATAAAAATAGCAATCCGACATACTCCCACTGTTGGGTTTGGGAATCAATGTAAAAAATATGGCAAACAATACAAAAAAGCCCCAAATATATGGGGCTTAGCAGATTTACTTTACACTTTCACTCTTAGGTGACCTTCTCAGAAAGGAATATCATCATCGTAATAATCAGCATCACCACCTGAACCGTAATCCGGGCCGGCAGAGGCTGAAGCCGGTTGTGGATTGTTGTAATTACCTTTTGCTGCGGGCTGAGATGGACGACCTTGACCGTAATCCTGACTATCATTACTGCCGCCACCGGCGCCTTTACTGTCCAGCATGGTCATTTCATTGCCAACAATTTCGGTGGTGTATTGGTCCTGACCTTGCTGGTTTTGCCATTTACGCGTCTGAATACGGCCTTCAATATAGACTTGCGAGCCTTTACGCAGATATTGCTGAGCAATTTCCCCCAGTTTATTACGTAATACAACGCGATGCCATTCGGTGCGTTCCTGGCGCTCACCGGTTTGTTTATCACGCCAGCTTTCTGAGGTCGCAATCCGCAAATTACAGATCGAGCCACCATTAGGAAAAGCCCGGCTTTCAGGATCAACCCCGAGTCTGCCAACCAGAATAACTTTGTTTACTGACATGGTGAATTCCTTTACTAATTCAAATTTTGGTTCATTTTACTATGCATAAATCAGACACGCTTCGAGTTCATGCAAATCGACATCATCGGCAAGATATTTAACGTACGCGATCCGCTCTTCAAGCACAATCACGATCTCAACCACGCCTTTAATAGCATTCAGCCGTTCTACAAATTCATCAGCCGTTTCAGCGGTGACTTCGTTTAATGGAACAATGCGGCTACTGTAATGTTTTGGTGCCTGCATCGGCAACATCATAATCAACCACCCAGCACTGATCAGTCCTGCAGACCAGAAGATCCAGCTGATATCACCAATGCTGTAAATAATGCCACCTAATATACCGCCAATAAAAGCACCGATAAACTGCGCGCTGGAATAGATTCCCATCGCTGTGCCTTTGTTTTTAATCGGACTGAGTTTGGACATCATCGATGGCAGGCTGGCTTCAAGAATATTAAATGCTGTGAAAAATAACCATAAGCAAATCATCAGCATGGCCAATGAGCCGGGTAATAGAGCCCAACCGATCTGAGCGACAGCCAGCACGGCAATTGCGCCGGTAAATACCAGTTTCATTTTGCGCTGTTTTTCGGCCAGCAGAATAAACGGCACCATGCAGATAAACGCCAGTAATAACACTGGTAAATAGGTTAACGCTAAATCCGCTTTGGCGACGCCGGCAAAATCCTGCAAGGCGATTGGTAGCGCGAAAAAACTTAACGTGAGTAATAAATGGAGAATCAGAATACTGGCGACCAGACGCATAATGGAAATATTCGCCAATACCTCGCCAATTTGTGCGCGGGCTGGTTTCATATCCTGATGTTGTTTGTGTTTATAAGGAGTGGGAACCCACCAATGCAATACCAACATGCCAAAAACAGCCATTAATGCAGTGGCCCAGAAGATACCATCCAGTCCAATCCAGCTTTCTAAAGCCGCCCCACTGGCTAATGCCACGGAAAATGATAAGCCAATGCTGATACCGATGGCGGCCATCGCTTTGGTGCGATGCTGATCGCGGGTAAGGTCTGCGGTTAAGGCCATGACTACGGCGGCAATCGCGCCACTGCCTTGTAATAATCGACCAATAATGACAGTGTAAATTGAGTCTGCCATGGCGGCTAACAGGCTACCGAGGGCAAACAGGAGCAAACCCAGATAAATGACCTTCTTACGGCCAATTCGGTCGGAGAGCATGCCAAATGGAATTTGCAACAGCGCCTGCGTTAAACCATAGGCACCAATCGCGAGACCTATTAATAAAGGCGTGCTGTGTGAATATTGTTGGGCGGAGAGCGAAAATACCGGCAAAATCATAAACAAACCCAGCATACGCAGGGCGAAGATGACTGATAAACCGGAAATGGTACGTTTCTCCAGCGCACTAAGTGCGTCAGGTGTGGCTTGCTTTTGCGTCATGATAGGGTGACAGAGTATATTGATCCGTTGGATTTTACTACGGAACAGGCATGAAAAAAATCAGTATTCGCGGCGCCCGTACGCACAACCTTAAAAACATCGATCTGGACCTGCCCAGAGATGCACTGATTGTGATTACCGGCTTGTCCGGATCAGGCAAATCGTCACTGGCTTTTGATACCTTATATGCGGAAGGTCAGCGGCGCTATGTGGAATCGCTTTCAGCCTATGCCAGACAGTTTTTATCGATGATGGAAAAACCCGATGTTGACCATATTGAGGGACTTTCCCCGGCCATTTCGATTGAACAGAAGTCGACATCACATAATCCACGTTCTACTGTCGGTACCATCACTGAAATCTATGATTATTTAAGATTGTTGTTGGCCAGAGCCGGTGAACCGCGCTGCCCAACGCATCATCTGCCGCTGGAAGCACAAACCGTGAGTCAGATGGTAGACACCGTATTAGCCATGCCGGAAGGCAAACGTTTAATGTTATTGGCTCCGGTAATTCAGGATCGCAAGGGCGAACATCTGTCAGTGTTTGAAGGGTTGCGGGCCCAAGGGTTTGTGCGTGCCAGAGTCAATGGTGAAGTCGTTGAACTGGACGATCCACCAGAGCTTGAATTACGCAAAAAACACACGATAGAAGCCGTGGTTGACCGTTTTAAAGTACGCGAAGATCTGCAACAACGTCTGGCGGAATCGTTTGAAACGGCTTTGAAATTAGCCGATGGTGTGGCCAAAGTCGTCTCGATGGATGATGACTCGGATCAAACATTATTTTCGGCGCGTTTTGCCTGCTCTGAGTGTGGCTATTCAATAGCCGAACTCGAACCGCGCATGTTTTCCTTTAATAATCCGGCCGGTGCCTGCCCGACCTGTGATGGTTTAGGCATCAAGCAATTTGTTGATCCTTCCCGAGTCGTTGCACACCCTGAACTTAGTTTGGCGGCCGGTGCCATTCGCGGATGGGATCGTCGTAATGCCTATTACTACCAAATGATTCTATCGCTAGCCGATCACTTTCAATTTGATATTGATGCGGCATTTGACTCGTTACCTGAAAATGTCCGCCAAGTGATTTTGTATGGCAGTGGTCGTACCGAAATTGATTTCAGTTATATCAGTGATCGTGGCAAACGAGTAAGCCGAAAACATGCTTTCGAAGGTATTATTCCCAACCTGCAACGCCGTTATCATGAGACTGAATCGGGTAGTGTTCGTGATGAACTGGCGAAATTCCATTCAATCAGAGCCTGTCCGGATTGCCATGGCACCCGCTTACGGGAAGCCTCACGTAATGTATTTATCAATGAAACCAATTTGCCAGAAATAACGGCGATGCCGATTGGTGAAGCCACCGAGTTTTTCCAGCAACTAGAGCTGCCTGGCAAACGTGGCGAGATAGCCAGCAAGATAGTCAGCGAGATCAGTGCCCGTCTGAGTTTTCTGGTTAATGTCGGGCTGGATTACCTGTCGCTGGCGCGCAGTGCAGATACCTTATCCGGTGGTGAAGCTCAGCGTATCCGGCTGGCCAGCCAGATTGGTGCCGGTCTGGTAGGAGTGATGTATATCCTTGATGAACCCTCCATCGGTCTGCACCAGCGTGACAATGATCGTCTTTTGGGAACACTGACCCGGCTGCGTGATTTGGGAAATACGGTGATTGTGGTTGAACATGATGAGGATGCGATTCGCAGTGCCGATTATGTGCTGGATATCGGGCCGGGTGCCGGGGTCCATGGTGGTGCAATTGTGGCGCAGGGCACGCCAGAAGATATTATGAAAAGTGAGCATTCGCTTACCGGACAATACCTGTCTGGTCGTCGAAAAATTGAAATCCCAGCTAAACGCGAAACCGCCCATGCCGGTAAATCCATTGGTCTGCGTGGTGCCTGCGGTAATAACCTGAAACATGTCGATGTCGATATTCCGATCGGTCTGATGACTTGTGTTACCGGCGTGTCTGGTTCAGGAAAGTCCACCTTAATTAACGAAACGCTGCTGAAGCTGACTTCCAAGACATTAAATGGTGCTTCCGAAGAACCCGCACCGCATACCGATATTCTCGGCCTGGAACAATTAGATAAAGTCGTGGCGATTAATCAAAGCCCGATTGGTCGGACGCCGCGCTCTAATCCTGCTACCTACACCGGTCTTTTCACCCCGATACGAGAGCTATTTGCGGGTACTCAGGAAGCACGGGCCAGAGGTTATGGACCTGGAAGATTTAGCTTTAATGTTAAAGGCGGCCGCTGTGAAGCCTGTCAGGGTGACGGTTTGATTAAGGTCGAAATGCACTTTTTACCCGATATTTATGTGCCTTGTGATGTCTGTAAAGGTAAGCGCTACAATCGTGAAACCCTTGATATTCGCTATAAAGGTAAAACCATCACTGAAGTGCTGGATATGACTATCGAAGATGCCAATGTGTTTTTTGAAAATATTCCGGTGGTGGCGAAAAAACTGCAAACCTTGATTGATGTCGGCCTGACCTATATCAAGCTGGGTCAGAATGCCACGACGCTTTCCGGCGGTGAAGCGCAACGGGTCAAACTGGCCAAAGAATTATCCAAACGTGATACCGGTAAAACGCTGTATATCCTTGATGAGCCGACCACAGGGCTGCATTTTTACGATATTGAGCAACTGCTGAAAGTCTTGCATCATTTACGCGATCGGGGTAACACTATCGTGGTGATTGAGCATAATCTGGATGTGGTAAAAACCGCCGACTGGGTAATTGATATGGGGCCTGAGGGTGGCGCTGGCGGTGGTGAAGTGATTGCTGTCGGCACGCCGGAGCAAATCACTGAATATCCACGTTCGCATACCGGACATTATCTGAAGCCGTTATTAAAATGAGTCTTGAACAGGAAATGAAACTTACCGTGAATGGCGAGACCAAACTGAATCTTGCTGATCTGGAATGGCTGCAAGCCATGGTCAGTGAGCGAAAGCAGTTGCATCTGCGGACGGAGTACTTTGATACCCCGCAACTGAAACTGAAACAGCAGGGCATCGCTTTACGTATGCGACAGATCGACGATCAATGGCTGCAAACCGTTAAAACCAGTGGCAAGGTTCAGGATGGTCTGCATCAGCGTGAAGAATGGGAACATCCCATCATGAATGGTGAGTTTGATCTGCCCTTGCTTCGACAAACACCGTTAGCGCCGATGGTCGATGACAGTGGCAGCTGGAAGCAGTTGCAGCGTCTGTTCTATACCAAATTTAACCGGGATATTCTTATGCTGGAAGCCACCCAGGATACCCTGATTGAGCTGGCGTATGATTTTGGTGAGGCCGTTTCGGGTAACAACAAGGCGATTATTCATGAAGTCGAACTGGAGTTACGTCACGGTTCACTGGAAGTGTTACAGCAAATTGCAGAAAAGCTGAAGTCGGAATTGGCGCTGAGTTATAACAACCGCAGTAAGGCCGAGACGGGTTACCAGTTATATCAACAACAGAATACTGACTGAATAACTAATGGGCCAACAGGCCTCGGGCACTTTCAAACTTCCAGGTACGGATAATGGTAAGCATGTCATTATTTTGCAGAACATCCTCGGGGATGGCGGCATAGGGAGCACCTAAACGTACAATTCGCACGGCGGCATCATCCAGTACCTTATGCCCGGAAGATCGAGACACTACAATACCATCGGGCGGCACGCTGCCATCCGGTTTGATATCCACTGATAACATCAAGCTACCGTTAATACCTTTATCCTTGGCTTCCTGGGGATAATTCATATTGCCAATACGTTCCACTTTCATCTCCCAGGATCGCATATAGGCCGCAGCAGCATATTCTTTGGTGGACGCTGAAATACGGCGTTTTTTTGGGGATTTGCTTAACGCCATACTGTTATTTTCCAATGTGCTCTGCAGTGATCCGATTTCGCTTCTTGCCCGAGCAACCAGCTCTGCACCAGAAACTTTTGGCGTAATTTCTGCTGTTTCTTCAACGGTATCGACGGTCTCTTCAGTGACAATTTCAGAAGTATCTACCTTACGTTCAGCCTTTTCAGCCGTGACTTTTTTGCTGGCGGTTTCGGGGTCGGGTTTTGTCTCAACCACTGGTTTTTCAGTTGGGGGCTCTGGAACCACCTTTTCAGCTGGCGCCTCTGCTGGAGGAGATGGTTCAACTGGCGGAGCCGGTTCTACAAGGGGGGCGGGGATAACCGGTTCTACAGGAACCGGATCCAGTTCCGTAATCGTGGCAGATACGGGGTCTGTTGATGCGGGAGCCTCTTCGGCAATTGGTACCGGCAAGTCAAGTGTGGGTTCAGGCGTTTTTTCTTCGGTTTCACCGCCACCTTCATTATTGACCTGAGCAAGGTAACTGGCCTCTTCCGATTGCTGTTCAGTCTGCTGTTTGACCAGCGTGATATCCAGTTGATTGACGGGTGCATTGGTCGGTGGTGAAAACACGTTAAAACTGATTGAAAACAGCACGATAACATGCAAAATGACCGACCCGATAAGGGTCAGAATTATCCGATCAGTGGCTCTGCTGGTCGAAATCATTCACTCACTCGTGTGGAATTTCGCGAATTACCGGTTCGGCATCATGTCCGGTTAATCTGACACGTTTCTGCATCGCAGGACTCATTTCTACCTGACCATCTTCAGTGACCAGCATAACCATATCAAGTCCCATTTCGGCAGCAATGGTTGGCCAGTTACTGCCTGCTACAAAAATCGCTGTTGCTGCAGCATCTGCCAAGGATGCATTCTCGTGAATCACGGTAGAGGACATTGCCTGATCAGCAGGATAGCCGGTACGTGGATCCAAAATATGCGGGTAACGTTTTCCTTCATAGGTAAAAAAACGTTCGTAATCTCCAGAGCTGAAAACACTTTCATCATCACTGACAGCGACCGAGGCTAACACTCTGTCATGTCTGGGGTGGCGAATGCCAATAATCCAGGGACGTTCGCCATGAGTTCCTATGGCACGTAAATCGCCACCAATATTGACCACGGCATTTTCAATACCCTGTTGCTGCAGAATTGCGATGGCATTATCAACCGCATAACCTTTGGCAAAACCACCAAAGCCCAGTCTTACGGTAGAATTTTTACTGGTTAGTTGCCCATTTTCGATAACAATATCATCCATCGTCGGGCTGACGGCCAGCCATGCATCGATATCAGCCTGTGGGGGAAGTGGACGGGATTCAAACCAGTCATCCTGCTCATATCCCCATAATGCAAATAAATTACCGGCTGCCGGATTAAACAAATGGCCACTGTCTTTCGCCAGTTTCTGAGCCAGTAAAATCACGCTGGCAACATTGTCATCCACTGCAATGGATTGTTCTGCTGCAATTGCATCATTAATTTTGGTTAACACACTCGGCTGCCATGCATGCCACAGGTCATTTACTTCTGAAAAGGATTGCTCCAGAGCATCAATAGTTTGAGCTGCCGTTTCTTCATCAACACCGTACAGACTGACGTCGATTTCGGTGCCAAAAGCATAAAACTTGGCTTGCAGCGCCCTATCCTGATTACCACATGCACTTAATAAACTTAAACCAATTACCAATACAAGGCTGTGTAAAACAGTCTTCATAAATGTGCCTCAATACAATTCATCAAATCACCGGCAATATTCAGGTTGAATTGCCGATCCAGCTCACGAATACAGGTCGGGCTGGTGACGTTAATCTCAGTCAGATAATCGCCAATCACATCCAGACCAACAAATAACAGACCTTTTTCACGTAATTTTGGCCCAACCTGCTGACAAATCCAGCGATCTCTATCTGTGAGTGGTCGGCCTTCACCCCGACCACCCGCTGCCAAATTGCCACGTGTTTCGCCATCCGCAGGGATTCGGGCCAAGGCGAAGGGAACTGGTTCGCCGTTAATCAGCAGAATACGTTTATCACCGTCTTTAATTGCCGGTAAATACTGCTGCACCATCACCGATTTTTTGCCTTGCTCGGTAAGCGTTTCGACAATCACCGAAAAATTCGGATCGCCCTGACTGACTTTGAAAATAGAAGCGCCGCCCATGCCATCTAATGGTTTGATAATAATATCGCCATGTTGTTGCTGAAATTCACGCATCAGTTGTTTTTTCCGGGTGACCAAGGTAGGCGGACAACATTGCGGAAACCAGGCAGTAAACAGTTTTTCGTTGGCATCACGCAGGCTTTGTGGATGGTTCACCACTAATACGCCCTCAGACTGAGCCTGTTCCAACAGGTATGTGCTGTAGATATATTCCATATCAAATGGGGGATCGATGCGCATCAGGATGGCATCAAGTTCGCTAAGCCTGCGGGTTGTTGGTTCGCCTAATTGATACCAATTATTGGCATCTTCAATGACCTGTAAATCCCGCATGCTGGCCATCACTTTGCCCTGGCTCAGATACAGATCCTGTTGTTCCATATATTGGATTGTCCAGCCCTTGGCCTGAGCAGCCAATAGCATCGCAAAACTGCTGTCTTTTTTGATATTGATGGCCGAAATGGGATCCATCACGATGCCGATAAGTCGCGACATAATTCTGCTCTTTAACACAAATTAAGGTGGCTGCATTGTACCGTATCTGTTTCTTTGCGGTGACTGTCGCTTCAGTCAAACCGTCAAGCGCATAAATTCATTACGGAGTTGTCTCTACAAGCCACTGCTTTATTCGCTATAATCAGTACATTTTTAGTCATGCGAAGACAATTTTCTCAATGAGTAATTCTGCGGCAACTGTGGCGGCCACGCCAAAAACTTTTCAGGAACTGATTCTACGTCTGCAACAATACTGGGCAGAACAAGGCTGTGTGTTATTACAGCCCTATGATATGGAGGTTGGAGCGGGTACCTTCCACCCGGCCACCTTCCTGCGAGCTATTGGCCCGGAGCCCTGGAGTGCGGCGTATGTGCAGCCCTCCCGTCGTCCGACAGATGGCCGTTATGGCGACAACCCTAACCGTCTCCAGCATTACTATCAGTTTCAGGTGTTGATCAAACCATCGCCTTTGAATATTCAGGAGCTGTATCTTGGCTCATTAAGAATGCTGGGAATTGATACCACCATCCACGATATACGTTTTGTAGAAGATAACTGGGAATCACCGACATTAGGTGCCTGGGGGCTGGGTTGGGAAGTCTGGTTGAATGGGATGGAGGTGACACAGTTCACCTATTTCCAGCAGGTTGGCGGCCTCGAATGTAAACCCGTCAGCGGTGAAATCACTTATGGTCTGGAACGTATCGCCATGTATTTACAAGGCGTAGCCAGTGTTTATGATTTGGTTTGGGCTGATGGTCCACTCGGCAAAGTGACTTACGGCGATGTGTTTCATCAGAACGAAGTCGAAATGTCGACCTACAACTTTGAACATGCCAATACCGAACATCTGTTTCAACAGTTCGATACCTGTGAAAAAGAGAGTGAAAGAATGATTGCAGCGGGCTTGCCATTACCTGCTTATGAAATGGTTTTAAAAGCGTCACATACCTTTAACCTGTTGGATGCACGGAAAGCGATTTCGGTCACTGAAAGACAGCGCTTTATCCTGCGTGTCAGAACATTGGCCAGGGCAGTTGCTCAGGCTTACTTCGACCGACGTGAATCTCTGGGCTTTCCGATGTTAAGTAAACAGGATGAGGTGTAGTCATGAGTGATGTACGTGATTTCCTGCTAGAGCTTGGCACTGAAGAGTTACCGCCCAAAGCCCTTTCGACTTTAAGTGAAGCTTTACTGAAAGGTGTTGAAAAAGGGTTAACTGAGGCAGAACTCACTTTCTCAACGTCAAAAGCCTATGCCAGTCCACGTCGGTTGGCGGTAGTGATTACTGGCCTCCAGACTCACCAGGCCGATCGTGATATCGAAAAGCGTGGCCCTGCCGTTACCGCTGGTTTTGATGAAGAAGGCAACCCGACCAAAGCCTTACAGGGATTTGCCCGTTCCTGTGGTGTGGATGTCGATGCACTTGAAACGCTGGAAACGGATAAAGGTGCCTGGTTAGTCTACCGCGAAAAACAGACGGGTCAGGCCGCCACAGAGTTACTGCCGGAAATTGTGAAGCAGTCCTTAGCAGCATTGCCAATTCCCAAGCGTATGCGTTGGGGCAGTTTATCTGAAGAATTTGTCAGACCGGTGCATTGGCTGGTGTTGATGCTGGGAGATGAGATTATTCCAGCCAGTTTACTGGGCGTGCAATCCAATCAACTAAGTTATGGACATCGTTTCCATCATCCCCAGGCGATTCGCATCAGCAGTCCACGAACCTATGCGCCGCAATTGCTTAGCGAAGGCCATGTGATGGTTGATTTTGCTGAGCGTCGCGAAGCCATTTGCGGACAGGTCAATGAATTGGCCAGCCAACTGGGTGGTCAGGCCATTATTGATGATGAATTGCTCAATGAAGTCACCGGTCTGGTGGAATGGCCGGTTGCCTTATCGGGTGAGTTTGAAAAGCGTTTTCTGGAATTACCGTCGCAGGCGTTAATCTCCTCAATGCAAGGCCATCAAAAATATTTTCCGGTAAAAGATGCTGCAGGCAAGTTACTGCCATTTTTTATTACCGTTTGTAATATCGAAAGTCGTGACCCGGCGCAGGTGATTGCCGGTAATGAACGGGTGATTCTGCCCCGGTTAAGCGATGCGGCGTTTTTCTGGGATACTGATAGAAAACGTCCATTAGCGGATCGTCAGGAACAACTGAAAACCATCGTGTTCCAGAATCAACTGGGCACGGTCTTTGATAAATCCCAACGTGTTGCGAAACTGGCTGTTTTTATTGCCGGCAAAATTGATGGTGATGTAGCACTGGCCGAACGTGCTGCCATGTTGGCCAAATGTGATCTGGTCACTGAAATGGTCGGCGAATTCCCCGAACTGCAAGGCATTATGGGCAGCTTCTATGCGCGTCTTGATGGCGAGCAGGAAGAGTTGGCTGCAGCGATGGATGAGCAATATCTGCCACGTTTTGCCGGTGATGCTTTGCCACAGGGCAAAACCGGGCAGGCATTAAGTCTTGCTGAAAAAATCGATACCTTGTGCGGTCTGTTTGGTATTGGTCAGCCACCATCAGGTGCCAAAGATCCGTTTGCCTTACGGCGTGCTGCGTTGGGCGTGCTGAGAATTATAATCGAAAATAATCTGGATTTGGATCTGGCTGAACTTTTACAACAGTCAGTGCAAAGTTACGATAAACAGCTTACTGAAACTGAAATCGTGGCTCCGGTGATGCAATATCTGTTTGATCGTTTGCGTGGCTATGCAGCAGATGCAGGTCACCATGGTGATGTGTTTGAAGCCGTTTTAGCCTTACAACCCACACGCCCACTGGATTTCATGCAGCGCATGCAGGCGGTATCCGCTTTCCGTGATATGGAACAGGCTGAAGCGCTGGCGGCAGGTAATAAACGCATTGATAATATCCTACGTAAAAATGGTGCCTATGAAGCGGATCATCAGTTAAATCCCGCCTTACTGGAAGCAACAGCTGAACAACAACTCGCGGAAACTTTAAAACGTGTATCTGCAGATGTTGAACCGTTGATGCAGCAGGCTGACTACACCGGCGTGTTGCGTCGACTAGCCGATATGCGAGACAGTATTGATGCGTTTTTTGACGAAGTCATGGTTATGGCAGAAGATGAAGCCATTCGTCATAATCGCTTGGCGTTGTTGAATCAGACTCGGGCTTTATTTATGGGTGTGGCAGATATTTCCCGGTTACAAAATTAGGATGCGTATATGTCGCTGATAATTCTTGATCGTGATGGTGTGATAAACCATGATTCGGATGATTTTATTAAATCGCCGTCAGAATGGGGACCTATTGAAGGTAGTCTGGAAGCCATTGCGAGATTGAATTATGCAGGTTATCGGGTGGTGATTATCACCAATCAGTCTGGTATTGCCAGAGGTTTTCTGGATGTGGAAACTCTCAACCGTATCCACAGCAAAATGCGACGAATGCTGGCACAAGTTGGTGGACGCATCGAAGCCATTTTTTTCTGCCCACATGGTCCCGATGATAATTGTGAGTGCCGAAAACCTAAAGATGCGGCATTTAAAGAACTTGCTCACCGGTTACGAGTGAACCTGGACCATGTTCCTGCGGTAGGGGATTCTCTACGCGATATCCAGGCGGCACAATCTGCAGGAGCCAAACCCATACTGGTACGCACCGGAAAAGGTGAAAAGACTCTGAAGAAAGGCATTCCCAAGGATGTGCCGATATATGACAATCTGGCTGCAGTAGCCGATGCATTGTTGGAAATCGTAATTTGATGCAAATTTTCCGTTCATTCATCTTTCTGATCATTTACGCAATAACAGCCATTCTATTCTCGGTAATTGGCGTGCTAATCTGGCCATTACCGTTTAAACAACGCTACTGGGTGGTCAGCCGGTGGGCGGTCATGAATATCTGGCTGTTAAAAATTATTTGTGGATTAAGGCTTGAAGTCGAAGGGCGCGAAAATATTCCGACAGAGCCTTGTGTGATTTTATGCAAACATCAATCAGCTTGGGAAACACTGGCTTTACAGGCTGTGTTTCCTCCTCAGGTATGGGTGCTAAAACGTGAATTATTATGGATTCCTTTTTTTGGTTGGGGACTGGCGTCGTTACGGCCAATTGCTATTGATCGTAATGCTGGCCGTAAAGCTTTGCATCAAGTAATAGAGCAGGGTAAAGAGCGATTGCAATCAGGTGCAATGGTGGTGGTGTTTCCTGAAGGGACTCGTTTGCCTCCAGGAGCCATAGGTCGATTCGGTATTGGTGGAGCACGTTTAGCAGTGAATACTGCCGTTCCAGTCATACCTGTGGCACATAATGCTGGAAGCTTTTGGGCAAAAAGGGGATTCCTGAAACGACCTGGAGTGATCAAAATGGTGATAGGCACTAAGATAGACACTCATGATTTGTCGGCAACTGCCGTTAACCAGCACGCGTATGATTGGATGACAATAACCATGACCCAACTGGAAGGGAAAACACCGGTGGAAATTACTAAAGGTGAACAGCGTGGCGAGAGCTGAAGGTATTTTACGGTTATTAATTGTTGATGATTCTCTTACTGAGGCAGATGCAGTCATTAATACGCTGCGTAGTGCTGGGCATGCTGTCAGAGCTGGACGAGAAGATGATTTTGATGCATTAGAACAGTCTTTATGTAAACAAAGCTGGGACCTTCTTGTTTGCCGGGATCATTTACCAACCTTGGCGCCTGTTGAAATTGTTAACTTGATCAAACGTCTGGGTAAAGATCTTCCGTGTGTCGTCATTACCGAACATAAAGAAGCAGAAAAAGAGCTGTTTCGAACGGGTGTTCAAGATGTTGTCTTAAAAGATGATGTTGAACGGTTGCAGTTTGTCGCAGAGCGCGAGTTGGATAATTTATTTATGCGGCGTCTGGGACGGCGTAATGAACGGGCGCTTCGCGAAAGTGAAAAACGTTCTCGTGCGCTGCTGGAAAGTTCGCGAGATGCTGTCGCCTATATGCACGAGGGTATGCATTTATATGTTAATCATGCCTACCTCACTTTGTTTGGTTATGAAGAGCAGGAAGAAATTGATGGTTTGCCTATCCTGGATCTGGTTAACGGTGAAGACCATGCAAAATTCAAAATGGTTTTCCGGCAGTTCACTGAACAAAATGATGCAAAACCAGCAACAGTAACGGTTCAATGCCTGAGAAACGATGGGTTTGTGTTTGATGCCGATATTGAATTCAGCCATGCTCAAGTGGAGGGAGAAGATTGTACTCAAGTCGTGGTTCGTGACCGAAGTTCAACCATTACCGACGATAATGAACAATTTATTTTATTGCGTGATTTTGATCTACTGACAGGCCTATATAATCGGAGCCGGTTTGTGGATGAGTTACAGCAAACCGTTAATCAGGCAGCTGAAAACCAAAAAGATTCTGCATTACTGTATATGGTGCTTGATGATTTCCAGCAGATAAAAGAAATGGTTGGCTTGGCAACCAGTGATATGGTTATTAAAAGCGTTGCTGAATTGTTACGCAAAACGGCACAGGATGGAGAAACATTAGGACGTTACGGTGACCAGATTTTTACCATAGTCATCCCTGACGCAGATGAAAATGTCGTAAACCAGCGCGCAGAAGCTTTTCTGAAAAGCGTTGATGAATTTGTTTCTCATGCCAACGGTAAAATTATTGATCTGCATTGCAGTATCGGCATTGCTCGCATCAGTGAAAATATGGCGTCAGCCCAGACTGCTCTGGAAAATGCTGATAAGGCCTGTACGATCGCTCAGCATGCTGGCGGTAATCAAACAGCCCGGTTCCAGGACAAAATGACACAAGCTGATACCACTGATCTTTCAGCTTGGCAGGCAATATTACAAAATGCGCTGAAAAAAGATTTATTCAGTATTCACTTTCAGCCTATAGTCGGTTTACACGGTCCGCAGCAAGAACTTTATGACATTTTGTTGAGACTCCAAGACAGTGACAAAACTTTGCGAGCGGAAGAATTTATTCAATATGCCGTCAAATTACAAATGATGACGGAAGTCGATAAATGGGTAATTCGTACGGCACTGAAAAAACTTGCAGAACATCACCAGACCCACCCAAAAACTCGTTTTTTTATAAAACTTTCCGAACAAACGTTGCACGAAAAAGATTATGTAGACTGGCTATCGGCAACTCTGGCAGCACACAATCTGACCGGCCAGGCGTTGATTTTTGAAATCAGTGAAACTGCTGCATTGGATAATCTTGAAGATACCAAAAATACCATTGCCAAGTTGAAGGCTATCGGTTGTGAATTTGGTCTTGAGCACTTCGGTTCCGGTATTGATTTCTCACATAGCCTGAGCGTGCTGGATGTTGATTATCTGAAAATTAATGGCAATTTTGTTGAGAATATGGCGCATGATGCCGAAAATCAGGCAGCAATCAAAGCCATCGTCGAAATGGCAAAACATGCTGATAAACGCACTATTGCCGAATTTGTCTCAGATGCTGTCAGCATGGCTCTGCTATGGCGATTAGGTGTCGATTATGCTCAGGGATTTTATATTCATAAACCTTCGGATCGGCTTGATTACAACTTTGAAGAAGAAGATCTTTAGTGTTTTTCTGCTGTGACCCAAAAGCCGGTTTTTATAACCGGCTTTTTATTGCTTAGCGACGTCCTGTGCGTAATGCCTCAATACGTTTTTCAAGTGAAGGGTGAGTCATAAATAACGCTGATATACCTGCTCGGCCACCGGAAATACCAAACGCATGTAATTGATCCGGTAAAGGTTCATCGGCAGTTCCGGCCAAACGTTGTAATGCAGCAATCATTTTACCTGAGCCAACCAGTCTTGCTGCACCGGCATCAGCACGAAACTCACGCTGACGACTGAACCACATCACGATAATACTGGCGAGAATACCCAGCACTAATTCTGCAATGATTGAGGTAATCCAAAAAGCTGGACCATGACCTCGTTCGGTTTTGAAAACTGTCCGGTCCACTAAATGACCAATGACTCTTGATAATACAATAACGAATGTATTGACTACCCCTTGGATTAACGCCATGGTGACCATGTCTCCATTCGCAACATGGCTGACTTCATGAGCTAAAACGGCTTCAACTTCATCTTGAGTCATGGTTTGCATCAGACCGCTGCTGACCGCAACTAATGCGTTGTTACGATTCATGCCGGTGGCAAAAGCATTAGGTTGGGGGGATTGGAAGATGGCCACTTCAGGCATTCCGATGCCCGCCTGTTGTGCTTGGCGTGAAACCGTGTCAACCAGCCACTTTTCAGTTGAGTTTTTAGGAGAGGTAATCACCTCGGCGCCAGTCAGTCGTTTGGCAGTCCATTTGGAAATCGCCAGAGAAATGAATGAACCACTGAAGCCGATAATTCCCGCAAAAATAAGTAAGGAAGTCATATTTAAACCTGCACCTTGCTCATCCAGCAGGCTATCTATACCGAGCAGTCTCATTGTCACGCTTAATACCGCTAACACCGCAATATTGGTGGCAAGGTACAACATGATTCGTTTCATTCGATATTCCTTGAGATTAAGTTGTCAGTAATATGGGTCAGCAGCGAAATGTTTTCAAGCGGTAACCGATAAATGTTTAACCAATATCTTTGCCAGATGATGAGCATTATTCTGCTCGGTTTCGTCCAGCATTAAACTGCAAATGATGTCATCCTTATCAATAACGCTTCCTCCGGCAGGCAGGTCATTACAATAATCTGGCCAGTCAAAATCAGCCGGAATAATGATTTGTTCCGGGGCAAAACAAAACCATAAGAGTCGCTTTTTTTTTGAAAGTTCATCGGTGGCTTCAGGAATAAAACCAGTTGACCCTGTCAGTTGCCAATTGATAATTGAAGCGGTAGCAGGCAATAATTGACATGATGCGGTAGGCCGTGGATTGATTTCTAGCAGAAAGATTTCGCCAGCAGGATTGAGCAGAAAGTCTAAAGACATCAACCCCGATAACGCAAGTCGCAGGGTCAGTTTTTGTAATGCCTGATGGAGAAATTGTCGTTGGTTTGGATTAAGTTGCAGCTCATTGGTAATAGCCTTCAAGCTGAAATCATTGGTCTCGCGAGTAAATTGCTGGTTGAAAAGTAACAATTGAATGTCATTCGCTGCAGCCAGAAACAGTACGGATCCACTGATACCCTCAATGTATTGTTGATAATAACGGTCGGGACTTTCTGCTACCGAATTTGCTTCAACAATATGCGTTCCTCCCCAACTGGCAGCCGATTTGGCTAACCATTTACTATTTGACGTCTGTTTTTTTTGAAATGTTGTTGGTGGATGGGGTAAAGATAAACTATCCAGTATCGTAATCCATTTTTCAGGAAGGCAAATCTGCTCAAAGCATTCATATGAGGGGCCTGCAAATTTGATATGGGGGGGTAATTGTAACAGGGCAGGATAAAAACGCTCGATACCGGTGCCACAGATTAACCAGCATGGCTCATCATCACTTAAGGTAATAATGGCCTGTAGCCATTGATGGGCTTCAAGGTTATCCAACGCAGATAGTTTCAAAAATCTATCCGCAGCTTCGAGGGTATCAATGTCAGCAAAGCAATCAGCTACACGGGGGGTAAAACCCTCACGTCTAGCCGATTGCGCCAACATTCTTGCGCTTTGTGCAACGATCAACAGGAGCCTGGGATGACCAGCCATTACTGGCTCCTGTACTTTCTATGCTTAAACTAGTTTACGAGCACCTTCAAAGGCGTTTCGGAAATCCAGATAAACAGGTTTATCACTTTCAAGTGTTTCTCTGAGTAAAGCTTGCTGTAGTTTATATTTCACATTACCTATTGCAAGTGCACCGATACCAACCGCTTTTGGACATTGAGATGCAAATTTCAAAGGTTTACCGTTATCCATTAACTCTAAACCTTCAATTCCCAAAGGTGCAACTGCATTCACATCACCTGCTACTTTTAGTTGTTTGGCATCACCCAGTACGGATGCATTCAATACCTGAATGCCCGCTTTTGCTGTACAGAAAACCACATCAGCATCGCTTAACAGACGGGCTTTATCTGCGTCAGATGCTGCAGTGGTGGCTCGTAAATTAACACCGTAACGTTTACGGGCTTCATCAGAAAACTGCAGAGCTGTATCCAGTGAAAAGTGATCAACAATCGTGGTTTCAGCACCTTGCAATGCTGCGATTACTGCGGTGGCAAGTCCCACTGGACCGGTACCGCCAAACACAACCGCTTTAACACCTTTGTAATCCTGTTTGAACTGTTTCTTTAATTCTCGTTCGACACAGGCCACTAACGCCGCTGCAGTGGTAAAAGCGCCACTTGGATCAGCAAATACCGGAATTTCGAATGGCGGTACCATTGCAGACTTGGCTGCATCAAGCATATCCATCGCCAGGCCAATATCTCTTCCACCGATAAACATACCTGTCTTTTTTACACCGGAAGGACCACGGGAAAAAATGGCATCTTGTGTTAAGCTGGCCACCTCATTCAACTCAACATTGTTGTAGGGCATGATGATGTCGTAACCGGCATCCAATGCCATGTTGATATCAAACGGACTGTTTTGTTTCATAGGGTTGAGCATATGAATGATGGAACGCTTGGACATGTTAATTCCTCACTATTTATAAAAATGTAACGTCTAGTCGTCGATTGTAATGGCAGCACCCTGATTTACACCAGTAGCACTTAATAATTCGATATTCTGCAATTGACTATCTGAATTAATCATGCCGCGAAGTTCAGCTATAAGACGATCTGCCTGAGACTGGTTCTCGGTAAATACACAGGATGTTGGTCCCCATGAACTTTGTGCCATACCACTAAACCCCAAAGACTGGCAGTGCTGTATTAATTTGGCTATTGCCTTGCTGGTGTATTGGCCGCCTTGTGCCGGGGCAAAATGTTGACCAATGAGTGTCTGAATTTCGCTGACTGCGGAGCCAAACAATTCAATATTTTGCTCTATTAGCGCAGGCAGTAATTGCATTAAAGTCAAATGACAAATCTTCTGGCTATGTAGCAAAGGAAATGCTGGCAACTGTTGAAAAGCCTGAATTTCGGTTTGACCATGTATACCCTGATGGTTTTTGTCCATCAACATCACCAGCCGCCACTGAGAAGGAAAATCATGCTGAAATAATTTGACAGGTGTTGGAGAGTTTACTCCCAAGCCTGCATCGACCACAAAACCGCCACGATCAAATGTATTGATACCAATACCAGATCGCTTTCCACGGTCCATTGCTTGAGCTATCCTTGGGGTGGTGTAATCCCGTTGATGATATGTCGCCAATATACGACCAATCACCAGTGCTAACTGAGTGCCTGACCCCAGCCCTGCATGTTCCGGAATTAACGAATGAACATGCAACCTGACCCGACGAAGATCGATAGGGATGTCTTTTCCCAATGTCAGGTAAAACTGACCGATCAGTTTATTAATTTTGTTCTGTACCGAATCTGAAAGTTGTGTTTCAGCGAGAAAATGATTGTCGTTTTCGGTCAGGCTGATATGCGTGAAGTGGCTGTCTATTGCTAAGCCGATGCTACCAAAATGACGGCCTAAGCCGCCATTTAGATCCAGAAAGCCAAGGTGAAGCCTTGCTGGTGCCTGTACGCTAATAATTTGCTGTCGAACAGGCGAAGCCATTTGTTGCACTGTTGTCACTAAGCGTTGTCGATTTTGCAGGCGATATCGTAAATAGTGGTTTCATCCAAGAATAAATCATTGGTATCAAATAACGATGCTACAGCGCCACGGTGTACTTTCATTTTAAAGTTACCAATTGCAATGGCACCGTAAAAACGTACCCCCTGTTTTTCCGTTCCATTATCCATAACCTCCATGCCCTCAACGCCTAACGGAGGAACTGCATTCACGTCTGCGATCACTTCGAGAGTCTTGCTGGCAGTCCAAGTCGCTTCAGGTACGATACAAACACCTGCGGGCCCGGCAGCAATGGCGACATGAGCATCTTTGAGTAATGCTGTAACTGCTTCATCACTTCGTGTTTCGCCAGGAATAACATCAACACCATAAGCCTTCTTCATATGCTCAACGGTAGCTTTACTGCGAGCCATACTACGGCAGGTCAAGGTTACTTTACTGGCTCCTTCTTTCAATAAGTACAATGCCGTTCGTTGTCCAACAGGGCCAGCACCAAGAATCACCACATTTTTGCCTGTTATGTCGTAATTGGTCATTACTTTACGTGCGATAGCGGCTGCGGTAGTGTTTGAACCATTTGGATCCAGCATTACCGAAACCCGAACTGGGCCAAAGAATGCTTTTTTTACCGCTTCTCCAACCAGTTCACTGGCAGTTACATTTGAACCACCAATGAAAATTGCGCTGTTTTTAAGGTTTTTACCTCCGCGAGTAAAAATCATGCCATGAACATGAGCGGTGACATTGTCACGAGTTGCTCCGCCATGAGCGATGATGTTGTCAACCCCCGAGTCATAGGCAACAGCTTGGTCAAAAGTGCTCGCGACGGTATCAGTATCGAGATGTAGCAGTATTTTTTCATCATGTTCTCCTGCATTTAGCATGGCTTGATGTGAGATAAGTAAACGCTGAATTTTACCCTATGTTGTTTAAGTGAGGAAATTTAACTGTATAAGTGTTCCGTCAAAAACATTGATTGGTGATCTGATAAAGTGGCAATATCCTGCTTTTATGTAGGAACTTGTGTTGTTAAGAATCAGTCACATCAACACCATAATAATTAAATTTTAGGAGTAGAGAATGAAGAAAACCATTCTGTCGACAGCCCTTTTAGCAAGTGCAAGCATGTTAAGTTTTAACGCTATTGCTGAGAATCAAAAGGATTTTTCAACGGTCACAAAAGTTCAATATGTTAACGATTGCATGCAAGCAAATACAAAATTAAATGTCTATGAAGGTGTACATAAATGCTCATGTGTTGTTGATAAGCTTGATGAGGCATTCACGCAGACTGAGTTCGAAGACATTAACACTGGATACATGTATAAAAACCTTCCTGCTGATCGTGGGGCACAATTTCGTGATGATAAAGGCTTGAGTAGTGGTATCGATAAATACGAAGAGCTATCGGCTTCTGCTTATAAAGAATGTCGAATTCAATAGAATTTTAATGCCCCAAGTCCGAAAAATGACAAAATGTTATTAAAAAACGATACCGTTACCGTAAATTTAGGCGGTAATCAATGGTATGGTTTAAGACAAGTTTAACGGTGCCAAGCACTCAATATGTCTTTAATTTAGCAAGGTAATGTTGTTTTCAGATATTTTAATGTGCCGAACGCAGTAGGTTTTCATTGTTCCGACAGGTGCTGACTCTGAAGTTGGAATAGAGGCTAGTTTTTCTGCAGGCAAAATATGGCTACTCTGCCAAATGTGACCCTATGGTCATGCCCTGTGTCGGTGGAGTGAAGGAGTCTTCCGACGCTATTTTGACTAATCTGATGGTTTCGGAGTCCAGCTTTTATCATGTCCGGAGCTGGGCTCTTTTACAATGAGCATATCGACGATCGCGCTATCGGGAAGGGGCTTTCTTCGGAAAATGCTTTGTTGTCAATGGCTCATTGCGATCCGCCGTCTGTGGTCATGGCTGGAGCATATGGATTGGCCTGTTTATATTTGTGGTTCTCAATGGTCGAAAAGGCATGATTTACCGACGGTTTTCACTGCCGGAGGTAATTCTAATTCTGAAATGTATTGAGAAATAAATGGCGAGCGTAAATTGCAGACAAAAAAACTTGTTAACAAGCTTCGAACAGAAAATGAACACGCCGGTGATATAGTTACCACCGGCGTGTCATCACGGAACCGTTCAAATTGTCTAAGCGGATCACTACTACACTATAAAACTGTTCCCATACAGTTCCTTAATAAACGTAATTAAATTTGTTTATCTGAACTATAGGTCATTTCTTTACTGTCATTCACCATAGCTTTCAATACCCCGTGCTTTTGAGGAGTAAAGCTAAAACGGATGCTAGGATCTTCACTGATTGAAATACCTGCTTCAAGCGTGATCAGGTTTTCATCTGCAAAATCTATAACAATTTCTTTTACATAATGCGGTGGAATATAACCGCGAGTTTTTTGATCAAACTGTAAACCACTATTATTCGGGTGACTCACAACAACCTGTGCTTGAGTCGTTTCTCCAATGTTGGCTTCGCGCATCCGGATCTGCATTTTGCCCAAACGAGCCATTGCCGCTTCCATATCTTTACCCGCCGGAGCGCTGCATCCTCCTGAGGCTTTGACAAATTTTGAGACCATGTGCAAAGAACCGTCATTCATTTCCGCGATAGCACGCATGTCAGTGTATTGGTCGACTCTGACACGTGTAGCAATATCAATATCACCTAGTGTTGGTGATAGGTGAAAATTTGCAGAGTAGGGCATCGGATTTTTATCAATGATGATATGTATGTTTTTGATGTATCTTTCAGCAGTTTGCGGTTGAACGGATTTAACACTAATTGGGACAATGGCAGCATCTTCAGCTCGGGTAGGCGCTTCAAGGCTCAAAATATCCTCTGCATTTTCACGTATTTCACGATCGCCAAAATAAGTTTGCTTAAGCCCCGACCATAAATCCTCTTCAGCTGTTGTAGCCTGTGTAATGAGGCTATGACTCATCAATATGCTAATTACAGCCCAAAAAATTGTATTTCGGCCCATCATTTTTCTCTCCCAGGGATTATTCCCACTCTAATTCTACATAAGCAGCGGTAACATTTCGACGATGATACTCTTCAAAAAGTTTCCATTTATCAGCTTCTTGTGTGCCTACCGAGGCAATGGCCTCTTCAATGGTTCCCATATCGTTAATAATGTCCCTGACCTCTTTACGGACAGTCGTCAGGTAGTGCAATAAATCCTGCCAACCTTTTGATTGTTTGCCGTCAAAAGCTGGTCCATGACCTGGAACAACCATTTCTACATCACGTTCACCCAGTGTTTCTAGGGCATCGATCCAACCGTTAATACTGCCGTCCAATGCTGGGATACGTTCAACAAAAAGTAAATCACCGGTCCATAAGGTGCTGCTATTAACATCATAAACCGTTAAATCATGATCAGTATGGGCAGTGGTATAAGCCGTTAGTACCAGTGGTCGGTTGCCAAGCTCCAATTTTATCGGCGAGTCAACCTGTACCAGTGTCCCTGCTTCAATAAACTTAGTACCTTTATAGGCATCACCCAAAATCTCTGAAAATTGTCTCGCAAAATGTTGTTGACGACTAGCCATTGCTGCCGGTAATTTTTCGTGCCCTACAAATTCTGGCTTATCAATTGTAAAAGCAGCATTTCCTAACACATGATCCGGATGAACATGAGTATTAATAACATAACAAATAGGTAAGTCACTATGCTGGCGAATAGATTTACGCAATAACTCACCTTCGTAAAAACTGCCGCCGCTATCTATCACTGCAATACATTTTTCACCAATAATAAAGCCAACATTGGCAATAGCGCCCAGATTCTCAGCATTAGCTTCTTCGTGATTGCCCTGATGGTAAAAAATACCCTCCGCAACCTGCTTTACAGAATAACGATTTACCTGACTCTCGCTCGCAAAAGCAATTGATAAAGCCATAAACGAAAAAAACGAAATCAATAAATGCATATATATGCCTCACTATATGACAGCCTCTAGACTGTTACAATAACGTACTTTATTCAATACATCTATTTAGCCAGCAGAGAGCTTTGATTATGATAATTCGCACACGTTTTGCGCCAAGCCCAACAGGATATTTACATGTAGGAGGTGCCCGAACCGCGCTTTTTTCATGGTTATATGCCAGAAGGCATGGTGGACGGTTTATCCTCAGAATAGAGGATACCGATCTTGAACGATCAACTGCTGAATCAGTGAATGCCATTCTTGAAGGCATGACCTGGCTTGGTCTGGATTATGATGAGGGCCCTTTTTATCAGACTGAGCGTTTTGATCGTTATAAGGAAGTCATTCAACAATTAATGGATCAGGGAGACGCCTATTACTGTTATTGCAGTAAGGATGAACTGGAAGCGATGCGTGAAGAACAACGAGCTAATAAACAAAAACCACGCTATGACGGGCGGTGTCGTCATTTATCTACTCCAAGAGAAGGCGTTGAACCGGTTATTCGGTTTAAAAATCCTACCGTTGGTCAAGTCGTTGTTAAAGATATGATTCGAGGCAATGTAGTTTTTGAAAATAGCGAACTTGATGATTTAATTATTGCTCGTCCAGACGGCACGCCAACCTATAACCTGACAGTAGTAGTGGATGATTTTGACATGCAGATAACACATGTCATTCGCGGTGACGATCATCTCAATAATTCCCCACGTCAGATTAATATTTTCAATGCTTTGGGTGCCAAGCCTCCTTTATTTGCGCATGTTCCTATGATTTTGGGTGATGATGGGGCGCGGCTTTCAAAACGCCATGGTGCAGTGAGCGTAATGAATTATCGTGATCAAGGATATCTTCCCGAAGCTTTGTTGAATTATTTAGTTCGATTGGGTTGGTCTCATGGGGATCAGGAAATTTTTTCGCTTGGAGAAATGACACAGCTTTTTAATATTCAAGATGTGAATAGGGCAGCTTCGAGTTTTAATACCGATAAATTAATTTGGCTTAATCAACACTATATTAAAACCAGTGACCCAGAACATGTTGCTCAACATTTAAGTTGGCATATGGGGGAATTAGGTATTGACCCAACTAATGGCCCAGCGTTAACTAAGGTTGTGGTGTTATTGCGAGAACGTGCTAAGACCCTGAAAGAGATGGCAGAATCCAGCGTCTATTTTTATAAAAAAGTGGAAAGCTACAATGAAAAAGCGGCCAGCAAAAATCTGAATGAGAATAGTCTGCCGTTATTGAAGGCAGTTTTTTCTGAGCTGTCTGAACTGAAACAATGGCTGGCGGAACCTATTCATGGTCTTCTAGAAAATTGTGCCGAAAAACATGGAGTTGGCATGGGTAAGGTTGCCCAGCCCATACGGGTAGCAATTACGGGGAATACGGTTTCTCCATCATTAGATGCAACATTGGAGTTATATGGTCGTGAGCGCGCATTGGATGCAATTAAACGATCGATTGAGTGGATCAAAGATCGTGCCTAGATTCGAGTGAGGAAATTAAGTTCTTTATTTTCAATTAGTTATGGCCTTGGGAAATTATTCCCGAAATTTAGATGGAAATACTCACAAAAAACCTAAGCAAAGTTCTTGACGAAGTCGGGAAGTGGTATTAAGGTTCGTCCTACGCATGAGGTTCATTTTGAACATGTCGTGACGTAAATACTAAAAAGTAAATAGAGGACAACTTTATGAAGCTGAAAACATTATCAATTGCAATGATGGGGTTAGCCGTACCAGGACTGGTCGCTGCAGATGAACTCCTGGAAATGCAAAAAAATGATAACAACTGGGTTATGCCCGCTGGTGACTATGCAAATACGCGTTACAGCGAACTGACTCAAATCACCAAAGACAATGTCAACGATCTGAACATGGCCTGGTCTTTCTCAACCGGCGTATTACGTGGTCACGAAGGTAACGCTTTGGTTATGGACGGCACGATGTATGTCCATACACCTTTCCCTAACATCGTTTTCGCGCTTGATCTGAACAACGATGGCGCCATCAAATGGAAATATGAGCCAAAACAAAACTACGATGAAACGGTACCAGTCATGTGCTGTGACACCGTCAACCGTGGCCTGTCTTATGGCGATGGCAAAATCTTCCTGAACCAGGCTGATACCACTCTGGTGGCGTTGGATATGGAAACCGGTGAAGTAGTCTGGTCTGACAAGCGTGACGATCCAAAAGTCGGTGCGACCAGTACTGCGGCGGCACATGTTTTTGATGACAAAATCATCGTCGGTATTTCAGGCGGTGAATTTGGTGTTCGTGGTTATGTGCAAGCTTATGACTTTGACGGTAACACCGTGTATAAAGCCTACAGCGTTGGTCCGGATGACGAAATGCTGATTGATCCAGACAAAACCATGTCGATGCTGAAACCTGTTGGCAAGGATTCTTCACTGAAATCCTGGCAGGGTGACCAGTGGAAAATTGGTGGTGGTACAACCTGGGGTTGGTATTCGTATGATCCAGATCTGAACCAGTTCTACTATGGCTCTGGTAACCCATCTACCTGGAATCCGGTACAACGTCCGGGTGACAACAAATGGACAATGACACTGTTCGGTCGTGATTTAGACACCGGTATGGCGAAATGGGTTTACCAAATGACGCCTTTCGATGAATGGGACTATGACGGTATCAATGAAAATGTCCTGGTCGATCAAAAAATTAAAGGCAAAATGCGTAAAATGTTAGTGCATTTTGACCGTAATGGTTTTGCGTACACCATGGATCGTGAAACAGGTGAATTGCTGGTTGCAGAAAAATTTGACCCTACTGTTAACTGGGCGACAGGAATTAACATCAAAACCGGTTTACCGGATCGTGTAGCGAAATACTCTACAGCCCGTAACGGTGCAGATGTAAACACAACCGGTATCTGTCCTGCAGCACAGGGTAGCAAAGATATGCAGCCTGCTGCCTTCTCACCACGTACGGGTCTGTTCTATGTACCAACCAACCATATTTGTATGGACTACGAACCATTCGAAGTTGAATACGTAGCCGGTCAACCATACGTTGGTGCGACACTGAGCATGTACCCACCAGAAGGTGACACGCACATGGGTAACTTCATTGCCTGGGATGCGCGTGAAGGTAAAATCGTCTGGTCCAACCCAGAGCGCTTCTCAGTCTGGTCAGGTGCTTTGGCCACCGCAGGTGACGTTGTGTTCCACGGTACGCTGGAAGGTTATATCAAAGCAGTCGATGCCCAATCAGGCCGTGAACTGTGGAGATTCAAAACGCCATCTGGCATTATCGGTAACGTCAACACCTACAAACACAACAACAAACAGTATATTTCTATCCTGTCTGGTGTAGGTGGTTGGGCTGGTATCGGTATGGCTATCCCAAGTTTGGAAAATGACACAGATGGTCTGGGTGCAGTTGGTGCATATCGTGCACTGTCTAGCTGGACTAACCTGGGTGGTGTTCTGAGCGTATTTAGCCTGTAAGAACCTTAAGTGTATTAAAAAATATACTTAAGTTAGACAAGAAAACCCGGTATCTTTACAGATGCCGGGTTTTTTTTTTGAACAAAAACGGTATATAGAATGTCATAAAAGTTCCCACAAGTAATAAGGAAGAGAGAATGATAAAACTACAAAAATGGGCAATCCTTGCATCAGCTCTAATGGGGGCCACGTTTGCAGTTAATGCAGAAGACTTGAAGCCGCTACCCGGCCAAGAAGTTCTAAGAGTCTGTGCAGATCCTAACAATATGCCGTATTCAAATAAAAACAAGGAAGGGTTTGATAATAAAATTGCCGAGTTGTTAGGTGAAAAATTAGGCATCCCAATTGAATATTACTGGTTTCCCCAACGTATAGGTTTTGCACGAAATACGATTAAAAAAGAACATCCGGAACGTGGCGGGTATATGTGTGATCTGGCCATGAGTGTTCCTGAGCATACCGATTTTATGCTGCCAACCAAACCGTATTTCAGTTCAATTGAGGCGGTTGCCTATCGCAGTGGGGAAGGTTATGAAATCAAAAAGCTCTCAGATTTAAAAGAAGCTGATGCCAAGCATGGCCCATTAAAAATAGGTTTGTTTGATCGTGCAGTTTCCACTAAAGCAATTATTGATATGGGATTAGGAGATCGAATTTCTTATTATCAGTTAATGAGTGGTGATGTAAATGCAAGTCCTGGCCGAGCGATTGAAGATTTAGCCGCTGGTAAAATCGATGTTATCCCTATGTGGGGCCCTGTCGCCGGTTACCATGCCAAGATATCTGATGTGCCAATTACCGTAAATCCATTAAATGAATTGGGGCAGCTTCATGTCTTCAGTTTCAGTATGGCAACGCGCTATTCAAACAGAGATTGGAATAAGCTACTCAACAAATTTATTGATCAGAATAAAGATGAGATAAATGCCATTATCGCCGAATACAATCTACCCTCATTGGAAAATGTCAGTCCGACACCGGCCAAGAAACCGCGAAAGGATGATGACGATTAAAACACTACTTAGCTAAAGAAGATATGAATAATGGAGGTTACAAAATGGTAGCCTCCATTATTTTTATTAGATTATTGTTAATTCGGGCGGCAAAACGAGCCTGATCATTATTCGAAACGTGTTCATCCATTAATCTGGTACCAATAATGACACCATTGGTGCTTTCTCTAACTGTAATGATGCAGGGCATATCATTAATAAGCTGTTCATTAATAAGCATCATTTCTTTTGCATAGGTAATATTGCAAAAGCTGATGACAGTAGAGAGCGGGAAATTGTCATCTCCGCGATCGCGGATTGCCGAACCGATTTCACTTTTATGAATTATCCGATAATTATATTCGGAGATGGCTATGTCCAGATTTGCCAGAGTTTCTTCGTAGTTATATGGGCTGTTTTTTTCAAGTATTCGATTAGTGTTTGGCGATTGGCATGCGATAATAACCAACACGCTTGAAATTACAATTGCAGGAATCTTTAGGCGTTCTATTAGAGTCATAGGCAAATAAAATAATAATTTTGAAATATAAGAATTTAAGCATAACACCTAAAAAAATTCGTGAGGTAACAAACAGTGAAGACAAACCAATATATCGTTTTTTTGCTCGGACTAATGATGCTATTAAGTGGAAAAGCGTTTGCAGCGCCGGGAATGTCAGAAATTAATAATGAGTTATTTGATAAATCACACCTCAAAAATATTGACCAGCCTGGAGTGCTGAAATATCAATTTTCCAAAACCAGTTTTGTTGATGGTAATCGTAATGACACTATTGAGGTCATGGTTAAAAACATCCGCAATACAGGGCGAGCAGATACCTATTTTGAATTTTTTACCGGCCCGAATAAACGTCCTTATCAGGAACGGTTGGATCAACGAGGTAACAGCATATTTGTATTATTTTTGGAATATGATGTACATGAAATGAAACGGCTAACAGGTGGTGAATGGCGTTATTTCCAGCGCTTACTGCGTTGGTCATTTGCTGAGGGGGCCGAGAAAAAACAAGTTGAAGTGGATTACAATGGGGAAAAAGTAAAGGCATGGGAGTACACAGTGCAGCCTTACATCAAAGATCCCAAAAATGATCGTTATAAATTGTATTCGTCCAAATATTATGTTTTTACCTTATCTGAAGCTATACCTGGTGAGATTTACCAAATCAAAACCGTTGTACCAGATGGGAAAACCTGGCAGGAAGGAGAACCGGTTCTGGTAGAAGAGAAAGTGACTTTTACGGGATTTGAACCAGAGTAGGAATGTGGTCATCTGCCATAATATATTTATAAAACGGGCCTAAGAGCCCGTTTTTATATGAAAAGACGTTTTAAAAAACTTCAATCAATCCAGGGTGCTTTACGTTTCCATGAACTGAGTTTTGTGGTGTTGATTGTCATGACAGCCTTAATGAGTTTTAACTGGGCCCTGGCGTGGCAGAAAAGTTCTCAACAATCGTTGCGATTAAGTTCAATCAATACACATGTGCAACATTTGCGCGGTGATCTTTATCGTCAGTTGAAAGAAGTATTTGATGTGGTTTTTCTGGATGATGCGCTGGCGGTGGAGGAGTACTACCTGTTCGTCGAAAGGATAAACGGTTATCTGTTAAAGCTAAAAGCTCTCACGCAGTCCGCTGAGGAGGAGGCACTGATTGTCCATATCGAAAATGCTTATAGCAAGTTTTATCAGGAAACCAGTCGTTTCATTGGGGCTGATGTTCTTAGCTTAGAAGATATAGCCTGGCTGGATCATCAGCTTGAAGAACAAACTTTTCGACAGTTGGAAAAGGCATTTGGTGATCTTGAGCGCTATCTCCAGCAACAGCAAAGACATCTAACTGATTCAGATGAACGTATGTTTGGCAAAATGATTCTGAGTGAAGCCACGCCAATCATTCTTGCACTGGTATTACTTAGTATTTCAAAGTGGTTTGTAAGGCGTAATATGCTGGCACCGCTGCGTAATGTTACAAAGGGTGCCAAAATTATCAGCACCGGAGATTTTAATCATCAAATACCACTTATGGGGGTGGACGAGCTTCGAAGGCTTTCGTTAGCAATTAATACTATGGCTGAAGAGCTATCCAGTAATCGTGACAAATTAATTGAAACCAAGAAGCAGGCAGCTCTTGGAGAGCTAGTGCCTTTAGTGGCTCATAATATTCGTAATCCATTAGCAGGAATTCGTGCTGCTGCCCAGGTTTCTATCGAAGAGGCAAATGAAGAAAGTCGAGCGGTTCTGAAAGATATTATTGTTGCTGTCGATAGGCTAGAAAACTGGGTAACTTCCCTTTTAATGTATTTACATCCATTAAAACCGCAACTGGTCGAGTCAACACTCATCGAACTGACGGACAATGCTTTATCGTTGATTGAACTGCAGTTAAATGAGAAGTCTATCAAATTGTCACGCCATGGATGGGCAAGCGCTGCTCATCAAGTCAATATGGATAATAATCTGATGGAACAGGTGATTTTTAATTTAGTGCAAAATGCAATCGAGGCTGCACCGACTAACTCTGTTATTGATATTTATTATTGGCAAAATCAGTATCAAATTGGATTGCAAATTGATGACCAAGGTGTTGGGTTTGAGGAAAATCCGGGTATAGAGAATAGCCAATTACATAAAAAACTGAATTGCGGTCTGGGTATTCCATTTGCTCAAAAAGTGATCAAACAACATCAAGGTGAACTGTGTTTTGAAAATCTTCCTGAAGGAGGGGCTAGAGTGAGTCTCATGTTCGATTTGGGGGCTACAGCGGTTCACTAGAGGTTCTCGCGATTTGGCTGTCATTATGCCTTATACAAACAGACAATTCGTAATCGCTCTTTACCGCCATGGAAGGAGGTCCGTTTAGTATTCAATGGCAGCAATAGAATTGCTGCAAGATATGCTTTATTTCTTTTGTCGAATGTAGTTTGCCAATGGTAGCAACACAAGATAAACAGTTTCTGAGATCTTATATGCTGAATTTTTTATTAATTGAAGATGAAAGATTGTTTGCCAAATCTGTTAAGCGGAGGCTGGAACGAGAAGGCTATAAAGTCAATATTGCCGATACTATTACTAACGGAGTGGTGTTGTTAAATAATGAACCCCCTGACGTATTGCTTCTGGATGTCAGACTACCGGATGGAAATGGCTTGGATGTATTAAACGCTATCCGAGTGGATGGCCACTCACTGCAGAATCTGCCAGTGATTATGATGACAGCCTACGGAGAATTGGAGGATGCTGTTAATGCAATGAAATCTGGTGCTTCAGATTACCTCAAAAAGCCGGTAGATCTGGATGAACTGATGTTAACAATTGATAAAGTAGTTCATAACCATACTGTCAGTCGTCAACTGAGCTATGCGGAGCAACGTGCACAAAAAAACAATCAGCCTGTTAACCTAATTGGCAGTAGTCAACAGATTAGAGTTATCCGAAAGCAGGCAAAACAACTTGCAGAGCTTATGGCTAAAAATACTGACACAACGCCAGTAGCTCTGATTAATGGTGAAACTGGCACCGGCAAAGGCTTGTTGGCCAGATATTTTCATCAAATGAGCCAGCGTCATGATCGGCCTTTTGTACAAGTGGATTGTGCGACCTTACATGAAAATTCTGTCGAGGTTGAGCTATTTGGTCAGGAGGCTTTTGTTGAGCAAGGTATGGTAAAAGCCCATCCTGGCCTGATTGAGATGGCTGAGGACGGAACATTATTTCTGGATGAGATAGCAGCACTATCACTTTCAGCTCAAACAAAATTACTTAATATTATAGAGCGTCGTTTTTTACGCAGACTTGGTTCAACTAAAGAAATACCGGTTAATGCGCATGTAATTGCTGCTACCAATCGGAATCTTAATAAAATGGTAGTTGACGGTGAGTTTCGTGCCGATCTGTATTTTCGGTTGAATGTCGTCGAGATAGAATTACCACCTTTGAGACATCGACGACAGGATATCGCAGAGTTGGCGCAATTTTTTATTGAGCAATTTGCTAAACGCTATCGAATGGAACCGCCAAGAATAGCTATTGATGCCATGCAGCAAATGCAGAAATATGAGTGGCCGGGGAATATCAGAGAACTTGAAAATGTACTTGAACGCGCGGTTATGCTCTGTAAAAACGGGTTGATTGAATATGCAGATGTTTCATTAACTCCTTTCAGCAGTTTGCATCAAAGCAATGCAGCTCTATCGGAACTGGATAACCTGACTCTGGAGCAAGTCGAAAAATACTTATTGGAGATTGCGCTAAAGCGCTGTTCTGGGAATGTTTCAAGAGCAGCGAGACAACTTGGGTTAACACGAATGGCAATGCGTTATCGCATGGAGAAGCATAAGCTGTAACTTATTTGACCAGTTTTAAACTTGGTTTACCGTTGGGTTTTTTTGTTGGTGTTGTGGATGGTTCAGTCGTATCAGGGGGAGACGGCGGAGTATGGTCTTCTTCAGGAAAAAACATACCTTCATTATTTTCTTTACCATAGATTGCCTGAATGGCAATCACGGGTATAAATAAATCCATCGCTTTGCCAGAAAATCTTGCCGAAAAGGAAACCCGGGCATTGTCCATATTCAATCCATTAATAGCATCAGGAGCCAGATTAAGAACGATACGGGCATCACGAATGTACTGTTCTGGAACTACAACCCCTTCATTGTCAGTATTAACTAATAAATAGGGTGTGCATCCATTGTCTAGTAACCATTGATAAATTGCTCTTATCAGGTAAGGCTTTTGTGAAGACATACTCATTATTTAGCGCATTCCTTTCTCAGAAGCACTCAGACTTGCTTGAAAGGTTTGTCGTTGAAAGACTCTTTGTGCATAACGTTCAATCGCTTTGGCTGAATCAGGTAGCTTTATACCCAAATAAGGTAATCTCCACAATAAAGGAGCGATATAACAATCAATCAAAGAAAATTCATCACTCATCAGAAAGTCATTTTGTTCAAACAGGGGGGCCAGAACAGTCAGATCTTCACGTAAGGTCTTTTTGGCCTTGGTTGCCGGGGATTTCTCCCGTTCAGATAACTGAGGCCACATTGAAAACCAATCGGTTTCCAGACGATGCAGCATCAGTCGCATTTGAGCTCTGGCACCAGGGTCATTAGGCATTAAAGACGGATGTGGAAAACGCTCGTCAAGATATTCCATAATGATCCGTGAATGGAAAATCACAATATCACGATCAAATAATGTCGGGCCGTAAGCGTATGGGTTTGCTGAAGCGACCTCTTCAGGCCAATGACCATCAGTAAGATAGACAATTTGACAATCAATTTGTTTTTCTTGAACTACGATACGGGTTTGATGGCTGAATGGACATTGTACGTCAGAGTACAATGTCATCAGCGGTTTACGATTACGTGTTGTCATTAGCAATACTGCTTATGTGTTGGAATGTAGCGTTAGTGAACGTCTTTCCAGTAAGCTTTTTTCAGTGCCAGCGCGATAACAAAGAAAATCGCAAGGTAGAGTAAAACCCATTTTCCAAGCGCTAAGCGTTGTAATTTTGATGGTTCACTGATATAGGCAAGAAAGTTGACCAGATCTCGGGCCATCATATCGTATTCCCGAGGAGTCAGTTCGCCTTCTTGTGCAACAGTCAGATGGCCTTGCTCATCAATCGTCTGATACCCCTGCTGTTCCCAAAGAATATGCGGCATGCCTACATCCTTAAAAGCAAGGTTATTGGTTCCCATTGGGTGGCTATCATCAAGATAAAAGGTACGCAAGTATGTGTATAACCAGTCTGTGCCTCTGGCACGTGCAATCACTGATAAATCAGCTGGCATTACACCAAACCAACGTTTGGCATCTTCAGGTCGCATAGCGATTTTCATGGTGTCACCGATTTTATCGGTGGTAAACATCAAATTATCAGCAACTTGATCATCTGTAAGACCTAAATCTTTGGCCATACGGTTATAACGCATTAACGATGCACCATGACAGCTCAAACAATAGTTTACAAACGTATGTGCCCCACGTTGTAATGACGCATTATCGGTTAAATCAATATCTACCTTATCCAGCTTTGATGACGGACCCGCTGCAAAAGCGAGCGTCGAGAACAGACTGAATATCGAAACGAAAGCAGCAAAAATCAGATTTCTCATTTGTAAGTCACCCTTTCTGGTACAGGTTTATCTTTATCAATTTTTGTGTAAATCGGCATTAGAAGAAAGAAAGCAAAATACAGAACCGTACATATCTGTGCCAGCAAAGTATAAAGCGACGTCGCAGGCTGAGTGCCTAAATATCCTAGCGACAAAAAGCTAATCACAAACACCACTAAAGCAGTGCGGAAATAAGGACCTCTGTACCGAATTGAACGGGTTTTACTACGGTCCAGCCATGGTAAAAGGAACAGCATAACAATCGCTGATCCCATAGCTATAACGCCGATTAATTTGTCTGGAACGGCACGTAAAATGGCATAAAAGGGTGTGAAATACCACACAGGAACGATATGCTCAGGGGTTTTAAGTGGGTCAGCCGGTACAAAGTTGTCTTTCTCTAGGAACCAGCCACCAAACTCTGGCATATAGAATAAAACCAGTGAAAATATAAATAGGAATACCACAACACCCACGAGATCTTTCACTGTGTAATAAGGGTGAAAGGGGATACCATCTAACGGTTTGCCATTCTTATCTTTATTTTTCTTAATTTCGACACCATCAGGGTTGTTGGAGCCAACCTCATGAAGCGCCAGAATATGGGCTACAACTAAACCTAATAACACAATTGGCAATGCAATAACATGCATAGCAAAAAAACGGTTCAAAGTGGCATCGGCGACAACGTAATCACCCCGAATCCAAAGCGCCAAATCTTCACCAATAACCGGTAAGGCACCAAATAAGGAGGTAATAACCTGAGCACCCCAGTAAGACATTTGACCCCAAGGTAACAGATAACCCATAAAGGCCTCAGCCATTAATACGAGATAAATCAGCATGCCAAAAATCCATATCAGCTCTCGTGGTTGCTTGTAAGACCCATATAATAAGCCGCGGAACATGTGAAGATAAACGACAACGAAGAATGCCGAGGCTCCAGTTGAATGCAAATAGCGGATTAACCAGCCCCATTCTACGTCACGCATGATATATTCAACCGACGCAAAAGCCAGCTTTGCATCCGGTTTGTAGTTCATGGTTAAAAATATACCGGTTACGATTTGCAGAACCAGTATCAATAAGGCTAAAGAACCGAAAAAGTACCAGAAGTTAAAGTTTTTCGGTGCGTAATATTCTGAAAGGTGTTCTTTCCACATTTTTGTTGCGGGAAAGCGGTCATCAATCCAATCCATCATAGACATTATGCAGCTCCTTGGGCGTGTTCACCAACAATTACAATATTGTCACCCTGAAAATGATAAGGTGGCACTTCGAGATTTGTTGGAGCAGGGACCCCTTGATAAACGCGTCCAGCCATATCAAACCGAGAACCATGACATGGGCAGAAAAAGCCACCTTTCCAATCATCACCTAGATCCGCGGGAGCAATTTCAGGCCGATAAGTTGGCGAGCATCCCAAATGCGTGCAAATACCAACCATAACCATTATTTCATCACGAATTGAACGCGTTTCATTTTGACAATATTCTGGCTGTTGAGCTACTTCGCTTTGAGGATCACGAAGTTCATCGTCCAAAGTTGGTAACGTTTCTAACACTTCTGTTGTACGACGAAAAACCCAAACCGGTTTGCCTCGCCACTCAACTGTTAATAATTGGCCTAGTTCGAGCTGACTTATATCAATCTGTACTGGGGCTCCGGCCGCTTCTGCTTTAGCGCTGGGCGCAACAGAAGATACAAAGGGAATGGCAACAGCCACTGCACCGGCACCGCCTACTACACTAGCGGCGGCCGTTAAAAACCGTCTTTTACCAGTATCTATAGAATTGTTCATCAGATGAATATCCCCTGATATATTATTTGATGTTTAATATAAATTCAGCAAACACCTAAGCTTAGGTGTTTGCTGAAAAACCAAAAGATTTTAGCATAAGTTAAATGTTTTGGATCAAAAAAGCCCGCACAATTAATACGGGCTTTTAGCTTAGCTTAAACGATTGAATATTTACTCCGCAGTCGCTTGCTGGACTTTTTTAACCAGACGTTTTAAAGCGCCCTTTGGCTTTGCGTCGACATAGGATTGTAAATTAGTTGCTTCACCTACAATGATTGCTCCGCCCATACCAGCACCCCAATGTGGATCACATTTATACAGGTAAACGCCTTCAACAGTTAAGGGTTGTGTTTGATAGTTCTCCCCCATTTGAGACATAAAACCTTCAGCGCCTTCTGGAATATAATCAGTTGCACCATCTTTAGTAACAAATTTGGTGTTGACTAAATGGCCACTCATTGTGTCCCAAGATACGGTATCACCTGGTTGGATTTTGATAACCATTGGGTCAAAAGATGTCAATGATGCTGAAACAACATGATTTTCAGCCATTACAGTTGCAGAAAACAAAGATGCGGCACCTAAAGCAGCAGCAATTAGTGGTTTGCCATATTTCATGAATATTTCCTCTCTATATTTGAGTTATTTTCCTCAGTGCGGCGCCAGTCTCCCATAACGAAACTGAACACACACTGAACACATTAAGCTGTTCGTCTTGACTTGCTTTTTTTAAGTAGTACAAGCACAAAACTGTGAAACTATATTGGTGATTTGTGGGATATGTCCATAGCTACTGGCATTTTTGTGTCAAATAACACAATTCTATTTCACAAAATTTGTCACTGATAACGGCTTAGATGAAAGAAAGCTAAAAAACAGGTTACAGATTTGGTACATGATAGTTTTGTAATTACCAGACATTAGCAAACGGACACTTTAAAGCAAGGTTTGGTGTTTTTCCCATGTAAGTATTTAGCCTTGTGGCATAACTCTATGATGATAGTTTTCTCTTCTGTTGTAAGAACAATAAGCTGTTAGCAATGTGGTTTTATTAAACGAAGGCGTTTTTTGTAATGTGTATTGTGTCAATGCTATATTTTTTTCAACCAGAACTTTTCAAGCACGCTGTCCACCGTCGTGATCATGGTGCCGTGAACTCCGCGAGTTTGACGTTGAAGGTGAAGCCATAAAGGTAGATGCTATTACCAACGATATGACTTACCGAACGATAAATTGAGTTTGGCAGACAAAAAGCCATGTAAATCCTTAAAATTGCTACTGGGGAAATGCAGAAGACTTTAATTGTTTAAATAGCACAATTTTGTATAAAAATTCCCTGAACTTGTGTGTCTATATATTCGCAGTGACGTAAGGCACTAATGAATGCAATGTTTCTGGATGAAGCAAAACGGGGACTAAGGTCTGTTGTAAATGGCCATACTTAAAAATAAAAGACTGAAAAATGCCTTGCTAATTTTGAAGAGATTTTATAATGCCGGTTACGCTGGATTATCAGTGTATTAGTGAAAATGCCAAAGACTGAATTACTAAATTTTCGGTATAATCGGCTATTTTAAGCTTGAAACAAATATTTTTAGCCGCATTTATAAGCAGCGCTGTTTGTTGATTCATTTTTAGGGAGTAACCTCATGCCGTTTTATGAATATCGCTGCGATGCCTGTAATCATAACTTTGAAGCGTTGCAAAAGATCAGTGATGATGCGTTGGTGGATTGTCCAGCATGCCATCAACCCAATCTGAAAAAACTGATTTCAGCGGCGGGTTTTCGTCTTAAAGGTCAGGGCTGGTATGAAACAGATTTTAAATCGGGTTCAAAACGTAACCTTGCTGACAGCGGAACCTCTGACAGTTCAACTGCCGCTGCTCATACCTGTGGAACAGGATGCAGTCATTAATAATTTAAATGCGTAAATATTTAATAGCGGGCCTTCTGGTCTGGATGCCGCTTGGGGTCACTTTTTTAGTGGTTCGGGCAATCGTTGGTTTTTTAGATAAAAGTCTGTTGCTGTTGCCGGATGCCTTTCAGCCAGATAGGTTGCTTGGTTTTCATATTCCCGGTTTGGGAGTGCTACTGGCGGTGGCACTGGTTTTAATCACCGGCATGATAATGGCCAATTTACTGGGACGTCGATTGGTGGCGTTCTGGGAATCATTACTGGCAAGAATCCCGCTGGTCAGAACGCTTTACTCAGCGGTTAAGCAAATTATGGAAGCGGTGCTGGCAACAGATGCCAAATCGTTTCGAAAAGTATTATTGGTGGAATATCCACGCAAAGGAGTCTGGAGCTTGGCTTTTATGACATCGGATGATCTGGGTGAAGTGCAGGATAAAACTATTGCCAATGTCATCAGCGTGTTTATTCCGACCACACCAAATCCTACATCTGGGTTTGTGTTGATGGTGCCGGAGTCCGATGTTATTGAATTGGATATGGCGGTAGAAGAGGGGCTGAAAATGATTATTTCGATGGGCGTGGTGGTGCCAAACTCACAAGCCTATCAAAAGAAACGTCAGGATCAGCAGCTCACTGAATAGAAAATTTCGGACACTTTTTATCCATATAAAAGGTGTAGTGTTAAACAGTATTTTTGGATGTTGGAATAATTATGCGTAGCCATTACTGCGGCGATGTAAACGAATCTTTGATTGAACAAACGGTAAAAGTTGCAGGCTGGATGCATCGTCGCCGGGATCATGGTGGTGTTATCTTTATTGATTTACGAGACCGTGAAGGTCTGGTGCAAATCGTTTGTAATCCGGAAGATGCCGAAAGTTTTGCCGTGGCTGAAAAAGTTCGCAGTGAATATGTCTTGCAGATTGAAGGTGTGGTAAACCCGCGTCCAGCGGGCAGTGAAAATACTGATTTAAAAAGCGGCAAAATCGAAATTATTGCCAAGCGCGTGACTATTTTAAATAGCTCCGAAACGCCGCCGTTCCCATTGACTGAACAGGCTGAAGTTAATGAAGATATTCGGCTACGGCATCGTTATATCGATCTGCGTCGCCCGGAAATGCTGCAAAAGCTGCGTTTCCGTTCACAGATTATCCGTCAATTACGCCAGTATCTCGATAATCACGGCTTTATGGATATTGAAACACCTATCCTGACCAAAGCGACACCGGAAGGTGCCCGTGACTATCTGGTGCCAAGTCGCACCCATCCTGGTGATTTTTTTGCATTGCCACAGTCTCCACAGTTATTTAAACAACTGCTGATGGTGGCCGGTATGGATCGCTATTACCAGGTTGTTCGTTGCTTCCGCGATGAAGATTTGCGTGCTGATCGCCAACCGGAATTCACCCAATTGGATATTGAAACCTCTTTTGTCGAAGAAGAAGATTTAATGCAATTGATGGAAGAAATGATCCGCGATCTGTTTGCCAATGTATTAGAGCAACCGTTACCGAATCCTTTCCCAAGAATGACCTATGCAGACGCCATGGATCGTTATGGCAGTGATAAACCGGATCTGCGAATTCCGTTAGAACTCGTTGATGTAAGTGATTTGATGCAGGGTGTTGATTTTAAAGTCTTCTCTGCACCAGCCAATGATGAAAATGGACGTGTGGCTGCTTTACGCTTACCAGGTGGCAACTCTTTAAGCCGTAAAGAAATTGATGATTACACCAAATTTGTCAGCATCTACGGTGCAAAAGGTCTGGCTTACATTAAAGTGAATGATCTTGCGGCTGGCCGGGAAGGTTTGCAGTCACCTATTCTGAAATTTCTGCCGGATAATGTGGTTGATGCGATTCTGCAAAGAACGGCAGCTGAAACAGGTGATCTGGTGTTCTTTGGTGCCGATAAAGCTTCAGTTGTGAATGAATCTTTGGGTGCTTTACGTGTCAAAATTGGCCATGATTTAGATATGGTTGAACATGGCTGGCGCCCGTTATGGGTGGTTGAATTCCCAATGTTTGAATGGGATGACAAAACGCAGCGCTGGTATGCATTGCATCATCCTTTCACTGCGCCACGAGAGTCAGACATTGATCTATTAAGCAACGATCCAGGTAAGTGTCTGTCTCGTGCATATGACATGGTATTAAACGGAACTGAGTTGGGCGGCGGTTCGATTCGTATCCATAAAACCGATGTGCAGCAGAAAGTATTTGAAATGCTGGGTATTCCTGCTGAAGAAGCGGAAGAGAAATTTGGCTTCCTGTTACAGGCATTGAAATATGGTTGTCCACCACATGGTGGTTTGGCATTTGGTCTGGACCGTCTGGCGATGTTAATGACGGGCTCAGCATCGATTCGTGATGTAATGGCCTTCCCGAAAACACAGTCAGCGGCTTGTCTGTTAACCAATGCACCAAGCCACGTCAGTGATGAACAGTTGAAAGAATTGAATATTCGTCTGCGTAGAGTGCCAACAGCATAAGTCTGAGCAAAACAGCAATAGCGGATTTAAGAGGAAAGCGAAGTGGCTACAAAACTAGCAACAACGGCAATCCCGTTTGAACAGTACTTCTCAATTGATGATGAGGCATGCGATCAACGTATTGATGCCGCTAAACAGAAATTGGGCGATGATTTGGTTATTCTGGGGCATCACTACCAGCGTAATGAAGTTTTCAAACATGCAGATTTTTCAGGTGATTCGCTAAAGCTTTCACGCAATGCTGCCGAATCAGATGCTCAGTACATTGTGTTCTGTGGTGTGCATTTTATGGCGGAAGTAGCGGATATCCTTTCCCGTCCCGATCAAATCGCGATTTTGCCCGATCTGGCCGCCGGTTGTTCAATGGCTGATATGGCGAACCGGGTAAATGTGGATCGTGCCTGGCAGGAAATGAGTGAAGTGCTGGATCCGGATGAGATGATTACGCCGATCACCTATATCAATTCGGCTGCAGACCTGAAATCCTTCTGTGGTAAACATGGCGGTATTGTCTGTACTTCTACCAATGCACCCCATGTGCTGGATTGGGCATTTGCTCAACGCGAAAAAGTACTGTTCTTCCCGGATCAACATCTAGGCCGTAATACCGGTTACAAGATGGGTATTCCACTGGAAGAAATGGTGGTGTGGGATTTTGATAAACCACTGGGTGGATTGACGCCGGAAGCGTTGAAGAAAGCCAAAATTATTCTGTGGAAAGGCTTCTGTTCTGTACATCAGATGTTCCAGCCCCAACAGATTGATAACTTTCTGGAAAAATATCCGGAAACCAAAGTCATCTCTCACCCGGAGTGCAGCTTTGAAGTCTGCCAGAAATCAGATTATGTCGGTTCCACTGAATATATCGTGAACACGATCGCCAACAGTGAACCTAACACCCGCTGGCTGGTGGGTACCGAATTGAATCTGGTGAATCGTTTACATGAACGTTTCCAGGATCAGGGTAAATCTGTTCACTTTATGTCACCGACCGTATGTATGTGTTCGACCATGTTCCGTGTGGACCCGCAGCATTTGTTATGGGTACTGGAAAACCTAGTGGAAGGCCATGTGGTTAATCAGGTGTCAGTGGATCCGGTGACTGCTAAAGAGGCCAAACTGGCGCTGGATCGAATGCTCGCCTTACCAATTTAATTCAGGAGTAGCGCGTTATGTCAGAGACCAAACAAGCCTGTACACAGCGACGCTATGAAGTGAGCAAAAAAGATTTGCCTATCAGCTGTCCCATGCCGGATATGCCGGCATGGAATGCTCATCCACGGGTATATCTTGAAATCAAAAGCCATGGTGAAGTATTGTGTCCGTACTGCAGTACACTATTTGTGCTGAAAAATTGATTGATGAAAAAACGTCTGCAAGTCGCTGTTGCGATTATTGTTAATAATGATGAACAGGTTTTAATTGCACGCCGTCATGCACATCAGCATCAAGGTGATCTGTGGGAGTTTCCTGGAGGCAAGCGTGAAGCCAATGAAACGCGGTTAGAGGCTGTGCAGCGGGAAATTCACGAAGAGGTCGGTTTACAGGTTGAGCAGGCTGAACCCTTAATGCAGATCATTCATGATTATCCAGAATTGCAGGTCGAGCTTGATGTCTGGTTAGTCTCAGAATTTTCCGGTGAAGCAACGGGCAAGGAAGGACAGCCTTTGGTGTGGTGTCCCTTAGCTGAATTATCTGCCAGAGAGTTTCCCGCTGCGAATATGCAGATTATTGAGCGGTTAACTAACCTCTACCTCGTTTAGCAACTAGAGTTATTTCATCGCCGCCAGTAGTGATTAAGAAAGCGCATTAGTAATAATTAATGAAACGAATTGGCATCGTCTTCCGGATCAATAACCGATTCTCCGGGTATGCGGTGATTTCCCGCCGCCCATTCACCCAAGTCAATTAATTTACAGCGTTCACAGCAGAACGGCTTCCATTTGTTGTCATCAATCCATTCAACTTTACGTCCGCATTGTGGACAATTTACTTTCAATACCATAATTACATCGTGCAACAGCTAAGCTGAAAATCCGCATCATCATTAATTTGTTGAGGACGTTGATTAATATCAAACGTCATAAAACGCACCGTGAAACGGTGTTTGCCACCACTTATTTCCGGGTAATAAGGCGTGCTTGACGGAATACGAACCCGAATTAACTGGGTTGGCAGATTACTGTCCAGGCTGCGTTGGTAAAATCCCTTCTCTGCCTGAGCACCACTGAAACCAGCACTGCCACGAATCAGTTGCAACGAAATATTTATCGCTCCACGTACTGCTACAAACTGTTCCAGCCAGTAATTTAATTGTTGCTGGCGTTGTTCAACAGAGGAATGTTGTAACCAGTAATGGTAGGCAGGTAAATCAAAATCACAAGTGCCGCCGGCAATGCTGGAACGCTGACGGATGCTGTAAAGAAATTCATTTTCTTTTAAAACCTGACCTATGGAAGTTTTACGAATCTGCAGAGCATCAAGCGTCTGGTCCAATTCAGCAAGTAATGCATCCAAGGTTTCTTTGTCGACACCGGGTGAGTTTTCCAATGCGGATAGATTGGTAATCAGCCGTTCAACTTCCTTGGTCACTTCGGACTTCATATCGCCACGCTCAAATACCTGCAACATACTCAACATGGCATCAATGGCTTCACGATGACTCATTTCATCATCATGCTGCATGGCAAAGTCCACGCGCGCCAACAGAAATTCCAGTCTCAGGAATGTTCTTATGCGTTCATTAAGTGGTTGTTCGTATGTGATAACGTCGGGCATAGTGTGTTTTTTATCATTTACATAAGGTCAGCTTGATGACCGGGATTAATTTTGCGCTGTCTCAGCCAACTGACAATATAACGCATGCAGTTGAGTGACTTGAAATTTCAATTTTTCAATTCCATCTCTATTGTCGATGATATCGTGAGCACATTGCAATCGCTGTTCGCGGTTTGATTGAGCCGCAAGATGTTGAGCAGCCTCTTCAATGGTTAGATTGTCTCGGGTTTGCATACGGGCTAGTTGGGTTTGGTGATCCACATCAACGACCAAAATACGATCCACGCACGACTGCATCTTGGCTTCAATTAATAACGGTACACTCAAAATACAGTAACGGCTTTTGGCATTTTCTGCCTGTTGTAACAGTTGTTGGCGAATTGCTGGATGCAGGATCTGTTCGAGCATTTTTTTGGCTGCAGCATCCGAGAACAAAAGCTTGCGTAATGCTGGTCGGTTTAACTGGCCATCTGCAAGCACGTATTGATTGCCAAACTGCTCAACAATTTTATGGAATTGGGTTGTACCAGGCTGGCTCAGTTCGCGAGCAATAATATCGGCATCAATAACAGTAACGCCCAGATCTGCAAATAATGTTGAGACAGTTGATTTGCCCGATGCAATTCCGCCGGTTAGGCCAACCCGAAACACCATCTCAGCTTAATCCGCTCCAATTCAGGTATCCGGTGGTCAGGGAGTCGCCCCAGACCAGCGCCAGCCAACCGGCTGCTGCCAGATAGGGACCAAATGGAATGGGAATATCACGATGCTGTTGTTTTAACAAAATCAGGCTGATACCAACCAATGCACCGACTAAAGAGGATAATAAAATGATCATCGGTAACGCCTGCCAACCCATCCAGCCTCCCAAGGCTGCCAGCAGCTTAAAATCGCCATAGCCCATGCCTTCCTTACCTGTGACCAAACGAAAGGCGTGATACACCAGCCAAAGCGCCAGATAACCGGCAATGGCACCAATAACGGCAGAGCTAATGTCGGTATAGATAGCAAACAGGTTAAAACTGAGTCCTAACCACAATAAGGGTAAAGTAATGCTGTCGGGCAACAGTTGATGATCAACATCGATAAACGTCAATGCCAGCAGAGCCCAACTTAACAATAAGGCGCCCACTACGGCAATGTCGAAACCAAAGTGCCATGCCACTATCGCCGAGATCACTGCAGTGAATAATTCAATCAGCGGATAGCGTTTGGAAATTGGCGCTTTGCATTCCTTGCAACGACCTTTCAGAGCGAGATAACTGAGTACCGGAATATTTTCCAATGCAGTAATCGCATGACCACAATGCGGGCAGCGAGAACGCGGTTTGCTTAACGTAAGTTCATCTGTCTCAGGTTCAGTCGTTCCAATCAATTCATGGCACTGTTGGGCCCACTCACGCTGCATCATCAGCGGCAGTCGGTGAATCACCACATTGAGAAAGCTGCCGACCAGTAATCCCAGAATGAAAATACTGGCAATAAAAAAAATGCTGGAGGTTTCCAGCAGATAAATTAGCGACATAGGATTAAACGACAGCGCCGAGTTTGAAAATCGGCAAGTACATTGCAATAACCAGCGTACCGATTAACACCCCGAGAAAAGCCATAATAAATGGCTCCATCAATGCGGTCATATTATCAACGGCATCATCTACTTCACGCTCAAAGAAATCAGCGACTTTTGCCAGCATCGCGTCTAAAGAACCCGATTCTTCACCGATGGAAACCATCTGAATCACCATATTAGGGAACAGCTCGGTATCGGTCATGGCTTTATTTAATTGAGTACCTGTTGAGACATCATCGCGCATTTCCAATGTCGCTTCGTTGTAGACGATATTGCCCGTTGCACCCGCTACCGAGGTCATCGCCTCAACCATTGGCACGCCGGCTTTGAACATAACCGAAAAGGTTCTGGCAAAACGGGCAATTGCACCTTTTGTTAATACATCACCAATAACCGGCAATTTTAATAACATACGATCCATAAAATGCTGAACCTTGCGAGAGCGGCGTCGTGCTGCCATAAAGCCCATTACCGAACCAATAATGCTGCCGAAAATTAACCACCAGTAATCCTGAAATACCTGGGAAATGCTGATGACCATTTTGGTTAGGCCCGGTAGGTCCGCACCAAACCCGGTAAACAAAGCCTGGAACTGTGGAATAACAAAAATCATCAAAATCGCCGTGACGATAAACGCCACCACCATAATGGCAGTAGGGTAGACCAGCGCTTTTTTAATTTTGGATTTCAGTGCTTCAGTTTTTTCTTGATAGGTCGCAATTTCATGTAAAAGGGCTTCCAACGTACCGGACTGTTCACCGGCGTTGATAAGACTGATATAGAGATCGTCAAAATGTAACGGGAATTTGGCTAATGACTCCGCCAGACTGGTGCCTGATTCAACATCGGCTTTAATCGCCAGAATCATTTCCTGCATGCTGGCATTTTCATGGCCTTCGCCAATGATTTGCAGTGATTGCATCATCGGCACACCGGAAGACATCATAGTGGCCAGCATTCTGCTAAAGATTGCAATGTGAACCGGTTTGATTTTGGGTTTGCGGGGAGCAAATAAATCCTTGGGTTTGCGTCGTACTTTTCCCGGCGTAATACCTTGTCGGCGTAAATCTGCACGAACAGCCTGAACACTCTCACCCGCTTGTTCACCTTTAACTTTCCGGCCGGATTTATTTGTGCCTTGCCAGATAAACAGGTTCGGTAATTCGGCTTTTTTAGGTTTGCGTTTAGCTTTAGCTGCTGTGGCCACGGTTTATTCCTTAATGACGCGGTTAATTTCTTCCAAACTAGTCGCTCCGGCCATGACCTTTTTCAGACCGGATGCACGCAAATCATCAATCCCTTCAGCTTTTGCCTGATCCGCAAGTTGAATCGAATTTCCGCCTTCCATAATCATGCGGCCCATTGCTTCGGATACGGGCATGACTTGATAAATACCAACACGACCTTTATACCCTTCGGTGCAATGTTCGCAACCTACAGCGTGGTAAACTTTGAAATCTGTCGCAATTTGTTCAGGACTGAAACCTTCTTCAATCAAGGTTTCTTTTGGTAATGTTTCTCCCTTTTTACAATGCTGACAAAGTCGACGTGCCAGACGCTGCGCAATAATTAATGTTACGGCGGAGGCAATATTAAACGCAGGCACACCCATATTGGCCAAACGGGTAAGTGTTTGGGGAGCATCGTTGGTATGCAATGTTGAAAACACCATATGACCAGTCTGCGCAGCCTTAATGGCAATTTCAGCCGTTTCCAGATCGCGGATCTCACCCACCATGATAACGTCTGGATCCTGCCGTAAGAACGCTCTTAAGCATTCAGTAAATCCCAAACCAATCTGCGGATGTACATTGACCTGATTGATGCCGGGAAGATTAATTTCAGCAGGATCTTCTGCTGTAGAGATATTACGATCGTCAGTGTTGAGAATATTCAGTGCTGTATACAAAGAAACGGTTTTACCACTACCCGTCGGGCCGGTGACCAGCACCATGCCATAGGGTTTATGCATGGTTTCCATAAAGATTTTTTTCTGATCTTCCTCGTAACCCAGGGCATCGATCCCCAATTGGGCACTGGTTGGGTCCAGAATACGTAATACGATTTTTTCACCAAACAAGGTTGGGCAAGTACTGACACGAAAATCGATGGCTTTGGATTTGGAAATCTTCAACCGCATTCGGCCATCCTGAGGTACCCGACGTTCAGCAATATTCATACGTGATAAAACTTTAAGACGAGCGGCAATCCTTCCCCCTAAAGCGACAGGAGCTGTTTTTGTTTCATGTAAAATACCGTCAATACGCACTCTGACTCGATATTTTTTCTCATAAGGTTCAAAGTGTATATCTGATGCACCCGCTTTAATCGCTTGAGTCAAAATGCCATTGATAAATCTGACAACAGGCGTGTCATCAATATTTTTTTCAGTCAGTTCAGCACCAGCTTCGGCATCATCATCCGGCCCAAGATCAATATCATCCAGTTCCGCGTCATCAAAATCATCTAAAACCTGGTTTTTATTATCCAGAGCCTTTTCAATAGTGATGGATAATTTCTGCTCATCAACCAAAACTGGAAAGGTATTCAGCGCGGTATTAAACTGAAATTCGTCCAGTGCTTGCAGGTTCGTTGGATCGGATACCGCTATATATAAGCGTTTTCCCCGTTGAAATAACGGTAAAGCATTATGCTGACGAATCAGTTTTTCCTGAAAAAGACTGGTAGGGGCAAGCTCCATATTCATACTATCAAGATCAAACAGAGGAACCCCAAACTCCTGCGAAGCAATAGCACCAATTACATCACTTTTAAGTAATTTATTATTGACCAGATAGGTCACAAAAGATTGTGAGGCCTGTTTAGCGGTGACCTGAGCAGTATGTGCCTGCTCTTCACTCAGCAATCCTTCACTGACTAGTCGCCTAGCAAGACCGCTTAATCTAATTGGTGCTGTCATATTTGCCATTACTGGACGTGATTCCTTAATATACTGCTTACGTTCAATGCACTAGGGTCTATTTATTTTTTGTAGCTTCAAACAGTAGTGGCTATGAAAAATAAATAGAGCTTAATAGTATGTAAGTTAAATAATAAATTCTAGTTTCCAATGTGGGCCTGTCGCGGATATTCCTGTGTATACTGCCTGCCATTAAAGCATCGGGGAAGATATCATGCGAAAAATACCTGGCTGGAAAGTTCTGGCTTTTGTTCTGTGTACCACGTCAATACTGGCTTCATGCGGTTTAAAGGGTGATTTATACCTGCCGGAAGGACAAGCTAATTCTGTGAAGGTCGCCTAAAAATGCAGGATTATTTCACTCAAAAACACGGTGAGTTGTATGCCGAGCAACAATCATTGATGGATTTAGCGGCGCAGTTTGGCACCCCTACTTATGTGTATTCCAGAGCTGGACTCGAACAGCATTGGAAAGCCTTTGATGATGCATTCAGTGCTTACCCACATCTGGTTTGCTATGCCGTAAAAGCCAATTCAAATCTGGCAGTGCTGAATGTGCTGGCCAGACTGGGTTCGGGTTTTGATATTGTGTCTGCCGGTGAATTGGCTCGCGTTATTGCGGCAGGGGGCCAAGCAGAGAAAACCGTGTTTTCCGGGGTTGGTAAAACCGTTGAAGAAATTGATTATGCGCTGAAAACGGGTATTCGCTGTTTTAATGTGGAATCGATTTCTGAATTGCAGCGTATCAGTGATGTCGCAGTCAACCTTGGAAAAACAGCACCAATTTCTATCCGGGTAAATCCAGACGTTGACGCGCAAACCCATCCATATATTTCTACTGGCCTGAAAGAAAACAAATTTGGCATTGCCATTGATGATGCGCTGGCAGTGTATCAACAGGCAGTATCGTTACCAAATCTGCAAGTGATTGGTGTGGATTGCCATATTGGTTCCCAACTGACCTCTGTTTCCCCATTTGTTGATGCTCTGGAACGTGTGTTGGCGTTGATCGATGCGTTGGCGGAGCAGGACATTCATATTAAACATCTCGATATCGGTGGCGGACTGGGGATTTGTTATCGCGATGAAAAACCGCCGACTCCAGCTGAATATGCCAAAGCGATGCAGGCATTATTAAAAGATCGTGATCTGGAAATCATGTTGGAACCTGGTCGGGCGATTGCAGGCAATGCCGGTGTATTGTTGACGAAAGTGGAATATATCAAAGTCACAGAAGCCAAAAACTTCGCCATCGTTGACGCTGCTATGAACGATTTATTACGCCCAGCCCTGTATCAGTCATGGATGGCAATTGAAGCCGTTAAACCTCGGATAGATGAAGCTGAACAGAACTTTGACATTGTCGGTCCAGTCTGTGAAACCGGTGACTTTTTAGGCAAGGATCGCAGTCTGGCTATTCAAAGCGGGGATTTACTGGCGATTCGCTCTGCTGGGGCGTATGGTTTTACCATGAGTTCCAACTACAACTCACGGCCACGGGCGGCTGAGATTATGGTAGATGGAACAAATATGCATGTGGCGCGACAACGCGAATCGGTTGAAAGTCTCTATGCAAGTGAGCAGATATTGCAGGATTAATCCTATGTTGAAATTCAGCAAAATGCATGGTCTTGGTAATGATTTTGTGGTGATTGATGCCATCAATCAGTCTGTGCAGCTGACCACTGAGCAAATTCGTTTTATGGCGGACCGACATATTGGTATCGGCTGTGATCAGTTATTGCTGGTGGAAAACAGTGATCTGAAAGATGTCGATTTTCGTTATCGGATTTTTAACGCTGATGGCGGCGAAGTATCTCAGTGCGGTAATGGCGCACGTTGTTTTGCCAGATATGTACGTGATAATGGCCTTACTACAAAGGATTCCATTGCCGTTGAAACGGCTTCCGGGGTGATTTATCCCATCTTGCAGGCTGATGGTCAGGTCTGTGTTGATATGGGCAAACCCCGCTTCTCGCCAGAACAAGTCCCATTTAACGTGGCTGAGCAGAGTAATACCTATATGCTGGCGGTCGAACCAGGACGTCAGGTGGAAATTGCTGCATTATCCATGGGGAATCCCCATGCGGTTTTATTGGTCGATGATGTGACGACCGCGCCAGTGGGCGAATTGGGACCTAAAATTGAAAATCATCAGCAGTTTCCGGAACGGGTCAATGTCGGTTTTATGCAGCTGGTAGATCACGAGCATATTAAATTGCGGGTATATGAACGCGGCTCTGCTGAGACAACGGCTTGTGGTACCGGGGCCTGTGCGGCAGTAGTCAGTGGAATTCGTCGCGGGATACTTGGACGTCAGGTCAGTGTTTTACTGCCGGGCGGCACATTAGAAATCAGCTGGCCGGATGAAAATTCTTCCGTATGGATGACCGGACCGGCACAACATGTATTTGATGGAGAAATTGCGTGGGCAACCCTCAACAATCTGTAAGCGCTGAGCAGGTCAGTGAATTTTTACGTCAGCACACAGATTTTTTAATCGATCAGCCGGATTTATTGTCCGAACTGGAATTCGAAAACACACCTGAAGGCACCATCTCGCTGGCACAGCGCCAACGTCAGCAATTACGCCAGAAAAATCAGCATCTGCATGAACAGCTGCATGCCTTAATCGATAATGCGCATAGCAATGCTGCATTGCAGCAGCGCGTCCATCAACTCTGTCTGCGGCTGATGGATTGTCAGGATATGCAAAGCCTGCTGGCAACGTTGATGCAACAATTACAGCAAGAATTTTCGGCTGACGAAGTGTCGTTAAGACTGTTTTACAGCGGTGATCAAAAACCGACATTACCGCCTGTCGAAGGCAACATTGTCGAAATACATGCTGATGACAGCCAACTCAAAGCGTTTGATCATATTCTGGACAAGCAACAACCGGTTTGTGGTCGACTGACCAAAGCGCAGAAACAATTACTGTTCGGTGAAAAAGCCGATAACGTGCATTCGGTGGCCTGCTTACCATTAGGGCATGAGCCTTGTGCCGGCTTACTGGCCATTGCCAGTAGTGACCCCAACCGATTTCATGCCGATATGGGCACTGAATATTTAAGCTTTCTTGGCGAAGTATTTATGCGCCTGCTGCGCCGTTTCTGCCACGGACAGAATGACAGCTGAACTGCAAACATCCTTGCAGGATTTTCTGCAATATCTCGAGCAACAGCGCCGGGTTTCGCCGCACACCGTACTCAATTATCAGCGCGATTGTCAGCAGTTAGTCGATTACTGTCATCAGCAATCCTTTAACGACTGGCAACAACTTAAACCGGCGGATATCCGTTTATTTATCGCCCGTTTGCATCGAAAAGGTTTAGGTGCCCGTAGTATTCAGCGTTTACTGTCAGCCGTTCGCAGCTTTTATCACTATCTGTTGAAAGAAGGTCTGGTGGATCATAATCCGGCGCAGTCGGTGCAGGCACCCAAAGCCGAAAAACGTTTACCGAAAACTCTCGATGTCGATCAAATGAATTCGCTACTCGACAACACGCCGGCTGACACTTTTGTCGCCTGTCGGGATAGAGCGATTATGGAATTATTCTATTCCTCCGGCCTGCGGCTGGCAGAGCTGGCAGCTTTAGATTTACGCGACGTCGATTTCGGCCAGCAACTGGTACATATCATCGCCGGTAAAGGTAATAAAGGGCGGGTTTTGCCGATTGGCCGCACCGCGATTGATGCGTTAAAAGTCTGGTTCGATAAACGTGATCAGAACGGCCTGTATCAACAACAGGCTTTATTCACTAGCCAGCAGGGCAAACGACTTGGCGTAAGATCCATTCAGCAACGTTTGGCTTTCTGGGGAAAAAAACACGGTATCTCAGAGCATGTGCATCCTCATCGATTGCGTCATGCGTTTGCTTCACATATGCTTGAATCCAGCAGTGACTTGAGAGCCGTGCAAGAGCTACTTGGACATTCCGATATCAGTACCACACAGGTGTATACCCATCTGGATTTTCAGCATCTGGCAAAGGTTTATGATGCAGCGCATCCCCGGGCCAAAAAGCGTTCTTAATGTTCTGATTTGCCAGTAGATTATGTAAAGTGGAGTGGGAAGTTTGGCTGGTACTAGCAAGTAAAGCCATAAACTGAAGGCAAAACGTAGTTGTAGCGTTAAAGAAGGATAGCGCCGTTATTTTTCAATTTTGGTACTGAGCATTGAACCCCAGTCGTCACAACAACGACGGCTATGAAAGATAAATAGCCCTCCTTTCCAATATGAAAACGGTTGTGAAAATGACATGTGATTTATAGCGGTTAACGGTTCAAATGTTCTCATCCCTAACATTTCATCTGATAGTCTTTGGCATAGCTGCACTGTCCATTGTGCTCGCTGGCAGCCGGCTGGCAAGGCTGGCCGATGAACTGGCTGATCGTACTGGTATGGGCGAAGCCATGTTCGGAGTATTGCTGCTGGCGGGGGTGACTTCGCTACCGGACTTTGCCGCGACCTTAAGCGCCGCGATGGATTCACGGCCCGATCTGGCCATGAGCAATGTTATGGGTAGCATGGCGGTGAATCTGGTGTTTCTTGGCATTGCGGACATAGTGTATCGCAAAGCCAATCTGGAGCATGCGGCTGCTTCCCCTGTGAACTTGATGTTGGCAGGCTTGTTGATTGTTTTACTAACCCTGCCGTTACTGGCGATCGTCACACCTTCGGTTTCCTTCTGGGGTGTGCATCCGGTTACACCGGTGATCGTCGTCGCCTATCTGTTTGGTTTGCACTTGGTTCACCAGACGCAGTCAATACCCATGTGGTTTCCCCGATCAACCCGGCAGACAGTTCCGGATAAACCTGAAAAACAACATCATGGTAGCTTGGCGGCAACATGGCTTGGGTTTATTGCTTTGGCTTTGGTGACCTGCATCGCGGGTTGGATGGTAATGGAATCAGCCAAAGGTATTGCCGATCACACTGGCCTTTCTGACACCCTGGTGGGTGGCCTGTTTACTGCCCTGGCGACTTCCACTCCCGAATTGGTGACCACTATTGCCGCGATACGCTATGGCGCGCTGACCCTGGCAGTAAGTAATATCTTCGGCACCAACTGTTTTAATATTCTCGTGGTAGCCGCGGCCGATGCTGGTTATCCGCATAATTCCATCTATCACGATATGTCACCCGTCCAGATGACATGGGGGTTGGTCAGTATTCTGATGACTGCCATTCTGTTGCTGGGCATGGTGCGGCGCGAGACATATGGTATTGGTCGAATTGGTTTCGAAAGTGCCTTAATTCTCTCTGTTTATGTGATCGCCTTGGGCATCATTGTTTTAAATGGCTGAGACATTCCAATGTATTAACCACAGAGGCACGGAGAGCACAGAGGTTTGTATAGATATTTATCCGCAGATTTCGCCGATGGGCGCAGATTAATGGAAAGTAACTTTGATTTAACCTCGCTGCATAAACCATCATGATTGGTGAATTCAAAAAAACTTTTGTGGGTTGGCGCTTAATTAACGAAGCATAACAATCACATCTTCATATGTCCGGTTACGCTGTGTTAACTCGATCTAAATTGTTTATTAATCTCTGTGCTCTCCGTGTCTTATATGGACTCCCTCAATGTTGTCAATTAAGTTACGCGATTAAACGAGAATAGATGCGAGCTTATATACGGGCTCTGATTGAGTAGCGAACTCGGCCCTATCATGTATTCGCCCCTTCATGACTCATCTCTGTGGCGGCATGTATTGCCTTGACACAAAACAGTCTCTTGAAGGTCGGTCTTACCCGTTCACTAACGCCTTAATTGACCAACATATCCTGGACTTTCTATCCAGCCAGCAAAGCTGGCTGGTAGTCGGTATTCTTTTTCAGCATGGCATAAGCCGTTCTGACGGTCTTGTTAGCCAAGGCTATCGCCGTGACCTTCTTACCTCGGCGGTGGATTAATTGCTTTAACCATTGCTCTTTGATGGTTTTTGCTTCTCGCTTGTCCAAGCTTCGGATAACCGCTAATGCCCCTTCAAATAGGACACTACGCAGCTTTTTATCACCCGCCAACTTGCTAATAGAGCCGAGCTTTTCCTTTCCTCCAGAGCTGTGCTGTACTGGGGTGACCCCCACGCAGGCGGCCGCCTGTCGGGCATTGTTAAAATGCCCCGGCTGGCTCAGTGCCAGTTTCAACAGCATGGCGCCAACCGGACCGACGCCTTCTAAAGCGCTTAAACGACGGCACACCGGATCTTGCCTGACCGCTTCTTTGAAACGTTTCTCTAAGGCATCAACATGGGCGAAAAACGCTCTCAGTTGCTGGTATTGGTGGTAAAGCGCTTCACGGTAAAAATCCGGCAATCCATTTTCGGCGTCTTCTACTATTTCAGGCACACGTCGTAGCAACGCGGCATCGCCTTTATTGATCGGATGGCCTAGCTCCAGTAACTGATCGCGCAATTGCTTGGCCAGGGCAACTTTTTGCCGAACCGCCAAGTCGCGCATCATCGTGATACCTTGCTGACATTGCTCTTCCAGTGTGATGGTTCGGCTCGATTTGACTGCCGGTTGCAAGGCGGCCAGGCCAATCGCTATCGCATCATTGGCATCTGTTTTATGGCCTTGCAAAAACGCTTTTACCCGTCGTGCAGACATCGCTTTAATGCTGTGCCCGCATGTCTTGGCGAAACGTGCCCAGTAATGGGTTCCACCGCAGGACTCCATCGCTACTAGCGAGACAGGTTCGTTGACTAATAGCGCTATCAGCTTTGAGCGGTTAACTTGCTTATTCCAAATGACCTGTCCTCTGGAGGACAACTTGCACACCTGAAAAACATTTTTTGCGAGGTCTATCGCGATTACATTAGACTCAATCATGTATGGACTCCTTATGTGTAAAAGCAAGCTGCTAACTCGCTTATTACGTTATCCCCCCTAGGGGGAGGGAGTCCATACATCTCTGTGGTTAATCCAAAAAATCTGCGTCCATCTGCGTAATCTGCGGATTAAACCTTTGGAGTTCCGTTACCAAAAGCTTCGGATTCAATTGAAAATTAATCTTTCGGCAAATCCTTAAACGCTGCGATGGCATCCTTTCTGGCTTGTTTGTAATCCACTACAGGTTGCGGGTAGCCGCATTGTTCGCGTAAATCTGCTGGTGGGTTATGGATTTGTTTGATCGGAACGTCCTTTAATTCCGGGACAAAGCGTTTGATAAATAATCCTTGTGGATCGTAACGTTCGGATTGTAGTGTTGGGTTAAATATTCGAAAGTAGGGGGCTGCATCAACGCCAGTTGAAGCGCTCCATTGCCAGCCACCATTGTTGGCGGCGAATTCACCGTCAATTAAAGTCTGCATAAAATACTGTTCACCCCGTCGCCAGTCGAGCAGCAGTAGTTTACTGAGAAAGCTGGCGGTGATCATTCTGAGACGATTATGCATCCAGCCAGTTTGATTAAGTTGGCGCATAGCAGCATCAACAATTGGAAAGCCGGTTTTACCTTCGCACCATGCTTTGAATCCGGCTTCATCTTCGCGCCAGATAACTTTTTCGGTTTCCGGTTTGAATGCTTTACCCATGCTGAGGCGTGGAAAATACAGCAATAATTGTTTATAAAAATCCCGCCAGGCGAGTTCGCGAAGCCAGTCATCATGACGCCAGTCACGGTTGGCCTCACCGCAATAAAACTGAATGGTAGCCAGTAATCTTCTCGGACCTAACTGACCGTTGGCCAGATACGGTGACAGGGTGCTGGTGGCCGGTTTGCTCGGAAAATCGCGTTGGCTTTTGTAATCATCGAGTTTGATTTCACAAAAAGCTGAAACGCGTTCCAAGGCTTTTTGTTCGTTGCCGGGCCATAAGTCATCACGAAACTCACCGGCCCAATCGCATTTCAATAAGTCAGTTTTTAAGGCTTTGCCCTGTGGTTTCGGCTCAGCATACGGGGCTTGCTGAATATCTTCGAGGATTTGCAGCCAGCGACGGTAATAGGGCGTAAATACTTTAAAAGGCTCATCCTGCTGGGTTTTTACTGGTAAGGCGACCAGTAAATCTTCGGCGAGCAAATGTACATTTATATTGGCTTTGCTTAAGACATTATTTACCGCCTGATCACGGCGTTGTTCATCCAGCGGCGTTTCGGCCTGAAACCAGAGTTCACTGATATTTTGCTGCTGGCAAAATTTCAATAATTCATCGGGCACATCGGTAAAAAAATCGACTTCGAGTAAATGAAACGGTATGCCAAGCTGGGCAAGTCGATCAGCGATATCCTGTAATACCGCTGCGCGAAGACCTAATTTTGCCGGGGACTCATCATGTTGTTGCCATTGTTCAGGCGTGGCGCAGAATACTACCTGAATGGGACCTTGTTCGGCTGCGAGTGCCAATGCCGGATGATCATCTAGGCGTAAATCATTACGTAACCAGACCAGTTGCGTTGCTTTCATACTGTTTCCTTACGGTAAATTTCTAAACAGGAACTCAGCACGCTGGCTGATGGCCTGTTGTTCTTCTTGAGATTTGTTGTGCCAGTTTTTGACCTGCATACCGAGGCGAGGGTTTTTACTCAGCAAATCCTGATGCTGGTCGACAAAATGCCAGTACAGCGTGGTAAATGGACAGGCATTCTCTCCACTGGCTTGCTTGGGATTAAATGGACAAGACTGACAATAATTGGACATGCGATCAATATAAGCACCGCTGGCAATATATGGTTTGGAGCCGACGATGCCGCCATCGGCATATTGGCTCATACCCAAGGTATTAGGAATTTCCACCCAGGCAACCGCATCAACATACATCCCCAGATACCATTCATGAATAGCCTTTGGTTTGACGCCCCATAACAACGCAAACAAGCCCGTCACCATCAGCCGTTGAATATGATGCCCGTATCCATGATCTAACACCTGTTTGACACTGTGATGCAGACAGGCCATTTCGCTTTCGGCATCCCAATAAAGCGTTGGCAGATTACGCCGGGCATTGAGTGCATTCATCTGCAGCCAGTCATCGCGATAGCTCCAGTAAAGTCCCCGTACATATTCCCGCCAGCCGAGGATTTGCCGGATAAAACCTTCCACAGCATTTAATGGTGCTTCATTTTTGGCATAGGTTGTTTCAGCCGCTGCAATAACTTCTGCAGGGGAGAGTAGTTTGAGATTCAGGCAGGTCGATAAGCGTGAATGATAAAGCCATGGTTCATCAGTCCACATCGCATCCTGATAATCGCCGAAATGTTTCAACCGGTGTTTAATGAAATCTTTTAATGCTTCTAATGCCTGCTGACGAGTGACTGGCCAGTTAAAGCTTTTAATATTACCGTAGAGATTGGGCAGAAATTTTTCAACATCCGCTGTGACTTGTCTGGTGATGTCATCCGCTTCAAACAATAAAGGAGCAGGCAATTTGGATGGGCCTTTTTTGCCAAAGCTTTTGCGGTTGTCCTTATCAAAATTCCATTGACCGCCAATCGGCTGATCATTTTCCATCAGGATTTGCCGGTTTTTACGCAGTTGGCGATACCAGAATTCCATTCGCGGTTGTTTGCGATTGGCTAACCAGGCTTTGAATTCTCCTTTTTCACTGATGAAATGCTGATCGGCCAGCCATTCAATCTCGATATCAGAGCCTTTAGCGCATTGTTGTATTTCATTTATAACACGGACATCACCAGGCAATACACAGCGGATTTTTTCAAATGAATTGTGTTTTAACGTGGCAGATAAAGCCTCTGGGAAACTGGATTTTTTATCTTTTAACGTCCAATAAATCAGAGGATAGCTATTAATTTTGAGTTGTTCAGCAAAGTGCCGCATCGCTGATAAAAATAAAACCGTGCGCTGTTTACTCGATAAATACTCTGTGGACTCAGCCGACACTTCAGCCATCCACAGTCGATCACGCTGAGAATCAAAGTCATCGAACAAGAGACTCTCGGCATCAAGTTGATCACCGAGGATAAGATTGAGATAACGCAGCTCAGACATTTAATGTCGACAGCGCGGCCAGCCACAAAAAAAACGCAGCACCATAAGAGAGATGTCCACGCAGCTGCATCAATTCGGCAGAATAAATTTCAGCGAGATGCTGCCGTTCGTATAAGTGCAAGCCGATAAATGATAAAGCAGCCAGCCACAGCCAGTAATGAGTCGGAGATAATAGCCAACACCAGGCCCATAGCATGGTGGAAACACTGACAATCACTACATGTCGGGGCAGCTTTTCAACGCTGCTGACATACCAGAGCAGACCTCCCAGAAAACTGAAAATTAATGCAGCATAACTGAGCAGCCAGTAGATAGCATATAAAAAGCCCAGCCAGCTCATAATCGCCAATCCTAAGAAAGGCAGCAGTCCGGCATAACCTAAAATTCTATGACTTTTGGAGATCATAAAGCCTCCTCTGCAGGTAAACGTAAGGTTTCAATCAGTAACTGTTTAGGGCGGAGTTTTAATAAAAATCGTAGCTGGATTTTGTACGCATCCAAATCAAAATACTGGGGGTCAGCATATTGCTGTTGCAGCTTTTCATAAACATCATGCTGATTTTTGATGGTCCCAAGATAAAGCCATTGATCGACCAAATGAAAATGCGCTGAATCATAATCACCATCTGCTGGCAGTTCAGTAATCACAATCGGGCCTGACCAAGGCCAGGCCTGATTTTTAATATCGGATAACGCTGTTTGCAATCTCAGGTTGTAATGTAATACCGGTTCTTCACCGCAACAGGCCCCACGACATTTTTTTAATTGATGATCAAAACAGCCGTTTTTGGTTTTTTCCAGGCCGCAAAGTTTCTGACACAGCTGATGTTCATTAATCAAATCGAGCAGTTTTTTTTCTGCTTGTTTCTGACTGCGAAACAACCCATAACGCTGACTGATATCCGGCGGCTGATGCAAATCGGCCATTTCAATCGTGGTACGGTGGTACCCCTTATCATCAACCGTTAAAGCGATTTGATACAGTCGTCTGGCTTTGGTCTGGCGACGGTTATAGCGTGGGGTTTCACTTTTGATTAACTGGTTTTCCAGTAGCTGGGCACCAAAATCGGAAGGGGTTTCGATAAAATCGATATGTTGCAGCTGTTGTTGCATTTCGGTGTTGCGTAGCTTGCCATTCTGCACAAAATGACTGAGCACACGTTGTTTGATATTAACGGATTTACCGATATATAACAGCGCGCCTTGTTCATCAAAAAACTGATAAACACCTGGGCGTTCTGGCAGTTTATTAATTTCAGCAATATCCAGATGACTGGGCAATCGGGTTTGTTGTGATAATTGCTTACACACTTGCTGGATAGTGGATTCATCAAAATCGTGTTGAGTCTGCTGGAATAACTCAAGAATAACCTGGGCATCATCCATTGCCCGATGCCGTTGATTAATGTTCAGGCCGAGCCGGGCAACAATCGCATCAATACCATGACGACGTTGCTCAGGGTATAACAAACGACTGATTTTGACCGAACACAGCGTTTTGGCAGAAAAGGTTATACCAATACGCCGAAACGATTCGCGGATAAAACCATAATCAAATCGAACATGATGGGCAACAAACACTTTGTCCGCTAGACGTTGCTGTAATTCTTCAGCAATGTCGGCAAAGGACGGTTGGTTTGCCACCATTGGATCGGTAATGCCAGTGAGTTTGCTAATCCACGGTGGAATGCTGACCCCCGGATTTATCAAGGTTTGCCAGCGATCGGTTTCCACCCCATTAGTGATTTCAATCAAAGCAATCTCGGTGAGACGATCACGAATTGAATTACCGCCGGTGGTCTCACAATCAAGTAATACCATTTTTTCAGGGAACCCAAATAAGGGTTTCATAAGTAGTTGACCTGCTTACGCTGACGACGACACCGCTCTGAGCAGTAAAGCACCTGCTCCCAACACTCACGCCATTTTTTTCGCCAGCTGAACGGACGGTTGCAGACCATACAAAATTTGGATGGTAAGTGTGGTTTGAGATGCGCCATTACAATAACAATTTAATTGAGTGTAATAATCATCCTGCGGTTGTCGTGAAATTACCGTGAATTGAAATTGTTATAACCTGAATCTCGTTTAAGAAAAATGAACTAAATACCTGTTCCTAGATCGGATCTTTCGACAAAAAAAGATTTATCTAAAACAAGGAACAGATGTGAAGAATTTAGTTGAGTTGTACTGCGATGTCGATGATTTTTGCAAAGTATTTATTCCCCAATGGCAAAAACAGTTGTTAGATGATGGCACTCAAAAACGTCGGCGTGATGGTCGTCTGACGACTAGCGAAGTCATGACAATTGTGATTGGATTTCACATGTCACACTATCGTGATTTTAAAAACTATTACCTTGGGTATGTTTCTGTTGTACACAAAAAGGCATTTCCACATTTGCTGAGTTACACCCGGTTTCTAGCGATTATGCCCAGAGTCATTGTGCCAATGTGCGCTTACTTCACATCCCTCAAGGGCAAGCCTACAGGCATTGAATTCATTGATTCTACAAGTATAAAGGTGTGCCACAGTTTTCGTATACCAAGGCACAAAACGTTTGATGGCATAGCGCAACGCGGGAAAGGGACGATGGGGTGGTTCTATGGTTTCAAACTTCATTTAATTGTGAACTATCTGGGGGAAATTGTGGCGGCAAAAGTCACCACCGCAAATGTGCATGACACTCGCCCAGTAGCAGAGATGGCAAAAGGGTTAACGGATAAATTGTATGGCGATAAAGGCTATTTGAGTAAGGCGCTCGAAGCTGATCTATTCGAAGAGGGTGTAACGCTCATCACCACCGTTCGCAAAAATATGAAAGCAAAAGCCCTCTTTTTATGGGACAGGGCAATGCTTTCGAAACGTTTTATTATTGAAACAATCAATGACCAATTGAAGAATATTTCATTCATAGAGCACTCGAGGCATCGCAGTATGAATGGCTTTATGCTTAATTTACTTGCTGGATTGGTAGCCTATTGTTTAAAGAAAGATAAGCCTTCTCTTAATTTAACTGACGTAGAGCGTAATTCTATGGTGATTGCTTAAGCAGATCTCAGGTTGTTATAAATTGTAAATTTACTCTGGCACTTTAATCATATGCTCACGATAGTGCTGCAGTTCGCGAATAGAGTCTTTGATATCATCCATCGCCAGATGTGACGATTTTTTCTTGAAGGATTTTTCGACTTTGGGCGCCCAGCGCCGCGCGATTTCCTTGAAGCTACTGACGTCAAGATTACGGTAATGGAAATAGGCTTCCAGGTCCGGCATCAACCGCGCCATAAAGCGACGATCCTGACAAATACTATTGCCACACATAGGGGAAATGCCAGCAGGGACGTGCTTTTTCAAAAAGTCCAGGGTTTCCTGTTCGGCCTGTTCGACCGTAACAATGCTGTTACGAACGCGGTCAGCCAGCCCAGAACCACCATGCTGTTTGGTATTCCATTCATCCATACCCGCCAGAATAGCGTCAGATTGATGAATAGCAATGATCGGGCCTTCTGCCAAAATATTCAGGTCGCTGTCAGTGACAATGGTGGCAATTTCGATAATATAGTCGTTATTGGTATCGAGACCGGTCATTTCCAGGTCAATCCAGATCAGGTTATGTTTGCTTTTGGCCATGGGCTCCGTCTTTTTATTACTGCAGATTTAAGTGAACTATGTTGCCATTGATTGTATCAAAGGCTAATGTACACCACACATTATACGATTCTAACTGGTTTAAAAAATTATGAACGAATTTAGCTGGATATTTTTAATTGCACTCGCCCTGATGACGGGGATTGAGATCTGGTTGTCATTGCGTCAACGTCGCCATGTGCTGGCGAATCGCGATGAAGTGCCTGCCGCATTTCGTGAGCAGATCGGTTTGGCTGCACATCAGAAAGCTGCTGATTACACTGTGGCTAAAGGTGCTCAAATGCGCCGCGAAAGCTGGTTTGGTGCAATTGTCTTAATCTTGTGGACATTGGGCGGTGGTTTGGCATTATTGTCCGGAGCCTGGGAAAGTCTGGGATGGTCAGCAATGACAACTGGTGTGGTTTTGATTCTGAGTTTTCTGGTAATTGGTTCATTGCTGGAATTACCGTTGTCCTGGTATCGCACTTTTGTAATGGAAGAGAAATTCGGCTTTAACCGTAATACACCTGCCTTATTTTTAGGTGACTTTGGTAAACAGATGTTGCTGATGTTGGTTCTCGGAGCACCGATTGCCTGGGTGACCTTGTGGTTGATGAACAGTACAGGTGACTTCTGGTGGTTGTATTTATGGGCCGCCTGGATGGTTTTTGCCGTGGTGATGATGTGGGCCTATCCAGCATTTATCGCGCCGTTATTTAATAAATTTACCCCTCTGGATGATGCCAACCTGAAACAGAAGGTCGAAAATTTATTGCAGCGCTGTGGCTTCAAAAGTCAGGGTATTTATGTGATGGACGGTTCACGCCGCAGTGGTCACGGCAATGCCTATTTCACAGGCTTGGGTAATAACAAACGCATCGTATTTTTTGATACGTTGCTGAATACGTTGAATGAAGATCAGATTGAAGCGGTTTTGGCTCATGAACTGGGACATTTCCGTCGCAAACATGTTATTAAAAATATGCTGATGATGGCCGTACTGAGCTTGATTGGGCTGGCATTGCTTGGTTGGGCATCAACACAATCCTGGTTCTACACAGGTCTTGGCGTGGACACACAAAACAACGCGATTGCACTGATTCTGTTTATGCTGGTCATTCCGGTCTTCAGTTTCTTTCTGCATCCACTGATGACGTCGATGTCACGCAAATATGAATTTGAAGCAGATGCCTATGCGGCATCGGTTTCCAATGCCGATGACTTGATAACGGCGTTGGTGGCTTTGTATAAAGAAAATGCCAGTACGTTAACACCGGACCCTTTGGTGTCGGCTATCTATGATTCGCATCCGCCCGCATCTTTGCGTATTGCTGCATTACAAACACGAGCGGTTGTCTGATCTATGCGTTATTTAGTGGCTATGATTTTCCTCACTGTCAGCGCTACGGCGCTGGCACAGGGAAAACAATTACATGATGCCAACTGTATGCAATGCCATGCGTCATTGACTGGTGGTCAGCCAAACTCTCTCTACACGCGAGATGAGCGAGGAGTTAAGAGTTTGGATGGATTAAATAAACGAGTTGCTAATTGTGCGATTGCTGCTGACGTTAACTGGACACCTGATCAACAAAAACAGGTGGTCGAGTATCTCAATAGCCAGTTTTACAAGTTCTAATTAACGTAACGTAATACAATTTCGGCCAGCCGCTTTTGATTCATATAAAGCGACATCGGCACGTTCAATAATATTCAATGTGGTATCCCCGGGCTGATATTGACTCAGGCCAACCGAAACAGTCACCGCTCCAATGGTTTCAGTGCTGTCTTTTTTCTTCAGGTTACTTCCCGCGAGTTGCTGACGAATAGTATCGGCAATTTGCATTGCTATGTTTGATGGAGTATCAATAAAAATCAACGCCATCTCTTCACCACCAAAACGTGCTGCAATATGTTGTTGATTCTCACAATGTTTTTTCAGCAGACTGGCAAAGAATTGCAGGACGCGATCCCCAAGTAAATGACCGAACCTGTCATTCACCTGTTTAAAGTTATCGAGATCAAACAGGGCTAATGTAAATACGTTTTTACCTTGATGGCACAACTCGGCAAGTTCTTTGTTGAGGTAGCGACGATTTAACAGACCAGTTAACCCGTCAGTTATGGCTTCCTGTTTTACGGCTTCCAATTCTGATCTGAGTTTCAGAATTTCCTGTGTGGTTTCAGCCAGTTCTTGTTTCAGTTCATTACCTGACTGTCCGAGTCGACGAGTATTTTCCAGTATTTCTGACAACACACCTTTGATTACTGAAATATCCTCGGATTGTTCCAGTCTCGTTTGCTGAACAGCTAAATCTTCTGAAAAGTCATCAGCTGCCAGTTCAACCTTATTGATTTGATTCATCGTGTTGTCGACGACCAGTCTAAGGCCATTATTAGTGGCCTCAAGCCTTTCAGGCATGCCCATTAAGACGTATTTTTCATAAAGCTGCTGAGTGATTTCCGCTGTGATTTTCTGTTTCTGTTGTAATCGACTGTCAATCGCTTTTTTTAATGCCTGATTGGTGCCTGAGACATATTCATACCAGACGGCGTAATTTACCGGGTTAACCGGGGTTTGATGCTGATTGATAAAGGGTAATGCTCGGCGCAGATTTTCAGAGGCCTGATGAAAAGGTTCAGTGTAAACGGGTGGGAATGATGATGACGTTGACACAAAAAATCCTTCTTAGTGAGTTTTTATCAGACAAATTTGCGTTTTAATTTAATGAGAATTGGGATAATCAATAGTACAGCTAACCAAGGTAAATATTGTAAAAATAATGCACTGGGTGTATCTGCTTTGGCTACCAGATATGTCAGCATTAAAAAACTGATCATCGCCAGATTCTGTACCCAGTTATTAGCAGCCAATACGCTTCCCAGTTGCGTGATATCAGCATGCATCTGAATTAATGCATTGAGTGGAATAATAAACAAACCACCAAAAAAACCAAAGCCAATTATTGCCAGGGCGAATAGCCAGACAGAGCTGAGGTAGGGGATGAGAAATAACATTACTATCAACCCTAATGCTCCCAACACAATAATTGGGAAGTGAATCTGTTTACGACAGAGTTTTCCGGCCAGAAGAGAACCGCTGATAATGCCCAGGCCCGAGCAGGCTAATAACCCCTGAATGACAATCGTATTGTCTTCACTCAGCACGATTTTGGCAAAAGCTGGAAAGACGGCCAGCATGGTTTGGGATAAAGCCCAGAATAAAGACAATCCCAGTATCGAAAACCAGATTATCGGATTGGTCGTCACCAGTTTTACGTTGGTTTTTAGTTGCTTACCTTGCGAATAGGCTCCCCAGTTAAAACGCCGCTCTGCCTGGCTGGGAAGCAATATTGGCAGACGCCATGCCAACCATAACTCGAATAATGACAGTCCCACTAAACACCATCCGAGAGGTGCAATCAGCCGAATAATATCGGCTTCGTTTTGATACACCTGACCGCTTAACATGCTTTCAAACAAGATGGTAAAGACAAATATCCCACTTAGTATTGCCACGATGGTAGTGGCTTGCAGAAAACCATTGGCAGGGGCAAGTTCAGTTTTACCGGCCAGCTCGCGGATATAGCCATATTTGGCGGGAGAGTAGATCGCACTTTGTGCTGCTAAAACAAAGGTTAGCGCAAAGGCAAAAATGAACCAGCCTTGATAATAGGAGAGTGTAATCAATAAAGTCACAATGACGGCAGAAAAAGCCGACCAGCGCATAATACCGGGTTTGGCAAATCGATCTGAAAGATAACCTGCCGGGGTAAACAATAAAATAAAGGGTAATAATATTAATGCATTCACAACGGCTGTCAGGCCGACTTGCGCTGCATCATCATAAATTTTGAAGATGGTGTTTTGCACAATAATTTTGTGGCCCAGATCCACCATGGCGTTGATAAACGCCACAGCAAGAAACGGTCCTAAAGAGGACAGGCGTAAAGTCATCTGTGACTTAACTTTCGTCCTTTAATCTGACCGCTAAAACGTCACACCCAGCATGATGCAGTACAGCATTGGCGGTGGAACCCAGTAGCATTTTAATGCCTTTACGACCGTGAGAGCCCACGACAATCAAATCAACATTATTTTCCTCGGCAATACGCACAATATCCCGCCCTGGACTGCCAAATTCAATCCATTGATTGTTTAGCTCAATATCAAATTTTTGTCCTAAAGCGGTCAGTTGTTTTTTGCCTGCATCGAGTAAGGCCTCGCGCATATCGGCATCAACACTAATCATTGGCTCATAAGCAAAATCTGTAAGTGGAAAATCCTCTACGATATGACATAAACTCAAACGTGTATTGTTGGCCGCTGCCAGTGCTTTGGCTCGATGAATCACCATATCCGTATGGTTGGAAAAATCCGCTGCAATCAGAATATGTTGATAAAGTGCCATGGGTCTTTCTCCTAGGGATATACAAGGCAGGGGAGGCCCCTGCCTGAATAGTTTTTATTTTTCACTTTCCAGAAAACGTTCAGCATCCAGCGCCGCCATACAGCCGGCTCCGGCTGAGGTAATCGCCTGACGGTAAATAGGATCCGACACATCACCTGCGGCAAATACCCCAGGAATACTGGTCTGGGTACCTTTCTTGAGGATAATGTAGTCGTGCTGCATTTCCAGCTGACCTTTAAACATCCAGGTGTTAGGTTGATGGCCGATGGCAATAAACACACCTTGAACGGCAATTTCCTGGGTATTGTCTGTTTCCGTGCTTTTAACACGAATACCCGTGACGCCGGCATCATCCCCCAGCACTTCATCAAGCGTATGATTCCAGAGAATTTCCACATTACCGGTTTCGGCTTTTTTCAGTAACTGATTACTGAGAATTTTTTCACTGCGGAAGCTATCACGGCGATGAATTACGGTGACTTTGGAAGCGATATTCGATAAATACAATGCTTCTTCAACTGCTGTGTTACCGCCACCGATGACGGCAACAGGTTGATTTTTATAGAAGAAACCATCGCAGGTGGCACAGGCTGAAACACCGCGGCCTTTAAAGGCTTCTTCAGAATCCATACCCAGATATTTTGCAGACGCTCCGGTAGCAATGATTAATGCATCAGCTGTGTATTCTCCAGCATCGCCGGTTAATTTGAATGGGCGCTGAGTTACATCCGCAGTATGGATATGATCAAAGATAATATCGGTACCAAAACGTTCTGCATGTTTTTGCATACGCTGCATTAATTCCGGGCCTTGCACACCATCGGCATCACCAGGCCAGTTATCGACATCGGTGGTGGTGGTTAACTGACCTCCTTGTTCAATACCAGTAATTAAAACGGGTTCCAAAGCAGCACGAGCAGCATAAACCGCGGCCGTATAGCCCGCCGGACCAGAGCCTAAAATCAGTAGTCGGCAGTGTTTGCTGTCCGCCATAAGAGTGTCTCCCAGTATCGAATAAAAAAGTAAGTGATGAGGGCCTGTTTATCTTTCACAGCCTCCGCTGCTGGAGACTTTTTTTTCGTCCAACAAGGCGGAAATGATGCGATGTAGTTATTCTACCTCAATCATTTCCAACGCAGGAGGGCGGAAAAAGAGCTCCAGCCCTTCGGGTTGTGATTGAAAAAAACGCCACCCGGTGTTGCTCCTTATTCATTTAGAACAACAAAACTTCACTCCTCGCACCTTGTGTGATGTTTTTTCAATTCACAACAGCGTAGGCTGTGAAAGATAAATAGGCCCTAGAGTACCCATTGCTTTGCTTTTGGACAAGCATCAGCTGTTAAAACCTGTGTTAGAATTTGCGCTTAATCAATTGGCTTCATTGGAATTATCACATTGGCACAAGCGACACGGGCAAACGACAAAAATAAACAGGATGTCACCGCTGGCGCAGTCGGATTCAGACTTCGTGAAGCGGCACTGATTCTGGCGCTCGCATTAGCGGCTTATTTATTACTGTCTTTAGTAACCTACGAACCTACCGACCCCGGCTGGTCAACCACCGGAACAGATGATCTGATTGCCAATCGCGGTGGTATTGTCGGCGCATGGCTTGCGGATGCTTTGCTGTACGGCTTTGGTTTCCCGGCTTATCTTGCGCCATTTATGGTGGGCTTTAGTGGCTGGCTTTTATTCAGTTGGGGCAAACGTGCCGATGGCGACGATGCATTACATTTCTGGGTATTGAAATCAGTTGGATTAGTAATGGCCTTGGCCGCAGCCAGTGGTTTGTCTTCCTTGAGTTTAATGGACTACGCCGATTTGTTGCCATTAGGGGCTGGCGGGGTGCTGGGTGAAGTGGTCGGCCATGGTTTTGAATCGGTTTTTGGTGCTTCCGGAACCAGTTTATTGCTATTGGCGCTGCTATTGACCGGGGTAACGTTGTTTACCGGTTTATCCTGGCTGATGGTTATTGACCGTCTTGGTGCGATGGCCATGGTGGTGTTAATTCATGTGGCTCGCTGGAGTCGTGAATTAAAGGAAAATTTGCAGGTTAGACGCACCCGTCAGCAACGCGAAGAAACGTTTATTGCCCAGAAAGAAAAAATGCAGCACAAGGCCAAAGTCAGAGTTGAGCCAAAGTTGCAGGTAAAAGAGCCCAGCAAGCGCGAAGAAAAAGAACGTCAGCAACCCTTATTCGAGACACCTGACGCACCCGGCATGCCGACGCTGTCGTTACTGGATCTGCCAAAAGCTGTCACAGCCGGTTACAGTGAAGATGTATTACAAGCGCTATCGCGTCTGGTGGAGTTGAAGTTAAAAGACTTTGGCGTGGAAGTGCAGGTGGTCGAGGTTCAGCCTGGCCCGGTAGTCACCCGCTTTGAATTACAGCCTGCAGCCGGTATCAAGGTTAGCCGCATCAGTGGTCTGGCGAAAGATCTGGCCAGAGCCTTATCGATCACCAGTGTGCGCATTGTTGAGATTATTCCGGGTAAACCCTATGTGGGTTTGGAGATTCCCAACGAAATCCGTGAAGTAGTTCGGTTACGCGAAATTCTCGCCTGTAGTGATTATGAAAACAGTAAATCACCGCTGGTTATGGCCTTGGGTAAAGATATTGCCGGTAGGCCTGTGGTGGCTAACCTTGAAAAAATGCCGCATTTACTGGTTGCGGGTACAACGGGTTCAGGTAAGTCTGTCGCAGTAAATGCCATGATTTTAAGTCTGCTATACAAAGCCACCCCGAAAGAGGTTCGGCTGATTATGGTGGATCCCAAAATGCTGGAATTATCGATTTATGAAGATATTCCACATTTATTGACGCCGGTGGTTACCGATATGAAAGAAGCCTCCAATGCGTTGCGTTGGTGTGTTGCTGAAATGGAACGACGTTATCCATTGATGGCGGCACTGGGCGTGAGAAATATCGCTGGGTTTAATAAAAAAGTTCAGGATGCGATTGATAATGGCGAGCCTATTCCGGATCCAATGGCTGAAGTTTTACCCGGGGAACCGATTCCAACACTAGAAACCTTGCCATTTATCGTGGTGATTATCGACGAGCTGGCAGATATGATGATGGTGGTCGGCAAACAGGTTGAAGAACTGATTGCTCGACTGGCCCAAAAAGCACGTGCTGCCGGTATTCATTTGATTCTGGCAACCCAAAGACCATCGGTCGATGTCATTACCGGCTTGATTAAAGCCAATATACCCACACGAATGGCGTTTCAGGTATCGTCGCGAATTGATTCACGCACTATCCTTGATCAGATGGGAGCGGAGCAGCTATTAGGACAGGGCGATATGTTGTATCTGCCCCCGGGCAGTGGATTACCGGAGCGTGTGCATGGTGCCTTTGTCGATGATCATGAAGTGCATGCTGTGGTGAATTTTCTGAAAACTCAGGGCGGCCCAAATTATCTGGAAGAAATTACCCAGGATAATACTGATGATGATAACGAGGGTGGCAGCGGCATCGGTGATGCCAGTGATGGAGAATCTGATCCACTCTATGATCAAGCGGTGCAGATTGTGACTGAAAGCCGCCGCGCTTCTGTTTCCGGAGTACAGCGTCGCCTGAAAATCGGCTATAACCGCGCGGCTCGCATTGTCGAAGCGATGGAAGCTGCAGGTGTGGTTTCAGCAATGCAAACCAATGGTAGTCGTGAAGTATTAGCACCCCCTCCGCGTAATTAATGCAATTAGTTAGTAACAGTTGATGTCTTAGTTGTTCCTGAAATGATTTGGAGTAAAGAAATGATAAAACGCTGTGCAACACAGTGGTTGATGCTTGGATGGTTAGTTCTGCCATCATTGGCATTTGCAGAATCAGCTGTTGATAGGCTCAATACATTTGTTCAGGAGGTCTCCCAGTTGGAAGCGGACTTCCAGCAAACCGTGATTGATACTGATGGTCAGGTCGTAGAAGAAGCAACCGGCCAGTTTCTGTTATCCAGACCTGGTAAATTCCGTTGGGATTATGAAACGCCTTTCCCTCAACAAATCGTAGCTGATGGCGAGCGGATCTGGTTTTACGATGTCGATTTGGAACAAATTACTGTCAAGTTACAGGATGAAGCCTTAGCTGAGACGCCGGCAGGTTTATTATCAGGCAATACCCTGCCAGAATCGGAATACGATATTCAGGAACTGGAATCGGAAGACGATTTGCAATGGGTTCGACTGGTACCAAAAGCGGATGATAACAATTACCAGACCGTCGCTTTGGCTTTTGATGAAAAGGGGATTCGTGAAATGCTGATGGTAGATAGTTTTGACCAGCGCACCCGTCTGGTGTTTAAAAATCTGCAGATTAATCCCGATTTACCGGCATCAAGATTCGAATTCAAAGCGCCGTCAGGTGTTGATGTGGTGGGCGACGTTCCCTAATGAGTCTGTTTGATAACCTGCATCCACAGGTCGGCCGCCCATTGGCTGATCGGATGCGGCCACAGTCGCTTGAAGAATATATCGGTCAGCAACATTTACTGGCTGAGGGGAAGCCATTAAGGCAAGCCATCGCCACAGGCCAGCCGCATTCAATGATCTTCTGGGGCCCTCCTGGAACCGGTAAGACAACGCTGGCACGATTGATCGCCGGTTACTGTGATGCGGAATTTATCAGTATTTCGGCTGTATTGGCCGGGGTCAAAGAAGTTCGTGAAGCCGTCGCCAGAGCCAAACAGCTGCAACAGGAACGTGGTCGCCGCACCATGCTGTTTGTCGATGAAGTACATCGGTTTAACAAGTCGCAGCAGGATGCTTTTCTTCCCTATGTAGAGGACGGCACCTTTACCTTTATCGGTGCCACCACTGAAAACCCATCATTTGAATTAAATAACGCATTGTTATCACGGGCACGCGTGTATGTGCTCAAGTCGCTGGAAATTAATGATTTAAAACTGATCATTGAGCGGGCGATGCAGGATGGTATTCGTGGACTTGCTGGCCGTGATATCGCTATGAGCGATAAGTTACGTGAACAGTTGGCACAAGCAGCTGATGGTGATGGCCGAAGGGTGCTGAACCTGTTGGAAATTGCCATTGATTTAGCAGACAGTAAACAGCAAACCGAAGTCGATGAGACAGATCTGGCCGAAGTGTTATCGGGCACTTTAAGACGATTTGATAAGGGCGGAGAAGCTTTTTACGATCAGATATCGGCATTACATAAATCGGTCCGCGGCTCTTCGCCCGATGGAGCGTTGTATTGGTTGTGCCGGATGCTGGACGGCGGTTGCGATCCGGTTTATCTGATGCGACGTATTGTGCGGATGGCGGTTGAAGATATCGGTAATGCTGATCCGCGGGGCTTGCGTATTGCGCTGGATGCCTGGGAAAGTTTTGATAAACTGGGTCGTCCTGAAGGCGAACTGGCGATTGCTCAAGCCGTGGTCTATCTGGCCAGTGCATCAAAAAGTAATGCTGTATATACCGCTTTTAAAGCGGCGATGCAGGATGCCAGGAACTTTGGTTCAGCCGAAGTGCCTTTGCATTTGCGTAATGCCCCGACCAAGCTGATGAAAGAGCTGGATTATGGCAAGGAATATCGTTACGCACATGATGAGCCCGATGCGTATGCGGCGGGTGAAAATTACTTTCCTGAAACGATGCCTCAGCGACACTATTATCAGCCGGTTAACCGTGGTCTGGAAATCAAAATTGCCGAAAAACTGGCGCATTTGAGAGAACTGGATAAACAACGCCGCTAACTGAAATTAACCAGTATAAATATCGTAACGGGTATTTTTGCTTTCAATGCTGACGTGTGGTTTTTGATCGGCAAAAAATTCAGCACCTTTTGGTCGTTTAACGGTTACCCGTTTTAACGCAACTTTACGTGCAATATTGACTAATTCGGCACTATTACTATCGGGTCCGACCAGCTGATGTAAAAGCTGCATTTCCTTTTTGACCAGAGCTGATTTTTCTCGTGCTGGATACATCGGATCCAGATAAACCACATCCGGTCTTTCTGCTTCGCTAAGGCTGGCTAAATACTTGGTAGCATCGCCCTGGTGTAACTGCATGCGCGAGATAATTTGTGCCGTCTCTGCATCAGTTTGTGCTCGTTGCATCGCATCGGCCAATAGAGCTGCTACAAGTGGTTGCTGTTCAATCATTGTCACCTGACAACCGAGACTGGCAAATACAAAAGCATCTCTGCCAAAACCGGCAGTGGCATCAATGATAGTTGGATTAGCACCTTTTTTAAGGCCTACAGCTTTCGCCAGTGGCTGACCCCGTCCCCCACCAAATTGACGTCGGTGCTGATTTTTACCGCTAACAAAATCGATAAAAACCGGCCCCCCCAGCTCGGGATAACGAATTTCCAGCCGGGTAGGGGTTAAAATCAGCTGGGCTTGTTCTGCATCAGGCAACTTCAATTCAAGATTAAGCTGCTCGGCCAGTAATACTGCCCTATCGCTCAAAGTGGCATCGGTTACAGCCAGAGAAGTTATCTGAATTGTCACAGCAGATTATTGACTGATAATAAAATCACCAAAAGCACGGCTGCCTTTTCCGGTTTTAACATCAGTAATACGTTTGCCTGTAGTCGTATCAATGATGGATACACTGTCACTACCCCAGTTGGAAACGTAGAGATGTTTACCATTGGCTGTTATATCAATACCTTCCGGACTGTCTTCTACCTCAATTGTATTAATGTTCTTCTGTGAAGCAATGTCTATCACCGATACGCTGTTTTCATCCTGATTGGTCACATAAAGAAACTTGCCATCAGGGCTAGCCACCGCACAGTAGGGCCATTCACCAACCGCAATGGTGGCCGCTACAGTCAAGTTATCAGTATCAATCATCGTTACACTGTTATCCTGAACATTCACGCTGAAAAGCCGTTGACCATCCGCCGTTAATGCAAGGCCAAACGGTGATTTGCCAACCTTTACGGTTTCCAGCACCTGTTCAGTAATAGTGTCAATGATGCTGACAGTGTTGTCATCACGGTTAGCAACATATAATCGGTTACGTGATTCATCGAGGATAATACCTGCAGGTGATTTCCCTACATCGATACGGTGACGGATTTGTTGTTCATCAACTTCGACAATACTGATTTTATGTTCATACCAGTCAGCTACATAAGCAATGCTGCCATCATGGTTAGTGGCGATACCTACCGGTCCCTGACCGACTGTAATCTGGCTGATTTCAGTTAATTTACGCGCATCAATCACGGAAATATTCTGACTGTCTGGATTGGTCACCATCAGCCGTTGTCCATTCTGACTTAATGCCACGCCTGCCGGGGCTTTGCCTGCCGTGATCGTTTTAATAGCTTCCTGTTTATTGATATCAATTACCGTAATGTCATCACTGAGCTGATTAGTGATAAAGGCATAGTTAGCTGATTCCGCACAGGCGCTTAGGCTGGTCGTTACAAATATAAAAAAAGCGACCCGATTAAGGGCCGCTTTCAGAAAAGCATTTTGGTCTTTTGAAAAAAGCATTATTTTTCCATAATGTTTTTCAGGTTTTCCAAACCGCTTTTATATACAGCCGTTACAGCTTCAACTGCTTCAGCATCAGACTGACCTTCTGGCACTGGGGGGTTACCCATGAAAGAACGATAAAACTTTCCACGCCATCTGACTTCTGTACCACCATCAACTTCTTTTACAAACATCCATGATTTGTAGGTAGAAACGGGCAGTGTGTAGTAAGGCGTATCTTTACTATTAAACGTAATGGTTTTAACAACGCTCATGTCGGTGATTTTGTAAATCAAGGACATTTTTTCGTCGTTAATTTTATCCAGCTCTTCGGTAATAGTCGGGTTACCTTCACTTTTCAATGTTAAAACGCGAACCTTATCGCTCTTCATCTCAACACTTTCAACTGCTGGGTGCCATTTATCAATGGCGCTAAAATCCTTGAGCATGGTCCAGACTTTCTCAGGTGAAGCATTAATCACTATTTTCTCATCAACTTCCTGACGAGTAGGGCCGTGCGCTGTGGCTACCAAAGGTAAGGCGATAACTGCGGCTGCAACGATTTGCAAAAATTTCTTCATTCTTAAATTTCTCCGTTTGATCGGTGGTTTACCAAAACATCTGCAGGAACTTTGAGTCAATACCCATGGAGCTAGTTCCTCAAACTTAACATGGCGACAACACTTTAGCCGATACAGAATGGTTTTTCCACACAGCGATTTGACTTAACTACAGCGATTCAAGAAAATTACTGATCTTTATATCTAATATCGGCAGTAATAAATGGCGCCACTGATCAAAATCAGGGATTTGTATTTTAACCGTGGAGACAAAGTTATCTTCAGCGGTGTGGATATTGATATCTACCAAGGTAAGGTAACCGCTATCATGGGGCCGAGTGGTACGGGTAAAACCACGCTGTTGAAACTGATTGGCGGTCAGCTTAAACCGGATCGCGGCACTGTTGAAGTTGACGGTCAAAATGTCCACAAGCTTTCTCACTCCAAGCTCTACGAATTGCGCAAGCGAATGGGAATGTTGTTTCAAAGTGGTGCATTGCTGACCGATCTCAATGTTTTTGAAAATGTTGCTTTTCCATTGCGTGAACATTCCAGGTTACCCGAATCCATGATTCGTGATCTGGTGTTAATGAAACTCCAGGCCGTGGGCTTAAGAAATGCCCGGGAGATGATGCCGGCTGAGTTATCTGGTGGTATGGCACGCCGAGTTGCTTTGGCCCGAGCCGTCACACTGGACCCGATGATGATTATGTATGATGAGCCCTTTACCGGACAGGATCCCATTTCAATGGGAACGCTGGTGAACCTAATACGCCGTATCAACGATGCCATGGGGCTCACCAGTATTATCGTATCTCACGATGTCGCTGAAACCACCAAAATTGCGGATGAAATTTATCTGTTATCCGGTGGAAAAGTCATTGAGAAAGGTAATCCAGAAACGCTGAAAACTTCTGGCTCGGAGTGGGTGAAGCAATTTTTACAGGGTTTGCCAGATGGACCGGTTCCGTTTCATTACCCGGGTAATGATTTTAAAAATGATCTGTTGAATTCAAAGGAAACACAATGATCGAGCTGCTGCGCAGCCTTGGTCGCTGGGGACAAAATACCTTTCAGCGACTTGGACGGGGCCATTTGTTCTTAGTGCAGATGCTGGCAGGGATTCCAAGCTCGGTATTCCGCTTTTCACTGGTTGTTCAGCAATTATTTTATGTGGGCGTTTTATCAATACTCATCATATTGATATCCGGCTTATTTGTCGGCATGGTTCTTGGGCTTCAGGGGTATAATACGCTGGTAGATTTTGGTGCTGAAGAATCCTTAGGTGTGCTGGTTTCATTGTCATTAGTCAGAGAACTTGGTCCGGTTGTCAGTGCATTACTGTTTGCTGGTCGAGCTGGTTCAGCCCTGACGGCTGAAATCGGTTTAATGAAAAGTACAGAACAGTTATCAGGGATGGAAATGATGGCTGTCGATCCGATGCGCCGTATCATTGCTCCAAGATTTTTAGCCGGTCTTATATCCATGCCATTACTGGCCGCTATCTTCAGTGCTGTAGGAATATTTGGTGCTTTTTTGGTTGGACATGGCCTGCTCGGTGTCGATGATGGTGCTTTCTGGTCGCAGATGCAGGCTAAAACTGACTGGTATGAAGATATCCTGAACGGGGTAATAAAAAGTATTGTCTTTGGTTTTGTCGTGACATGGATTGCTCTGTTTGAAGGTTATGATGCTTCACCAACTTCGGAAGGTGTGGGGCGCGCCACAACGCGGACAGTTGTCCATTCCGCTTTCGCTATTCTCGGCCTGGACTTTGTTCTGACTGCGTTGATGTTTGGAGATGTTTAAATGAATTCGAAAAGAAGTACCGAAATTATGGTCGGTTTGTTTGTCGCCGCTGGCATGGCAGCCTTATTTGTGTTGGCTATGAAGGTCAGTAACCTTGGCGATATTACTGATGAAAAAGGCTATGAAGTCGTCGCCAATTTTCAGAATATTGGTGGTTTGAAGCCACGATCTCCAGTGACGATGGCTGGCGTAAGAGTTGGTCGTGTGACATCAATATCACTGGATCCTGACACCTATGATGCAAAAGTCACCATTAATATCTATCCACAGTATGACAACATTCCGATAGATACCTCTGCCAGTGTCTTTACTGCAGGTCTGCTGGGAGAGCAATACATCAGTCTATCGCCAGGTGCGGATGATTTTTTCCTGGAAGACGGTGATGTGATTGATTTGACTCAACCAGCGGTGGTATTGGAGCAGGTGATTGGTCAATTCTTGTACAGTACAGCGGAAGGTGAATAAGATGATTAAATTTAAACAGGTATCTCTCCAGTTAATGGCAGCATTTTTGCTGGGCATGCTGGCGTTCAGCGCATCTGCTCAGGCGATGCCGGAACCACAGGCTTTAGTGAAAGAAGCCTCAGACAACATGCTGAAAGCTTTGAAGGAGAATGAAGCTGAACTGGAAACCAATCCGCAGAAAATCTATACACTGGTGCAGGATATTCTGTTTCCACATTTCGATTTCGAGCGTATGGCCAAACTGGCATTAGGTCTAAGCTGGCGCGATGCATCTGCTGAACAACAGGCCAAATTTGTTGAGGAATTCCGTCTGCTGCTGGTCAGAACCTATGCCACGGCAATGCTGGAATATACCAACGAAGAAATCCGCTTTCTGCCTTTTCGTGATGATGTGGAAAAAGGCCGGGTAAGTGTGCCAATGGAAGTAGTTCAGCCAAATGGTCCTTCGGTTCCAATGGCATTGTCGCTTTATAAAGACAAGAACGATGAATGGAAAGTATACGATGTCAAAATCGAAGGCATCAGTCTGGTCACTAATTACCGCTCAACCTTTAACCGTGATATCCGAACTAGTGGCATGGATGCGTTGATTGAAAACCTTGCCAAACGCAATGATAAAGCCAGATGATGAAGCTGATTTTTGATGATGTCACCAAACGTATCCTGGTGTCCGGAGAGTTGACGTTTGATACGGCGGCCAGCGGTATCTATATGACGGATCAATTGTTTGTTGAAACGGATACGCTCGATGTTGATTTAACTGAAGTCAGTCGCAGTGATAGTGCCGGATTGGCTTTATTGATCGAATGGATGCGTCAGGCTGAAAAATTAAACAAGCCGATTCGTTATTTTAATATGCCGGCACAGATGCTGGCGATGGCAGAAGCAAGCGGACTGGAAGAACTTCTTCCTCTGCAATAACTATAATTTAAGTGGTGAAACATGAAAGCAGCAGATATCAAAGTAATGATTGAAGCAGGCTTACCCGATGCTGATGTTGAAGTGTTTGGTGAAGATGGCCAGCATTTTGATGCTCGGGTTTTTAGTCCGTCATTCTCTGGAAAAAGCCTGATAGAACAACACCGTATAGTCAAAGCAACCTTGGGTGACAGCTTCAGTAGCGGTGCTGTACACGCATTGTCACTGAAAACGGGCGTCTCTCGCTAATCCATTCCCTTAATCTTCCAGAGCAAACTCATGGACAAATTAATCATTAAAGGTGGTGTCGCGCTGGATGGCGAGATCCGTATTTCCGGTGCCAAAAATGCTGCGTTGCCGATATTGATGGGCGCATTGTTAGCTGACTCGCCAGTTCGTATTGGTAATGTGCCACATTTGCATGACATTACAACCACGCTTGAGTTGTTAGGCCGTATGGGCGTAACACTAACCGTTGATGAACGTTCAGGAGTATTAATTGATCCTTCAACGCTGACCATTACCGAAGCGGCTTATGATTTGGTCAAAACCATGCGGGCATCAATTCTGGTGCTGGGACCTTTACTGGCCCGTTTCGGTAAAGCGGATGTATCGTTACCGGGCGGCTGTGCGATTGGTTCGCGTCCTGTGGATCTGCATTTGCGTGGTCTGGAACAGATGGGCGCAGAAATTAAAGTGGAAAATGGTTATATCCGAGCCACCAGTGGTAAAGGTCTCAAGGGGGCCCATATCTTTATGGATCAGGTCACGGTGACAGGTACTGAAAACCTGATGATGGCGGCAACGCTGGCGAAAGGCACAACCATTATCGAAAATGCGGCGCGAGAGCCCGAAGTAGTCGATTTAGCCAAATACCTGAATCAAATGGGCGCGAAAATTACCGGTGCCGGTTCGACAACGATTCAGATTGAAGGAGTCAAAAAACTCAACGGTACGCACTATGCGATTCTTCCGGATCGTATTGAAACCGGCACGTATCTGGTTGCAGCGGCAATTACCCGTGGCCGTGTCAAACTGAAGGATACCGACGCCAATCAGTTGGAAGCAGTATTGCTCAAGCTGGAAGAGGCTGGAGCAAAAATTGAAATTGGTGAGGATTGGATCACGCTGGATATGGAAGGCCGACGTCCTAAAGCAGTGAATATCCGAACCGCACCTTACCCTGCCTTTCCAACGGACATGCAGGCTCAGTTCACTGCGCTGAACAGTATTGCAGATGGGCAGGCCACTATTGTCGAAACCGTTTTTGAAAATCGCTTTATGCATGTGCAGGAAATGCAGCGTATGGGCGCAAATCTGCAAATCGAAGGCAACACGGTGGTGTGCAAGGGACAGGAAAAGCTCACTGCAGCACCGGTGATGGCAACAGATTTGCGGGCATCAGCCTGTCTGGTGCTGGCTGCTCTGGTAGCTGACGGAGAAACCCAGGTCGAGCGTATTTATCACATTGATCGTGGTTATGAATGTATAGAAGAAAAACTGCAGCAATTAGGTGCACGTATCCGCCGTATTCCGACCCAGGCAAGGGTGGCCTCTAATGGCTGAAATGATAACGCTCGCTCTGTCCAAGGGACGCATCTTTGAGGAAACGCTACCGCTTTTAAAGGCGGCTGGTATCGAACCATTGGACGATCCTGAAAAAAGCCGCAAATTGATTCTGGAAACCAATCTGCCAGATGTCAGGCTCATTATTGTGCGTGCCTCTGATGTTCCTACTTATGTGGAATATGGTGGGGCTGATCTGGGCGTGGCAGGTAAAGACGTATTGATGGAACATCCGGAAGCCGAGCTATACGAGCCGGTTGATTTGAATATCGCCCGCTGCAAATTGATGACGGCTGGCAAAAAAGATGCTGAAGAACCGCAGGGCCGTTTGAAAGTGGCAACCAAGTTCGTCGAAAGCACCAAGCGTTTTTATGCCGAGCAGGGTCAGCAAGTCGAAATCATCAAACTTTATGGCTCAATGGAGCTGGCACCGCTTGTAGGTATGGCGGATCGAATTGTCGATGTAGTGGATACGGGTAATACGTTACGAGCGAATGGTTTGATACCAATGGAACATATCGCGGATATAAGTTCGCGATTGGTGGTCAATAAGGCATCTATGAAAACCAAACACGTGCGGATCCAGCAATTTATTGAGCAGATCCGCATAGCAGTAAAAGAGCAGGCAAATGATTGATATAAGCGAATTGAATTTCCAGCAAGCTGATTTCTGGTCAAAGCTTTCCGAGCTGTTGGCCTGGGAAGGTGTCTCTGATGCGGCAATAGCCGACACGGTTAGAAATATTCTGGCAGACGTTAAACAGCGTGGCGACCAGGCCGTGGTTGAATACAGCCAACGATTTGATCGGGTTAAAGCAACCGCTATGACGGAACTGGAAATTCCATTGGAACGGGCAGCAGCAGCATTGGAATCTATCCCCGCTGCACAACGTCAGGCGTTGGAAAAAGCTGCAGAACGTGTACGTCAGTACCATGAACACCAGAAACAGGAATCCTGGCATTACGTAGAGGCTGATGGGACATTATTAGGTCAACAGGTCACGCCATTGGATCGGGCCGGGCTGTATGTCCCTGGTGGTAAAGCCGCCTATCCTTCATCGGTATTGATGAATGCCATCCCAGCCAAAGTCGCCGGAGTCCAGGAATTAATCATGGTGGTGCCTACGCCGGATGATGAAGTAAATGATCTGGTGTTAGCGGCTGCAGCGATAGCGGGTGTTGATCGAATTTTTGCAATTGGTGGCGCGCAGGCTGTTGCAGCGTTGGCTTATGGCACCGAAACAATTCCACAGGTTGATAAAATTGTTGGTCCGGGCAATATCTTTGTAGCGACTGCAAAAGGCATGGTGTTCGGGACCGTGGGTATTGATATGATTGCCGGACCATCCGAAATTCTGGTGATTTGTGATGGCAAGACCGATCCAGACTGGATTGCCATGGATCTGTTTTCTCAAGCTGAACATGATGAAGATGCGCAATCGATTCTGATTTCTCCTGATGCAGATTTTCTGCAGAAGGTGAAACAATCCATTGCTCGCTTGTTACCCACCATGGAACGTAAGGCTATTATTGAAACGTCACTGAATAATCGTGGCACAATGATTCTGGTCAATGATATGCAACAGGCGGTTGAAGTGTGCAATTTTATTGCGCCAGAACATTTGGAATTATCTGTTGATGAACCGATGGAAATGGCCAAACAAATCCGTCATGCCGGTGCGATTTTTATGGGACGTTATACGCCTGAAGCATTGGGTGACTATTGTGCCGGACCAAACCATGTGTTGCCAACCTCCCGAACTGCCCGATTCAGTTCGCCTCTGGGCGTTTATGACTTTCAAAAACGTTCCAGCCTGATTCAGGTCTCACCACAAGGTGCCCAAAGTCTCGGACAAGTTGCATCAGTACTGGCTCGCGGTGAAAGTCTGACTGCACATGCTCGCAGTGCTGAGTATCGTTTACAGGAAAAATAATGAGCCGCTTCTGGAGTGATTTTGTTCATTCATTAGAACCTTATGTGCCGGGTGAACAACCGCGCGGCCATAATCTGGTCAAACTCAATACCAATGAAAACCCGTACGGTCCCTCACCCAAAGTGCTGGAAGCCATTCGCATGGCCACAACCGAGCGTTTACGTTTGTATCCTGTTCCTGATGGCGGCCCGTTAAAACAGGCAATTGCTGATTACCATAAGGTGCCAGCCGAAAGTGTGTTTGTTGGCAATGGTTCGGATGAAGTATTGGCGCATGTGTTTAATGCTTTTTTCAAGCATGAAAAGCCGGTTTTATTTCCCGATATCACCTATAGTTTTTATCCGGTGTATTGTCAGTTATATGAAATTGATTCGATTTTAGTACCGTTGAATGCTGACTTTGCAATCGATATCACTGATTACGAACAAGATAACGGCGGTATTATCCTGCCCAATCCCAATGCCCCGACCGGCTGTTTATTATCGCTGGACGACATTCGTCGGCTGGTGGAAACGAACCGCGACACGGTAGTGGTCATTGATGAGGCATACATCGATTTTGGCGGGGAAACAGCCATTCCGTTAACTCAGCGATTCCCTAATCTGTTGGTCACCCAGACCTTGTCTAAGTCTCGTTCTCTGGCAGGTATGCGTATTGGCTTTGCGGTAGGTCATCCAGAGTTGATTGAAGCACTGATCAGGATAAAGGATAGCTTTAATTCCTATCCGCTTGATAGTCTGGCGATTGCAGCCGGCGTCGCAGCCTATCAGGATGAAAGCTACTTTAAACAATGTCAGCAACAGGTTATTACCGAGCGCGAATGGCTAACTCTGTCTCTGACAGAACTGGGGTTTGAGGTTTTGCCTTCGGCGGCGAATTTTGTGTTTGTCCGGCATCGGCAACACGATGCTGCAATCTTAGCGATGGGCTTGCGGGAAAAAGGGGTGATTGTTCGCCACTTTAACAAGCCGAGAATTGATCAGTTTTTACGGATCAGTATTGGCAATCATGCTGAAAATCAATTATTAATGAGTCAACTGGATTTGCTGGTTTAATCTTTAGTTGCGGTTCCCAACAGTTCATCCAGGCGCTGACGATCCAGTTCATATTGCATATTCAGCGTATCAATTTCAGTTTGTAACTGTTGAATGCTTGACTGATTATTATCAAGTTCCTGTTGCGCAGCTTGCAGGCGACTTTGCAGATTGGCACTGAGACCAATACCACTTAATTCATTATCGGCAGCTTGCTGTTGCACCTGCTGCAATCGTTGCTGCAAACCCTTACGCTTCTTTTTTAATACTTCAATACGTTTTTCTCGGTATTGCAGGTCTTTATTACGTTCATTAAGCAAATCCTGTTCGGATTGATAGGCGGAAAGCAGGTTATGATCATAAATAGCCTGTTTACGTCGTTTTTCGGCTTCTATTCTGGCGGCTTCTTCAGCCTGTTTTTGCTGCTCGAACTCTAGTTTTTTCTGTATTTCACGCTCAGCTATTTCCGCTTCAGTCGGTGCAGGGGGAACCCGTTCAATCACCCGCATCGTTTTCTCATCCAGAATATCGTAACCTTGTTGAGCAACTTCTGCCGGTAACGTTTTGCTTATAGTGGGTGTACCGTTTTCGTCAGTAAAACGGTACAGTTGAGCCGCGGTTACGGTTGTGGCAATTAATAATGTTGCGCTTAGCATCGAAGCCGCTACAAAGCGTATTGAAATCATTATGTTTTCCCAGAGAGCCTTATTAAATTGAGCTTTATTGAACATTTTATTCTGTTTGTCATTTCTTTGCTGGCAAATACTTTTTCGGCATTAAGTGGCGGCGGTGCAGGATTAATTCAGTTCCCGGTTTTGATATTCCTTGGCTTAACCTTTTCTGTGGCGTTAGCCACCCATAAAGTAGCCAGTGTGGCGTTAGGGTTAGGTGCAGCGTTGCGTTACATTACTACCAGCCGGCTTGAACGTCAGTTTGTGATATTGCTGTTGGTGGCCGGTCTGCCGGGGGTAGTTATTGGTGGCAGTGTGATCTTAATGGTTCCAGACCGAATCGCAGAGATTGCCCTGGGCTTATTAACCGGATCCTTGGGCATATATTCTGTATTTAAACCGGCTTTAGGACAGTTATACACGCCGTTAAATCGTGAGCGTCATGGTTACCTGATTGGTGCGGTTGTATTGTTTTTTCTGGGTATTCTAAATGGATCCCTCACCTCGGGAACCGGGCTGTTTGTCACAATATGGCTGATATTATGGTTTGGCATGGATTACCAGCGTGCAGTGGCTTACACGCTGATTCTGGTTGGATTATTCTGGAATGGTGCAGGCGCGATTACGTTGGGTATTCTGGGCGAAATACAATGGGATTGGCTTCCTGCGTTACTGTTAGGATCGTTATTGGGTGGTTATTTGGGATCCCATCTGGCTTTGCGTTGGGGTAACCAGTGGATAAAGCGCAGCTTTGAAATTGTGACTTTATTAATTGCTATCAGATTGATTTGGGGGCCTTTCTAGGGCTTGTTGGTTTTTCATCTCCGCCTCTGTTGTGAGCTGAAAAAGCGTCAATCAAGGCACGAGGAGCGCCTTTTAGTTATTCTAAATAAGTGACGAGCAACGCAGAGTGGCGCTTTTTCAGTCACAACCCGAAGGGCTGGGACTATTTTTGCGACCGCCTGCGTTGTCAAACACTTATGTAGGAAAGCTACACGGCGTGCTTTCCGCCTTGTCGGACACAAAAATAGCCGCCAGCAGTGGTGGATATGAAAGACCAACAAGCCCTAAAACTCAGACCCCATATTGTTCGCGGTAAGATTTCACCGCAGCTAAATACTTTTGTAAGTTGGGATGATCCTGCAGATAGCTGAGTAAGTCATTAAGACAGATAATACTGACGACGGGAATCTTATGCGTTTGTTCAACCTGTTGAATAGCGGATAGCTCGCCTTGACCGCGTTCCTGGCGATCCAGTGCAATGATGACGCCTGCTGGGTGAGCGCCTGCCGCGCGAATGATATCGACGGATTCTCCTACGGAGGTCCCGGCGGAAATTACATCATCAATTATCAGCACCTTACCTTTAAGCTCCGCGCCGACCAATTGTCCGCCTTCACCATGATCTTTTTTCTCTTTGCGGTTAAACACATAGGGTACATCGCGATCATGCTGATCAGCCAATGCGACAACCGTGGTGGATGCTAATGGAATACCTTTATAGGCCGGGCCAAATAACACATCATAATCAAGCTTGGATTCGCTTATTGCCTGGGCGTAAAAACGTCCCAGCCGGGCCAGTGTTGCACCGCTGTTAAACAAACCACTGTTAAAAAAATAAGGACTGATACGTCCGGATTTGAGGGTGAATTCACCAAAGCGTAAAACACCGGTTGCTAGGGCGAATTCGATAAAGTCGCGTTGATAATCTTTCATGAGTTTCCGTTATGAATCAAATAAACAGCTATCTGGCCGAACAGGTTAGGTAATAAGCGAATGCCAAGTGTATCTTTATGTTCGTGATTAACGACACTGCGGTTCACCACACTAAATCCATATTGGTCACAGAGCTTTTCAAAATCTTTCAACGTACATAAATGGATATTGGGTGTATCAAACCAGGCATTTGGCAGGTTTTTGGACACCGGCATTTTGCCCCGTAACCCCAGTTGAAAACGGCATTGCCAATGGCCGAAATTAGGAAAACCGATAATTCCCTGTTTGCCAACTCGCATGATTTCTCTGAGCAAAAAGTCAGGTCGTTTAACTGCCTGAAGGGTTTGTGACAGAATGACAAAATCAAAGCTCTGATCACCGAACTGACTGAGACCTTCATCCAAATCTGCCTGAATGACGTTAACACCACCGGCAATACATTCGGAAAATTTGCTGTTATCTATTTCCAACCCGTAGCCGGTGACATTGCGTTGTTGCAGATGTTTTAACAAAGACCCATTGCCACAGCCCAGATCGAGCACATGGGCATTATCTGGGATCCAGTCACTGATAATTTGTAAATCAACCCGTAAAGTCATCAGCTATTCACCTCTTTTGCAACTTGCTGCATATAGCTGGCAAAAATTTCCATATAGCGGGGGATCGGCATCAAAAAGGCATCATGTCCCTGCGTGGCTTCAATTTCGGCATAACATACGGACTTGCCAGCACTGAGCAGGGCATCAACGATTTCCAGTGAGCGTAAAGGTGAAAAACGCCAATCACTGGTAAACGAAATAATCAATGATTTGGCCTGAATGGCTTTGACTGCTTGTGTCAGATCGTCGTCATATTCCTTGGCCGGATCAAAATAATCCAGTGCTTTGGTCATTAATAAATAAGTATTGGCATCAAAACGTTCTACAAAGCTGGAGCTTTGATAACGTAAATAACTCTCGATCTGGAACTCAACATCATAGCCATACTGAATCTTGCCACTGCGCAGTTCACGACCGAATTTTTCACCCATTGCTTCATCGGAAAGATAGGTTATATGCCCCAGCATTCTGGCCAGTCCCAGTCCCTGTCGTGGAACCGTATCGAATTCCTGATAGCGGCCCTCATGAAATTCAGGGTCAGACTTAATGGCTGTCCGGGCCACTTCATTAAATGCAATATTCTGTGCGGATAACTTTGGCGCTGCAGCGATAACCAGTGCATGACAAACCCGCTCGGGCAATGTAATTGCCCAATCCAGAGCTTGCATGCCACCAAGGCTACCGCCAACCACCGCAGCCCATTTATGAATACCTAATGAGTCTGCCAGTATCGCCTGACTTTTTACCCAGTCAGCTACTGTCACAATGGGAAAGTCCGGACCATATAATTTGCCGGTTTCAGAATTAATGGTATTAGGGCCAGTGGAACCCTTACAACCGCCAAGATTATTCGGGCAAACGACAAAAAACTGATTGGTATCAATGGCTTTTCCTGGACCTATCGCTGTATCCCACCAGCCGGGTTTACGATCATCCAGTGAATTAAACCCTGCAGCGTGGTGGTCACCAGACAGGGCATGACATATAAGTACAGCGTTACTCTTTTCTGCGTTTAACGTGCCATAAGTTTCGTAAATCAAATCGAATTGTGGCAACGTTCGCCCACAATCCAGCGCCAACGGCGTATCAATATGCAATTGAGAAGGGGTTACCAATCCGACAGAGTCAGCTGGCAGGGAGTCCGACATAAGCTACTGTGTCCTATAAAATTAATACTGGGGGTACGCTGTGCCAAGCAAGATGGGCATGACTAACATCGACAGTACCTGCAACCCTAATATGACGACCAATGGCGATAAATCAATGCCACCCATTAACGGCATTCTTTTACGAACTGGATCCAGCAAAGGGGCATTTATCGCCTGAATCAGACTGGCGACCGGATTATAGCCTTGAGGGGCCAGCCAGCTAAGCAGTACTTCGATAATAATCGTCACCGTAAACAGGCTGATAAACAGGGAAAATAATTCTGCAGCCGTCAGCAGAACCAGGCCAATAAGGGCGGGCCATGCCCCAGCCAGACTCAGCAACAACGTCAGTTTGACTAATGTGACCAGAATCAATAGCAGTAAAACGGCAGAATCAAATTTTCGGGTACTGGGCATAAAACTGCGTAACGGAGCGCAGAGTGGTTCGGTGATTCGGATAATAGTCTGAATCAAAGGATGGGTAAATGAAGTCCTTATCAGCGGTAACAGTAACCGTATGGCAACGATATACATATAAAGCTGGAAAAGTGTTTCAATCAGAAACATCAGCGGGTTTGAAAAATAGCTGTTAGGCATGGTCTTGTCCCAGTTCATTGGCCAGCTCTCTTGCGCGTAATGCCGCGGCCACTAATGCGTTTTCAAATAAGCCATGTAAACCACCATCTTCCAGTTCATGGATAGCTCTTTCAGTCGTGCCACCGGGAGAGGTGACCTGTTTACGCAAAGTGCTGGCGGATTCGCCACTTTCAAGGGCCATTTTAGCGGCTCCGAATGCGGTTTCCAAACATAATAATCGTGCGGTCTCCGGCGGTAAACCTAGTTCAATAGCCGCATTTTCCATCGCTTCCATCACCAGAAAGAAATAGGCAGGGCCGCTGCCCGATACAGCGGTAACGGCATCCATGTGTTTTTCTTCATTCAGCCAGATTGCCAGACCACAGGCACGCAAAATGGATTCCGCCAGCTCGTGCTGCTGATGGTTAACATACTCATTTGCAAATAGTGCGGTGGCCCCGGCTTCAACCAGCGCCGGTGTATTGGGCATTGCACGCACGATAGCGGTTTGCGGTTTGTTCAGCCAGCGGCTGATATCTTCAATACGGATGCCGGCGGCAATTGAAATCAGTAATTGTTTTTCTTGCCAGGAAGAATGAAGCGCTTTAACAACCTCCTGCAGTTGTTGAGGTTTAACAGCAATAATAATGACATCAGCACCTTCGATAGCATGTTGGTTGCTGGTAAACGTCTGCACAGGATATTGACGGTTAAGTGACTCAAGTGTTGCGGCATGTTTATCGGCAACATGGATATCTTCAGCTGGCATGCCATTGGCGATTAAGCCACCAATTAAACTGCGTGCCATATTTCCACCGCCGATAAAGGCGAGCTTGCAAGGTATCATTTAAACTTTCTCCATTGGGACGGACTCTTCAACGCTGTAGTGTACTGGTTATTGTTTATTGGGTGTATGTCTCTCACCAAACAGCGCCGTCCCAATCCGGACCATGCTGCTGCCTTGCGAAATAGCGGCCTGCATATCAGCTGACATCCCCATTGATAAAGTATCAACGCTAGAGTGGGCGGTTTTGAGTTGAGAATAAAGTTGCTGCGCCCGGCCAAAGGCATCGAGCTGTTGTTCAACCGTTTCTGCAATGGCCGGAATGATCATTAAACCTCGCAACCGAACATTTTTCAGCTGACTTACCGCAGCAGCGAGTTCCATTAAACCGTCGGGATGAACACCTGCCTTGCTGGCTTCATCATCAATGTTGACTTGCAGGCAGATATTCAAAGGCGGTTTTTCAGTGGGTCGCTGGTCAGACAACCGTTGCGCAATTTTAAGCCTGTCCACACTTTCAACCCAATCAAAGTTGGCAGCAATATCCCGTGTTTTGTTGGATTGGACAGGCCCGATAAAATGCCATTCCAGATTTAAATCTGCTAATTCCGCGATTTTTTGTAAGGCTTCCTGCAAATAGTTTTCACCAAAGCGTGTTTGTCCTGCTTCAGCTAGTTCACGTAGCCGGGATGCTGGCCAGGTTTTGCTGACAGCAAGCAATTTCACTAAGCCTGGGGGGCGATTAGCCTGTTGTTCTGCCAGTTTGATGAAGTTCATCACAGATTGCAGACGTGTTTTTGAATTTGTCATGTTGCAAGCCAGTCTGGAGCGCGCTACCTTTAACAGTATTCGCTATGTTGTCATCGACATGTAGCCATCATTATCGAATTAAGGAATGTGCATGGATATTACTGAATTGCTGACCTTTAGTGCAAAAAACAATGCATCCGATTTGCACATCTCCTCTGGTGAGCCGCCAATGATTCGGGTTGATGGCGATATAAAACGCATCAATTTGCCCGCCATGGAGCACAAAGAAGTGCATGCCATGATATATGACATCATGAACGACCGTCAGCGTAAGGATTTTGAAGAATTTCTGGAGGCAGACTTTTCGTTTGAGATTCCCAACCTGGCGCGTTTCCGGGTCAATGTGTTTAATCAGAACCGGGGGGCAGCCGCCGTTTTCCGAACCATTCCTTCAACGGTGCTGACACTGGAAGAATTGGGTGCCCCCGAAATTTTCAAACAGATTTCCGATAATAATCGCGGTATTGTGCTGGTAACCGGTCCGACTGGTTCCGGTAAGTCAACCACGTTGGCTGCAATGATCAATTATCGTAATGAAAAAGATAACGAACATATTCTGACCATTGAAGACCCGATCGAATTTGTACACCGCAGTAAGAAATGTCTGATCAATCAGCGTGAAGTGCATCGTGATACCCATGGCTTCAGTGAGGCGTTACGCAGTGCTTTGCGGGAAGATCCTGACATAGTTCTGGTCGGTGAATTACGGGATCTGGAAACCATTCGTCTGGCACTGACTGCCGCGGAAACCGGTCACTTGGTATTTGGTACTCTGCATACCTCCTCAGCGGCAAAAACCATAGACCGTATTATCGATGTGTTTCCGGCGGCTGAAAAAGATATGGTACGTTCGATGTTGTCAGAATCTTTACGTGCGGTCATTTCCCAGACGCTATTGAAGAAAGTCGGGGGTGGGCGGATTGCGGCACATGAAATCATGATTGGTACGCCGGCTATCCGTAATCTGATTCGTGAAGATAAAGTCCCGCAAATGTATTCTTCAATTCAAACAGGTGGTGCCTTAGGAATGCAGACATTGGATCAGTGTTTACAGGATTTGGTACGTCGTCAGCAAATCACCAAGCATGAAGCATTACCCCGTGCCGTGAACAAGGATCTGTTCCGTTAGGAGATCATGATGGAAATAGTCACTATTCTTAAGGCTGCGGTAAAACACGAAGCCTCTGATATTTTTATTACTTCAGGCCGGCCAGCCACCTTGAAAGTGAATGGCCGTATGGCAACGCTTTCGCAGGAACCTTTAACTGAAGAAGAAGCGCGTGAATTGGTATTGAGCACCATGAACGACGAACAAAAACGTACTTTTGAACGTGATAAGGAATGTAATTACGCTATTGATACCAAAGGTGCCGGCCGTTTTAGGGTTAGTGCGCTGTATCAACGCAGTCGAATCGCCATGGTATTACGTTTGGTAAAAGGGGAAATCCCGACCATTGAAGAGCTGCATGTTCCTGAAATCATCAAAGAGCTTGCTATGACCAAGCGTGGTTTGGTGATGTTTGTGGGGGCCACCGGAAGTGGTAAGTCAACCACGCTGGCGGCAATGATTGGTTATCGTAATCAGAACAGCACCGGACACATTTTAACGATTGAAGACCCGATTGAATTTGATCATAAACATGCAGGATGTGTTGTCACACAGCGAGAAGTGGGGGTGGATACCGACTCCTACGAAGTCGCATTGAAAAATTCATTACGACAGGCACCGGACGTCATTATGATTGGTGAAATTCGTAGCCGCGACACAATGGATTACGGTATTTCATTTGCTGAAACCGGTCACCTTTGTTTATCAACCCTTCACGCCAATAATGCTAACCAGGCAATGGAACGGGTGATTAACTTTTTCCCGGAAGACCGGCATCAGCAATTATTTCTTGATTTGTCTCTAAACCTTAAAGCTGTTGTGGCACAACGGCTGATTCCAAAAAAAGATGGTTCCGGGCGGGCGGTTGCAGTGGAAGTTCTGCTCAATACACCACTAATTGGAGATTTGCTCGAAAAGGGTAAGGTTGCCGAAATCAAGGATGTGATGAAGCGTTCACGGGAATTAGGGATGCAAACGTTCGATCAATCTTTATATGATTTGTATAAAGCTGGAGAAATCTCATACGAAGACGCATTGCGAAATGCTGATTCCAGTAATGAAGTAAGGTTGATGATCAAATTAGGATCTGAAACTGGAGAACTCCCTGTGGACGCTGGTGCCCAAGCTTTATCCCTAGAAATGGAAAACGATCCTATGGATAGCCGGTTTTAATTTTCAGGGACATCATAAAGGTTAAATATGCCTTTTTTTTAATATGTTACACTTCAAATGTAAATCGTATTATTATGATGTTTGAGTCTGAACACATGGATTAACCAGCGTGTCAGCCAAGATATCAACAAACGATTACCAACTAAGCAATAAATCTAAAGGAACTAAAACTATGAATATTACAGTTAAATTAACGGCGGCATTGCTGACGATTGGTTTGCTGGCTGGTTGTGCAGGTCCAAACCAGCGTGCGTATCAAGATTACACTTTATGTTCTGCCCTTGGTGGTGCGGTAGGTGGTGCTGCTATCGGTGCAGCGGCTAGTGGAGGCTCTGGTGCAGCAGGCGGAGCTGCAGTTGGCGCAATGTTGGCTTTATTGCTTTGTCCTACTGATGAAGCTCAAGCAGCAGAAACAGCAGCATCTGAAAATACCATGTGTGAGCATGAGCCAGTTCCGGGAGCATTGCTTGATGCCAAAGGTTGTGCAATGGATTCAGATAACGACAATGTTCTTGATGGTATTGATATGTGTGCCAATACTCCAGCTGGTGTAACAGTTGATGATGTTGGTTGCCCAATTGATTCAGACAGAGATGGTGTAGCAGATTACAAAGATCTTTGCCCTAATACGCCAGAAGGCGTGATTGTTGATGAAGATGGTTGCCCAATTGCTGGTCAGACTATTCTGTCATTAACAGGTGTTAACTTTGAGTTTGATAAATCAACACTGACATCAGAAGCTCAGGATACTCTGGACGAAGCTGTTGAAGCTCTGTTGAATACTGACGAAGTTGTTGAAGTTCGTGTTGAAGGTCACACTGATAGTATCGGTTCAGAAGAGTACAACAAACAATTGTCTCAAGAACGTGCTCAATCAGTAGTTGATTACCTGGTTTCAAATGGTGTTAATGGAAACAACCTGATTCCAGTTGGTATGGGGGAAACTTCACCAGTTGCAAATAACGCAACTGATGCTGGTCGTGCCCTTAACCGTCGTGTAGATTTTGTTGTAAATTCTCAATAAAACTCACAATGCATTATAAGAAAAGGCCCTTAACCGGGCCTTTTTTGTGCCTGCTGTTTTTGAGTGAAGCCGTAGATCAGAAAAAATTCTATGGGGTTAAGTTGAGTTGCTACCAAATGATGAGTTATAAAACGCTTTGAAGCGTTGAAAATTTTACATTTCACCGTTATTCCTACCACGGTTTAGTGCATCTATTTTAAATTCCTCAGATTTAATAACGAAAACAGATAGATATCGTATTGGCATGATTTCTGTAATATTCCTTGTGACTGATATTTTTGCTGAATCTGCATTGAGCTTTATTGCAATTATTTAAAGTTTATTTCAGCAAGAGCCTTTGGTAATAAATAAAGAGCGACAAGCCCTAGGTATCAGTTTTTTAGAGCAATAAGGAGAAAAAAATGAGTACAGATATTGCAGAAGGTAAATGGACTCAAGTTAAAGGTAAACTCCGTGAAAGCTGGGGTGACTTAACCGATGATGAAATTGAACAAACAAAGGGCAATAGCCAGCAATTGGTTGGTCTACTGCAGGAGCGATATGGCCTGGCAAATGATCAGGCAGAAAAGGAAGTTGAAGCGCTTACCAAATAGAATGCTTTTTGCTGGATTAAACTAGCTCCAAAGACGCCGAAAGGCGTCTTTTTAGTTCAACGTGAATATTTTCCTGATAAAGCTTGTAATTTATTCATGATGACTAAGGTATTTAAAGTGGGAGAGTTGAATAACCCAATGAAATTATTTGGTTTATATTCTTGGCATGGTAATAGCAGCTGTCTAAGAGTGACATTAAATCAATTAGGAGATAAATGATGAAATTTAAAGTGAACCATTTAGCAATTTTGACCGCAGCTACATTAGTTACTACCCCTGTGTTAGCAAATGACTGGCAAGGTGAAGCTAATGATGCCTGGCTGGATGGCAAATTAGAAACATCATTATTGCTCAACACCGAACTGAATAATTTTAAAATTGACACGGATATTGAAAGTGGGGTTGCAGTTTTAAGTGGTGAAGTGAACAACCAGACGCAAAAGGAGCTGGCTGGTGAAATTGCACAAAATATTGAAGGTATCTCTGAGGTTAAAAATAACCTGACGGTAGATGAAAACTACCGTAATGAAGATAATGACGATGATAACTCTTTTAGCCGTACATGGCATGATATGACTGTTACTGCCGGACTTAAAATGGAGCTTGCTGCGCATGATGAGCTTGAAGCCACTGCTATTGATGTCTCAACCGACAATGGCGTTGTTACATTGAAAGGTAACGTGAAAAATGAGGCCGAAAAAGATCTGGCGGTCGAAATGGCAAAAGGCTATGACAAGGTTGTTGAAGTCAACGATGAACTCGTTGTAACAAACTGAATGTCACATGTTGAATAACAGAGATCAGCAACTTATTCAGGAGTTGAAGAGTATCTGTGCTGATGGACGCAACTTCTACGATATGACTGCAAGGAAGGCGGTCAGTAGTGAAATAAGAATGCTGTTGCGTGAAATGGCTCTGGTACGAGCTGAAATTGTTGACGATATTAACAAGCGTTTTGCCGGGCTCAGGAATACTCAGCCTTCCAATAGCGAGTTAGCGTTAACAATGCGGGCAATCTACAAAGTTGCATATGGAACATGTGAGGATGTAATTGATAAAGATTGTCTTGTTGATTTGGAATCAATGGAAATGCATTCATTAGAAATTTTTAAAATCTATGTAAGAAGAATGCATGACCGGCGAATGTCATCTTATCTTGCAGGCCACTTGGCGAATATGCAATTAAGTCAGGATCGTTTGCTAAGGTTAAAAAGTGATCAACGACATCATCGCCGTATTGATTGACTCATCAGCTATTCCATAAAAGAGGTTGAAACATTTAGTTTCAACCTCTTTATCTATGTTAAGAAATCTATAAAATCCGCATGTTAGACTCGAATTTAATTACTACTTAAAAACGGGTCTTATGCCAAAATTACTGTTAATCACGACTGATGAAATCTTATCAGCGAAATTGAGCAAACTGCTCTCTGCATGTAACTTTAGTCTAATTCAAGTTGCAGATATGACCGAGCAAGACTATGAAGCAGATTTGGTTATCTTCGCCCCCCAAAAAGCCACTGAGTCTGACTATAAGTTATTCGAAACCCATCCTTTGCAAAATACAGCCGACTGGATTTTATTAAGTGACGGTTTGCCAAATAAATGGCTGGACTTAATGATGAGTAAAGGGGTGGCTTATCATTTTCGACAGATGAGCGACTTTACCCCCCTCATTGAAGTCGCCCAGGAATTTGCCACAGAATTCAAACAGCTGAAAAAAAACCGCCACACTGCCACACTTACCTCCACACTAGATCAATATGGCTCGCTTCTGGGCTCATCTGCTGTTATGCATAAGCTTTATCGTTTGATACGACGTGTCAGCCAAACCGATGCGAATGTATTTCTGATTGGCGAAAGTGGATGTGGGAAAGAAGTTGCTGCCAAGACCATCCATGAACAGAGCGAGCGCGCTAACGAACCCATGGTTTGTGTCAATTGTGCTGCTCTTTCAGCCGATCTAGTTGAAAGCGAGTTATTTGGTCATGAAAAAGGTGCTTTTACCGGAGCGGTAAATCAACATATCGGATTTTTTGAACAAGGTGGTAATGGTATCTTATTACTGGATGAAATTACGGAAATGCCGTTGCCTTTACAAGGCAAACTGCTCAGGGTGTTGGAAAGTGGTGAATTCCGCAGAGTGGGTAGCGATATTGTAAGACAGTCCAAAGTAAGAATTATTGCGGCGACCAATCGCGACCCCGAAGAAGCCATTGAAGCCGGTTTTCTACGTGAGGATCTTTACTTTCGTCTGGCACATTTTCCAATCAAACTTCCTCCGTTAAGGCAGCGGGGAAATGATGTAATTGAACTGGCCAAACATTTCCTAGCTTATCGTAATGAAGCCACTGGTTCAGGGAAGGTCTTTTCCGATGAAGTGTTGGAGATTTTTGCTCAATACAACTGGCCAGGAAATGTCAGAGAGCTTAAACATTGTGTTGAACGGGCACATATTCTGGCGGAAGAGGTCATTACTGTTACAGATTTACCTGATTTTGGCAGTAATTCGCTTATTAATGAAAATGGTATTAAACCAGGAACATCAATCAAAGACGCTGAAAAAACATTGATTTTTTCGACCTTGGAAGCTTGTAAACAGAATAAAACCCAAGCAGCTAAGCAGCTTGGTATCACTGTTAAGACTTTATATAACAAACTCGATCAATATGTCCAATTAGACCATCTGTAGTGGTTCCATGAATAGATAACCTTTTTTCTAATTCAGGCAATTTTTCCCATAAATATTATTAACGTCGGAATGTTCATTTATCAAAATGAAGCAAAAGATTAGGGCTTGTATATCTTTCATCTCCGCCAAATTCTAAAAAGTGAAAAATTGTTACAGCTAGTACAATTCAAACTTTTGGCTATCGAGAGTTACTTAGTAATAGTGAAATATTTTTATCAAATGCTGTAAAAGTGGATTCCAGTAATTTTTTGGGAAATTCTTCAGGAAGCTCTTTTAGCGTATTTTCGATGACGGATTCTTTGTCTTTACAAAGTTGCTCGAAAATTTCAGCGATTGATTGACGTGAAAGCCCTGCTTCAACGCCAGTCTCGATGATATACCGAACAGCAATTTCTTTAATTTTGTAGTGTCTGGATTTACCAAAACTCATACTGAGCTTGTAATTCTTATGAGCTACTTGTTTGGCATCGACTGATGGCTGTAGGGTTAGGACATCGTATAGCGGCGTCATTCTATATCTTCCGCCAGGCATTAAAGACAAGCTAAAGTTTTTACCATGGCCATCTGTGGCACCAATAGCCCAAAATAAAATTGTGGACATGAAAAAGTCCATCCGGTCCTGCGTTGGCTCATCACTGCCACGAAATAAGTCCATTATTTCTACAATACCTGGACCTCCTTCACTTTGATATTTTCTCGTGGGTGGGATGGAGAGTGCTTGGCAACAATCTTCCTGTGGCAATCGGATCAGCCTGCCATCCGCAGTCCACCTCCTATCAAATCGTTCAATCACCAAGGCCCTACGACTTCCAAAATCAATGATCTCTGTGTTAGCTGTTCTTAGACCAAAGTTTTTTAGGAGTTTTAAACACAGAAATTCATTCTCAACACTGTGGGTGAGATCCATACCATTCGACAGTTTGCCTATTTGTGGCTTGAGTATATGTGTTGTTGGAGTTGTGCCTGTGGGTTTAATCCACTCTCCATTATGAAAGAGCAAAGCGGTCTTCCCTTGGGCTCCAGCAATGGATATTCGAAAGTCATTTTCTTTTTGTAGCCCGAGTGGTACCTCATCTAACTCGCCCAGTAAGACTTCAATTTCATGCTCTGATAAAACAGTACCCTCAAGCTGGTTACTTGTTTCTTGAAAACTCCCCTGGGGAAGGAACTGTAATGCTCCAATACAATCTCTGCCAATCACTGACAACAGACTGAAAGCATCAGTGCCATATGCACCTACTCGTTCTGCAAGCCTTTTTCTAACACCGTCATTATCGGGTAAAAGGTTCTCGAAGACGGATATTACCCGAGCACCGATGAAGCGATCTTTCCTGAGAGGTAAGGATAAAGAAACAGGAAAAGCATGCTCCCAATCTAACCAACGTTGATCATATATAAACGATATAGCGCCTGTGCTTTCACGAATAAGCTGTCCGACGATTCGGTTACTTATCCATACATCAAGCGGGATATAGTGTTGACGACGGCCCATGCTACAAGATTTCCTCTAGCTGGCTGATATTACCCTTACTGCGCTCTTGTACATGAATTTCCAAATCCAAAGCGGCAAATAAATCAAAAACAGTATCCAGCTTCGTGCTCGAGACACCATTTTCAATTTTTGAAATCGTTTCCTGCCATATACCGCTTTTTGAGGCTAACTCACTTTGAGTTAAGGCTTTCGCTTTACGAGCGTGCCTGATGGCATTACCTAAATCTTTAGGCGATCTGACCAGTATCTTCATCTTAACCTCATTACAAGTAAATATGACCTGTAGGCCATAAATTTCGTATATGACTTGAAAATCATAATCTGTTTTTATGGTCTTTGTATCATAAATCCAATATATGGTCTATAGGTCATAATAAACTTATTACGATTGAAGAAAGTTTTATTAACCAGAGCTGCGCATAAGATAAGGAGCGATTAAAAGCCTGAGCCATGATCGAATCGTTTGACCAACAACGAGGGCTCGAAAGGGCTCCGTAATGGATAATCTAGAACAAATGTTTTGTGAAGCCGATGATTGTTGCCAAAGATTTATTCCCGCCTGGCAGCAGGAATTGTTAGAAAACGAAGACAAGTGTCGAAATAAGCCAGGCCAGTTATCAGAAAGTGAAGTCATCACACTACTGATTTTGTTTCACCATGAAAATTGAGCAATATATGAATCGCCTTATTGAATCAGACGTACCAACGGTTGTGAAAAACTACGAACAGCACATTAAAAACCGTAAAACATTACAAGGGCAGCTAGCTCAGTTGGATATGAAAATTGAGCAATATATGAATCGCCTTATGGAATCAGACGCGCCATCAGTTGTGAAGAACTATGAACAGCACATAAAAAAGCTTGAAGAAAATAAGGTTGAAATCATGGAGAACATACAAAAAAACAGTGCACCAAAACGAGAGCTGGATGACATACTTCGAACTACTGTTGAGTTCTTTGAAAATGTCTCTAATCTATGGAAAAACGGGCGTTTCGAAGAAAAGCGGGCAGTGTTGAAGCTTGCTTTTTCCGGTAAGCTGGCATAGGTGAGAAACGAAGGTTTTCGAACCCCTCAAACCTCGCTGCCATTCAGGCTTTTAGGGGAATTATCTACCCCTAATTATGAAGTGGCGCGCCCGACAGGAATTGAACCTGTGACCCTCGGCTTCGGAATGCAAAAAAATACCTCCAGATATTTCAACAAAAAATGACATTGAAATACAGCTATAGATATTAAATGTATGTAAGTATATGTTTTTAAATTAGTTTTAAATCTACCATTTTACGACAAATAAGACCATTTAATGGTTAGGTCTAACAGCTATTGATTCAACGAAATCCATGAATGTCGGAAAGTTTGTCACGCTCTATTTTCAAAATAACGACCTTTAGCCAACTTTTGCAATGTCAGATTTATATGGATTTCCCAAAAATGTCTAAGTATTTTTTCAACCTTTTCCACTAGGGTGTTTGCGAAAACCTTCAATCTTGTTTTTGGATATTGGATCGGAAGCAGACCAAAGTTAAAGGAGTTATAATCAGTATGAGTTAGTTTGAATACTTGCATACTGATGTCTCATAAGGAGGTGAAAAATGCTGATTGCTTTGATGATTTTGTTAGTTGGTTTAGCTTTGTATTGGCCAATCAAGATCCATGCTCGCAATAGTGGTCAGACTTTGCTTAAAAGCGCTATCACCGATCCCGCCTCGATTGGTCTCGCTGGATTTGTATTGGCCGGGGCAGCTATCATGTTAACCGCTCCATTCTGGCCGTCCTTTGAGCTGCACAGATCAGGACTCTTGATGTTTACATTGGGCTGCGGCTTCAGCTTTCTATTCTCATTCGCTGTTATTTATGACGATATACAGGACAGGAAACAAGAAAAGCGTCCTTACCGTTCGATGTATAAACGCCTCCAGACAATGCGAAAAAGCAAACAGCTCTAGTTTGTGTATTCCAAATATGGAAGCCTAACTCTACTCCAACAACTTTACAGGCCAGCACCAGAACGAAACTTGGTGTTTGACTTGCGCGATCGAAGACGGGTTCTACCCCGATTTTGGGGACACTTCAAAGAAGCCTGATAATGGGCAAAAGGAGTGTTTATGTCGAAGAGAAGAAAGTTAATCTGTTCATATGAATACCTCTCAATATGCAAAATGGTTAAATGTTCGAATGATGTCGTTCTCCGAGATATTCAAGATTTAGTTAATTGAAAAATATTTCTTCTGAACTCGGGAGGTAGTCGGAGTAGAAATGATCTGCTCCCCACTTTCTAATCCATAAAGAACTTAGTAATGTTCATCACTGAAAAGGAAGATGAGCATGAAAAAATGATTTACAGAAGAGCAAATCATTCAGATTTTGAAAGTGGCAGAAGCGGGGCTCTCCGTGAAGGAGTTATGTCGGAAATACGCTATTTCCGATGCGACGTTCTACACCTAGCAAAAAAATACGCTGGTCTGGCAGTCTCCGAGGCCCGTCGTCTCAAAGGCCTTGAACAAGAAAACGCCCAGCTCAAAAAATTACTTGCCGAATCCATGCTGGACAATGAAGCCCTCAAGGTGGCGTTGAACCGAAAGTACTGACCGTCAGGAATAAGCGGGAGGCGGTGCGCGCGATGCTGTCACAAACAGCTATTTCTGAGCGAAGAGCCTGTTCCCTAGTCGGTCTGAACCGCGCCACCATGCGATACCAAAGCCAGTCAACACAAGAAACTGACTTGGTACAACGTATTAAAGCGATTGCCTTTGAAGGTTATCGGCGAGTGTATCAGCTATTACGTCGAGAGGGACGCCATGTGAACCACAAGAAAGTTTATCGGTTGTATCGAGAAGCTGGATTGGCGGTACGTAAACGAAAACGACGCAAAGGTCTCATGGTGGGGCGTCAGCCTTTATTGCTACCAGACAGCCCCAACCATACCTGGTCGATGGATTTTGTGATGGACTCACTCGCCCATGGTCGGCGCATGAAGTGCTTGACCATCGTTGATGACTTTAGCAAAGAATGTCTAGATATACCGATTGCACATGGAATATCCGGTGAACAGGTCGCACGAACACTGAACACTATTGCTGCCTTTAGAGGCTATCCGGTGGCATTAATAACTGATCAGGGACCAGAATTTACCGGAAAAGCGCTTGACCAGTGGGCATATGAAAATGGTGTTGAATTGAAGCTAATACAACCAGGAAAGCCATGCAAAATGGTTATATCGAGAGTTTCAACGGTAAGTTTCGGGATGAATGTTTAAATAAGCACTGGTTTAGTGATCTGGCCCATGCCAGAGAGCTGATCAATCAATGGCGAATTGACTACAATGAAAACCGGCCACATTCGTCACTTGGCTATCAAACGTCATTGGAGTTTGCTACAGCCCCTTCGCCAAATTGATTGAAAACCACGGGTATTACTTAGCTGAAGTTGGATTAGGTGTTGGAGGTGCTCACAAGTCTATAGTGAGCAATTGGTGATAGGCCTTTGATCTCCAAACAGCAAAATCGACAATATGTTGTGTTACCTTATGGACTACTTTCTTCCTGACAACAGACTATCAATGCCTCATGCAATAAAACAAACCCTGCTGGTATTCATGTTGTTGCTGGGGATGACAATCCTCTGGCGATTCCTAGCTGATGCTGGCTATTTAAATGAAGCTGCATTGCTGAACCACACCGCATATATAAGACAGTTTGAGTATTCCCTGTGGAGTTTGATTGGTATCACTTTATTGTATGTGGCATTGCTGGCGATTATGTTTCCACTGACCATTCTGGTGGTCACAACCGGAATGCTTTTTAGTACGGAATGGGCAATATTCTGTGCCACATTGGCTACATTAAGCTCTTCAGCAACAGGCTATATTGTTGGACATTGGGTTGGGCGTGAAACCATCGAAAAACATGGTGGCGAAATGGTTCGTAGAGCAGAAAAGTATATCCAGCAAAATAGTTTCAATAGTATGGTATTGATTAATCTCTTGCCCGTTGCCCCATTTACCATGACCAACATGCTCGCCGGTGCTTTCCGGCTCGATTTTCCCCGCTACATGCTAGGCTCAGCAGTGGGCATTATCCCCGGTTTGATATTAGTGATTGCATTTGGTGGGCAGTTGAGCAAGCTGATCGTTGCAAATGAAAACGGATTACCTTGGTCAGCCATCCTAATCGCGATTTCACTGGTTATTGTATTGGTTGGATTGCTAGTTTATTTGCACAAGCGCTTTAATAGATAACCAAAAACAAACGGCTATCAAGAAGATGATCGATGATAGGTTGCTAAGACTTCACCATAAAATTTATCAATATTCTGGGCAAAAATGTCACAGTCGTGTTGGCGTGCAAATTCGATAGCTTGTTTTGAAAGTTTTTCTCGTAAAACGTTATCTTCGATGAGTAATTTAAGTTTGCTATTCCACAGTTCAATATCATCTAGCGTTTTAAAACCTGTTTGCCCCTCAACTATTGCATCATCAATTCCACTTGAACGAATGGCAACAACCGGTAGACCGGCTGACATAGCCTCTAAAATCACCATGCCTTGTGTTTCAGACTTTGAAGCAAAGACGAAGATGTCTGCCATTTGATAATAGCCAGGGATATTTTCAGGTGAAACAGCGCCAACAAGCTGGATGCTTTTTTGCAGACCTGTCTCGGTAATTCGGTTTTCGAGATAGTGACGATCATCGCCTTCCCCAACAATTACCAATTCAACGTGATTTTGAGTTTGTTGATCCAGGCTGGCAATTGCATCAATAAGAAACTTCACATTTTTTTCTTTGCCAAGACGTGAAACGCTTACAAGCACCAGTTGTTTTTGTTCAATGCCGAGTTGTTTTTTTAATGCTACCGGTGTCAGCCTATGTGGACTATTAAAGCGCATAAAATCAACGCCACTTGGTTGCACACAAATACGGCTTTTCACCCCGACTAGACGCAAATACTCCTCGGTGGAATAGGTGGGCACAACGACACCATCACATTTATTACAGAAGCGACGAATGATTAAGTGGGAGATAACATTTCGGAATAACGCACCTGGTAATGGAACATAATGCGCATACATTTCGAGCCTGGTATGGTACGTGTAAATAATTGGACACTTATAGCGTTTAGCGAACCATAAACCCACTGAGCCAAGCCAGAAAGGGTGATGCACATGCACCAGATCAGGTTGCTGCTGCTTAAAGGTTTTTCTGATTTTCTGTTGGAAGGGATTGGTTAGTCTGAATTCACCCTTGCTGCCAAAAGCAAACAATGTTTTCACGCGAGTGCATGATGAATTCGATTGCTTCTCGCCAGTGTAGTCTGGAGCGATGATATGAACGTTATGCCCTCTATTGCGTAATCCGTTAGCCAATCGGTCGATAGAAATAGTGACGCCAGAGATAAACGGAAAGAAATTATTGGTAAAAAAAGCAATGCGTTTAGGTTTATCTCTATAGTTTGAATCATCAATCGTGAAGTGGGTATAAAAGTCACGATCTTCGTAGATGACCTCTCTTAACTTAAGCCCGATAAGCACTAAAACACTAATAACCACCAAAAAACGTGCGAAGCTGACATAAAAAAAAGTATAGATGGCCGACCAGATACTCGTTATTGTTCGGTGCCAAGAAGACTGACTAATACGAGGTATTACTGGGCTTACGCTGACTTCATCAGCTGACACATTAACTTCCACGAAATGATGATAACTATTTTTGTCATCAACAATGACACCCCCAGCACCGCCAGTTGTAATATAACGAACACCATCAATAGTTTGGTTCGCATACAATGCAAGGTTCGCAGAAAACACTAAGTCCACATGGTGCTTTCGGAGCAATGTATGAAGCTTCTGTGCTATTTCTTCATCATTAAAATAATTATCTTCGGTAAATGCCGGCGTGTTATCCAGTTTTGGATGAATGGGTAATCCCAAGAAGACAAATCGATTGTGCGCTGCAGACTGAGTCAGCTCTTGATTTAGCCACTCTAGTTGCCATGCATAGGGCGTACTGCCGGTATTGTCGAGAAAAATAAACTGATTGTTATTAATCTTAAATGAAAAGAAAGGCGGGCCAAAATGCTCGAAGAAACGAAAATCACCAAAATCACTGTCTTCATTTTCACCATAAGTCAGCAACCAAGGCATATGCAGCTCTTCGAGCATTTTAATAAGTGAACGATAGTTCTGTTCTGCACCATCACTCACAGCATTACCCGCTGAAATTAGAAATGCTGCGTTAGAATTGTTCAACCTCGGTATAAATTGCTTTTGAAAGATACTGGAAGAGTTATTGATATTGCCAACCACAACAAACTGAAATTCCGTTTTCTCTCTTAGGACTTGTTGTATGGCCTGAATTTTTGATAAGTGCAAGGAAGCATAGTGAGTTTCAGCAAGGTTCAAATACACCTGATAGCCGATAAGTAAAGCGATCAAAGCAGTATTTAAGATATAAAAAATCTTTAGCTTGGTTTTTCTAAGCATTTAATTACGTCAGGATTTGGGTATTTGAATATCGTAGCGATCTGATTACAGAATACCAGTATGAAATGTAAATGCCTTGAATTGATTTTGTTTGAGCATCCATTAACGTTCAAAATCTCAGAATCTAAAACGTTGAACTACAGATAGCGATTTTCGACACTAATAATGCGGTTTAGCAGACATTTCTAGAATGATAAAAAGCAATTATTAAAGTCATGGCAGCTACGACTAGATAATGGAAGACCAGGTTTATATTTTCTTGATATTTCTTCGATGAAAAACTTATCTTTAGTAAGGCATACTGGGAAGATAAATAAGTATCTTGGCTTAATTTATCAAATGAGCATTGACTTATTCCCTGTAAATACACGCCTAGAGCGAGCAACAATGACGTTTTTTTTCTAATTATTGGCAGTAAAATCATTAAGCCATGAATATCCCCTCTCTTGCTATATTAATTGTGGAAGACCAAGTTGCACTTGCTGAGAATCTATTCGAGTTTTTTGAGGATACTCACTATGAACTCGATTTTGCAGCTGATGGATTAACAGCGCTGCACTTGTTAGCAACTAATGATTATGATGTGATTGTGTTAGACATCATGTTGCCCGGCCTGTCCGGCTATGAGATATGTCGGCGAGTTCGTCAAGATTTAAAGAAAAACACCCCCATTATTATGGTAACCGCGAAAGGCACTCTGCCCGATAAAGAAGAAGGGTTTGGAGTCGGTGCTGACGATTACCTGGTTAAACCATTTGATCTAAGAGAATTGCAGCTTCGAATTGAAGCGCTTTCCCGGCGGCAGTTTGCAAATGATTCTGTGAAAAAGGTTGGAAGTCTCAGCTTTGATCCGGGGCGACTCATGTTGCGTTATGGTGACATCGCGAGCGTCGAATTGAGTGGGATCGCCGCTAAAATCATTGAATCTTTGTTTGACGCTTATCCCAAATATTTATCCCATGAAGTTTTGTGTGAGCAGATTTGGGGTAGTCCTGATATAGAAACACAAACATTACGAACCCACATATACAACTTAAGGCAAATACTTCAAAAGTCACTTGGCTTTAATTTTGTAAAAACTATGCATGGACGGGGTTATCGTCTGCAAACTCCAGAAGAGTCAGGTAACACCGAGTGAGCTTGTCTTTAGCAACGCGCATATACCGGACGATTTTTGCGGTCAGTTTCCTAACAATCGTGCTCTCGCTTGTCATTATCGAATTCATATACGAGGACATGGAGTATACGATTTTAGAATTTGAATTGAGTAATGAGTTTGATTTCTATAGTCGAAAAATTAATAACCCCGATTTTCAAACTTGGCAAACAGCTAATATTTCAGTGGCATTTGTCGGTGAAAAAGCTCCAAATCCTTCACAGTTACCAAAACATTTTCAGGGTATCAAAGCTCCCGCATCCGAAGAAATAGAATTCAAAGATCAACATTTTTTAGTTTTGGCAAAACAGATTGACTCTCCCAGTGGAACTTTATTTATCTCCCAAGATATTACAGCCATGGAAGAGCGTGAAATTCTTTTCCAGCTTGCCATGCTGGGCTTAGTTCTATTAATGACTTTTATTGGCTTTGTTTTATCTCGTCTGGGTGCAAGAAAACTGGTCAAACCGCTACAAAAACTTACGCATGCCATACAGAAAACGACACCTGGCAAAAGCATGCAGCGACTGGAAAATGACTATGTCGAGCATGAATACAACAATATTGCCAATGCGTTTAACCGCTTTTTAGACGCGATGGAGGAGTTTGTACAGCGTGAAAATATGTTCATCAAAACTGCTAGCCATGAATTGCGCACCCCAATAGCAATCTTATCTGGTGCTCTTGATGTGATTGATAAGCGGCAACAATTATCAGCAGCTGATAAACAGACGATGAGGCGCATTCGACAAACTGTTAATCACATGCAGATCGAGGTTAATACGCTATTAGCCTTGCTACGCAATGAACAGCCCGTAAAGGATTCTAAAATTTCCTTAAGTGTTCTAATTCAGGATGCCGTGGAAGAAATAAAGAATGAAATGCCAATGGCGTCAGAGCGGCTAAATTACGTTTCATCAATCTACGATCAACAGATTGTCCTTACCAATCACTCCTTAATGAGAATGCTACTCCGCAACCTCTTGCACAATGCGATTCAACATACTCAGGATGAGGTACGTATTCAGTCAGGTGACTGCGTTATCCACGTTACAGATTTTGGCAGTGGTTTGCCGATAGATATTCACCAACGCATAACTAATCGTTCCGTTGGGCAGCAATTACTTTTTCAAGAAACCCGCTTTGGCCTTTTAATCGCACAAATGATCAGTGAAAAACTGAACATGAAATTAAGCGTGGCTCAATCTGATTCAGGCGGCACAACCTTTGAGATTCATTTCACACCGAGTATTTAATTTCTATGACTGCAGCAATTCAAAAACATACAGGCCTGAAACGGTTGTTATTTGCGACCTACTATTCGCTGAGGGGGTTATGTTTGTGCGCACGATACGAGTCTGCATTCAGACAAGAGCTGGTGCTTTTTCTAGTGCTGCTCCCCTTTGTTTTTATTATCGACTTTACTGCTATCGAACGTCTGGCATTGATAGGCGTGATAGTAGCCGTGATGGCAGTGGAAGCCCTTAACTCTGCCATAGAATGCACACTGGATAGATTCAGTACCGAATTACATCCCTTGACTGGACGCGCTAAAGACTATGGCTCTCTTGCCGTGTTGTTGACGCTATTGATCGCTGTGGCCACTTGGTTAGTGCTTTTATGGCCAAAATTTACTTAAACAACTGAAATGACATTATCAATGAAACATAACTACATGTCTTGGCTTGGACCTTATCAAATTCTATTGAAACTTTTATTAGTAGGGCTAGCCATTTTGTCATTATCCCGTTTGGGATTAGCTATTTGGCAATGGGATAGAGTCACATCTGCAGTTAATTTACCGCTATTTTTTATTCAGGGTGTACGCGCTGACCTCATCATGTTGGGTATGTTAATTGCGCCGTTAGCATTACTGATGCCGTTATTAGTAAATAAATATACTTGGCGGTTTTGGCAAAAACTAGTCTGGGTTTGGGGCACGTTTATAGTCATTTTAGTGGTGTTTATGGAAACCGCCACACCTGCTTTTATTATGCAGTATGACCTGCGACCCAATAGATTATTTGTGGAGTATCTACAATATCCAAAAGAAGTATTTTCCACGCTTTGGGAAGGCTTTAGAGTCCCACTTATACTTGGCGTTTCACTGACCATTATTGCAGGCATTCTCTTCAGCACGATGTTAAAGAAATGGTTGTCGCAGTATCGACTTGACTGGCCGGTATGGAAATTATGGTTAACTTGGCCACTGTTGGTGTTGCTTCTGGTGGTGATGATTCGTTCAACAATGGCGCACAGACCTGCAAATCCAGCGATTTTTGCAATAACCTCCGATGCCATGGTGAACAGTCTTATCATCAACTCCAGTTGGTCAGTGTATTTTGCAATCTACAACATGCAGCATGAGGCTGAAGCAGGCGAAGTGTATGGTTCGCTGACCGATGATGAAATCATGGCAGAAATGGACCAGAACTATCCTTGGTTAAATGCGGATCCGGATGCACCATTTCCAACTTTAAATAAACGTGAATCATCGATAACGCGCGATAAACCGCTTAACCTTGTGATAATCCTTGAAGAAAGTATGGGAGCTACATTTGTTAAATCGTTGGGCGGTGAACATGCGGTAACCCCAGAGCTTGAAAAGTTAAAAGATAAAGGGTGGTGGTTTGAGCAGCTTTATGCAACCGGAACACGCTCTGTACGCGGTATTGAAGCGACAATAAGTGGTTTTTTGCCAACTCCTGCGAGAAGTGTCGTCAAGCTTTCACTTTCTCAACAAAACTTTTTTACCATCGCCGATTTATTGAATCATAAAGGTTACTTTACCGAGTTTATTTATGGGGGAGAATCGCATTTCGACAATATGGCGTCGTTCTTTATCGGTAATGGCTTTGAGTCGGTTATTGATCAAGATAATTACCAAAATCCAGTATTCAAAGGGAGTTGGGGTGTTTCGGACGAAGATTTATTAAACAAAGCGCATAATCGCATCTCTGAAATGCATCAAAAAGGACAGCCTTATTTTAGTTTGGTATTTACATCTAGTAACCATTCTCCCTACGAGTTTCCAGATGGGCGAATAGATCTGGAAGGTTCGGAAAAGCAAACGGATTTGAATGCGGTTAAATATGCTGATTACGCTTTAGGCGAGTTTTTTGATAAGGCTATGCAAAGTGATTATTGGCAAAACACACTGTTTCTGGTCATTGCTGATCATGATCTTAATGTTTACGGTGATGCTTTGGTACCTATTGAAAGATTCCAGATACCGGGCCTTATCCTAGGAGCCGATATTAAACCAAAGAGAATTAAGACAGTGGCAAGTCAGATTGATATGGCCCCGACCTTATTGTCGCTGATGGGCATTTCAGCTGAAACGCCGATGATCGGACGTGATTTGAGCCGCCCAGAAGAGCATCAATCCACGGGACGAGCTCTTATGCAGTTTGCTGATTATTTTGCATTGATGCAGGGAGAAAAAGTGACCATTTTAAGACCTCAAAAACAAGCGTTAGAAGGTCATTATTCACCCGATACACGACAACTAGAAATTCTTGGCCCAGCCGAAGAGGAAGATGCACACGAAGCTTTAGCACATGTTTTGCTACCATCATGGCTCTATCGGCAACAGCGTTACGATATGCCGCTTGGTCACCCGGCTTATAGATAGTAGGTGCTTAATAGGTAAGCTTTATCAAAATCCAAGCGATTCCTATCTCTTCGTTACCACAGTCTTCTCTATTTAATGAGTAAAAAGTAAATCACAGCAGCCAGAAATACGCGGTAGATAACATAAGGCCACATACCAAAATAATTGAGCCATTTAAGAAAAAGATGGATAGCGGTCAGTGCTGTGATAAATGCCGTAATGGCACCGATGGCAAAAGAAAGCCAATTGAGTGATATGTCACTCATAGCCACATCCAAAAGCTTTGCTGAAGCAGCAAGTGCTGTAATTGGGATGGCTAATAAGAATGAAAAGCGAGAAGCTGCTTCGCGATTAAGTCCTAGAAGCAACCCAGCAGTTATAGTTGCACCAGAACGTGAAGTTCCAGGGATCAATGAAATAGCTTGAGCCAAACCTATCAATAATGCATCTTTCCAGTCCAGAGTATCAATCTGACGATTTCGTTTAGGACGCCAGTCAGCCCACCCCAGAAGTAAACCAAAAAATAATGTTGTGAAACAAATAAGCTCAATGGAGCGAAGTTGATTATCGATAAGATCCAGAAGCAAAAGTCCGGCAACAGCCGCTGGCAATGTTCCTATTAGTAAGAATAATCCTAATCTTCCCTGGCCAATAAACTGTCTATGTTTGGCTGAGTTTAAACTATCTTGGGCTATCATCTTTATATCTCGGTAGAAATACAGCATTACTGCTAGTAAGGTGCCGAGGTGGACTGCAAGATCAAAAGCAACTCCCTGATCTGACCATCCCATAACTATAGGGGCCAATATTAAATGCGCGGAACTCGAAATAGGTAGAAATTCGGTTATACCCTGAATGATGCCTAACAAGATGGTATGTAAAGTATTCAAAGATCTGTCCTAAAATTATTTCGCCAGATAGATTATTAATATATGAAGTTGAAAATCTTTGAATTAATAAAGCCGTTTCGTATTGTAATGCAGCTAATGGAATAGATCTCAGTAAACCTATCGAAATTTCCGGCAGTCATGACAAAAACAGAACCAAACAGGACATTACTAAGCAGAGATTGGACTAGATGATAGGGGCAGGTCAGAAAATATCGAATAACTACTGATATCCATATATATATCCTAACTAATTTGTTGTCGATTCATATCCAGAAATCTTTTAGCCTTTGCGATTAAATTGATGACGCTTTTGATATTTTTCAAGCCGTTTTTTGAATGGCTCAATATAGTATGTGTTGCGCCGCTTTTGATGTTCTTTCCACTCGACCCAAAAAGCATATAATCCCATCAGTCCAAATCCGATGCATATCATTGCTAGGCCATAGACAAAATGCGTTTTAACATTTGGTACTAATGGCACAAAGATCGCCATAAAAACTCCTAGAGCAAGCATCAACCAAGCGGGGTGTGAATAGTTAAAAAATTTCATGTATCGATTGTTCGTTCTAAAATTAAGCTCTGCCGTGAATGACTTTCAGAGTTTATGTTTTTCTATTCTTGTGAGTTTTTCGTTCATATTTAGTTACCTTGCCTTGCTCTAATTCTGTCGTGCTAGCCAATGCATCCTTGATGAACTCAAAATTTAGTTCTGGATTATCTTCAGCAATTCTGCCAATACGGGCCCAGCGTTCGATTTGCTCAGCAAGACTCAGCTTGTTTATTTCTGCTCGAGTTTGAACGTCTTTAAGAAAGTCTCGATTCATATGGAGTGTTCCAGTAATTTGTTGCTTTTTTTTGCGTTCATCATCCACTTGACTAGCATGTCTGCCCAGCAAAATAAAAAACAGCAATATTAAAATGCCTCCAAAAAGAAAAGGGAAGTTGATTAATTGCATTAGTGTCATTTCTAAATACCTCTAGGCTGGGTTACTGAGTGGTTGTTCTAGGTCCTGCACTATCCGAGGTAGTTAAGAGGCCGAATATCCATAATACAATCGCATTTGAAATGGCAATGAAATGTATGGCGGAAAGATGGTTCATTACTGCTGCTTCTATGATGATAGCAATAATCGAAATCAAGCCTACTTTCCGAGCAAACCCTTGAACAGTTTTTAGCTTAAAGTTCAGGCCCTTTTGTTTTTGGTAGTAATCGATAGCACATAAAATGACTACTACGAAACATATGGCGCCAGAGATAATTGTGAGACTCATGGTTTATTTCCTATATTAGTAATTTCCTATCTTTGTTATTAGCTGTCGCTCTGTTCAAAGCAATAGTGATTGAAAAATACCACGGGTCACAGATCACGCAAGTTGATAATCTGAATTTTTTCTATGTGATTGATTTTATTGATGTCTACGTGAGAGTCCATCTTGGACTGCGCAAAATTATTGATATCAAGTTATTGATTTATCAAAGTTGGGTCTTACTATTTGATTTTATGTCTTATGTTGAAGTAAATAGTTGATTTGATGGGTAATATAAGTGTATGTCATGAGACAGCCGAAGTGCTCTCTCTCCCCATGTGGAGAATAGAAAAAGAACCGCTATTAGGCGGTTCCTTTTTGCCCCAATTTATAAATAATTCATACATAAAGATCATCTTCAAGGTTTAGCTGATAGCTGTATCTAATATTCAATAGGCTATTAGGGCTACTAATAGCTGAGTATAAAAAATTTCTTTTCTCAGATAACTTTTCTGTTTGAAGATAATTTTAACCATGAATCTATAAGATGATTTAGTATTTTAGTTATTAAAACAGCTTCCAAATTTTTCGATTTAAACCAACTTGTGACCCAGTTACTTGTAGCATGTATTTTCTGAGATAAGATTCCTTGATAGTCCATGGATTTGTGGGCTTGATAAGACGAAAAATTAAGGAAGGTTGAGTGATTAAAAAATTAGAAAAAAGTGCTTTAGTAGCAATTATCCTATCATCGGCCACGGCCTGTTCAAGCCCAATGGATGCCAATAAAGATAACTTCAAAGCAGCAATAAATGATTATTACGAGGTAAAGAAAGAGTGTGTAGATATCGGAAAGCTTCCAGTTACAACACCTGAGTCAAAGAATCCCACAGTATTGGATGAGTTTGAAAAACTTGGGTTTTTAAAAGTTGAAAAAACGAAGATCAAGAATGAATCACTTGAGGCACTGTTACTTGGTGAGGGGCCCAAGCAAGTGTCAGCTTTGAAATACACTCTGACCCCAGAGGGTGAAAGCAACGCTAGTATTAGTTCTGGTGATAAGGTTAGCTTCTGTTATGCTCAAAATGAAGTAGAGGATGTTATTGATTTTACAAATCCTACAGAAAGTGAGGGCTATGTTATTTCTCGGGTGTCCTATACATATAAGTTTGGTGATATTGCTGATTGGGCAAAAACTTCAGAGTTTTTCCAGGAAAAGCACTTACGATTGAGACAGGCTATTAATAAATCAGATGAGATAATTTCTGGCTCTGCTGTGTTAGTTCAAATGAGCGACAAGTGGAAGCATGGCAACTTGGTTCGATAAACACTCTATCAGTCCCCATCCGATATAGTATGGGTGGGGGCTTAATTCTCCTTTATGAATACGTATGACACACCAAAACCCTAATTGAAGAGGTAAGAAGTTGTATGGTAAGGCGAGAAAACAATGAAAAACCATCATACTCTATCGATAAGTTGGAGCAGGCTGATGAATCTCGCAATCACGATTTATGGTTCCGTGAACAAGTAACTATTGGTCTAATTCAGGCCAATTCTCCAAAAGCCATCTGGTTAACGTCAGAAGCAGTTCGAGCCAGAATGAAACAAAGGGCTAAGGCACTAGCCAAATAAATAATGATTTGAATTGCTAATGTTGGCGACTGGCGAATACTTAGTTTTCCATATCCTAAAACGCCTTAAGATTGATCCAGAAATTAATAAGCCAGCAAAAAGCTATACAGCCAATTAGTTAAACGTTGAATAAAAGAGGTTCTGTATTTATAACATTCCCTAAAGAAAAGGGGGAAACCCTCTCGAACTTTTGCCTATCGAGCATTATTTAGCAGTGAAATATTTTTTTCTAACGTTGTAAAATTGGAGTCCAATAAGTTTTGGGGAAAATCCTTTGGGAGCCCCTGCAGTGTATGTTCGATAGCTTTATCTTTGTCTTTACAAAGTTGATCGAAAATTTCAGCAATCGATTGACGTGAAAGCCCTGCTTCAACGCCAGTCTCGATGATATGCCGAACAGCAATTTCTTTAATTTTGTAGTGTCTGGATTTACCAAAACTCATACTGAGCTTGTAATTCTTATGAGCTACTTGCTTGGCATCGACTGTAAGCGTCCACTGAGCACACCCTACCGGAATTGAACGACACTTGTTTAGATCCCCATTTAAATTTAGATGGGGATCTAACACATGAATCATCATGCGAAGTTACCAAGGCGACGTTACACCAATGAGCAGAAGTTAAACATCGTCAAAGCTGCATTATCGGGTGAATATTCCAAAGCCGCGATAGCGAGGGCGCACGATATTAATGCCAATCAACTGGCGCGCTGGATAAAGGAATATCGAGACGGTGCCGCCTGGACGGCTCAGACGACGCGACTATTACCGGTCAGTGTTACATCAACCGAGTTTGCTGTTGAGCCTGGCGTTCAGAGTGATGATTGGCTAAACGGTGAGATAGAGGTTTTATTGAGCACCGGCCATACGCTCAGGCTTAACGATCCATCCCGGACATTGTTGTCACATCTTGTGCAGATGTTGACATGAATATTCCGGGTGGTGCGCGAATATGGCTGGTAGCCGGCCATACCGATATGCGAAAAGGCTTTGATGGTCTGGCATCCTTGGTGCAGGTTCAGCTCAAACAAAACCCGTTTTCAGGTCAGGTGTTTATCTTTCGGGGCCGCCGGGGTGACCGGGTCAAAGTGCTGTGGTGGGATGGACAGGGCTTGTCATTGTATTACAAGCGACTGGAACAGGGCCGGTTTATCTGGCCATCGGCAAACGCCGGGAAAATCCACCTCACTTATGCCCAGTTATCGATGCTGCTCGAAGGTATTGACTGGCGCGCACCAAAGCGCACATCAAGGCCCAAGATAATTGCCTGAAAGTGAGTAAAAATGGGGCTTTACGCTGTATTTTGCGGTATAATAACCGTATGAATTTTCAGTCAAAACCGCTGCCCGATGACCCCACTGCATTGAAACAAATGCTGGTTGATTTGCAGGTGCAGCTTGAGACTGAAAAACGCCTGAACCAGACCCTGAGGTTGCGTTTACAAGCACTGCTTCGTCAGCGTTTTGGTCGCTCCTCTGAAAAGCAGCAAGACACGACCCAGCTGGATTTATTGATTGAGGACACGGAAACCGCCATTGCGGCGATAGAACTGCCGGCAACAGAGAAACCGGCTACTCAGGAAGTGCCACGGGCCCGTAAGCCGTTGCCCGCCCATTTGCCCCGCACGGTTCAACAACAGGCACCTGCCAGTTGTGATTGCCCTGATTGTGGCAAGGCGATGAAGGCGGCCGGTGAAGAGGTGTCCGAGCTGCTGGATGTGATGCCCGCCCAATACCGGGTGATTAAAATCGTTCGTCCCAAATACAGTTGCAAGTCTTGCGAGCGTATTGTGCAAGCCCCAGCCCGGGAACGGGTCATTGATAAAGGCATGGCCAGTTCTGCCTTAATCGCCCAGGTCATTGTCGATAAATACGCGGACCACCTGCCATTGTATCGCCAGGCTGAGCGGTTCAAGCGCGAAGGCATTGATCTTGACCGTTCAACGCTCGCAGGTTGGGTGGGCCGGGCCGGTGCTTTACTTAAGCCATTGGTAGGCGCTATCCGAGAGCATGTGATGGCAGGTCATAAACTGCACGCAGATGACACCACGGCGCCGACCTTGAAACCGGGCAATGGCAAAACCCTGACTGGCCGTTATTGGAATTATGTGCGTGATGACCGGCCATTTTCAGGTAAAGCGCCACCGGCGGTGTGGTTCCAGTACAGCACGTCACGCAAAGGTCAGGAACCGTTACAACACCTCAAAGGCTTTAAGGGTGTGATACAGGCTGATGCCTATGCAGGCTATAACCTTGCGGTGCAACGCGGTATCACCCGCGCCGGCTGCTGGGCACATGTGCGGCGCAAGTTTTATGAAATAGCCGAAGCCACCGACAGTCCCGTGGCCAGGGAAGCCATTAAGCGGATAGAAGCCTTGTATCGTATTGAACGCAGCATGAACGGCAGGCCACCGGATGAGCGACGACATATCCGGCAACAACAGGCTGCGCCCTTAATGGCTGACTTTAAAGCGTGGCTTGATTCAAGACTGCGGGAATGTGCCAAAGGCTCAGGGCTTGGCAAGGCGATTAACTATGCCCGTAAGCAATGGGAGAGCCTGGTGCTGTACCTTGAAGACGGTCATGTTGAAATTGACAACAATGCCGCTGAGCGGGCTATCCGGCCGCTGGCGCTCGGTCGTAAAAACCATCTGTTTGCTGGCTCTGAAGAGGGTGGGCATTATGGGGCTGCGTTATACAGTATCCTCGGGACGGCCAAGCTTAACGGCATTGATCCCAAAGCCTACCTCACCGCTGTGCTCAAACGCATCAACAACACGCCCATCAACCAGGTCGAGCAATTGCTGCCCTGGAATATTGACCTTAGCCAACCAGCTGTGAGCGAAGCTGTCTAGGGTGTAACGGGTCAACGCTTACCATCGACTGATGGCTGTAGTGTTAGGACATCGTAAAGCGGTGTCATTCTATATCTTCCGCCAGGCATTAAAGACAAACTAAAGTTTTTACCATGGCCATCTGTGGCACCAATAGCCCAAAATAAAATTGTGGACATGAAAAAGTCCATCCGGTCTTGCGTTGGCTCATCACTGCCACGAAATAAGTCCATTATTTCTACAATACCTGGACCTCCTTCACTTTGATATTTTCTCGTGGGTGGGATGGAGAGTGCTTGGCAACAATCTTCCTGTGGCAATCGGATCAGCCTGCCATCCGCAGTCCACCTCCTATCAAATCGTTCAATCACCAAGGCCCTACGACTTCCAAAAGCAATGATCTCTGTATTAGCTGTTCTTAGACCAAAGTTTTTTAGGAGTTTTAAACACAGAAATTCATTCTCAACACTGTGGGTGAGATCCATACCATTCGACAGTTTGCCTATTTGTGGCTTGAGTATGTGTGTTGTTGGAGTTGTGCCTGTGGGTTTACTCCACTCTCCATTATGAAAGAGCAAAGCGGTCTTCTCTTGGGCTCCAGCAATGGATATTCGAAAGTCATTTTCTTTTTGTAGCCCGAGTGGTACCTCTTCTAACTCGCCCAGTAAGACTTCAATTTCATGCTCTGATAAAACAGTACCCTCAAGCTGGTTACTTGTTTCTTGAGAACTCCCTTGGGGAAGGAACTGTAATGCTCCAATACAATCTCTGCCAATCACTGACAACAGACTGAAAGCATCAGTGCCATCTGCACCAACACGTTCTGCAAGCCTTTTTCTAACACCGTCATTATCGGGTAAAAGGTTCTCGAAGACGGGTATTACCCGAGCACCGATGAAGCGATCTTTCCTGAGAGGTAAGGATAAAGAAACAGGAAAAGCATGTTCCCAATCTAACCAACGTTGATCATATATAAACGATATTGCGCCTGTGCTTTCACGAATAAGCTGTCCGACGATTCGGTTACTTATCCATACATCAAGCGGGATATAGTGTTGACGACGGCCCATGCTACAAGATTTCCTCTAGCTGGCTGATATTACCCTTACTGCGTTCTTGTATATGAATTTCCAGATCCAAAGCGGCAAATAAATCAAAAACAGTGTCCAGCTTCGTGCTCGAGACACCATTCTCAATTTTTGAAATTGTTTCCTGCCATATACCGCTTTTTGAGGCTAACTCACTTTGAGTTAAGGCTTTCGCTTTACGAGCGTGCCTGATGGCATTACCTAAATCTTTAGGCGATCTGACCAGTATCTTCATCTTAACCTCATTACAAGTAAATATGACCTTTAGATCATAAATGTCGTATATGACTTAAAAGTCATAATTTATTTTTATGGTCTTTGTATCATAAATCCAATATATGGTCTATAGGTCATAATAAACTTATTACGACTGAAGAAAGTTTTTAGGTAATTATCCGAAAGTATAGTCAAAAGACTACGGAAATTAGCATAATCATAAAGGCCTATGAAAAGAATAATGGGAGGTACCCACCATGATTAGGAGCTCTGATGATATGGACCCAAAAAGCCCAGATGTTTCATTTCCATTAGACAGAATAACCTTATTTGATCTCGTCTGGTCCATGCCAATGACTGCATTGGCAGAAAAATGTGGGGTTTCTTCAAGTTATTTGGCGAGAGTTTGCACTCAAATGAGTGTGCCTAGACCAGAACGGGGTTATTGGGCAAAGTTAGCCGTAAGTAAAAAGGTAACTAAGCCTTCTCTTCCAGAACCTGGGCCTGAGGATATGCTTGAATGGAGCAAAGGTGAGGGTATAACCCCGAGCTCAAATCGCAGGATAAGAAGACCTGATATAACTCAGTACCCGAGAACTATAAGACGTGCAAGAGGCTCATGGCATCCTCTTGTTAGGGACGTCAAAGAGCTGTTTTTGAAGGGGAGAGAGACTGAGAATGGTTATCTAAAACCCAATAAAAAAATATTACCGGACTTGCTTGTATCATCAGAATGTCTTGAGAAACTGCTAAAACTAGCAAATAACGTGTATTGGTCTTTTGAAGAAAAAGGTCATAAAGTCACCTTTGAGCCAAAACATTCGAATTTTATAAGACCAAGTTCAGAAAGTTACATCGAACCCAAAGCTTCAAATGGTTATACAACCTATTGGTCACCCTATAGATCAACATTGGTTTATGTGGATGATGTTGCCATTGGCCTAATACTTATAGAGGAAAGTGAATCGGTAGAGTGCCATTATGATTCATCTATCAATCAATATATTCGAGTACATAAAAATCAGGAAAACTCATATCGGTTTTCTTGGACGACAAACCGAAGAATCCCTACAGGAAAATTTGCGGTAATTGCGTATTCGCCATACCCGGGCACAAAGTGGGAAAAGCTTTGGCATATACCAGGTATAAAAGGAAGCAAGGAGATTATTGAAAATATTACTAGTGAAGCAATTGCATCAGCACCAACAATTTCGACATTACACGAGGAAGCAATTGAGCTGGCAGAGAAGCGGAGACGTGAATGGGAGATTAAACAACAGGAATACAAACAAGCTGAGCGTGAACGCCTTCGTCTCAAAGCAATTGAAGATAGCAAATTGCAACTGAAAGATATTATCGATAAGTGGGGTGAAGTAGAGCGTATCAGAGGTTTTTTTGATCAGGCTGAGCGCGTGGTTTCAGGGCTTGATGTTACTCAAAGAAATGAGCTGATGATTCGAATAGATGCAGCCCGCCAGATGATTGGTGAGAATAATGCTTTGAATGCACTAAAAAGCTGGAGAACGCCTGAAGAGCGGATGGATGAGTTAAAAACAACTCGTTCATCTTGGCTTTATGATGGTTAATAAAAGAAGTCGATGCCTTTCATAAGGTAATTATGAAAAAACTCCATGTTCAATCCGGCCAAGCAAGTCGAGTACTTCTTGTTGTCCCTCATAGGTTTCAATGAACTTTAACGGTATTTGATTATTTAAAGCAGATCTCGGCGTTTGAAGCCAGTGTAATGCATCTCGCTCATTACCAAGAACTTCTACTGCTCTAGCAAGTAGTTTCTGATCTATTTTTGACATTAATATCTTTAACTACAACGTTTAATATTTGTTCCAAGCAGAGTTTTAACGATAAATCTGATTGTCCCGGTCGAATAAAGTCTATCTTTAAAAGAATAATTGAGAAAGTATCTTTGTTGATAATATCTGATTTAAAGGAATGCATCAGATATAAGAATTCAAACATTCGTAATGGATGTATAGCTCAACTAAATCTGGATCATTGGACTAATCAGTTTAGTCGAAAAGCTAACTTTGAGAAAAGAAAATAGAGTAACCCCTCGCGATGCGCTGTTCTCTGGAAAGCGGGAGGGGTATTGTTAATACAGGTGTTAACAAAGCTTGTAACTTAGAACAATGTTTTCTGGTTAACAATCACTTAAGAATCGACGTTAACCCTTTCAAATAAAAATCATAGAACTAGCAACATTGTTAGAAGATCAATGTGGACCTAGAACGGCTTCGGAATTGTTGGAGGTAATGAGTCCGCGGTTAGTTGATTCCGATGTGTGGTTCGGGTGTTGTTTAATAGAGCTTCGCAACTGTTGAAACTGCTAATTCAGAGATAAGGGCTGAAAATGCAAGGAGTTACAATATTGTTATACTGAGTTTATAGTTAAATGGAATATATCAGTTGAACATTAATGGATATCTGAAAAAAATAGAAGCAGGTGAGCCAATCAATTTTTCAAGGCTACTATCTCTTCTGCCAAGTTCTCTGCAAAATAACTACAGGGCTTATTTTTCTTTTGAGCTGGTGTCACCACAGCGGTGGATTGTTCAGTGCGATGAATCTGTAATAAATGAGCTCAAAACAATAGCAGAAATCCCCTCCAACCGGATTGCCGCAGCCGTAAAAGGGGATTCACACAAAGTAGCTGTTTCTTATGGATATGTACTGATATATCACGAAGGCATAAAAGACAGCCGTCCAGAGGTAGTCTATTTTGAATCAGAGGCTTTTATTCAGCCACACTCTCCAAAAACCAATCTCATCTTGATTGAAAATGAAGAAAATTTTTTCAGGTGGAGGGACATGCTAACGGTCTTCAATAAAATGTCTGACTATAACTACAGTATTGAAAATACCGATATCTGTCTCGGAAGTGGCAATCGGTGTTCGTCACCTTTGCTGGTATCATGGCTAACGCAATATGAGTCTATTTTGTGTGCTTTTGACTATGATGCAAAGGGATTAGAAATGTATCAATCTCTGAATACAAAGCTCGGCAATAAAGTGAAGTTTTTTATGCCGGAAGCTTTTGAAGCCTTGTCCTCTTTATTTAGGATGAAACCAAAAGATATAAAGCAACTCAATAAGGCTGTTGTTTTGGCTCATAAAATGAAATTTGATCAGTTGGCAGATACATTTATGTCAACGCGACGCTTCATGGAGCAAGAATCTCTTTTAATGGAATATGAAGATGAATCAACAACGGACTGAAGATACAATCATTTATAGAAAAATTATTCTTGTCGATTCGGCAGGGCTTGGTTTTGTTGAAATACCAATTGACCACCATGCCATATTATTAGGCAAAGGTAACGTTGGTAAATCGAGCATCCTCAATGCCATCCGGCTGTTTTTACTTCCAGAAAATAATTTTCACAAAAGTCAGCTCAAGTTTGGTTTCAGAGTGCCTAAAAAAGATGCCTATTACTCGAATGATGAGGCATATCAACATTATTTTCCGAGTAGTAGAAGTTTCTTAATTATTGAAGTGCAAAACTACGTTGGCACCCATTGCCAAATTCTCCACCGAAGTAACAATCTCGGCTATGGTCGGATCTTTACACCTTTCGAATTTAATCGTATTCGCCACCTTTTCTGGGAGCTTGGCAATGATGATCAGGGTATTGGCCGAGCAGTAGACGATTTATCAGTAAATAGCCTCACAGCAACATTGAAGAAAATGTCATCCCATACGCAAATCGCAAGTGATCCTTCTAAAATAAAGAAACTCATATATGGCACTGGAGATTTTTTGGATCCAGAAGCCATTAGATATGCATTGTTTCCATTGCTTAAACCTGATGATGCCAGTATTGAATCGTTAAGGGCGCTTGTTTTACTCCTTTTTGAAATGAATGCCGGCAACAAAACAGTCACTACTGCAATTGCTAATATCATGGAAGCCGGTAAGAAGCGTGATGAAGATGTACTGGACTTTAATATCGATGCTTTTTTTACTAAGCATGATGAACTGAAAAAAGAAGAGGCTAGACTTACTCGTATCAAGAATGCCCAGCCAGCCTTTCAATCGCTCAAAGCAAGTTATAGCCGCTATATGCAGCTGCAAGATCTCGAAGCGAGATACCAATCTTTTGAAAAGGCTGTAAGTGAGGCGGAAAGCAGGCTGGCGAGCGAAAGACAGTCAAATGATAAAGTTTACGAAAGTTGCAAACAAACTAAACTGTCAGCAGATATTTACAGGCAAGAATTAGCTGATAAGCGAACAGGATTAAAAGAGCTTCTGCGTGCAGACAAAGCATTGCAAATAGATAGCACTAGAGCGCTTAAAACATATGAGCAGATCCGACTAGAATTTCCGGATGATATTTCTGATTCAGATATTTTGGATAATTTGATTGCTGACAAGCAGGACAAAACAGAAGATATTGAGGCGCTACTTAATTCAGAAAAAAATATACAACGACGACAACACTTAGAAAAAAAACTTAGCGAAAAGCGAGCCCAGTACGAAAGATTGATACTTTCAAAGGAAAATGGTGCTTTTCGCATCTCTGAGCAGATTAATTCTCAGGTTCAAAGTGTATTAGCTGCAGTGAATAAAGGATTGATTCTAGCTAATCCTAATAGAGCTTTAACGACGGATGAAATTGACAAACTTACCCAGTTCTCCTCGTTATTCACTGAAAGTAATGAGACTTATCAATTTTTCGATAGAAATTTCCAAAAGCAAAATGCTGCTGTTGATATAGACGAGCAAAGAGATATTTCAGAACTAAAAGCAGAAATTGTTTCGTATGAAAAGTCACTTAAGTCTATAACGGTCGAAAACGACCAAAATCCTCTGCTTAAGAAAAAGCAGCTTCAAGATCTTCAAAAACAGCTTGAGAAAACCATTGCCGATCTCGAAGTTGTTCAACACATTGGCTTTCATCGCAAACAAATGTCCGATGTTTCTAAACGAGTTGAGCAAAACACAAAGCTTTTACAAGAGACTGAGCAAGATCTGGAAAAAGCGAACACGGAATTTAATAATGCTCTCTCCAAACTGAATGATGCCAAACAAGACAGCGAAAAAATCAAATCAAAAAGTAGTAATCTGATTCTAATCAAGGGCAGATTGAAGACATTAGCAAATCGCTACCCACGACTACTTGAGGGGGAGGCGCTACCTAATGAACTGATAGAGATAAGCATAGACTTGGTGAATGTCTTTGAGGAGCAACTACAATTATTTGATAAATTAAAAGTAGAAGTTCTATCGACTTTAAAGGATATGCATCATGAGAGGCTCTTTAGCTTTAGAGAGATTTTAGAAACTCCGGATGACGGTATTATCATGAGGGCTGTACAAGAGCTCTCCCGCGTTTTCGATGAGCTGCCCGAGCAGGAAGCTTTCCTGAGAGCTCGGATCCATGAGCATAATGAGTCTGTTGCAAGTTATACCAAAATCCTTCGGGACACCTCGGATTATATAGCCCGCTTTGAAAACAGTTTAAATCGCAGCTTTGCGAGCGTTCAAATAAATGATCTTGAAAAAGTTGAAGTCAACATTTCAGTGCATCCCAAATTCAGAAATCTGATTGGAGAAATAGTAAAGCTTAATATTCATGGTGAACAATTACCATCGGAGCAGTTTTACGACAGGCTACGTGTGTTTGTTGATGAATTTTTTCGTGATGAAGAGTCACGCCTCACGATGGATAAAATTCTCACAGCTTTGAGTTACAAAACACAAAAACGCAATGAATCTTCCATGCAAGCCAAAGAGCAGTCTACCTCAACCACCGAGCTCATCAATTTTCAATTGGTTCAGGTATTGCTCGATAGAATGACCGTGAATGGGATGCGTGTGCAGATGCCATTGGTTTATGACGAGATAGCTAATGTGAATTTGGATCAGTTCGATTGGTTATTACCACACCTTGAAGATAACGGATTCAGCCTTTTTTCTGCTTCTACATATAGTGCGAGCAGTGAGCTTATTCATAAAGTTGGGCGATTTATTGAAATTGGTAGTACCAGGACTGGTCGTCCATACCACCAAGGCCGCGATATCGTATGTTGGAACAGCGAGGAAGGTTTTGAACATGCGGAAGCTTCTTATCTCACAGGGTTGGAACTAGCTGAGCAGACAGACTGGCTAGAAGATGACTAAACGTTTTAATACCATTGAAACACTTAGGGTGATGTTGGCTCACCCAGACATAATGTTTGACTCCATTCAAACAATGGATGATCTGAATAGTCGCTTTATTAGAGAGACAGACTTTATAAGGCGCATTAGAGACTACATGACGAATCTGTCTGATGAGGATCGTAAACGCGTTCAGGTGGCATTTAAGACGAATAACCTGTTACGAAATCAAGTTATTGCCGATATTGCGAAACATGATGGAGAGCGGCTTCTGGTGTTTCAAGATGAAGTTCTCAACCTCTTTCGGTTATGTGAAGCATCACTTCATCAGGAATTAACCGACTCAAGGTTAAAGAGTCATCTGGATAGCCTAAGAGCAGTGTGTATCCGACTTGAGTCGGCAAGCTTTAGTGACTTGGATCCTGACTACACTGAGCAACGTGATGATCTGCTCAAACAACTTAGTGACCTGCTAGGGGTACTCAGAAAAAACGTTTCTTCCATAGAAAGTCTCAATCAACAATTGGAGAAAATTTCGGCCAAGGCCAGTTACAACGAACAACATTTTGCCCGTTTTAGGCAGGAGATGTTCAATAACATCAGTCAAGTATATGAACGTCATATTAAACCCGTGCTCGCATTCTTAAATGATAAAGCCAGGTTAAGTGATGGACCAAACCTTTTCAAAGTTTTGCACGAAGTCCAATCTCTTTTTGAGCGACGAAATCATCCCAACATTGCGGATCAGATTTTTTTGTTTTCAATGAGTTTTACTAGTGTATATAAACCAATGAGCCGTATCTCGGCTGAAGTCGAGCGTTTTTTGAGAAAGACTCGCCAAGGCATATTGGAATCAAATGCAATGGAAAGTTCTTATCAATTATTACTGTCTAAATATGAAGAAACGACAACCAGTAATATGCGAAAAAAGTTTATCGCCAAGTCCTATGCTCAAGAGTCAGGTTATGTCGTTGGACTGAAGAGAAGACCCCGGCCACAGACATACCGCTTTAGCGACTCGAAATCCTATCTAGATAATTTCTTCAGTGAAATTGAACTTCGTTTAGATGATATGACCAGATTAAAAAGTATTTTGCCAGAATCGGGGCTCTACCAGAGAGAAGGAAATGCGGATGAGCGGATGAGGAGGGCTAAGCTATTATTTCAATTTATTGATGGTATGCGATTTCGTCCAACACAAGATCTATTGGCAGCGATGCATCAAAGATTAATCAGCGGGTTTGGCGAGTATGAAATTCATGACTTGCTTTCATCTCTGATCAGAATCAGCCAACGCTTTCAGGGAAAAGATAGTGAATTAATTATCAATACAACTAATCGCAGGCGATACCTTCAACTTGATGATAAAGCCTTTTACTATCGTGTCAGAATGTTGAGTAGGACAATCCAACATGAATGAGTTACAGACAGAATTTGACGCTGTGAGAGCATCAGATAGTCAACAGATATACAAAGCACTTACGGCAGGCAAAATAATCTCTAAATATTTCTATGATGACCTCAAGGCGGAAATAAAACAAAGCCCGTTATTTACGGTTATTTTTAATCATCTTGGACATTTCAAAAAACTCTATCAACATATCGGATTTGAACTCGTATTTGATCCCGATGGTGATTTTTTCTACGTCAGAGATTATGACGAAGGTGAGACAGAAGAGGCTGATGAAAATGCTTTTAGAGTCCAAGTTGCACTATTAATAATTGGCAGATTTTACTCCCGTTCGGGACGAGATCTGGAAGGACTCATTCGACCAGACATGGGATTGGATGAAACAGACTTTCGTATCTTGTCTGATACAGAGGAATATATAGATATTTTGCAGGCTTCAAGATTGCCCTCTGATTGGATAAAAGTGATGGATTTTCTGCTCGAACGAAGTTTTGCTCATCGGTTGGGAGAGCAGCGATATATCCTTAATCCCGCTGCATTGAGCTTTTTGAGTAGACTTGTTACCAATTACAACCAACAAGTTGAAATACATGAAGATTTTGAGAAGGTGTCTATTTGAAGCTGGAATTTGTCAACGATACTGGGGGCTGTCCATTAAATGGCTGAAGGTATCTAGTAAATTAGTGGCGATTCAAAGTTACTAAAAAGTGAGTTGCTGATTAGTCAAGCAGATGCTTTGCAGCAGATTGCGGAACTTAAACATGAAAACTTTAGATTACGAACAGAGCTTGCTAAATTGGGAAGTGCGAACATTGAGCTGCAAGCCAGAATAACAGGGTTAGAGCAAAACACATTTGAGTATAGCAATAAAAAAGTAGTGAAAATCCTTATTACATGAGCCAAAAAGGACATTTTATAACGATCGTTATCCACATTGGCTTGAATCAAATACTTGATAATGTATACCAGGGACTTCTAGTAAATAATGCAAGAAGATATTGAAAGAATTTTAACGGAAACTCCAGGATTGCGTGGCAGGCAAATCGCTAAGAAATTAGGAGTAGACAAAAAAGTTGTCAATTCGTACCTAAGCAAACAGAAAGGGGAATTCGTAAAAGACGAAGATCACTGTTGGTATGTTGCTGGTGCTGAGTTACAAATCAAGCTTAATGGCGATACCTGGGTTAATGGTCTTTCTTTTGATAATGCAATCAAAAGGGTGGGATCACCGTTAGAACCTGGCTGTAAGTCAGTCCATTTTATTTTGCCCGAAGGTTGCAGGATATTGTTAGAGGCGGCGGCCCGTTTGCTCGCTATTTCCAACCAGGCTGCTTTAGCCGGTAAAGATGTAATAATCGACTTTAGTGACTGTAGTAGCACGCTCACATATTTTGACCGTATGGGATTTTTTGATCTTCTAAACCCGATGATTAGTGTTAAGCCTGACAAACCACGCACGTCACGGGCCTCAATTTATCACGGGAATAGTGAATCTGTTTATGAGTTTGGTGAAATTGATCCCCACGATCTTGATGAAAATATTCCAAAAAGACTAAAAGAAAGCTTTGTTCATTATGCAGGTGTGGAATACTCACAACCTGCTTTTACAGTTCTTTCAGAGTTGTTCGGTAATGTTAGGGACCACTCCGACTCGCCAATACCCGGATATATCGCTCTACAGCGTTACAAAGGGCATGACGGTCGTAATCCGGTTGCCCCCCATATTCAAACTATTGTCTCCGATAGTGGTAGGGGCATAACAGGCACTTTGATGCCAATCCTGGAGAAAAAATATCCTGACATTTACAGGAAATTCGATTTTAGCGATCCTTCCTCAAAACCGCTCTTGATCAAAGAGGTTATAGAAAAAGGGCAAATCTCACGAGTCGAAGATGATGGTCATGGGCTTGGCCTGAAACGGAGCGGAGATGTAGCAGCATCCTACAATGCCACCATCTCTGTGAGGGAAGATACTTTTGAGCTCAAACTATCGTATAAAGTAGGAAGATTAGCCTCGACCTCCTATGAGCTTGATCTTCCAAAGATGTTGGGATGTCATATTTGTTTTGACTTCATCCTTGCAACACGTTGAGTATTCTGATTAAATTAACAAGATGAAACAGATTAAGATTCTTATGCGCCTTCTCGATTTTACTGATAATGACCATCCCTTTGGCAATAAGCAGGGCCGAGAAGTCTTATTAAAGCTGTCGGACTACATCGACGAGCATTCAGCAGATATTTACGAAGTGTCATTGGAGGGGATCATTGCCACCGATGCCTCTTTCCCCAGGGAGAGTGTCATCTCTCTTGCCAAGATGTACAAAGGCGAAAAGGGGTTCTATCTTACGGGCCAGTTCTCCAAAGACTTGCTGGATAATTGGCATTATGCGGCTATTGCCAAAGAGCAACCGCTTATTCTGAAAGAAGATAATGGGTATAAAGTCATAGGGCCGAAACCTATAGGAGGCGCCGAAGAACTCCTTAACTTCATAATGAAAGAGGGGGAAGTCTCAACCGCAAAAGTGGTCCAGAAGTTTGGCGTTTCTGCCCAAAACGCCAGTGCCAAATTGAAGAAGCTATTCGCCACGGGCCTTATTCTAGGCCGTAAGACTGTAGCAGAGTCCGGTGGACTTGAATTCGTATATCGAGCGATCAAATAAAAATCTGATAAAACCCCTTGATTTAACCAGAAATAAGCCATATTCTATATCGTAATGGCGTATAGCCATTTTTTTAAAAAATCTGTTAAAACAGGTTAGATTTAACAGAAATAGTCAGGAGGTTGGTTATGGCTACAAATCCACCGAAGGGTGACGGGCATCGTAACGGGGCGGTGAAAGGCCGCTCGCAGACAAAGACCCCGTCAGGGCATTACGTGAAGCGGAACGCGGATACGGGGCGTTTCATGGACGTAAAGACATCATCAAAAACGCCGTTTAAGGGCGTTCGCAAAGAGAGATAAGGAGTCTGTAATGAGTAACGAAAAATCAAATCGTCCAGAATTGTTTATTGATAATGAAAGGTATGACTGGGACAAAGATACCATCACTGGATCGGAACTCAGGGAACTGGGTTCGCTGCCTGATGATGTTGAAATATACTGGAAAGAGCCCGGAAATCCTGATTTTCCGGTAGAGAATGATACAGTTGTCAACTTGACCCAACATCCGGGACCGGATCGGTTTTCGACACAATCTGTCGGCTCACAGGCGGGGGCATAATCATGCCCTTGTTCCTTGATGAAGATTACGATGCGTTAAAGGAACGGGGTGTTTTGTTTGTCGAAGAGGAGGCACAGCGGTTTTTTGTGATACAGGGCTATAAGTTATCTGATAGCGTGTATAAGCAGGATTGCTGCGATGTTCTCATTGTTATTCCAAGCAATTATCCTCAAGCCGGAAACGATATGTTCTGGACAAATCCCCGGTTGGTAAGGGCAGATGGAAAAGCTATTCCACAAACGAATGAGCCTGGCGGCGGGGACAACCGGATTTTCCAGGGAAAAGAGTTTTGCCGGTGGTCGAGACACTGGAATCAAGGTTCCTCTGTCTGGCGACCAGGTAAGGATAATATCGTTACTATATTGCGAAGAATAGATTGGGCGTTAAGGAGACCTAATGCCCAATGAATAGGCCTAGATTGACATTGCTTGGAACGCAGCACGAAGCGCTCGTAGAGTATCTTGAAGCGCACCCTGATAACCATGAAAGAGGGGCTATTGTTTTGTTTCGTAGGTTGCATATTAGCGTTGAGGGGTTGACCGACTCTGACCGCTATCTTGCTAAAGAAGTCATCTATTTTGATGCTACATGGATAAACAGCAGTTCCCCAATTCATTTTGACTTCAAACTCGCCCCTTTAAGAGAAGTTTTCAGACGTTGTGAAGAAGAAAGTCTTGTGTTTGGTTTCGTACATAATCATCCCCAAGGGAAAACCACATTTTCCACTAAGGATGATGAGAATGAACTTACGCTTTTAACGGCGCTAAAAAATCGCAATGGTGAGAATATCACCTTCGTTTCGATGTTGTGGGTGAATGGTGGATGGGAAGCCCGTATTCGGACAGGCACAGAACAGGAAACTGCTATACCGGTTAGGCATACGCTTGTAACTTCTCCGCCATTGCAGATATTCGGCTATCAGGACAGTAGTGACGAGCACTCTGAAGTCCATGCGCGGGGCGCTGCTGCTTTTGGCAAGCCCTTTGTAGACAAAATCAAGTCGCTTCGTGTCGGTATTGTCGGAACTGGAGGGACAGGTAGTCCTCTTGCTACTTTGGGGGCTCGGGCCGGTATAGGTGAACTGGTATTGATTGACGATGATGAACTGGATCGAAGTAATCTAAACCGTGTCAGAGGACTAGGTGTAAAAGATGTTGGAGATAAGAAAGCCCTCAAGTTAAAAGAGTATATTGACAGCATCGGATTGGAGGCCAAAGTTGCAGCCTGTGACGCTAAGATTGATGAAGATCCCTTGGCACTGGATGCACTGGCCAGTTGTGACGTGGTATTTGGCTGCACTGATGATTTTGTCGGAAGAGAAGTGATGAATATCGCTCTCTACGCTTATGCCCAGACTTTTATCGATCTTGGCCTAGGGGGCCGCATCCTTGATGATGAAACTGGACAGCCTGTTCTCCGCTACCACTTTGGGCGTATCAGTACGATTATGCCTGAGTTTGGACAATGCTTGTTTTGTCAGGGTGTCATTCGTGATGTATGGGTTCAAACTCAGCTTGCGCGGCGAGAAAATCCCGATATAACAAAAAAAGAGCTAAAGGAAAGATACCTTGAAGATGGCGGTGAAGAGGCTCCCGGTATTGGCCCCTTTACCAGTGCTACGGCAGATTTTGCACTTGCCACTTTATTTGATCTGATCAAACCTTTCAGGCGCTATCCCCTTGAATTACGAAGGGATATGTTTCATGTGGACTTTGTAAAAATGGAACTCAATAGTCATCAGACAAAACGGGACAATGAATGTCCCTATTGTGAGCAGCACGATTTTCTATTGATGAAAGAGCAATACCGGTTAAGACGTCCTTTGCTAGGAAAGCGTGATGAATATGTTTAAAAAAATAATTGATTGGATTGCCGGTTTTTTCAGGGAAGGCCAAAAACACACAGATGGGGTAATCCCGTCTGAAAAGTCCTTGCCGCCTGTCCATTTCCGTGCAGTCAATGTTGTCGAGAAACCACCAAATAACGAGAATGTAGAGGCAGGCAATTTATATTGTGTTGTCTCTTCTGGAAGAATGAAATGGTCGCTCTTCAGTTGTCCCTGTGGTTGTGGAAGCGTAGTAACCTTGTCCCTACAACCCGTTCATAATCCTTTTTGGAGACTGACAAAGACTACTTCAAGCCGTCCGACACTCCATCCTTCTGTATGGAGAGACAAAGGATGTTTAAGCCATTTTTGGATTAAAGACGGACGAATATTTTGGTGTGCCGATACAGGAATCCATCCTGACTCTCGAAGGCTTTCGTAAAAGCTATCCGGGTAGAAACCCTTCTGTTATTACTCAGATGACAACCCTGCTAATGCAGCTTGGATCTTGCATCATCATCTTCAAATTGACCGAATAAACAAACGACTATTTATAATCTAGGGTATGAATGGGTTCTACCACGGTAATCAACATGGAAGTTAAAACTCTATTACATCGACTTTTGTTTTGATGCCAGATTAACCAACTGAAAGGTGTCGAGTTAATTACAAATGACTCATCTCGATCTACCGATATGATCATAAGCTGTCCGCAAGGGCGGAGCTTTTCATTTTAGACGTAAAACCCTACAGCCAGACTTATGGCTTTTTTTATAACCAGCTTCTACCAATATCCGGTTATTGCTTCTCTATTCCACCTCCCTTCGATAGCCTTCACACACTTATCAATTTAGGTGTGAGAGAGCTTGAATCAAATTCCATTCCAGTTAAGTACTTTATTAAGCAGCCATTTAAAGGTTAGTAAATCAGGTGAGCAATGGACCTGAACACTGCTTCAAGTGAAGAAATATTTGAATCCATAGCATCAAACTTTGCTGTAACGATTCGTTATCCCCCTATTGTCGATTTGTTCGAACGGTTGTTTGAGCTGGCAAGTCTTGCTGAATTGCATGCTGACAAATTACCCAATTTACCTGACTTTTTAGACAAACAACGGATACAGACTGCACAACAATATCTCATACAAAGAGGGCTTGGACGACAAGGCTCAGTTCGTGAGGGTAATCCGGCATTTGGCTTATATGGAAAATCGCCACTAGCCTCAGCTGTTATGCAATCTGCTGATATAGAATGCAAGGAAATATATGATGGGATCTGCATTCTATTAATACTCTATTGCACAGAACAAAATTCACCTTCAGCAAGAGATGACGCCTCCCATGAAGTCAGACAATCTGCTAGATCAGTCAATCCCAGATATCGTTTGTTATCAAAACTGCCTCCCCTAACCAATGCTTCAGAGGACTATCACCTCAAAATTCGGGCAAAGCTACAAACTATCGAAAATGAAAACGTCAAAAAAGCTCAGCATAAATTATTTTATGTTCTGCAAAACCTCTCAAGCCTTGAAAGAAAAAGAACAAAGCCCTCTCGAAAAGAAAATGATCTTACGACGACGATTATTAATTCCAAAAAAAACGGCGTTTGGAATGAAATAAAACTTCCTGGAAATATTAAACAGGTTTATGAGTCATCTGCTGAATCTGGTGAGCCACCGATTAAAACAACTGTATTCGAATCTGATACAGAAGTTGAGCATGATCCCATTATTTTTGATTATGCTGTGCGCAAGGCCAAAAGTTGGGTTCAAAAATCTGAAACCTTCTCAAGAGTTGATACGACTGCACTAAATGAGCTGGAAAGGACTGAGTTTGTTTCACAGCTTAAACTGCTGCTTAAGAAACAGTTTGGTGAGAGTGTAATTGGTTTTGCAATTGCTCTTGTCTACTTATTGGGATTAGAGCTTAGCCAAATTCTCAGCACGAGATGGGGAGCCGTTGGCTTTATTGATCTTCAAGGGAGGTTAATAAAGTCATTACCGGATTTACCCAGAGTATTTCGTTCAGAAGAGAGTTTAGCTCTCTCTTTATGTTATCTACCACTCCCTAGCTTAGTGAGTTCTTGGATTAAACAGCATTCACTGCAATTAGCTGGCAGTGATTCACTTCTCGCTTCAACAGATCAAAACGAAAGTGGTTTTGTTTCCAAAGTTCATAGTTTGCTGAATCGCTGGCGCCGACATGGACGTTATCGTTTTAAATTACCCAAACTGGCCGCTGCACTCTCAGCAGAATTGACCTATCAAACAAGAGATCCACTGATCATAACCACTTTAGCAGGTGATCTAAAAACCGAACCCCCAGTTTTGATGTATTACCGTGTATTGAAGGGTGATGAATTGAGTCTAGTCTATGAAAAGACGACAGACTCCTTGCTCAATATTCCGGAAGATTTGCTCGGTTTCGATTTTGGATCAAGCACTGAGCTTCCTGAAAATGTTAAAGGGCTAGTTGATGGCATTACAGCTAAACTCAAAAGCAAATTGAACCGTTATCCTGCCAACATTATTCAAACACACAACGTTATCATGTATTTCACGCTGACGATGATGCTGTTTGCAACTGGTCACCGTCCTGTTCGTGATCCGTTTTGCTGGTGGGATGAGCTTGATATCAATTACGAAGGGGTTCTCATCAGCGATAAGGTCGTGTCATTAAGGCATGAATATCGATATCAGGTTATCCCCAAAATTGTCCAGACACAGCTTATAACTTACCGTCGTCATTTAAGGCAATTAGGTGCGCGACTATACAGAGATAAGTCCCTAAAAAGACAAAAGCTCGGCGTGGCAATCCTGCACTGCCAGGAAGGAAGCTCAAAAAATCTGCCAGTATTTTTTGAGATTGATGAATTAGGAGTGAAGTACTTTTCTGTTACTCAGAAAAGTTTGCAGACTTATTGGCAACAATTTTCGGAGCTTCCGACAAATGCTGGACGTTCTGTGATGTGCCAACTTCTTGTTGATAATGGGGTGCCATCTGGCATCGTTGAGCTATATCTTGGACATATCCATGGTTTGTCTCATCGACATGGTCCACGAGCCGGACATGCGCCAGCAGTTGATTTTACGATCCTCACCAAAGAGATTGAGCAGGCTATGAAAATTCTGGGCTGGAAACATTTGAGTCCATTCAAGCAAAATCGTGATCGGATCCGACTGCCGAAAAAATTCAAACAATCACTGCTTATTAGTCAGTCAAAAAGAGCTTTTGGGCCCGAAAAACGTCGCTTGATAAGAGTACAAAATGAGATTCATATTAAGCAAATAATGGCCAGCGCCAGAGTCGATGTTTTCAGTAAGGCTAACAACAGATACTTTCAAAAAGAGCAGGTCAATCAATTCTTCGATCGTATAAAGATAGATTGTCATCATGCCGGCCTTAGTATTCAGCGTGGTACAAACTTGGCATCACGCTGGCTGGTCAATGAAAGCCGAAGAGGAGTGACAATCGAAGACTTTCGTCCCGCTCGAACCATAACTGCGGAATCATCGGTTATAAGTCAGAAAATTTTCCAAGATCGGCAAAACTCTAAAAAACTCCAGCTCTCGTTGTTATCAGAATTTTCTGTCCAGCAGAAGCCAGATAGTGTTGAGCAGTCTCTGGCTGAGCTTGTTGTTACAGCTGCTGTCTTTGGTGGTCTGGCTAAACCAGAAGCTCTAAAAATGCTTCCAGAACATATATTCACAGATATGTTTCGAATTGGTGTGAAGGGAGGCATTATCGAATTTAAAGAACATAGGTGGCTTCCTGACTCGTTGACCCTGTCACGTATTATTTACATTCGAAATCATTATTGCTCAGAGCAAGTATTAAAGGGCATTGGAGGGCTACAAAGTCAGCTCATTCTATACCTTAAAAAGCATGCTTTAAAGTGCACCCGGGACAATGTGTTTAGACGGCTTTCCGAATTGGCTCAGGCCTTGAATACTTGGCATTTACCGGGTGCATTTCATAATTATTGGATACCTAAATCCGAGGGCAGACATTTGCCTCTGCACCGGTTAAATACATTGTTAGAAGATAAGTCATATTTCCCTAAGAACACAATTGAAAATGTTGTCGAAGATGAGGCCGTAGATTGGCTTCCTGCATTGAGCAAGACCCATTCAAAATGCCTGACTGCGACGCAGTGCTGGCGAGACATCAAGCACATATTTAAACAAGTTGAACTAACTCAGCCTGTTGGTACAGAAAAAAGGAATAGTGGGCTTAAAGCGAAACTGGAAAAGCAGTTAAAAAAATACTCTGAGCGGGATGAAGTGAGTGTAACGGGTAAAATCTTGATTGCCTGGTTGGTGGCTCGTTGTCATTATGGTTTTATGAAAGAGAACTTGTCATTTCCGACAATTCAGCGCTATGCCTCTGAAATTTTTCATCCAATACTGACACTTGTTGAAGGCGATATACGGTCTTTTGATGAAGATGATTTCGAGGAACTGTATTGGGAGTGTATAGAATTTGGCGGTGGTGATAGGCAGTATCGTCTTGGACGATTGTATGACTTCCATCATTTTTTACAGATACATCTCGCGTTACCTAACATTAGCTGGTCAGGGCTTTTTGCATTCACTGGGCTTAATTCGGTTGCATCCTCAATTGATGCAAATATTCTCACAATCAAAGAATATGACGAGGCCATTCAGACTATAAATAATGATGTCGGTTTAACGCCTTGGTTGAAAGCACGTTACATAATGACCCTGATGCTTGGGTACCGATTCGGATTGCGGTTTGGTGAAGTGTTAAAGCTTAGACATGTTGATGTTCAGCGTGACGAAAATAAAATTATCCTACAAATTCGAGGGTCAGTGCATGGCGATCTAAAAACTCGCTCAGCAACCAGACAAATACCGCTCATTGGAAAGTTAAGTGAGCAGGAAGAAAAGGTCTGGGAGATAGTGACCTTGGAAGCGGAGAGGTGGATTCAACAGGATCACCAGACGCTATTATTATTTGATGGCGAATCAGTCAGAACGTCGATAGATAAACAGCAAACTCGAGGATATTTAAACAAACTATTGAAATATGTCAGTAGCGATAAAAGTTCGCGCTTTCATCATCTAAGGCATAGTTTTGCCAATCGTCTGGTGGCATACGCTTACAATCTGCAAGATCCGCTTTGGAATCAGATTTCACGCCGATTGATCGGACGGTTTGGCACGAAGCATCTGCCATTATTGTGGTCATCAAATGATGAAGCAACTATCAAACTTCAGGCAATTGCGGATGTAATGGGACATGCCTCTATTCGCACCACAATGTCTAGCTATTTCCATTTTCCAGAGATTTTGGGGCGAGCACTTCATAACCAATTTGAACTGAATTTGTCGCCTAAAATCATGGCTTACATGTTAGGGCCGAGTGAGTCTACGCTGCAAAAGCGTCGTGAACGTTATAAAAGCAGAAACGATATGCAGGCTTACTTTGCCGGCGAACCGATCAAAAATTTTTTTCCATTGTTAACGACTCAGCTTCAACCAGCCACCCATGACGGCGATGCCTGGCGTTATACCTTTACTCAGATGAGCGAGCCAGTAACTATTCAAATGATTGACAAAGTTTTGGTACAAAATGCCAGAATGCAAAACGTCAGTGCATCTCATTCAAATAATTTTTCATCTGAAGTTATTGAAAAAGTATTACTCCATGCAGCGAACATTCAGGCCAAAACGCGGTTTGATTTTTACCAAGTGCGACTTGAAGATCCTGATGCCATCGGAAGCGATGAGTTTGTGGGAAGTAAATTCCAAGAGAATGTTCTTGAAGCAAAAAGAGTGAACACACAATTGGTTTTGTTGGATAAGATAATAACTGAGGTAGCTGCAATAGATGCTAAAGGTTTCTCAACTCAGGACTTAGCGACTTGGCATGTTGACAAGCAATATAGTAAGAGTTGGCGTTTTTCGACCCTGTCATCATTGAATGCATTTATAGAACTGCTGGCATTTCTGCCACTAAATGATGCAAAATTCAAATTAATGTTGCCGACAGCATTCGCGCTTTCTGATGACTTAAATGCCAAGCTACGAAATCATCCTCTGAGGTTTGAGATTGCATCTGATAAGCAGCTGAAAAAAGATGCGCTAATTAAATTGGTTGCTCTTCCTGCAAATTGCAAAACTTATCAAACGGCCAATCGAGTACTGTTTTGTCTTATCGTATGGTTGCATTTCAACTATGACACGGCGATCTAAGCAATTTTTTGTTGGGCTATCGAGAAATCAATGAATTCATAATCATTTGGCTCTTCACTGCCACCAATCAGTTTATTGCGAGGTCTGACAGTGACACTGATGAGATTAAAAGCTTTAAAGGCATCCAGAAGGTTATTTCGCGCCTCGATTGAAAGGGATGAGGTCGTAATTTTATGGACGAGACGCATACCATTTTCTTGTAGTCTGAATAATTTTTCGTTATCTGAAAAATCCACCATGCGTCCGGTCAGAGTTAGCTGTTTTTCACTGGTTTGAAGTCTATGATTTTGAATGCGTTTGAGATGCATATCTAATATTTTTCCACTCGGTAAAACAAAGGTTACTGACTCCATTTTTATATTGGTGCGTCGCAATTTGTTAACCAACTCTGCACACAACACACTCTTTGTTTGAATCCCATTCGGGGAAGGTTTTGAGCTTACAGTGACAAGTTCTGGAAAGTCCGGATTTTTTTGATGAATTTCATCAATGGCCTTTGCCGCCTCAACAAGTACTTTTTCAAAAAAGTCAGAGATACTTTCGTTGCTATCGTCAAAAGCGAAGCTTTGTTGCTGATTATTTTGGGCGAACTCAAGTTCGAGGACCAAATCATCTAAAGTTGTGTATTTCTCAGTGTGTATCAGCGTATTAGGTATCAGTTTATGGCTGAATAGTTCGTTCAGATGCCGACTAAATGTTTTGCCGATAGCTGATAACAATCGTTCAGAATCACTGGAGCAGTTTTTCAATCGTTCAGAGAGCAAAACACTGTTGGTGATCTCACCAAATAGTTTGATACCTAGCGACCATGTTTGTTGGGACATTGTTTCCTCCATATATATGGTCCCAATCTAGCAGCTCGAAACAGTCACGCAAGGCCAAAACTGTGATTTCGTTCTGGTTTTTGAACAAGCACTTCGAAGTTTTTGGTGTTTAGGCTTTTATTTGCAAGATGTTTTCATTTTGGAAGGCTAGGGTATGGTTGTTATGGAGACACTATTCATTCTATTTACACTTTATAAAGCTCAATCAGACACGCCGCCTCATGGGCGACGTGTTGAGCACTTGGGGTGATAATTACTAGTAAATGATATTTTGTACTTCGCGTAATCTATCAAGTAGCTTATCGCTCAGTCGCTCGACTTGACGAATAAATAAATCTTCTTCGTTCATTTCTGTCAAGCGGTTTCCAAGCCAAGTTTTTATGGCCTCATGGTTACAGTATTCGTCACCATGTCCGATAGCAGATACGAGTTGATTTTTGCCGGGTTCGATACGGCAAATAATGCATAGTAAATAAGAAGCTTGGCACAATTTATCGGTATGGCTGTAAGTCGAAAATGGAATGAAAGTTAATTCTTCAGTCACGGTGAAACTCCTTATTTGGTTGAAGCGATTTGCATATGATTCTTCAGTAGGCGTTCAAATGCACTGCCATCTTGACGGGTAAGGTTGGGCACGTATCTGGAATAAACCCTAAATAACATCTCGGTTGTAGTGTGCCCCATTTGACGGGCTATCCACTCAGGTGCTTCGCCTGCAGCTAACCACAGCGTTGCTGCTGTATGACGAGTCTGATACGGGCGTCGGGCAGTAAGGTCCAAATGTCGGAGGAGCGGCTGCCAAACGCGGTTACAGACGTTATTCGAGTTAAGCGGAGAGCCTTCACGCGTACAAAAAACAAAATCGGATTGTTTGGTCACTTTATGCTGTTCTTTTAGTGCGTCGTAGACCATTTGAGACATATCAATCGTTCTGAATGAGCCATCATTTTTGGTATAAGTTAGCCCTCCTCGAACTAATGCCTGTCGCACTAGGATTTGCCTACGCTCAAAATCAATAAACTTCCACTGTAGTCCATGTATTTCACTAGTACGCATGCCGGTAAAAAAACGGACAATGTAATAGTTTCGAAAATCAGACCGAACGGTGTTAATGATTTTCTGCACTTCTTCGATAGCAAAAGGTAAAACATCCGTTTTAGGAACTCTTAATGATTTTATTCCGTGGTAGGGTGAACTAAAGTCATAACGGTTGGCCGCTTCATTTAATATCATTCGCAATGGCAAAATAATATGGTTTATACGACTGGCTGATAGCGGCTTACCACTTTGTTTTTTTGTGACTTTAGTGAGATCTGATCGAAAAGCGAGGATCTCAGCTTTGGTAATGCGTCCAACCTCTTTATCACCAAAACGGGGATAAATGTATTTCCGCAGATTAAGTTCAACGCCTTCCTTATGTGACAGACGCCATTGAGCTTGCATCTCGTTTACCCAAACCTCGGCAAAATCTTTAAATTGTGGGGTGTCGGTGAACGATTTTTTACCAAGCTGTTTCAGTTCATGTAACTCTTTAGCTCTTGTACTATCGGGAAAGTAGTTCCAATACTGAAATGAACCGAGCGTGATTTCGGCCTCAATTTTGTTAAGGACTATTTTCATTCGCTTACGGTTGGCGGATGTGTCATCGAGTTTGGTTTGTTCCCGGCAGCGTTTTCCTTGATATTGAAAGTCGAAAAAAAGTTTCCCAGTATCTTTTCTGGCTCGAATATTACCCATTGCAATACCCCCCGGAGGCCATGGGTAATAGCGCACCATTCTCTTTTGATACTTTTCCGATATCTCTCTCGACAGCTTCCCATAGATAAAGAGTTTTTCTTCCACCAAATGGACGGATATAGTGAATTCCTTCTAATAAGACAGAGTCTTTTAGTTGATCACGGATTGTTCTAGGGGTGTATTTAATTAGCTTAGCGAGTTCTTCAGTTGTAAGGTAAGTCTGACTCATAGATAATCTCCAAGATGCTAAGAGCAATAATATGATGCTCTGGAGATACATTATGATGCTTTAAGTGTCTTGTCAACACTAAAATGCACCTTTAAAGACTTATTATGGTTCTTATTGATGGTAAAATGTAACTTATCAGTGCTTATGGGCGCACGAAAACTCAAGATCTCAGATGTTGTTAATGAAACGGGTATTAATCGAAGTACAGTGACAAGGCTTTACCACGAAACCACTACTAGAATTGATTTTGAGACTCTTGAAAATTTGTGTCGTTACTTCGATTGCGAGCCTAGCGATCTTTTATCGATTGTTGATGAAAGTTAGATGTCATCTAAATTGTGAGTGCAATATGAGCCAGGGAAGGAAGTGCTAAATGAGTTCTGAAGCTGATACTCGAGCTAACTATATCGATCCTGCTTTGCGTGCAGCCTCTTGGCAGCCTTCAAACTTAACAAGAGAGCACTACTTTACTGATGGGCGAAAAATAGCAGGAGGCGGCAGGGGACGTCGCTGTTTCGTAGACTATCTGCTTCATAAAGACAACCGATACCTTGCTGTTGTGGAAGCCAAAAAGGAGTCTGAGCATCCAACCAAAGGCTTGCAACAAGCCATAGACTATGCAAACAAGCTTCGCGTTCGTTTCGTCTATTCCAGCAACGGCAAGCAAACCTACGAATTCGATCTGGAAACAGGTAAAGGCAACTTCATTGAGTTTTACCCAACGCCTGCTGAGTTGGAAAAACGCTATACCGTAGAAACCACAGATTTAAGTCAGGAGCTTAGAAACATCCCTTTCCATTTAGAAGGAGCCATGCAGTCACGTTATTATCAAGAGCTGGCAGTTCATGCGGCTACAGATGCTATCGGGCAAGGCAAATCCCGAATTTTGCTTACTCTGGCAACGGGTACCGGTAAAACCTTCATTGCCTTTCAAATCGTTCACAAAATATTTCAGGCTCGCTGGAACCTTGACAACCCTGGTTCACGCAGGCCACGCGTTCTGTTTCTGGCCGACCGTAATATCCTGGCTGACCAAGCCATTAACACTTTCAACCCCTATGAAAAAGACCTGATCAAAATAAATGGGGAGGAGGTTCGCAAGCGCAATGGTGTCGTGCCAACCAACGCACATATCTTTTTCGCGATTTATCATGCGATTGCGGAACGAGAAAACATCGATGGCTACTACAAATCCTATCCCAAGGATTTCTTTGATCTGGTGTTAATTGATGAATGTCACCGCGGCGCAGCGAATGAAGCGGGCTCCTGGCGAGCCATTCTTGATCAGTTCAGCAGTGCTGTGCATCTGGGTTTAACTGCCACCCCAAAACGCGCAGACAATGTGGACACCTATGAATATTTTGGCCAACCTGCTTATGTATATTCACTGAAAGATGGAATCAATGACGGCTTCTTAACGCCCTACCGGGTTAAGCGCGTTAGAACTAATCTGGATGAATTAGTGCTCACCAAAGATGACGTCATCGTAGAAGGTGAGTCCGGCCAGGATTTATATCAGGTCGAAGACTACGACCGCAAAATCATTGTTGATGAGCGCACAGAGCTGGTCGCCAAAGCCATCTTACAAAACATCAATCCGTTGGAAAAAACCATCGTCTTTTGTGAGAACCAGAACCATGCGCTGACTATGCGCGACATGATCAACAAATACAAATCCATAAAAGACCAGTATTACTGTGTCCGAGTTACCAGTGACGAGGGCAAAGTTGGCCGCGAACTGCTGGAAAAATTTCAGGATAACGACAAAGACATCCCAAACATTATTACTTCATCACAAATGCTTACTACTGGTGTCGATGCCCGCAATGTGCGCAATGTGGTGCTGGATCGAACCATTGGCTCGATGGTGGAGTTCAAACAGATTGTGGGTCGTGGCACCCGAGTATTTGATGGTAAGGACTACTTCACTATTTTGGATTTTCGTGGCGCCACCAACAACTTTTATGATGAAGAGTGGGATGGCGAGCCCGAAGCGCCGGAGCAAGGCGGTACCCGAGAACCAACCTCGCCACTCTACACACCCAAGCCGATCGAAGATGGCGATGGACCAATGCTTGAACCGGCTGAACCTCGCGCAAGGTTGAAGGTGAAACTTGGCAAGGGCCGGGAGCTCAAGGTCATTGATATTGAAACCCGATATATCGACGAAAACGGTAAGCCCCTCACTATTCAAGAGTTTGTTGAACGGTTAATTCAACAACTGCCAGGCCTATTCAAAAGTGTAGATGAGCTTCGTGATATCTGGTCTGACCCGGACCTGCGTGAACAACTCCTGGCCAAACTAGTGCAGGCGGGCTTTGATGAAGAGCAGCTCTCGACCCTGCGCCGTATGTTCGAAGCCGACGATTGTGACATTTTCGATCTGCTGGCATTTTTAGCCTTCGAACAACCCATGGCTACACGAAAATCCAGAGTGGAAGCATTACGAGCCAATAATGCTTTCTTCGGTCAATACCAACAGGAAAAGGCCAGGCAATTCCTGCATTTTGTCCTGAATCGCTATGAACAATCGGGTGTGACCGAACTGGCACGTGAGCGTTTGCCAACCCTGATTGAACTGTCTGGTCTCGGCACCACCAAAGATGCCTCCATGGCCTTTGGTGGCAAACCTGCGCAATTGCTCGCCGCCTTCAAACAACTACAACACCAGCTATACCACGTGAGCTAACCAATGAAAGTAACTTTCTCACTATCGCATTCATTTACAGATGAGCAGTCACTAATAATAAACCGGGTGGCTACGCTTATTGGTGAAAATGGGTGTGGAAAATCCAGTATTCTTCAATCGATATTTGATGAGGGCTTAAAAGACAATCATGCCCGAGCATTTCGAACTATTTGCTTTTCATCTGGACAAAACGAATCTTTCTCCAAAAGCTTTAATAAGTATGTAAAGAAAAACAGAAGACAAGGCCGAGCCATGAGCTTGGCCTCATTCTATTTTGACAAATCATGGTCTAAGCCCATTATTTTTTTAGCCACAGCGTTAGTGAGAGATGGGAAAACTCGCGCATTTCTTAAAGACAGAGGCTATGCCGGTGAGAGCAACGATATTAATCGAGACGACGTGTCCACAAAGCTTTCTTTCAAGTTTAAAGTCGACAATCGCTACACGCTGCGGGTACAAGATGCTTTAAGGAGAGAGGAAATTGGTGAAAAAGGTACTTTAAGGCAGGGACCATTCCATAGATCACTGGAAAGTTTTATTGAGCAGATTGTTGACCCTAATTTCAATTTTGAAAATAAACTAGATGCAGTAAGAATCGAATTAACAGCTTCAGATATATTGGCGGTAAAATTCGCAAAGGTCGACCCAGAGGCTGAGGTGAATGAGCAGGATTTTGGCGATGACCCGTCCATAAGCTTCCTCACACAGGCAGTTAATGCGGGCTTTGTAAATAAGTGGACCTTCCAACTACGGTTTGAGCACGGGTTAGAGCTGGATGATCTCAGCGACGGCGAGTACCAGCTCCTGTTTCTGTATGCTCTTATAGACCTGTTCGATTCAGAGAATACTCTGTTCTTATTCGATGAGGCAGACTCGCACCTTCACTACAAAAATGTCGAAAAGCTTTGGTCGCTCCTTCACAGCATCAAAGGGCACGTCATCACCACCACACACTTACTCGACTCTATTTCAGCTAAAGAGAATCGGTTCGAGCACCTGAAGGTAGTAGAAAAAGGAAGAATCAGCGAAGACAACAAAATCAAGCAATTGATCAATCGCCTAAGTGTACTGTCACGCGCGAAATCGGTTGAATTTGAAGTATGTGGCAAACTACCAAATATAGCTCTGATAGATGATTACAACGACTGGATTATCTTCACACTGCTTGCAGCAAGAAAAGGTTTAGATGTAACCCTTTTGACGCAAGTTCACGCCATTGGTAAGCCATCAAGTCGCAATGATGATAATGAACTAATTGGAAAAGCCAAAATTGATTGGACTCAATCGCTAAGCAAAGCTGAAACGGAATTTGAAACAACGAATGTTTTCCTTGTTTGTGACCGCGACAATTCATATCCAAGATGGCATGAGAATGGAGTGTTGTTAATGGGGAAACCCAAAGTAGTAGTTAATAGTATTCGTTGGCCAGGAAATAGAAGTGTTCAAACTTACCTACTCGCATGGCGCAGACGCGAAATTGAAAACTATTTACTTTCCTTTAGCGCTTTGACGCACTTTGGTGTGATAGACGCAATAAACAGTAAACTGGCTCAGGATTTTCATTTGAGAGATGGAGACCCTGGGGATAATGACGGAATAAGGATGCTCGACGTCAAGCATATCGTTAATCCATTGATAGAAATTCAAGGTGTTGGCAAAGATCTGACCAAAATTGAGTTTTATATAAATCAAATGATGCCCGAAGAAATCAGCGAAGACATCACCAATATGTACAACTTTATTAATGAAAAACTCTAAACATGTCACTACAACAGAAAATTGACCGCATTACCGATATCCTTCGCCGCGACGATGGTATTAGCGGCGCCATGCATTACACCGAGCAAACCTCCTGGGTATTATTCCTGAAGTTTCTTGATGATTGCGAATCCGAAAAAAAAGACGAAGCCGTCTTGTCCGGTAAAGACTACCAGCCAGTATTAGATGAAGAACACCGCTGGGCAAGCTGGGCTTGCCCTAAAACGGCTGAAGGCAAGCTTGATCTTGCAAACGCTAAGACCGGGGATGACCTAACCGATTATGTTAATAATCAGCTATTTCCTTACCTGAAAGGCTTTGCCAATGCCGCCGTCACTGGCTCAGACCCTAAATCTTTCGCCTATAAAATTGGTGCTATCTTCCAGTATTTGGATAACAAGGTTGCTTCTGGCCATACCCTGCGTGAAGTGCTGGATATTATTGACACCTTGAATTTTCAATCTAGTGCTGAAATGTTTGAACTGTCAATGGTATATGAAGGCTTATTGCAAAATATGGGTGATGCGGGCGGTTATGCGGGCGAGTTTTACACGCCGCGCCCTGTGGTACGTGCCATGATCAATGCTATTGACCCGCAAGTCGGACAAACCATTTACGATGCCGCGGCAGGCTCTTGCGGATTTTTAGTGCAAGCTTTTGATCACCTAAAAGAAAAAAAGAGCGCGCTTTCTACCGAGCAGTGGGACTTTATCCAGCGCGAGACCTTCTTCGGTTTTGAAAAAACCTCGCTGGCTTACGTGATGGGTATGATGAACATGATTTTGCATGGCATCGAGTCACCTAACCTGTTCCGTGGCAATTCCTTAACCCAGAATATCCGAGATATTCAGGAAAAAGACCGCTACGACATTATTCTGGCTAACCCGCCGTTTGGTGGCAAAGAGAAATCGCAAATTCAGCAAAACTTCCCTATCCAAAGTAACGCAACTGAACTGCTGTTTTTACAGCACTTTATGAAAACGCTGAAAATTGGCGGCAAGGCAGCAATCGTAATACCAGAAGGCGTATTGTTTCAAACCAACAGTGCATTTAAGCAGGTCAAACAAGAGCTGTTGGAAAACTTTAACCTACACACCATTTTAAGCCTGCCAGCTGGGGTATTTTTGCCGTATTCAGGCGTTAAAACCAATGTGCTATTTTTCGAACGCAGCGGTGGTGCTAGCGATGTGTGGTATTACGAATGCGAGCCAGAGCAAAAGCTCACCAAAAACAAACCGATTACCGATGAGCACTTAAAAGAGTTTGTTGAGTTGTATAACAGCCGTGAAACCACTGAGCGCTCATGGACGGTAGCGGCCAGCAAGCTGGCTGAAGATTATGACCTATCCGCCAAAAACCCAGCTAAACAAAAAGATGCCGAACACTTAGCGCCAAGCAATATTTTGAAGCAGATTCGTACCAAAGAAAAGCTGGTATCTGGCCTGCTGGATGAAATTGAAAATCTGTTGGCAGAGAAATAAGTATGGAGCAAGTTTTATATCAATTGCCTGATGGGTGGGAATGGCACAAGCTCAAGGGTCTCACAACCAAGATAGGAAGTGGCGCGACTCCAAAGGGTGGAGAAAAAGCTTACAAACCAAGTGGTACTTCATTAATCAGAAGTTTAAATGTACACGATTGCTTCTTTAAAGAAGCAAAACTTGCATTTATCGATGACGAACAAGCTAATGACCTCAAAAATGTAGCAGTTGAGAGTGGTGATATATTACTCAATATTACGGGAGCATCCATTGCTAGAAGTTGTATCGTACCTGATGAATATTTGCCTGCTCGCGTAAATCAGCATGTAATGATAATTAGACCAAAAAAAAACGTTGATAGTAAGTTTCTCAACTATTTGATTATTAACCCTAAATTTAAAGCTCAATTACTTTGGCAAGGTGCGGGCGGTGCTACGCGGCAAGCTCTTACTAAAACTATGGTTGAAGAATTAGATATTCCTCTTCCGAGTCAGTTAGAACAAAAACGCATTGTCGAAAAACTCGATGCGCTGCTCACCCGCACCGACACCGCCATCGAGCATTTGCAGGAAAGCGTTAAGCTGGCTGATGCATTCTCTCAAAACGGATTTGATGTTTATTTTGCTGAACTCTCTAACGCAAATTCCGAGCTGCCACTATCAAAGTTGGTTGACTTCATATCGGGCTATGCATTTAAAAGCGGCGACTTTTCTTCGGAAACTGGAATTAAGCCGATCAAAATAACCAACGTCGGTGTTAATGAGTTTTCTGAAAATGCAGAAGAGTTTCTACCCGCTGACTATGGTAATGAATTTCAGAGGTTCACAGCAAAAACGAACGATATTGTAATCGCGTTAACTCGTCCGATAATCAATGGTGGCCTGAAAGTATGCCGAGTACCAGAAAGTTATAGCGGAGCGCTAATTAATCAGCGTGTTGCCGCAATAACGTCGAAAAATGAACTCTGGTTAGATTTTATTTATTTGTACTTGCAGTCTTCAAGAACTAAAAACTACGTACTGGAGAAATCTAAATCTCTCAACCAACCCAATTTATCAATAACAGACCTGAAAAACTTCACTATTCCTTTCCCAACTAGTGATCAGGCTATTACTAAAGCCGTTTCTGATTGCAATGCTTTAATAACCAAAGCAAGAAATGCAAAAATCGAAGTTCTTGAAAAAGTAGTGCTTTTGAATCAACTAAAAGCATCAATTCTCGATTCTGCCTTTAAAGGCGAACTCTAAGGAGGGAGTATGGCATTCGATACCACAATTTTTGAACAAAAAGAGTTCAGTGAAGCAATCAATAAACTCGAAGAATTGCTTTCACACTCAAAAGCGGTTCTGTTAGGTGCAGGGGCAAGTAGATGTGCCAATTTACCGCTAACAGATCAGCTTACGGCAGAGGCTTTAAAAAGTGACAAGCTCTCCGTTGATTCAAAGCAGATATTGACTGCCATACAAAACTCTTTTGTTGGGGCAAATCCTGCTTCGCACATTGAAGATTACTTAAGTGAGCTAGTCGATTGGCTTGCCATCACAGCTCGTCGAGCAAACCGCAATGTAACCGCTAGCAAGGTGGCGGTTGGAGGAACTGAATATAGTAACGATCAACTATTGCAAGCGATAAACGAGATAAAACTCGCGATTTTTGGCGTGATTAATGTTCAAGTGGACTCCGTTGTACACGAGCGTTTTGTTCAGGCATTGCATCGACCAATGCGACCAGGTAAAGACAGCCTTTCTAGCACCATAGATTACCTAGTGATGAACTACGATACGTTAATTGAAGACTCGCTAGCGCTTTCACAATTGCGTTATGCTGATGGTTTAGAAGGCGGTGTATCAGGATGGTGGAACCCTTCAACGTTTGAACAGAGTAATCTGGATGCAAGAGTATTTAAATTACATGGTTCAATAAATTGGGCTGAACATTCCTCTTCATCCAAACCGTTACGTATAGCTCCGCACTTGAAACGCAGTCACGATCAGGCTGCAAAAATTATGATTTGGCCTGCTTCCACTAAGTATCGTGAAACTCAAATTGACCCTTACGCAAATTTAATGAATAGAGCGAGAGTGGTTTTAAATCCGCAAGGCGGTAGTCAACGTGTTTTGCTGATTACGGGCTATAGCTTTGGTGATTCACATATCAACCATGAAATCGAGCGTGGTTTAAGGGCTTCAAATGGCAATTTGACCGTGATTGCATTTACCAGCGATTCAGAACCTAGTGGTGTATTGCAGACTTGGCATGAAGATCAATCGATCAATGAACAAGTACTTATTTTTGCCGATAAAGGTTTTTTCCACGCTGAGCAGAAAGCAGTCTCCGCTAAAAGCATTGAGTGGTGGAAATTTGAAAACCTAACTCAGATCCTTGAAGGAGGTATTTGATATGGATAACAAATACATCAAGCCTATTGAGAATTTATCTATCGGGAAAATTATTGAGGTCGATGGCTCACGTATTATCGCTGAGCTTGATCCTGCTATTTCAGATCTTTCCCGAGTTTTTGCTGGTGAGAACTATCCGATTGGACAGTTTGGCTCAATCATCAAAGTACATTTTGGCCGCCGTTCTATATATGGTTTAGTTAGTCGTTTACGTATGAAGGCTGACTACCATATAGAAAAGGGCTTGCCCGTTGTTTCTTCCGATGAACGCATTATTGAGGCGGATTTATTTGGTGAGGGCGAGTGGCGCAGGAAGGGAGATGGTGAGTTTGCCCTTGAGTTTGAGCGCGGTGTAGCCACTTATCCCTTGCCACAGCAAACCATTTACCTGACACCAAAATCAGAGCTCAGATTTATTTATGGTGATGCCAAAGGGGCTGTTATTGAACTTGGTGAGCATGTTGGTTCTGGTGGTGCTCCTTGTTACGCAGAGCTTAATGAGTTGCTAGGCAAGCACACTGCTATTCTTGGTTCTACCGGTTCCGGTAAATCAGGCACAGTTTCGGCGGTTATACATAGTATTCTCGAACGTGGCCAGATAGCCAATCATGAGCATTGGCATCCGCAAATTATTATCCTCGACCCACATAATGAATACGGCAAGGCTTTCCCAAAGCATCAACGTTTATCTACTGATCAAGGTTCATTAAAACTGCCTTATTGGATACTCGATCTTGAAGAGTCGCTGAGTTTGTTTATTGGTAAAACGGAGTTTGAAGCGACATCACAATCAAACATTGTTAAAAATGCGTTGATTGCTGTCAGAGAACAGGCGGCTGAACAGCTTGAGCTTGACAAGGACCAATTAACGGTTGATTCGCCGATACCATACATTATTGGTAGTGCAGAAGGCTTAGATCATTTCGGTTTAAAAGATGGCGAACGCTATGAAGAAGGATTAATTGGTGCGATTAACGCACAACGACCTGAAAACAAAGATAAAAAACAGCATGAAGATTTTAGCCGGGTTATTCGCAAGATTGATTCATTGCTAAAAGATGGTCGGCTCAAATTTATGATGCAAAGCTGGGACGGTGGCAAAGATCCTCTACCAGCAATCGTCAGTCAATTCTTAACACAGAAAACTACAGTTCAGATTGTTGACCTTTCAGGTATTCCTAATGAAGTGGCGGGTGTTGCTAGTGCTGCAATCGCTAGAATTGTGTTTCAACTTAAAGTTTGGCAAACGGAAGATGAACGCCAAAATAGCCCTGTGCTTTTGGTGTGTGAAGAGGCTCACCGATATGTACCGAATCGCGGTGAAGCGCAGTACGAAGCCGCTCAATCTGCAATTCGCCGAATTGCGAAGGAAGGTCGGAAATATGGTGTTGGCTTATTGTTAGTTTCGCAGAGACCGAGTGAAGTTGAAGCCACCGTTTTGTCACAATGCAATTCATGGATAGTGCTTCGAATAACCAATGATGCCGACCGCGAGCATGTTCGAAGTATTCTGCCGGATTCAATGTCGGGCTTAACCAAGATGCTTTCCGGTTTAAGGCGTCAGGAAGCCATATTTGTTGGCCAAGCAGCCACATTGCCTACCAGAGTGATGATTCGAAGCCTATCAGCTGATCAACTTCCTCGCTCAAATGATGTTGATTTTGACAAAGGTTGGCAGCAACAGGCGATGACAATCAAGCAAATTGGTGATGTGGTTAAGAAATGGCGATATCAAAGTAAGTGACCTACATTAGGTGTTTATTATGATTAAGTCGACAAATATCAAACATCTAGCAGCGTTATATTTTGAGTGCTGATTGCATGGTCTGATAATTTAAGATGAACATGGTGTTTGAATGGAAAGATTTATCAACCTAAATAGCAGGTTTACTATCATCGAAGCTCATTCACTATGATTGGTTTATTGAGCCAACACTCCTTTTGAGATGAACATAAATCCGATTAGAGATTGGAGTGACACGAAAATGGCACAGATTTGTCACGAGAGAAATTTAATAGTCTGTGACAATTGAGGCTAAAACTCAAAATGGTGCGCCCGACAGGAATTGAACCTGTGACCCTCGGTTTCGGAAACCGATACTCTATCCAACTGAGCTACGGGCGCATGAGAAAAATTTTAACTTGTTTTGAACCCCAGCCTTCGTGCCTTAAATAGTGATGAGTGGCGGCTTCGGAAACCGATACTCTATCCAACTGAGCTACGGGCGCTTTGTGTTATTGTTGACAGCGTGAATTATACGGACTTTGCTTGTCATAAACTACTTGAAAAGCAGAAACCCACTGCCAATATACTTTTATGTTTAATGACAGTGGGGTTTTCATATTCGGTATCAGCTATCTGGATGCGGTGCTATTTTTTCAAGTTTCCATATACCCTGGTTGTATTCTTCCATGGTTCTGTCAGTTGAAAACTTACCACTATTAGCCGAGTTGATAATGCTCATCGCTGTCCAGCGTTCTTTGTCCTGATAGGCTTGTCCGGCCTGATGTTGTGCATCGATGTAGCTACGAAAATCCGCTACTGTCATCCATGGATCATGGGGGCTGGTAAAGGCATGAACAATGTTATCGAAACATCCAGGTTCAAATTGATTGAAATGTCCACCGGATAATAGACCAACTACTCGTTTAAGATCAGCATCATTTTCAATGATGGCTTGCGGGTTATAATTTCCGCGTTTTTCAGCAATCTCCTCTTCTGATAAACCAAACAGGAAAAAATTGTCATCACCGACTTCTTCACGAATTTCAATATTTGCGCCATCAAGGGTGCCAATTGTAATAGCACCATTCATCATAAATTTCATATTACCTGTGCCCGAGGCTTCTTTCCCGGCGGTTGAAATCTGTTCGGATAAATCTGCTGCCGGACAGATGATTTCCATGGCAGAGACCTGGTAGTTAGGGAAAAACACAACTTTCAGCCAATCGCCAATATCAGGATCATTGTTTATTACATCAGCAACGTTATTAATCAGCTTAATGATCTGTTTTGCCATCAGGTAACCTGGTGCGGCTTTACCGCCAAATAAAACACAGCGTTTGGCCATACCTTCTGTTTGACCTCGTTTGACCTGATCGTAAAGATGAATCACATGCAAAACATTCAATAATTGGCGCTTGTATTCATGGATACGTTTAACCTGAATATCAAACATAGCTTCCGGATTAAACTTTACACCGCATTGTTTTTCCACCAATGCCGCCAGACGTTTTTTATTTTCGTATTTGGCATCATGCCAGGATTTTTGAAAATCCTTGTCATACGCAAGCGGAGCAAGGTTTTGAAGTTCACTTAGTCGAGTGATCCATTTATCACCAATGGTTTCTGTAATCAGCTGACTTAACACCGGGTTACACCAAGCCATCCAGCGCCGCTGGGTCACTCCATTGGTTTTGTTGTTGAACTTTTCCGGCCACAACTGGTAAAAGTCTTGAAACAGCCCCTTTTTCAATAATTCGGAATGTAAAGCCGCTACTCCATTGACTGAAAAACTACCGACAATGGCCAGGTGAGCCATACGAACTTGTTGTTGAGGTCCTTCTTCGATGATTGACATGCGTGACAGTCGTTCTCTATCGCCAGGCCAGTGGTTGGCGACTTCGCGTAAGAAACGCGCATTAATTTCGTAGATGATTTCCAGTATTCGGGGTAGGAGACGACCAAATAGGTTAGCCGGCCAACGTTCAAGTGCTTCGGGTAACAAAGTATGGTTGGTGTAGGCCATAGTTTTGGTGGTGATTTGCCAGGCTTTATCCCAGCCTAGTTGATGTTCATCCATTAGCAGGCGCATCAGCTCTGCAACGGCAACAGTAGGATGAGTATCGTTCAGTTGAAAGACGTTTTTATCGGCAAAATTTTCAAAGTTGCCATCATGGGTGTTCACCCAATAATCCAGAATATCCTGCAGACTGGCTGAGGCCAGGAAATACTGTTGGCGCAAACGAAGTTCTTTACCGTTTTCACTGGCATCGTTTGGGTATAAAACCATGCTGATATTTTCAGCTTCATTTTTCGCGGCAACAGCTTCGGTATAAGAACCGGCATTAAAATCTTCCAGGTTAAACTCATCGGTAGCTGCTGCTTTCCACAAGCGCAATCGATTGACGGTACCATTCTGATAACCGGGGATAGGCAAGTCATAGGGAACCGCCAGCACATCATTGGTATCAATCCACTGAATTTCCATTTGGCCACTGCTGTTGCGATGTAGCTCGGTATGTCCGCCAAATTTGACTCGCTGAGTGTATTCAGGGCGCTCAAGCTCCCATGGATTCCCATCACGCAACCAGTGATCCGGCATTTCCTGTTGGTTGCCATTGACTATTTTTTGTTGAAACATGCCATATTCATAACGCAGACCATATCCGGTAACCGGTAATTGCAGGGTGGCACAGCTATCAATAAAACACGCAGCCAGACGACCAAGACCACCATTACCCAAACCGGCATCATGTTCAAATTCGGCAAGTTCTTCGTATTCAAGACCCAGATTGACCAGCGCTTTTTTTAACGGCTCTTCAATGCCTAGATTTAAAGCGGCATTGCCGGTGGCGCGGCCCATTAAAAACTCCATGGACAGATAATAGGCTTGTTTGCACCGCGATTCGGCGTAGGTATGTTTGGTATTTTTCATTCTTTCAAACAGCCGGTCACGCAATGTATGGGCCATAGCAGCATACAGGTAATGACCTGAAGCACAACCTTTATCCTGACCAAGATAAATTCCGAAATAGCGTTTAAAATCTTCTGTTAAAGCGAGCGTATTCATCCCCAGTTTTGATGTCTGATAAAGTTCAGGGAGAGGGGTCGTAATCGGTGTATATCTTGGCGTCATAGCGGAATCCTTGAATGGGCATCGTTATGGAAAAAACGGGGATGGGGAACAGCTCTGGCAACGTTGCCATTAAGCGGCAGGTTCAGCATTGAACTGGAAATTTTATGTTAATACTGTATGTCCCAATGCTGTAAACGTTAGCAGAGAGTGATGACATCTGCCATCACCTGAAGCACAAATTTTCAGCGATCAGAAAGAAAAATATTCTATTGCTGTTCAGCGGTCGACAATTCAAACCAATTATCGAGTACCTGAATCGCTTCATCACGTCCCTGATGATTCAAAGAAGAGAATAATTGTACTGATGCTTCCAACCCAACATCTTTTAATTCTTTACGAACCTGTTGCAGGGCATTACCCCCAGCGCCGCGTCCCAACTTATCTGACTTGGTGAGTAAAATATGAATCGGTAGCTCAGCCTGTTTTGCCCAATCCAGCATTTGTAAGTCAAAGTTTTTTAATGGATGGCGAATATCCATCATCAGCATTAATCCGCGCAACGATTGGCGCGTTTCCAGATATTTGCTCAGAGTGGTTTGCCATTTCAGCTTCATTTTTTCTGGAACTTTGGCATAACCGTAACCCGGAAGATCAACCAAGGCTCTTTCATCATCAAGGTGAAAGAAATTTATCATTTGCGTTCTTCCTGGCGTCTTACTGATTCGCGCCAGCGCTTTTATACCTGTGATGGTGTTGATTGCACTGGATTTTCCGGCATTTGAGCGTCCTGCAAAAGCAACTTCAAAACCAGAGTCTGATGGCAGTTGGGACAATTGTGTCGCGCTGACAGTATAATGTGCGTTACGGTATAACTCTGACATTTGAGCCTTTCTAGGTGCAAAAAATTGTCAACAAGAGTAGCATACCGAAAGTTTTGTATCCGAAAATTAGTCGCTAGGAATGATGATGAAAAAAATTATTTTTGCTGTAGTGCTGGGGTTGGGAATCATGAGTTCACCACTTGTGTTAGCTGCAGGTGATATTTCTGCAGGTAAGGAAATATCGGCTAGTTGTGCCGCTTGTCATGGTGTTGATGGTAATAGTCCTGCTGATGTCTACCCAAAACTGGCTGGACAGCATGCCAGTTATCTTTATAAACAGTTAGTTGAATTCAAAAATGGTAAACGTGCAAACGACATTATGTCTCCTATGGTTGCCGCATTGTCTGAAGAAGATATGGCCAATTTAGCGGCTTATTATGCCAGCAAAGAATCTACACCTGGCGCAGTAAGTGAAGATTCGCTGGACCTTGGGCAGCAGATTTATCGTGGCGGTAACAGTGAGTCAGGTGTGCCTGCCTGTATGGCTTGCCATGGCCCAAATGGTAGTGGCATGCCTGCGGCGAAGTGGCCGAAACTCTCTGCCCAGTACCAAGCTTATACAGAAGCTCAATTACACGCTTTTGCAAATGGCGAACGTCAGAACGATCCTAATGGCATGATGCGAGATATTGCCTCGAAGATGACAGAGGAAGAGATCAAAGCCGTTTCCGCTTACGTTTCTGGTTTGCACTAATTGCTGATAATGCTCCGGTGATAATGATTCTATCTTTCACCGGAGCAAAAAATCGGCTCATGTTTGAGCAATTTCATGTCTGATTCCACTAAAAAAGGCCCATCAAGCCAAAGTTTCCCTCGTCGATTATTTCTGTTTATCGGCTCAATGGAATTAGCTATATCTTTATTACTGACATTAGCTGTCGCTTCTGTTATCGGTACTGTTCTCCAACAAAATCAACCCTATGCTGATTATGTTATTAAATTCGGACCATTCTGGTTTGATGTGTTTGAGCAGCTAGGGCTCTATGATGTATATAGTGCAATATGGTTTATAGCGATTCTTGCTTTATTGGTCCTCTCTACGTCAGTTTGCGTTATCCGTCATCTCCCTGCCATGGTCAAAGAAATGTGGCAACTGCGTACCAATGTTCAAAAAAAATCGTTAAAAGCGATGCACCACAGTGTTCAATGGCAATCAAATACAGCCATGCAGGCAGTTGCAGATAATCTGCAACAGGAGTTCAAAGAAAGAGGATTTCGTAGTCGTCAAACGATTAAGCAGGATAATGCGATATTAATTTCAGCCATGCGTGGCGGCATGAACCGTCTTGGTTATCTATTTACGCATATTGCCATTGTAGTAATTTGTATCGGAGGTTTATTTGATAGCAATATGCCATTAAAAATTGCTGAATGGCGTGGTGAAATTAAAATCGAGACGCGTGATCTTTCGATTCGAGAAATACCTTCAGAAAGTCGTCTTGCTGCTGGTGGACAGGGGTTTAGAGGGACAGTCAGTATTCCGGAGGGAAAAGCTGCAAACGTGGTTTTTTTACCGGTTCGGGATGGTTATTTGTTACAGACATTACCTTTTCGTATTGAAGTACAAGATTTTCGTATCGAACATTATCCCAACGGTCAGCCGAAATCTTTTGAATCAGATCTGGTCATCCACGATGACCAACGTGCAGAACCATTTGAAGCAACTATTGCGGTAAATCATCCATTGGTTTACCGGGGCCATTCCATATATCAAGCCAGCTTTAGCGATGGTGGTTCTTTATTGAGTCTTGATGCCTGGCCCTTGGATAGCCGCGCTGGAACAGAACCGGTTTCCATTCAAACCAAAGTATTTGATTCTCGACAAATGCTTTGGGGGCAGGAGACCATGCAGTTGGAAATGATCGGTTTTCGTCCTTTTAATATCAACCCAGATCCTACAGAGGAGGACTCTCGAAACGTACGTGATTTTGGACCAAATTTTACCTTTAAGTTACGTACCGAAACGGGAGAAGCCAGAGAATATGAAAACTATATGTTCCCTGTTGAACGGGATGGACGTGAATACTTTTTAAGTGGTGTTCGTAACAGTCCTGCAGAATCCTTTGCCTACCTCTATTTACCTGTAGATGAAGATGGCAGCTTGCAGCAGTTCTTGAATTATTCAGCGTTATTACGTGATGAAGAGCTGGTATCAGATATTGCCAATTCGATGATGAAAGAAGCGTTGGCCATGTTGCCAGAACGTGATGAAGCCCTTGAAGGCAGTTTGCAGCAAACGCTCGAAACATTGATCACCATGTTTGTCAGAGGTGGTTTTGATGAGGTCAGGGATTTCATTGATAACAATATTCCTGACGCCGAACGTGACAATCTGGCGCCTGCATATCTGGGCATGTTACGGGAAATGCTGGCACGGATTTATTTCAGCATGGATGGCGTTCATCCGCAAACAGTAACCAACGATCAGTTACTGTTTTTACAGGATAGTGTGGATACAATTGGCACTTTATCGCGTTACGGTTCGCCGGTCTTTTTGCAGCTGACTGATTTTGAGCATGTTCAATCGACTGGTCTGCAGATTGCCAAGGCACCCGGGAAAAATGTGGTCTATTTCGGCTGTGCTCTGTTGATAATTGGAGTTTTTTTATTGTTCTACCTTCCACAAAGACGTTTATGGGCTTGGTTGGAACAGAATAACAATCGTACAGAAATTATTTTTGCGGGATCAACCAATAGAAATCCACGCGATTTTGATATTTTTTTCAGCGAGCAACAAACCGTTTTAAAGACAAAAACCGGGAACTCCAGCCTGTAACCAGGTTCTTAGTAAAAGTGCTAAAGCGTATGAGAAACCTATGACAACGAATACTGAAATCATGACAAAACCTGCTGCCCACACATGGTGGTGGTATGCACTTTTATTATTGGCAGCCATTGGTATTTTGTCGGTTTATCATGAAGTATTGGATGTTTATGAAATCTCAATTCTGATTTTTACTGCTTTCAGTATGGGCTTTGTCGGCAATCAATGGCCCAGTTTCCGCGGCCACACTATTGCTGTTGCCATACTTAGTTTAATGGCCTTGCAGTTATACGGTACCAATCTGGAGGCTGCTAAAACCAACGGATTGCTCAAATATATGCTGGCCAGCCAGTCAGCTATTATGTGGATGAGTGTGTTTTTTATCGCCGCCACATTCACCTATTTTGGTGGGTTGATTTTCCGCTCCGACTATACTGAAAAAGTGGGTAGCGCATTTACCTGGATTGCTACGACCTTTGGTATGACAGGATTGATGGTTCGCTGGCGTGAAACGCATATGATGGGTGCTGATATTGGTTACATTCCTGTCAGCAACCTCTATGAAGTTTTTGTTCTGTTTGCCGTGGTGACTGCACTACTGTATCTATTCTACGAACGTCGTTATCAAGTGCGCAGTCTGGGTGGATTCGTCTTACTGGTTATCTCTGCTGCTGTGATATTTCAGCTTTGGTATGCGTTTGAACGCAATGCCCACGAAATTCAGCCATTGGTCCCGGCATTACAAAGCTACTGGATGAAAATTCATGTACCAGCCAATTTTATAGGGTACGGTGCGTTTGCCATGGCGGCCATGATTGGTATTGCCTATCTATTGGTCAGCTGGCGGAGTGAAAAGGATCCAGACAGTGGTTTGGTTAAAGCTCTGCCGCCGCTAACGATGATGGACGACTTGATGTACAAAAGCATTGCGTTAGGCTTTGCTTTTTTCACGGTCGCGACGATTCTTGGTGCATTGTGGGCTGCTGAGGCCTGGGGTGGATACTGGTCATGGGATCCTAAAGAGACCTGGGCATTGATTGTCTGGTTGAACTATGCCGCATGGTTGCATATGCGAATGACAAAAGGCTGGAATGGTAAACCTATGGCATGGTGGTCAATTGTTGGACTGTTTGTCACTTTATTTGCTTTTCTAGGCGTTAATATGTTCCTGTCTGGGCTTCATTCATACGGCACTTTGTAATTAAAATTTAAGGATATTGAAATGACGAGATCAATTCGTGCTTTGTTATTAACCACAGCGGTATTGCTAATGCCATTTTCTGTGTCAGCTGATTCAGCAAGCTACAAAGAGGGCGATCACTACAAGCCCACCACTGAGCGTATGGCGAAAAACACCTCAAATGACCAAATTGAAGTCATCGAGTTGTTCTCGTATTCCTGCCCCCATTGCTTTACTTTGGATTCACAAATCATGCAATGGAAAGAATCCTTGCCTGAAAATGTGAAATTTACTCAGGTCCCGGCTATTTTCCGTGACAGCTGGTTGCAGTTGGCTAGAGTGTTTTATGCTGCACAAGTGACCGGTGATTCCGAAAAATTGCATAAAGCATTGTTTAATGCGATTCATATTGATAAGCGTCGTCTCGATACCGAAGATCGTTTGCTCGACTTTGTCGAAGAGCAGGGCATTGATCGTGAAAAGTTCGTTGAAACGATGAATTCGTTTACAGTCAAAACCAACGTAAAAAAAGCATTGATCATCAGCCAGACATCTGGCGTTCAGGGCGTTCCAGTTATTATCGTCGATGGACGTTATTTTACTGACGCACCTCTGGCAGGTGGGATGACTGAAATGCTTAATGTGGTTGAGCATTTGATTGAAAAAGTTGAAGCTGAAAAATAACGTAAATTTTTTAGAACGAATCAGGCCGGTAAGCGAAAGCAACCGGCCTTTTTTATAATGCCGCCGGAAGTGTTTCATTAATTTCAGCGGGTGGGGTAGAAATATTTTGATTGACTTCATCATGGTGCAGCATAATATCGTAATAACGTCGAATATTACCGACATAGCGTACGGGTTCTCCTCCCCTTGCGTAACCATAACGTGTTTGGCTGAACCACTTCTGCTTTGCAAGTAAAGGGAGATTCTCTCGAACATCTGCCCAACGGTCTGGATTGCCACCATTTTTTTGTGTAAGCACTCTTGCGTCTTCCAAATGGCCAAGCCCAATATTATAGGCTGCTAATGCAAGCCAGGTTCGGTCTGGTTCCTCAATACGTTCAGGTAAACGGTTTTTCATCATGGTCAGATAGGCTGTGCCGGCAAAAATACTTTGCTGTGGATCTTTACGATCACTTACCCCCATTTCATTAGCGGTTGCCTGAGTGAGCATCATCAAACCACGCACACCAGTACTGGAAACAGCTTCTGGATTCCAGTGTGACTCCTGATAGGCTATAGCCGCCAATAATCGCCAATCAAAGTTATAAGCTAATGCAGCCGCTTTAAAGAATGACTCGTATTGCGGCAGATGTGTTTGAATACGCCTATGAATTGCACGTGAGTCTACATAATCAAAACGGCGTATATGACCAAAATATTTTTCGATTAATTGATCAAGGTATCCTGAGTTTTCGATTTCATCAAAAAAAGTATTAACGGCAAGTTGTAAACTCATATCGTCACTGCGTCGCATTCCCCACGCTAATGGTTGTGGATCCGACACATCAAAAGCGACTCGTAATTCAGGGTAAAGGCTATGGCTGGCAGCCATTTCGTTAGAATCAACGATGGTGTAATCAATCAGCTCGAGCTGAACCAATTCAAGTAAACCGCTGGTATCAATTGATTGATTTTCGGTCCAGGATAACAACGGAATTTCTTGTTGAAGTGTCGTTAGTTGTTCAGCATGGCTACTATTGGCAACAATTTCCAATTGGCCGGTGTTGATCTCCGTAATATCACGTGGTTTCGTAGTGCCATGACGGTAAATAAGTTGTTGTGTGGCTTCGTAATAGATAGGTCCAAAGCGTAATCTTTTTTGCCTGTCACGGGTAACTGTTAATCCTGCAGCAGCAATGTCTGCCTGCCCGTTATCAATCATATTGAGAGTTTTACTGAGAGTGTCAGGTACCGATATTTTTAAATTAACACCAAGGAAATCGGCAAAGCGTTGTGCAAGTTCGAATTCAAAACCTGCCAGTTCATCACCATTATTATAATAACTGGTCAAACCGTAACGACTGACTACACGAAGTTCACCGCGCTCCAGAATTTGCTCCAGCTGATTACTAGGGGCGTTGCAAGCGTTTAGTACGCAGAGCATGCAAAGGAGAAAAATTAGCTTTTTCAAAACTTCACTCTGACAGTAGGGCATGAAATTATCCTACATAAGTAAGGCTTTGCACATCAAATTTCCCAAAACTTACCAATGAAGAATTGAAAAGTGTGATGTCTACCGCTTTGCGCGGAAAAAATCCCTGAGCAGCTTACTGCTTTCCTCAGCCAAAACCCCATTTTCATATTGAACACGATGATTTAACTGGCTGGTATTAAAAATATTCATACAACTACCCGCCGCACCGGTTTTCGGTTCAGTAGCAGCGAAAACCACTCGTTCTATTCTGGCGTGAACAATCGCACCTGCACACATGATACATGGCTCCAGCGTGATATACATTGTGGAACCGGGAAGTCTGTAGTTCTGTTGATGGGCGCAGGCCTCGCGTAATGCAACAATCTCGGCATGAGCCGTGGGATCCTGTTGGCTGATAGGTTGATTCCATCCTGAACCAATGAGTTCATCCTGCAGGACAATAAGGGCACCGACCGGTACTTCACCATGTAGCTCAGCCTGTTGCGCCAATATTAATGCCTGACGCATCCAATACTTATCGTTGAACATGACTTATATGAACATCAATTAGGTTGAGTAATCGCTGGCTGGCACCTTTACTTTGTTCAATCAGGAGTTTACCCGCATCTCCCATTTCAGCGCGACGCTGTGGATCTTTTAATAATTCAATAACAGAATCGGCTAATTGTTCAGGATTTTTTACTTCAATCGCTGCATGATGCTCGAGAAATTGTCTGGTTACTTCTAGAAAATTAAAATAATGAGGGCCTGTGATAACGGGACGTGAGAGTGCAGCGGGTTCTAGTATATTATGGCCACCATGATTAACAAGACTTCCGCCAACAAATGCCACATCGGCTGTTCCATAAAAAACAGATAACTCTCCCATGGTATCAATTACCAAAGCCTGAACCTGGTTTCCACACGGTTTACCTTCACTTCTGCGCAGTGTATTTAATCCACTTCGCCGGCACAGTGCCGCCACACGATCAAAGCGTTCAGGATGGCGCGGTACGATGATTAACAATAAATCACGAAACTGGCTACGGATTGTACGAGCAGCATCCAGTATTAATTCTTCTTCACCATCATGGGTGCTGGCAGCAATGAACGACGGTCGATTTCCCCATAACGCACGTATTGATTCTGCTCGCTCTAAAACGCTGGCAGGTAAACTAATTTCATATTTCAGGTTACCAACAGCATGTACTTTGTTCTTAAGCGCACCAAGTTGAACAAAGCGTTCACGATCGCTCTGCGTTTGTGCGGCAATAAGCGGTACGTTCTCAAGCATCTGTCGTGTAAAGTTGCTGACTTTCTGGTATCCACGAGCACTGCGGGCAGACAGTCTTGCGTTAGCAATTACAACTGGGATTGAACGTTCAGCACAGATCAACAGCAAATTAGGCCATAGCTCAGTTTCCATAATAATGCCGAACTGCGGCTGCATTGCGTCCAGGAAATGTTTGATGGCAAATGGCATATCATAAGGTAGATAGACATGTAGCATCGCATCAGCAAACAAAGTTTTTACTCTGGCACTACCGGTTGGTGTCATGGTGGTGATAAGAATTTGATGTTCAGGATATCGTTCTTGCAAACCCTTAATAAGAGGACGACAAGCCTCGACTTCACCTACAGATACGGCATGAACCCAGATTAGATTTTGCTTGGAGGAACGCGAAGGGATGCAGCCAAAACGCTCATTCCAACGTTTGAAGTAATCAGGTGCTTTAAAGCTTCGCCAAATTAATCTCATCAATATGAGCGGCAATGCCAGATAAAATAATATTGAGTAAATGACTTTCAAATTGGACTCACGGGAGACAGTTTTTTAAGCTTAAATTGACTTGGGATGATAGCATAGACACTGTTTTGTATTGTTATTGCACAGATGAAAATTCTCAGTAAAAAATTCCTTCACCCTCGCTTTTGGCCTAATTGGCTTGGCTTGGGGTTAATGCGCATCTCTATTTATTTGCCCAAATCCTGGCAATTGTTTGCGGGTCATAGTTTGGGTCGTCTAATGCGATTATTTATGAAGGATCGTGAGCGTGTCGCCAAGCGAAACCTTGAACTATGCTTCCCTGAAATGAGCCTTAAAGCACGAAAAGACTTACTGAATGAAAATATGCTGACCATGGGCATGATGCCAATTGAGACGGCTATAAGCTGGTGGGCCAGCGACAAGAGCCTCAATAAACGAGTCGAATACCATGGACTTGAACATATTCAGAATGCGTTGGCCAAAGGAAAAGGGGTTTTATTACTGACAGGACACTTTACCAGTATGGAGCTAGGTGGCCGCTTAATCATGCTTAAACAACCTTGTTATGTCATGTTTCGCGAGCTTAAAAGCCCACTATTTAATGCTGTTATGATGCATCAGCGTCAGCGTCATAGTGAAGGCATAATACTGCAAGCAGATATGCGGGGTATGTTACGGGCATTAAAAAAGAATAATGTGGTGTGGTACGCACCGGATCAGGATTTTGGCCGGAGAACCAGTGTTTTTGCCAAATTTTTCGGTGTAAATGCCGCCACTATTCCAGCAACAGCACGGCTTGCCAAAATGAGTGGTGCAGCCGTTGTACCATATGTACCAAGACGCTTGCCCAATGGAAATTATGTGATTGATATTGGACCAGCCTGGGAAAACTACCCAATTGGTGATGAACTGGCTGATGCGCAAAGAGTAAATGACTGGGTAGAAGCAGAAATAAAAAAAACGCCGACACAGTACTTATGGGTACATCGGCGATTTAAAACCCAGCCAGAGGGCAAAGGGTTACTCTATAAAAAGCTCAGGGGCTAACGATAGAATGGTGAAAAACTGTAGCTAAACATTAATGATTCAGAGCCAGGATTATTTTTGGCCAGATCAGCATTAGACATATGGTAGAGGGTCAAAGCTATGCGTGAAGATGGATTGATTCGATAACCCAGTTCAATGCCTGAGCGAAATAAAAACCCACTGCCTAAATCCTGACCATCACCATCTTCATACGCTACACCTGCCAACTGGGGTGTTAACACCCATTTTTCTCCCATGTTTATATCGTAGCGGGCGCCGGCATGTACCCAGTAGCCGCCGTCAGAATTGGCACTCACCCCAACGGCTGGAATGAGATTAAAGAATGAGTCCTGCGAGGCAAATCGATATTCGACGCCCAACTCGAGTGAATTATCACTCTCAAAAACTTCAAAACTGCCTGCAGAGATAGCCACTTCTGGAGATTGTGCTTCAACGCTAAAGCAGGCCAGCAATCCTAAAATTCCGACAATGCCCTGTTTTTTCATTTTTTTATTATCCTTTTTAAACTTATCAAAATCAGGTTATTAGATAACATGATTCAAGCAATTTGAGAAGTTTAAAAACAAAAAACCACCCGAAGGTGGTTTCTTGTGTTCGATAAAACGTCGTATTAACGTTTTGAGAACTGTGGTTTCTTACGTGCTTTATGCAGACCAATTTTCTTACGTTCAACAGCACGTGCATCACGAGTGATGAAGCCTGCGCTACGTAGGTCAGTTTTCAGTTCACTGTTATATTCAACAAGCGCGCGGCTGATACCATGACGAATCGCACCAGCTTGGCCGTTGTTACCACCACCACGAACGGTGATTTTTAAGTCAACTTTGTCAAGCATTTCAACCAGTTCAAGTGGCTGACGAACAACCATGCGAGATGTTTCACGACCGAAGTAATCTTCAAGGCTGCGTGTGTTGATGGTGATGTTGCCGCTGCCTGGCTTCATGAATACACGAGCGGTTGAACTTTTGCGACGGCCTGTAGCGTAGTAAGAATCTGCCATGACGATATCCGATTAAATTTCCAGCATTTTAGGTTGTTGAGCTGCGTGTGGATGTTCAGTACCAGCATAAACTTTCAGCTTGCTGAACATTGCACGGCCCAGAGGATTTTTAGGCAACATGCCTTTCACTGCTGTTTGAATAACACGCTCAGGCGCTTTATCCAATTGTTTTTCCAGTGAGATAGATTTAATACCACCAATGTGACCTGTGTGATGGTAGTAAATTTTATCTTTCATTTTGTTGCCAGAAACACGCAGTTTCTCAGCATTAACAACAACGATGTAATCGCCGGTATCAACATGAGGAGTATAAATAGCTTTGTGTTTGCCGCGCAGACGGCGAGCGATTTCTGTTGCCATACGGCCCAGAGTTTTGCCATCGGCATCAATTACGAACCAGTCGCGACGAACTTCTGCTGGTTTTGCACTTAAGGTTTTCATTCCGCGGGGTGCTCCTGAAAATATACGCATGCGGTCAAATAAAGAGGGAGAATGTTACGGATTCAAGCAAAGTCTGTCAACTGCAATTAACTAAATAAGAATAGCAAAAAGCCACCCAGTACTAAGCGGTAAATGACAAAAGGCCACATGCCTATCCGTTCGAGTAGTTTAAGAAACAAAAAGATACAGATGTAAGCGCTGATGGCCGAGAATACCGCGCCAGCAGTTAAGGCGAACCAGTCCGTTGCTTGATCAGCTTTGATTAGTTTAACTGTTTCCAGGCCCCCTGCCAAAAAAATAACAGGAATGGATAATAAAAAAGAGAAGCGGGCAGCAGCTTCACGTGTTAATCCCAACATCAAGGCTGCGGTCATAGTGATACCTGAACGTGAAGTCCCCGGGATGAGAGCCAATGCTTGGGAGAATCCAATAATAAAAATGTCTTTCCAGCCCATTTGTTCTTCTTGGCGATTTCGCTTGCCTTTCCAGTCTGCCCAGCCTAATAACAGACCGAATAAAATCGTTGTTGCGGCAATAACCAGCGGACTGCGTAGGAATAGCTCGATGAAGTCATCCAAAAATAATCCGGCCAGTCCGACCGGGATAGTTCCGATAATGACGGCCCAGGCTAATTTACTTTCACCTACAGTTTGTCTTTGTTGCAAGGAGCGAATCCAATCAAAGATAAGTTGTCTGATGGTCGCTCGAAAATAAAAAATAACCGCTGTCAGTGTGCCCACATGCACTGCGACATCAAAGGCCAGTCCTTGGTCTTCCCATCCAGCAATAATGGGTAACAGTATTAGATGCGCAGAGCTTGAAATGGGGAGAAACTCTGTCAGACCTTGTAAAAGAGCAAGTGCAATGATTTGTACAATTTCCATATTTTTCTCGTTTACGGACTGAGTCGGCAAAAGGCCCAGTATTTATGGGTCTTATATTATCCGGCTTCGTGTTAAAATTTGCGATCGAATTATCACTTTTCAATCAGGATTAGCTGACCCGTTATGTCAACTCGTATAAGAGAAATCCCTTATAACTACACTTCTTTCTCAGATCGTGAAATCGTTATTCGATATCTGGGCGAGCCGATGTGGGAAATTCTGCAACAGTTGCGTGAACAACGCAAAACTGGACGCAGTGCGAATATGTTGTTTGAAGTTTTGGGTGATATGTGGGTTATATCGCGTAATCCTTACATTCAAGATGATTTGATTGAAAACCGTAAACGTTGGGATTCTCTCCGTCATGCTTTGCATCATCGTCTGGATCAGATCCGTCAACGTGCAACTGAAAATGAAAATCAATTAGCGCTTGAGCTTGAGCATGCAGCTCGCAAGGCAGTAGGGAAGTTTGAGCATGAGCTGCTGGCAACGGCGGATCGTCGCAAAGTGGTTATGCGCCGTCTTAGCCGTGTGACTAAAAAACACAACATCTGCTTTGATGGCTTATCTCGTGTGTCGCATGTAACAGACGCCACAGACTGGCGTGTTGAATATCCGCTGGCCGTTATCAAACCGGATACCGAAGAAGAAATGGCCGCTATTATTGCCGCCAGTATCGAGTTGGGTCTAACCGTCATTCCTCGAGGCGGTGGTACCGGCTATACCGGTGGTGCGATTCCGTTGACTGCGGATAGTGTCGTTATCAATACCGAAAAACTGGAAGGGTTAGGTGCTGTCGTTTACCGCAAGCTTCCCGGACGTGATGATGAAGTTGCTACTGTACGTGCTGAGGCCGGTGTTGTAACCCGTCGATTGTCTGATCTTGCTGGTAAAAATGGTTTGGTCTTTGCTGTGGATCCGACGTCTCAGGATGCCTCGACTATCGGCGGAAATGTGGCGATGAATGCGGGTGGTAAAAAAGCCGTTATGTGGGGAACCGCACTGGATAATCTGGTTTCCTGGAAAATGGTGACGCCCGATGCGACTTGGATGGAAGTGGAACGGCTAAATCACAATATGGGCAAAATCCATGATATTGAGATGGCGACTTTCAGAATCAGTCGCTTTCATGCAGATGGCAAAACATTGTTGGAAGCGCCTGAAGAGATTGCCATACCTGCACAGCAGTTACGCAAGTTGGGCTTGGGTAAAGATGTAACCAACAAGTTTCTGGGTGGCTTGCCTGGCATTCAGAAAGAAGGTTGCGACGGCTTGATTACCTCTGCGGTGTTTGTTCTTCACCGCATGCCACAGTTTATTCGAACGGTTTGTCTGGAGTTCTTTGGTAACGATTTGACCAAAGCTGTGCCGGCAATTGTGGAAACCAAAAACTTTCTTGATAACAACAAAAAAGTATTGCTCGCTGGTATGGAGCATTTGGATGAGCGTTACGTCAAAGCAGTGGACTACAGCACCAAAGCACCCCGTTCAGAATTACCGAAAATGGTCTTACTGATCGATATCGTCGGAGATGATGAAAACGCTGTAGCTGAAGCCAGTTCGGAAGTAGTGCGTTTATCGAATGCTCGTGAGGGCGAGGGGTTTGTGGCGGTCAGTCCTGAAGCCCGTGCCCGATTCTGGGCTGATCGGGCGCGTACCGCAGCCATTGCTAAACATACCAATGCTTTCAAAATTAATGAAGATGTGGTTATTCCACTTGAGCGTTTGTCCGAATATAACGATGGAATTGAACGCATCAACATTATTCATTCCACTCAAAATAAATTGCGCATGGTAGAAGCGGTATTGCAGTTCTTAAGCAGTCAACCAAAAGAATTGAAACAAACTGTCAAAAAACTCGATGACAGCGCTGAAAATGACGCTATTCTGCAATCGAAGATTGATACTGCCTGCAGCCATTTGCGTGTGGTACAGGCTCGCTGGCAGGAAGTCCTGGATAACCTAGATTCGGTCGCGTTGAATCATAAAGAATTGTTATCCGATGAAGTCCTGAATTTGCTGGCTGAGACCGATACTTTATTTAATGTATTGCAACGCCGAGATTTACGTATTTCTTATCGTAAAGAGGTTGAAAAACCACTGAAAGAACTGTTTCAGGGACAATCTCTGGAGGCGTTGCGTAACAAATTGGATGATATTCATAAGGAGTTACGTTCAAGCCGACTGTTTGTTGCCACCCATATGCATGCCGGTGACGGTAATGTGCATACGAATATTCCGGTGAACTCAAACGACTATCAGATGATGCATGAAGCTGAACTGATCGTTGATGGGGTAATGAAGCTGGCAGGTGAATTAGGAGGCGTTATCTCTGGTGAGCATGGAATTGGTCTGACCAAAATGCAATATCTGGATAAAGCCACTATAGATGCTTTTGCTGGATATAAACAGAAGGTGGATCCACTAGGCCGTTTCAATGCCGGTAAACTGCTCGCTGGCTCAGGCCTGGAAAACGCTTACACACCTTCTTTGAGATTACTGCAACAGGAAGCACTAATTCTTGAAGCCAGCGATTTGGGTGAGATTAATAACGATATCAAGGATTGCCTGCGTTGTGGTAAATGTAAGCCAGAATGTACCACCCATGTACCGCGTGCCAATTTGTATTATTCACCCCGCGACAAGATCCTGGGTACAGGTTTGATTATGGAAGCATTCCTCTATGAGGAACAAACCCGCCGTGGCATTTCAGTACGTCATTTTGAAGAAATGAATGATGTAGCCGATCACTGCACAATTTGTCATCGCTGTCTAAACCCATGCCCGGTCAATATAGACTTTGGTGATGTATCAGTGAAGTTGCGGGCTGTGTTGAAGAAACAGGGCAAACGTCATTTGAATCTGGGAACATGGTCGTCAATGGCGTATTTGAATGCTACGGACCCTTTGACCGTTAAAGTTATGCATAAAACCATGATTCAAATGGGGTTCAAAGCTCAACGTCTGGCACACTCGGCAGCTAAATATCTGGGACTTCTGGCTAACAAAAAGAAAAAGCCTCCCTTACCCACTACAGGTAAAACACCATTACGTGAACAGGTTGTTCATTTTGTTAAAAAACCCATGCCGGGTAATCTGCCGACGCGAACCACGCGTGGCATGCTGGGACTGGAAGATGACAAAATGGTACCGATTCTGCGGGATCCAAACAAGGTCAGTGAAGATTCCGATGCGGTATTTTATTTCCCTGGCTGTGGTTCAGAACGACTGTTCAGTCAGGTGGGGCTGGCAACTCTGGCGATGTTATATGAAGTAGGTACTGAAACGGTGTTACCTCCCGGGTATTTATGTTGCGGTTATCCACAGGCTGCTACCGGTGATGATGACAAAGCTACAGCTATTTCCACCAGTAATCGGGTGTTATTCCATCGAGTGGCCAATACGCTGAATTATATGGATATCAAGACCGTTATCGTGTCTTGTGGAACCTGCATGGACCAACTGCTCAAATATGAATTTGAAGCAATTTTTCCGGGCTGCCGCTTATTGGATATTCATGAGTATCTGATGGAGAAAGGCGTCAAGATGGAAGGGGTTGATGGTGTGCAATATCTCTATCATGAGCCTTGCCACACACCAATGAAGACCTATAAATCTACCAATGTGGCCGCTACATTACTGGGTCAGCAGGTGACATTGAATGATCGTTGCTGTGGTGAGGCGGGGTCGTTTGCTGTCGCTCGTCCGGACATTGCCACTCAGGTACGATTCCGCAAGGAAGAAGAGATCACCAAGGGCATTCAAGAGTTGACCGGTCAGGACAAGGCAGTCAAAGGTAATGTGAAAATGCTGACTTCCTGTCCGGCCTGTCAGCAGGGTCTGTCACGCTACAACGAAGATACCGGTATTGAAACCGATTATATTGTGGTGGAAGTGGCTAAACACGTGTTAGGTGAACAATGGCATACACAGTTTATTGATAACGTGAAAGCAGGAGGTATTGAGCGGGTACTGCTTTAGCAGGTTTCTTGTTATCCCGAACGCAGGAACTCTGCGTTCGGGATTTTCAACGGTGCCAGCTTTAATGCATGGGCGTTAATACCTCGCCATTGAAGCTGACACGATCCCAGCCATAACGCAGAAAGTTACGGATATTCTGATGGTCTTCACCTTTGGGATTCAGCAAAACATCGCTACGATAATAACGTCCAAAACAGGCTAAGGTCTGCGATTCCCCCAATTCATGCAAAATGCCAAAAAACAGAATTTTGCATGATCCATTATTCTCTCCAGCATCATTATGCAGCTCACCGTTATGAAATGCAGTTGGGTTGAACTGGTAATTGGCATCAATTACCGCAATGGTATCTTCGAAATCAATTGCGGACGGATTATCAGTCAACGTGTTGAGAAATGTCGCTAAATCCATGGTAAAACTCCAAAATCAATAAAAAAAGCGGGAAAATTCGGTCACTGGTTCACGAGCAGTTCGGTATTTATTGACCGCAGCATGAGGATCTTCATAACCTATTGCCATACCACACACCAGAATAGTGTCAGCAGGATACTCCAGAATTTTTTTAACATTTTCAGGGTATTCCGCCAGAGCGGCCTGCGGACAGGTTGCCAGGCCTTTATCCTGTGCTATCAGCATCAAATTCTGTATAAACATACCCAAATCCAGAAATGATCCGGTCTGCATCTCGGCATCCATAAAAAACAGCAGCATCACCGGTGCGTCAAAAGCCCGATAATTGGCTTCCCATTGTTTCCGTTGGGCGTGTTTGTCTTTCCGGTCAATCTGCAAACTCTGATAAAGCTGTAAACCACAGGCACGACGACGATCTATATACGGCGACTGCCAGGTCTCGGGATAATAAACATAGTCTGGTCTGGACGCATGACCTTCTCTGAAAGCGTGAATAAGACTCTCAGAGAGTTGTTGTTTGGTGTTGCCGGTCACGACTGCTACTTGCCAGGGCTGGGTATTGGCGCCGGAAGGAGCATGACGGGCAATATCGAGGATTTCATGGATAAGTTTATCGCTTACCGTTTTATCCAGAAATGCCCGGGTGCTATGACGTTGTTTGATAAGCTCATCAATCTTCATATTTCGGCTCTGCTTCTTTTAATCTCAGCACAAACCCTATCATTACCGCCGCTAAGACCAAAAGCATCAATTGCAATTCAATATGTCCCCATAACAAGGTGATTGAAAAGCCAAAGGCGATGATCAGCATAATAAGTGCCTGGATTTTGGTACGACGCCGTACGGTTTTGGTTTGATCCCATTGTTTGAGGGGGCCGCCTATCCACCGGTTATTTAACAACATAGCGTGAAACCGTGGTGAGGTCTCGGCAAAACAACCCAAGGCAAGAATCATAAATGGCGTAGTTGGCATCACCGGCAAAAATGCGCCAATTATTCCTAAAATGACGCATAACCAGCCACAGCTGAAAATTAAAAAATGTTTGATTCTTTTTTTCATATAAAAATAGTGACTTGAATATCTAAAATTAAGGTTAGGGTCTGTTGATTTTTTAAAACCATCAATTCAGGAGGCTCATTTCACCCAACAATACGGAAGTGATACGGCGTCGTTATTCTACAGAAGTCACTTTCAACACAGTCGTCGGGGTGAATTGCTGCTCTGCTGGAGACCCCATGGTTATCCGCATAGATTTATTGCTGAAAATTTATCAGAACTTGAACATACCATAATGCTGGTGAATATATTTGAAATACGAAAGACAGCTGGGCACCGAATAAAAAGCAAAAAACACTCAGTGCCATTCTTAATTTATTCTGTAGCAATTAACGGCTCGAGATATGTTTAAGTTAGTTCTTACCGGTGGAGCTTACAAGCATTACACCGAAAGCTTTATGACACCAGAACAGATTGATGACGTAGATATCAGCAAGTTTCTGCGAGAAGAGGAACGTTATATTTAGCTTAGGCGTTATAATGGATTAACCAATTCTGGTGTTTGTAGTGAGTTTTTAATGGCAATTCAGTGGTTCCCCGGACATATGCATAAAGCCGGGCTGGAGATGAAAAAGATCCTGCCGCAGATGGATTTGATTATTGAAGTGCTGGATGCCCGACTTCCTTATAGTAGTTCCAATCCCATGCTTGCGGCTATTCGAGGTGATAAGCCCTGCCTTAAGGTGTTGAACAAGGCCGATCTGGCGGATCCGCAACTGACTGAAATCTGGCAACAATATCTTGAGCAGGAACAGGGGATCAAAACCCTGGTTCTGTCTGCCAATGAGACTTCTCGTGGCAAGGAATTAATTGCGATGTGCCAAAAAATGGTACCGCATAAAGCCAGCAGTGTTAAAAAAATTCAGGCACTGATTATGGGCATTCCCAATGTTGGTAAATCGACATTGATAAATGCACTTGCCGGGCGACAGATTGCCAAAACCGGTAATGAGCCTGCTGTGACCAAGGTTCAACAACGTATTATCGTTGATGATGTGGTGGTCTTACATGATACACCGGGTGTGTTATGGCCCAATCTGGAAAATCATGACAGTGGGTATCGTTTGGCCATTACCCATGCTATTAAAGAAACTGCGTTTGAGAATCATGATATTGCCTTATACGCCGTCAAGTATCTTATGCAGCAATATCCTCAAGCCTTGTTCAGTAGATTTCATGTCGATGACATCACTGACCATGAGCAAACGATGCTGGAAAAAATGGCCCAGAAACGTGGTTGTATTAAAACCGGTGGTGTGGCCGATATTGAACGGATAAGTAAGATTCTGCTTACTGAATTACGCAATGGTCAGCTTGGCAAGCTGACGCTGGAAACACCCGAGATGACAGAACGGGAGTGGTTGCAGGTAATACAGAGACGTGAAGAAAAAGCGGCCAAAAAAGCGGCACGTAAAAATAAACGGTGATCCTCTTCAGCAGAATAAATGTATTTCTGTAACATCTGCTGTCTGAAACTGTCTGTTGAGTAACGGTTGTGGAGAATTATGTTATGCGAATTTTAACGGTATTACTGATATTTATGCTGGCAGGCTGTGCGGCGACACAACCCTCGATATACGCAAAATCCCATAATGACATCGCTTATGAAGAGGTGCTGCAGAATTTTGAATCATATGAGCAGCAAACGGTACGTTGGGGTGGAATGATTGCTCATGTAGCGAATTATGAGAATTTTTCAGAATTGACCATCGTACAGTTCCCATTAACGCGTTATGGTGTCCCCATCTCAAGTGAAAAAAGTGCTGGTCGGTTTATTGTTCGAAGTGAAAATTTTCTCGATCCAATGATTTATTCCCCAGAGAAACTGGCGACCTTTATTGGTACCGTTAACTCACTACAACTGCAAAAAGTCGACCAAAAAATGTTATCGCTACCGTTGATTACACTCGAGGAAAGTCACGTGTGGCCACAAAAAGATCCTGAGTCTTCACGGCCCTATAATCCAAAGCATGATGCGCCATTTTTAGGCTATGGCTATTATGGAACTGGCTCTTACTCTCCATAAAAACCACTACTCGTACCACTCTATTAATCTAAATAATAATTATTTGCATTTAGATTAATCGGTCCTTATACTGCATTTAACCTTATCAATATTGCTGAGGTATACGAGATGCAGTCATCAAAAAATTATTTTCCGAAACAAAATGCAATACATGTGGCGTTTAGTCCTGATCGACTAGAAGCATTAATCAGTCAGGGGAAACTACATGCCGCTGACTTTAACTGTCTGGATAAAAAATCCAAACGAACTGTGTGGAGCATGCTGCTTGCAGCGGCAGCTCACAGATTGAGTTAATCATGAATGTAAACAGAGCAGAGAGAGCAGAAACCTGGTGCGAAGCGGTCATTTTGGCCGCCAATGAGCAATTGGAATCAATGTACCGCCAACACGCTTCAGCATGTATTGCGTTGCAGATTTCGAGAAACTATCGGTTATTACTTACCCATAACGAACACCCTTTAAAGAAACAGCACTGGCGAGCCTTATCGCAGCGCTGGTTACTCAGTTACCAACTTCATCGAGGCCAACAGCGTGGATTACCGGATATGTTGGAAAGTCTCTGAATCGTCAAATTTAAAATAAGGATCTTTACCATGGCTTCAAATTCCTGTCAGCCGGAAAACGTCTTTTCTTCCAGTACCTGTGATATCCAGTTTTGTCCTGATTGTAAGATGGTTCACGTTAATATGGGCGCTATCACCATCCGTATGACGGAGCAGCATTTTGCAACGTACGCGATTGATATCAGCAAAGCCTTGTTTCATATGCGGCAACGTGAAATACATCAGGCCGATATGCGGGTAATGATGTAAAAAGAACTTTCATACTATTACTTTTGATCAATTCTGAAATTCGTCCTTTAGATGATCAGTAAAAAAGGGAGCCAGGCTCCCTTTTTTGTCTGAAAATTATGGCAAGGTAAAATTTTGTTGTTGTTTTCAGCTATGCTTGTAGCTGCACTGAAAAAATATTTGGAATAGGCTGATGCTGAAAGGGATAAAAGTCACAGCGATTGTGATCATTTGCTTGCTGATGCTCATTTGGCTAACCTGTACTTTGTTGCTGAATCATGCAAGAGATCTCAAGCTGGACCAATACAAACTGACCACCCCCTGGTTGCTTGAACATTATCAGCTAACCGTTGTGCCGGTGGAGCATGGCTGGATATTGGCCGAACTGCTGTTTTTGGAAATTGACTCACAACTTTATGTGAATGCTGAACCTGAGCTGAGACTTAACCGTCCATTATTAGGGGGAATTTTACTGGAGGACATTATTGCACTGGCTACGGATGATAATCTGATCCTGTTTGATACAGAAGGCCAGTACATCGGTACGCTAGGAGCTGCAGAGCTAATCCCAGCGGAAATTCAGAATATTGGTTTGCATCACGGTCTACCAGTGCTACAGACGCGTAGTGGAATGTGGCAAGGTAATCCGATATTGGATGATTGGCAATTAATATCATTGCAGGGTGTTTCATGGAGTAAGTCGATTCCTGTTCCAGAATCATCGCTGCACGAACTTAGGCAGCAGCTAGAAGCCCATAACATCAAGCTGACAACGCTACTTGAAGATATCTGTAACGGACGATTTTTTGGCGAAAAGGGTCGTTGGCTGATTGATGCATTATTACTGTTAATAATGGTTCTTGCATTACGCGGCATGTTTGGATTAACAGACAAGTCATAATGGCGTGGTTATGTCATTATAAAAATTACTTTCGGGAGGTAGGTTTTTGAGACAGACAGGGTTTCCGTTTCTGCCCAAAGACTTCATTGAAACTGAAGATGGATTGATATTTGCCGTAGTCAGCTATCACTCACATGATCAGAAAGTGGGCTGCTTTTTACGTTATGTGCAGGATCAACATGGTTGGCATAAAGTGGATACTGAACAGGCTAACCGTTTACTTGAACGCCATCATCCAGAATTTTTATTTTATTCCAGCCAGTTTGATGCAGCCTTTCATGCGGTTCCGGTGAACAGCATTATTCATCATCACCGTCCCGAGCAACGATTGCAGCAATTACTGAAACAACCAGCCGACGATCCACTGCAGCATAAACTACATAAATTGATAGCCATTTTGCAGCAATATTCAGTGGATATTACTGCTCTGGGACTCACCGGTTCAATGCTGGTAAATCAGCAAAAAGCGACGTCAGATATTGATCTGGTTATTTATGGACGTGACACTTTCCATCAATGTCGCTCTGCCATTAAAAAAGCAATCGCAGATAACCTGCTGCAGAAGCTGGATAAAACTCAAATGCAGGAAAACTATCAGCGGCGGGATAGTGAGCTGGATTTTGATACGTTTAGCTGGCATGAATACCGGAAATGCAATAAAGCGATGATTGATGGCAGTAAATTCGATATTGGAATGGTCTGTCTTAAAGAAGAATTGGATATAGAGCATCGGCATTTTCTCAAACAAGGCATTAAAACCATCCAATGCCGGGTGACCGATGACAGTCGTGCATTTGATTTCCCTGCACGATACCGAGTTGATAATGCACTGACACCTGAAATTATTTCCTTTACCCATACCTACGTTGGACAAGTGGAAAAAGGAGAATTCATTGAGGTTTGCGGTGCATTGGAATGCGATGCTTCCGGGACCTGCCGAATTGTGGTCGGTTCTACACGTGAAGCCCGAGGCGAATATATAAAGGTGATTGAACAAAAATGAGCGAACTGATTCAAAATACAAAAGCAGATATAGGCGTAGTAGGTTTAGCCGTGATGGGGCAGAACCTGGTGCTCAACATGAATGACAAAGGTTTTAAGGTAGCGGTTTATAACCGGACCACCTCCAAAGTCGATGAGTTTCTGGAGGGACCAGCAAAAGATACCAATATTATCGGTTGCCATGATCTGAAAAAATTTGTCGAAAGCCTGCAAATGCCTCGTCGTGTTATGTTGATGGTGAAAGCGGGCCCCGTGGTGGATTCCTTTATTGAGCAACTGGTTACCTATCTGGATAAAGGCGACATCATTATTGATGGCGGTAACTCGCTGTTTAATGACAGTGACAGACGTACCCATGAACTGCATAAAAAAGGCATTCTGTTTGTCGGCAGTGGTGTTTCAGGTGGTGAGGAAGGCGCACGTTTCGGACCTTCTTTGATGCCTGGTGGTAATAATGCTGCTTGGCCTGCAATTAAACCCATTTTTCAAGCCATTGCCGCACAAGTTGATGGTGAGGCCTGTTGTGACTGGGTTGGTAATGATGGTGCAGGCCATTATGTAAAAATGGTGCATAACGGCATTGAATACGGTGATATGCAATTGATTTGCGAAGCCTATCAAATGATGCGTGAAGGCCTGGGTATGTCGGGAGATGAAATTCAGCAGGTATTTTCTGAATGGAATGAAGGCGTTCTGGACTCCTATCTGATCGAGATTACCCGCGATATCCTGGCGGTTAAAGAGCCGGATGGCAGTTTGCTGATTGATCATATTCTGGATACTGCCGGTCAAAAAGGAACAGGTAAATGGACAGGTATTAATGCACTGGAGTTAGGTATTCCATTAACGCTGATTGGAGAAGCCGTATTTTCCCGCTGTTTATCTGGTCTGAAAGATGAACGGGTGACTGCCTCTAGTGTTTTGCCTGCAGGGGCAGGTGAATTTTCCGGCGATAAAGCTGAAATGGTTAACGCAATTCGTGATGCCTTATACGCCTCGAAAATTATTTCCTATGCCCAGGGTTATATGTTGATGCGTGAAGCAGCCAAAACCTATGGGTGGGAACTCAATTATGGTGGTATTGCATTGATGTGGCGAGGCGGTTGTATTATTCGCAGTCGCTTTCTGGGCAATATTCGCGACGCTTTTGAACGTAACCCCCAACTGGGAAATCTGTTATTGGATGATTTCTTCATTGATGCAATCACTGAGGCCTTACCGGGTTGGCGTAAAGCCGTTGGCTGTGCCATCAGTCTTGGGGTTCCTGTACCTGCATTCAGCAGCGCATTATCTTTCTATGATGGTTATCGCAGTGAACGCTTACCGGCCAATTTATTGCAGGCCCAGCGAGATTATTTTGGTGCTCACACGTATGAGCGGCTGGATAAGCCCCGCGGTGAATATTTCCATACCAACTGGACTGGCAGAGGTGGTAATGTTTCAGCATCCACCTATGAAGCGTGAAGCCTGTAAATTGAAACACTGAAGAGGGCGGGGTAACCGCCCTTTTTAATATTCAAAATTTACAAAGGTCTAGTTCTTGTCAGCACCATAAACTGGTTAGGTTCGCCAACAATATAGATATTACCCTCAGCATCGGTAGTAACCCCTTCCGGCTGAGCCATTTTTGGCCAAAGACGATATGGGCCAGTGCCTAATCTGATTCGGGATTTTTCCTGCCCTGCCAAATCAATTACATGCAGGCTGTTTGAGTCATCACTTAACACCAGTAATCTTTCATCCAGCCCCTGCAACAAGGTCAGACCCGAGAAATCACCCACCTCCAGACGCAGATTTTTCATTACATCAAACTGATTGGTCTGTGTATCGTTTTCCAGTGCGAAATGCATGATCCGGGCAGGCTTCTCTTGCACAAAAAACACGCCATGCTGTGATGAAAAGGCAATCCCCTCAATGCCTTTATTCGCTTTTTCAGGAGGAAGCAGGGCGAGGGTTTTTACATCAGAATAGTGAACTTCTGTCGTGGTGTCGTGTATGTCAACAAAACTAATGGTTTGCTGCCGCTCTTCGCTGACAATAAATCGATCGCCACCAACATAATCAATACTTTCAGTATCAGAAAAACCTATTAAATCAATTTTTCTCAGTAGTTGACCATTTTTACTGATGACAACGATCTGCTCAGGATTATTAACAATTCCATACAGATGTCCAGAATCAGGATGATAAGTTATGCCGGATAAATTATCTTCTATACCATCAATCGTCAGCGTCTTGCTTAACAGATAGTGATTAAGATCCCATACTTCAGTGGTTTTAGTTGTGGCAGAACTGACTGTATTGAACCAAAGACAGCCACTTAAAATCGTGCTGAGCAATAATACAATAAGTAGTAATCTCGACCGGGTTTTATCCGAGAAAAGAGCCATGCGTTTATCCTTCAACTTGGTTAATCTACCAATACCAGACATTGATATGACGTTAAGAAGAACGATAATCCTTGAGGCTTAACTCAAACTGAAAAATAGCGTTGAATCAGAATTATTTTTAGGGCTTATTCATCGACATCATCCATATCGGCTTGCCCTGATAAGCGACGCCGTATGTGCGACCATGACATTCCCACTGCGAGAACAGCAGCGATAAGAAATAAAATGATATAGGTAAAAGCGGCATGATGACGGAGTTCCAGAATACCTAAATCAAATAACCACCAGATAATAATGGCAAAAAAGGCAAAAGCGAGGATCAGACCAAATCCCCCTAATGATCGGAATGTTGCTCTGAGATAAACCGTCCAGCCAATCAGAATAATAACGGTAGCCATGGCAAATGGAGGCGTGATGTTCATACCAGCGTTGCCAAACAGAGCATCATTAGCCCAATGATAATAACTGTAACCACTCGGGTTATAACTGATAAAGACCAGCAAAACAGCAAACAGCAAACGTAATAAAAAGCCTTTACTATTAAAACGTTGTGCCATGACCGTCTCCTAAATTATTTATTGGGCTAACGAATCTCAAACTGGGTAAATTCGCCGGTTGCTGTTAGTTTTTCCAGACTGATATCAGTGATCTGCGCAAAATTCGGTCCTTGCCAGGCCCACTCAAGTAACTGCTCCAGTTGAGCAGGTTCACCTTCGGCCACCATCTCAACCTGTCCACTGCGCAGGTTACGCACCCAGCCTGTTACGCCTATTTTCTGCGCTGCGATTTGCGCCGACATACGGTAGCCGACACCTTGCACGCGACCTTCAATTAAAAAGTGGTACCGTGCTATTTCCATCTGATAATAAATAAGCCAATCTTATCTTTTAATTTCATAGATTTATTTTTCCGATGATTGATAATGCCGTGCTTAGAAATTGCTTTAAAAAATATAACGATATTATACTCAACCGCCTATTTATTTCCTCACCTCTGGAAACGTCAGCAGCACTAAGAGAATCTCATCGAAACAAGGTAACTCTTCTAAAACCATGTTTTCGTTTGACTTATCATTGGAGCTGAGTGAGAAAAGTACATGTTAGAACCATAGCCTAACACTGTTGAATCCCCTAATGAGTTTAGTGTAAGCAGAATATCGCCAATTTTTAATTTTTGAATGGTTTTGCTTTCTGGCACAAAGCAATAGCTAATTTTCATTTATGGTGTATTGATGTAAGGTAACATTTCCTGTAATTCTTTTAACTCTTTTTTGTGCTCATATAAATCGTCAAGCTCTGAGTCTAACTGTTTAATCTGTGCTTGTAGATGTTCTAAATATTCTGCCTTTGACATTTTGTAACGACCATCTTTCAGAAAGGCGTTCAGGTGTGTTTTTAATTCACCAATGGTGTTAATGAATGCACCATTTTCTTTTTCGGCAGGGTTGTGGTCATTAACAAGCAAGATTATGTCATTGAGTGAAACAGGTATTTTGATGGTTTCGTATTGGCCATCGGCTATTTTTTTTGAGACTGATTTTTGGTTTTTGGGATCGTACACAACGGGTATGATTTTATTGATTCTTGCACCATATAATTCAGCATAGCCTGGTTTCTGTGCCTCTTTGTTACCAATCATGGCTTGTTTAGCAAACTCGTAGACATTGTTAATGTGCTTTGTGGTTTCTTTGTCCGGCCAGTCTTTGTTCATGGCATCAACAATAATCGCGATATGAATACCGCCTTTGTTCTTTTTAAGATGCTCTACGTACATTCTCGAAAAAGCCTTGTAATCGAGCGGTTTTTTTAGCATCGGTATTGAAAGGAACTGTCCTTCGCGAGCCTTTGCTTTGATGACTTCAGGGGCAACTTCAAATGTTAGGCCTGTTGACTCTGGCGATTTATTTTCGTGTGATGTCGTATGCTTTTTAGCTACGCCAGATTGCCCCCAACTGAGTATGATGACTGTCATCAGCAAATAAATTATTTTGACTGATTGTTTCATGCGAATACGCCTCTATATTAGGTGGGCTATCTATATTTATTCAGCTGTTGTTCTCAACGAAGTGATGTTAATCCGAACTTGCTAAGCGCGACTGCAATATTTCAATCGCAATTGAATAGCGCTTAGAAAGTGACTTTGTTTTTTCTGGGGGCGGGGCTTTAAGTCGTTCTGGATCTGTGTTGTCGAGCAGGTCACACAGTTTGACTTGGATTGCACCTAAAGGTCCTGTTAATGCTAGCTGTTCAATACGTTGCTTATAGGATAGCCCATCATCTGGTCGTTTTGTCACTGCATCCACGATCTGAATAGTGCTCTCTGAATAACCTCGCTCCCGTAAATCCTGAGAAGTGATACCACAGTCCTCCATCACATCATGTAGCAGGGCTGCGTGACGCACATCTTCGGCTGCATCTGGAAACAGTTTTTGTAATCGCATATGTACGCGTAAAGGATGTTGTACATAAGGCTTTCCAGCTTTATCTGTTTGTTTGGCATGGAGCTTGATAATCCATGTTTTTGTATTATGAATTGATCGCTCAATCTGCCATGACGCCCATTGTTCATCGCTGACATTGTCGTCATCGAAAATATCGTAAACTCCCAAGTTGTAAACTTGATTAACTAAATTTGCATGCAACTCATCGTCAACATTAGGAAGGTCCTTACCTTCTGTTTCTTTAATACAGTGTGTAATCAGGAAAAGCTGATCTCTATAGATATCCTCAAGCGGCGGTGGCCCCCAGACATGATCCATTATTTCACTTAATGATTGGAGCTTTTCAAGACGCTGCTCTTCCGGCCCAGGAATGCAATATAGTAATTCGGTGTTTCGATAATTGTTAGCACAGTATCGAACAATTGTTTTTATTGTATTCCATTCATGGATAGACGCATCAATGGTTGCAAATGCAAACTCTGTTCGAGTGATGGTAATCATGAATATGTTATGGATTCGATAAAACCATCATTTCATTTTTTGCTCTTTCTGCTTCATATGGTCTTGATAGCCTTCTTTAAACTTTTTATCACCTTCTAAGAATTTATCCAAAGCCGTTTCCTCAAAAGCATTCGCCTGTTCTCTGTATTGCTGATACTCATCAATGTATGTTTTGGCTTTTTCTAAGCTGGCATTAGTGTCTGATGGGTCGTTATATATTGATTTGGCATTATTTACTGACGAGCGTGCCTTTTTATTCTGAATCAGAGCGTATTTAAAGTTGGCTATCGCATCCTCATTCAAGTTGAGTGCTTCAAAAAATTTAGGGTTTGCTGTTTTAGCAAAGAAAAGTTTGTAGTCATCACGGCGTTGTAATGCATTTTGTAGAAGCTTTTCGAGTTTTTGAGTAGCACTATTAACTATGTTCGCAAGCTTTTCTGCACCGGTTATCAATAACCTATCATCCTTATCGGCATGTTGGTCTTGTTCAAATGCATACGAACCTTTATTCGTATCACTCCAATTTCTATAGGCTATATCTTTAATCAGACTTACATTACCTTGATCATCTATTTGGAAACCTAATTTGTCAGGGTTAATGCGCTCATCAGCAATGCCACCTCGTTTAGGCCTAAACCTAAAATCTATGACCTGTTTGTGATACTTGGCTGCATGAGGAAACTTCGGACAAATCTTCTTGATCTCAGGAATGATGGTTTGCTGTAAGTAATTAGCGGGGTTTGAGGTTAAAACTGACTTTCTAATCGCTTTGTTTTCGTACTCAACTACCACTCTGACATAGGGGTGAGAGCACCATTGACTGCCCGATGAGTAGAAAGAAGAAAGGGTTCTAAACCCTTCGGCTTCATCCAGAGTGAACTCATTCAAATCGTTATAGTATGGGTGATTTTTTTCCTGAGCCATCACCTGACCACAACACATCAAAATAGCTGAAAACACGAAGACTAGAGGAGATGACCAGTTGTGCTTCATAAAAAATCCCTTTTTTACTCTGGTTAATGAGTTGTATCAAGTTTAAGTCTATATTTTCATTGTAATAGTAATAAAGTAATGTGTAAATTTTCATGAAATCAGAAGGTTGCAATTAACTGGGTGCCGCATAGATGCAAAAGTGTTTGAGTGCTGATGATACTTGCCAATACTCTTCATTTTTTATTCATCGTAATGTCTCTGGAATTCAAAAATGTTAAATTTTAAAAGCAAATGGGCTTTATGCTATTTTCTTGATTCATAATTAAGAGGGGGATGGTGACTAACTCATTTTGTCAGCATCCATATTTAGTAAATAAAACACGCATATCAAATGGATTCGAGAGCCCTAGGCCCTCTTATTTTGTTAAAAGTTCGAAGGAAACTAGATGTTGAAACTGTTTTTGTCAGTTATGTTTTTTTCTTTATGTACGCTAGGTGTAGCCAATGGTAGCGATATTCGTAAACAAAACCTTGGGAATGTAGAAGGTGTGTTGGGCACAGCACATGGACATTTAAAGGATGGCCAAGTCTACTTCCAGACTGACGAAAATTTATACAGGATGTTTCTTGCAGCTTATACTAATTCGGGTGGCTTTAATTCTGACATGCCCTTGCAAGTGAATCTGACAGGGGTGAATAGTTCTTTATGTCCTACCTATTTTCTGGACAAGAACTATTCATATGATGAGATGAAGCAGTTTGCTCAAAAGTATTCTGGATCAAAGGTCAGGTTGATTGATGTTCACCAAGTCTATTTAAAGAATAAACGTTTGCAATGTACATTTACTGAGTTTGAAATGTTGGCAACGCGGCAGGAGTTGGCCGAGAAGCGCGAGAAAAAAGAACAAAAAGTCGTTCAGGAAAGAGAAAGCTTCAATTTTGAAGGCGATTTAGAGGTGCAAGTGCCTTATGTCACACTTAAATTAGACGGCGTATTAACGCCCAGGGTGACGGATGGCGGCATAACAACAGAACAGTTACATCAGTATTGCGGTAATGCCATTTCATACACGCGTTTGATGAAAAGAGAGAAGTTGCTTGAGATTAGACAGGATCTAAAACAATCTGGCGGTAAGGCAAAATTGAATAAGTTAAAAATTGTTGGTCGGGAATGCACGGTGGAAGAGGTTGTTCCTATATTTTAGTCTAAAGATAATTGCTCAGCCATCAGCCATCAGCCATCAGCCATCAGCCATCAGCCATCAGCCATCAGCCATCAGCCATCAGCCATCAGCCATCAGCCATCAGCCATCAGTCATCAGTCATCAGCCACTGGCCAACCCTAAGAAAATCTGATTTACAAACAATCATCTAAACTCACAAGGAAAAGAGTTCATGGCATTAACCTGCTTTACCACCAAAACAAAACAGGTCAGATATGCCAAGCGAATTCAATCTATTGTGAGTAACTTCTTAAAAGGTGTCATGCTCACCCATGAATCTGTTGTTCTGGCTCTAACATGCTAGCAGATGCATTACGGAATAACAGGGCGTAACAAAATTGTCATGCGGTGCCTTTGAAAGGAATTCTGACGGGTTCTTTCGTTCGTAAACTTTCCTTATGTCAGTCATAAATTTTTACTGTATAAGGTATAGAACCTTTGACAGGTTTGGGGAAGGGGGCATCAACAAAGAAAGATTATTCTCTGTCTTGAGCCTCTTTCACATCATTGTCCAAACTAAACACAAGCTGTGTTTTATATTGTTTGGCAATCTGACGGTCTTTTTCTGAAACGTTTTCCATGGATTTCAGCATTTCGATAACACCTTCGATCTGCACTTTCGATTCTTTCGGCATCATCCCCAACATCGTGGGAGAGAATTTATTTTCGAATTCCTGACGTTGCTCAATAAGCGCAGCAGTGCTTCTGTGATCATTACTAGCATAAAGCGCTAACATAAGTCGATCGCCCAGCTTTGCCCATTCTTCCGCATTTGAAAACGGCATATACTCTTCTTTATTTTCAAAGGCAGCAACAATGTCATTCATACGTGCATAGTAATCCGGGTGATCTGCTTTCAGTTCTTCCAGATTTTTCACGTAAGAGGGCGCGCCTTTATCGACTATGTTTAAGGGGCGGAATTTAAAAAATGAGTCCAGACCATTTTCCTTCATTTCCTCGGCTAACGGCAATAGGTCGGTTCTGGCTTGGAGCCAGTTCTCCGCATCCTGCTCACTCAGAGCATCCGCATAGGCAAGGGTAAAAGAACTTAGCAATAAGAACGTGCATAAAAATATTCTAAGATTGTGCATCACTAGGACCTTTATTTACTTAGCGTTATCGTCTCAATAATTTTATGATTTGTCGGGGCTTCCGGTTTGTTTCTCACTGCACGAAACATGACGTTGAACTTATATGTGCAATCTTTTTTATCGTGTGGTTCGCCGTATATGACATTAATTGTAAGTGCGCTGCCGTATTTACAGCCAACTCTGACGCCCTCTGATGTTGAGTCCTTACAATATTCATTAATGCGGGATTCGATCAAGTCTTTATATGTCCAGCCTTCCCAGCTTCTGTTTTCATCATGTGCCTTAAGCGTTGAAGGACCGTCAGTGTAATATTCGTATGCGAAGCTTATTGGCTTTCCCGTATTATCAAATGTCAGTCTCGCCAGTTTATCGCCGATCTTGTGCAGAGAACCCTGAACATTGGTGGCATAACTCAGCATTTGCTTTTTTCTGTCGGCACAAGGCACTTTTGATCTTTGTTTACAGGTAATGTCGTGTAGCCCCATTTGCTGCAGCGTATTCGTAATGTCGCCAACGCTTTGATCAAGTGAAATCCCTTCTATCTTTTTAGAACACTGCGGATTGGCGGCAAATGCGCTGAACGAAAATGTAGTGGTAGTTATAAAGGCAATTGTAAATGCTGCAAGATTTAGGGAAAATAATTTTGACATGTTGGACTCCTCTATTAAATCTCTATTTAGGAAGTATTACGAAGTATAACTTCCCTTTTCACTGAAAAACTAGCCTGAACATCCTTTGGCAACCCGGCCATGTCCCAGTTAAATCCCGCCAATCACATCCGGTTCGGTCGGAAAATCTGCGAGATTCGCCGTATTTCGGACCATGCACCGAATGTCACAACATTCTTAACACGCTTCTTGTCGCCCGCCTTTTCCTTGGCTGGTGATTTCCCGGCCGCGATCATCTTCTTGCTTCGCTACCGTGCTTACGCCTATAGTCAACGTCTCGTGTCGAACGCTAATCGAGTAGTTTTAGTGAAGGTGATACCTCCCGCTGGTGTCACCGCTACATAGAGCCCGTCACGGTCGTTCACCATGTAGAGTTTGACCTGGTGGTGGGGGGGGGATACCATGATCTTTCATAGCATGTTTTTCTGATACTTCTTATGTTTTATCAAGGATTTGACGATTTTTAATACTATGAATGCATTGAATTAGATGGCATGGTATTTTGTCGTAGCCTTGATCAAGAGGGCGACGACAGCATGATTTATACCATTAAAAAATTTGCTTGGCGGTGCCTGCCAGTGCCAGACATGTAACTATTCCCACTCGATCGTAGCAGGTGGTTTGCCGGAGATATCGTAGACTACTCGTGAGATACCATTGATTTCATTAATAATCCGACGTGACACCAGATCCAGAAATTCATAAGGCAGGTGTGCCCAGCGAGCGGTCATAAAATCGATGGTTTCGACTGCGCGCAATGCAACTACATAGTCATAGCGACGACCATCGCCCATTACACCAACTGATTTAACGGGTAAAAATACCGCAAACGCCTGGCTGGTTTTATCATACAAATCATGAGCGCGCAGTTCTTCGATAAAGATGTTATCGGCCTTGCGCAATAAGTCGGCATATTCTTTTTTAACTTCGCCCAGGATACGTACGCCAAGGCCCGGGCCCGGGAATGGATGGCGATACACCATATCGCTTGGCAAGCCTAACTCGACGCCCAGTTTACGTACTTCATCTTTAAACAATTCGCGTAAAGGCTCAATTAATTTGAGTTTCATGTGCTCAGGTAACCCGCCGACATTGTGATGAGTTTTAATCACATGGGCTTTACCGGTTTTAGAAGCAGCAGATTCGATTACATCAGGATAAATGGTGCCTTGAGCCAGCCATTGCACATTTGTCAGTTTGGAAGCTTCTTCATCAAATACTTTAACAAACTCACGACCAATGATTTTACGTTTGGCTTCCGGATCATTTTCACCGGCCAATGCAGAGAGAAACCGATCTTCAGCATCGACGCGAATCACTCTGATGCCCATATGTTTGGCAAACATCGCCATGACCTGATCACCTTCGTTTTCACGCAGCAGGCCATTATTTACAAACACACAAATCAGCTGATCGCCAATTGCACGATGCAGTAAAGCTGCCACTACTGAAGAATCAACTCCACCTGATAAACCCAGCAATACTTCATCTTTGCCAACTTGCTGGCGGATGGTTTCAATGCTGTCTTCAATAATATTGGCGGAGGTCCATAAGGTTTCACAGCCACAGATTTCGCTGATAAAACGCGAAATCATCCGTTGCCCCTGAGTGGTGTGGGTGACTTCAGGATGGAACTGCACACCGTAGAACTGTCGTTCTTCATCTGCCATACCGGCAATAGGCGCACTGTCGGTGCTGGCAATGATTTTAAATCCATCAGGCAACTGGCTGACCCGATCACCATGACTCATCCATACATCCAGCATGCCAAAGCCTTCCGGGGTTGTATGGTCTTCAATATCTTTTAAAAACGCAGAATGGCCATGAGCACGAATTTTAGCGTAGCCAAATTCCCGGTGGGATGACGACTCGACCTGACCACCCAACTGAGTAGCCATTGTTTGCATGCCGTAGCAGATGCCCAGCACTGGGACATTCATCTCAAATACACAGAGTGGTGCAACAGGTGCCGCTTCACCAATCGTTGAATCAGGGCCACCGGAAAGAATGATACCTTTTGGAGCAAATTCACGAATTTCTGCTTCGCTGATATCCGGGTTGCGTAATTCGCAATACACACCGGCTTCGCGTACTCGGCGGGCAATAAGCTGGGTGTATTGTGACCCGAAATCAAGAATTAGAATGCGATGGTCGTGAATATGGCTGCTCATGAATCTCTCTTACAGTCAGATAAAAAATACCGGCTTCCAGAGAGAGCCGGTATTTAAAAATTAATTAACCCGGTAATTCGGTGCTTCTTTGGTAATGGTCACGTCATGAACATGGCTTTCATTCATTCCGGCAGACGTCACACGGACAAACTCCGGCTTGGTACGCATTTCTTCGATAGTGCGGCTACCGGTATAGCCCATGGAAGCACGAACGCCGCCCATTAACTGGTGAATCAGCGGGCTGAGGCTGCCTTTGAATGGCACACGACCTTCAATGCCTTCAGGAACCAGTTTGTCGGCTTCACTGGATTCCTGAAAATAGCGATCGCTGGAGCCTTGTTTTTGCTGCATTGCGCCCATTGAACCCATGCCACGATAGGATTTGTAGGCCCGGCCCTGGAATAGTTCAACTTCACCTGGTGCTTCTTCCGTACCGGCAAACATACCACCCACCATGATGACATGGGCGCCAGCCACGATGGCTTTGGCAATATCGCCCGAATAACGGACGCCACCATCAGCGATTAATGGCACACCGGTTCCAGCCAACGCTGCCGCGACATTACTGATAGCACTTATTTGCGGTACACCGACACCGGCGACAATACGTGTGGTACAGATTGAGCCCGGACCGATACCCACTTTCACAGCATCTGCGCCGGCTTCAACCAATGCTTTGGCTGCAGCGGCTGTGGCGATATTGCCACCAATGACCTGTACTTGTGGATAATGTTGTTTAATCCAGCGGACCTGATCCAGTACCCCTTGAGAATGACCATGTGCGGTATCCACAACAATCACATCGACACCGGCGGCGACCAGTGCAGCCACCCGGGCTTCACTTTCTGAACCAATACCCACTGCTGCACCAACGCGTAACCGTTCCTGTGCATCTTTAGACGCCAGCGGATTATCAGTTTGTTTTTGAATATCTTTGACTGTAATCATGCCTTGCAGATGAAATTTATCATCAACCACCAGCACTTTTTCAATACGGTTGGAATGCAGCAGATGCAGAACCTCTTCACGACTGGCATCTTCACCGACAGTGACCAGTTTATCTTTGCCGGTCATGATGGATGAGACCGGATTGTCGAAATGAGTTTCAAAACGTAAGTCACGGCTGGTGACAATTCCCACCAAATCGTCGCCATCGACAACGGGTACACCGGAAATATTATGAGAGCGGGTCAATGCGACAACATCACCAATAGAGGTGGTCGGGCTGACGGTAATCGGGTCGCGAACCACTCCGCTTTCAAATTTTTTCACTTTACGAACTTCGTCTGCCTGTTGTTCGATAGTCATGTTTTTGTGCAAAACACCCAGACCACCTTCCTGCGCCATGGCAATTGCCAGACGACTTTCAGTGACGGTATCCATGGCAGAAGATAGCAGTGGAATATTAATGGTGATATCTCGTGTCAGTTGAGTTGACAGACTGACATCACGCGGCAGAACATTTGAATAGGCGGGGACTAATAGAACGTCATCAAATGTCAGGGCTTCTTGCGCAATTCTCATGAGGCGGGTTCCCGAATTTACTGTAATATGATCGATAAATTATATCAGGAACTTAGTGGTTTATGGCATCACTTATGACATCGGATTCGCAAGTAAAACTCGCTGCCCGTGCTGTCAAGGATGTATATCCGGTTTCGCGATTGGTCAGAGAAGTCCGGCTGATGCTGGATGGTTCGTTTCCGCTTTTGTGGGTGGAAGGGGAAATCTCCAATTTGGCAATGCCGGCGTCAGGGCACATTTATTTCACGTTAAAAGACTCGGCTGCGCAAGTACGCTGTGCAATGTTTCGTGGACGCAATCAACAATTACGTTTTACGCCGGAAAATGGCATGCAGGTTTTACTGCGCGTCAAAGTCACACTTTATGAAGGGCGTGGCGAATTTCAGCTGGTTGTTGAACATATGGAAGAAGCGGGTAGCGGGGCATTGCAACGCGCTTATGAAGCATTAAAAGCCAGACTTGGGCAGGAAGGTTTATTCGATACCGCTCATAAAAAACCGTTACCGGCGTTACCGCAAACCATCGGTATTGTGTCATCACCGGATGGTGCGGCAGTACATGATATTTTGCATGTATTGAAACGTCGTTTCCCGGCGATCAAAGTGATTCTTTATCCTGTTGCTGTACAAGGTGAAACAGCGCCCCGGCAGATTGCTAACGCTATTCAAACTGCCGATCAGCGACAGGAGTGTGATTTGCTGATAGTAGGGCGGGGAGGTGGTTCTCTGGAAGATCTGTGGAGCTTCAATGATGAATTAGTCGCCAGAGCGTTGTTTGCCTGTCAGATTCCGACCATCAGCGCCGTAGGTCATGAAATTGATTATACCATCGCTGATTTTGTTGCCGATGTCAGGGCTCCAACGCCTTCGGCGGCTGCTGAACTGGCCGTACCTGAAGCGCGTCAATTAGCCTTAAATCTTCGCGGTCTGTTGCAAAATCTGGGCAGTCGTATTCAACAAAAACTGGCTAACGAACAGCGACATATTCGGTATTTGTCTCAACGTTTGCCACGTCCGCAGCAACAACTCAAACTCCAGCAGCAACAGTTAAAACGTTTGCAAACCCAACTGGATTACAGTATCCAACGGCAGTTACAAGGCAAACAGCAGCAACTGGATTATCTGTCAGTAAGACTGCCGCATCCCCAGCTGCGAATCAGCTGGCGTCAGACTCGATTGCAGGACTTAACACAGCGGTTTGAAAAAGCCTTTTCGGTGCAACAGCAGCAATTCAGATTGCAAAGCCAGAACCTGAATGATCGCTTAAAGCGATTGTTACCGGCCTCCCGATTGAAGCAACAGCAGCAGCTTGTTGAAGCACTTTCTTCACAATTAAACCGTTTGGTCAGACAACAGATCACCGATCATAAAAAACAGCTGGCCCAGTTAAGGCGCACCTTATCAGTGGTTAGTCCACTCAATACACTGGAGCGCGGTTACAGCATCACCAGTGATGCACAAACCGGGAATGTTATTTACCGCTCTGATGAAGTAACAATCGGGCAATCCCTGCAAATTCGTTTATTTGAAGGTCAATTGGACTGCGAAGTGCGTCGTAAGAAATGAGGTTCAGATTTAGCTATTGGCTGATTCTATTAGTCTGCTCTCCTGTTTTGGCCTTACCACAACACTTTCCGGTACCAGGTGGTATCGTCATTTTACCTTTGGAAATCGAGGGAAATGTAGCACCTGAAGTTACCTATCAAAAACAACAGGTGCTGGTGGTAAAACAGGATTCACAATGGCAGGCCGTGGTTGGCATTCCGCTGTCAGCCGATCCGGGTAATCACAAAATTCTGGTGGAAAATCAGGGTGCGTTAAGCAGCTTTATCTTTGAGGTCAAAGATAAAGCCTATCCTACTCAACGGATAAATGTTCCTGACGATCGTAAGGTCAATCCCTATGCGGAAGATATGGATCGCATTGAAGCCGAAACAACCAAAATAAATAAAGCCTTACGTCATTGGCGCAGCAACGACAGTGTGCCGTTTAATTTTGTCTGGCCCATTGAAGGCCGGGTCAGCGGTCTATTTGGTCGTCGTCGTGTATTTAATGGCGAAGAGCGTAATCCACATAGCGGAATTGATATTGCAGCAGCAACCGGTACTGAAATTATGGCACCGGCTAACGGTATAGTAACGGATACCGGCGATTACTTTTTCAATGGCAATACGGTAATGATTGACCATGGTCAGGGGCTGGTGACCATGTTTTGCCATCTGGATAGGATTGATGTCAAAGCAGGGCAAAACATTCAGCAGGGCGAGATTATCGGCACTGTTGGCGCCACTGGCCGTGTTACCGGTCCACACCTGCATATGGGGGTGAGTTTGAATAATGCCCGTGTTGAGCCATTATTATTTTTTCCAGAGCGGGAAGGTTATCCTTCAGTTGAATGAACTTCTGGCTTACTGTATTGATTTAATAATTCCGTCAGCAGAATAAAATTAACCGGTTTGGTGAGATAGGCGGTAAACAGGCCTTCTGCCTGCTGCAAATCATAAGGCATGGCGGCAGCGGTAACCGCGATCACCGGAATGTGGCGGAATGTCGGATTAGCCATGATCTGCTCGGTAGCCTGTAAACCGCTGATACCGGGAAGATTAATATCCATCAGTATCACGGCTGGCATGTTACTTTCCAGCCAGTCCAGTCCTGCCTCAGCTGTTTTGCAGATATGCAACGTGTATTGTGGCAGACGATCAAAAAATGCTTCCATCAATTTGATATTGGCCGGGTTATCTTCGATATGCAGAATGAGCGTCGAAGCCGAGGAGTTAAATGGATTTTCGGCTTTAACCGGTGCAGTCTGCTGATGCACTTCATCATTCTGGTTATTCCCGTCTGTTATGGGTAACTCCACCCAGAATCGAGTGCCTTGATTTTCGGTGCTTTCAAAACCAATATGGCCATCCATGGCTTTTATCAGTCTCTTGGTCACAATCAATCCGACCCCGGTCCCTTCAATACCTGAGTTTTCCTGACCCAGACGATCAAATGCTGTAAACAGATAGGCCTGCTTATCCTGAGGAATTCCAATGCCGGTATCCTGAATAGTGAGGCGTAACCTATTGGTGGAATGAATTATTTCTCCTTTGACAATGACTTCACCCTCAGGATGGTTATATTTAATGGCATTACTGATCAGATTAATCAGTGCCTGCTTTAGCTTGGTTAAATCTGCGAGCACTAACTGGTGGGGTATTTCATCAGTGTGAATTGTTACCCGATATCGGTCGGCCAGATTTTGCAGCATGGGTAAGCAGTGCTTTATGGCAATAGTGACGTCTACCGGCTCAATCGAAACTTCTACAGAACCTGTTTCAATTTTCGCCAGTTCCAACACGTCATTGATAAGCTTAAGCAAATGTTCACCACTGTGAATGATTAACTTCAAGCTATCTTGCTGGGTGTCGGTGAGGGGGGCTTGTTTATCACTTTGCAGTAATTGGGCAAAACCTAGAATCGCATTCAAGGGAGTACGTAATTCATGGCTCATTGCCGACAGGAATTCCGATTTTGCCTGATTGGCTTTTTCAGCTTCTTCCTTGGCAGCGATTAAAGCTAAATGTTCTGCTTTTTGTAAGGAAATATCACGGGCAATGCCGGTAAAGAAATAGCGACCTTCCCATTTAAAGGCACTCAAGGTCAATTCAATAGGAATGATTTGTCCGCTTTTGTGTAACGCTTCCAATTCAACAGGTTGACCGATAATGGTGGGTTGCTCAGTGCTCAGAAACCGTGCCATGCCATGTTCATGATGTTCGCGATGTTGGACCGGCATAAGTTGAGTAATGTTTTGACCGATAATTTCTTCTGGCTGATAACCAAATAATTGCACTGAAGCGGCATTAAAATTTTGAATAATGCCGGTTTCATCAATGGTAATTACCCCTTCAAGCGTGTGATTAAGGAGTGTTTGTAAACGTTCACTTTCACGTTTGGCTTGCTCTTCCAGAACTTTACCTTTTTGCAGTTCTGTTTCCAATGCTGTCGTTTGTAGTGCAATTTTGTGACTCAGTAATTTCGCATGATGATGTTTAATGAAATAACCAATTATGGTAACCACTGCCAAAGCACCAAGCGAAAAGATTAGCCATTTCAACCAAATTGATACATCAGGCGCTGGGTCATAGAGAAAACCATCCAATTGCTGATTTTCATTTATCAAGCCTAATTGCTGATAGTGATCAGAAATTTTCTGCCAGCGTTCTAACGTCATATGGCCAAGAGAGACGGTAGGATATAAACTCAGGTCACTGAGCTTTTCTGCTTCAAATTCAAGATGTGGACGAGTTTTATGTTGTGTGTTGTACTCCTTTAGAATCAGATCAATCATTTCATACGGATGTTCCAGAGCATATTGCCAACCACGCAAGGTTGCCTTGCGAAATGCTTCTACAGTTCCGGGTTGACGTTTTAAATACTGTTCGGAGGTAAAGATGATATCGCTGTAAAAGTTAATGTTGTATTCATGGGGTGACAATGTCCGATAATCCACGCCGTGACTTATCATCTCGAAGGGTTCATTGGAAATATACGCGGTCAGCGCATCTACTTTGCCGTCAATTAAATTATCAATATCTTCAGGCGAGGGATCGACAATATTGAGCTGTGAGGGATGTATCTGAAACCGTAACAGCATTGCGGATAAGTCATCAGCGTAAGACTGACGAGTGACCGTTTTACCGACAAAATCAGTAGGGTGTGTTATGGATGAGTCGGCTCTGACCAACCAGGTATAGGGACTGCTTTGAAAAATCGCCGCGAGGGCGACAAAGGGGCGACCTTTAAGTCTTTCTACCACCAATCCAGCACCGGAAATTCCAAATTCAACATTGCCGTTTTCTACTTCATTGAAAGGTGCTTTTTGCCCCGTCAGAATAGTTACTGCAAGTCCGGCATCTTGATAATAACCTTGTTGTTTTGCTGCGTAGATACCAGCAAATTGAAATTGATGCTGCCAATGAAGTTTGATTGAGACAGGGAGCAGGTTTTGACTTGCCTGATCCGCGATAGCTGAGCTAGTGAGTAAAAACAGGACAAGCGCAATCAATCTACACATAAAAAGTACTCAAACAGAGTTCAATTTATAGTACTCCATTGATCTGCAGAATTACCAGAAACGTAGTGTGGAAATTATGAGGGCTTGTTTATCTTTCATCTCCACCACTGCTGGCGGCTATTTTTGTGTCCGACAAGACGGAAAGCACGCAGTGTAGCCATCCTACATAATTGATTGACAAGTGAGTCTGGAGCGCATTTGAACAGCTTAGCTGGCCGCGTTGCTCGTCGCTTATTAGAACAACTACAAAAACGCCGGGAGCGTTTTTGAGCGCAAGCCCCAATGGGGTGAGATACATGGATGTATCTCACAAAAGGCGCTCCTCGTGCCTTGATTGACGCTTTTTCAGCTCACAACAGAGGCGGAGATGAAAGATCAACAAGTCCTAGTGAATTCATAAGCGAAAGTCCCGTCCAAGATAAACGCTAAGAACACGCTTATCCTGAAGGATATCGTCGGGGCTGCCCTTGGCAATGACTTCGCCTTCATTAAAAATATAAGCGCGCCCACAGACGCTCAGTGTCTCACGCACATTATGGTCTGTGATTAAAATACCAATACCTCTCGCAGCCAGCGCTTTGATAATACCCTGTATATCCAGAACGGAAATCGGATCAACACCGGCAAACGGTTCATCCAGCAGGATAAATTTTGGATCCATGGCTAAAGCACGGGCAATTTCCACCCGGCGCCTTTCACCGCCTGATAAAGCCATACCCATTGATTTTCGGATATGACCAATGTGGAATTCTTCCAATAACCTTTCCAGCAATTGCTGTTTTGCAATAAGGCTGAGGTTTTTTCGGGTTTCGATAATGGCGTATAGATTGTCTTCAACAGATAATTTACGAAAAACAGAAGCTTCTTGAGGCAGGTAGCCTATACCCAATTGGGCGCGGGTATGAATGGGCTCATGGGTAAGTTCCTGTTGATTAAGAAAAATACTGCCATGATCAACCGGGATCAATCCGACAATCATATAAAAACTGGTGGTTTTCCCGGCGCCATTGGGACCAAGCAAGCCAACAATTTCACCACTGTTTACTTCAAGGGAGATATTTTTAACAACCTGTCGATCACCAAATTGCTTGGCAAGCGACATTGCAGAAAGTTGACTCATTTAATTTCCGTGGTTATTCAGGATTCATCTTCAAATAGCGTGCGCTAACCCAACCAATAATAGCTTTATCGCCAATCATACCTCTGACTTGTACCCATTCCGGCTGACGGGTCAGCACGATTACTTCGGTGTTTTCGACAAAAGCACCAAGGCGTTCATATTGCGTACCTGGGCCGGTTCTGACATTCAGTGTGGTTTGAGTCACTGCGGTGGGATAGCTCAAATCGGATTGCTGTTCGGGCGCTTCAGTTGATGGCGGAGGTGTTTCAACCTCTGGTTTTGCAGATGTACGGTTCTTTTTTTCGCGTTGTTCGGGCGGCTGGATGGTGATGTGGACGCGGCCACTGGACTGTTGCTGTCCATCAACTTCGACCGGTCTTGAATTGGCAATAACAATATTTCTGTCGATATCGTATTCGATATGATTACCACGGAATTCATCACCTGACTGCCAGACATAGCCCTGGCCGACCAGAAAGATACGTTGTTTGCTGGCATGGTATTCCATCTGCAAGGCTTTCGCTTTGACCGGTTTATCACCTTCTTTATGAACTTGTTCATAAGTGGCAAGGTTGCCTTCAGCAATGGCTTTTTCCAGTTCGCGGTTTTCGTCATAAAAAAAAGTAATGACATCACCTTCGATACGTAAAGTGCCCTGTGTCAGTATGGCATCACCTTTATATTGGGTGACGCCAGTCTCATCATCGAGCTGCGCATGATCTGCTTCAATATTTATCGGTTGCTCGCGATCACTCGGTAAGGCGAGGGCAATTGATGGGATGATTGTGATTCCCCAAAGCAGATTAATTAACAGGTGGCGCATTGTATTGTCCTCGCACCCTGGAGTGCAGATTAATAGTTTCTTCTTGTAACGCGGCATGAAATCCCACTGAATGAGTATTGCCATGTGGTGATTTCATGGTCACCGGCTGATCGGTATAGGCCGTGTTATTAACAGTATCCAGATTCAGAACTTCAGTTAATAACTGTATTTCCGGTCGATCTTTATTGGTAATAATAACATTGCCGGTCAGAAGAATGTTCTCACCTTCACCCTGAGTTTCGGCATGATCCGACTCAATGATCCAATCATTATTTTCCGGTGAGATAAACAGGGTGTTCGGAGTGAAAATTTCGGTACGATCATTCTCCGGATAGTGATATAGCGTTTCTCCAGTAATCACCCGTGAAGGTTTGCCATTGATATCCATGACGGTCATTTTGAAATCCGTCATCCCAAAATCAATACTGTATTGCACCAAAGATTCTGTTTTAGCTGCTTCGGGCTTGTTTAGTAACAGCCACAAGCTGATCCCTGCAACCAGCAACAAAGCGAGCTTGAGAGAGTTGGGTAAATTAAAAATGGCGTTCAATTTGGTCCTGCAGGGTTCCCTGTCCTTCCATGATTAATTCACATACATCACGGGCAGCACCTCTGCCACCCATGGACGGAGTGATCCAATGTGCATGTTTTTTCACTACAGCATCAGCATCCTGAACAGCAATCGCTAAACCGACTCTGCTCATGATAGACAAATCCACCCAATCATCACCCACATAAGCACATTGCTCCGGCTTCAATTTAAGGGTTTTTAACAGCTCTTCAAAGGCTGGAAGTTTTACTTTTTGTCCCTGGTAAACCAGGTTAACTCCAAGGCTTTGCATACGATGTTCAACTACTCTGGAAGTACGTCCAGTGATAATAGCAATATTGACACCGGTGTATTGCAGCAGTTTCATGCCATGTCCATCACGAGAGTTGAAGGCTTTATACTCCTCACCATCATCACCAATGATGATACTGCCATCAGTCAACACACCATCAACATCAAAAATCACCAGCTTAATTTGTTTGGCACGAGCCGTTATATCTTGCATTGTTTATCCTGAAAATCAGACTACGCCAGCACGCAATAAATCGTGCATATTCAAAGCACCAATTAATTTATGGTTGTTATCGGTAATTAACAAACCATTGATTTTGTATTGTTGCATCATTTGCAATGCTTCTGCGGCCAGCATCTCTGCCTGGCCTGTTTTACAATGTTGAGTCATATGATCTTTAAGAGTGGCTGTCAGAATATTCACTTCCTGTGCCAGGACTCGACGCAAATCACCATCGGTGAAGATCCCCACCAGCTTGTCATCATTATCCACCACGGCTGTCATGCCCAGGCTTTTGTCAGACATTTCAATCAGTGCCTCACGCAGTAATGCCTGTTCATTCACTTTAGGGATCGCTGCGCCGGTATGCATGATGTCGCTAACACGTAATAATAATCGACGACCAAGATTGCCGCCCGGATGAGATAAGGCAAAATCTTCAGCAGTAAAGCCTCGGGTTTCTAATAACGCAATGGCCAGTGCATCACCCATTATCAGTGCGACGGTGGTACTGGATGTCGGGGCTAATCCCAATGGGCAGGCTTCTTTTTTAACACTGACGTTGATAGTCGCGTCAGCGCATAACGAAAGTGTTGAATCCATCCGACCACTCATTGTGATTAATGGCACACCAAGTCGTTTAATCAATGGCAATATGGTCAGAATCTCCGCAGTTTCACCCGAGTTGGATAAAGCCAGAACAACATCTTTGTCGGTGATCATGCCCAAATCACCATGACTGGCTTCACCGGGATGAACAAAAAATGCCGGGCTGCCGGTGCTGGCCAGCGTCGCCGCGATTTTACTGCCGATATGACCGGATTTTCCCATGCCAATCACCACAATACGACCCTGACACTGCAGCAGATAATCACAGGCACGAACAAAATCATCATCAACTCTATCGCGAAGCAAAGTCACAGACTCCAGCTCGGTATCGATGACTGCCAGAGCAAGCTTTTTTAATTTATCCGAATCTATTTTCATATACCGTTATGCACACCTTGATAGGCCAGCAAACTTATATAGCCGGCATAAATCAGCAGTAATAATAAACCAACCGGACGTCCCAAACGGCCTTTTAAACAAAACCGTGCAAACAGATAAAGCACGATTGTCAGACCTATCATAAAGCTAAAATCACGGGTTAGCAGTAGTGAATCCACTTTTGATGGGTAAATCAGACCCGGCATGGCAAGAACCGCAAGCAAATTAAAGATATTTGAACCGAGAATATTGCCAACCGCAATATCATGTTCATTTTTCAAAGCAGAAGAAATACAGGCAGCTAACTCCGGCAAGCTGGTGCCAATAGCAACGACGGTTAAACCAATCACCAAATCACTAATGCCCAACAATTGTGCGACACCGGTTGCCCCCCAGATTAAGAGTTTGGCTCCCCCCAGTAAGGCAATTAATCCAGTCAAAAAAAGGATGATGGATTTTTTCAGTGAGCGTTTTGGCTGCTGATATTCCTGGGTAAATTCAATCTTCAGCGGATCGTCCTGAGCACTTTTAACGGCCAGCCAGGCCATACCACCTAGCGTCAATATAAACCCTGTAAACAGAACCAGGCCATCAATCCGATTCAGTTCCATATCCCACAGTAATAACAGCAGGGAGAGAAACATGATGAAGACCAATACCGGAAATTCTCTTCTCAAGGTAATGGAGTGAACCGCTAGGGGAGCGACCAGAATCGTGACGCCCAGAACCAGTCCAACATTGGTGATATTGGATCCAATGGCATTGCCAATACCCAAGGCAGGAGCACCGTCAAATGCGGCGATTGCTGAAACTATCATTTCTGGGGCAGAGGTACCAAAACCGACAATAGTCAACCCCACAATCAAGGGAGCAACGCCCAGATTCGATGCAATGCCTGCCGCACCATCAATAAATTTATCCGCTCCCCAGATCAATAGGGTAAACCCACTGATAATGGCGCTTATAAATAGAAAAGAAGTCATTTAATAACCGATGATGGAACCTTAAAAATAAAAAGAGCCGGACTAAATCCGGCTCTTTTTATTATAACGGTGGAGATATGTTATGTCGCGATGTATTACTGGTCATCGAACAAATCAAAATCATCATTATCAGGTGGATTACCATCATAAACCAGATATTGACGACGTTGCAGATAGGCATTTCTTACGTATGCATATTCGTCATCGGTGGCTTCATCCAGAACCCGTTCTGACTTGAGCAGGTTGGCACGGGTATCCACCAAACGTGTTCCTGCAAAGGCATTACGTGCACCCGGACCTTCAACATACATCACCGGGTCAGTAAACATATCGCCAACTAAACCAAATGAGTCACGCACAGTGCGGGGACCAAAAAACGGTAATACGATGTAAGCGCCGGGTTCAGCACCCCAGGTTCCCAGTGTCTGACCGAAATCTTCGTTACGTTTCTTATTGCCAGCATGACCGGCAACATCAAAGATACCTGCCACCCCGACGGTGCTATTTAACAGAAAACGACCAGTATCATCGGCTGCCTGACTGAATTTACCTTGCAACAGGCTGTTAATAGCGACCGTAATGTCATTCAGGTTACTGAAGAAATTGCTGACGCCCCAGCTAATCGCATCAGGAACTACTGCATCGTAACCCTTGGCAACAGGCTTTAACACTGCGCGATCAACGGTATCGTTAAATTGATACATTGCACGGTTATAGCTTTCATATGGATCACGTTCATCAGGCGTTTGCACGGTGGCACAACCTGTGAACAGAACCATTAAACCGAGCAGGCTGAGCCTGGAAAAAACTTTTAGATCGAACATTGCGGCATTCCCTGAAACAAATTTACTGAGAATAATCTCACGGCAGTTCCAGGCTAATCAAGTGATCTGTTGTACTAATACCAAGAAAGTTTGATGGTGTTGTCACTTTGCAACATGAAAAAGATCGTTCATCCGCTTTTCTGGCCGAGCATTTGCGCAGTTTTAACCTGAGTTTCTGGATAGTTGTTATACATATAACCGGAAAATACTTCGCTACATTTGTGCCAGCTATTTTCGTGTGCATAAGCAATACAATCGGTTTTTTGCAGATTCAGCGCATTTAACGCTGCTTTTTGTAGATCCCAATCAAGCTCGCCGGTTTCACCTTTAATAATAATATCCTTCGGACCGGTCACAGGATAAGCGGCAACTGGCAATCCGCACGCCATCGCTTCAAGAATCACCAAGCCAAAAGTATCAGTCTTACTTGGAAATACAAAGACATCACCGCCAGCCAGATAGGCCGCGAGTTCTTCAGCAAATTTAGCACCGGTAAACAGCACATCAGAGTAACGTTTTTGCAGCATGTCTAAATCAGGCCCATCGCCAATCACTACTTTACTGCCGGGTAAATCCAAATCCAGAAAGGCTTCAATGTTCTTTTCAACAGCAACCCGGCCCATATTGATAAAAACCGGGCGGGGTAAGTCATAATTTTTGGCATTATTTGTAGTGAATATATCGGTATCGACACCACGTCCCCACACGTACACATCCTGAAAACCATATTGCTGCAAGCGTTGTTGTTGTGAAATGGTGGGCACCAGAGTTCTCACCGCCGGACGATGAAAACGTCGCAGCCAGGCATAGCTCCAACTAAGCGGTACCGGTAAACGCAGACGTAAATATTCGGGAAACTGAGTATGAAATGAAGTCGTAAAGCGAATGTTATTCCGCAGGCACCAACGTCTGGCTGCCATGCCTAAAGGACCTTCAGTAGCAATATGTACGGCGTCTGCTTGCAGATTGTCGAGCATAATTGCCAGTTTTCGATATGGCATCAAGGCCAGCCGAATAGAGGGGTAACTCGGACAGGGAATGGTTTTAAAATCTAGTGGACTGAGCATGATGACTTCATAGCCCATTTCCTGAAGATGCTCGCGGGTTTTCCCCAGAGTTCGCACAACCCCGTTGACCTGAGGCTCCCAGGCATCTGTAACGATAACCAGTTTCATCAAGCGGCTTTGGCAATCAATGTTTGCTGATTAAATACTGCTGCCCATGGAATGATTTCCATCCGGCCATCAGGGTGTTCCACTAAAGCCGTACAACTCTCTACCCAATCGCCGCAATTGTAGTAATCGATGTCTTCAATGCGGGTGATTTCAGCACGGTGAATATGTCCGCAGACAACCCCATCTACCTCTTGTTTAGAGGCCTCATGTGCCACAGCTTCTTCAAAATTACTGATGTACTGCACTGCATTTTTGACTTTATGTTTCAAAAACGCTGCCAGTGACCAGTAAGAGAAGCCCATCTTACGGCGGAAGTAATTCACCCAGCGATTGGCACGCAATAAAAACTCGTAGAGCCGGCTGCCGATTTTGGCCAGCATTGGCGAAATTTTCACTACGCTATCGAATTGATCGCCGTGAATGATTAACAACTTACGTTTATCAGCGGTGGTATGAATGATTTCGTTATGGATCTGCACATTACCGAACACGGCACCATCATAATCACGCAGAATCTCATCATGGTTGCCGGGAACGAAAATGACCTTGGTATTGTGCTTGGCTTTGCCGAGCAGGGTACGGACAACGTTATTGTGTTCCTGAGGCCAGTACATGCGCTTTTTCATTTCCCAGACGTCGATAATATCGCCGACCAGATAAAGATATTCGCATTCCACATTATGTAAAAAGTTAAGGAGGAGCTCGGCACTGCAGCCTCGGAAGCCAAGATGGATATCCGAAATGAACACGGTGCGAACTTTCAGCTTTTGCTTGTGACTTAGTTGTGTTTGCATAAGGCACTCATTCACTTAAAATTCTGAGCAAACCTTATCTATTAGATATTGCAGTGTGATGACTATTTTGTTGCGTTACCATGACAATAACTTCACGCGCTACACTGCGGGCGATACCGAACCTAATCAGGACACTATTATGAGCAATCCATTATTGGAAAACCACCGTCTACCGCCATTTTCCGCAATTAAAGCAAAGCATGTTGAGCCCGCAATTGATCACGCATTAAGCACGGCTCGCAATAAAATTGACACTATTTTGAGCACGCTTTCAGAGCCAACATGGGACACATTGGTACAGCCAATGGAAGATATGGATGCATTGATTGACAGTGTCTGGTCGCCGGTCAGCCATATGAATTCGGTGGTCAACTCAGAAGAGCTGCGTCAGGCCTACAACGCCTGTTTGCCTAAACTCAGCGAGTTTTCGACTGAGTTGGGCCAGAATGAAATGCTGTATCAAGCCTATAAAGCCATTGCTGAAGGCGCTGAATATCAGAAACTGGATACGGCGCAGAAGAAAGTCATTGATAACGCCGTTCGTGATTTTCGTTTGTCAGGTGTTGAGCTGGATCAGCAGCAACGTGATGAATTTAAAAAGCTGTCACAACAAATGACTGAACGCACCGCCAAATTTGAAGAAAATTTACTGGATGCAACTCACGCCTGGCGTAAGTTGATCACAGACGAGTCATTATTATCAGGTTTACCGCCATCCACCATTGAAATGGCTGAGCAAATGGCCAAACGCGAAGGTGAGGAAGGCTGGTTGTTTACCCTTGACTTCCCATCGTATATGCCAGTCATGTCCTACGCCGATAATCGTGAATTGCGAGAGGAAATGTATACCGCGTTTGCCACCAAGGCTTCCGATCAGGGACCGAATGCCGGTAAATGGGATAACACTGAAGTGATGCTGGATATTCTGAACCTGCGTCATCAGTTGGCTAACCTGCTAGGGTTTGCCAATCATGCTGAACGTTCTTTGGCCACCAAAATGGCGCAATCACCGCAACAGGTTCTGGACTTTCTGCAGGATTTAGCCAAGCGCTCCAAACCGATTGCCGAGCAGGAATATGCCGAATTACGCGCCTTTGCCAAATCCACTGCCGATCAGGATCAACTTGAGGCCTGGGATGTCACCTATTTTGCAGAAAAACTGCGTCAGCAACGTTATTCGATCTCACAGGAAGAATTAAAACCGTACTTCCCGGAAAACAAAGTGGTGAATGGCCTGTTTGCCGTAGTCAACCGTTTATACGGTCTGGATATTCGGGAACGCACGGATGTAGATGTCTGGCACAAAGACGTACGCTTCTTTGAAATTGTTGCCGAGAATGGCAACGTACGTGCTCAGTTCTATCTGGATTTATACGCCCGTCAGCACAAACGTGGTGGCGCATGGATGGATGAATGCAAGGCTCGCCGTCGCACTGCCGAAGGCATTGAAATTCCAGTGGCGTTTTTGACCTGTAATTTCTCTGAACCCGTCGGCGATAAACCGGCTTTGTTTACCCATGATGAAGTGACTACCTTATTCCATGAATTCGGTCACGGTCTGCATCATATGCTGACAAAAATTGAATATGCCGGTGTGTCGGGTATTAATGGTGTGGCGTGGGATGCGGTCGAGCTGCCAAGTCAGTTTATGGAAAACTGGTGCTGGGAGCGTGAAGCATTGGATTTAATTTCCGGCCATTATCAAACCGGTGAAAAACTGCCTGATGATTTGTTCGACAAAATGCTGGCGGCTCGTAACTTCCAATCGGCAATGATGATGTTACGTCAGCTGGAATTCTCGTTATTTGACTTCCGGTTGCATCTGGAGTTTAACCCGAATGAGCCGAATCAGGTCGACAAGATTCTGGAACAGGTGCGTAACGAAGTCACCGTGGTGAAGCCTCCCAAATTCAATCGCTTTGCCCACAGCTTTGCCCATATCTTTGCTGGTGGTTATGCCGCAGGTTATTACAGCTATAAATGGGCCGAAGTGCTGTCCGCCGATGCGTTTTCCAAGTTTGAAGAGAAGGGTATCTTTGATCGGCAGACCGGTCTGGAATTTCTTGAAGCCATTCTGGAGCAGGGTGGTTCTCGCGAACCGATGGAGCTGTTTATTGAGTTCCGTGGCCGCGAACCGCAGATTGATGCATTGTTAAGACATACCGGCATTGCTGCATAAAATAAAAAAAGCCCCGATATTTCGGGGCTTAAACGGTCTATGAAAGTTCGGTAGACCCTTCTTTCTTGTTATTTTGATGCTGATGACTTTATGAATTCAGACAGATCTGAACTGTTTCCTGAGCATTTTGAACCATTATGGTTGCTTGTTCTTTTGAAAGTTTGCCCGATTCAATATCTTTAAGCATTTCTGTGTTTAAGTCATGAGTCGTTTGCGCAATATCAGCTCCTTGTGCTACAGGCTTAATTGCTTTTTCACGATAAGTTTCCGGAAACTGGCTCAGTCCCTGTAACTGACAACCAGCCATCTTGGTAACATAGGCACTGGCCTCAGCATCAACGGCACGCGCTGTCATTTCTGGTCTATCAGCACTCAATTTTTGCACAACTAACGGTTTTAATTGCGTGATGTAATTAGTTTTATAGTTTTCTTCATCTTGGTCATTGATTGCCAGGGCTTGCTGCATTGCAAAAACAAAAGGCAATGCCAATAATATTTTTTTCATTTTATTTCTCTCAAAAATTGGAGTCAGTTAAAGCATTGGACTTTAATTATCTGACTTTAAACTGACCAGTTTCAAATTCATGTTAATCAGGGCCTGTTTATTTTTCAGAGCCTCAATAGAGGCAGATATTAAAGATCAACAGAGCCTAGATTCACAACACAGCTTTACACACAGAAGCATTGAAAAGCAAAATCGCGCTAACGGTTTATTTATTAAAGAATAATCATTAGCGTTGGTGGATATGAAAAATAAACAAATCTTAGCGTAACTGACTGTCCTTACTACCACGTCGATTAAATAGATTTAACGCCTTGTTTTCTTTATCGATCATTTCCTGACATTTCACACAAAGACGTACGCCCGGCACAGCTTCACGACGTGCCAGGGGGATTTCCTTTTCGCACTCTTCACAATGCGTCAGGCTTTCGCCTTTGGGTAAACGAGAACGGACCTGTTGGATACCATCTTCAACACTGGCATCAATCTGATCCTGCACCGCACCATCACGAGACCAACCTCCAGCCATAACAACCTCCAACTGACTGACTTCATAGCTTTATTTAAGCATATTAAACCTATATTGGGGTGGATGCGTTAAAACGCAAGATGATAAAGATGGATTGTATTTCAAGGATAGGTTGGGTTGAACCTGTGAAACCCAACAATCACATTTTCGTAAATGAAGAACCCAACAGGTGAGGCGAACTCCAATCGTCCCCTTTTGTGTTGACGAGTAGCGGTTTTTTGTCAGGATTAGAGACTTACCTGTCTGATTCGTGGCATCCCTGCCACTCACCCTTCGGGCGCCTCCGGCGTCCAAATTTGTTCCAGACAAATTTGTGAGCGCAGCGAGTTTGGTGAGTCTCCCTGACAAAAAACGCAACGCAGTAGAGCCGCAGGCCAACACAAGGGGTGCCCTGGGGTTGTTAGGGGAATGGGCACGCATTCCCCTGACTCGACATCAAGTCGAAACAAAATACTTTTATAAAAAATACGAATTGTTGGGCTTCGTTCCTCAGCCGCAACCTACCAAGTTTTAATAATGATACCGACAAGAAACAATCGTAATCGCTGAATCCTCAACGGCATAAACCAAGCGATGGGTATCATCAATCCGTCGCGACCAGAAACCGGATAGATTTTCTTTTAAGGCCTCCGGTTTGCCGATCCCTTCAAAGGGACTGCGTTGAACATCGGTGATCAATTTGTTGATTCGGCGTAGTGTTTTTTTATCCTGACCTTGCCAGTAGAGATAATCTTTCCAAGCCTCGTCAGTCCATGACAATAAGCGTTTAGTCATCCATCAGCTCTCGCGGTTTCGCCTTGCCAGCTTTGAATTGTTCAATCGATTTATTCAGATGTTTTACGTTCTCCGGTGAGCGCAGTAAATGCACGGTTTCCATCAGGCCGTTGAAGTAATCCAACGACATCACCACGGCATCTTCTGCATCACGGCGGGTGATGATGGTGGTATCTGCATCGTTCACCACACCATCAAGAACGGTTTTTAAGCTATTTCTGGCTTCAGAAAATGAGACGATTTTCATATCGGCACCTTTGTACAATGAGTTGTACAAGTATAGTTGGATGGGGTTACTTGTACAATAAGTTGTTCAAGTTTTTTATCGGTGGTGATATTAATTTTTGGTAGGTTGCGGTTGAGCCTGCGAAACCCAACAATTGGGGTTTGAAATCTCAACAATTTATTGACCTTATGATTTGGAACGCTGCCGCGGGGCGTTCATTTCTTTTGCTTGCCCAAAAGAAACGAACCAAAGAAAAAGGCACCCCATGTGTTGGCCTGCGGTTCCCCGATAAAAATGGCTATCTCAGGGAAATCGAAAAAACTCGCTTCGCTCAGACATTCCGATTTCTAATCCTGAAATAACCATTTTTATCGGCAACACAAAAGGGGGATCCTAGCCTCACGTTTTGGGATTCTCCCTTAACGCCCTTATACGAAGCCGAGCATCACAGAGCTGGTCGGATCAGCATGACGGTTGTTTGACCGAAGGGAGTTTCCGTCATGCCCGACCAGATCGAGAAGCGCAGGGAACCCGCAGGGCGAGTATGGGCTGGCTTTTTTTGGTTCGTTTTTTGGCCACGCAAAAAATGAACAGTGGGCTTTAGTCCACAAGAAAAATCAAATTCGTTGAGCCACCAAAACCTGAATGGGAGACGACTTAGCGTTGCCAGCGAAACCCTTTTGATTCCATGCAGTTGGAGATTACTGAGTCTTGTTCAGCAGATGGTATTTTATTGAGTTGGACTTGGTACTTGCAGTCAGCCAGTGCTGTATGTGTGTCTTCTGCGTTGATATCAGTCTTCCTCCATGATGCTTGAGGTGTTGCACAGGCAGTGACTAATAAGATTGTTGCCAACGTTGAAGTGATGGTAATGACTTTCATGAAAATCCTTTAAAGTTACTGTCCTTAATTGAGATTTCATCTTACCAAGAAAAGTCACTTGTGCAAGTTTGTCTGTATTTATAATTCGTGTTGCAATGCCGAAAAAGTTGGGCTTCGTCCCTCAGCCAAACCTACCCACTGTGTAAAAGTCTAGCTATAAAAATCAGCCAAGAATTCTGACTTCATGAAGCACTCTTATCAAAAAAATCAGGTCGAAACTGCTAAGCTACTTCCTAACCAAACAAGAAAAAATATACTCTAATGAAATACACCGACCTAAGAGACTTCATCACCAACCTGGAAAAACAGGGCGAGCTAAAACGCATCACCACCGAGGTAGATCCCCATCTGGAGATGACGGAGATTTGTGACCGGGTGTTGCGTGCTGGTGGTCCGGCGATTCTGTTTGAGAACCCGAAAGGCAGCAAGATTCCGGTATTAGCTAATCTGTTTGGTACGCCAAAACGGGTAGCTCTGGGCATGGGTGAGGATTCGGTTGAGGCATTGCGCGAAGTCGGTAAGTTACTGGCGTTTTTGAAAGAGCCTGAACCACCTAAGGGCATGAAAGACGCCTGGGATAAGTTACCGATCTTTCGTCAGGTTTTGAATATGGGCCCGAAGGTGGTGAAAAAAGCCCCTTGTCAGGAGCAGGTGATTGAGGGCGATGCCATTGATTTGGCTGATTATCCGATTCAACTCTGTTGGCCGGAAGATGCTGCACCGCTAATTACCTGGGGGTTGGTAGTGACCAAAGGGCCGCACAAAACCCGCCAGAATCTGGGTATTTATCGTCAGCAGGTTATTGGTAAAAACCGAGTGATTATGCGTTGGTTATCGCATCGGGGTGGTGCACTGGATTTTAAGGAATGGCAGCAAACGCATCCTGGTGAGCCGTTTCCAATCGCTGTGGTATTAGGGTGTGATCCTGCGACGATTTTAGGGGCGGTGACGCCTGTACCAGATACTCTGTCTGAATATGCCTTTGCCGGCCTGCTTCGTGGTAGCAAAACCGAATTAGTGAAATGTATCGGCAGTGATTTGCAGGTGCCTGCCCATGCTGAGATTGTGCTAGAAGGTTTTATCTATCCGGATGATATGGCACCGGAAGGTCCGTATGGCGATCACACCGGTTATTACAATGAAGTCGATAGCTTTCCGGTATTTACCATTGAACGCATTACACAGCGTAAAAATCCGATTTACCACAGCACTTACACTGGTCGTCCGCCGGATGAGCCGGCGATTCTTGGCGTGGCGTTAAACGAAGTATTTGTGCCGATTTTGCAGAAACAGTTTCCGGAGATTATCGATTTTTATCTGCCGCCAGAGGGCTGTTCATATCGGATGGCCGTGGTCAGCATGAAAAAACAATATGCCGGTCATGCCAAGCGGGTGATGATGGGCGTCTGGTCTTTTTTACGGCAGTTTATGTATACAAAATTCGTGATTGTCGTCGACGATGATGTGAACGTACGCGATTGGCAGGATGTAATCTGGGCGATTACTACACGGATGGATCCGGCTCGGGATACGGTTTTAATTGAAAATACGCCGATTGATTATCTGGATTTTGCTTCTCCGGTGTCGGGGCTTGGATCCAAAATGGGTATGGATGCCACCAATAAATTGCCCGGCGAAACCAACCGCGAGTGGGGCAGACCGATTGAGAAAGATCCGGCAGTTGTCGCTCGGGTTGATGCGATTTGGTCAGAGTTGGGTTTGGATGAAGATAGCTTAGCCCGGTAGTTGAATACCGGCTAAAGCTAACAGATTCAATACCGCCATAATGATCAATAACCAGATGGTCAATTGCATACCAATGATTCGTCGGGGAATGATGGCTTTGCTGACACCATTGGCATGAATTACTCGACCAATGATAAACAGGCTGCCCAGTACATGGATTAACCAGATTGGGCCCTGGTTAAGTTCAAAAACAATTAACAATAGCAAACCAATGGGCAGATATTCAACTGCATTGGCATGCGCCCTAATCGCTGCGAGTAGATCTTTATACCCACCATCGGCCAATGCCACTTTATGTAGACGTTGCAGCGCATTGACATTACGTGCTAAAGCGACGATCAGAAATGCTGCAAGTGGGATATATAATGGTGGCGTGCATAAACCCTAGTCCCAAGCATGTAGTGAGAGTCTTAGGGTGCCTTATTCAGCCGTCGTTGATCCAGCTTTATTTTCTTTCTGTTTTTGCCACCAATGCGAATGACTGTTTTGCACATGATGATGGGTATGTACCGGCCGCATCATGCGGTTGCTGATAAGCGCCACAATCAGCAATGATGCCATCACATACATGGTGGTGTTATAGAGACTTGGTGTGGGATCCATGGTGCCAGCAGGAACAATTTCCATCAGTGAGGCAATCGAAACGGTACTGGTTTGAATCAAGGTATCGAGTTCTGTAATAGGCGCACCAAAGCGGCTGAGAAATACATTCGGGTCGACGGTATTTGCCAGGTTGTGAATAGCTTTATAAATCGATTGTTCACGTAAATGGGTGAGTAATACCGGTCCCAGAATGCCAGCGACGCTCCAGGCCGTCAGCAGACGTCCATGAATACCACCGACATGCAACGTACCGAAGATATCAGCCAGATAGGCGGGAATAGTGGCAAAGCCACCGCCATACATGGTGAAAATCAGCATGGTGACCCCATAAAATAGAATCAACCACACTACGGCTGGATTAATGCTGGCTTGCATGGCAATAAAGGGAATCGACAGATATAACAACGCACCGAGCATAAAGAAAATAGTGTAAGTTGTTTGCCGGCCAATATAATCCGACATGGATGACCAAAAGAAGCGTCCCGCCATATTAAACACGCTGATCATAAGCACATAGGTGGCGGCGAATCCTGCATCCACTATTGACGGCAAACTAGGGCCAAAAATATCAGTGATCATGGTCTTCGCCACACCAATCACGCCGATGCCAGCTGTGACGTTAAAACACAACATAATCCACAGTTGATAGAGCTGTGGTGTTTTTAGTGCCTGATCAATATGTACATGATTTTGAGTAATCAGTGATTTAGCCGCTTTTTTGTTTGGATCTGGATTCCAGCCTGCCGGTTTCCAATCTGCTGGTGGCACCCGAAAACTAAATGCGGCAATCACCATCACCACAAAATAAACAATGCCCAATGTTAGAAATACCGAAGCTGCTCCGGTACTGCCCGAACCGACGACATAAACTCCTTCAGGACCAAGCAATGGCATAGTGGCCATATCTTTGGCAGTGGCGACCACCACTTCGACTTTATCTCCTGCCATTTCAACAAAACGCCGGCCATTTTCGGTGATTAATGCCAAATCCGTGGCTTTGCCGAGATAGGTGGGAGCTTCATAGAACAACGCTAGCAGATAACCTTTTAACGGCGCACCAATAATCGCACCTCCGCCAAAACCCATAATGGCAATCCCGGTCGCCATGCCCCGTCGATCCGGAAACCAGCGGATTAAGGTGCTGACCGGTGTCACGTACGCGAGACCCAGACCACAACCACCAATAACGCCATAGCCCAGATAGATTAACCAAAGTTCATGCAGATAGAGCCCCAGACTGCTAATTAAAAAACCACCACCCCATAGACATGCAGCAAGAAATCCGGTGGCTCTTGGGCCCACCTGTTCAAGCCATTTGCCACCAATGGCAGCGGCGAGTCCGAGAAAAACAATGGCAGTTGAGAAGATCCAGATCACTGATGAAAAATGCCAGTCATCGGCAGCACTGGCCACTACCCCGAGCTGCTTAATCAATGACGGATTAAACATACTCCATGCATAGACAGAACCGATACAAAGATGAATAAAAACGGATGCTGGGGCTATCCACCAACGATTAAATCCAGGCTTGGCAACGATATGCCTTTTATGAAGATGGGCCAGCATGATGTTTTATCCTGAAATACTCATGGTTCTGTTGATTGCAGTAGTAATCGTTGGTTTTGGGGTGAGTGCTAAGCGGATTGTTGTTGTACCTGCACGCTTTGTAACCGGTTTATCGCATCACGTGCTAAGGGTGAAAGGTTGGTGTCATCTGTAGCAGCATCTATCAGGTCGTGACGCATCTTGGGCGTCCAGAAACGGATAAGATGCTGTTCAATGCGTTCAGCTGCTTCAGCAGATTCATAAGTGCTGAGATTGGCAGCAATCTGATTGATCATTTTTATTAAGGTGGCTGTTTGGGAATGACTATCGTGGCTCATTGAGTTGCTCTTTAAATGACGTGGTTTAAAAGCTCAGGTTGATGGGGATCATGATAAATAATCTGTTTATCTGCTCTGGCAAATCCAATTAACAGTAATCCCGCCTGGCGTGCCTGTTCAATGGCGAGACTGGTAGGCGCCGAAATAGCGATCAGACAACCCGCGCCTGCCATGCAGGTTTTTTGTACCATTTCATAGCTGGCCCTGCTGGTGACCAAAATAAAACCATTATGGCGATCCAGCGACGTGCTTGACATTGCCCCAATCAATTTATCAAGCGCATTGTGGCGACCGACATCTTCACGGGCTAATTTAATATCTCCTTTGAGTGAACACCATGCTGCTGCATGTGTTGCACCTGTCAGGCCGCTGATGTGTTGATGCGCACGAATGGTTTCAAGAGCCTGAGTGATGACATCATGACTTATCTGTGGAGCTTCAACGGAGGGGATGGGTCTGATGGCCTGTTTCAGCGATTCGATACCACACAGACCACAACCGGTTCGACCAGTCATATTTCGGCGTTTAGATTTGAGCTTTTCAAAAGCATCATCGGCGATTTGTAAACGAATAGTAATACCAGATTTTGTTTGTGTGACATGAACATGATGAATCTGATCCCGAGCTTCGACAATTTCTTCAGTCAAACTGAAGCCTATGGCAAAGTCCTCAAGATTTGCTGGTGAAGCCATCATTACTACATGTGATATATAGTTATAAACTAGGGCAACGGGCACCTCGACAGCCACATCATCAGAACCCCAGCGGGTCTGTTTCAAGTTTGGGCTATAGATTGAAACAGAAGTCGGTAATGAGGTTTTATAAACATAGTTCATGACGTTGTTAAATCGGTTGGTGAAGTTAAGTCGTTTTGGGTCTTTAAAAGCTGCAGTTGAAATGCTTTAAATGTCTCAAAGTTTTTCTGCCATTCGGATGGCTGAGTGACCCGCTCGATCTGGACTGCTGTGACTTTATACTCTGGACAGTTGGTGGCCCAATCTGAATTATCGGTGGTGATAACGTTGGCACCACTGCCGGGATGATGGAAAGTGGTGTAGACCACGCCAGGTAATACTTTTTCGGTAAGGCAAGCACGTAAGACGGTCTGTCCGGCCCGGCTGGAAATACCGACCCAGTCGCCTTCTTTTATTCCTCTGACTTCCGCATCATGAGGATGAATATCCAGACGATCTTCTTTATGCCAAAGCTGGTTTTCGGTTCGACGAGTTTGTGCTCCCACATTGTATTGCGACAGAATCCGTCCAGTAGTGAGCAATAAAGGAAAACGGCTGTTGGTTCGTTCTTCAGTGGCGATATATTCAGTAACAATAAAGCGCCCTTTGCCGATCGGAAAATCATCAACGTGCATGGTTGGTGTGCCAGTTGGGTGATCGTTATTACAAGGCCATTGAATACTACCTAATTTGTCAAGCAGTCTAAAACTCACACCAGTAAAAGTTGGTGTGAGCTGTGCTATTTCATCCATTATTTCCGATGGATGGTTATACTGCATCGGATAGCCAAATGCTTTGGCTAAATCCATTGTGATTTGCCAGTCTTCCTTACCCGCCAGAGGGGGTATTACTTTTCGAACGCGATTTATCCGGCGTTCAGCGTTGGTGAAAGTACCATCTTTTTCCAAGAAGGAAGATCCCGGCAATAACACATGCGCGAATTTGGCAGTTTCATTCAAAAACAGATCTTGCACAATCAAGCATTCGAGAGAACGTAGTGCCTTTTCTACATGCTGAGTGTCTGGATCAGATTGGGCGATATCCTCTCCTTGGACGTAAAGGCCCTTAAACTCTCCGGCAATTGCGGCATCAAACATGTTCGAAATACGTAAGCCAGGCTCTTTATCCAGAGACACTCCCCAGGCGGCTTCAAAATGAGCACGTGGTGCATCATCGGAAATATGTTGATAACCCGGTAATTCATGTGGAAAGGAGCCCATATCACACGAACCCTGCACGTTATTCTGACCACGTAGCGGGTTCACCCCAACACCTTCACGACCCAGATTACCAGTAGCCATCGCCAGGTTGGCGATACCTATCACCATAGTTGAGCCCTGGCTATGCTCGGTGACTCCTAGTCCATAATAGATTGCACTGTTGTTACCTTGGGCGAAGCTGCGAGCTGCCTGGCGTACTTTCTCTGCAGAGACGCCGGTAATCGCTTCAACAGATTCCGGAGAATGTCTTTCGTCACGAATAAATTCACGCCATTTGTCGTAGGTTTTCATATCACAGCGCGACTCAATAAATGCATGATCTTCAAGCCCTTCGGTGATCACAACATGTGCCAAGGAGTTGATCAACGCGACATTGGAACCGGGTTTGATCGGCAGATGTATTGCTGATTTAAGATGTGGTGTTTTCAATAAGTCGATATGTCTTGGATCGGCTACGATCAACTGTGCACCTTCACGCAGACGACGACGCATCATTGATCCAAATACCGGATGTGCATCGGTGGGGTTGGCACCGAGCACCATGATTACATCTGATTTCATTACCGAGTCAAAATCCTGCGTACCGGCTGATTCGCCCAAGGTGGCTTTAAGACCATAACCGGTTGGCGAGTGGCAAACACGTGCGCAGGTATCTGTATTGTTATTACCGAAGGCTGCCCGGATCATTTTTTGTACCAGATAGGTCTCCTCATTGGTGCAACGTGATGAGGTAATGCCACCAATACTGTTGCGACCATATTTTTGCTGGAGACCTTTGAGTTTATCGGCCGCGAACTGTATGGCTTTTTCCCAGCTGGCTTCCTGCCAGGGTTCGTTGATATTATTACGAATCATTGGCGTCTTCAGACGATCCTGATGGGTTGCATAGCCAAAGGCAAAACGGCCCTTAACACAGGAGTGACCATGATTGGCATCGCCACCTTTGTAAGGCACCATACGCACTACTTGATTACCTTTCATTTCAGCTTTGAAAGAACAACCGACACCACAATAAGCACAGGTAGTGACGATGCTGTGTTCTGGCTGACCCATTTCCACAATGTTTTTTTCCATCAGGGTGGAGGTTGGACAAGCCTGCACACAGGCACCGCAGGATACGCATTCAGAGTCCATAAAATCATTATGCTGACTCGGCGAAACCACCGAAGCAAAACCCCGACCATCAATGGTCAACGCAAAGGTACCTTGCACTTCTTCACAGGCCCTTACGCAACGTGAGCAAACAATGCATTTGCTTGGATCAAAATCGAAATAGGGATTGCTATGATCTTTTTCGCTTTGCAGATGATTCTCACCAGCATAGCCGTAACGGACATCGCGCAGACCGACTGCACCGGCCATATCTTGTAATTCGCAGTTACCATTTGCCGGGCAGGTCAGGCAATCCAGTGGATGATCGGAAATATACAGTTCCATAATATTACGGCGTAAGTCAGCCAGTTTTTTGTTCTGGGTCGTAACTTTCATGCCTGCATCCACTGTGGTGGTGCATGAAGCGGGATAACCGCGTCTGCCTTCAATTTGCACGGCACATAAACGACAGGATCCGAACGATTCCAGATTATCGGTGGCACATAGTTTTGGAATATTAATATCAACCAGTGCTGCTGCCCGCATGACGGAAGTGCCTTCCGGTACCGAGATTTCAATACCGTCGATTTCCAGCGTCACCAGCTTTTCTGATAGACGGGCCGGTGTGCCGTAATCTTTGTTGGGATTAAATCTTTCTACTTTCATAACTTACTCCTGACGCTCATGGCGCAGTTCGTCGGGAAAAAACTTCATCACACTTTGCACGGGAATTGGCGTCATACTGCCCATGGCGCACAAAGAGCCATCGACCATGGTCTCGCATAGATCTTCGAGCAGTTGCCAATTGCTCTCGGTTCTTTCACCGGCGCGAATCCGATCAATGACTTCCACCCCTCTGGTGGACCCAATACGACAGGGAGTGCATTTGCCACAGGATTCGACTTTGCAGAATTCCATCGCAAATCTGGCCTGGTCACCCATATCAACACTGTCATCAAACATCACCACACCACCGTGACCAAGCACCGCTTGTTCAGAGGAAAAAGCTTCATAATCAATAATAGTATCCCACTGATTTTCCGGCAGATACGCACCTAAAGGGCCACCAACCTGCACAGCTTTCAACGGTCGACCGCTACGGGTACCACCGCCAAAATCATTCATCAATTTGTTCAGTGAAATACCAAAGGCCAGTTCGACCAAGCCGCCATATTTGACGTTGCCAGTGAGTTGGATCGGCATGGTGCCTCGAGAACGGCCCACACCATAATCGGCATAGGCCTGACCACCCTTGTTGAGAATGTAGGGAATGGCTGCCAAAGATAAAACGTTATTGACGACCGTCGGTTTGCCAAATAAACCGACAATCGCAGGAAGTGGCGGTTTGGCCCGGACTAATCCGCGTTTGCCTTCCAGGCTGTCGAGTAATGACGTTTCTTCACCGCAGATATAGGCACCGGCACCTAAACGAACTTCTAAATTAAAGTGTTTTTGACTGCCGCGAATATTGCTACCCAGATAGCCATGTTGATAAGCGGTTTCAGTCGCTTTGGTTAATATTTGATGGGCAATAGGGTATTCCGAGCGTAAATAAATATAGCCTTGAGTGGCTCCTACGGCGAGACCTGCGATGGTCATACCTTCGATGAGCATGAAAGGGTCACATTCCATCACCAGCCGATCAGCAAAGGTGCCCGAGTCACCTTCATCGGCATTACAGACGATATATTTCTGTTCGTCCGGCGTATCCAGAACAGTTTGCCATTTAATGCCTGTGGGAAAAGCCGCACCGCCACGGCCACGTAAGCCGGAGGTTTTTACTTCATCGACAATCTGTTGTCCAGTCATTATCAAGGCATTGTCCAGACCGGTGTAACCATCATGTTCGAGATAATCATCTAGCGACAATGGATCGGTAATACCAGCACGGGAAAAAGTTAAACGCTGTTGATTTTTCAGATAAGGGATTTGCTCGACCAGTCCCACACAGAGAGTGTGCTGTGTTTGACCCAGATAAAAGTTTTGTTCGAAAAGTGTCTGTACATCATTTGAGGTAACTGGTCCAAAACCCAGACGACCGTTGTCGGTTTCGATTTCGATTAACGGTTCGAGCCATAGCAGCCCTCGAGAGCCATTTCGAACTAAGGTGATGTCAATGCCGCGACTTAATGCCTCAGCTTGAATCAAGGTGGCAATCTGATCTGCGCCCAAGGAACGAGCGGTGGTATCACTGGGAACAAAAATCCGTATCGACATTAGCCTGCCTCCTGCAAATGCTGACGACAGTTTTCCATCAATTCATCAAAACGTTCCGGGGTGACACGGCCATGGATATCATCATTAATACGTATTGAAGGACCAGTGGCACAATTACCCAGGCAATAAACGGGTTCCAACGTGATACTGCCGCAATCGGTTGTTTGCTGATAATCAATATTAAGCGTATTTTTTGCGTGTTTTTCCAATTGACGACAGCCTACAGATTGGCAAGCTTCGCCACGGCAGATTTCAACGATGTTTTGCCCAGTGGGATGATTATGGAAATGTGCGTAAAAGCTTATAACCCCATGCACTTCGGCACGTGTGAGTAACATTTCGTCAGCAATAACAGGAACCACATTATCTGGAATATGCCCGATATATTGCTGAATAGCATGTAAGACCGGTAATAAAGCACCGGGCTTTTCTTTTAGCTGCTGGATGATTTCACGGACGTTTTTCATCTGCCATTGCCCAGGTGTTTTCATTTCTCCCCTCACGCTTATATATGAATATATTTGCATATAAAGTTTTAGTTTTACTGTTTTTAAAACAATAACACAGTAAAATAAGCTTAAAAATATGCAAAAAATTGCATATTTAGACTATGGGGAAATAGCTTGTTTAGAGAAAGATCATCAGACAGAAAGAGAAGTGGATGAAAAGTTATACAAAGAATTAGCTTAATTTTCGGAAAAACCTTTTCCGAAAATCTGCTCAAACGCGACTTCCTGACCGCAGCGATCTAGCTGGTAACCCTCAAGATCGACTAACGCATTCTGAAAAGCATGTCCATTTACGCATTCAAACAAGGTTTGCACACTTTCATGCTCAAATTGCTGCTGATTGACAGCAAGACAATAGTGTTCCCATTGGATAGGAACAAAGTTGAGACCGAATTTTTGGGCTGCTGCAGCGATACCAAAACCACAGTCAGCTGCGCCACTGGCCACCATTGCAGCTACGGCCATATGCGTAAACTCTTCCTGCTTATAACCTGTAATAGTCATCGGATCAATGTGTTGCAGATCGAGTAATTGATCCAGTAATAGGCGTGTTCCGGAATCTTTCTGACGATTAATAAAGTGGTAGCCGCCCTTGCTTAAGTCAGCGAGTGAGTGTATGGAAAGCGGATTGTCTTTAGGTACCATTAACCCTTGCAATCGTCTGACCAGATAGATTAGACGATGATTTTCCGGCGAAATATGTTGCAAATACTGTGATGAAACACGTTTGCCAAGTTCACCCTCGGGTACATGAAAGCCGGCAATATCACATTGATTTTCTTTTAACGCTCGCAGACTTTCCAGGCTGCCGTGAAAGTGTAATTCAACTGGCATATCCTGAAGCTGGTTCAAGGTATCTCGTAACGCGCTGACGGCTAAACCGTGACTGGCATAAATTCTTAGGTGATAATTTTTCTGTGCTTGTTGAATACTCGATAGCTGGTGGGCCAGTTCAGTAGCTTGATTGGCAAGTTGAGGTGCATGACGAGCCTGCAATTGTCGTTGAGCCTGTAATAGCTTTTCGCCAGCTTCAGTTAATTTGGCGCCACGACCACGGTGTTTGATAATCAGAGGTGAACCGAACAGTTTTTCTCCTTTCTCCATCAAGCCCCAGGCATGCCTATAGGAGGTCTGGCATTGCAATGCAGCTTGTTGCAGTGAACCTAGCTGATCAAGGCTGGTCAGCAGGCTAAATAAGACGGGATCCACGGTAACGGTTTTCCCCTCATGTTCAATCTGCCAGAGAAAGTTGATTTGAATATTCAATGGGTAAACAGGTTTGATAGCCGATGAAAATGCGCTATCAATTTGACTTTTGTTTTTTATAAACCATCGGTATTGGATTCCACCCAACGCGCGCCTTGCTGATTCTGTTCTTTTTTCCAGAACGGTGCTTTGTATTTAAGTTCTTCGATTAACCAGTTACAGGCATCCAATGCCGCACGGCGATGTGCTGACCAACAAGCAATTAACACAATTGCTTCGCCTGGGAATACTTTCCCCACACGGTGCAGGATCAGACAATCATTTAAAGGCCATTCGGTTTTAGCGTGTTTTTCCAGCTTTTCGAGATACCGCTGAGTCATGGCCGGGTAATGCTCCAGTGTCATGGTTCGTACCGAAGCATCATCGTTATAATTGCGCATGGTTCCGATAAAATTGGCTGAAGCACCATCTCTGCCCGCTGGCATCTTTTGGGAAAATTCAGTGAGCCATTGATAGGGTTGAAAATCGTTATCAAGAATATGCGTGGCCATGATTAACCTCCGGTAACCGGTGGGAAAAAGGCAACTTCATCCCCATCTTTCACCTGACTTTGCATATTGGCATAGTCAAGATTGATAGCGACGAGCAAGTTATCGGGCAAGGGGGCAGACTGGGTTGCCTGATTCCATACCTCGGTCACAGTGGAGGCATGTTCTACGGCGGTCTCACTCTGCCTCAGGCTTTCTCGCAGACTGGCAAAAAATTTGACTTGAATAGACATCTGGTTGATTGTTTCCTAGTTTAAAACATAAGGATAACATTCAAAATGGCAGAATTGACGCATTTTAATCAATCTGGTGAAGCGCATATGGTCGATGTCGGCGATAAGGCGGTGACACAACGCAGAGCAATTGCCAAGGGACGGATTATTATGTTGCCCGAGACACTAAACCTGATCGAGCAGGGCAATCATAAAAAAGGTGATGTTTTGGGTATTGCCCGCATCGCCGGCATTATGGCGGCCAAGCGCACCTCGGATTTAATTCCGCTATGTCATCCGCTGGCATTAAGTAAAGTGACTGTCGAGTTTGAAATTGATGCAGCTAATAACGCCGTTAATTGTCAGGCTGAAGTTGCTACTGCCGGGCAAACGGGTGTGGAAATGGAAGCACTAACCGCCATCCAGATTACCCTGCTAACCATCTATGACATGTGCAAAGCGGTGGATCGCGGCATGGTAATAACCGATGTCTGTTTGCAGGAAAAAGCTGGAGGTAAATCAGGACACTGGCAACGCTCTGTATAAAGGAAAAAACGACTCAAGTTACTGCTTCATTTACGAAATTAAGTTTGAATTCAGCAACCGTTGCTTAAACTGTGATTAGGATTTTTTCCTATGAGTTCGGGTGATGCTTTTCCCAATCCCCACAACCTAATGCTGAGTTTTCAATGTCGAATTTTGTTCCAAAACTGCTGTTTGTTTTTGTTCTCGGTTTACCACTAGTAAGCCACGCTTCTGAATTACGTTTATTGATTGATATGTTGCATGAAAATGACATGGTCAGTGAAGAACAATATGACCGTTTGTTGGCCGAGCTGGAACAAAACCAGCAGCAATCTGCAAAAGAAAAACAGCAAATAACAGAACAACTTGAATTAGTCACTCAGCCGCCTGAAGTGGAAGTCACCACTAAAGGTGGGTTACGGGTTAGCACCACTGATGGTCAATTTGAAACCCGCTTGCGGGGGCGCTTAATGATCGATGCCGCCGATTATGATGGCGCGCCACAGATTGCCGATGGAACCAATATTCGTCGTGCTCGCCTCGCGTGGTCGGGCCGGATATTCAGTGATTGGATATACAAGTTAGATTACGATTTCACGGATGGTGGTGAATTAAAAGATTCGTATATTGGTTACACAGGTTTTTCTCAAGCTCGTTTAAGAATGGGGCTTATGGAAATTCCCTTGGGATTGCAATATCGCAGCAGTTCGGCCAATTCGCAGTTGATAGAACGCAGCCTGCTTGGGGCATTTGGTGGGGATCGTTATATCGGTATGATGGCCGATACCAAACGGCAGCATTGGAGTGCTACCGCTGGGATTTTCGGTGATGATGCCAATGAACAGCGCGAACGAAATGATGAAGGATGGGGGGTTGGTGCACGCGTCACCATGGCGCCCATCAATCACAACAATATGGTTTTACATTTTGGATTGGCCACTTTTTACCGGCATTTAAATGATCAGGCGACATTGAGATTTGATGAGCAGCCCGAAGCCCGAGTGGCCGGCTTTGAAATTGTTGATACCGGTATTATTCCTGGTGCACGAACCTATACCCGAAGTGGAGTGGAATGGGCAGCAGTAGGAAATCGCTGGTCTGCTCAGGCCGAGTACATGGTGACCGATGTACGCCGAACAGTGGGGCAGGATGTTGGATTTTCTGGGGGACATATCCAAAGCGGTTTTTTTCTGACCGATGATTCATTGAACTATGAAAATGGCGACTTTGGCAGTCCGCAACCAAATCACCATGTGGGTGATGGTGGTGTCGGGGCTTGGGAACTGGTCGCGCGTTACAGCACACTGGATCTAACCGACGAAGATATTATTGGTGGCGAAATAGACAGCCTCACTTTTGGGCTGAACTGGTATCCAGTGCCAATGCTACGATTTTCTGCCAATTACATTAATGTTCTGAATGTTGATGGTGGGCCAAGTTCAGGTCAAGAACCGCGTATTTTTCTGGTTCGCAGCCAATGGGCGTTTTAGCTGAAATATTACAATTATCATAAGTGAATTTCGTTGTTAGATAATTCTCGGGAGATTAAATTAATAATATCTCTAATGCACCGCGCTTAACCATTAATAAAATAGCTAGCCAGGAGTTGGCGAAAATGTTTAAAGACGTGGTTAAGTGTTAATTGGTGTGCAGGATTTTTGATAAATTAGAACTTCATCACAATAGCAAAAGATTACTATTTTTTTTGATAATAAATAGTAATGCTGGTTCCAAATGTGTCGATAATATTACAGAAATTTATTGGCCATTAAAAAGGAACACGTTTATGCGATTCAAAAAACACCTGCTGACAGCTGCCATTGGCTTAACGCTCAGCTTTTCATCACATGCATCCGAATTAGAAACACTGATTAATATGCTGCATGAAAATGGCATGGTGACCGACGAGCAATATGGTCGGTTAATGAACGAACTGGCAGAAAACAAAGCAAGCAATGAACAACAAAAGGCCGAGCTTGATGAAAAGCTGGCCGATGCGACCAAACCTTCTGATGTCGAAATATCCACAAATGGCGGCTTAACGCTCAAAACCCGTGACGGTCAGTTTTCGACCAAAGTGGGTGGTCGTCTGCAAGTGGATGCTGCCACTTATGGCGGCTCACCGGATATGGGGGATGGCACGGATATCCGTCGTGCTCGTTTATATCTCGCTGGCACCTTATATCGTGACTGGGGTTACAAACTGGAATACGAATTTGATAACGACAGTATTACTGACGCCTTTATTACCTATAATGGTTTTGAGAACTACCAAATCATGGCGGGTAATTTCAAAGATCCCTTCAGTCTGGATTATATGATCAGTGCCAATAACACCATGTTTATGGAACGTGCCTTGCCCACTGCTTTTAATGCCGGACGGCATATTGGGGTGATGGGAGCTCGTAATAGCAAACATTGGACTTTGGCTGCAGCTTTGATGGGCGATACAGTCAATGACACCCGTGATGCAGATGATAGAGATGAAGATGAAGGTTGGGGCTGGAGTACCCGAGGAACGCTGGCACCTATTAATGAAGCCGGCAAAGTGGTTCATCTGGGCTTAGGCTTTAATTATCGAGATCTGCAACCGAATAATGAGGTGCGATTCAGTCAAGCCTCTGAAACAAGTGTTTCAAGTGTTCGCATAGTCGATACAGATGATTTGGCAAATGCTGATACGATGCTGAAAAGTGGTTTGGAATTCGCCACAGTAATGGGGCCTTTTACTGCCCAGGCAGAATATATTCGTGCTTCAGTAGAGCGCGACAATATTAGCGATGCTGATTTTGATGGCTGGTACCTGCAAAGCAGCTATTTGCTTACCGGTGAATCCCGTCCTTATAAAAACGGCGTTTTTGGTGGCATAAAACCTAATCGCAGAGTGGGTGATGGCGGTATCGGTGCATGGGAAGTTGCTATGCGTTACAGCTCACTGGATCTGAATGATGGTGCAATTGAAGGGGGAGAAGCCGATTCAATGACCTTGGGGCTGAACTGGTATCCCGTGCCGATGTTACGGTTCTCAGCAAATTACGTACATGTCCTGGATGTCGATGGCGGAACGTTTGATGGTCAGGAACCTGATGTATTCCAGGTTCGCAGCCAATGGGCATTCTAATTCAGAGATTCAATTAAAAGTTGTATAAAAAAGTCGCTGTTAGTTCAGATTAACAGCGGCTTTTCTATTTTATCGGGAAAGAATTATTTGGTTTCAGGTCGTGCGGTGAAAAACAATTGCTGATTATTCACCTTAAAGTTCTCGATAATCCGTTTACCCGATTCACCCGTCACAAAATCCATGTACTGCTTAGCCATGTTGATTTGAGTATGGGAATGTTTCTCAGGATTCACCGCCATAATGTGGTAGGGATTGGATAACATGCCATCTCCTTCAAACAGAAGTTTTAGTTGCATTTTTTTCTGAAAGGCAATCTGCGTCCCCCGATCTGTTAAAGCATATCCCGACATTTCATCAGCGATTTTCAATACTGCCCCCATACCTTGACCGGCTTGCACATACCAGTTTCCTGTGGGAGTGATATCAGCGGCATCCCAAAGTTGGCGTTCTTTTTTATGGGTACCTGAATCATCTCCGCGCGAAACAAAACGACTACCGGCTTGAGCAATTTTTTGCATGGCTTCGATAATGGTTTCAGCGGAATCGATTCTAGCGGGATCATCTGCCGGACCAACTAAGACAAAATCGTTATACATGACATAGCGGCGATCAATGAAATAACCATCTTCGACATATTCAAGCTCAGCTTTAGGGGCATGCACCAGTGCCACATCTACATCTCCATTTGCGCCAAGCTTTAATGCCTGGCCGGTGCCAACGGCAATCACTGCAACGTTAATGTCTGTTGCTTCGGTAAAAGCCTGATTCAATACGCCCAGCAAACCCGTATTATCGGTACTGGTTGTGGTTGATAGTTTAAGCAATGATTCTGCTTTTACCGGGGCCAGCAAAAGGTTTGACAGTAAAAAGAGGAACAATAAACGTTTCATATGAGTACCTTTTGGTAGAGAATAAATATCAATATATTTTCAAAGATATATCGAAAAATACTTAAACAGCAATCTTGTTGATTCCAGGGAAGTTTTTACAATTGATTCAGAGAATAGAGATCAGCCCTGCTCCAGCAAACGTCTTAAATCAATCATTGCGGCATTGGCGCGTGACACATAAGAGGCCATCACTAATGAATGATTGGCAAACAAGCCAAAACCACTGCCGTTGAGGATAATGGGGCTCCAGACAGTTGCTTGGGTGGCTTCAAGTTCACGTATTATTTGACGCAAACTGATAAGCGCGTTTTTCTTTTGTAAGACATCGGCAAAATCATGTTCTGCTGCTTTAAGCAAATGAATCATTGCCCAGATTGAACCGCGGGCTTCATAAAACACATCATCTATTTCTAACCAGGGTGTTTTGGTGACTCGTTCAGGTGACGTCAGGGTTGACTGATGGGCCTCAGGATCTCCTGCCAAAGCTGTATTAATCTGAATCTTACCGACACTGGCACTGAGACGTTGAGAAAGGCTGCCCAGACGTTTTTCTGCTATACCTAACCACGCTGCTAGATTATCTGCACGTGCATAAAACTGTGCTTCATCGCGTTGCGGATCGGCTAAACGGGCCAGATAGCTTTCCAATGCTTTAATTCCATCCCTATATTCACTTTCAGTCGGTGGGAATAGCCAGGAATCCGAATTGAAATTAAACTGCGGTTCGGCAATGATAAGATCTTTATCTTCTGCTGATTGTGACTGGGATCGGCTGATATCGTTACGTAGAGATCGTGAGTAGTCACGAATCTGCACCAGCACGCCGAACTCCCAATTGGGCATATTGTCCATCCACACGGATGGGGGCATCACGTCGTTGGTCAAATAACCACCAGGCTTATCAAGTAAGGTATTGGCAATAGTGATCAAGGTGGCGGTGGAGGTGTAACCAGTGACCATCTCATGTTGTTTTTCGCTGGCGATTTTCCGAGCATTTACCTCAGGGTCAAAAGCACTGGGTGGATTACCCCACCAAAGCATGATTACAATAAAAATGAACAGGATAATGCTGGTTATCAGCAGTAAAGCTTTGGATATTTGCCGTCGGCTGTCAGGATCTCGAAATGAATCAATAATATTCCACCACACCTGACGACTGCGCTGAAGAAAAGAATTTGTGGGCATAAAACATCCAGAAAAATTAATTGGCAGATTTCACCATAGCGTATTTTTGATTGCAAAAAAATGCATGGAGCCGGTTTATTTTTCAAAGTTGTTTTTATTTTGCAAAGATAAACGTGCCCTGATATACGTCGGGAGACCTTTCCTGTAATCTCGCGGGAAAAATTCCTGAAAACTTTAATGTATTAAGCTTGACGTAATAGCTTAATGGGCTGAATAATGGCCGGTTTGAAGATGCTTTTGATGAAGCGGGGGACGCTTTAAGTATGACACTCAGAGTTGAGATAGAAGATCTGGCCAAGCATTTTGGCGAGATACGGGCTGTGGATGGTGTGACATTCTCGGTCAGTAAAGGCGAGGTACTTGGATTTCTGGGCCCGAATGGCGCAGGTAAATCCACCACAATGAAGATGATAACCGGCTTTCTGGCACCCACTCGCGGTACGGTCAGAGTCTGTGGTTATGATGTTTCAACGGATCCGATTTCGGTAAAAGCGAATCTGGGGTATTTACCTGAAGGCGCGCCTGCTTATGCGGATATGACGCCGGACAGTTTCCTCAAGTTTATTGCTGATATCCGTGGATTATCCGGAGCGGATAAAAAGCGTGCAGTAGCTTCCGCTGCAGAACGCTCCCGCATCCTGAATGTGATGTATCAACCGATAGAAACCTTATCCAAAGGTTACAAACGTCGGGTTGGTCTGGCACAGGCGATTCTGCATAATCCGCCAGTATTGATAATGGATGAACCGACTGATGGGCTGGACCCGAATCAAAAGCACGAAGTGCGTACGTTGATAAATGAAATGGCAGAAGATAAGGCCATTATTATCTCCACGCATATTCTTGAAGAAGTGAACGCTCTGTGTACCCGGAATGTGGTGATCGCCAGTGGAAAAGTCGTGTTTGATGGAACGCCTGCCGAATTGGAACAAAAATCACGCTATCACAATGCAGTCGTGCTGTCGGTCAATGAAATTGATAACACCAAACTGTTGCAGTATGTCGCCGAATTGGATTTTGTTGCAGAAACTGAATTATTGATGGCGGGTAACGGTATCCGGGTGTTCCCAAAAGACAGCGCCCATATCACTATCGCCCTGTCAGAAAAAATTCGTGAACAGGGATGGGAAATTGCTTCGCTTTACGCTGAGAGCGGTCGCCTTGATGAGGTTTTCCGCAGTATTACTTTGCCTAGAACTGCAGGAGTTAAATGATGAATATGCTGAATATCTGGTTCATCATGAAACGTGAATTTGGTGGTTATTTCGCCACTCCGGTTGCCTATGTTTTTATTATTATCTTTTTGTTGCTGGCTGGTTTTTCAACGTTCTATGTGGGCAATTTCTTTGCTCGTGGTGAAGCCGATTTATATCCTTTCTTTTCGTTACATCCCTGGTTATACATTTTGTTGATACCGGCAATTTCGATGCGTTTATGGGCCGAAGAACGTAAAAGTGGATCAATTGAGTTGTTAATGACTTTGCCAGTGTCGGTATTTGAGGCTGTACTGGGTAAATTCTTTGCGGCATGGGCGTTTACTGGCCTTGCGCTCATCCTGAATTTCCCGCTTTGGATCACGGTGAATTATCTTGGAAATCCGGATAACGGCGTGATTTTCACCGGTTTTGTAGGCAGTTTCCTGATGGCCGGTGGTTTTCTGGCCATCGGTTCCTGTGTATCAGCCTCCACCAAAAATCAGGTTGTTGCGTTTGTGCTGAGCTTGATTGTTAGCCTGATATTTGTGCTGGCGGGCTATGGCATTGTGTTGGATTTCTTTAGTAGCTGGGCACCACAACCACTGGTTGACGCAATCAGCTCATTCAGTTTTCTGACCCACTTTGATGCGATTTCCAAAGGGGTAATTGATTTACGTGACATATTGTATTTCGCAGCACTTATCGCTATCTGGTTGTTTGCCAACGCCCTGATAGTGAATGCACGTAAAGCCGATTAGGAGCACAAATCAGCAATGAATAAACAACTATTATCCAAAACCGGTTTGATTTTAGCCGTTATTCTGTTTATCGCTTTTATTATTGTGGTTAACGGTAATTTTAAATCGGCCCGGGTCGATTTAACTGAAGATAAACTCTATACCTTGTCAGAAGGAACATTAAATATTCTTTCATCGTTACAGCAACCTATTACGCTGCGTTTTTATTATTCAGAACAGGTTGCACAGGCTTTGCCTTCTTTGAAAGCTTATGCCCAGCGCGTACAGGAATTGTTGATGGAGTATCAACGAGCCTCGGGTGGCATGATTCAGGTGAAAATTATTAATCCTAAACCCTTTTCTGACCATGAGCAGCGGGCCAAACAATACGGCCTGCAATCCATACCGATTGAAGGCGAAGCGGATCCGTTGTTTTTTGGTGTAGCAGGTACCAATATTCTGGATGGTCTGGAAAGTATCCGCTTCTTTCAACCAGAAATGGAAGATGTACTGGAATATGATCTGACACGATTGATTTATCAATTGTCAGATGTAGAACGTAAAAATGTAGCGGTAATGAGTTCGTTGCCAATTGATGGCGAAGACTACGATCCACTAAAAGGGCAGTTGGACACCGAAGGTGGAGCAAAACCCTGGGCAGTAATGGGAAAATTGCGTGAAATGTTTAATGTTTCGGTGTTACCGGAAGATATACGTCGAATTCCATCATCAGTTGATCTGTTAATGGTCGTACATCCTAAAGAATTGCCAGACCAGACTTTATATGCCATCGATCAGTATGTATTGCAGGGTGGGAAGTTAATCACCTTTGTGGATCCATATGCAGAAATAGACGTACCTGAAAAAGATCCGGACAATCCGATGGCAGCTATGGTCGCAAACCGTAGCTCGAATATGCCAGAGTTGTTGAGTAATTGGGGGGTTGAACGTAATCCTTCCGATGTGGTTGCCGACCGAAAAACGGCCAGACAGGTGGATTTTGGTGCTCAAAGTAATAACCAGCCTATTGAATACGTATTATGGAATGCGTTAACTCAGGAAAACATGAATTCCGATCAACGCATCACATCAAAGTTACGCAAGATTAACGTAGCTACCGCTGGGCATTTCAAAATTCTGGATGATGCCACAACAGAAATAACGCCCCTGCTGAGTTCTAGTGATGAGGCCATGCTGGTGGATAAACGTGTAGTGCAATTCCGCAATGATCCGGTGGCCTTGCTGACCAAGTATGAACGCGGAACAATCAGTTATCCATTAGCGGTACGTATTGAGGGCCAGGCTCGTACTGCCTTTCCGGATGGTGCACAAGGTGATAACCGAACAATAATAAAAATGCCCGATCATCTCGATGAAGCTAAAAGCGGTATAGATGTCATTGCTATTGCAGATGTGGATCTGTTGGATGACAGGTTTTGGGTGATCATGCAGGATTTTTATGGAGAAGATTTAGCTTTTAATACCTCTAATAACATCGACTTTATCCATAATGCCATCGAAGAATTGACGGGTGCAGAAGGGCTTATCAGTGTTCGTGCCCGCACGGGGTTCACGCGTCCTTTTGTGCGAGTTGAAGCGTTACAACGCGAAGCCGAAAGGCTTTATCGGGCGAAAGAGCGTGAGCTGGAAAATAAATTACAACAAACTCGTCAGCGTATTGCGCGTATGCAGGTGGAACGAAGTGGTGCAGGTGCTGAAATCATGACACCGGAACAACAAAAAGAAATTGCTGAATTCAGAGCGATTGCTGATCGTACCGAATTAGAATTACGGGCGGTGAAAGGTAACCTGCGTAAAGATATCGATCAGTTGGAAACGTTGGTCAAGTTCATCAATATCGGCTTGATTCCGATTGTGGTGGCGATACTGGCACTGATTACCGGATGGCTAAGAGTGCGTAAGCGTACTCGGGGTCGTTTTCAATCGTAAATTCTGCATGCGTTAAATGACGCTTGTATCAAACTGAACAGACAGGTTCTACAGATGCTGAAAAAACTTAATAGTCTTTCAATCCTCGCCATACTCACTGCAATAATGGTGGTGTGGATGTTAATCACCATATACAAAGCAGAAGATACCAGTGATGATTTTTCATTACTGTTTCCCGAATTGTTTGAACAGCTAAGTGATGTGGATAACGTCACTTTTAAAAGTGAACAGGATGAATTTACCCTCAGTCGTGCAGATAAACAGTGGTTCATTGCCGATTATCATAATTATCCTGCAGATGATGATTTGGTCAGAAGGATGCTGGTTGATATGGCTGATGCTCGTATTCTGGAACTTAAAACGAATGATCCAGAGCTATACCCCGTACTGGGGGTGGAAGGTGCAGAACAGGGTGGCAGTTCATTCGTTATTAAATTATTTAAAGGCCAACAGGAAATGGTTGGTTTGATTTTGGGGGAAGCCCGTGATTTAAGTGCTGAGACGTCAGGGCCACAACAATTTTATGTACGTCGAATAAATGAGGATCGTAGCTACTTGGCGGAAGGTTACTTTCAGTTTAGCCCAATGATGCTCAACTGGATTGATGGGCTGATTGTGGATATTGCACGTGAGCGTGTTGCCAGAGTGGATATTATTCAGCCTAATGGTAATACTGCTACCTTAATAAATCTGGGACAGAAAGATAAATTCGGTACGCCGGAAGATCGCGAAGACACTGTTTTTCGCTATGAACAGCTTGGTTACGATATAGCAGGCACCTTATACCAAATGCGTCTTGAAGATGTACAACCCGTTGATGAATTTTCCCGTGGCGATGCTGAGGTTGTTAGAGCTGAATTCCTTACCTATGATGGATTAAAGATTATTGCTCAAACATCGTTTAATGATGGTTTTTACTTTTCTACGTTCAAAGCTGAATTTGCCCCGGATGCTGCGCCTGAAGTACCGGAAGCCATTGCCAGTCTCGACATACTGAAAACACCAGAACAAGTACAGGAAGAAGTTACTGAAATTAATGCGAAAGTTGAGCCCTGGGTCTATCGTTTGGGAGGTTTTGTTGGCAATAACCTGATGCGGGCAAAGGCTGATATCGTAACTGAGCAGGATAAAGTCATTCCGATGCCTGCTGGTGGTTTTGGTCAGTAAGCTGGTCATTTTACAAGCACAAAAAAGCCCCTTTTTGGGGCTTTTTTGTGCTTGTTCAGTCTTATTCCGTTGTAGCTTTATCCTTATCCCGCCATTCTTCTAATAAAGCTTGTACAGTAATCGCCAAGTCATCAGGAGCAAATTTGGCAATAAATTTATCGGCACCAACTTTTTCGACTAACGCATTATTAAATGTACCGCTCATGGAGGTGTGCAGCAAAATACGGATATCTTTCAGGTTTGGATCCTGACGGATAGCTGTTGTGAGGGTGTAACCGTCCATTTCAGGCATTTCAATATCAGAGATCATCATAGCGATATGCTCGCTGACATCAATACCTTCGGCCGCCCATGCTTTTAATTGATCCAATGCCTGTTTGCCATCATTGACAATGGTACAACTGACTCCAATCTGCTCCATGGTGCGACGTATCTGATTGCGGGCAACACTGGAGTCATCAGCCACCAGAATGTGATGTTTATGTTCAGCATTGGCTTCTGCGAAACGCGTCACCAAATCAGCTGAAACCGTGTCATCGATACCCAATACTTCTGACATGACCTTCTCCACGTCAATTATCTGGATCAGTTCATTATCAATTTTGGTGACTGCAGTCATGTAATGCGATGAACCTGAAGCACTGGGAGGAGGCAGGATATCTTTCCAACTCACGTTAACGATGCGATCCACCTCGCTGACCAGAAAGCCCTGCACGTTGCGGTTGTATTCAGTAATAATGACAAAATGCTCATGCGGATTTATCACGGGCCTTTTGCCAATACCCTGAGATAAATCAAATATACTGATGGTTTTGTCGCGGATGCGCGCGGCACCTCGAACGACTGGATGTGAATGCGGCATTTTTGTTAACGTAGGACAAGCAATGGCCTCGCGGACCTTAAATACATTGATACCGTAACGCTGGGTGCCTCCCAGCTTGAATAATAAGAGCTCTAACCGGTTCTGACCGGCTAGTTGGGTGCGTTGGTCAATACCATCGATCATGCTTGCCATAAATTTCTCCTGATTACTGCAAGAGTATAACGGCAGTAACCTTCATTTCTGAACCGTAAATATCGGAATGGAAGTTGCAGGTTATCACCGTGTGTTCATTTGCCGTGCATTTTGCCGGAGGATATTAATGTATAAATTACTATGTAGTGTTTGTTTTGTGTTAAGTGCCAATTTATTGACACTTACTGCGCAGGCTGACAATTTACAATCGTTGGCTGATGTGGAGCACACCGCATTCACCTATACTTTAGCTCAGGCGCAGACTCGATTTAACAATCCTCAGGTCAGTGTCACACCATTAGATAAACGGTTACGCTTGCAGCATTGTGAAAAAGGACTGGAAGCATTCAGTAATCGGGATATCGCAACTGCCGGTAATGTGACTGTGGGTGTGCGCTGTCAGGAGCCTGTGGCCTGGACAGTTTATATTCCTTTACAAATCAAAGTAATGCGGCCCATGGTGGTGATTGCCCGACCCGTTTCAGCAAATCATGTTTTAACGAAACAGGATTTGCGGATTGAGCAACATGATATTGGCAAGCTTCGGCAAGGCTATATGGCAAATATTGCCGCTGTGGTGGGACAGCAAGTTAAATATTCACTGGGCTTGGGCACGGTTATCCAGAAAAATCATCTGCGGCCACTGAATATCGTAAAAAGAGGTGAGTCTATTGTGCTGGTGGCTAGTGCGGGAACCATGGAGGTCAGAATGCAGGGTACAGCGATGTCTGATGCCAGCCTGGGAGATCGCGTTCGTGTGAAAAACCTCTCCTCAGAGAGAGTTGTCGAAGGCGTAGTAGATGGTCCAGGGGTGGTACGCGTTACAATGTGAAGAAAACTCTGGATCGAATCACATTATATTAAAGTTTTTTCAATTCGTTCCGATAAAACGTATAGAACCAATATGGAGACATTTTTATGTCGGATATTAATAATATAAAACCACCCACACAGGGTGGTATCAACTCGACGCGAATCGTCAATGTTGAAGATAAACAACGTATAGAAACCGCATCAAATCAGGTCAAATCCAGTGGTGATAGCTCAACGGACAAGATCAGTCTGACAACCACGGCAACACAACTGCAATCCCTGCAACAGGAAATTGCTGCTTTGCCTGTAGTGGATGAACAAAAAGTGGCTGCTTTACGTGCAGCTATTGAAGATGGAAGCTATCAGGTTGATAGTCAAAAGTTGGCACGGAACATGATTGATTTTGAGGGTAACCTATAAAAAAGGAACCTTCACATGGCTATGTCACCCGGACAGCAGTTGCACAGCGTTTTACAGTCTGAACTCAATATTGCCAAACAGTTAGCTGAGTTACTGGTCGCGGAGCGTCAAGCTCTTGCTCTATCAGATATCGTTAACATCACCGATATTAATACTAAAAAACAGCCGTTAATCATGAAGCTCGAACAGCATAGCCGTCAACGGGATGCGGTATTAACCTCTACGGGCTTTCCTACCGGTAAACAAGGTCTCGAAGCGTTCATTGATAACCAAACTGAAGATGACGCATTGGCGTTAACGTTGTTGATAAAAAATCTAAAAGCCGTGGCCAAAGTCTGCCAGCAAAAAAATCAGGTTAATGGTGGCATCGTCAGTATTAACCGCCAATATCTGCAACGCGCTATCTCTGTTCTTCGGGGGCGGGATCCAGAATCGAGTGCTTATGGCCCGGGTGGTGAATATACCAGTGCTGTGGTTCGACAGCCGCTTATAGGACGTGTCTGATCCTAGGTGGGTATGAAAGATTATCAAGTCCTAAGGCGCTTCACACCACTGGGCTAACAGGTTTACCCATACCGGGTCATCGTTAAGGCAAGGTATCAATTTTAGTGAACGACCACCTGCCTCGATAAACACTTCCTCAGCTCGAATCGCAATTTCCTCAAGAGTTTCCAGGCAGTCCGTCACAAATGCAGGACACATGACTAAAACGTTTTTTGTACCGTTTTGTGCAAGTTCAATTAAACGATCTTCAGTGTTAGGCCCCAGCCATTTGGCTCGGCCCAGGCGGGACTGAAAAGCGACTGAGTAATTGTCTGGATTAAGTTGGGCCTTTTCGGCAAAAGCAGCCGTTGTGGTCATCACCTGATGTCGGTAACAGGTGGCATGCGCCACATGTGGCTTATTGCAACAATCGGCCTGTTTAAGACAATGTTGCCCACTGGGATCGCGTTTCAAAATGTGGGACTCAGGTAAGCCATGATAGCTGAACAGCAAATGGTCATGCTCTTCCATCAAATAGGGACGGGTTTGTTCAACCAGTGCATTGATATAGCCTTCTTCCTGATAGAAAGGTGGCTTGACCGTTAAGATAATATCCAGTTTATGCTTGGCTATGACGTGTTTGGCCATTTCAATACAGGTCGTTACGGTACTGTCGGCAAAATGCGGATACAGCGGAATAAATAAAACCTCTTTAACTTCATCAGTCCTGGCAAGCTTTAGCAACCCCGCTTCAATACTGGGGTTTCCATACCGCATGGCAAGCTCCACCGGCATATCAACCTGCTGTTGAACGGCTTTATGTAATTTTTCAGATAATACAATCAGCGGTGAGCCGGTATCGGTCCATACACTCCGATACGCTTCTGCAGAGGCTTTTGGACGGGTAGGCAGAACAAAGGCACTGACAATAAACCGTCTTAGCAGCCAAGGCAGTTGGATCACGTAGGGATCCATCAGAAACTGATTTAAATAACGCCTAACGGAAGGGGCATCAGGCTGATCCGGTGAACCAAGATTTACTAATAAAACTGCACGTTGCGTCATGATAATTATTATTTTGAGTCAGAAGAATTAAGCACGTCGTTCAGCGCGCTCTGGATATCAGTATAGAGAAATTCAAAGCCGGCAGCTTGAGCTTTTTCCGGGATTGCACGTTGCCCACCCAGTAATAAATCAGCCATCTCTCCCATTGATGCTTTCAGTACGCAGGACGGAACCCGGAAGAAAGCTGGACGGTTTAGCGTTTTGGCAAGTGCTTTGCTGAATTGCTGATTGCTTACCGGACGAGGAGCTGCGCCATTATAAACACCAGTAAGCGAGCGATTTTCAGCCAGAAATAAAAATAACCTACAGATATCATCGAGATGAATCCATGGCATGTACTGCTGGCCGTCACTTATTGGTCCACCCAAACCCATTTTGAAGGGCAGCGTCATTTTGCTCAGAAAGCCACCATTCGGGGCCACTACTAATCCCGTGCGAACGATAGCGACCCGGATTCCAAGCGATTCTGCAGACAAAGCGGCTTGTTCCCATTGTTCGCATAATTCATGGCTGAACTCTGGTTTGAAGCTACTACTTTCTGTAACAATCGTATCCTCCTGGTTTCCATACCAGCCTACTGCTGAGCCACTGATAAAACTATGGGGGAGGTTGGAGCGTTTGGACAATTTATCTATCAGCTCACGTGTATAGTCGACCCGGCTTTTCACTAATATTTGCTTACGGGCATCGCTCCAGCGTTTATCAACAATCGGTGCGCCGGCCAGATTAATGACCACATCGATATGCTGATCTGCCGGTATTGAATCGACGGATTCAAAACACTGCACCTGGGAACCAAGTATTTTTGCTGCTTTCTGACAATTACGACTTAATGCAAAAACTGTCTCACCATTGTTTAAAAGTCTTTGACACAGCGCCTGGCCGATGAGTCCTGTTGCACCGGTGATTAAAAAAGCCGCCATGATAAATTCCTTTGAATAGTTATGATTATTCCTTGTATAGAGTCATAACAGCTGGCAAAGTTTACCTATAGTAGAGATAAACCTATTTAATGATGATTTAACAGGCCTTTGATGCGTATTAAAGTTGGAATCAGTAGCTGTTTACTGGGTGAATCTGTGCGATTTGATGGCGGACATAAACATTTACGTTTATGTACCGACAGTTTGTCGCGTTTTTTTGAATTTGTTGCTGAATGTCCTGAAGTGGGTATTGGTATGGGAATTCCTCGCAAACCCATTCGTCTCGTTGGTGATGTGGATGCACCACAGGCAGTTGCAGTGCATGATTATAATTTGAATTACACTGAAAAACTGACGGCTTTTGGCCAGCAAAAAGCCCATGAACACAGTGATTTATGTGGTTATATTTTTATGAAAAACTCACCGAGTTGTGGGTTGTTTCGAGTCAAGGTGTATCAGGAAAATGGGTATCCAGCAGCTGAAACAGGACGAGGATTGTATGCTGATGCATTAAAAAAAGCCCATCCATTGATGCCAATGGAAGAGTCCGGCAGATTGAATGATCCATTATTACGTGAAAACTTTATTACCCGGGTTTTCGCCTATTATGATTGGAAACAGCTGGTTCGCGGCGGGTTAACTCACCATAAATTAATTAACTTTCATTCACGATATAAATATTCTTTAATGGCTCATTCACCCAAACATTATGCCGAACTGGGACGGATGCTGGCGGATGCTGGAAAGCATGAGATTGAAGCTCTGGCAGAAGGTTATTTCACTGAGCTTATGACGGTTTTATCAAAAATAGCCTCCCGAAAAACACATACAAATGTATTAATGCACTTACAAGGCTATCTAAAGAAAAAGCTCTCAAGCGCAGAAAAGCAGGAACTTGCCGACATTATTAATCGTTATCGTACGGCAGAGTTACCATTGATAGTACCGATCACATTGTTAAAACATCATTTCAATAATCATCCAAATGCTTACATTGTCAGACAGGCCTATCTGCAGCCATATCCTGATGCGTTGAGTCTGAGAAATGCGATATAAACTGTTTAATAAAACGAAAATCACAGTAAATGGAAATGATTACATGCAACGATAGCGTCGTAAATCCGTAATTAAAAAGAACGTTTTTGAAATAAGCAGCAGTCGAAGTTTATGGTGAAGCGAAGTTGTATCATTTTCTAAAAATGGTTGAGATTAAAGCCGCTTCGGGATATCAGATATGCAGCGTAGGGATTTATTAAAGCTCGGTTTATTAAGTGCCGTTAGCAGTAAAACTTCAGCGATAAGCCAAACGGCATTGACTGGTCTGGTGTTGGATCCCGGTTTTGCCAACCATCATATTATGCCCCAACATCCAGAATCCCCTGCCAGATATAAACGTCTGCGGGATGAGCTGGAAGTCAGTGAGTTGCTATCCAAGGTCACATTGTTAAAACCCAAAAGCAAAATCGAATCTGAATTATTGCTTATTCATTCAGCAAATCATGTAGCGTCAATAAAACGTCACGATCCAGACGCGCATCAAGCTGCAATGTTGGCCACAGGAGGCGTACTGGTGGCGGTTGACGCAGTCTGTAAAGGTTTGCTGGATAATGCTTTTTGTGCTTCAAGACCACCAGGGCATCATGCAACCAATACAGGCAAAGAGGAAGGCTTTTGTTATTACAACCATGTCGCTATAGCGGCCCGCTATGCCCAGAAACGATATGGACTGAAGCGAATTCTGATTGTGGATTGGGATTATCATCACGGTAATGGCACAGAGTGGGCTTTTTATCATGATGCTTCGGTACTGTTTTTTTCAACGCATGATGCTGAAGCTTATCCCGGTACGGGGTCTCCAGAGAAAACCGGCACAGGATCTGGTAAAGGTTTTAATATAAATGTGCATTTACCTTGTGGTTCCGGGGATGCAGAAATCATCTCTGCATTTGAAGAGAAACTGATTCCAGCGGTAACTGAATTTAAACCCGATTTGATACTGATATCAGCCGGGTTTGATAGCCGGGAAGAGGATTTGCTGGGGTGTTATAAAGTTTCCGATCAAGGTTTTATCCAACTGACGGAGATCATGCTGCGGCTTGCTAAACAGCACTGTGATGGCAAACTGGTTTCGGTACTGGAAGGGGGCTACAACCTGACAGGTAATGCCAAGGCCAGTGTGTCGCATTTGAAAACCTTGATGCAGATAGTTTCATCCGCCGAATAATTTTTGTGATTAACGGCACAGTTCGTGCTAATCCTTAATTGAAACATTTTAGTGACAAATATCAGTCACTTGTTGATTGGCAGCCCAAGCCCTTTTAAGGAGAAAATGATGAACGCTGTTGTTAAACTCAGAGATGAGAACGAGGCTGGTCTAGACCAGAATCAAGGAAAGCAATATCAACATCTGAATACCTATTATGACCCGACCTATAAGATTGGCTGGTTCATGATGAATGCTGCTCCCAGACCATGTTTTACTCCTACCTTACTGAATGAACTTTCGGATTATCTGGCAAATGTAAAAGCTGAGATGCAACAGAGTAATCATGAAAAATATGATTTTCTGGTTGTGGGTTCCAGTGTTGATGGTGTGTTTAATCTGGGAGGGGATTTAAACCTGTTTACCTCACTGATTGAAAAACGTGACCGTGAAGCCTTGCTGGCCTATGCCATTCATTGCGTTGATATCCTCTATGACAATATGTTCCATTTTGATTGTGACCTGACCACCGTCAGTCTGATTCAGGGGGATGCATTGGGGGGTGGATTTGAAGCGGCCTTATCGAGCAATATTATTATTGCTGAGCGGGGGGTGAAATTAGGCCTGCCGGAAGTGTTGTTTAATCTGTTTCCTGGAATGGGAGCTTATACATTGTTATCCCGAAAAGTCGGGGCGGCAAATGCTGAAAAAATGATTCTGTCGGGTGCTTTATATACCGCAGAAGAGCTTTATGAAATGGGCGCGATCGATATTTTGGCCGAAAAAGGTGAAGGCGAACTGGCTTTATACAAACATATTAAAGTCGCCAAAAAATCACCAAACAGCTATAAAGCGATGTCACGTATTAAAGATTTATGTAATACCGTGAGCTATGAGGAGCTTGTAGCAATAGCCAATATCTGGGCGGATGCTGCTTTAAACCTTACCAGCAAGGATATCCGGATGATGACGCGACTGGTCAATCGTCAGACTGCCAAGTCAAACGGCGAGGCGTAATCTGGTTTCACCGCCACTTCTATTGTGAAATGAGATAAATTTATTAATATTTAAATAGACTAATTTGGCGAGATACATCGAGATGTCTCGTTCGTTTAGAATTTGCTTCACAAAACGTTCAGTGATGTGAGGCATTATCAGTCATAACTCACAGTGCTGGAATTATCTTTAGCCACAGCGTCGTGATGAAAGATAAAAACAGGTATTAATGATCCGCTTTTTGCGATTGCCCTTGAAGCTTAAGGGCAACCTCTAATTCAGTCAGTGTTTGTGTAAAAGCATGTTCCAGTTTTTCGGTCAAAAGAAGTAATTCAGCAGAGCCAATATCGAAAGGTTTAAAAGACTCTCCCTGACGACAAAGCTCAGCAACTTTATTCGCACCTAATTCAGAAGATGAACCTTTCAAAGCATGAAGGCTTTCACGATAGGTCAGGTAATCATCATGGGCTGATTGCAGAATCAATTGCAGGTGTTTGGTGCCATCTTCTTTATAACCATTTAGCAAAAGCTGTAAAAAGGCTTCACCGCCCCCTAACTCGGAAAGTTCGAGCAAAACCTGATGGTCACACCATTGTTCTGAAGAAACTTTAGACTGGCCGCTTACTTTGCCAGGTTTTACATTGATTTGATGTTCCAGAGCCAGACGGGCTACGGATTCCAGCAATGAACGGGAATCTATTGGTTTGGTTAGAAACTCATTTGCTCCCGCTTCCAGACAACGTTGTTTAGCCTGAGGTGTCGCATCCGCCGTCAGTATGATAATCGGAATATCATGCCCAGTATCCATATAACGCATGGCGCGGATAACTTCGGTTCCGCTGTAATCCGGCATATTCATATCCAGAATCAGCATTTCAATACTGTCAATTTGTTGACTGAGAACATCCAGCGCCTGTTCGCCACTACTGGCCAGAATGACCTGATGTCCTGCATGGCGAAGAATACCTTCCAACACCTGCTGATTGACCAGGTTATCCTCTGCGATAAGAATATTTAAAGATTTAGCGTAAGATTGAGCTGCGTAGTGCTGAGCCAGGGTAATGACTTTTTCATCCTGAATGGCATGATTGCTCTGCGCCGCGTGGATGGCATTAAATAGAACAGGTTTTTCCTTAACATCATGCACAATGGAAATAAAATGATGGCGCAGTCTTGGATCCTGTTTACTGAAATCTGATGGATTCAACAGAATCAGTGCTGTATTGGCAAGTAAAGGTTCACCATGGATCATATTGGCAAATTGAATCGGATCGATGTCATGCATACAATCCTGATCAATCATAACGGTTTGATAAGGCGATTGCTCCTCTGCTGCTCGAATCAATACTGAAAATGCTTTGGCGGTGGTGTCTACATGTTGGTAATTCACTGACCAGTCATTGATAACAGGTTTAATAAGGTCATGCAGTGAATCGGTGCTTAAAATCAGCATAGGGCTCTCAGATAAAGTTAATTCATTTGGTTCATTGGCAGTGAAAGGCATTTCAAACCAGAACAGGGTGCCTTCACCCACTTCGCTGGTTACCCCAATTTCACCTCCCATCAGCTCAACCAGCTCTTTGGCGATAGTGGTGCCTAAACCGGTGCCACCTTTATTCAATGTATCAGGTGATATCTGCGTGAAGTCATCAAAGATACGTTGCAGAGCCTCCTGAGGGATGCCTATCCCGGTATCACTTATCTCAAAGCGGATCCACAAATTTTGATTTGATTTGTGTTGGATTGGTTGAGCTGAGAGTTTAACGGCACCCTGATCAGTAAATTTAATACTATTACCGATAAGATTGATTAAAACTTGCCGTAGATGTTGTAAATCACCGTTTATCGAAAAGGGCAGAGCGGGATCAATATAGCAATTAATGTGTAAGCCTTTACTGATTGCCATTGGCTTTTGCATGCCAATCACGCTGTTTAACAGTTGGTGTAAATCAAATTTTTTATCGCTGATTAAAATCTTGCCAGCTTCGATTTTGGAGATATCTAAAACATTTTCAATCAGGCTGAGCAAAGTATGTGCTGACGTTTTCATGATTTTAACAAAATCATGTTGTTGCTTATTCAGCTGGGTCTCCGCCATCAGATCTGCAATACCAATTACCCCATTAAGCGGCGTACGTAATTCGTGAGACATATTGGCCAGAAATCGACTTTTTGCTTCATTTGCCTGCTTTGACAAAGCAATTGCGACATGCAGTTTTTTGATCAGAAAAGCTGAATAAAGCGGAATGATAAGTAACAAAAACATCAGACTGTAACCAAACGGTTCATGCTGAGAGTGCTGCCAATATTCCCCATTTATAATGGCATACGAAAAACCCAGAATACCCACTATCAGCGAGATATATAGGTAATTCACGCCATAACGGAAACCATTACCCAAAATCACCCATAGATATAAAACGAACAAAAAGACACTCTGCTCACCCGCGATCAACATAACAACTGATAGTGCAGTCAAATCCAGCAAAATACCACAGACCCTTCTGATGGGGGATGGCCTTGGGTTGAGAATCAAAGCGACTGCAATGACAACTGCCAGTAAGTAATAGACCAACGTAATCAGACTTGGCAGGCTGTCAATATTTTCTGAGAAAGTTCTGTCAGTGCCCCATGGCAGACAAAAATAAATTAATAAAGCAATACCCAAAGTCAGTCGGATTTTGATCGCTTGTTCGGGTTCGCTGTCACCCGTTTTGGGTATTTTGTCTAAAAACCGGCTGAGCAGATTTTTTTGCTGGGGCTGTGCATAACGATCATTCATTGCTGGAGATTTAATCAGCATACTCGGCTTGAATTTGCTGGATGGCATCTATCCGGTCAAAAAACGCCTGAACACATCTTGGGTCGAGTTGTGTCCCCGCGCTTTGCTCGATGTAACGACAGGCATCTTCATTTGACCAGGCTTTTTTATAAGGCCGTTCCGAAACCAATGCATCATAGATATCGGCGACAGAAACGACTCTGGCAATAAGTGGAATTTCTTCGCCTTTTAATTGAGAAGGATAGCCTTTTCCATCATAGCGTTCGTGATGATGCAACGCGATGACCGCACCAATATGCATGTACTTCGATTGACTATCAGAAAGTATTTCATGACCGATAGTAGTGTGCGTTTTCATGATTTCCCATTCTTCCGGATCCAGCTTGCCCGGCTTTAGCAGAATGTTATCAGGAATTCCGATTTTGCCGATGTCGTGCATGGGAGCCGCATATTCAAGATCCTCACATTGCTGTTCATCGAAAACGCCTAATGCTTCAGCAATAAAACGGGAGTATTTCGCCATTCGAATAACGTGATTTCCGGTCCCTTCATCACGATATTCACCCGCCTTGGCCAGACGAATAATGGTCTCTTTTTCACGCAAAATAATCTGCTCAGTAGCAATTTCTACCTGGCGTGCCAACCAATTGGCACGGTCTTCAATGATCAGGTGTTGCTCGTGCATCTGTAAAAGATTACGACAACTGGTACGACATTCAATTTGATCAATGGGGCGGGTGAGGAAAGCAGTAGCCCCAGCATCCAGTGCGTCATAACGCACGGCTTTTTCGCTGACGACAGTAATCATCATGATGGGAACACTTTGCAAAGCAGGCATCTGGCGCACACGACGAATAAATTCGATGCCATCAATTTCCGGCATACGATAATCCGTTACAATTAAATCGGCCTCATGTTGACTCAGCCATTGAAGTGCCTCAGTAGAGTTACTTAACGCCGTGACGTGAATATTTTCACCAATTTGCTGGACTATCTTTTCTAAAATAGTTCTGCCGGTTGATTGATCATCGATGATCAATACCTCTTTGGTCTTCTTAAGAATACTCAGTCTCCTTGCTGATTCATAAGGTTTTAAATTGTCAGGACGACCATATTGGTTTGCCAAGACACGTTCCTCATCAAGCTTGCCCTTCCGTCACATCCCTGCTTTGGCAGTTTTATTAACAGAAGTCATATCCTTGAATCCGTGTCTGTTATTTTGTTTAAATACAATCGTTTCTTATTTCCGCATTATGCTGACAGAGTTCGTAGCTGTCCATTCTATTTACGTTTCGAGTGGTCATGAATACTTTGTGATGTTCCTCAAAAGCAACTGGATAGTGCTTTTGAATGGAGCTCAATCAAGCTCAAAGAGAACTAATTCTGGCAATATCATTAAAACTATTCACACATAATTCACATTCAAAACCGGACTATATATAGATGAAAGCATTATTACTTATTGCCCATGGCAGCAGACGCCAGCGTTCAAATGATGAAGTCATTGCACTGGCTGAAAAATTAAAAACGGAATGCGCCGAACATTACGATATTGTGCAAGCCGCATTTCTGGAACTTGCCGATACGTTGATTGCGGATGGGATTGAAAACTGCGTGCGTGATGGCGCTCGTCAAATCACTGTTTTACCTTATTTTCTAAATTCCGGACGTCATGTAACCGAAGACATTCCTCACGATGTAGATGCAGTTCGTCCGAATTTTCCGGATGTAGAAATTCAGATTGCTCAACATATTGGCGCGTCAACAGCCATGATCGATATGTTGAAAGCTACTGCCGTAAATGCAGTCTAGGTGTTTATTAACAGCCGAAGAAAATTAGTTGCCAATGCAATCTATTGCAATCAAGGCTTTAAGAATCTGGAAGCAATGATCATCGAATCTTCAGCTCTCTCACGCTCAACCTGCCAGCCCTGGACCAGGATATAGTCCAATGCCTGCTGATGACTGGCAAACTGCTTACTTAACATTTGCTGCTCACCATCAATATTTTGATGAATGATAAAAAAAGTTTCGGTTTCAGAACCCGCTCTTTCAATGCGGCATTGTGGAATGGATGACATAGCGGTTCTCCAGTATATGTTGAATGAACATAAGTAATCGCATCAAATAGCGAGGAATAATTGTATATACATAAAAAAACTCCAGTGATACGAATTCACTGGAGTTTGATCGTTTTGCTAAATCAGTCAAGCTTTCTTATCTGATCAATATTACCTTAAAGAAGCTTTCTAGATTCAGGTTTTTTGGCTTAACGGTTACAAATGTACATTGTTACTTCAAAGCCGAAACGCATATCTGAATATTCTGGTTTAGTCCACATGATCATAATTCCTTAAAAGAGAAAAACTATTTGCTGCAGTTAAAAATGATAAGACATCGGGCCCTATTAACAATAGCGGATATTTCTCGGGATGTGTCAGTATTTTCCTTAGGCAGGTCGTGTTTGTTTGGGAAGGCGTTTGAAAGAAAAAAACAAATTTGTACCAAAGTACAGTATTGCATTCCCTAACGATCATGTATAAAAAAACTGTGATTTGATCACTCTTTTTTTATAATTTGCCAAACCTAGCGTGAGCCTGGGACGGAAAGCTTCAGCTGTTGAACTTAACAGGGCTGGGCTGCATGATTAGAAAGGAAAAACGCGATGAAAAAATTACTCTTGCTCCCCTTGTTACTTCTGATGTCATTTAACGCACATTCTGCTTTTTTAACGGGCCAGACCCTTACTTATCAATACTACTTCCCAACGATGTCTTCTCCTTATTCTAATGCTGACAATGGCGATGTCGTAGTTGGTGCTGGCATTGAGGTCAATAATGTAGCAGATAATATGGCTACATTAGACATCTCTGATACGAATCTACTTATCGATTTTTCATCATCATCATATTGGAACTCTTCAGGCTTCAATGGTTTTAAACTCACCGACACATTTGGTTTAATTGCTGATTTCACTTCAGTTTCTATCAATCCATCGACAAACATGAGTGGTTTTGATTTGTCGCTTATAACAGTGCTTGCAGATGAAATTTGGGTAAACTGGCAAGGGCTTTCATTCAATACGGATACTATTGTATCGCTAGACATCAATCCATCTGCTGTTCCAATTCCAGCTGCTGTATTTTTGTTTGCTCCTGCGTTATTTGGTTTCATTGGGCTTCGTTATAGGGCCAAAAATAAAGCCGCATAATTTTTAACGTGTTAAGTAAAAAGCCGTGATGTGGAACAACATCACGGCTTTTTTATTACAAAATGCATTGTGCTATTCCACAATCTTTCTTACTTGATCTTCTGTTCATAAGTTTTTGTCTGTGACGGCGCCTTCAGAAGCTGAGGAGACAGTATGGGCATATTTCGCTAAAAGCCCGCGCGTATAGCGGGGAGGGATAGGTTTCCATGCCATGCGTCTTTTATCGATATCGCTGTCGCTCAGGTGAAGGGTGATTTCAGCCGTTTCCGCATCAATGGTAATTTGATCACCGTTTTCAATCAGTGCAATCGGGCCGCCATCAAAAGCTTCAGGGGTTATGTGTCCAACCACAAAACCATGACTTCCACCTGAGAAACGACCATCGGTTATTAACGCAACTTCGTTACCAAGACCTTTGCCGATAACTGCTGAAGTAGGACTAAGCATTTCCCGCATACCGGGGCCGCCTTTTGGACCCTCATAACGGATAACGATGACATCACCTTTCACCACAGTGCCATTCAAAATGTCCTGCTGTGCCTCTTCTTCAGAATGGAACACCCGGGCTTTACCGGTAAAACGTAACCCTTCCTTGCCGGTGATTTTAGCGACAGCGCCTTCTGGGGCTAAATTACCTTTAAGAATGACCAGATGGCTGTCTTTTTTGATGGGCTGGTCAAATGGACGAATAATATCCTGATCGGCAGGATAGGGCGCTACATCGGCCAGATTTTCCGCCAGGGTTTTACCTGTTACGGTCAGGCAATCGCCATGTAACAAGCCACGATCCAACAGATCTTTCATCAATGGCTGAATACCCCCGATAGCAATCAGTTCCGACATCATGTATTTGCCGCTGGGACGCAGGTCAGCCAGCACAGGGACTTGACGGCCGATTCGGGCGAAATCATCTAATGTGAGTTCAACATCCACCGCATGGGCCATCGCCAACATATGTAAAACCGCATTTGTCGAACCTCCCAGCGCAATGAGGGTGGTAATTGCATTTTCAAAAGCCTGCCGGGTCATGATATCGGTGGGTTTAATGTCGTGTTCGAGCATATACATCACTGCAGCGCCTGCTCTGCGGCAATCCTCTGTTTTGGAGAGAGACACTGCTTCTTGTGCCGAACTGTTTGGCAGACTCATACCCAATGCTTCAATTGCTGAAGCCATGGTGTTGGCTGTGTACATGCCACCACACGATCCGGCACCGGGAATGGCCGTTTTTTCAACTTGCTGCAATTCAGCAGACGTCATATCTCCCCGGGCATGCTGTCCAACTGCCTCAAATACAGAAACAATGTCGGTATGACCTGCACCAGGTTGAATCGTACCACCATAGATAAATACTGCTGGTCGATTGAGGCGGGCAAGGCCAATCAGACAGCCAGGCATGTTTTTATCGCAACCGCCAATGGCGATCAGTCCATCAAATCCCTGACAGCCAGCGACGGCCTCGATCGAATCAGCAATGACTTCACGGGATACCAGTGAATATTTCATGCCAATAGTGCCATTTGCAATGCCATCAGAAATGGTAATGGTGTTGAATATAACCCCTTTACCGCCTGCTTCATCGGCTCCCTGGCAGGCAAAGTCAGCCAGTTGATTAATATGCATATTGCAGGGCGTGACCATGCTCCAGGTGGAGGCGATACCAATCTGTGGTTTTTGGAAGTCCGCATCATTGAAACCAACGGCACGTAACATCGCTCTGGCAGGAGATTTGCCAGTACCGTCTACCACTATTGATGAATATTTGCGTGTATCTGCCATTGCCTAACCTTTTCAAACTGTTAATTAAGGAACCCTGACTTTCAATCAAATATGACGAGTGCCTATTACGGAAAGTGAAATCCACTTTCAGATGATTCAACTTAGCTAAAGACCTTATCAGTTCCTGCTCTAAACAGACAGTTAGAACTATCCATATTTAACAATGAAGCCATAATTTAACTTCGCACCAAGGCATAGCAGATATAAATAGAGAAATGAGCCAGGATTTATAAGAAATTGAACATAAATTACATTGTCAGTGTGCGAAAGCGCACAGACACTTCACCATGAATAGGAGCATGCTAAGTCATGACTCGTACGTCAAAGCAAGCACCACAACGAGGCCGCAGCACCCGGTATGTTAAGCCGGACGAGACAGGAGCCTGCCAATTAAATCCACAATGCAAAACAACGACATCTCCAGCGAACCGCGCACCATTATGCGGGCCCTGAAAGATTACCGCACATCACGTATCGCCCGCAGTATTATTGAACTGCTGGTTACATTGGTCCCTTTTGCGCTTCTCTGGACCCTATCCTGGGCGGCACTGAGTGCCGGACACTGGCTTGGTCTTCTGATCACCATTCCTGCCGCAGGCTTTCTTGTGCGGTTGTTCATGATCAAACATGACTGCAGCCATGGTGCCTTTTTTTCTTCAAAAGGGGCCAATGAATGGGTTGGACGAGTAATCGGTGTATTGAACCTGACGCCCTTCGACTTCTGGCGCCACACTCACAGACATCATCATGCGCACTCTGGTAATCTCGATCGCCCGCGTATCGGCGGCATCGATACCCTGACCGTTGAGGAATTTCGAGCTTTGCCTCGCAACAAGAGACAACGTTACCGATTCTACCGTCATCCATTGGTCCTGTTCGCTCTTGGCCCAGCCTACCTATTTCTGCTCGACAATCGATTGCCAGTAGGGTTCATGCGCGCAGGATGGATGCCATGGCTGAGCACTATGATGACTAATGTGGCAATTCTGGTCGTTGTTGCCGCGATGATGTGGCTGGTGGGTATTGGCCCCTTCCTCCTTGTGCAGTTGCCAATCACGCTGCTGGCAGCAACAATAGGCGTCTGGCTTTTCTATGTTCAGCACCAATTCGAAGACACTTACTGGGAGCACGAATCCAACTGGACTCTACAAGAGGCCGCGCTGCATGGCAGTTCGCACTACGATTTGCCTCGCATTCTGCGCTGGTTCACTGCCAACATCGGGATTCACCATATCCATCACCTCAGCAGTCGCATTCCCTTCTACCGTCTGCCCGAAGTCCTGCGCGATTATCCCGAACTGCGTGAAGTAGGTCACATCACCCTATGGCAGAGCTTCGCCTCTGTGCGTCTGGCTCTGTGGGACGAGGAAAAGCATCGCCTTGTCAGCTTCAGAGAGGCAAAGGTCTGATCTTACGGCAATCCGCTATGCGCAAAGGATGGTTCTGTCAGGTTTCAGTTTGCATTTAGGAAGGGTCGGGTTTCGAGTTTATTGGATATTCATCTGCCATATTGCTGCCACCGGAACATCGCTATAAATCTCTGACCAAAACGTTAAAGCCAAATCGAAGGTTTATACTGGAAGTGCCCCTGTTATAATTACGGCCGATGTCCCTGTAGCTCAGATGGATAGAGCGTCCCCCTCCTAAGGGGAAGGCCACAGGTTCGACTCCTGTCAGGGACACCATAATCCTTTATTTATTCAATCACTTAGATTATTGTCATGTAAAAGTGTAACCCATGTTTTATGCATTTGGGACACTTTTGGGACTGCTTATGTGATATGCGCATGATAAAGGATGATTATAAATTATGGCGACTTATACCAAACGCGGCGATGGACAGTGGCAAGCGAAGATCCGCAAAAAAGGTTATCCAGTACAAACTAAGACGTTCAGAAATAAAGCAAATGTTCAAAGATGGGCAACTCAAGTTGAAGTCCAAATGGACAACAAGGTTTTTATTTCAAGCTCACGTGCTGAGAGCACGACATTCCAACAGATAGCAGATCGCTACAGTTCCGAAGTCTTACCTTCCAAAAAATCATCCATAAAAATGGATTCCATGATCCGAGGCATATGTAGTCATATTGGTGACTATATGGCTATTCAATTGACCCCGGAAATCTTGGCTGACTATCGTGATACACGATTGAAAAAGGTGAAACCTGAAACCGTCAGAAAAGATCTACTGTGTATTAGACGTATTCTTGTGGTTGCATCCAAGGAGTGGGGCATCTATCTCCCCCATGGAAATCCAATTGACATGATCACAGTACCCCCTCAACCCAAACGAGGCAGAGAGAGGCGTTTAGAAGGGAATGAAGAGGAACGACTATTATTAGCTGCTAAAGAATATGGTGGTGAACTCTCAGCCATTATTTCATTCGCAATTGAAACAGCAATGCGACGTGGCGAAATTGTCGAGCTCAGATGGGAAAACATTAATAGATTAACCTCAGATCTGCATAAGCGCGCCCTTTTCATTCCTGTTCAACTTGATAGAAGGCTTCTTGGGTTGGAAGGTATAAGCCACCAATCCAGCCATGAGGTGGACCATAAAGCTGACAGGGCTGCGGTGCCGTGAGTGTTCGATTTGAGAAATATTCTTCAATTGGTCAAATATTGTTTCAATCACATAGCGTTTTCTCAACATCAACCGGTCCCATAACGTCATCAGTTGCGGTTTCATATTCTTGCGAATGCCGGTGACCAGCTTAATGCCTTGTTCGGCTAATGACTCTTTAAGTGTTTGAGACAGATAACCTTTATCGCCATACAAGGTGCCCCATAGCTGTTTGACCATGTCCGGTATGGGCTTGCGGTCATCAATATTGGCCGTTGTGATTTTTACTGAAAGTATTTCACCTTGTTCGTTCACTAACAGGTGTAGCTTAAAGCCATAAAACCAGCCCATGGTGCCCTTGCCTCGCTCTGCAACACCGCTAAAGACACGGTTTCGAGGAATGCGAATGTTGTGGCATACCGCCAGTTTGGTTGAATCAACAAAGGCGATGCCGGTTGGTTTGCCGTAACGTTGTGTCATAAAGGCACACAGGGGAACCAGCACACTTTGCAGCAGTTTCAACATGCGGGTATAGCTAACCAGTTGGGGGAAAGCTTGCTTCAAGTGCTTCCGAGCATAGTGTGTATAAAAGGTCTTGAAGTCTCTGAAGCGGAGCTGGTGAAATAAAATCAGAATAGTGATGACTTCACTTTCCGACAACTTGCCAGGCTTGTTCCGGCATTTATCTCCGGCTGCTATCTGCTGGTGTTGCCAGGCCGGGATAAATCTTTGGCAAAAATCATCGACTTCGCAATACATTTTCTCTAAATTGTACATACTTGAGCCCTTTCGTTTCTCGTTTTTGGTCAAACGATTCGATCGTGGCTCAGGCTTTTAGTTCCTCTTTTCTTATGCGCAGCTCAGGTTAGATTAAAAAGAACAGCTAAGCTTCTGGACACAAAAAATGGTGAAAATAGGACGGTGCCCCTTTCACCAGTAGCCCTAAAAATCCTGGAAAGTATCCCGCGTAATATAAATGGGCGAGTTTTCTCGATCAAAGCGGATTCAATAACTACCGCGTTTGATCGTTGCTGTCGTCGAGCACATATTGAAAGTCTTAGATTTCATGACCTAAGGCATGAAGCAACCAACCGTTTTTTTGAAAAAGGATTCAACCTTATGGAAGTATCATCTATAACCGGACATAAGGACCTAGCTATGTTGAAACGGTATACTCATCTAAAAGCTGAGGATTTAGCCGAAAATTTAAAAAACTAATTTGTAACTATTATAGGCAGCATGAAAAGAGTATGTTAGGTGAAACTATTGGAGAATGTAAAAGTGTCAAACGTAGCTTTAATTGATACTGCGTCGAAGGATATCGGCCTAAAATTTCGAAAACCAACTGTTGGACCCGAATTAGAAATGGTACATCAGTTCATAGAACGATTTGTTGACTCATATAAAAATAAACAAAATAGAGTATCAATATTTATTGAGCCACTAGTTGAGCAAGCATATCCAGATATAGTAATAGCTGAATATAACCCAAAAGCTATCGATCAATGGAGGCCAAGTCGTAACAATATTAATGTTAATGATTTAAAAGTTCTTCAAAATATTCGAACTTTGCGTGGAGTTAATGCAAATCAGATTGTTGATAAAACTAACTTCAGCTACAAAACTATCTTGCAGGCAATTGAAAAACTTTTTGATGCTGGCTTAATAGATAGAAAAGGTGAAAGGTGGGTAGCTAAATCACTGCGAGATACGTATTTTCTTAAAAGTATAGTTACAGTCGAAGCAAAATTGAATCAGTGGGATTCTCTATTGAACCAAGCTCATGCTAACAAGTGGTTTTCATCAGAATCATATGCCCTTTCAGCTGTAAAACAACCAAAAGAAACTACACTTAACCGTTTTAGAACTAACGGAATTGGTTTGTATAGACTTAACGGCAACGGGATTGTCGAAATTCACAAGGCTGAAAAGCAAGCACTCCCCAAGAATCATATTTCATGGATGTTTAATGAATGGGTAGGACGTTATGAGACCCTCCGATAGAATTGCACGTTGTTTTAGTGAGCAGGGGCTGAAAGCTATAGAATTGCATCATACTGCTGGACAGAAATATGTTTTTACGGCTCAGCACCCTGAGCATGGGACTGTCATACTGAAAGTAATAAAGCCTGATCAAGATATTGAACGAATTAAACGCGAAATTGAAATTGTAAAGGGCTGCCAGGGATTCAATACGTCAATAATTTATGATGACGGTGAAATAGAGTTCGAAGATGAAAAATTCTTTTTTATCATTGAGTCGTATATCGATGGTGTGAACTTAAGACAATATCTTAATGAGAATCAATTACTCACACATAGTGAAGTATATAAGCTTTTGAGTTCTATACTGACTGCAATTCAGTTGCTTGAAGGAAGGAATTTAGTCCATAGAGATATCAAACCTGAGAACATCATGCGAGCGTATGATGGCACCTACTACCTAATAGATTTTGGAATTGCCCGTGATCTCTCAATGGAGTCTTTGACAGATACTAATAGCAGGTTTGGACCACATTCCGCTGGTTATGCTCCGATAGAACAAATCAATAATGAAAAAAAACATATAGATAGTCGAGTAGATATATATTCTCTTGGCGTCATTGCTTATGAAGGGCTCACCGGCACTAACCCTTTTTTAGATGGTAGTGAAAATATTATTCATGTCATTAGAAAAATTCAGCGCGGAAGTTTTAGTTTAGAAGTGAATGGCGGTGAACATGATGAGCTTAATGAATTTATAAATGCATGTATGAATAAGTATAGAAATAGAAGGCCAAGCTCAGCTGTGGAAGCTAGAGAATGGTTTGATACTATACTTAAAAACTATGAGTCAAGAGGGTAATAATGGATCTATTTTTACAATTCGGACATGGAATGATGGGGCATTGTGAACATCTTATTGAAAAATGGGGTGAGGGAACAGTGATATTGAGTCCTAGAGATTTAAAGCAAGAACAGTTAGAAACTTTTTCTAAGAAATTATTAAAGTCCGATGGTAAAACTCTTTTAGATCCTCAATATTACAATCCTAGAGCAACTCATGAAAAACTTATTGAACATGATTACTGGATTAATGACAGTGAGCAGTACGATACATCAGTTCTGAGTGATTCTAAGTTCTTGGCCTCAAAGTTTGATGCCATTAAAAAATTGAACACAATCACCCAGACCTATGCTTACATAATTCCTTCTGTAATATGTGATGGAGTAGATGATATTTGGTTTGATTACCAATATACATTTTTGGAAGCAGCATATAAAACATTTAATGATAAGGAAAGATACGCAACAATCGCTCTTAACAAAGATGTATTAGAAGATGAGGATGCAATTGAAAGGTTAATCGATGCATCAAGTAGCTGGAAAGTAGATGGTTACTACATCGTTCCTGAAGGTGAGTACCTGATGGAAAATACAAATTGGTTAGCCAATTTGTCCATTCTGGTTGCAGGGTTAAAATTACAATCTAGAAAAGTGATTGTTGCATATGCTAATCATCAAATGCTTTATCTGTCGTGCTCCAGAGCAGATGCAATAGCTTCAGGAACATTTCTTAATGTGAGAAGTTTTAATCCCAAGAAATTTCTTATCAAGAATGAGGATTCAGTAAGTAGAAGAGCGACTTGGTATTACTGTCCTCAAGCTTTATCTGAATACAGGTTGAGGGCGTTGGATCAAGCAGAGAGGGTAAATGGATTAGATTTATTGAAACCTTATGGTAAAACTAACGCCTACATTGATAAGCTTTTTAACGCACACCCACCTTCAAGTTCAGGTTTTAACGAGTCTTTAGCATTCAGACATTATTTAGATGAGCTCAAGAAGCAATGTAATCTTGCTACAAAAAGTACTTTTGATGAAACGGTTAATTTTAATAAAGAACTGATTAATGGTTCACTGGCATTTATTCATAAGTTAAAAAGCCAAGGAATCAGGGAAAGTGGCAGAAGTTTTGAGGAGGTTGCAGACTATAATCTTGATGCGATAGATGTCTTACAAAAAGAGTATGGTCCTCTTTTAAAGAGAAAATGGTAGTTAGCTTATCCTAATTGTTTGTTACAGCTATAACAGTAATATCATCATTAGAACCCATTTCCACTGATTTCTCGATTAAAGTGTTAATGTTTTTTTGGATATTTTTAGACGATTTAAAAATATTTTTTATATCTTCATCAAACAAATAGTCATGAATTCCATCCGTCGAGAGTAAAAGTGTTTCTCCAGGTTCTATAGTGCATTTGTAGTGATTCATAATAATGTCTCTATCACCACCTATTGATTGCTTAATGATGTTTTTGTGTGGATGAAAATTTTTCATTTCATCACTAATAACCCCTTTGTCTATTAATTCCTGTGTATAAGTCTCATCCTTAGTGATTTGAACTATGTTTCTATCAGTGACCTTATAAAGGCGTGTATCTCCAACATGGTAAATACTCACGATCTCTTGATTACAAAAAGCCAGAGTAAATACTGTTTGGGCTTCACCCATAAATTCTTTTCTTAGATATGAATGGGAATTATTAATAATATTTAAAATTAAGGCGTGAGAAAGAAGCTTGCCTTTATTAGATATATTTTCCATCAGGAATTTTGCTGCGAATCCTCCTAAGGGTACACCTCCAACTCCATCCGCTACTCCAACAAGAAACTGATCTTTCTTAGTTTGAGATTTGTAATTATCGGTACTGCCGAGGAACTGGTTCACTAAGAAGCAATCATCATTCTTACTTTTGCGTGCACCTTTAATGGATTTTGCGTAAAAATGATACATATAGAGTTACTCAAATTCATGGGACGGTAATACAGAGCAATTATAGATGAAGTTATAGTTTTTGTGACTTTGATGTCATACTGCTATTCATTCCATTCTTATAAGATTTTATGGGGAAAGTTATGGAAATATCCTTTCTTGAACAATTCAAAAGCTCAAAGGATAATGAGTCTAAATGGTTTCACATCTGCACATCTAAGAATATCCCCATGGTAAAAACAGAAAGAAGATGTGAATTTGGTGATGTTGATTGGGACTATATAACCGTTGATCCTAAGGATGATGCTTTTCTTTTCGAGGAACAAGAATTTATTATTTCAGAATTACAAGATCTATTGAATTTTTATACTGTACCTAAAACCATTCAGCACATTGGTGCTCGCACTGGGTACGTAAAAAATCTACCTGTAGAGTATGTTTCCGCTTTTGCTCAAGATGTATGTAATACATTAATGTCTGCTTATACACGCTATGAAAGACTAAAAAGTTCATGAATTCGTTTGCAATAAAATTGAGATCTTTTAATTTTGAAAGCCAATCAATAAATTGAAGGACATTCTAGTTCCCAAAAGGAAAGAACAGTCAGGACTTTATGGGCAACAAATTAAAATTACCCCTAACTACTGAGCAACTATTTTTGCCCAAGGAATAAATTTTTCAGGTATAGATGAAGAAACTTTGAATATCATGTTTCCCCTGTGTTCCATAATAGCTGAATTTTCGAGGTCCCTTGAAAACCAATACCAGATATTTTTTGACCGTTGTATTTGAGCTTCCTCAGTTTTAGGCCAACTTAATAGTTGTTCAAGCCAATTATCATCAGATATATGCTCGACATCTATAATCATTCCTTGCTTTCTAAGGACTTTGTACTTCCAGACCAGTGCTTTCCATACGTGCCAAGTTGTATTCCAATGTTCTAAGTATTGGCCAGCATTGTAGGGTGGAGGCAGTGAGAGCTCGTTGGCTAAGAATTGAATCTTTTCCTTGTCGGATTTTGCTGAAAAGTTTTCCGCGTATAAGATCTGTTTATGATATTTGTTTTGTTCAGCCGCAAGCTTCGTTTGTAAATCTTTTTCTGCTAAATCTTTCAGTTTTTCTTCCCATTTGCGTATTTGAAACCAGCTTAGAACAAATTCTTTTGAGGTTGGGTCATATTCAAAAACCAGTAAAGGTTTATCTTTATTAACAGATGGTATTTCCGTGTCTAGTAAAATAAAACAGACATTGATTTTGGTCCTATTCTCCACGATTGCATCAGTTACTGCGTATTTCGGTGATTCCGAACAGCGATTCCGGAGTTATCCGATCACCCGTTAGCCGTTCTTTTTCATAATGCTTTTTTTACGCTAAGTGATCGGATTGGTCTAGTTTTCTCATCGATTCTCCAGTTAGTTCAATACGGTGACTGTTGTGCAGTAAACGATCGAGCAATGCATCTGCGATTGTTGGACTGGGTATCAGTGTGTACCATTCTGCGGTGGGGATTTGGCTGGCGATGATAGTGCTGGATTGTTGGTAACGCAGCTCCATCACATCCAGTAAATCGTTGGCCTGACGTGCGGTCAGCTTTTCCATTCCCCAGTCATCAAGGACAAGTAGCTTACGTTTAGCCAGCACAGTGAGTTGTTGCCGGTATGAACCATCAGCTCTCCCAACATGCAGCTCATCAAGCAACTCACCGAGCCGATAGTAACGGGCACTGTGATGTTGCTCGCAAGCCTGTGTTGCCAGGGCGCAGGCAAGATGTGTTTTGCCGCAGCCAGTGGCACCGGTAATGATAATATTCTGGTTGTAATGTAAGTACTGTCCGCTCAGTAATGTGGCTATTTTTTCTTTCTTAAGCCCCCGGTCACTGCGATAGTCGATACCACTGGGGCGAGCATCAAAACGAAGCTTTGCCTGCCGGACCAGGCGCGTGACTTTTGTGTTATCGCGACACAACAGTTCATGGGTTGCCAAAAGCCCAAGCCGCTCTTCGAAGTTCATATCGGCGTAGGTGTTGGGTTGTGCTTGTTGCTGTTGCAGTGCCTGGCAAAAGTGGCCCAGCCGTAGTGCTTTTAACTGTTCATGCAATGAGGATAAACTCATGGTCAGCGTCCTTATTGGTAGTAGTGTTGTCCACGGATGTTGTGGTGATTAACCGGTTGCTCATCAGCACCGGTAAAGCTGGTGTCGCGTTCTTTGTTGTTCACCAAGAGATTCGTAATCACTTTTAAATGTGGCTGCTCAAGCAGCAATGCCTTTTGACACGCAGCTTCAAGTCGTTCCTGTCCATATTTGTTGGTAAGCGTGAGGATGGCCAGACAGCTTTTAATGGCCTGTTCAGGGTGTTGTCGTCGTTGAAGCTGTGAAGTGATCACCGTACGGCACCCGCTACCGATGTTGTTAGCCCAACCAAGTAATCGCTCGGTACTCCAGCGCTGTTTTACATGGGCTTCTGGCATATGCTCTTTGACGGTGGTAAAGCCACCAGGCTGATGTTTTCTTGGATGCTGAGCAATGACGTTGCCCTGGTAATAGATACAGATAATTTGTGCTGTTGCTTCTAACGTGACGTTTTTACCAACAAGGTGATGTGGTACCGAGTAAGCATGTTTGGCATACAGCACATGATAATCAGGTCCAACGCGTGCCTGCTTGCTGTCGATATACTCATAAGCGTAAGCTGGTAAAGGCATCAATGCCGGTTTATCCAGCCGGATATACAACTCATAACGTGAGCCTGGATGAACGCGTTGTTGACGGTGGTTAAGTTCAAACAGCAGTTCCTGTATCCGCTGATTCAGGCTCGATAACGTATAGAAGTGCTCATGGCGCAAACGCATCAAGATCCAGCGTTCCACAATCAGTACCGCATTCTCAACTTTGGATTTGTCTTTCGGCTTATAGGGTCTTGCCGGCATAATGGCCGTGCCGTAGTGCCTGGCCATACGTGCATAGTTTTCATTCAGTATTGGCGCGTATGAACTGGCTTTGGTCACGGCTGAACGCAGATTGTCGGGGACTAAAAGCTGAGGCACGCCATCGAAGAACGTAAAGGCATGGACATGTGCCATGATCCAGTCTTGCAGCTGTTGCGAGCGCATCGCTTCAACATAAGTATAGTTCGATGCACCCAACGTTGCGACGTAGATTTGTGCCTCGTAGAGGACTTCACCCGTGTTGGGGTCAATTATCGGAACAGTCGGTCCGCAATAATCAATGAACAGCTTGTCCCCGGCAAGATGCAGCTGTCGCATGCTGCGTTTTTGTGTTCTTACCCACCGACCGTAATGTTCACAGAACTGGGTGTAACCATAGGCGGTTGCCGGTTCTTCCTCTCGATACTCCTGCCACAACAACAGTTTGGTCATGCCCTTGCGTTTGAGCTCATGGTGCATGGTGACAAAATCAGGCTGGCGTTTGTGGCGTGAGACGTTTCTGCCTTTATAGACGGCATTTTCAAGCTCGGTGTCACTGCATTGCTCTGGCAATGGCCAAGTGAGTCCGCTGGCAGAAAAACGGGATAGAATTTCACTGACGGTCGCAGGGCCAACCGCACAGCATTTACTGACGTCTCTTAAGCTGAGACCTGCGTCAAATCGTAGTCTCAGGATATCTTTTATCTTGTTCATTTGTGTTCTCTTTCTAGCCATGGTCAGCCATTCCTCAGTAAAGTTACGTCAGGAAAGCTTACCAATTGATTTAGTTAGAAAAAGAACGGTATTTCGGCATTCCGAACACTTGCTTCGGTAAACCGAACAGTGATTTCGGAAAAAGGCTAAAAGTGTTCGGATAAAACCGAAACAGGCGATCGGATTAAACCGAAATGGGTGATCGGATTGAACCGAAATCAGTGATCGGATTCAGCCGAAACATGCAGTTACACAGCCATATCCAGTCAACGAGTATGATTTCTGGTAATTAAGTTCAGTAATTTTCGGTGTTTTGAGGGCCTTACCAAAAAGAACATCAGTAAATATGCCTTTCTTAGAGACATTTTTTGTAAGTTGTGGCCACATAAATCGAAGGTTTTTCAGCTGACCTGAGTTGATAGTTGGTAATACAAGCTGCATCATTTCATCAATGTAATTTTGGTTAACCTTATCTACATTTTGTTGATGAATGCTTAATTGGTTTGACTCTTCTTGATTAAAAAGCCAATACCTATCGGGGCCTCGCAATACATGCTCTTCCAAAGTTTTTCTATCTGATAGAGGATTAACTTTTGAAAGATCAATCTCAATGACATCTTGTTTGATTTCTGAAAATTTCTGGATATCTATTTCAGATTTTTTATGGGTTACGAATATTTCAACTGCAAGCGATGTTTCTTGATTTTTTTCACTTACTAAAACATCTGTTATCAGCCCATTTCTAAGTCTGATTTCTTCTTTTGCATCATCTAGAAGTACAATTCTTTCCGAATATTTCCAGGTTGTGAGGTGCTCTTTACCGATCAGATCATTTGTTGTTAGTTCCTTTTCGAGTGAAGGAATTAGAAATGATTTTTGTCTGTCAGCAGCTTCAGTAATGATTTGCTTGGCGACTTTATGGAGAACGGATTCACCATAACATTCAACGGGTAGTGAATGAGCAAAATGCCATGCTGTGACTTCGCCTTGCCTAGAGATTAATGGAGTACCACATTCTGGACAAGTACAGTTACATTTCTTCCCTCGTGTAGCTTCATTAACGTGAATAAATTTACCATCTTGTGTTTTCCCCCAACCAATTTTCACTAATGCCATCGTTCAAATCCATTTGTTGAGTTCTTCATCAATATCTATTTTAAAGCTAATTTTTTTAGCTTATTTGTACCGATTTAATACTGAGATTGCTTAAGTCACATAACTGATTCGTCATAAATGTGCCACGGCATCCTTGATAGTAATCATCAATGTCATGTCATTAGTTGGTGATTCAGTAAAACCATAATGAAGATAAAAGTTTTTAGCCTCTTCAGATATAGCGTGAACAAGCATTGCTTTTATCCCAATTTGCTCGCTGATACTAATCACTCGTAATAAGGCATCTTTGAGAAGACCAGGACCTACCCTATTACCCTGGTAAGCTAGATCAACAGCCAATCTACCTAGAACAATGACGGGAACAGGTTCAGGCATGTTTCTTCTTACTTTGCCAGAAGCATCAAGGCGCTGGATAGCTCCTGCTGCGAGCGTATAGTAACCAACAACACGCTTATCATCACACACCACAAATGTTCTTGAACCATCATGACGTTCATTTTTTAACGCAGTGTGCTGAAGCCAGTTATTAAGTGTTTGATTTCCACAATTAAATTGAGATATATCGTGGTCATCTTTTAATGGGGTTGGGGCACTTACTCCCATGGGGATGGGCTAGCCAACAATTTACGTAAGGCAGGGTTGTCTTTAACCGGTGCTAATAAGCTTTCTTCAAAGGCATTAAAGGTTTGCTCATCGAGAAAAAATAATCGCTGGTCTAACAAGATATTCTCTGCTTCGCGACATGCTGCTTCTAGAACGAAATCAGTACGACTCTTCCCACAAATTTGGCTCGCACGGTCAATTAAAGCGCGCTGAGCTGGCAGTGCGCGTAAGTTAATTGGTGCTTGTCTTTTTATAGTTTCTTGCATGGATATCACTCCTGTTTTGTATATCAATTATATATACGTGTGTAGCTCATTGCTATACGAGCATATGAAGTTATTAAACTTTTAGTTAATAACCTGCATTGGTAAATTTAATGAAGTCCTTGAGTATTATTTACTCAGATACTCAGATACTCAGATACTCATATGAATATCTGAATTAAGCTTTTGATTTAAAATATGTTTTTATTGATTAAGATATGCAGGGGCGGAAAAATAGCCCCTGCCCTGCGGGTTGTGACTGAAAAAGCGCCACTCTGCGTTGCTCGTCGCTTATTTAGAACAACTAAAAGGCACTCCTCGTGCCTTGATTGACGCTTTTTCAGCTCACAACAGAGGTGGATATGAAAGATCAACAAGCCCTAAGCCCTAGCGTAATTTTCCTGCAGCTTAAGCCAGGATTCAACTGAAATACCAAGCACTTCAGATAATTGAATGGTCAGTTCAGATGATAAATCAGCCTTAGCATGCAGAAAAGTGCTAAATATTTCTGGCTCTTCTGTAAACGCCAACGCCATACATTTGCGAAATAATACCTTCGAAGTGAATCCGTTATAAAATACCTCTGTAACCATGTCGGTGCGTATAGGGCGTTTCAATTGATGAATCTTATGTTTCCCTCGAGAAAAAGTTTTTAGGTCAGCAAGCTATCCATCCAATACTATGCAGTTATGTTCATTTATGTACTGATTAGTCAGTACTTTCTCCTTCAGGAACATAAATTAAGCTGCCATCATCAAGACGATAGGTGATTCCAGCCTTAATGCCCTGGCCACTGCCTGCTTCACTGCTGGATTTGTAATGTTCAAGCTTTTCACCTTTCTTTATTACGATTTCCATATTTTCCTTACCGGGATTTTTAATCACCGTGACGTCATCATGACTGAGTGGGTTTAATGGGTTGTTAAGTAACAGAATAAACAGAATAACGATGATGACTAGAAAAACATCGATGATATTCACCATACTCAAGATCGGATCATCGTCTTCGGTGCCTAGCAGCCGTTGCTTCATGCTGCCTCCTTGATGGAGTTGTGGCGGTTATTTGTACAAGAAGCAGATTGAATATCTTCGATGTGTTTTAGTGTGGTCACGCGCCATCGGCGTTTGATGGTGAGCATGATAAAGCATCCCGACGCGGCGATTAAGGCAACAATAACAGCAGCAAAGGCGATACCTACCTGCTCTCCGACGAGTGCCATTTCACCTGCCGCAACACCGGCAAGAGCAGGTCCCATTGGAATCATGGTTGCTACCAACCCAAGCAACGGTGCTGTTCTGGCAGTAATTCTCAAACCTTCCAATTCTTTCAGTATGAATAATTCCATATGCTCCGAGTCTAGCGTGGGATGTTGTTGCCGGTATTGCCATAACGCACAGCCTTCGGTTCCTTTACGTAATCGAAACAAGCCCTCTATCAGAAACTGCCCCAATTGATAGAGCGTATAGACAAAAGCAAAGATTATTGTCAGCAAAACTGGAATAAGGAACCATGATGAAAGTTGGTATAAAATGGATTCTATAAACATATTATTGGGCCTTTCTAATAACGTTGTATTGGCGCAATGCACCGGTAAGTAAAGGAATAATCAGCATCGACAGCCACCACCATTGAGTTTCAAGCTCAATACCTTCTTGGCTGGTCTTTTCCAGTTTTTGTCCCTCAACCTGTTGTGCCTGAGCCATATCCGTTTGCGGTGGTTGTTTAGGTTCAGGTGATTGTTGCTGATCAGGGGCGGGGGGCATTTCTGCAATAGGGGCCAGACCAAAGCCACGCGCCTGGTTGTCAGCAAAGTCTGCCAGCTTGGCATGTGCAGGTTGTAGATCGTGCTCTTGCAGGCTTTGTATATAAGCCGCGACCAGCTCTTTACGAGTTTGCTCTGATGCGTCCCAGTAATTTTTACGGATAGCATCCAGCATACGTTCCATCATCCTGAGCTGGGCTTCGGGTGAGTAATTTTCAAACCATTCATTCAGATCCAGATCAAGTGAATCCATGACGTAAATATCATGCATTTTCTGCCATTGATGATCCTTCACCACGTCAGGAGAAACGGTTTGCCAGCCCCAAAGGTTGTTGGTCATATCCTGCAGATTGAGTGCTCCGGCAAAACCTTCTTCCTTCATCGCCTCAATCCAGCCAGGATGAAATGACCGAGTTGCCATTTCTACGGCCAAAAACTCCGCAGCACTCTGAAACCGGACTTTTCCCTGTTCCCGCTGATTGGAAATATATAATTCAGGACTTTTGCCGGTCAGGTGCCGAACGGCAAGGTCAATGCCGCCAAGATATTGAAAAGGATCATCAGTCGTCAGCATGCCGTACAGATTAGAGGTTCTCGCCAGCAATGCGGCATCAACGGTTTTCAAGTTTTCAGCATAGAGCTCGCTGTAGTCTGGTTCCTTGCCCCATTGACTGGAATCAGGTCCGAAGGCATGACTCATGCGATCAAGATACAACTTTGCCAGTTTGTCGTCCGACTCCCAGGTGTCAGAGGCCAGTGAGGCGTCTTCCAGGCCAGTTCCATAAACACCTGTAGGACTGCCAAAAACGCGGGTCTGAGCCATAATTTTTGCCTTATCCTCGGCAATACCTTTTCCACGCAGGTCCGCCAACAGCTGCTGTGTATGTTGATAGACCGGGTTATCCTTTTCATCAAGCTCAGTAACTGCTGCTGCAGCCTGAGCCAAAACTTCCATAACATTTGGAAACTGATCGCGATACAGACCGGTTGCAGAGAGCACGACATCAACACGAGGACGCTGGAGTTGCTGCTGCTCGATGATGTTAAAGCCATTTACCCGTCCGCCATCATCCCAGGTCGGTTCGACACCCATTGCATAAAGTGCCTGACTTTCGAGGATGCCGCCATGACGCATGGCTTCAACAGCCCAGAGAGAGAAAGCGAGCCGACGAGGGTAGGTACCTTTTTCCTGTTGATGTGAGCTAATCAGTTCATCAATCGCCTTCTTGCCAGCCAGCCAGGCTTCTTTGGTTGGAATCCTGGCCGGATCAAAGCCGACCAGATTTTTTCCACTTGGCAGACTTTCCGGTACTCGAATGGGGTCCCCTCCAATACCCGGTTCGATATGATTACCTTGCAGTGCTGAATTGAAACTTTCCCACTCATATTCCGCGGTCAAACTGGCGTAATAGTCGAGAGCCTTTTGCTGCCATTTTGCGAGTTCTGGCTTTATGGGCTCGGATTTACTTACAACAGCTTGCAGCCATTGATAGGGAAGCGTTTGGGAAAGCGCTTGATAATCCTTTGCGAACAGTTCTTCCTGATCAGCCAGATTAAAGGCATCAATAAACTCATTCCCCAACATTTGCAGGACAGTTGTTAACTTTTGTTCTTCAATATCCTGAGCAGCAAAGGTATGAAGACCAATGGGTTGCGATTGAGCGGCCAGTTCATGCAGATAATCATGTAATTGTTGAATAAACAGTTCGGGTGTCTGATTGACTTGTTCGACATCCCAGCCCAAATCTGTGGTCAGATTATCGCTCAAAGACAAGTCAAGCAGGCTTGCCACGGTGTTATCGCGAACTTCACCTGGCTCCAGGTTTTCCCATTGATGAATCAGCTGGTGAATATCAACCAATTTACCGTGCAATCCTGATGGACGAAAAGGAGGTGTTTGATGACTTATCATGACTGCCCGCCCACGACGTTTTGCCTGTGTCGCCTCTCCCACATTGTCGATGATGTAGGGATAAACGACGGGAATATTACCCAGTGCCAAGTAGGGATCATCAAAGATACTGAGCCCCCGTTCCTTGCCGGGCATCCACTCCTGAGTACCATGCGTACCAAAATGAACCAATGCATCAGCCTGAAAGTTTTCTTGCACCCACAGGTAGGTTGCCAGGTAGTAATGGTTTACCGGCACACGCATGTCGTGGTAAAGCGATTTTTCGTTGTCCATGCCTGGTAGACCGCGTGGTGGCTGTCCAAGATAGATAATATTTCCAGCCGCCACATGGGGAATCACAAAAACCGGCTGGTCATCCAGTTGTGTCAGCATAGATGAGTCTTGAGGTTTACCCCAATAGTCATTTATACGGTTTTGAACCGGTTGCGGAAGCTGCTCGAACCATGTCAGATAACTTTCCAGTGAAAGGATTTGACCAGTTGTTTTATCCAGCGGCTGATGTTCTTGATGTGTGGCCTTGATACTGGAGCCCAAACCATCGATGAGTTGCTGTTCAGTCAGTACATTGGTGTTATAGCCTTCCCTGACCCACTGCTCGGATAACACAGCTAGACTCCTGGGAACGTTCATAAAAGAAGCAGACAAATTTTCCTGACCGGGCGGGTAGTTATAGACCATCACGGCCAGTTTTTGCTGTTCAAGCGGTTTGTTCTGCAGATGGGCAAGGCGGATAGCTTTGTCGATGGTGGCATCAACCTGATAATCAATTAGTTTTAGTCCGTCATCCTGTTCTGCCCAGAGTACCATCGGATCAATCAGTCCATTCTGTTCTGGTAATGCCAGATAGAGTGGAGTGGACTGAAGAGGAAGCCCTGAAGGGCTCTGTTCCCAGCTTTCAATACTGTCCTGCCACCAACCAATTCCCTGAATAACAGGAATACCAAGGGTATCAAGCTGCGTTTTCAGACCATTATGGTAAACCGGCTGCAAATGAATCAACACATCTGCACGGTCTTTTAACAGCTCAGGTAAACGTGAATCAGGCCCCAAAGAATAAAATACCGGTAATGCGTTTGCACCGCGGGACTCTACCTTTTTTACAAGCTCATCAATATGAGCCATGGCGTCGGATTCCAGGTAGCGCACGTGAAAACCGATGGCGATGACAGGATGAGTTCTATCGGCATCAACTGCAACTAAAACGGCATCAGGATCGGCGGAATAGCCCTCGGAATAGCGTGGATGATAAGCGCCCTGTTGTGGCAATAATTGTGGTTTTGGCAGATTGACGAGTGATTTACCCGTAAGCAGGGAGGACACGGCGGTAAAAAAAACCTCCATATTTTTTCTGCCGCCATTCCGATAATAGTCATGAAGCTGTTGTGACGCTGCCATCGCAATATTCTTGGCCTGAAAAGTATTTCGACTTATCAACATGAGTGGCGTTGACGTGGGGGGCTGCAGATCCTGTAATCGTCCGGAAAAGGATTGCATATCCATCTCCCGCGGTAAGTCCACCAAAACAAAATTGCTTTGCTGTAGCGTTTCCAGGAGAGCTTTGTCAGCAACGGTGGTGGAAACAAATTGCACTTTGACTCCTGCTTGATGTGCCGACTGTTTTATCAGCTCCTGCTTGGCATCAAGCATCATGCGGTTGGTTACAATGATGATGTCTGTTTCCGATGCGGATACAGGCAGGATAAAGGTCGTGAACAACGCGACGAGCAGGTATTTAACAAACTTACGTATCAGAAAAATCATGGATCTACCTTCAGGTATGAGAGAGACTGACGCATCTAAAATCATGGGGCAGCTTTAAAACTGCCAGTACCAGTTTAGTTTTACTGCACGAGCATATTCGGCGTAACCAAACGATTCACTTTTCTCAAGGAGGTCAGTGTTGCCGATATTAGTGGCGCTGAGCACAAAACGATGCTTTCCAAGCAGATAGCTCAGATTGGCATTGACCAGGCTGTAGCTGGGTAGTTCTTCCAATTCTGAATCAAGAGATATCCACTGTTTACCAATGTATTGCCAGTCAATTGATGAAGACAGGGTATTCGGAATCCAGTCGATATTCATGCCCAGAGTACCTTGATGTCTTGGGCGTGCCGTTAGTTTTTCACCTGTGGTTTTGTCTTCTCCTTTGGTATAGGTGTAGCTGCCAGTCAAGGTCAGTGAATCCGTCAAGGGGTGAGAGGCTTCCATTTCCAACCCCTTGATTTCTGCTTCATCAACATTGACATATTGGTGCTCCCGGCCAAAAAACATGCCGCAGTTGTTGATACATTCGGTGGTAATCAAGTCTTCCACATCATTTTTGAAAATCGTTGCACTGAACTCACTCATCCCAGCTTCATAGCGAAGCCCCAGCTCCCAGGTATCACTGGTTTCCGGATTCAGGTTTTCGTTTCCGACAAAACTATGCGGACCGTCAAAGCGATAGTTTGGGGAAATCTGTTTAAGTGTTGGTGCTTTAAAGCCATGACCGTAGCCTGTTTTGATGGCTAGGCCAGGCATCGCTTCCCACACCAGATAGGCACGGGGACTGAATTCACCACCAAAATACTCATGATGATCCCAGCGGCCCCCTAGCGTTAAAAACACATTGTCCAGCAAATCCTTTTCATACTGAAGCAAGCCAGATTTATGGATGGCGTTATCGCCGCCACCTACAAAAGCTTCATGTTCGAGTTCTTCATCCCGATATTCACCACCGATGGTCAATCGAGAACTGCCGAAATCGCGATAAAAACGCGCTTCAGCAACATCATCCTGCAAATACTGTGGGGTATAGGCATCAACGGAGGATTCATTGGTGTTATGAACAACATCAATTTTCGAACGGTAATAGCCAACATTCCCTGTCCAGGCACCCAATTTGGGTTGCCAGTAAATGGAAAACTGCTCTCTATCCAGGTCATACCAAGATCGATGATAGGGATCCGATCCCCGATAGTTTGTCTGTTGCCAGCGCTCTTCGTCAGTTCGAAAATAATCCAGCTGGAACCGGTTATTTTCGTTAACGGTCCAATCCGCTCCCAGTTTTACAGAATCAACTTTGCGTCCTTCAAGGGAAGAAATTCGCGAGTCCTCGTCGCTGAGAACATCATCCTGATATTGATGACCGAAATGACCGGTGATAAGCAGGTTATCACTCAGAGGTTGCTTGAACTGGACATTGCCGTAATACTGCTCACCGCCATCGTCATCGTCATAAATTGACGAGCCAAGCATTACATTGCGCTGGGCTTCAACCTTATTGTTGCGGGTAATAATGTTGATAACCCCACCCAGTGCTTCCGAACCATAAAGGGATGACATCGGACCACGAATAATTTCTATGCGTTCGATACTATCAAGAGGCAACCAGTCGTATTGCAAATCGGAATGCCCCACTACATCATCTGTTGCCGAAACCCGTTTGCCATCAATCAGAATAAGAGAATGCTTTGATTCCATACCACGAAGCTGTATAACCTTGCGCCCGCCTACGCCAGTACCTGCAACAGATACCCCGGCAGTTTTTCTGATGGCTGAGACAAGCTTCTGATCGCTTACCCTTTCCAATTCTTCACGGGTAATGACGGATAATGAAGCCGGGGCTAACAAGGTGCTACGTTCGCTACCGGATGCGGTGACAACAATTTTATCCATATTGTTTTCATTGATATCTGTCGCCATGGCGACGCAGGAAAACAGTAACGGGTATAAGGCTAGTAGTTTTGGGTTATTCATCAGCATCTCCTGTAAAGTTCCAATAACATTATCAGGAATTATATGGAAATGCTAACGATTCGCATTAATATCTAGATCTAGATCAAGATTGTAGAGTGTTGCTTAGAATTAGTTATTTTTCAGATCAACCACTGCCGACAGCTATTTTTGTGCCTGGCAAGGCACAAAGCAAACAGTGTAGCCGTCTACATAAGTTATTGACAAATAAAGCAGGAAACACGTTGAACAGCTTAGCTGGCCGCACAACGGTGAAATACAGGGGTGTCTTTCATGCAACGCAGTCGGCTGCAAAAAAAGTCTAAGCTCAACGAGCGTGGTTGAAAAATGTCACTTATGTATACACCGGACTAATGGAGAGGTATGTGCCGGTTTTTATGGTTCCTCGTTCCTTGCCATCCTCAACGGTTGCGTCTGAACAGCAGCGTGTTCAGGTGTTGGAAAAAAGCATAATGCTTGGGCAGAGGTGTGATTAAAAAGTTATGGATCTATTCATGAAAGATTGACAATTTCATAGATTAAAACATTCCGATGCTGAAAAGCCCCTTTTGCGATTCGTTTTTATTTTTTGACTTTTCCAGATATGAAGAAGACCCGAATAAAACAGAAAAATGCTTGTACAACGTAATAAAAGAAATATTGATAACGGGGGGAAGTAATACACCTGATGCATGTCGGAAATAGCAATGACCTTTGAGGAGTTTATTTATCGAGAATGATTTTGGATTGATGGATTTCGGTTTCACTATCAGAAAGACCTGCTGTCAGGATCCAGCGCATTGTGTCTTCATTCGACATTTCCAGCGACCGAACTTGATCCCGCGAAACACAAATTGTATAGCCACCAACTTGATAACTCATCGGTAGATAAACCGCGACCAAATCATTTTCTTCATCTTCCAATCCCAGCACATGACTAACATTGTCTTTGACGAGAAAACCAATCAATTGAACGCCACCAATGGTGACCGCAACAGCATTACTGAGACTGTCCTGATGTTTTTCGCGGGAAAAAAAACGGGTGAAGTCACGTAAAGCACCATGAATCGATTTCACTAATGGAATACGATCCAGAAAAGATTCGCCAATATCAAATAGACGTTTGACCAGCCATGCGTTGACGGCAATACCGATAACAAAAATCAAACCAATAGCCGCCAACAGTCCCAGTCCAGGCCAATAAAAGTCATAAGGTAAAATGGCAACCATAATAGGCCGTAATGCCAGCTCTGCTGTGACAGCCAGCCAATAAATCAGATACAGCGTCAGGGTGACGGGTAATGCCGTCGCCAAACCTTTCAGAAAAGTCTTCCAGACAAATTGCATAAAGCTGTTCCTATTCCAAACCGAATTCAGTTGATCAGATATATAAAGTGATATCGGCTTCGCTGGCAAATTCCAGAAAAGTAGCGGCCCCTCCGTGACTGATTCCATCAATAAAGTCCGAATTTTTAAAATCAAACAAATCTACCGTCATCTGGCAGGCAATCAGTTCAACTTCAGATTCCAGGCAGATAGCGCGTAACTCAGTCACACTGGCAACGCCTTTCTTTTTCAATTTACGTTGCATCATCCAGGTAGCAAAGGCTTCGAGACCTGGGATAATCTGCACGATACTGGGGACGGGGACAGGCATCGGCATGGCGGGGTTGCCCAAGGGCGAAACTTTAAGAGACAGATCTTTTTTTAGTAATTGCAAACCGTAAAAGGTAAAAAATATTTTGGCTTCAAACCCTAATGCTGCCGCGGTGGTGGCAAGTAAAAATGGCGGATAAGCGCCATCCAACGTACCTTTGCTTGCAATTATGGCGAGTTTTTTGGCCATGATGTTATGCCCCTTTTTCGATAATGAAATACAGCTTTCCGTCGACTTCTTCGCTACTGACCAATGGATTGCCAGTCATTTTACAAAACGCTGGAATATCTTTTAATGCGCCAGTATCGGTACAGATGAGTCGCAGTCGCTGAGAAAGCGTCATTTCATTGAGTGATTTACGTGCTTTAAGCACTGGAAGTGGACAGTTTAAACCTGAGGTATCAATTTCTGTATCATAATCTGACATAGTAATTTCCTTTAAAATATCCGTTTACATAATAAACCCAACCGGCATTTTTGTCTTTGCGGAACCGGTCTTAATAAGCCAAGGTCTATAGGCATTATGAAATCTCATATCGCTACATTTATTTTGTTGATGAGTAGCCTAAGTCTTGCGCAGGCAAACTTGGATATTGCATTGCCCGAAATGGGTGACAGTGCCGGGGCCCTGGTCTCACCATTGGAAGAATATCAGGTCGGCCAATCTTTTTACTGGAGTCTGCAACAATCTGTAACGCTCGTTGATGATCCCGAAGTGAACAGTTATATAAACTCACTTGGGTATCGTTTAGTCACTAACAGTGATGATCCTACTCGTTCGTTTACTTTTTTTGTCGTGCCAGATACCTCGGTAAATGCTTTCGCTGCACCGGGAGGGTTTATCGGTATTAATACCGGGCTGATGCTCACCAGTGAATCAGAAAGTGAATTGGCATCGGTGCTGGCGCATGAGATTGCTCATGTAACTCAACGCCACATCCTCCGTAGTTTTGAGCGTTCCAAACGAATGAGTGTGCCCATGACAGCAGCGATGATTGCTGCAGCTTTGCTAGGTGTGGCCGATCCAAGTGCTGGTTCAGCTGCTATCATGGCAGTACAGGCAGGAAACGTTCAAATGCAGTTGGACTATAGTCGAGCCCATGAATCAGAAGCCGATAATTTGGGAATGCAGACTCTGGTGAATGCCGGATTTGATCCAAATGCGATGCCGCGTTTTTTTGAAAGATTACAAATTGCTGGGCGTTTTTATGGCGGAAGTCAGATTCCGGAATTTCTGAGAACACACCCTATTACGGGGTCCCGTATTGCTGATGCCCGTGGACGAGCAGCCAACCTTGAACCTCAGCGACAGGTTAGGGATACCAAAAAGTTTTATTTGATGCGTGAAAAATTACGTGTCATGTCAACTAAAAACATGCGTGAATTGATCAAAACCTATGAAGATACATTAAAAGAAGCGTCTTCGGAGGATCAGTCTGCTACTCACTATGGCTATGCGCTGGCATTATTGAAAAACAGCAACTATACCCAGGCACGTGATGAGATAAATACGTTAATTGATTCAGATGATAATCAGCTCAGCTATCATCTGGCATTAGCGGATATAGAAATTGCTTTGGGAAGAATAGACGCTGCATTGGCAATTTATGAAGATTTTCAACGAATATACCCCGATGACTGGGCACTTTCGATTAAGCAAGTGCAGGCACTGTTACGATCTAATCAGGCACGTCAAGCCATCCCGATTTTACAGCGTCAGCTGGATGTAGGGGAGTCTTCAGCCGTTTTATACAGATTATTAGCGCAGGCATACGGAGATTTGGGGCAGAAAAGTAAATCACACGTTTGGCTGGCAGAGCATTATCATAGTTCTGGGCAGTTGATGCAGGCCGCTGATCAATTGAGAATTGCTGCAGACTACGCTCGGGGTGATGAATTTGAATTAGCCAAAATCAGTTCACGATTACGACAAGTTGAAACGGATATCGCGATGATGGAAGAAGTTCGATGAATGATAGATTTGACCAGGAACGCCGAAAATTAATAAAGCAATCCATCTCGGCCTCAACGTTAGCTTTAGTTGCGGCCAGTGGACTGACAATACCTCGAGTACTGTTAGCGCATTGGCCGCAGGATGCTTTTAATGCAAAAACAATAGAAGATGCGATTCTAACGTTTCTTGGGGAAGCAGAAGAGGTTAACGATGAGACGATTCAATTTACGGTTGGTTCGCCACCCACCTATGCCGTAAATGGCGCCAGTGTGCCGGTTGAGATCAGTAGCAGTCTGAAAAATATCCAACGTGTAGCTTTATTAGTTGAAAAAAATCCTTTTCCATTAGCTATGGCGGTGGAGCCCACCTCTGCCGTTGGTTTTCCATTTAAAACGATGCTTAAAGTTGCCGAAGATTCGGAAATCGTTGCCATGGTCAGAGCTGACAATAAACTTTATCGAACCAGTCGCTATGTTGAAATTGATATTGGTGGATGCGCCTGATGACAATAAACTCCAGGGATCGAATTCGCGCTAAATTACTTGATGGCAATACATTTGTCAGAATTTTATTGTCTCATCCAATGCATACCGGTCGTGGCAAAAATGAGCAAGATGAACTGATTCCTGCCGAGTTTATTCAGGATATCCGCTGCTGGCGCAATGAAGAAGAAGTGCTGGTGGTTAAATGTGGAACAGCAACCTCTCGAAACCCTTATTTTGCATTTCAACTCACAGGAGGTGAGGTCGGAGATAAAATACGGCTGCGCTGGGTTGATAATGTTGGTGCTAAGGGTACAGCGGAAACCAAAGTTGTATGAGTCTGAAACTTCGTGCGAATTTGTTTTTTGCCTTATTGTTACTGCTTTCAATGCTAGGCAGTGCAGCCATTCTGATGACCAATGCCAAACGTTCTGTTGAAGCCGAAGTCATTTCAACTATGGATGCAACTGCACATATCATTACTGTCACACTGGCTGGCGGAACGCTGACCCGAGATACTAGCGTTAGCGAACATATGCATGAGTTAGTTCGAGCGCTAAGTGAAATCCGTAGCCTGCATATTTTATTGTTCGATCAGCAGGGACTTCTTTTTGAGGGAACACCGGAAAAAGAATTATCAATCCAACCCCCCGCCTGGTTTGTCAAATTATTATTCCCTGATGTTTCACCTCTTTCAAAGCGCTTTGGTTCGGGTCATATGGTGATCTATCCTGCTCCCATGCAGGAAATCAGTGAACGTTGGCAGGATATCCGGGCGATCATGGCATTGGGTATGATTATCTTTATTGTGGTGGCTCTGTTCATTTATTGGGGGGTTGGCTGGGTTATCAGGCCATTACAGCGTTTACTTGATGCTCTGGCCGGATTTGAACGTGGCGATCTGCACATGCGTCTACCACGCTTTTCACTGAAAGAAATGGATCAAATCAGTCAGAGTTTTAACCGTGTGGGGGATGCACTTGAACAAAGCACAACCGAGAATCGCCGTTTAGCAATGTTGGTTAAACAATCCGGTGACGCAATTTTGTCATTAGATCATGCAGGATACATCACCTTTTGCAATGCCGCGGCCGAACGGCTATTTGCCGATGTGCCAAATTTATTAGGTGAGTCTTTGTCTGCCATGCCGTTTCATGAAGATCGTAACAGTATTATTGCTGTGTTAAATGGCTTTCAATCAGTGGAAAATCTTGAAACTACGCTCAAACGAAGTAATGGTGAATTGCTTTCATTATTAATTTCAACCGTACCGTTAACTGAGAACGATGGGTGTGTTGCAGGGATGATCTGTACTTTGCGGGACATAACTGAACATAAACAGGCTGAAAAAGCCCGCGCCCAGCTATATGAAACTCGATTGTTAACCAAACACATGGACCAGGTTCAAGAGGCAGAACGACGACACTTGGCCCGTGAATTACATGATGAATTAGGACAGTGTTTGACGGCAATAAAAACCGATGCGGTATTAATTCGTAACCGATCCGAAAAAACCGACACGAAAATTTATCAAAGTGCTCAGGCTATCATCGATACAGCCAGCCATATATATGATGTAGTCCATAATATGATCACCCGGCTGCGACCCAGTCCATTGGATGATCTGGGGCTGATGGCTACGCTTGAAGAGAGCATCAGCAAGTGGCAACAGCGCCAGCCGGAAATTCATTTTAATTTAATTACCGAAGGCGAATTAAACGGTTTTGATGAAGCAACCAATATGACGGTATTTCGAGTGGTCCAGGAAGCGTTGACCAATGCGGTTCGGCATGCGGAGCCTGACAATATTCTCATCACCGTCACCAGAGAACAAACGGCGATAGATGAACAATTGAAAATCAATATACGTGATGATGGAAAAGGCATGGTAGTACATGATTTTCATTCAGACGTTGATTTTGGTTTGCTAGGCATGCGTGAAAGAGCGCAAAGTCTGGGTGGAAGTTTTGATTTGCAAAGTCAGTTAGGCGCAGGAGTCAACCTGACCATTACCATACCATTGGGGGTAAATGTTCACCATGAGTCTTAATAAAATATCGGTTTTATTGGTTGATGATCATGAATTGGTTCGCGCTGGTTTTCGCCGCTTGCTAGAAGATGGTGATAAATTTGAGGTGGTAGCCGAAGCGGGATCGGGTGAACAAGCTGTTCAGGATTTTGCTAAACATCATCCCGATGTGGTGGTGATGGATATTTCCATGCCAGGTATTGGTGGTGTCGGAGCAATCGAGCGTATTGTTGCCCGTGAACCTTCTGCCAAAATTCTGGTGTTAAGTGTGCATGAAGACAGCGTCTTTACTACACGTGCTATGCAGGCAGGTGCATTGGGCTTTATTCCAAAACGCAGTGCGCCGGAAGCCATGTTGAAAGCTGTGGAAATGGTTTCAATGGGAAGAACCTGTATTGCACCGGAAATTGCTCAGCAACTGGCCATGCAGAAATTAACGGGTTCCGAGAATCCACTTGATGTCCTCAGCCAACGTGAATTTGAGGTTTTTCGTTTATTGGCAGAAGGTAAAACGGTTAATGAAATTGCCGATATTTTGAATTTAAGTCCTAAAACGGTAGGTACGCACCACACCAATATTAAACAAAAGCTCAATGTTTCAAACTCTGCCGAGTTAGCCAGGTTAGCAATTCGTAGTGGATTGCTAGAAGCTTGATCTGAGAGAGCTTAACCAACTACCGTAAAAATCATACGAGCTTTGCAATCGCTCATAATTTAAAATCAGGCAAGGCTTACATAAGCTCACGATGGCAATGAGGTGATGGTTTTATACTGCGAATGTTGCTTCACAGACTATAATCTTATTCCTTTCAGTTTATAAAGTGCTTTCATAAGGATTTTAGTCCGTGAATCTGGTTCTTCAAGTAAACCTTATCATCGTGTTGATTTTCATGATCATGTGTGGTCTTGGTATTAAAAACGCTTTCGATGATATCCGGCTTAGAGCCGATCACGAGCTTAATGTTTCAAGAGATGTTGCGAGCTATGCAATTGATGCACAACTACAAAGGTTGGAGATGGAGTTATCACAACCAAATGTTCAGGTATCTCAGTGGAACTCACGTTTTCATCTCGAAGATCTTAATGAATTGGTTCATGTTGATATTGAGCTCATCTCAGATAATGGTGAGCTGCTCGACTCAAATCATTCCCAGCAGAGCAGTGCTATTTCAGAAATACCTTCCTGGTTAGAAAATAGTTTGAAATCGTATCTAGGCCATACCGAAATTATCAGTATGCCGATTATTTTTGCCGGCCAATTTCTCGGCACTATCGTTATCCGTCCCAACCTTAATGCTGAATGGAATGTTATTCAGAAATACATTAAGCGATCATTCATGCCATTAATTCTGACTTTTTTGATTGGCAGTATATTTATAGCTGTTATTGCTTCATTAATTTTGTCGCCAGTCACTGAAATGTTAGCCCGACAAAATAAACGAACAGAGTCAAGCCGATCACCTGTTGCCTCTCTGCGGTTAAATCAATTATTGACTGTGAACAGGCAGCTCAAATTGTTAAAACAATGCTATTTGGACACTGTTAAAAAAAATGATGTATTAAATCAGCAGCTGATTATGATTCAGGAAACAGAACGAAAGCAGTTGTCAGCCGAGTTACATGATGAAATTGGTCAACATTTAACAGCGATCCAATTTGATGTAAACGCGATTAAAAATTCGGCGTCACTGGATGAGGCAAAAATCAGTGCGGTGGCAATTGGCTCTATTCATAACCGTATGACAGGTATTTTTCGATCAATGTTACAGCGTTTGCGGCCACCTGAATTAGACGAATTAGGGGTGCAAGGTGCGATCACAGAATTATTTAATTATTGGGTTTCCCGTCATCCTCAGCATCATGCATATTTATCAATAGAAGGTGATTTCAAACAGCTTGATGAATATCGACAGTTAACGTTATACCGACTGGTTCAGGAATGCTTGACCAACGTCAGTCGACACGCTGGAGAGGAAGCTCTGGATGTAAAAGTCAGTATACGTTGTAACACCAACCTTGTTAGTTTAAACGTAACTGATAATGGAATCGGTTATCATTCCTGCCTTGCAACTAATGGCTATGGCTTATCGGGAATGCGAGATCGGGTAGAAGCATTGTCAGGAAGTATTGATATTTCGACCACAATAGGAAAAGGTGTTGTACTTTCAGCGACTTTTCCAGCTCAAGGTGTACTGAATGAAGAATGAAATCCGGATTTTATTGGCTGATGATCATGAAGTGGTCCGATCCGGTTTGGCAAGAATGCTTGAGTCTAATACGGATATGCATATTGTTGGTGAAGCAGCAAGCGGCGAGCAGGCCTATCAAATGTACACGGAACTTGATCCCGATATAGTGATTATGGATGTGAGCATGCCTGGTATCGGCGGCCTGGAAGCCCTTAGACGTATTTTGGTGCGTTATAGTAAAGCCAAGGTAATTATGTTTTCTATGCATGAAAACGTAACATTGGCAGTCCAGTCAATGAGTGCAGGGGCGGCCGCATATCTCTCCAAATCAGGTGATTCTGATGATATGGTCAAAGCCATTCGTCAGGTTATGGATGGAAAAAACTTTCTGAGCTCTGAAATGGCACAGCGTATAGCGCTGCAAAGTGTGTCAGGTTCAGAAGACCCTATACAGCGTTTAACAGTCAGGGAGTTCGAAGTTTTCCGTTTATTAGCGGAAGGGTATGCCCTGGAATATATTGCCGAAACACTGAACTTAGGCCAGAAAACTGTCGCTAATTATCAGACCATGCTTAAACAAAAACTCGGTTTTCACTCATCTGTAGAGTTAGTGCGTCTTGCAATCAAATATAACGTCATAAAAAGTCATTAAATTTTCAGCTCTTTATAGGCATGAAACTGAGGGATAATGGGAAGTTCTTCCTGTTTCGGGAAAAACTCCCGATATCAGAGTGATTGGTTCCTAGTGATTCTCAGGCAAAATCGGAATAAAGTCACAGCCTCATGAAAGAACAGCCACGCTGACGTCATGAACGATAAAAACTATAGAGGACAACTTTATGAAGCTGAAAACATTATCAATTGCAATGATGGGGTTAGCCGTACCAGGACTGGTCGCTGCAGATGAACTCCTGGAAATGCAAAAAAATGATAACAACTGGGTTATGCCCGCTGGTGACTATGCAAATACGCGTTACAGCGAACTGACTCAAATCACCAAAGACAATGTCAACGATCTGAACATGGCCTGGTCTTTCTCAACCGGCGTATTACGTGGTCACGAAGGTAACGCTTTGGTTATGGACGGCACGATGTATGTCCATACACCTTTCCCTAACATCGTTTTCGCGCTTGATCTGAACAACGATGGCGCCATCAAATGGAAATATGAGCCAAAACAAAACTACGATGAAACGGTACCAGTCATGTGCTGTGACACCGTCAACCGTGGCCTGTCTTATGGCGATGGCAAAATCTTCCTGAACCAGGCTGATACCACTCTGGTGGCGTTGGATATGGAAACCGGTGAAGTGGTTTGGTCTGACAAGCGTGACGATCCAAAAGTCGGTGCGACCAGTACTGCGGCGGCACATGTTTTTGATGACAAAATCATCGTCGGTATTTCAGGCGGTGAATTTGGTGTTCGTGGTTATGTGCAAGCTTATGACTTAGACGGTAACACCGTGTATAAAGCCTACAGCGTTGGTCCGGATGACGAAATGCTGGTTGATCCAGACAAAACCATGTCAATGTTGAAACCTGTTGGCAAGGACTCTTCACTGAAATCCTGGCAGGGTGACCAGTGGAAAATTGGTGGTGGTACCACTTGGGGTTGGTATTCGTATGATCCAGATCTGAACCAGTTCTACTATGGCTCTGGAAATCCATCTACCTGGAATCCGGTACAACGTCCGGGTGACAACAAATGGACAATGACACTGTTCGGTCGTGATTTAGACACCGGTATGGCGAAATGGGTTTACCAAATGACGCCTTACGATGAATGGGACTATGACGGTATCAATGAAAATGTCCTGGTCGATCAAAAAATCAAAGGCAAAATGCGTAAAATGTTAGTGCATTTTGACCGTAATGGTTTTGGTTACACCATGGATCGTGAAACAGGTGAATTGCTGGTTGCAGAAAAATTTGACCCGGCAGTTAACTGGGCGACAGGCGTTAACCTCAAAACTGGTTTACCGGATCGTGTAGCGAAATACTCTACAGCCCGTAACGGTGAAGATGTAAACACAACCGGTATCTGTCCTGCAGCACTGGGTAGTAAAGATATGCAGCCTGCTGCCTTCTCACCACGTACGGGTCTGTTCTATGTACCAACCAACCATGTTTGCATGGACTACGAACCATTCGAAGTTGAATACGTAGCCGGTCAACCCTACGTTGGTGCGACACTGAGCATGTACCCACCAGAAGGTGACACGCACATGGGTAACTTCATTGCCTGGGATGCGCGTGAAGGTAAAATCGTCTGGTCCAACCCAGAGCGCTTCTCAGTCTGGTCAGGTGCTCTGGCTACAGCGACGGATGTTGTGTTCTACGGTACGCTGGAAGGTTACCTGAAAGCAGTTGATGCGCAATCAGGCCGTGAACTGTGGAGATTCAAAACACCATCAGGCATTATCGGTAACGTCAATACCTACAAACACAACAACAAACAGTATATTTCTATCCTGTCTGGTGTAGGTGGTTGGGCTGGTATCGGTATGGCTATCCCAAGTTTGGAAAATGACACAGATGGTCTGGGCGCAGTTGGTGCTTACAAAGCACTGTCTAGCTGGACTAACCTGGGTGGTGTTCTGAGCGTATTTAGCCTGTAATACAGCTAGAAAAAGTCTATAGTTAATAATAGACAGTTAAGTAAAATTAAGAACCCGGCATCATTGATGTCGGGTTTTTTTTGCCTGAAACAAAGTCATTTTGCTTTAAACATCTAGAGTACCTTCCTTCAAACAAAATTAGGCTATTTTTGCTGGCCATCATTCAGGAAAATCCTGAACTTCAAGGCGTTAATTGCTGACGCTACTTACTTTTCATCGCCGTAACATGGTTATACCGTCAGTTAGGTTTAGACGGTTTTACCTATAACTCATAGAGAGGAAATTATCATGTGGACTAAACCAGAATATTCAGACATGCGTTTCGGTTTTGAAGTAACCATGTACATCTGCAACCGTTAAGATTTAACGACCAGATATGTGTCCGGGGTGAATGCCCCGGGCATCTTAACCGACCAGCAAATCAGACTGTTTTACGTTACGATGACTATCCTTAATAAATCAGTGTGATTTGCTGAATAGTCGACAGGAAAGAGAAATATGCACATACATGTCATGGGTTCAGGCGCCGGCGGAGGCTTTCCACAATGGAATTGCAACTGCATCAATTGTAAAGGTGTACGCGAAGGAACAATAAAAGCGAATCGACGTACTCAATCTTCAATTGCCATCAGTTCTGATGGAGTGGATTGGATTTTATTTAATGCCTCACCGGACATCAAAAAACAAATGGATGATTTTCCGGCGCTGCAACCTGCAAGAGAAGTCCGTGATACCGCTATTAAAGCAATTTTAATTACCGATGCACAGATTGACCATGTAACGGGTTTATTAACGTTACGTGAACATACCCAGCCGTGGGATGTTTATTGCACAGAAGCCGTACACAGTGATCTGAGTTCAGGCTTTCCGATTTTTACTATTCTGGGGCATTTTCGTGGTATCAATTGGCATGAAGTAAAAACAGATCTACAGCCTTTTACCATTCCAGCAGCTCCAGGGCTGGTATTTACTGCTGTTCCGCTAAAAAGTGAGGCGCCACCGTATTCTCCCCATCGACACAACACAGTACCAGGCGACAATGTCGGTATTCGTGTTGAAGATCCCCGTACAGGTAAAAATGTGTTTTATGCGCCGGGACTTGGTGTCGTTGAAGATCATGTACTGGAATTTATGCGTAATGCGGATGTGGTTTTGGTCGATGGCACAGTGTGGACAGATGATGAGATGTCCAAAGAAGGTATCAGTGACAAACGTGCACAGGAAATGGGCCACATTAATCAGTCTGAAGAGGGCGGCACCATCAGTTTTTTAAATTCGATGGAACGACCACGCAAGATTTTGATTCATATTAATAACACCAATCCGATTCTCAATGAAGAATCGACAGAACGTCAGGTGCTCAACAATGCTGGAATTGAGTTGGCATATGACGGGATGAATATTGAGCTATAACAATTTGGGAAGGATATATACGATGGCTGACAACACTCTTTGGTCAAAAGAACAATTCGAACAAAAACTGCGTGATAAAGAGCAGTTCTATCACATCAATCATCCATTTCATAAATTGATGCATACGGGTAAGTTGAATCAGAAACAGGTTCAGGGTTGGGTGGCCAACCGCTTTTATTACCAAACCGCTATCCCAATCAAGGATGCGGCGATTATGGCCAACTGTGAAGATGCTGAAGTACGTAAGCATTGGGTACAACGCATTCTGGATCATGATGGTTTTGATGGTCAGGAAGGTGGTATTGAAGCCTGGCTTCAACTGGGTGAAGCAGTAGGCTTAACACGTCAGGAAATGACTTCGTATGAGCATGTACTACCGGGGGTACGTTTTGCGATTGATGCCTATGTTAATTTTGCCCGTCGTGCACCGTGGCAGGAAGCTGCTGGGTCTTCATTAACTGAATTGTTTGCACCGAAAATTCATCAGGCACGACTGGATAACTGGCCTGAGTTGTATCCATGGATTGATGAGCGTGGCTATCGCTATTTTCGCAAACGTTTGAGTGAAGCGCGTAGAGATGTAGAGCATGGCCTGCAAATCACACTGGATTATTGTGATACGCGCGAAAAACAACAGCGAGCACTGGATTTATTGCAGTTTAAACTGGATATTTTATGGACCATGCTGGATGCAATGTGGATGGCATATATTGAAGATCGTCCACCATATTGTATGGATGTTGAAAAATGACCAAGCGCGTATTTAACGCTGAGAGTGTACCGTTATTAGCATTAGGTTACCGATTTCAATGGGAGCCAATGCAGGATTGTTATGTTTTGCTATATCCCGAAGGTATGGTCAAACTAAACCCGGCGGCTGGTGAAATATTGAAACGCATCAGCGAGAAACAACAAACGGTCGGTGAATTAATTGCTGAACTTAAAGTCGCCTTCGATGGCGCCGATTTAGACGAAGACGTCTATCAGTTTTTGGAGGAAGCATATGTCAACGACTGGATCAGAGCAGAATAAAGCGCCCGGTAGTACTGGTGGCGCTCTGGGGATGAATGTACGTGACGCTATCCGGCAGCCTTTATGGCTATTGGCCGAGCTGACCTATGCTTGTCCATTGCAATGTCCGTATTGTTCAAACCCGATGGATTTCGCCAAAATCAAAAGCGAATTGACCACCGAGGAATGGATCGATGTGTTCAAACAAGCTCGGGCAATGGGTGCAACACAGCTGGGATTATCAGGCGGTGAGCCATTAACCCGCCCGGATATCATCGAATTGATTCGGGCTGCACGGGATTTGGGTTTTTACACGAACCTGATTACCTCCGGTATTGGACTTGATGCCAGTAAGGCAAAAGCCTTTAAAGAAGCCGGTCTGGATCATATTCAGGTCAGTTTTCAGGCAAGTTCTGAAGATTTGAATAATCTGATTGCCGGTACGGATGCTTTTCAACATAAAATTGAAATGGCGAAAGCGGTTAAAGCAGCAGGTTATCCGATGGTGTTGTGTTTTGTTACGCACCGCCAGAATATCGATAAGATAGATGAGATTCTGGATTTGGCAATCAATCTGGATGCTGACTATGTCGAGCTGGCCACAACGCAATATTATGGCTGGGCCATGCATAATCGTGATCAATTATTGCCTTTAAAAGAGCAGTTGGTTCGAGCTGAACGAATTGCGCATGAGTATCAGGAACAGCAAAAAGGTAATATGAAGATCTACTATGTCGTTCCGGATTATTATGAAGATCGCCCTAAAGCCTGCATGAATGGCTGGGGCAATGTGTTTTTGACCATAACACCGGATGGCACGGCGTTACCTTGTCATGCTGCACGTGAATTGCCGGGCATGACGCTGCCAAATGTACGCGATATCAGTATCAAAGAAATCTGGGAAGATTCAAACGATTTTAATCGTTTCCGTGGTTTTGACTGGATGAAAGAGCCTTGCCGCAGCTGTGATGAAAAAGTAAAAGATTTTGGTGGCTGCCGTTGTCAGGCCTACATGCTGACAGGCGACCCTGCAATGGCTGATCCGGTTTGTAGTAAGTCACCAGATCGTCATGTGGTTGATGAAGCAATTGAAAGTGGTCGCAGGGAGTCTGAAAAATCAACTGAAATTGCCAAGCCACTGGTGTTCCGTAATCCGAAAAACTCGAAACAAATCAGTGGATTCTGAGTTCGCGATTAAAACTAACGGCCTGACCAAACAATATGGTCAGGCCGTTGTCGTTAATGGGCTGGATCTACAGGTCAAGGCGGGCCAATGCTACGGACTGTTAGGTCCAAATGGCGCTGGCAAAAGCACCACGATTCATATGCTTACCACGATGACGTCGCCGTCAGCAGGTGAAGGATGGATTGCTAATCAGTCCATCTCGGCTGATCCGGTAGCAATTCGTGGTTTGGTCGGATTAGTGTTTCAGGATTCTGCTTTGGATCGCACTATGACGGTGGATGAAAACCTGCAATTTGCCGCAGCACTGTATGGCATGTCTAAAAAACAGGCCAATGAACGCATCGAAGAACTGTTAGCCGTTTTTAATTTAGGTTCACGTCGAAATGCCAAATTGCTGGCACTTTCAGGTGGACAGCGACGGGCCGTTGATATTGCCCGAGGTGTATTGCACCAGCCACAAGTATTATTCCTTGATGAACCAACCATTGGTCTGGATCTACCGAATCGACGTTCTATCTGGCGATTTGTCGAACAGTTGCGCCGGAATCATGGCATGACAGTCTTTTTAACAACCCATTACCTTGAAGAGGCGGCGGCCTGTGATCATGTTGATTTCATTCAGCGTGGCGTATTACAGAAAGGTGGAAAACCCGTTGATTTGATGCGTCAGTTGGCGGCTTATGTGCTGGAAATTGAAACTGTGGATATTGAACCTGTTGTCTCAAAACTGACACCGCAGTTTGGTAACCCCATTATTGAGGATGAACAATTAAGCTTTCTAATTAAGGACGCCAAGACCGATCTTCATGCTTTGCAACAATCCTTAGGGGACAGTATTACGGCGATGCGCTGGCGAAAACCCAATCTCAATGACGTGTATCTGTGGAAAGTCTGTCCCCCCGATCAGGAGCCGTCAGCATGAGCTGGTTAGCTGTTAAAGCCGTTGTCGGTCGTGAGCTGACAAAATTGTTTCGTCAAAAAGCCCGCTTATTCAGCTCAATGGTACGTCCGATGATCTGGTTACTGGTCATTGGTTCCGGTGTTGGCAGCATGCTTAGTGGTGCGCAGCAGGAAGGCTATTTGCAGTTTCTGGTGCCTGGCGTATTGGCCATGACGTTATTATTTGCGGCATTGCTATCGGCCTTAACACTGGTCTATGACAAAGAATTTGGTGTGATGCGAATGATGATGATCGCACCAGTTGCGCATTACTGGATCGTATTATCCAAACTGATTGCTGCAACCATTACCGCATTGGTGCAGGCTTTATTATTGTTAATTATTCTTTTGCTGATCGGTTTGATTGATATACAGATTGCCTTGTTATTAATTCCACCCGCGTTATTAACAGCAGTGGCGTGTGCGTCGATGGGCGGCTTGATTGCGGTATTTTCCAAAACGTTGGATAACTTTGCAGTGATCATGAATTTCTTTATATTTCCCGTGTTTTTTCTCAGCGGTGCGCTTTATCCAGTCAGCCAGTTGCCTGATATTCTGCGGTATGTGGTACTGGTTAACCCATTCAGTTATGGTGTAGATCTTCTAAAACATGCCATTCCCGGAACCCAGTCAGATTTTTCGGTTTGGACAGATATGGCGATATTGATGCTGTTTTCTGTTGTTGCGATCGTTATTGCATGCTGGCGTTTTTCTCGTGAATCCGTTCACGAACCATTATTTCATCGGGTAACCAAGCGCGGCTAATGTAGCTTAACCAGCAGTGGTAATGCTTCTTGCCATGGTCATTTCCCGGTCATCAACTTCGCTTGCCAGCTAGGGGCTGTTTATCAGCTGATATCTGCTATGCAGAAGCGGTTGCACCGCTTATTGAAAGGTCATATCCTAACCGATTGATAAAAAAACACGCGGCAAACACTCAGGAATTACCCATGACATTCACCATGAATCAAGCACATTCCAATATGGTTTGGCAACAAGTTCGACCTAATGAAGTTTCCCATCCAGAAGTACTGAAAGCATTACAGCAAATTGATCGGGCACAATTTGTCTCTGATGATTATAAAGCGCTGGCGTATTCAGACACGCGTTTGCCGATTGGTTGTGGTCAGTTTATGTGGACACCGCTGGAAGAAGGGCGGATTTTGCAATTTTTACAATTGAAGCCATCAGATTCGGTGCTGGAAGTCGGTACCGGTAGTGGTTTTTTTACAGCATTGATCGCCGGACTGTCATCAAATGTCATTAGCATAGAATATTTTGCCGAACTGTCTGCGTTGGCTGGTTCACGTTTGGAAGCTGCAGACATACAAAATGTAAACCTGGTGTGTGGTGATGCAAGTCATGGTTGGAAGCTGACAGATCGCATTGATGTTATCGTCTTGACGGCCAGTTGCCAGCAGGTTCCGGAAGATTTTCTTCATGCGCTCAAAGTAGGGGGGCATTTAGTGATTATTACCGGTCAGGCACCTGCGATGCAGGTACAGCGTATTACTCGTACCGGCGAGTGGTTATGGCAAACGGAGACTTTATTTGAAACGGTGGTGGCACCCATGGTGCATGCTGAAAAAAAACCTGAGTTTATCTTTTAATCCAGAGAGCTTTCTATGAAACAAATGTCAGCAACTCAATTAGATGAGTTTTTGCAACAAAATAGGCAGGAAGCGGTTCTGATTGATGTGCGTGAAGCACACGAACTTGCTAATGGCATGCTGGAAAAGACTAAACACATGCCAATGAACAGTATTCCGGAACATGTTGAAGAACTTGAGTCTGTAAAAAACAGTCCGATAGTGTTGATTTGCCGATCGGGTCAGCGCAGTGCACAAGTCGGTCAATACCTGGAACAGCTAGGTTTTACTGATGTGATTAATCTTGAGGGTGGTATGAATGCATGGGCAACGCAGATCGACACAAGTATGAGAGTTTATTAAGGATAGATAATGAAAACGCTGTTTATTGCAGTTTTTTTCGCAGCAGTATTCTCCAGGCCAGCATTGGCGGTTCAGGATCTGGTCGATATTTATAATTTATCTGTGCAGAGCGATCCGGTACTAATGTCACAGGCAGCAGCTCAGCGCGCTACCGGTGAGTTAGCCGACCAGGCCAATGCAACCTTTTTACCGCAGGTAGATATGGTCGCTAATAATAGTAAAGTCTGGACGGACAGTTCTTCCCAGCGGTTTGGTGGTTCCAGTGAATATAACGATCATGGGTATACCTTGAGTCTGGTACAATCAATTTATCGACGTAACAACTTTGTTCAATCCCGTCAGGCAGAAATTGCAATTGAAGGTGCTGCCGCCGATTATCAATTTGCCGAACAGGATTTGATAGTCCGAGTAGCTGATCGGTATTTTGCCGTTCTGGGTGCTGAGGATGATTTAAGTTTTGCTCTGGCGGAACTCGAAGCCATTGAAAAGCAACTTGAACAAGCCAATCAGCGCTTTGACGTTGGATTGGCGACCATTACGGATGTCAGTGAAGCCAGAGCGGCTTATGATTTGGCAAACGCCGCTGTTATTGAAGCTGAAAATTTATTGGCAAATGCTCGCGAAGCTTTACGGGAAACAGCAGGTCAATATCCCGGAGAACTGGCTGAATTGAAAGAAGAAACGCCATTGATAAAGCCTGAACCAGAGGATATTGATGAATGGAGCGAGCAGGCAATTGTAATGAATCCGGTATTACTATCAGCCAGTAGTAATGTAGGACTTGCCAAGGAAAATATTGAATTTGAACGCAGTGGGCATTATCCGACGCTGGATTTGGTTGCTCAGAAGGGCTACACCTCACAAAGTGACAGCAATTTGAGTGGTAGCAATAAAACCCATCAGAAAATCCTGGGTTTGCAGGTCAATATTCCTATCTATGCAGGTGGTGTTGTTAATTCAAGAACCCGCGAAGCCAGTTTTCGACTGGATGAAGCCATGCAAAATGAAGAAGAACAGCGCCGGGCAATTTTGCGCCAGACCCGTGCCGCTTATAATAGCGTCATGTCAGGCGTCAGCAGGGTCAATGCGCTGCAGCAGGCGGTATATTCCAATCAAAAGTCACTGGAGGCGACTGAAGCAGGTTTTGATGTCGGAACACGGACAACAGTCGATGTTCTGAATGCGCGTCGAGAATTATTCAGTGCATTACGTGATTACTCCCGCTCCCGCTATGAATATGTCGTCAATACGTTAAGACTCAAACAAGCCGCCGGTATCGTCAGCGTGAATGATATCGAGCAAATTAACCAATGGCTGGTCCCCTGAACTTAAGGAGTGGTTATTGCCATGATGGCAAATTCTGAAAACAGTGTTTTAGTGATAATTGATGTCCAGCAGAAATTGGCTCAGGCTATGCCTCAAGGCGTGCATGAACGACTCAACAAACAGATCAACATCCTGCTGACTGCTGCCAAGGTGCTGAGTATTCCGGTTATCGTGACAGAACAATACCCCAAGGGGCTCGGGCCTACAGAAGCTGATTTACAGAACAATTTGCCTGTGGGAACCAAAACGATCGAAAAAACCTGTTTTTCCTGCCTGCAATCTGAAGATTTTCGCTTTCAACTTGCTGCAACTCACCGCCAGCAGGTCATTCTGGTGGGAATGGAAACGCATATATGTGTATTGCAAACTGCATTAGCATTAAAGGCCGAAAACTATAACGTTCATGTGGCAGAAGATGGTGTTTGTTCCCGCTCAAAGTCCAATCAATACAATGCTATTCAACGCATGCGCCATGCCGGAGTGATAATTAGCAATGTGGAATCGATTCTGTTTGAATGGCTTGGTGATGCCAGCCATGCCGAATTTAAAACACTGGCCAAACTGATTGTCTAACGGTTGCGATGTGCGTTAGCTTGACGCTGCCGCCTTTTTTTACAGTTCATTACCGTTACCTGCCTGTCCGCTTCAGTCATATTTTCCCAGCGTAATATCTCATCCATCGTCCGAAAACAGCCTCGACAGATATCTTGTGCATCAAGACCGCATTTACCAATGCAAGGGCTGGGAGTGAATGATTTATCTGAGTTCATAGTGCGGTAGTTTAATTCATTTTATGATGTTTAATGTGAGTTGCGAGGCTTGCTGTATGGCGTTGAGCTTGCAAATAAATAACCTAAAGCTGACTTTTTCGACTTAACGTCGAGTTCATTTTCTTTGCATGCCCACAAATTCATCAGGAATGAATTTGGACGTCATATGCTGCGCCCGAAGGGTGAGTGGCATGGATGCCATAAATCAAACAGTGGCTTGTCCGTGATCCAGACAAAACTGTGCTACTCATCAGCACAACAGGGGGATTAGGAGGATCTTGAAACTGCTTTCATTGTAAAAAGTTTGGTAGGTTGGATTGAGGTACAAAACCCAACATCTTAATTTAATTCACTGCCAAATTTAATGGTGAAAACTCAAGCATGAAACCGCTGCCGTTTATTGGCCAAACCGACTTTGGCGGGTTTGTTTAAGGTTGGCAGCGCTTCATAATCCGGCTGGCCTTTGAGTCCGGCACGGGCATAATCCAGTCGCAAATGATCTTTGACCAATTCCGCCGGGTGATGCATATCGTCAGTCAGCACCACATAAATCAGTTCAAACAGGCGTTTCAAGGCAATTTTGGCCGTTTGACCGGTACGCTGATAAATCTGATCTGACAAGGTTATGAAATGCCAGAACGGTTGCTCATCAAGCAGCAGCGACAGGGTATTGATAAACCGTCCTGAGTTACCGATCAAATCCCAATAACGGGCAAAACGATTAACCCGTTGCATGGTAGCAAAGTCGATGTCACGGCTACTGAGCAGGTTATAGGGGGGCAGAGGATTAAAGCGTAAATCACTGGCTTCATTATGCCGATTTAATGGTGCGCCACGCAGACGTTTGAGAATGCCGACCTGAATTTCATGGGGATTCAATGCAATCAATTGATCAAAGCTGTCAGCAAAATTCTCCAAGGTATCACCGGGCAAACCGAAGATCAGATCGGTGTGTAAATGTGCGCCGCTCTGTTCACGTAGCCAGCGAATATTGTCTTTGCTTTTATCGTTGTTTTGCTTACGACTGATACGTTCCTGGATTTCGCTGTCAAAGGTCTGAATACCAATTTCAAACTGCAGGCTGTTGGGCGGAAATTTCTGTAATACCGATTTCAATTTATCCGGCAGATTATCCGGTACCACTTCAAAATGCAGATATAAATTATCGCTCATGCGTTCCAGGAAAAACTCCAGAATGGCAATGCTGGTGGTTATTTTCAGATTGAAGGTACGGTCGATAAATTTGAAATTGCGCACGCCGCGCTGCCACAGCTGATCTATTTCAGCGAGAAATGCATCGAGTGGAAATGTCGTCGCGGTTTTATCCAAAGACGATAAACAGAACTCACACTTGAATGGACAGCCCCGTGATGCTTCAACGTAGATCAACCGGTTGCGAATATCCTCATCGTTGTAAAAACGGTAGGGCAGAATCAACTGTTCCAGTGGTGTTGCCCGGCCATCAATATATTTAGTTTCAGGACATTCATTGCGCAGTATTTTTTCGCACAGCTCGCGAAAATCCTGTTCACCAGGACCGGCAATCACATAGTCGGCTAACTCACACACTTTTGGTAAATCAGGTGAATGACTGACTTCCGGGCCACCGAGAATAATGCGAATTTCAGGCTTAATCGATTTTAACAAGGCAACAACGGCTTCAATTTCACTGACATTCCAGATATACACACTGAAGCCGATAATCTCAGGCTGATAGCTAAGCAATTTTTCAGCAATACTCAGCGGTTGTTCCTGAATAGTAAATTCGATCAGTTCGGCGGCGGATTGCTGCTCACCGAGATTGGCATATAAATAACGCAAACCAAATGCCGAATGCATATAGCGGGCATTAAGCGTAGTGAGCAGGATGTTGGCAGTAGTCGACATGCGCACATTGTAAATCAAACGTGCCGATCAATCTGTTCAGTTCATTCCTAACGAGGTTTGTTGCTCCATTACATAGCGTTGCAAGTCGTCCAAAGTTTGCTGTTGGTCTACGGTGATCTCTTGTTGACGACACTCGGCTAATGCGGCGTTAAATTTTTCAAAGGTAAGTCCAGGCGACACAGTTGCGGTTAATTTGTTACGACAGAATTGCTGCCATTGTTCCGCTTCACTTTCATTTAACGATTCGGGCCAGTTACGTGCCCGGTAACGAAACAGCATTTCAGGTAATCGCGGATCGTTAAAAGGAATCGATAACGTGCCCAATTGATCAGGAGCCGCTTCACGAATCAGGGTCATTTTGTTTTTATCGCCGTCATCAAAAAAACCGCCGCCATATAAACTGGCATCGACATCGTCTATTTCATCAAACGATTTTTGACTGAACACGGTCTGCAATTTTTGCTGTAATGATTCTCCGGCCTCACGCAGAAGTTGCAGATGTTTGTGACTTAATTCCCGATCAATCTGCAGCCGCTCAGCAGCCGCATCATCCAGCGTAGCAGCAGGAACAATGACCGGACATTTATTGATATGCACGGTTTTTAATGCTGGACGGGAAGCACCTTCAGGCAAATCCCTGGTAGGTGTAAATAACCATTGTCGGATGGTATCGGCATCCTGCTCCAGTAACGCCGAGGGATCATGGCGAAGGTCATAAACAACTACCCCATTGTTGTTATTGGGTTCTTTGGCAATGGGCATCACCAATGCCGTATTGCAATATTCAGATGGGTACATGCGTGAGGTATGCAATACCGGATCCGCATGATGCAGGTTCAGTAACGGAGCAAGCTGCTGTTTACGGCGTAACTGATAAATATAGTCATACAGTTTTGGCTGACGATCTTTAATCAGTTTTGCCAGCGCGATGGTGGCATGCACATCCACTAACGCATCATGCGCGCCCTGATGTTCAATGCCGTTTGCCGCAGTGAGTGCTTCGAGCCGGAAGCTGGGCAGACCATCTTCACGATTAGGCCATTCGATGCCTTCCGGACGCAAAGCGCGGGTGAGTCGCACCATATCAATAATGTCCCAGCGCGAATTACCGTTTTGCCATTCACGGGCATAGGCGTCGTAAAAATTACGAAACAGAGCGAAGCGGGTAAATTCATCATCAAACCGCAAACTGTTATAGCCCACACCACAGGTGCCTGGCTTAGACAATTCCTGATGAATTACTTTGATAAATTCAGCTTCAGTCAGACCATCCTGTAGTGCTTTCTGAGGGGTGATGCCAGTAATCAGACTCGCCATTGGATGCGGTAAAACATCGGCTGCCGGTTTGCAGTAAATCATCAACGGTTCACCGATGATATTCAGATCTTCATCAGTGCGCACCCCGGCAAATTGCAGTGGCCGATCAAAGCGCGGATCGGTTCCCGTAGTCTCATAATCGTGCCAGTACAGCGTATTCATTTATAAGCTCGCCAAAACCCGTTCTGCTGCTGCCAGAGTAGCTTCAATTTCATCATCACCATGGGCGGCAGAGACAAAGCCCGCCTCAAATGCAGAGGGTGCAAGATAAACACCGCGATCCAACATGCCGTGATAGAACTTCTTAAATCGTTCCTGATCACATTGGGTGACCTGTTCAAAAAACTCAATGTTGTTTTCTTCAGTAAAGAAAAAGCCAAACATGCCACCAATATAATTAATGCTCATCGGGATACCGGCCGCATCGGCTTTTTGTTTCAAGCCATTGGCCAGTTTGGCGGTCTGTTGGCTGAGTCGATCATGAAAGCCGGGTTGTTGCACCAGCTTCAAAGTCGCCAGGCCAGCTGCCATTGCCACTGGGTTCCCCGATAAAGTACCTGCCTGATACACCGGCCCAAGCGGTGCAATAGAATGCATCACATCTTTGCGACCACCAAAAGCGCCGACCGGTAAACCACCGCCGACCACTTTACCTAATGTAGTGAGATCCGGTTTGACACCATAATACGCCTGTGCACCGCCCAAGGCCACCCGAAAGCCGGTCATCACTTCATCAAAAATCAACAGGCTGCCATATTGATCACAGACTCCGCGTAAGCCTTCGAGAAAACCCGGAATGGGTGGAATACAGTTCATATTGCCGGCAACCGGTTCAACAATAATGCAGGCAACCTGATCACCCATTTCAGCAAAACACTGTTTCACTGATTCAATATCGTTGTAACGCAGCGTAATCGTGTGTTCAGCAATCGCTTTAGGCACACCAGCTGAAGAGGGTTCGCCAAGCGTTAATGCACCACTGCCAGCTTTGACTAATAACGAGTCTGCATGACCGTGGTAACAGCCTTCAAACTTCACTATTTTGTCACGACCGGTATGACCGCGTGCAAGGCGGATGGCGCTCATGGTCGCTTCAGTACCTGAGCTCACCATACGAACCATTTCCATCGAGGGAACGAGTTCACAGAGTAAATCCGCCATTTCAGTTTCAATCGCGGTGGGCGCGCCATATCCCAGACCATTTACACACATTTTCTGAACGGCCTCAATGACTTGCGGATGCGCATGACCGGCAATCATCGGTCCCCAGGAACCGATATAATCAATGTAATTTTTACCTTCTACATCGGTGAGCCAGGCACCTTTTGCGCTACTGAAAAATACCGGATTACCGCCGACACCTTTGAATGCACGTACCGGTGAATTGACGCCACCCGGAATATGTTTTTGTGCCTGAAGGAAAAGTTGTTGATTGCTTTGTGCTTGCATTTACAGAGTCCTGATTTGATATGTGCGATAATTTTAGAGCTTATTGATCTTTCATAGCCAACTTTTGGGTCGAAATAGAGTCACCTGCTGTGGCGATGATGGAACAACAGCCCTTAAGCCTATCACAGCGAGATAACTGACCCGACATGAGCCTGAAACTGCGTTTATTGATCATTGTAACCTTGATTCTGGTATTCAACTTTGTCGCCGCTGGCTATTTTATGATCCAGAATGCCCGTCAGGCTGTAGCGGCTGAAATGGCTTCCAGTACACAGTTGGCACGCGGACTATTAATCAATGCTTTACCGACGTTACGTTTTTCCAATGATCTGAGTGAGCGGGTAACCCTGATCGTCGACAGTGTACGACATACTCGACATATCCGCGCCTGGTTTGAAGATATGAACGGTCAACCGTTAATTGGCCATGAAGAAGGGGTCCCGTTCACCAACCGACCAGATGCGCCGGACTGGTTTATCCGGTTAATGGAACCGGAAGCGGTGGCGTTTCGGCGACTTATTACCCGCGGTAGCCAATCGTATGGTTATCTGGTGGTTGAAGCCGATCCCAGTGATGAGGTCACCGAGGTATGGCGGGACATGGAAACCTTGATGTTACTAGGCTTGTTTTTTCTGACCGTAATTTCCAGTCTTATTTATATGGCGTTGTTACATGGGTTAAAGCCGCTACGGCAATTAGCAGATGCATTAGGCCGGCTTGAGAAAGGCGATTTTCATGCACGTGTTGATACCGGTGGAGCTAAAGAATTAAAACCAATTCAAATTCGTTTTAATCATATGGCCGATGTATTGGAAACGACAATGGCTGAAAACCATGCACTGGCAGGTAATATGCTGACTTTACAGGAGTCTGAACGTCGTGACCTGGCGCGTGAACTACATGATGAATTGGCCCCATGCTTGTTTGGTATTAGAGTAGATCTTGCTGAAATTGAACGTATTGCTATCGAAAACAAAATGCCGGATGTTGAAGAAAAAGTCAGCTCGGTCAAATTAATTACCAGTCATATACAGTCTCTGGTTCGTAAAATGCTCAGCCGTTTGCGGCCTATGACGCTTGATGATCTCGGACTGGCAGAAGCTTTACGTGATATGTTGCATAACTGGCGTGACCGTCAACCGGAAATTGATTGGGAATGGGATTTTGTTGGTGATTTCACCGGTCTGGCAGATACTCTGCAAGTAACGGTTTATCGGGTAGTGCAGGAATGTACTACCAATTGTGTCCGCCATGCTGAGGCCAGCCATGTGCGGGTTGAAGTCAAGCGTGAAACACACTATATAAAAGTAACGGTTACCGATGATGGTAAGGGGCTGGACACTTCTGCAGTCAAAGGTTTTGGTTTAATCGGAATGCGCGAAAGGGTCTCGGCATTAGGTGGTAAGATTGCGTTTGATACTGCCGAAGGTCAGGGTTTGCAAGTACGGGTAATGATCCCTTTGAAGAGTGAAAATCAAAAATGAAACAAAACATCACAATCCTGGTGGTAGATGATCATCCAATCGTCAGAGCGGGCTGCAGGCAGCTGATTCAGCAAATTCCATCGGCTAAGGTGGTTGAAGCTGAAACAGGTGAAGAAGGATATCGACTGTTCCAGGAGGTGTATCCGGATATGGTGTTATTGGATATCACATTACCGGGTGTCGGTGGACTGGAAGTGCTGCGCCGAATTCGAGCCAACCGTGATACGGCCAAAGTGTTAATGTTTAGCATGCATGAAGATCCGGTATTTGCATCACGTGCAATGCAGGCTGGGGCTCGCGGTTATATCACCAAAAATAATGCTGCTGACCATCTGGTTGAGGCCGTCAGTAAAGTGCTTGAAGGCAAAATATACCTGAGTCCGGATATGGCACAACAGCTGGCGATGTTGAATATCGATGCTGGTACCAGTGCGCTAAGTGATCTATCCCGACGTGAATTGGAAATTTTACGCTTGCTTGGAGAAGGAAAAAGCATGAATGAAATTTCTGATGTTTTAGGTATCAGTTATAAAACTGTCGCAAATAATCTGACCCAGATTAAAGCTAAGCTGGATATCAACAAAACCGCCGAGTTGATGCGCTTTGCGATCAGCCATGGATTGTCATCCTAACCTCCTGTTTTTGCGTCTATGTTTTTGAAAAGGAACATGTTCCCGTTTTAAAAGGAGAAGTCACTCATGGCGAATGGACTTGCAATAAGTATTATTTGTAACAAGTCCATAGGAATGTTCAGCTTCTATAGTCTTATATTTCTCTCTCCTTCTATTGAAGGTTTCAGCCAGTCCCTAGGGTCTGGCTTTTTTTTGCCTTTTAATTACACTTTTCCCCAACTGATTCGTCTAAATGATAAGAGATCGCATTTAGGCTTTCCACTGTGTGCATTCTCTTGATAAGATGTCGCTTTCATTTCCACCGCCGACATCCGGTAACACAAGGAAAATTTTATGCAATTTAATTTTAGCCGACTATGCTGCCTGTTGGGCATTTGGTTGGTGCCATTATTCACCTATGCTGGCGCATTGGATCTGGCTGTTGATCAGCAGGTTCAGACTGATATTGCTGCACAGCGAACACAGCAACAAATTGATAGTCTTGATGATGAGACGCGAGAATTGCTAGCGGAGTATCGCAGTATACTAAATCAAAAAGAGAGTCTGGCGGCTTATAACAGTCAACTCGAACAGCTGGTTTCTTCTCAACAGGACGAGCTGGCTTCAGTTGAGGATCAGCTAGCCAATATCGATACCACACAACGCGATATCACTCCACTGATGATAAAAATGGTGGAAGTCATCGAACAGTTTGTTGAGCTGGACACGCCATTTTTACCGGAAGAGCGTAATAGTCGTGTCGCCCAACTGAAAGCAATGATGGATCGTGCAGATGTCAATCTGTCGGAAAAATACCGCCGTATTCTGGAAGCCTACCAAGTGGAGACAGAATATGGACGGACCCTGGAAGCGTATCAAGGCGAATTGGAAGCAGAAGAACAGAATCGAACAGTCGATTTTTTAAGAGTAGGGCGCGTTGGGTTGTATTATCTGACATTGGATCAACTGGAAGCCGGAATGTGGGATCAGGAAACAAAGAGTTGGCAGCAACTCCCACGTGATGCTATTCAATCTGTTGCTCAGGGCCTTAAAGTGGCTCGCAAGCAATTGCCACCCGATTTATTAACCCTGCCGGTCAAAACGCCAGAGGCAAACCGATGAGAAGCATTTCTATTTTTATTATTTCTTTACTGGCCTCGCCGTTGATGGTCATGGCTGCCGATAAGCCAGCCAATCTCGATCAGTTATTGGAACAAGTCAAGCGTGAGCGGGTGATAGAACAGGAACAGAACCGTATCCGTGAAACAGAATTTCTTGAAGCACGGGATCGCCAGGCTGAATTATTAGCACAAGCCAAAGCTGACCTGGCTGCCGAGGAACGTCGTACTGAAACGTTGAATGACCAGTTTGAAGAGAATGAATTCAAATTAGCAGAACAGGAAGCCTTATTACAGGAACGTTCCGGCTCATTGGGCGAACTGTTTGGTACGGTACGACAAATGGCAACTGACAGTCGTGCGGTTATTGAATCCTCCATGACCAGTGTGCAATATCCTGAACGTATTGCTTTTTTGACAGAACTAAGTGAACGCAAACAACAGCCAAGTATCGATGAATTACGTGAACTGTGGTTAGTGTTACAACATGAAATGACGCATTCCGGCAAAGTGGAACAGTTTCCAGCTCAAGTCATCACAGCTAATGGAGAAGTCGCAGATCGCGATGTAACACGGGTCGGCGTGTTTACCGCTTTCAGTGATGGTAAATTTCTGCGTTACATGTCGGAAAACCGCAACCTTGTTGAATTAGCCAGACAGCCGGTTCAGCGTCTGCGGGATCAAATCGAAGACTTTGAAAACAGTGAGGCGGGTGTTTTAAAGCCCGTAGTAGTGGATCCGACGCGTGGTGCCATCATGGCATTGCTGGTGCAAACACCAGATTTGCAAGAACGTATCAAACAAGGTGGTTGGATTGGTTATATCATTCTGATCCTTGGGGCGATTGGTATGTTGATCGCGCTGATTCGTTTTGTAACGTTGATGCGGATGGAACATGGCGTCAAGAAGCAGCAAAAATCAAAAGAACTGAATATGAAAAACCCACTGGGTCGAATTTTGTCTGTTTACAGTGACAAAATTGCTCAGGATGTGGAAACCCTGTCACTTAAACTGGATGAAGCTATCCTCAGAGAAACGCCAAGTATCGAGCGTGGCTTAATTACTTTGGCAATTTTGGCAGCGGTCGCACCAATGCTGGGTTTATTGGGTACGGTTTCCGGCATGATTGAAACCTTTCAGTCAATTACCCTGTTTGGTACCGGCGATCCAAAACTGATGTCCGGCGGTATTTCGCAGGCATTGGTTACCACGGAACTTGGTTTGGCCGTTGCGATTCCTATTCTATTAATTCATAGCGCGTTATCGAGCAAAAGTAATCGTTTGATTCAGATCCTTGATGAAGAAAGTGCAGCAATCGTTGCACGTAACGCTGAAACACAAACTTTGCAACGCGATGGATAATCTTTTTCAGATACAACTGCTGATGGAAAGCGGCGGCACCGTGCTGTGGCTGATTCTGCTGGCGTCTATTCTGATGTGGACGCTGATCATCGAGCGCTATGTGTTTATCTGGTTTCTGCATCCTCGTGAGGTTCGCAAGATGATGGATGAGTGGCATCAGCGAGATGACCTGGCCAGTTGGTATGCCCAGCAAATCCGTCAGGGCATGATTGCTGAAAGCCGGGTAATGCTGGAGCGGTTTCTGATTTTGATACGCACGCTTACTGTGGCCTTACCGATGTTGGGTCTACTCGGCACAGTAGACGGGATGATTCAGACATTTGACGTGATGACAGTTTTTGGTACCGGTAATACCCGAGGTATGGCAGGTGGTATTTCAGTGGCATTAATAACCACGATGGGCGGTTTGTTGACCGCTTTATCAGGGCTCTATTTCATTACTCAGCTGGAACAGCGTGTTGCCAGAGAAGTTAATAACGTGGCTGACGCCCTACGCAGAGATTAGGAAAGTTTATGCGAAACAGACATTCCCGCCGTCAAAGTGGCGGCATAGCTGAAATCAACATGACACCATTAATTGATATGGTGTTTATCCTGTTGATCTTTTTTATTGTAACTACTTCTTTTGTAAAGGAAACCGGGGTGGATGTGAATCGCCCATCGGCAAAAACAGCCGTGGAGAAAGAGCGTGCCAATATTTTGATCTCGATTCGTGAAAATGATGAAATCTGGATGGATCAGCGACAGATAGATCGTCGTGCTGTGCGTGCCAACGTAGAGCGTATGTATGCGGAAAACCCGGAAGGATCAGTCATTATTCTGGCTGATGAAGAAGCCAAAACAGGCTTGTTAATTGAAGTCATGGATCAGGCACGTCTGGCGGGAGTTGCGAATGTCTCAATTGCTGCTGAACGAGACTAGTCGCGGAGAATCACCTTCTATGCGTATCTTTATTGGGTTGTTGCTGGCGATCGTAGTCAATTATGGCCTGTTCACCTTGATGAAAGAAATGACCACGTCGGATAGCAGTCTTTATCGAGATGATAATGAAATTCTGGTGCTGGATTTTGTGCGTTTGAAACAGGAAGAAACTCAACCTGAAACTATCAAACGTGAAATTCCAAAAAAACCACCCCCTCCGGAAGAGCCACCGCCACCAACTCCGACTACTGCACCAAAAATGACGCAACCGGATGTGCAGCAACCGCAGATGGATATGCCAAGAATTGATGTGCCACTGAATATTGCTGGTCAACCTTATCTGGGTGATTTTAGTGCTGAACCGGCACCCGCGCCGTCTCCTACGCCGGTGCAGGGACCGCAGATGGATGATGAGGTAGTGCCATTGGTGCGTATTCCACCTAATTACCCACGTGTTGCACAGCGACGTGGAATCGAAGGCGTGGTCACGGTCGTCTTTACCATAACCCGTGATGGTCGGGTAAAGGATCCTCAGGTGGTTTCGGCCAATCCCGAGAATGTATTTGATAATGCAGCGAAGACGGCTATTCTCAAATGGAAATTCAAGCCTAAAGTTGTCGACGGTGAGCCGGTTGAACGTCGTGCAACTCAGGAAATTGAATTTAAGTTGGCCAGGTAAACATGAAGAAACTTACGCAAAAATTCGCTTTGATGACGCTGGTTGCCTGTCTTGCATTGCCATTAACCTCAATGGCTGAGGATGAGTACCTGCTCAGTGAAGCTACCTACAAATCGCTTAACGCTGCTCAGGAAAAAATGGAGCAGCAGCAATATCGTCAGGCTGAAGCGGATCTGAAAAAGCTGGTCGGTGATACTGATGCAGGAAGTTACGAAAGGGCAGTCGTATTGCAAACTCTGGGGTATTTATACTCTGAAACAGAGCAGTACAAACTGGCGGCACAACAGTTTGAAGATGCCCTCGCACTTAACGCCCTGCCTGAGGATGTCACTCACAACCTGCGTTATAACCTGGCTCAGTTGCTAATCAGCGATGGTGCGTATCAGAAAGGCATTGACCTGCTGACCCAATGGTTGGACAAAGAACCTCAAGCGAACAGCAGTGCTTATGTGTTACTGGCCACGGCTTATTACCAGATAAACCAGTTTACCAATGCCGTTGAGGCCATTCGTACTGCTATTCAGCGTGACAATTCGCCCAAAGAAAACTGGTACCGATTGCAATTGTCTGCGCATATGGAAATGCAGCAATACAATCAAGCCATTAATGTACTGGAAATTCTGATCGAACGTTTTCCGGTCAATAAAACCTATTGGGATCAATTGGCTGCTCTCTATGCCCAACAGGAAAAACGTCTGACCTCACTTGCTGTGCAGATGCTGGCAAAGCGGCTGAATCTCGGTGATAAAGATACGGTATTGCGCCTGGCGAATATGTATCGCTACCTGAATATTCCCTATAAATCTGCCCAGCTACTGCAGAAATCGATGGATGATGGGGTGATTGAGCGTAATTTCAAAAATCTTGAATCACTGGCGGACAGTTGGTTAGCCGCCAGAGAAAATGAAAATGCCACTCAGGTGTTAGCCCAAATGCAATCAATGGATTCCTCAGGCGAAACCGACCTGAAACTGGCCAGAGTATTTATCAGCATGGAACAGTGGGATGAAGCTGCCGGACCGCTTCAGCAAAGCCTGGAAAAATTACCCGAAGCAAAACGTGGTCAGGCCTGGATGCTCTCCGGCATGGTCAATTTTCATCTAGGTAACAGAGAGCGGTCAGAGCAACATCTGAATCGTGCTTTGGCTTACTCGGAAGTGCGTAATCAAGCTACACAATGGCTTAGACATTTACAGAACACTCAGCCGGATAAGGACGATGCCTGAACCATCACTGACGGAACTTAAAACCCAACTGGTTCAACATTATCGTTGGTTGCGTCAATACGGGTGCAATGATTCACATAGTGGTAATGCTTCTTTTCGCTGGCATAATCAGATTTGGGTGACCCCTACAGGCTGTTGTGCCGATACCCTGACATCGGAAATGCTGGTGCCCTGTGATATTGACGGCCACTGTGGGGAAGGCGCCTCACTGGACGCTCCGCTGCACCTGGCTACTTATCAGCATAATCCGAATACCAGAGCCGTTATTCATAGCCATGGGCCGCATGCGATTGCGATGACGATGAATGGTGAAGATTTTATCCCGGTGGATTTTGAAGGGCAGTATTATTTTTCGACCATTCCGGTTATTTCAATTGACTATGCCGAGTACATTGAGAAATCACCTTTGGCAGTGGCGCAGGGGCTGGCCCGTCATAAAGTTGTCATTGTTCGTGGGCATGGTGTCTATGCCTGTGCAGAAACCATCAATTTGGCCTACAAGTGGAGTTGCTCAGTCGAGCTCTCTGCCAAAACGGCCTGGCTTGCTGCTCAGCTATAATCTGCTTTACACGAAACCAATTCGTACAAAATAAGTCAAAAGGGTCTGTTTATCTTCCATCGCCGCCTTTGTTGTGACTGAAAAACCACCAATCAAGGCGCGAGGAATGTAGTTTAGTCGTTCTAAACAAATGACGAGTAACGCAGAGTGGCGGTTTTTCAGCCACAACCCAAAGGGCTGGGACTATTTTTCCGCCCCACGGCGTTGGAAATGATTTATGTAGAATAACTACACCGCATCATTTCCGTCTTGTGGAACGAAAAAATAGTCTCCAGCAGTGGTGGCGATGGAAGATAAACAGACCCTAAACTCTCATAAGTATCCTCAAAGGGATTTTTGAACAATGACTGCCGAAAAAGCCGTATCTTTTTCCCACTCAGAACATAGATATTTACGTACTCCACGATTGAATGCAAAAGAGCCGGAAGCTGTTCGCAACGAACTCGCGGCCTATTTCAATGCAAATTTCGAGCGCTATGAATCGCTGTTTGATAATTTGAAATCAGAAGAAGGCTACTACCAGAAAAGTATTCCGCTTCGACATCCGTTAATTTTTTACTTCGGCCATACGGCGACTTTTTTTGTTAATAAGCTTTTATTGGCTGGGTTATTGACCCAGCGCATCAATCCTCGCTTTGAATCCATGTTCGCGGTTGGTGTGGATGAAATGAGCTGGGATGATCTTAATGATGATCATTATGACTGGCCATCAGTAGCGGAAGTAAAAGCCTATCGGCAACAAGTGAAAAAAGCCGTTAATCAGCTTATTCAAAAAGCTCCTCTGCAGTTGCCCATTAACTGGGAAAACCCCTGGTGGGCAATCATGATGGGTATTGAACATGAACAGATCCATTTGGAAACGTCATCAGTATTAATTCGTCAGCAGCAATTACAGTGGGTACAGCCGCATTCGGCGTGGCCAGCATGCGATACTTCCGGATCAGCTCCTGAAAACACAGTTTTGCCAGTTGATGCGGGTCAGGTAAAACTGGGCAAGTCCTTTGATGATGAGTATTACGGCTGGGATAATGAATATGGTCAACATCAGGCAGAAGTACCAGCATTTCAGGCTGCCAAATATCTGGTCAGTAATCAGGAATTTTTAGCCTTTGTTGAAGCTGGCGGATACCAGCAGTCTCATTACTGGCAGCAGGAAGGACTCCAATGGCGGGAATTTACACAAGCTGAATATCCGACATTCTGGCTAAAAACCGATCAAGGCTGGCAGTTGCGATTAATGGCTGAGGTTGTGCCAATGCGCTGGGATTGGCCGGCAGAAGTTAACTACCATGAAGCCAAGGCATTCTGTGCATGGAAGACTGAACAAACTGGTGAAACAGTGCGCTTGCCTACCGAAGATGAATGGTATCGTCTGGTTGATGTTGCTGGTATCGAAGAACTGGACGAGAACACGACACCCGCCAATATTCATCTAGATCATTTTGCCTCTTCCTGTCCGGTAAATCATTTTGCGCAGGGCGATTTTTATGATGTCAGAGGCAATGTCTGGCAATGGACAGAAACGCCGATTTATCCATTCGATGGGTCACAGGTTCATCGCCTGTATGACGATTTCACCACGCCGACATATGATGGAAAACATAATCTGATAAAAGGCGGCAGCTGGATTTCCTGTGGCAATGAAAGCCGTTTATCATCCCGTTATGCGTTCAGACGTCACTTTTTTCAGCATGCAGGGTTCCGTTATGTGGTATCAGATGCGCCAGTGGTGAATCTTGATTCAAATTATGAGACCGACAAAATGCTGTCGGAATATGCCGAATTCCACTACGGTGAACGTTATTTTGATGTGCCCAACTTTCAAAAAACCATCGCTCAGATCGCTATTGAGAAGATGGGAAATAAACCGGCAAGACACGCACTGGATCTGGGGTGTGCGGTGGGTCGTGCCAGTTTCGAATTAGCCAGGCATTTTGATCAGGTAACGGGAATTGATTTCTCGGCACGGCTGATCAATCTTGGCGTGCAGCTGAAGCGTGATGGCGTGATCCGTTATGCCGTAGCAGATGAAGGTGATTTATTACTGTATCGCGAACAACGGCTAGAAAACTTTGGTCTGGAAGATACCGCGCATAAAGTTGACTTTATGCAGGGTGATGCCTGTAATTTAAAAGCGGTCTACCAAGGCTATGATTTAATTTTAGCGGCCAATTTACTGGATCGCTTGTATGACCCGATATTATTTTTAAAACACATACATGAACGAATTAATGTGGGTGGCCTGTTAGTGCTGGCCTCACCCTATACCTGGCTGGAAGAACACACGGACAAAGCCAACTGGCTGGGTGGATTCAAAAAGGATGGGGAAAGCTTTTCCACTCTGGACGGGATAAAAAGTGTACTGGAACCGCACTTTAAATTGGTTGAGGGACCGTTTTCGCAAGCATTTGTCATACGTGAAACTCGGCGTAAATTCCAGCATACTCTGTCAGAAGTGACTATCTGGGAACGTCGGAATGAGCAAGATTGATTTTGATAAGCCAATAGATCGTAGCGGCACATATAGTCTTAAATATGACGCCCGGCAGCGATTGTTTGGCCGGGATGATGCCATTCCATTGTGGGTGGCAGATATGGATTTTGCTGCCCCGGAGGCAGTGACAAAGGCGTTGACTGCCAGAGCCCAGCATCCACTTTATGGCTACAGTGAATATCCTGAAGCGTTGTATCAATCCACTCAGGAATGGTTTTTACGACGTCATCAATGGCATATTGAAGCTGAACATATCCTGATTTGTCCGGGAGTAGTGCCATCATTGCATGCCACCATCATGGCGCTCACCGAAAAGCATGATCAGGTGATAGCCCAGCCACCGGTATATTTCCCATTTTTCTCGGCAGTGACCGAGACCCAGCGGGAGCTGGTATTAAATCCGCTGCAGCTGGTGGACGATTATTACCAGATTAATTTTGCTGAATTGGCCGAACAGGCAGCAGCAGGGGCAAAAATGCTGCTACTCTGTTCACCACATAATCCGGGTGGACGGGTGTGGAGCGAGTCTGAACTGCAACAGCTGCTGGATATTGCCAGACAATATCAATTGATTATTGTCAGTGATGAAATTCATGCCGATCTGGTCTTATCGGGGCAGAAGCATATTCCGTTGGCAACACTGGCTGATGATGTGCCAATGGTGACCGCTGTATCGGCCAGCAAAACATTTAATATTGCCGGGCTTGGAATGTCGATGTTGATAGTCCCGGATAATCAGCATAAAAAAGCGATTGAATCGGTGTTTAACTCCTGGCATGTCAGCGCTGCCAATCCTTTTAGTATTGAAGCGACGGTAGCCGCCTACCGGCATGGAGAACAGTGGCTGGATGAACTGTTGTTGTATCTGCAGCAAACCTACCACTGGGTACAGCAATTTTTTGCTGAACAGCTACCGAAGATACGAATATTGGATTTACAATCAACCTATCTATTATGGCTGGATTGCCGTGAATTGATGCTTAATGACAAGCAACTCAGAACCTTTTTTGTTCAACAGGCGGGTGTGGCGATGAATCCCGGTGTGATGTTTGGCGATGCCGGCAGTGGTTTTATGCGAATGAATATTGCCGCGCCACGGGCGATGATCGAACAAGCCTGTCAGCAAATTGTCTCAGCCTGGGAAAATATGCAATGAAGCATGCAAGCACACACGTTCTTACCCCATCCAGTTGATTTTTGAAAGTGGGGTGGAGCAATGGTTTTATTTCAATGATGTGAGGTTAAATATGCAACAGACTATTGGTGATGCCGCTGGAGAAATTTGGAAATATCTCAAAAAGAATGGAGTCACAAGCTCTTCCAAATTGGCTAAAGAGTGTGGATTAGATAATAAGTCGCTTCAGCGAGCAATTGGCTGGTTGAGCCGAGAAGATAACCTCAGTCTGACGCAAAAGGGGCGTAGCGAAATCATCGACCTTAAAGAGCGTTAATCTGCCGGTACAATTTGCTTTATGGTAAAGGCTCCACGGACACTACCTACGCTAAATCCCTTGGCCTGATCATCGGGATAGTGTTTTTTCAACTTGGCCTGGATAGGCTCCGGTATCTTTTCACCGTGGCAGGTGACGCAGACTAAATCGGTACCAATCGCTTTCATCATGCGCCATTGTTTAACGCCGTCTGTTTCCACCTGCTCACTGAAACTGAGCTTTTTAATGGTTTCGCCTTTTTCCAGGCGTTTCTCAAAACTTCTTAAAACAGTTTTTTCCCATTCATCAGGCTTATTTTCAGGGTTACGGATTTTCAGGGCGGTACGACTGACATCAAGATTGTATTTGGTGGAAACCTGTTCTGCCACTCTGGGAGCAATATCTTTACAAACAGCAATAGTTTTCACTGAACCATCTGTTTGCATGGATAACATCAATGCTGATTTGAGCGTTTCGGCAAATTCTTTTATCGCCGCATTGGCCTGGGTTTCAAATTCTTTAGCGCTCTCAGCCTGAACTGAAAAGGTACACAACAAGATTGTGATAAAAATAATCGGCCGAATATTCATGTTAGTGCTCCACGGTGAATCGATATAAATGCTGTTCTTGGCATTACCAGAAGATAAAAAGCTCGTTCACGCTGCTTAAAATAATTAATACTATTTTGGCAGTGAACCATAGCCGCTAAATAATATGCAATAGGGAATGATCACACTTTAATTTGCCGTTGGTCGAAAAAAACAAGCAAGGTTAAATATTAGCATCTAATTATATGTGATGGGGACTGCGTTATTGTGTCCCAATCGCCAGGATGCTTGTACATCCGGCTTTTATCCTGCTAACCTTCGGGCAACTTGATTTTTTTGACTAAGAGAAGATGACCAATATCTACGACGCTTCGGCAATTGAGGTTCTAACGGGATTGGATCCGGTCAGAAAACGACCTGGCATGTATACCGATACCACAAGACCGAATCATCTGGCTCAGGAAGTCATTGATAACAGTGTCGATGAAGCCATTGCCGGTCACGCAACAAAGATTGAAGTCATCCTGCACCCCGATAACTCGCTTGAAGTCATTGATGATGGACGGGGAATGCCTGTGGATATCCACCCTGAAGAAGGGGTACCCGGCGTTGAAGTCATTCTGACCCGGCTGCATGCCGGGGGTAAGTTTTCCAATAAAAATTATCGTTTTTCCGGTGGTCTGCATGGCGTCGGTGTCTCTGTCGTCAATGCCTTATCCAAACGACTGGAAGTTAATATTCGTCGTGATGGCGTCAGTTACAGCATTGCATTTGAAAATGGGCTATTGGTCGAATCCTTAGCTGAAACCGGTACTGTCGGCAAAAAGAATACCGGCACCAGTGTGCGTTTCTGGCCGGACACCAGCTTTTTTGATGCCCCTAAATTTCTGGTCTCGCGTTTGCGTCATGTTTTGCGAGCCAAAGCGGTACTGTGCCCCGGTTTAGGGGTCACCTTTGAAGATTTAAGTGGTGCCGAAAAACAAAATGATCGCTGGTGTTATGAGGATGGCTTGAACAGTTATCTCGCCAATGCGATGACGGATCTGCCCTGTGTACCGGCCAAACCATTTGTTGGCCATTTTGCCGATGCAGATCAGGAAGTCGACTGGGCCCTTATGTGGCAGCTTGAACCGGCAGAAATCATTGCTGAAAGTTATGTGAATCTTATTCCAACGGCACAGGGAGGCACTCATGTAAATGGATTACGTTCCGGGCTGCTTGATGCTTTGCGTGAATTCTGTGAATTTCGCAGCCTGCTGCCACGTGGCGTAAAACTATCGGCCGAAGATATTTGGGAACGTTGCAGTTACGTATTATCAGTCAAATTACAGGATCCGCAGTTTTCCGGTCAGACTAAAGAACGTTTGTCTTCCCGACAATGTGCCGGGTTTGTGGCTGGTGCCGTAAAAGATTCGTTCAGTTTATGGCTCAATCACCATATTGAAGATGGTGAAAAAATAGCTGAGCTGGCGATTAACAATGCCCAATCACGTTTAAAACAGGCTAAAAAGGTTGTACGTAAACGGGTGCAATCCGGTCCGGCACTTCCTGGCAAACTGGCGGACTGTACTTCTCAGGATCCATCTCGCACTGAACTGTTTCTGGTGGAAGGGGATTCTGCAGGTGGCAGTGCGAAACAAGGACGTGATCGTGTATTTCAGGCCATCATGCCGTTACGCGGTAAAATTCTGAATACCTGGGAAGTCGAAGCCTCGCAGGTGCTGGCTTCACAGGAAGTCCATGACATCGCTGTTGCAGTGGGGGTTGATCCCGGCTCGGATGATCTTACCGGTCTGCGCTACGGCAAAATCTGTATTCTTGCTGATGCCGACTCAGATGGCGCGCATATTGCGACGCTGTTATGTGCGTTATTTGTCCGACATTTCCGACCACTGGTCGAATCCGGGCATATCTGTGTGGCGATGCCACCTTTATATCGGATCGATGTGGGCAAACAAGTGTTTTACGCACTGGATGATGAAGAGCGGCAAATCATTCTGGACCGTATCGAGCGCGATAAGATTAAAGGCAAAGTCAGTACCCAGCGCTTTAAAGGTCTGGGCGAGATGAATCCTTTGCAATTACGTGAAACTACCATGGCTCCTGATACACGCCGTCTGATTCGACTCACCATTGACGCCGATGATGATACGTTTATGACGCTTGATAAACTGCTGGCCAAGAAACGGGCGGGTGATCGAAAAGTCTGGCTGGAACAGCATGGCGATTTAGCTGATGGTTTAATCTGAACTGAGAATTTTGAATGAGCACTATAGTCGACGATCTGGAACAGCAACCGCTTCGGGATTTTACCGAAAAGGCCTATCTGGGATATTCCATGTACGTCATTCTGGATCGTGCCTTACCGCATCTGGCTGATGGTCTTAAACCGGTACAGCGACGCATTGTTTATGCGATGTCCGAGTTGGGCCTCAGTGCTTTATCCAAACATAAAAAATCCGCTCGTACCGTCGGTGACGTATTAGGTAAATATCATCCGCATGGTGATTCGGCCTGTTACGAAGCCATGGTGCTGATGGCTCAGCCATTCTCCTATCGTTACACCTTGATTGACGGTCAGGGTAACTGGGGGTCAATGGATGATCCCAAATCATTTGCCGCCATGCGTTATACCGAAGCACGTCTGGCACCTTACGCCCAAACATTATTAACTGAGCTGGGGCAGGGCACGGTCGAATGGATGCCCAATTTTGATGGCACCATGGATGAGCCACAACTGCTGCCCGCACGACTTCCCAATGTATTATTGAACGGTGCCACCGGTATTGCCGTGGGTATGGCAACTGACATCCTGCCGCACAATTTGCGGGAAGTGGTTAACGCCTGTCTGCTGTTACTCAAATCACCGAAAAGTACACTGGATGATCTGTTAACTGAAATTCAGGGCCCGGATTTCCCGACTGGTGGTGAAATCGTCTCGCCTCAGGCCGAAATCCGCCGCATTTACGAAACCGGTCATGGTTCGATTCGCCAGCGTGCTGCTTATAAAGTTGAAGACAACGAAGTTGTGATTCATGCGCTACCCTATCAGACTTCCGGTGCCAAAGTGCTGGAACAGATCGCCGCACAGATGAATAACAAAAAGCTGCCAATGGTCGCAGATTTACGCGATGAATCTGATCACGAACAGGCAGTGCGTCTGGTGATTGTGCCGCGTTCCAATCGGGTGGACATTGAAAGTCTGATGTCGCATCTGTTTGCCACTACTGATCTGGAACGCAGCTACCGCGTCAATATGAACATGATCGGCCTTGATGGTCGGCCGCAGGTGAAAAGCCTGCTGCAGATGCTCAGCGAATGGTTAACCTACCGGATTCAAACGGTACGCCGCCGCTTGCAGTATCGTCTGGATAAAGTGCTGGATCGCATGCATGTGCTGGAAGGCCTGCTGGTTGCTTATCTGAATATAGATGAAGTCATTGCCATTATCCGTTATGAGGATGATCCCAAAGCCGAGTTAATGGCCCGATTCAGTCTTAGTGATCGCCAGGCCGAATCGATTCTCGAATTACGTTTGCGTCATTTGGCAAAACTGGAAGAAATGAAGCTCAAAGGCGAAATGGATGAGCTCAGTAAGGAACGTAAATCACTGGAATTATTACTGAGCTCAGAAACCCGTTTGAAATCGTTGATCCGCAAGGAGCTGACAGCTGATGCCGAAAAATATGGTGATGACCGTCGTAGTGAAATCAAACAACGTGAGGCCGCTAAAGCACTCAGTGAAACCGAATTACTTCCCACAGAACCTCTGACAATTGTGTTATCGGCCAGTGGCTGGGTGCGGGCGGCCAAAGGCCATGATGTGGATCCGGGATCATTAAATTACCGAACCGGCGATCGCTATCTGGCATCGGTGAAAACCCGAAGTAACCAGCAGGTAGTGTTCCTCGATGAAAGCGGCCGTAGTTATTCACTGGCGGCGCATACCTTGCCATCAGCAAGAGGCCAGGGAGAACCGCTGAGCGGTCGATTGCAATCTGCACCAGAAGTACGCTTTATTGCGGTGATTGCTGCCGAGAATGATCAGATGGTGTTGTTATCCAATACTGCTGGATATGGTTTTGTAACTCGCTTTGATAACTTACTGGCTAAAAACAAAGCCGGAAAAGCTTTATTCAATCTGCCAGAAAAAGCGGCGTTATTACCACCCTTGGTGGTCGATACAAAAATGCCGCAACAACTGGCGGTTGCTGCAGGAGATGGAAGGTTATTAGTCTTCCCAATCAGTGAAGTGCCGGAACTCAATAAAGGCAAGGGCGTCCGTTTGATCAATATTCCGCAAGCACGTTTCACCAGTGGTCAGGAATGGTTGCAATCGGTCACGCTGGTGCCGGAAAATCATAGTTTGACGCTGCACGCCGGACGTCGTCATCTAACGTTGAAAACCGCTGATCTGCAGCACTATGCGGGCGAGCGGGGCAAACGTGGACACAAGTTACCCAGAGGGTTACAAAAAGTCAGCTCTGTGGAAGTAGCCGAGTAAAAAAGTCAGTTACTTGTTATCCTATCAGCCTGAAATCAACATGCCTGATAGAGATGCTGGATATACCTTCTGATCATTTTTCCGTTACCGCTGTATTGCTGAAAAAATCCAGTCAACATCGCTGGGCCAGTTATTCCTGGTCTTTTCTTGGGGTGATGCCTGGTCTTAGCGAAACACAATTCTCCAAAGCACAGACGCAAGGCGAACTGCATTATTATCCTGAGCTGCACCTGCGCTTATTTCGGCATTATTGCGAAAATTATTACCTCAACCTGATGTCAGAACAGGCCAAGATTTATTTTATTGGGCGTCTGGAAAATGATCTGTTAACACCGGTTTTATTAACGGTGGATTTCGAGGAAGCCGCTTCTTATATGGAAGCAGGCGATCAGGTGCTGGAAGCAGCTTTGCCGGATGAGTTATGTGTTTGGCTGGAACGTTTTATTATCTATCACTATGCACCGGAGGCACCCAAAAAACGTCGTGGTGGACGACGAAAAGATAAAGGTGAATGATGAATGAAAAATCGCCATCAGAACGTTTTTTATCACGCTGGTCCCGCCGTAAGCAGCAAACCAATATTGCAGAAGAAACGGCAACTGAAAAATCAGCGCTTACCGAACAAAACCTGACAGATGAACCTGCACCAGCCAAAGAGCCAGCTGATTTGCCCCTTTGGCAACGTGAGGATGTTGATCCGGAAACCAAAAAACAGGCATTACGTAATTTATTTCGAAAACCGGGCTTTACTCAAACCGATGGGCTTGAAGAATACGAAAATGATTATAACTATCATGCTTTTGCTGGATTGGGCTCTGTGGTAACCCATGAAATGAAGCGGATGCTGGAACGTCAGCTGGCAGAAGCTGACGCAGCTGAACAGCCAGCGATAACTGTCCCTGCAGAAGGCGCTGAACAGCATAACGATACACAATCGCGAAATAATCGCGACGAGGAGGATAAGCCCATTGCATAACGTGGTTTTGGAAGCAGGCCAAATTGAAATTCATCCGGTGCAATTGATTGAATTTGAATCCCGTGGTCGTTTACTGATGGTTGGTAGTGCCGAAGCTGTTTCTGCCGTGACAGCACATTGCCAGCCATTAACTATCAGTGCATTGGTGACCGAAACAGCAACCGTTAAAATTGATGATGTAACGGTATTAACCGGTGAACTGGATAGCTTAACCGGCTGGTTGGGTGAGTTTGATGCAGTCATTGCAGGACAAACATTACGCTTTGATTTGGTGCTGGATTTGAGTGATTCACCAATTCTCAAACAAAAAGTTTCACCGTTAGGCTATTTTGCTCCCGGCGAAAATCAACAAGCCCTGGCCGAAGCCTTACAGCAATTGCCCGAACTGATTGGTATTTTCGATAAACCACGGTATTTCCAATATAAACCGAATATCTGTGCCCATTCCCGCCGTGGTATCAACGGCTGTAACCAATGTCTAGAAGCCTGTCCCGCCGAAGCGATCAGCCATGCCGGAGATGAAGTCCGAGTCGACCCTCATTTGTGTCAGGGCTGCGGCAGCTGTGTGGCGGTTTGCCCCTCCGGTGCAATGAATTATGCGTTGCCAACACTAGATGTCAGTTTGGAACGTTTACGTGCCATGATGCAGCAATATGCTGAACTCGAAATGAAACCACCGCATATTCTGATCCATGATGAATCCAATGCTCAAACCTTGTTGGAAATGCGCGGACATGAACTCACTGACAATGTGATCACTTTCTCGATTGAAGAAATTGGCGCGTTGAGCATGCCTTTCTGGCTGGCTGCGATGGCCTATGGCGCGGCTGGTGTCACTGTTTGGGATGCTTTGACCCACAGTGATCACGATTGGCTGGAACTGCAGCAGCAAATAAAGTTAACCAACGAATTATTGAACGGGATGGGCTATTCGACCGCCATTCACTGGCATCAAGGCAATGATTTCACGGCCTTAAAATCCCACATCCAGCAGTTGCCCAAAACAGAGGTTGCCACTCCAAGCCGCTTTGCCGGTATGGATAACAAGCGCCGAGTCAGCACCATGGCCTTATCTCATCTATACGAACATGCTCCAGCACCTCAGTCAGAAATCAAACTGGAAAAACCGGCACCATTTGGTGATGTTCTGGTCGATAGACAGGCTTGTACCTTATGTATGTCATGTGTTTCAGTCTGTCCGGTCGGCGCATTGGTTGACGGGGTCGACAAACCGCAACTGAATTTTATTGAAGATTTATGTGTGCAATGCGGTATTTGTGAAACAGCTTGCCCTGAAAATGCCATCACGCTGGCACCGAGGTATCTTTATCAGCGTGATCAGGCACGGCAAAAACGCATTTTGCATGAGGAGGCGATCTTTCATTGCATCAGTTGTGCAAAACCATTTGCCACTCAGAAAATGATCGACACGATTACCGCAAAATTAAAAGATCATCATATGTTTCAGGGCGCAGCACTGAATCAACTGAAGATGTGTGAGGATTGTCGTGTCAAAGCCATGTTCAAAAAAGGTTAACAACCGTGGAAGAAATTGAAGAAACCCAGTGGCGAGCTCAAACCTACGCATTATTAGCTAATTTGCTGGCGGCGCCCCCACAGCAGGATTTACTCGACAATATTGTAAATTTAAAGGTTACAGAGCCGGAAACATCTTTAGGTCAGGGGTGGCTGGCATTGATTGATGCCGCTACACAAAACAATGCTGAGCAAATTGCCGATGAATATCAGGAATTGTTTATCGGACTGGCTCATGGGGAGGTGATTCCTTATGGTTCCTATTATCAAAGTGGATTTTTAAATGAAAAACCTCTGGCAAGATTGCGTATTGATTTAGGTAAACTTGGCTTGGAACGACAACAGGATAAAGCAGAACCTGAAGATCACATTGCTGGTGAATGCGATGTGATGCGTTTGATTCTGACGGCAAACGGTATCCCTGTTATTGATGACAAAACCTTTTTCAACGCGCATTTACGCCCTTGGGCTGCTAAGTTTTTTGCTGATTTGATACATGCCAAGAGTGCAGTTTTTTATAAAGCTGTCGCTTTGTTGGGTAAACATTTTATTGAAATGGAACTTGAACGACTTGAACAATGACAGATACTTCAACGTAACTGGCAAATTTCCTTGAACACAGGGGTTGTCTGCGCGATAATTTGAGCGTAATTTTGTTGTCAAAGACGATAGCATCCTGCTTGTTACTGCACTGAATTTCATTCGGAGAAATCCATGACTGTTAAGCCTTCAAAGAGCCGCAGAGAATTCCTGCACAAATTGACTGCCACAGTAGGAGGAACGGCAACGTTGGCTTTTACCGCTAATACGCTGCATGCTGCTCCGCAAAAAACGATTGCCCCCCCCACTAAACCTGTTCTTGCTGCCAAAGGCTATCAACATACGGAACATGTTGAAGCTTACTACCAACGTGTTGATTTTTAAAAGATTATTGATATGAAACTGACTAAACGTGATCCGGCAGCTATTATCAGTGGCCTCTCTGGGGTTAATCGTCGCTCTTTTCTGAAAGGTTCCGGTATTGCAGCAGGTGGTGCAGCCTTTATGAGTTTGCTTCCAAGTGCAATGATTCAGAAAGCTGAGGCAGTTGAAGGGCAACAACCAACATACAACGAAGGTGAAATCACACGGGTTCGCAGTGTTTGCAGTCATTGCAGTGTGGGGTGTGGGGTAACTGCTGAGATACAAAATGGTGTCTGGATTGGGCAGGAACCAAGCTTTGACCATCCATTTAATCTTGGTTCGCACTGTGCTAAAGGTGCCTCTGTTCGTGAACATGGCCATGGTGACAAGCGCCTGAAGTATCCAATGAAAAAAGTCGATGGAAAATGGCAGCGAGTGTCATGGGAACAAGCTATCGACGAAATTGGTACACAAATGTTGAAGATCCGCGAAACGTCCGGCCCAGACTCAGTTTACTGGCTGGGGTCTGCGAAATTCAATAATGAACAGGCTTATCTGTTCCGCAAGTTTGCTGCTTTCTGGGGAACAAATAATGTGGATCACCAGGCGCGGATCTGTCATTCCACTACAGTTGCCGGGGTAGCAAATACCTGGGGATACGGTGCAATGACCAACTCCTATAACGACATACATAATTCCAAAGCAATTTTTATTATCGGTGCTAATCCTGCTGAGGCCCATCCGGTTTCTCTGCAGCATATTTTCCGTGGAAAAGAGCGTGGTGCGCCGGTTATTGTCGTTGACCCCCGCTTCAGTCGTACTGCTGCCCATGCTGATCAATTTATTCGTATCCGTAGCGGTTCGGATATTCCATTAGTCTGGGGCATGCTTTGGCATATTTTCGAAAATGGTTGGGAAGATAAAACCTTCATAGAGCAGCGGGTTTACGGAATGGAAGAAATCCGAAAAGAAGTTGCTAACTGGTCACCTGAAGAAGTTGAAAAAGTCACTGGTGCTAAAGAGTCTGAGGTTTATCAGGCTGCTAAAACGATGGCTGAGCATCGACCTGGCACTGTGATCTGGTGTATGGGAATTACTCAGCACTCTATTGGTAACAGCAATACCCGAGCCCTCTGCATCCTGCAATTAGCACTTGGGAACATGGGGGTTTCTGGTGGTGGCACCAATATATTCCGTGGCCACGATAATGTGCAGGGTGCAACCGACTTTGGTGTAGTCGCCAATAGCCTTCCAGGTTACTACGGACTAGCGGAGGGTGCCTGGCAGCATTGGGCCCGTGTCTGGAAAGTAGATCTGGACTGGCTCAAACAAAAATTTGATCAACGTAAATATGAAGAAATAAATGGCACAGCAGTGTCACCTATGTACTCTAATGGTATTCCCGTTTCACGCTGGATTGACGGAGTATTGGAAGATAAAAACAATATTGCTCAGAACGAGAACCTTAAAGCGATGGTGTTCTGGGGACATGCCCCAAACAGTCAAACGCGTGGCCCGGAAATGAAAGTAGCCATGGAAAAACTGGATTTACTGGTCGTCGTTGATCCTTATCCTACCGTTTCAGCAGTCATGAATGAGCGCACCGATGGGGTTTATTTATTACCTGCTGCAACTCAGTTTGAAACCTATGGTTCGCTAACGTCATCAAATCGTTCAGTGCAATGGCGTTTTCAGGTCATTAAGCCACTATTTGAATCACTGCCAGATCACACGATTATGTATAAATTTGCCAAAAAATTTGGCTTTGAAAAAGAATTGTGTAATCAAATTGCAGTGAATGATGAAGAACCATTAATTGAAGATATTACCCGTGAATACAACAAAGGAATGTGGGCGATTGGCTACACTGGCCAGTCACCTGAGCGACTGAAATTACAATCGGAGAATCTGCATACGTTTAACACCACGACTCTTAGAGCAGAAGGTGGTCCCTGTGATGGTGAATTTTATGGTTTGCCCTGGCCATGCTGGGGCACTCCGGAAATTAGGCATCCTGGCAGCCATATTCTGTATGACAATTCTACGCCCGTAGCCGAAGGCGGGAGCCCGTTCCGTGCTCGTTTTGGTGTGGAACGTAATGGTGTCAATCTATTAGCCGAGGGTTCGAGTACCGTTGGTGCTGAACTCACAGATGGATATCCTGAATTTACAGATACGATGCTCAAGGAATTGGGCTGGTGGGATGACCTGACGGCTGAAGAAAAAGCGGAAGCGGAAGGACGTAATTGGAAAACCGATTTGTCAGGGGGAATTCAGCGTGTGGCAATCAAACACGGCTGTGCACCGTATGGTAATGCCAAAGCGCGTGCGGTGGTCTGGCAGTTTCCGGATCCTGTTCCAATACATCGTGAACCTCTTTATACAAACCGTCGTGATTTGGTGGAAAAATACCCTACATATGAAGATCGACGTAGCTTCTATCGTCTACCGACACGCTACGGCTCAATTCAGGCTACTGATTTCAGCAAAGATTTTCCTTTGATTATGACCAGTGGTCGATTAGTGGAATACGAAGGAGGTGGTGAAGAAACCCGCTCCAATCCATGGCTGGCTGAATTACAACAGGATATGTTCATTGAGGTTAACCCTGTCGATGCCAATAATGCCGGTATTAAAAATGGCGAACAGGTATGGGTGGATGGTCCTGAAGGAGGTTCTATCAAAGTAATGGCGATGGTAACTGAACGTGTTGAGCGTGGAGTCGTGTTTATGCCATTCCATTTTGGTGGACATTTTCAAGGTAAGGATTTGGTTGATAACTACCCTGAAGGCACTGCACCACATGTTCGAGGTGAATCTTGTAATACGGTATTCACTTATGGTTATGACTCCGTAACGGCGATGCAGGAAACGAAAGTTTCTCTTTGTCGTATCCGTGCTGCCTGATTAAGGAGGTTGCTCAATGGCTCGAATGAAGTTTTTATGTGATGCCGAGCGTTGTATTGAATGCAATGCCTGTGTCACTGCCTGTAAAAATGAACATGAAGTTCCCTGGGGTATTAACCGACGTCGTGTCGTCACCATTGATGATGGGATCCCGGGCGAAAAGTCTATCTCAGTTGCTTGTATGCATTGCAGCGATGCCCCATGCCAGGCCGTCTGTCCTGTCGACTGTTTCTACACCACTGCCGATGGCATCGTACTGCATGACAAGGATATTTGCATCGGTTGTGGATATTGTTTCTACGCCTGTCCATTTGGGGCACCACAATACCCCCAGGAAGGTGCTTTTGGCGCGCGTGGCAAGATGGATAAATGTACTTTTTGTGCTGGTGGACCCGAAGAAGATAATTCTACTGCGGAAGTGGAAAAGTATGGACGTAACCGTTTAGCCGAAGGAAAATTACCGTTGTGTGCCGAAATGTGTTCGACCAAAGCTTTGATCGCTGGTGATGGTGATATTGTTGCTGACTTGTTCCGCAGTCGTGTGGTTCGTCGTGGTGGCCGTCCAGATAACTGGGGTTGGGCAACAGCCTACAAGGATTAATCATGAGACTGCTTGTTTTAATGCTTGGTGCCTTTCTGCTGACTGCTTGTTATGAAGATACTGATGTAACCATGCATAAAGCTGGCGTGTATAAAGGTAGTGAAGACAATCATGCTCTATCAGCAGAAGAACGCGCAGAAATATTGAAGCAGCGTTTCAACAGCGTACAAACGGATCGCTAACGGAGAAGGCATGTCTGCAACTGCTGCTATGAATAATCGTAAAAAAACATCGCTTTGGGCGATGTTGATCATTGTATTGGCAATTCTGATATTGCCGTTAACCGGTTATCTGTATGTCAGTATGACCGAGCAGCCGGCAGTAGATGAGCAGACCAATCCTCGTTCTGATACCTGGCGACAGGTGCGTGAAAATCAAAAAGGTTATAGCGCTGTTAAAGGTCAGGAAACCAATGAACTGATCCAGGGAGCAGGTCAAAACTGGCGTCAGCTGCGCAATGGTCCGATTGCTACGTATGGTGCATGGTTGCTCAGCGGTGTGCTGGTTATTCTTGCTGCATTTTATTTGTGGCGAGGCGAGATCAAATTAACCCATCCCCGTACAGGTAAAACCGTGCAGCGCTGGACTTTGAACGAACGCCGATTACATTGGACGACAGCCACGTTATTTATTCTGCTGGCAATCACTGGGCTTAGCCTTTTGTACGGGCGTTTTGCCTTAATCCCTTTACTTGGTTATCCGGGGTTTTCGGCTTATGCGATAGCGGCCAAATGGATACATAATTTACTTGGTCCAGTGTTTATGGTGGCTTTGTTTACCATCTTGATTAAATGGTTCAAAAATAATTTATTTACCAAAGTTGATATCCAGTGGTTCAAAGATTTTGGTGGCATGGTAGGCAATAAACATCCATCAGCAGGTAAGTTCAATGGTGGAGAAAAAGCCTGGTTCTGGACTTTGGCGACAGCCGGAGTGGCACTGTGTCTTTCAGGTCTGGTACTTGATTTTCCCAATTTTGGACAAGAACGTGAAGTTATTATTGGTGCTCATCTTATTCATATTCTAACGGCGATATTGCTGATGGCCTTTGCATTGGGGCATATCTACATCGGTACCCTTGGCACCGAAGGCGCGTTGGAAGGAATGACGACGGGTCAAGTAGATATCGTCTGGGCTGAACAACATCATGATTTATGGTTAAAAGAAATTGAGCAACAGCAGAAAAATAGCCACCAGTAATTTGCGCAAATTAGATACTTGTTATCAATGAGCTTGTAAATATTGAGCAACTATTCTCTCTTTTGACGTATCACAAAAGATTTTTTCTATTTCAAGCTGGCCAAAACTTTTCAAAATAAACGTGTTCTGCCAAGCTTTGAGCATTAATTTCGTGCTTATTTAGCTTTTAGCAAAAGTTACACATCACTACGTCAGGCAAAAGCCTGATTTCGCATTGCTTTTTGCTCGTCTTCAGGCTTCACATCAGCCCTTAGCCATGATAGTTTTGACAGGATTTTTATTATAGAAAAAGCCATATCAGGCTACGAAGAGAGAGGCGGTTAATGATCGAGCAACCCATCAATGCTCAAACGACTGGAAAAAAAACCAAGTTGGCACGTGTTACTAGCAAAGGCAGACAGGTCGATCCAAAAGCATTGGCAGAAGTCCGAAAATTACTTGGCAATGCATCGAGACAAAAAGATTTATTGATAGAATATCTGCATAAAATCCAGGATTTTTACAAATATATTTCAGCTCACCATTTGGTTGCTTTGGCTTATGAAATGAAGTTATCACGAGCTGAAGTTTACGAAGTAGCAACTTTTTATCATCACTTTGATGTTATTAAAGAAGGTGATGCAACTCCCGCCGACTTAACAGTCCGCGTTTGTGATTCAATGAGTTGCGAAATGGCAGGAGCTGACGACCTGATAGCTTCTCTTGAAAAAGCGATGGGTGAAAAGGTTCGTATCCAGAGAGTCCCCTGCATCGGTCGTTGTGATAAGGCCCCAGTTGCTGTTGTAGGTATGCATCCGGTGGAATTTGCTGATGTTAAAAAAGTTGATGAGCTGGTTGAGCAGGGTGTTACGGAGCCTGAAACGATCGCCCCGGTTTTGTTTGAACAATATGTGGCAAATGGTGGTTATTCCATCTATCAACAGTGTATGGCAGGCCAGCATAATGTCGAGAAAGTGCTCGACATGATGGATGATTCAGGACTACGTGGTCTGGGCGGTGCGGGGTTCCCGGTTGGACGCAAATGGCGAATTGTTCGTGATCAACCCGCCCCAAGATTAATGGCCGTCAATATCGATGAAGGCGAGCCCGGTACGTTTAAAGACAAATATTATCTGGATCGCGACCCTCATTGTTTTCTTGAAGGCATGCTGATTGCTGCCTGGGCAGTGGATATCAATGAAATTTATATTTATCTTCGTGATGAATATGCCGCTATCCGAGTGATGCTGGAACAGGAACTCGACAAACTTCGTGCACATCCTCCAGTAACCAACCTGCCGAAAATTCACTTACGACGGGGTGCTGGTGCCTATATTTGTGGCGAAGAGTCCGCCATGATTGAATCCATTGAAGGTAAACGAGGCATGCCTCGCTTGCGCCCACCATTTGTTGCTCAAGTGGGTTTATTCGGCCGGCCGACGTTGGAACATAATATGGAATCACTCTATTGGGTTCGCGATATTCTCGAGAAAGGTCCAGAGTGTTTTACCGACCATGGTCGTCACGGTCGTAAAGGCCTGCGTTCATTTTCTGTCAGTGGCCGTGTTAATAATCCGGGCGTGCATCTGGCACCCGCAGGTATCACCATGCGTGAATTGATTGATGAATATTGTGGTGGAATGCTCGAAGGGCATGAGTTTTATGGCTATTTCCCCGGTGGTGCATCAGGTGGAATTTTACCAGCCTCACTGGGTGATGTGCCGTTAGATTTTGATACGTTGCAGGAATATGGCTGTTTTATAGGTTCAGCTGCAGTGATTGTATTTTCTGATAAAGATAAAGCGCGCGATTTGGCTGTCAATGCAATGCGTTTCTTTGAGGACGAGTCCTGTGGCCAATGCACGCCATGTCGTGTTGGTACCGCCAAAGCGGTCAATTTAATGAAACAGTCTAAATGGGACGAACCATTGCTCGAAGAGTTGTCTCAAGTAATGGTAGATGCATCGATTTGTGGTCTGGGGCAGGCTGCTCCAAATCCGCTGCGTAGCGTCGTCAAGTATTTCCCTGAGGAGTTGAAATAATGGCCACTCAATTACAAGACAGCGTAGAAATGGTCGAATTTACGCTTAACGGCCAGAAAATCAGTGCCCGTGCCGATGAAACGATTTTAAAAATTGCCGAGCGCGAAGGTATTGAAATCCCACATTTATGTTATTCCGAACGTGAAGGACAGGATGGAAACTGCCGATCATGCATGGTGGAAGTTGAAGGTGAGCGTGTTTTAGCGCCTTCATGCTGCCGTTATCCCGGCAATGATATAAAAGTGCAGACCAATAGCGAACGTGCTTTGCATTCGCAAAAAATGGTACTGGAACTGCTCAAATCTGATGTTTCCGAAAAGCCGCATACGCTGCATTCCGAACTGGATTACTGGGCAGGTAAGCTTGAAATCAGTACACCAAGATTTCAGCCCCGCAAACCAGTGGCTCCTGATCTTTCGCATCCCGGTATTGCCGTTAATATGGATGCCTGTATTCAATGTACGCGTTGTGTTCGTGCCTGTCGTGATGAACAGAATAACGATGTAATTGGTCTGGCAATGCGCGGTAGTCATACCGAAATTGTCTTTGATCTTGATGACCCGATGGGTGAAAGCACCTGTGTTGCCTGTGGTGAATGTGTTCAGGCCTGTCCAACCGGTGCATTGATGCCTGCCAATGAAGTAGGCATGGTTGAACCGGATCGTCAGGTTGAATCGGTTTGTCCGTATTGTGGTGTGGGCTGTCAGCTTACCTACAACATCAAAGACGATAAAATTCTGTACGTTGAAGGCCGTGATGGCCCGGCCAACCATGGCCGGTTGTGTGTGAAAGGCCGCTACGGGTTTGACTACGTACATCATCCACATCGTCTGACCAAACCCCTTATCCGCCGTGAAGATGCACCAAAAAATGGTGAATTTACGATGGAGCCTAACGATATCGACAAAATCTTCCGTGAAGCCACCTGGGAAGAAGCGTTGGATATGGCGGCGCAGGGTTTCCTGAAGATCCGCGATCAAAAAGGCCCCAATGCATTGGCCGGTTTCGGTAGTGCCAAAGGCAGTAATGAAGAAGCCTACTTATTCCAGAAACTGATTCGCATCGGATTTAAAACCAATAATGTCGATCACTGTACCCGTCTTTGCCACGCCTCATCAGTTGTAGCCTTGCTGGAGTGTCTGGGCTCAGGCGCAGTATCTAATCCTGTAGCAGATGTCGATAAAGCCGATGTGATTGTAATAATTGGTGCTAATCCGACGGTGAATCATCCGGTGGGTGCGACGTGGATGAAAAATGCGCTGCGTTCTGGGAGCAAACTGATTTTGCTGGATCCACGGACCACAGAATTATCGCGCCAGGCGACACATCATCTAGCCTTTAAGCCTGGCAGTGACGTGCCGATGCTGAATGCCATTATGCATGTCATTGTCGAAGAAAATCTGGTCGATCAAAGCTTTGTTACCGAGCGTACACAAGGCTTTGAAGAGATGAAAAAACATCTGCAGAAATACTCTCCGGAATTAATGGAGCCAATTTGTGGCATTCCTGCCCAAACATTGCGAGAGGTAGCGCGGCTTTATGCTAAAGCTGATGCGTCAATGATTCTGTGGGGCATGGGCGTATCACAACATGTCCACGGTACTGATAATGCCCGTTGCCTGATTTCATTGGCTTTAATGACTGGTCAGATTGGCCGCCCGGGTACCGGATTGCATCCTTTGCGTGGGCAGAATAATGTTCAAGGCGCATCGGATATGGGGCTTATCCCAATGCGCTTGCCGGATTATTTCAAAGTAGAAGACGATTCGGCTCGGCAAAATCTGGAACAATTATGGGGAGCAGAAATTGATTCCAACCCGGGTCTCACGGTAGTTGAAATCATGGATGCGATTCATGCCGGTAATTTGAATGGTTTGTATATTATGGGTGAAAACCCAGCAATGTCAGATCCGGATGCCAATCATGCTCGCCAAGCTTTGTCAGAGCTCGATATTCTGGTGGTGCAAGATATCTTCCTGACAGAAACCGCCTACCTGGCGGATGTTATTTTGCCTGCGTCAGGCTTCCCGGAAAAAACCGGTACTTTCACTAACACTGATCGTCTGGTGCAAATGGGGCGAAAAGCAATTCCAATGCCTGGAGATGCCCGCCAGGATTTATGGATCATCCAGCAGATTGCCCAGCGAATGGGGCTGGACTGGCATTACGATGGACCCAAGGAAGTCTTTGACGAAATTCGTAAAGCGGTACCATCTATGGGGGGTATTACCTGGGAACGTCTGGAACGTCAACACGGTGTGGTTTATCCCTGTGAACAGGAAGGTGATCCGGGTGAAGCGATTATTTTCACCGATCGTTTCCCGACCACAGATGGGCGAGGTCTGTTTGTTCCTGCGGATATTGTTGAGCCAGATGAACGTCCTGACGAAGAATATCCTTACATCCTGATCACCGGCCGTATGCTGGAACATTGGCATACCGGTTCAATGACCCGTCGTTCCAATGTGCTGGATGCGCTGGAACCTGAAGCTGTGGCGACCATTCATCCGCTTACGCTTGATGAAATGAATGTTCGACCAGGCGAAATGGTGACATTATCCACCCGTCGCGGTGAAGTCTCCGTGGTCGCTCGGGTTGATGAAGCAGTGCCAACCGGCGCAATATTTATGGCCTTCTGTTATTACGAGGCGGCGGTAAACAAACTCTCCAATGCAGCTTTGGATCCAGCAGCAAAAATTCCGGAGTTCAAATACTGCGCGGTAAAAGTCACCCCAGGGGGAGAACCTTTGAAGTTTCATAGTTACGGTGGTGGTCAAGCTGTTAACAAACTTAGGCAGTGATTCTTTTTAGTGGCTGTTGTTCCTTCACCCTGTGTTGAAATGAAAGAGCAACAGCAACTTGTATCAAAAAAGGGCATGTTTTCATGCCCTTTTTTATGTCATAAGCGTGCATTCTTGCTAAGATAGCGGCGAATAATCTCTTGACGCAACAGGTCAAAAATAAATGAAGATCCTCATAAGTAACGATGACGGCTACATGGCAAAGGGTATCCGTACGCTGGCACGCTCACTTGCCGGTTTGGGGGAAATCACAGTGGTTGCCCCCGACCGTAATCGCAGTGGTGCCAGCAACTCGCTGACATTGGAAAATCCGCTAAGACTGGATCGCATGGAAGATGGTGTCTACCGGGTCGAAGGTACACCCACGGACTGTGTACATCTGGCGATTACCGGGTTGCTGGAAGACGAACCGGATATGGTAGTTTCAGGCATTAATGCAGGAGCCAACCTGGGTGATGATGTGCTGTATTCCGGCACCGTGGCTGCCGCGATGGAAGGTCGCTTTCTGGGGTTACCAGCAATAGCTATTTCGCTGGCAAGCTTCGAAGGAAAACACTACGAAACAGCTGGCTGGGTGGCCCAACAGTTAGTCGAAAGACTTAAATCTGTAGCATTACCCGCTGATACTATTCTCAATGTAAATGTGCCCGATTTGCCGATAGAAGAAATTATTGGCTTTGAAAGTACCCGTCTTGGGCATCGGCATAAAGCTGAACCCGTGATTAAAGAAATGGATCCGCGTGGCAGACCAATGTATTGGATTGGTCCTGCCGGGGCGGAACAGGATGCTGGTCCCGGCACTGATTTTGATGCGATTCGCCGTGGTGCAGTATCGGTGACACCGTTGCAAATTGATTTAACGCGATACGATGCGATTGATGGCGTCTCAAGATGGTTGGAAAGCACTTTGCCATGATCGCCGATCCACGTGGAATAGGGATGACCTCACAGAGGACACGGGATCGTCTGATCCAGCGTCTGCAGGAGCGAGGTATCCAGAATATTCAACTGTTAACAGTAATGCGGCAGTGCCCCCGGCATTTATTTGTCGACGAGGCTTTAGCGAGCAGAGCGTATGAAGACACAGCACTGCCGATTGGCCTGGGCCAGACAATTTCGCAACCCTATATTGTGGCACGAATGACCGAAATTCTGCTGCAGGTTGGCCCCAGAAACAAGGTTTTAGAAGTCGGTACGGGGTCCGGATATCAGACTGCCGTGTTATCAGCGTTGGTACCAAGGGTGTTCAGTGTTGAGCGTATTGCGCCTTTGTTGAAACAGGCCAGAGAACGTTTCTACCAGTTAAAGCTCAACAATATCCGCCTCAAACACAGTGATGGCAATTGGGGCTGGCCGGAAAATGGCCCCTATGACGGTATTATCGTCACCTGTGGTGCAGAACACATACCGCCCACCTTGTTGGAACAACTTGCACCCGGTGGACGATTGGTAATACCCGTCGGTGGCAGCAAGGGACAGATCCTGAAAGTGATAGATCGGGTCGGTGGTAAATTTGAAGAAACGGAATGGGACGCCGTCAGTTTTGTCCCGCTGTTAAGTGGACAGATTGGATGAAATTATTTTCAGGGCTTTACGCAAAAGTCATGCAATGGGCCAGGCATAAACACGCCACCTATTGGCTGGCATTAGTCAGCTTTACTGAATCATCCTTTTTCCTGATACCACCCGATGTGATGCTGGCACCAATGTCGTTGGCAAGACCAGATAAAGCCTGGTTTTATGCCGGCTTAACCACGATAGCCTCTGTATTGGGCGGATTATTGGGCTACACTATCGGGGTGTTTGCTTTACAGATGGTTGAGCCCTGGATTATTCAGTTTGGCTATACTGAAGCCTATGAAACGGCTCAGCAATGGTTTGCCGATTATGGTTTCTGGGCAATCTTTTTAGCTGGCTTTACACCGATACCGTACAAGATATTTACTATTGCTTCCGGCGCGGTGGGAATGTTGTTATTACCGTTTGTCCTGGGTTCTTTGATTGGCCGTGGTATGCGGTTTTTTCTGGTCGCTGGTTTAATGAAGTGGGGCGGTAAGCCTTTTGAAGAAAAATTACATCTGTGGGTGGATCGACTCGGCTGGATAACAGTCGGTCTGTTGCTTTTGGTCTATTTGATATTTGTCTGACGATGAAACGGCTGTTCATGGTGTTGATGCTTACGTTGACTGCTTGTAGCGGTAACTATGCGTTAGCGCCGATTGGCAGAGAAGATGCCGGCAGATATCAGCAACGTCCTGCCCCGGCCCCAGCACCAAACAGCTATACCGTCAGAAAAGGCGATACGCTGTATTCAATCAGCTTCCGCTATGGCATGGATTATCGTGATGTTGCACGTATCAATGACATCCGACCACCGTATACGATTTATGTTGGACAAAAAATCAAATTTAAGGGCGCGCCAATAACAGCCTCAACAGCACGTCCAGGAACCGTAAAACCAAGCACTAGCAGGCCTTCATCACCTTCGGTCACACGACCCTCAACCACCGCCCAACCGTCACGACCATCGACCGCCACGCAAACACCTCAGGTGAAACCCTCTACGCCTAAACCTTCATCCTCGCCAGCGCTGACCTCAGGCAGTGAAAGCCTTATCTGGCGTTGGCCGACAGAAGGTCGGGTGGTCTCGACCTTTTCAGAATCTGCCGCTGGTCGCAAAGGCATCAATATTATCGGTAAACCCGGCCAGCCTATTTTAGCGGCAGCTGATGGCAAGGTGGTTTACAGCGGGAATGGTTTGCCACGTTACGGTAACCTACTGATTGTCAAGCATAATGATGTATATCTGAGCGCCTATGCCCACAATGATACGTTGCTGGTCAAAGAGGGCGATACGGTGAAAAATGGTCAGCGGATTGCCACACTCGGTCGTTCCGGTACACAAGTGGAACAATTGCATTTCGAAATCCGCCGTAACGGTAAACCCGTCGATCCAATCCGCTTTCTGCCTAAACAATAAGCGGCATTATCCGTTACAATAACGGGTTTGCTGCGGCAGCTTTTAAACTAATTTCAATGAGGTACTAGCGTGGAACTCGGCGCGACGATGCAACGAATTAAAACTCTCCGTGATCGCAGTGACGATCTCAGGGGGTATCTTTGACTTCGATACTAAGGCAGAACGCTTAGTCGAAGTCACCCGTGAGCTGGAAGATCCCAATGTCTGGAATGAGCCGGAAAACGCCCAGAAACTCGGACAGGAGCGCTCAAGTCTCGAGCGTATTGTCAAAACGCTGTCTTCGCACAGCGAAGTACTGGATGATGCCAAAGACCTGCTTGAACTCGCTGTAGAAGAAAACGACGAAGACACCTTTAATGCCGTAAATGCCGATTTGGATGCATTGGAAAAAGGTCTGGAAAAACTCGAATTCCAACGCATGTTCTCCGGCAAACTTGACGCCAACAGCGCCTATCTCGATATCCAATCCGGCTCGGGTGGTACTGAAGCACAAGACTGGGCCAATATTATTCTGCGTATGTATCTGCGTTGGGGCGAAGCTCAGGGTTACAAAGTCACGCTGATGGAAGTCTCCGAAGGTGAGGTCGCCGGTATCAAGAGCGCCACCGTTCGCTTTGAAGGCGAATATGCTTTTGGCATGTTGCGCACCGAAACCGGTGTACATCGTCTGGTACGTAAATCACCGTTCGACTCCGGTGCCCGTCGCCATACCTCCTTTGCCTCGGTGTTTGTTTATCCGGAAGTTGATGACACCATTGAAATCGATATCAACCCGTCTGATTTACGTATTGATACTTACCGCTCAAGTGGTGCAGGTGGTCAGCACGTTAACACCACCGACTCAGCGGTACGTATTACTCACGTACCCACCAACACCGTGGTGCAATGTCAGATGGAACGCTCACAGCATAAAAACCGTGACCAGGCGATGAACCAGTTACGCGCCAAACTGTATGAGCTGGAATTACAAAAGCAAAACGAAGTCAAACAAGCCGCTGAAGAATCCAAATCGGATATCGGCTGGGGCAGTCAAATCCGCTCCTATGTACTCGACCAATCACGCATCAAAGATTTACGTACCGGTGTCGAAACCGGAAACACGCAGGCTGTTCTGGATGGCGATCTGGATCAATTCATTGAAGCCTCACTTAAATCAGGCTTATAAACGGAAAACCTATGAGCAACGAAATAGAAATAGAACTCGACGAAAACCGACTGATAGCCCAGCGCCGTGAAAAACTCACCGAGATCCGGGCGCAGGGCAATGCTTTTCCGAACGATTTTCGCCGCAATGTGATGAACGGCGAACTTCAGGCTGAATACGCTGAATGGGATGCTGAAAAGCTCAAAGAAAATCCACGCCGTGTCAAAATTGCGGGCCGAATGATGACACAGCGTGTCATGGGCAAAGCCAGCTTTGCAACGCTACGCGATATGTCGGGCGATATACAGATCTATGTAGCACGCGATAATTTACCAGAAGGCTTTTATGCCAACTTTAAAACCTGGGATTTGGGCGACATCGTGGGTGCCGAAGGTATTTTATTTCGTACCCAAAAAGATGAATTATCCGTACGTGTTGAGAGCGTGCAATTACTGACCAAATCACTGCGTCCATTACCAGAAAAATTCCACGGTCTGTCAGATATGGAAACCCGCTACCGCCAGCGTTATGTCGATCTGATCATGAACGAAGCCAGCCGCGAAACTTTCCGGATTCGTACCAAAGTGATTGATGGCATACGTCGTTACCTGATGGACAAAGACTACCTCGAAGTCGAAACCCCAATGATGCAAGCCATTCCCGGCGGCGCCACAGCCAGACCGTTCACCACGTATCACAATGCATTGGATATGGACCTGTTCCTGCGTATCGCACCGGAACTGTATCTGAAACGACTGATTGTCGGTGGCTTTGAACGGGTATTTGAAATCAACCGTAATTTCCGTAACGAAGGTCTGTCCACTCGTCATAATCCTGAATTCACCATGGTCGAGTTTTATCAGGCCTATGCCGATTTTAATGATCTAATGGATCTCACCGAAGATATGCTGCGTACCGTGACCCAGAATGTACTCGGCAGCAGCCAGGTACATTATCAAGGTCTGGATATTGATTTTGCCCAGCCGTTTGATCGCATGACCGTTAAAGATTCCATCCTGCATTTCAACCCGGATCTGAAAGCCGAACAACTCGACAGCATCGAAGCCGCCAGAGAAGTCGCCCTGGGCCTGGGAATTCCATTAAAAGACAGCTACGGTCTTGGCAAAGTCCAAATCGAAATCTTCGAAAAAACCGTCGAACATCAACTGATGCAACCGACCTTTATTACTGCCTACCCAACCGAAGTCTCCCCATTGGCAAGACGCAGTGATAACGACCCATTTGTCACCGACCGATTTGAATTCTTCGTCGGTGGCCGAGAAATCGCCAATGGCTTTTCGGAGTTAAACGACGCCGAAGACCAGGCCGAACGCTTCAAAGCCCAGGTCGCCGAAAAAGATGCCGGTGATATCGAAGCCATGCATTACGACGCTGACTATATCCGTGCACTTGAATACGGTATGCCCCCAACCGCCGGTGAAGGGATTGGTATTGATCGTCTGGTAATGTTGTTGACTGACTCACCTTCAATCAGAGATGTTTTGTTGTTTCCGCATATGCGGCCGGAATAATTAACAAGCTTACAGGGTGCTCAATGGGCTTTTTACTCCATGAGCACCTTGTTTGAGTACATGCGTATAAATCTCAGTTGTTTTCACATCGGCATGTCCTAATTGTTGTTGAACCGTGCGAATATCGGCACCGGATTGCAGCAAGTGTGTTGCGAAGGAGTGACGAAGCGTATGTGTTGTCACTTGTTTTTTTATTCCAGCTTTTGTGGCAGCTTGTCTGACTAGCTTGTTCACCGCACTTTCATCAAAGTGGTGGCGTTTCAGTTTTCCAGAAAATGGATCAATTGCCAGCCTGGTTGAAGGAAAAACATACTGCCAACCTAACTGAAAGGAGGCATTTGGATACTTCCTTTCCAAAGCATTAGGCAATGATGTACCTGAATAACCTTTAACTAGCTTGTCCTCCAATAATAATTGATTAACTCGATTAACCTGATTTTTCAATGGTTCCAGTAATTCAATTGCCAAAGTAACTAGTCGATGTTTGCCACCTTTGCCATTCCAAACTTGAATTTGATACATATCAAAATCAATATCCTTCACTCTTAAACGAACAAGCTCGATCCTGCGTAAACCTGAACCATAAAGTATCGACAACATCAGCTTTTGAATGCCCGAAACAGTTTGTAAAAGTGCACTGACTTCGTCTTTTGTTAAGACTACTGGCAATTTTCGTTGTCGTGAAGCACGGGAAAAAGCTGAAACATTACCTACTTCTTGATTCAGAAACTTTGTTTTCAGAAAAACAATGGCATTGAGTGCTATTGCTTGGGTCGACTGTGCAACTTGGCGATTCACAGCAAGATGAGTCAGAAAACGTTCAATCGCAACATCACCTAATTGTGAGGGATGTTGCTTACCATTGAAAACTATGAAATATTTAATCCAGTAAACATACGAATCGATGGTACGACGGCTGTAATTTCGCACCATCATAAAATCTGCAATGGATTTAAGAAATGGAGATTGGGTCATGGAAGCAGCCTCATCCTTGATACTGACAAATCAAACTTATCTGACTGGCCCGATTAATCACGAATTATCGGGCCATGCGCCTTTTTTTAAATGTAACATTTTAATTCCCCATAAAATTATCAATATATTCAAAAGTTTATATAGTTCACATTTTCTTGCGTCCGAATTAAAAGGCCGCCCGCTAATAATTATTATGAGGCCAACGGCCTCATTAACATGCTGTTAGGCTTTCAATTCTAGATACTGAGATTTCCAATGAAGCAGACAATTATTACGTCATTGATTACAGCGATTATTTCGTTCAACGCTTTTGCTGGAGAAAATCGTTCCTTCGATCAATATTCTCGTGAAGCAATTAACGCTGCAAATAAGATTCTGATTGATTTTGGAAAGTGTAGTGACGTGAATGATTGTACAAAAAAACAATATGTGTTCTTTAATCCTATATCGCAAGGAATTGAATTGCACTTTTATGGTGTAACTGAAGAAGTATTAGTACAGAAAATATTCGGCATGCTAGCTCAGCAATATTATAGCCTACCAGAAGGTAGCAGCCTTCATGCTCGATTCATATCATCAACAAAGGAAAGTGATCTAAAGAGAAGCTTTTTCGAATCAACCCCAGTGTTTGCTGAAATTCACATGCAAGACAGACAAAAGCCTAACAATTCACTCCAGCCGACCGCTAACGCGTCGGCTGAGTGAGGCGTTAGAAGCCAAAGAAACTACGGAGTAATCATCAAGTGCCGATATTTGATATTTCAGGGGATAAGCTATCTGCCGTAGAGCAGAAGAACTTTTCCTTGGAAAAGGACTTGCAAATGCTGATCGAGAAGAATCTCGAAACGGTTTTCAATTGCCGATTTGTTGCCAGTGAATTTTCAACTGGTGCCCAGCACGCAGGCCGGATTGATAGCCTTGCTCTATCAGAAGAAGATAATCCCGTCATCATCGAATACAAAAAAGTCGAATCATCGGAACTGATCAACCAAAGTCTTTTCTATCTGCACTGGATTCAAGACCACAAAGGTGATTTCGAGATCGCCGTACAGAAGCGGCTTGGTAGCGATGTCAAAGTTGATTGGTCAGACGTCAGGGTAATTTGCATAGCTCCCAACTATAAGAAATATGACTTGCACGCTGTGCAAGTCATGGGCGCGAATATCGAGTTATGGAAATATCGATTGTTTTCCAACGACTCAATATATCTTGAGGAGGTTTTTCACGCTTCTAAGTCAGCGGCTACATCTGCCACGGCGATACCGACTGAGAACGGGTATAAAAACCCTGTTATGGTTGAGGCAGGTAAGAAAGCTGCCCTGACTCGCGCTACTGCGATCTATACATTTGATGAAAGGCTTGAAGGCAAGAGTGAAGAAATTCGGGAGTTAACGGCAACGATTCGTGAATTCATCCTCGGCTTGGATGAGTCTATCGAAGAGGTTCCGAAGAAGTTTTATGTCGCTTATAAAGTCTCCCAAAACATTGCCTGTATGGAGGTCAAAGGCAAGAACATCAAACTTTTTCTCAAGCTGAAGCCGTCTGATGTTCCAGATGGAACACCGAATTACCGGGATGTGACTGCAATTGGCCACTATGGTACGGGCGATGTTGAATTCACAGTATCATCTGAATCCGAGTTTGAACCAGTCAAGGAATTCATCGCCATGGCGTATAACAAGGTCGGTGGCTAATGGCTTCTAACAAAGCAATTAAATTCGCTCCCTTCGGTCGCCGGACGCTCGTTCCTCGCGCCGTTTATTGCGGGCGTTAGGCAAGAGGAACATATGAGCGACTGGGACTTTCTGCACGATATGCATAATGAGGGCTTTAGCCCAGAGCAGATAGCGGACGCTGCTGCCTGTGGCTATAACCCTTGGGAGCATGGCGACTGGGATAACATCGAGGAGTTTATTGACGATGAAGCGGGCTGGGATTCTGATAGTGAACCAAAGAACCCAACAACTCTAGAGCTTTGGAAGTTGCTAGATGAACTGGTTGAAACCGCCCGAAATTACTTCGAAGTCACAGGTCGGCATCTGCCAATTTATGGAGAGCTTGGCGAGCTATACGGTGAAGCTAAATACGGAATCAAAAGGCATAAGCCTTATACACGAGGCTCCGATGGAAAATTGGGAAACGATTTCGTCGAAATAAAAACAATTAGCCCATTTAAATCCAATAATGGCGTGCTAGTGAAGAGGGCCGGTAACTTTAGCAAACTTCTTATCGTGAAAATCAGCAAGGACTTCGAGTTTAAGGCAAAAATGCTCGATCGAAAGAGCTTTGGAAAGGGCACTGGCAAACATATAAAGGCTAAGTGGAGTGAATGAAATTGCCTAACAAGTACATGTTGGCGGACTGATTTTCCGCTGCGCTCCAAACCGGCCGCAAATGTAGGCGTTATGCTATCAATCATAAACAACCCCTCAAGGAGGATTATATGAGAAAACTATTAGTTGCCGCATCTTTATGTGTGTTGGTTTCAATGCCTGCTTTAGCGCAAAACCTTAAGGACGCTGTGCCACAGGCCAAAACAAAACTGGAACAGTTTAGCGCCAAAACTGGCGCGGTTATTATTCGGGGGTTTCACAAAATAGGATCAGCTCAGGGTTTATACAGCACCTCAGTCAATATTGAAGCCAAAGAGTTCACGAACGTAACTGATGGCAAAAAACAATACGGAATAACCATTGAATCTTTTAAAGAGGATGGCCGTTACGACAAAAAGCATACATCTTTTATAGATTATGATGAGATTGATTCCCTGATAAAGGGCATTGAATACATTTCCAAAGTAAAGGCCAGTGTAACTAAGCTTGAAGACTTTCAAGCGGATTATTCGACTAGAGGCGACTTGAAAATATCAACATTTAGCTCTGGAGATAAAATTATGGCGGCTGTAACGAGCGGAAATATTGGCGGTGTTGCTACTTACTTTAATATCGAAGATTTAGAAAAAGTCAAAAACCTCATCAAGCAGGCAAAAGCGAAAATCGACGAAATAAAAGCATAACAAACAGCTGCACTGGACTCCGCAAACTGTCGCGCTTTTTGCTTTCGCAAAAACACGCGCCAGCTTGCTCCGCCAGTGAGCTGGGCGTTAGGCGTAAAATAAATCGAGCCTGGCACCAATATCACTCAAAACGCGCAAGGATAGCAGGGTTGCTGGGACAATCAGTGCCTGGGATCGGCCTTTGGGAAGATGCGGCTGCCAGCGGCCAATTTCTTCTCCATCATCGCTCTTCGGTGGTCAGAAGGGCTTAAACCGAGTCTTGACGGCACTCCAGATCAGGGGGATATTTTCGCATAGGCGGTTGGACTTCCTATTCTTGAAGCGGCGATCCGGGCTGATCAAGGCCGTGGCCACTGCGGACATCAAAAAAACAACCCGTGTGAACTGAGAGGTCAATTCCGGATGTCGCCAGGAGGCAGTTTCTGATTTCGCTTGACACTTATTCGGCGTTGTGCATCCAATATCTTGGAGGCCTAATGCGCAACGAACAGCGGTAGTTGACTTCCAAGTAACTTGACTTAAGTTACTGTTTTTATGTGGTTGCGCCCCGCGCATTGGGGAGCTAATGAATAGATCAATACAATTGGAGAACTGCTATGAAGATCAAGAGCATACTTACTGGAATGGCTGTCATATTCGCTTTATTGTCATCAGCAGTACATGCGGCGGATGATTTCTGGGAGCACACGCGGTTAGGTTACACAATTTATTTTTCTGGAGGTTATGCAACCACTCCATTTAACCCGCCGTCTTCTGTCCCCAGAAGGGACGCTGAAATTACAGACGTTTCCTGGGATTGGAATACCATTCCTAACGGCCATACGTCTGAAGAAGTCGAATTGTGTTACCGAAAACAATACTCATCCTCTGATTTTCTTTGTATCGATATATCAGCTGCGTAAAATGACAATTCAGATGCATTTGACGGGTTTAACGCCCGTGGCACTTTCCATTTACGATTTACTTTAGTCGGAGGAGCGTATCCAGCGTATTCAACTATCCGTACAGCGGATACAGTAAGAGTGGATTACAGCTACTGATGTAATACAATATGACAGATTACCCCCTTTGTCATAAGGAGGAAATGCAGCATGAATATCATCACTGGATTTATTAACAGCTCAGCCCAAAGCGCATTGCAGTCGGATACCTCCGTTGCTAATTCCAAGGATATAACGAATTCAGAGAATACAAGCAGCTCCGGCTCTCGGATCAGCAATACTACTAATCCAGCCCTGCAGATTAGCGCCCGAGGTCATTCTATAAGCCTATTGGTGCAAGGCGCGAACGAGTTTTTACGCCAAGAACTTGGGCCCAGTTACCTTCCCATAGCAAGAGGCCAAGCGTTGCTTGACCAAGCCGTTAGCATGGTAACAGCCAATACCGAAATTGGTATAGATGGCCAAGCGTTGAGAAATGCCTTGCAGCAAGAACACAACATTCGTGAAACGATACCAAGACCTAACCCTTCATCTGATAGTGGAAATGTCTTTGATTTTTTATCGGAAAGCGACAGAGAAGCGTTGGAAGCTGCGTATGATTATGCTGTAGAGAACAACCTCGATGCTGATGATGTTGAACTGGCAGCCGGGTTACTTGCCAGTGACCGACGACGCCAAGCCGCTATTGCTTCAGGTACAATCTATTTAGTGCATGAGCCAAGTGAGAATGCAGGCAAGTTTATTCCCCAATCATCAGCTAACTTACCCAATACAGACACTAGCAATCCGCGCCAGTCACTGATTGATCGAGTGACATCCGGCGACCTATTCAGTAAAAATCCGTTTCTCAACCAGGCGTTATTCATCGAAGCGGCGTTTCGCACCCTGCAATTAAAGAATTAAAGGGGTCTGGTTGAAATTATTTTTCCAGGCAAAGAATCAACACACGATCAATCGCCTAACGATGGCATTCAGCCGCGCGCGCGAATAGCGCGCCGGCTGATGCTGGCGTTAGGCCAGAAGCCCAACGTTCATATCTGACGATCAAAAGTCGTCACTTTACAAGAAGGGTTTGAGTTATAGCGACAACCATGTTTTTGAAGAAACGGTAAAATGTCAGGGCGGGAAAGAAAAAATGGATATTGAGTTTGGCCGCTCTTCATTCTATGACGAGGATAGTATTTATCTGAATGTCGATGGCAAATCTGTGATTATGGATCGTGCTACAGCCAAGAAATTTGTGGAAACCGTTCTGGGTGTTGGCCACTATTTCGGTTTTGTCGATTAATCATCGGCGCAAAACCGGTAATTGAGCCTAACAATCACAGTCACGGCGACGTCTACTACATTGCGGCTTCGCCTCCATTTCGCAGCCGCGCGTGCTGTTGGCGTTAAGTTCTTGGGAGTTCCGTGAAGATTCGATACATAAAGCTAGGCGACGGCGGGAAGTGGGAACGCCACTGCATCGAAGAACAGCAGACGCTTAGACTCGGGTACGAAAGCCCACACCATCAGGAATCGTTAAGTGGTGAATGGGATACTGTTCGCAATTTTTGGCTTTCTGCTAGAAATGGAAATCAAGGTGCGGCGAGCCGCGACTTGAATCAGATTCGTGATTTTTATGAGCTTTCAGAATCAGATATCTGGATTACGTTTTACCAGAGAAGGCTGTACTGGTGCCATGCTCATAAAGAAGTTCACGAACTCGAGGATGGCAGTAGAATCAGAAACGTCATAGGCTCCTGGAGTTGTTACGATAAGAAAGGAAGCCCCCTTTCCATCGAGAATATCGATGGCAGAATTACGAAGGTTCAGGGGTATCGTGGCACTATTTGCGGGGTCGAGCTTCCAGAATATCTGCTGAGAAAAATTAACGGCGAAGTTCAGCCTGAAATTCAGTCAACGAAAGAAGCTTTGGCAGCTTTGAAGGTTAATATTGAAAACCTTATCAAAGGGCTGTGGTGGAATGACTTTGAACTACTCATTGACTTGATTTTTTCCCAGTCCGGTTGGCAGCGGATATCAGTGCTAGGAAAGACAGAAAAGGATATCGATCTTGACGTCTTTTCTCCTGTTACGCAGAAGCGCGCGTTCGTCCAGGTAAAGTCCACCACAACAGCGAATCAAATCCAAAGCTACCGCGAAATATTCAACCAACACCATCAGTATGACGAGATGTATTTTGTCTTTCATACCTTTTCAGGAAATCTCGAGAACCTGAACATAGATGATCCAAGGGTTGCTGTGTGGGATATTTCAAGAGTAGCCGATTTAGTAATAAACGCAGGTTTGATAGGTTGGCTGCTTGCGAAGAGAACTTAACAATCGGCTGCACAGCGACCGGTTTTCCGCCGCTGCGCAGCTCCAAACCGGCGCGTGAGCCGGGCGTTAGTTGGACATAGATTGATGTTTTGATGTTGTGACGCTATGATGTCTAAGAGCCTCATTGTTTGGAGAATGTCATGAGCGAGATATCAAAGCGTTCTACGGTTTATTTTGACCCTCAGTTACACGCCGCGCTTCGTCTGAAGGCCGCACATACGCATCGTTCCTTATCAGATATCGTTAACGATGCTGTTCGTGCGGCATTGGCTGAGGATCAGGAAGATTTGGCGGCATTCGAGGAACGGGTTTCCGAACCAACAATGAGTTATGAGGCTTTGCTGGACGATTTGAAGGCTCATGGCAAACTATAAGCTTGTCTTTAAGAAGTCTGTCTCCAAGGATCTTAGGCTAATCCCAAACAAAGATGTTGCCCGTATTCTTCAGTGCATGGAGCAATTGCAGGAGAATCCCCGCCCAGTCGGCAGCGAAAAGCTTTCAGGGCAAGAGCGCTATCGGATCCGACAGGGCTTGTACCGAATCATATATGAAGTGGCAGATGAACTTCTTGTCGTAACGGTGGTGAAGGTTGGCCATCGAAAGCATGTTTATAAGCGAAATCAATAGGGTCAAAGTATTTGATTTTTGTCACCAGGCATTTATATGAATCGAATAAACCCAGCTAAGCTACCTAACAGTAAATGGACGGCGGTGAATCCGGTAAATCGAGAAAAACATTTTCTGGTATCAGACATCGAGTTTGACGAGGATGGCTCGGTGACGTCATGCAAATTGGAAGCAATTATTTCTAAAAAGCGATATTCAATAGACTGGACGGAACTCAAAAACCAGGACAAGTGGATTCAGGGTTGGAAATAGCGATTGGCAGTGAATCAAAAGTGTCAGGCGCCGAAGCTTTTGATTTTAGTGGGGAGTAAAAGGGATGAAAACCAGCGATAGTGGTTCCACCTCTGATTACGCAGAAGAAGCATTTACCTTTGAACAGATTAGCAAGTTATCCGGTGACGTTTTACTTGAGTTTGGTGCCCCATGGTGTGGGCATTGTCAGGCTGCAAGTTCAGCGATAAACGAGGTCGTGAATGAACATTCAGAACTGCGTCATATCAAAATCTATGACGGAAAGGGCAAACGACTGGGGCGTGCGTTTAAGGTAAAGCTTTGGCCTACGTTGATACTGCTGCACGATGGGACTGAAGTGGCTCGTCTCGTGAGGCCATTACGTTCTGACGAGGTTCGCCAATTAATGTTGAAACTCAACTAAAGGCGGCTAACACGTTAAGACATCGGACATAGCCAACTGTACCGCTGCTTAAAACGTTAGGCAGTCTTGACAATGGGTAATCCAATGGATTACCATTTTGTTTCATGCAGACGATCGTAGAGCTACCTGAATTCCTGAAACGTGCATTGGGTCTTCTTAGCGACGAAGAGAAGGTAAGCATTATCAATTATTTGGCTTTCCATCCCCAAATCTGGCGACCTCATGCAGGGCACGGGTGGAATTAGGAAGTTACGATGGTCTGCCCAAGGAAAAGGTAAAAGTGGTGGGGTTCGCATTATTTACTTCTACCACAATGGCACGATGCCGCTGTTTTTATTAACTGTATTCGGCAAAGGTGAAAAAGCGAATCTGAGCAAGTCCGAGCGAAATCAACTTGCAAAATTCACCAGTCTTTTACGTAAGCACTATGGTGGCAATGATGACTAATGCATTTTCAAGTATTAAACAGGGTTTGACTGAGGCGGTAGAGTTTTCTAAAGGCAAGTCCAGTAAAGCCGTGGTACACGAGTTTAGCCCGCTGGATGTAAAGAAGATTCGGACTAAAGTCGGTATGTCACAAAACGAATTTGCGTCGGCGTTCGGTATAAGTGTCAGTACTCTCCGCCACTGGGAACGTGGTGATCGTACCCCGCAAGGACCCGCTCTGGTGCTTTTGAATGTCGTCGCCAAAGAGCCGGAACTTGTGCTTCGTGCCTTGGCATCTTAGCGCTGACAAGGCAATTCACTCCGGCCGCCCCTTAATTCTCATCACTCCCTAATTCGCAAAAAACTGGCAAAACGGGGCACGTCATTTTTTGTGAAACCATGGTACTTATAAGTGATGATACTGCCGATAGGCGGAGGGTTCGCGCGATCAGCATCCGTGAACCCAGTGCCTATAGAAAACTCAATGCCTTGTTGATTCTTTACTCGCAGTGCCCCAAGCATGCCAGTGTATTTGCCTTGACCGGGTAAATGCGCAATGACCTCAGCTTCGTCATCAAAGTAGGGTTTTAACTTCAATAAAGCATCGCTTCTGCTGGAGCGATGCGGCGCCGTTGCTAAATGCAGCATCAAACCTTCCGCACCATTTTCAACCAGCGTTTGCAGGTGTTCACTTAATGCATGGTTGGAGTCAAAACGTTGTTGTTTGACGGCCTGTATATGGTCAGCATTTATCTGTTCGATCAGGCGTGAATAATTGTTATAACGCTGTTCAAAAGGAAGCTCCGCGTCGGGCATATCAAACACCATATAGTTGACTTCACGCCAAAGGTTATCGTCCGGCGTTTGGGTTCGTACAATACCGCTTAAAGAGTCGAAATCCTGCCGTCGTGTCCAGAGCTCTCCATCAAGCCAAACCGCAGGAAGGGGAGCAGTAAACCATTCAGGCGCTGATATTGGGTTGCCTTGCCTGGTGAGCAGTTCTTCGCCTGTCCATATGGCTCGCACACCATCGTATTTTTCACTGACCAAATAGTTGCTAACGTCACTGACATTATCTTGGTTATAAACGTTTGCCAGTTGGACCTGTGGTGGTGTCTCTGCCCCAACGGCGAAAACTTGAATGGTGAAATAGAAAACCGCTAAAAATAAAAGAATCAGTTTTGACATAAATGCATCCTTGCTTGTCAGTTGTTGTGGTTATCACTTGTAGATTGATAATCGGTCGAGAGGTCTTATTGTTCCTGATCACTGTGCTCAATTCCGCAAATTATGAGGAGGGTGGATCAGCAGTTTATATAGATTCTAGAATCGATCCACTCCAATCAAATTTTTCAAACAACAATACCAATATTCATCGTCTCTACAATCCCTTGACGCAAACCCTGACTTTTCGTGGTGAATCGATAGCTTTGGGGAAGTTGTTGATTGCTCTCGAAGAGATTAGATATAAATGCCGTCACCTAGCACTGTCCTAATGTTGACGCTGCATAATAAACCCGGTTAGAACTAAAAGGGCCAACCCCTGAACCTTTTGATTATTCTTGAAATTTATAGTGGAGAATAAAAGAGATGAAAACCAGTGATATTGGTTCTAACTCTGATTACGCAGAAGAAGCATTTACCTTTGAACAAATTAGCGAGTTATCCGGTGAGGTTTTACTTGAGTTTGGTGCGCCCTGGTGTGGAGATTGTCAGGCTGCAAGTTCGGCGATAAAAGAAGTCGTCACTGAACATCCAGGACTACGGCATATTAAAATCTATGACGGAAAGGGCAAACGGCTGGGGCGTGCGTTCAAGGTAAAGCTTTGGCCGACTTTGATACTGCTGCACGATGGTAATGAAGTAGCTCGTTTGGTGAGGCCATTACGTTCTGACGAGGTCCGCCAATTATTTTCTAAAATCAACTAAAAGCTGCGAACAAGTTAAGGTAACGGACGCAATTAACTTCGCCGCTGCTTTGAGTGTTAAATCAGTAGTGGTATCGGAGCTGGGCAAGGAGCAATGCATCATCCGTGACCTTGTAGACCATGCGGTGCTCGTCGTTAATTCGGCGGGACCAGTAACCAGCGAGGCCGTGTTTGAGTGCTTCTGGTTTGCCGATGCCGTCGAAAGGTTGTCTTTTCGTTTCCTTGATCAGCTTGTTGATTCGGTTCAAGATTTTTTTGTCAGTTTTCTGCCAGTACAGATAATCTTCCCAGGCGTTTTCTGAGAAGATGAGTTTCATTCAACAAGATCCTTTTCCTGGCCGCCGCCTTGCTCCAGCTCGGTAACGGATTCCAGCAAACGACGAGCGTTCTTTGGTACGCGCAACAGATATGTAGTTTCTTGCAGTGCCTCATAATCGTCAAGAGAGATCATTACCACGGATTGCGACTTGCTCCGGGTGATAATAACTGGTGAATGGTCTTCACAGACCTGTTCCATAGTTTTTGCTAGGTTGGTTCTAGCGGCTGTGTAGCTGATGGCATCCATAAGAGTGATCCTGTACAATATATCGTTCATGTACAGAATACTGTACTTTAAAAGTTTTATCAATCAATTGCACGACAACTGGTTTTCCGCTTCTTCGCAGCTCCAAACAGACGCGTAAGCTGGGCGTTAGTCTTTCGGTATTCATGAATCATGAAAGAAATGGAAGTCATCTTTCGTAATGCTGCTCTAAAAGTCGTGAATTACCCGAATTGAAGCGCCGCGAGATTGCGAAGATTTTGGTTTCAAATTTGATGGACTACCACTACCCTGAGAGGGCAATCAGCCCTGATATGCTTGAATGCTGTATTTCATAACACTTCTCAAAAAAGCGCGGCATAATATTATGGTGCAGTATCTGGCCGGGTCCTGACCCTAAATCATCTCGCTTTTAACCATTGGAACATCGAATGAAACATATTGGATGGCTGCTTTTAGTCTTGTACAGTTCGAACACGCTGTCTGCGGGCGAAGTTGAAATCCCTTTGCTGGCTGAAACCGCTCATCTGCAGACTGCGATCAGTCGAGCCCTTGAATTCGATGAGAATGGCCAGAGCACAATCAGCAACGACCCATGCAACCGGGTTGAGTTGTCCGATATGGTGGTAGTGACCGAGGAGGCCCAATTGTCTGTGGACATGGCATTGACTGCCACGACCGGTGCCTACGTGCTCGGTGCCTGCCGGGGGCCGAAACCGTGGCAGGGCCGTATTGCATTGAAGCTGACTCCCCAAGTTTTGGCATCGGGACAGGCCATAGAGTTTGTGCCTGATTCAATCGTATTGTCGCGCCCAGATAGTAGCCCCAGCCTTTTGAGCAAACCCGTTCAGCTTATTGCTGATACGCTGGTGCTGCCGCGCATGAAGAGCGTGCAAATTGATCTGGCTGGACCACTGAACAGCCTTGATGGATTGATCGAGCAGATGATGGAGCAAGGGAGTGATCAGATTGATGAGCAATCCCTGATTCGCCGAACCCATATTACCCGCCTCCAAACTGAAGAAACAGGCGTCAGGGCCTGGTTGGCTTTCCAGATTCGTGCTCCTGAACCGGACGATCAAGCGCCTGAGCCAGGTTTGGACGAAAATGAGATAGCTCAATGGCAAACGCTTGAAGATGAGTTAGATGGCTTTCTGACCACTATTATATCGGCGCTTGCCTACTCGACGGAGTCCCGTGCCTTACGTCTTGAATTACTCGCCGTGTTGCTGGACGCGCGACACGCGATTGCCGAGGCGCTGACGGTCGATGATCCCGAATATGATCCGGTTCGAGAGCTTTTCCTGTCGACATGGGATAGCTTGCGGCCATTGATGAGCGAACTTGAACGTCTGAAGACCCCGGGTCTGGATGCTGATTTCAGGCTTGCTACGTTTATAGCGGGAGGTGACGCGTTGCGAGCGCTCGACGCCCTCGGGCCTGAGTATGGTTTTGAAATCACCCGTGACGGGCTGCGCCGGCTTGCCCGCTTGCTGCTGGCCGAAGCAGCGCCGCCGAGTTTTACCCCGTTGCCCCTGGAGGTCGATCCGGAGTTTCGCGATTTGTTTGGATTTAATGCCAAAGACGAAGCCGTATTTACACCAGCAGAATTGACGGGACAAATCTCCAGTGGTTTTGGCCGGGTAGGGGCTTGGCTGTTGTCGGTCGCTCATGCCGACAGCATCTCACCAGCTGAGGCATTAAAGGGCTTATTTCCGCGAAAGGAGAATCTTAATGACTATCTGGAGCTGGTCGACAGCTTACTGCAAGAACAGGCCAGTGCCTGGCTGGCAAAAAATGATGACATTCCGGAGATGATGGCAGAGCGTCTCGATCCCCTGGTTCGTGCCACAGCATGGAAAGAATCGTGCTGGCGACACCTTGTTCGTTCAAGTGACGGACCTCAAGTTTTGCGTTCAGCTGGTGGCGCAGTGGGCATGATGCAGATCAATGGACGGGTCTGGCGGAATGTCTACGATCTTGAGCGTCTCGTTGATGAGGTCGACTACAATGTGAACGCCGGCATCGACATTCTGACCCATTACATGATGGATTATGCGATCCGGAAAGGCGAGCACGAGCAGCCCGGCGGTGAAGACAATTTGGTAAAGGCAACCTACGCCGCTTATAACGGCGGTCCGGGACACTTGGCACGATATCGTCGCGAAGACACCGCCGCCAGCTTGCAGGCCATCGACAATGCGTTCTGGAAACACTACACGACCATCAAAGACGATAAATGGCCGGATATCTCAAGCTGTTATTCTGTCGGTGGTTAACGATCAGATAGCCTTGATAGTGTTCAAATACACTGGTCAGGGTCAGCAAACTTGATTTAGTTTGATTCCGTAAACTGATGTAATAATCTAACTAAAGTCTTATCGCTACAAGGATGTAACGACATGGCAAGGCTTACCCGATTGGTACTACCTGACCAGCCTCCGTTGATCTCACGCAATGTATAGAAAGTTCGCTACCGGAGCTGTCTTAGGCTCTCATCAATTAAGCGACGTCGCTTATTCAGCTACTTTGCTGTTTAGAGCGAAAGAATCCTGTCAAGAAGAGGTATAAACCGCTACCGGCGAGCCCTATTAGTCCGATTCCACCTAACAGAACAAGGATATCACCGAGCGTTTTTCCAAAACTGTAGCCGCCATGCAGGGATAACATCATATTTGCCAGTTGTGTCGGTGTTTCGGACAAATGCAAATCCTCTACATGCACGACGTCGTTACAGGAAGCATGGACAAAAATTCTGCCATCGCCTTCAAGCTTATTACCATCTCCCATTGCTCTGTAGGTCAGCAGATATGGCCCGTTTTCACGGTTTGGTAGGAAGAAAAAAGCCAGATTACGTTCAGGAAACACACGTTTACCAGAGGCCTGGGCTTGACCCACATTGATAATGCCATCACATGTCTGTTCAAACTCGCTTGTTGTCGGTGGTTCATGTGTTGGTGCTACAAGCAGTGGCTCAAACCAGCCGGGTTTGGCCGTTGCAATTCCACTAATGGAAAAAAATAGAATCAACAGTGACAGCCAAACCCCGACAAGTCCATGCAGAGAAAGCACTATGCGTTTCAGGTTGCCCCGAAATGATATTGTCGACGCCTTACGCCAGACACTGCCTTGTCTGGGCCACCAGATATAGAGACCGGAAAGGCACATGACAATCAACAGCAGCGCTATCACACAAACAAAGAGAATACCGGCCTCTCCCAGCAGTAGAGAGTGATGAAATTCAACCAATTCATGACCAAAAGTATGTCGAAGCAAAAAATCGCCTTTATATGCCGCTGTCCAAGGATCGACACTGAGCATAAGCAGTTGATCGACAGAATCAGTTCCTGCCGGCAGGCCAAATACGATGGCTGTCTCCACTTTATCGATTCGAGTATGTGGCATCAGTACGCCCATAGTCTTAAAGGAACTGCCGTAGCCATCTGTGGCTGAATCAATCAAGGTTTCGGCGGTGGCATATTCTGACTTTGCTGATGGTGGAGATGCACGCAGCATCTCTCCATGTTGCAGCAGAAACAGCTCTCCCATGAATGCCAACATCGTGCCTGATAAAGCGATCAATAAAATAAACAGTGACGAAACAGCGCCTAGCCAGCGGTGTAACCAGGCAATTAATTTACGCATATTCATCAATAGTCCAGTTGTAATCCAACCATAAATAGCCTTGGCTGAAGCTGAACTTCTGTTTCCAGGGCAGGATTGCTGTTGGCGGAACGGGCCACCGGCTTGTCGTTATCAAAAATATTTTTGACGGTACCGAAAACGCGCAGGTGTTTAAATTGCCACGAAAGCTGAGCATCGACCACTACATAGGGATCAGTTTTACCTCGTGGTCGATTGTTAACATCTGAGTAGTAAGCATCCGAATAGTGTGCAACGGTGCTGGCACTAAAGTCTTTATTTTTCCATGTCAGACCACTGTTTGCGGTTACGTTAGGTGCTGTCTGTAAGTCGTTTCCTTCGACTCCAGAATCAGAAAATTTGGTAATTTCTGTTTCAAGCAAACCGACGTTGCCAAACCAGTCTAGCTTTTCGGTAACGGCCACATTCAGCCCTAGTTCGGCCCCCCAGGTTTTCACGCGGTCGGCATTGCGAACAATAAAGGCTTCGTCCTGGGAGTTATCCGGAGTCAGATCAAAAGGCAGTTGCATGTCATCGTACTCAGAAAAAAAGATGTTCTGTGTAGTACTTATGCGGCCTTCAGAAAATTCCTGGCGTCCATAAAGTTCATAGGTCCAGACATATTCAGCGTCATAGTCAAAATTCACGACAGGAAAAGCGGCCAAGGTGACACCGCTACCACCAGCGTTGTAGCCTCTGGATACCATAGCGCCAAAACTGGTATTGTCGGTCGGTCGCCAATTAATACCGAATTTGGGCATAAAGGCTTCATAGGTTTCATCAGATGCAACCTGTATCAACATTCCGGTGGCATCACCACCAACGCGCTGACGTTCTTCTCTCTCGTAACGAAAACCGAGTGATAAGTCGATATTCTCACTCAAAGGAATCACGCCTTCAGTGTAAGTCGCGAATGTGTCTGTCTCATCATCGAAAGTCGAATTACCCAGTTCAATAAACTCATCTTGACGGGCACGGTAAAAATACAGACCGACCACACCTTTCAGACCATTATCAGCTTGGTAGCGTAAACGAGGTTCAATTACATATTCGCTTGTTTCGATACGGGCATTTGTTGTGTTGGGAACGGCCTTGCGAAGAAAGGTTAAATCGGTATAGGAACTGATTAACTCAAGGTCAAAATTATCGCTTAATGGCATAGACATGTCAGCCACGAAACTTGTTGTTCTTGGTTGATGTACCGGTTGTTGGGGAAAGTTGGATACGAGCTCATCAAACGGTCTGGCAATAATTTCACCGTTAGGACCTTCAAAATCGGAATGTGATGCCGTTAGTAATAAGCGTGCATCCGGATCTTTTGTTGGTTGAAACAACATTTTTGCTCTTAGTGATAGGGCATCCATCTGACCCGGATCGCTTACCCCGGGGTAGGACTGATAATTCACGGCACTCTCGCGTTCATATCCATCAGCGACCAGTCGAAAAGCGAGTACATCGTCCAAAACAGGAATATTCAACATGGCAGATCTTCGCCGTTGATGATCATTGCCAAAAGCGTATTGAGCTGCCGCTTTCACATCAAATAACGGATCCTTGGTTTTAACCACCATTGTGCCAGCAATCGCGTTACGTCCAACCAGTGTGCTTTGAGGGCCTCGTAAGATCTCGATACGTTCTACATCGAATAAGCTCATATCAGAAAAGGCGATTTCATTATAACTGGCAGGACGGCCATCAATTTGCCAGCTCAACCGTGAACGGCTTCCGGCAAAAAAGGCGATAGCATTTTCAGCCGGACCGGTGCCGTCAATGCCTCGAATCGTCGGGGCTTTACCGGTCCCAGTCACCATTGATACATTCGGAGTAACATCAAGCACATCTCGTAACGTGACTAAGCCAGCCTGATTCTGCAACTGATCTTCAGAATAAATGGCCGTGCTGTGGCCAGATTCGCTTAGCGGTCGTTCGATCATTTCCGTTGTCACCACAAATTTATCAAGTTGTGTAACGTTCGTAGAGGGCGATGTTGAAGTTATTTCTTCACTATAAGCAGCCAGTGGATATAGAGCGACATTCACCAAAATGGGCAACGAATACCCCGCATACCAAAATTTACGCATTACAGCTCCTTTTTAGAGTGACTAAAACAGTAGTTATGCATTGCTACCGTAATTGAGATTGATTATCATTACGATGTTTATACATTTCCAAAGTGGCGGCTGCTACTCCATTTCGGGACTAATTAATCCAAAAGTACCAATAAGATGCGAATGGTGAGGTGGGGCAATGGGGGATTTAAAACAGGATGAGCTTGATTTTCATCAGCGACTAGCTCAGCCAGGAATTACATCGAAACTTGTCATTTTTCATCCTGATGGCAATGCAAGACTTGCTCATGCGCGCTTTGAGGCCAGCGAAGGTGAATACCAGTCAGCCCCCCATTTAATGATTAATCTCTGCACCGCTTATGTTGGTCGTATGAGCCGACGTGGTACAGGACCTAATCTAGAGGGGGTGCTGAGACCGGGGTCGGTAGCCATCGCCTTACCTGACACTCAGGCCGAGGGGTACTGGTCAAAAACGGAAATGCTGGGACTGGCTATCGATTTGTCAGCCTATCATGATCAAGTGGGAGATCCATTCTCAATCGATCGGCTTATTCCTGCTGCATCGACAATACATCGTGATCCTTTGCTTACATCTGTATTGACTGCATTGTGGCGTGATTGCGAATTTCATGGCATGTCTTCGGCTTTTTTTGATGAAGGTCTCGGCGTTGTGTTACGGCGACTTGCTGAATTCCAGAGCTATATAACCACGGCGGTGCGATCTCCTGATCCGTTATCGGGTATTGCCTTACATACAACACTGGATCTAATCGAGAGTCGCCTAGCGAGTGATGTGAGTGTGGCCGAGTTGGCATGCCATGTTGGGATGGATGTTAGAACATTTTCCGGCGCATTTAAGGCTGCCTTAGGCTGTGCTCCCTATGCCTATTTGACTCAGAAACGTATGGACTATGCACAGGATCTGTTGATGACAGCCATACCTATTACTGAGATCGCCTTTAGCGTTGGTTATAGTAATCCCAGTAAGTTTTCAGCTGCCTTTCGCAAATTCACCGGTAAAACTCCCAGTGAGTGGCGCAAGAGTGGGATTTAGGACATGAAATTTTTTATTAAGAACCTCTCCACATCTAGTTGATCACATTCTGAAATCAAGAGTTTAAGGGCAGCAAACTTGATTTAGTTTGATTCCATAAACTATTGTAATAAGGTAACTAAAATCTTATTGCTACAAGGATGTAACGACATGGCAATACTTTGCCGATTTGTGTTAAATGATTCTAGATGCTGTCGTCACGAGATTTATTATAATTGCTCTCAAATCAATCTGGGCGAGGTATTTTCGATGGTGGAGCGCGCGACGACATGACATTTCGGATGCAACCTGGGCACTGCTGGAGCCGCACCTCCCGGGACAGCGCGGCCAATGGGGCGGCATTGCGCACAACAACCGGCAGTTCATTGACGCGGTGTTCTGGATACTGCGCACGGGAGCGCCCTGGCGAGACCTGCCCGCCAGTTACGGAGATTGGAAGAACACCCACCGGCACTTCTGTCGCTGGCGAGATCGGGGGGTATGGGAGGTGCTGCTGGAATGCCTAATTGATGAGCCCGACTATGAGTGGCTGATGATTGATGCCAGTCACTGCAAGGTTCATCCTCATGCGGCGGGCGCACGAGGCGGCAATCAGGGGATGAGCCGCACAAAAGGGGGCTCAACACAAAGGTACACCTGGCCGTGGATGCGCATGGTATGCCGGTCCGAATTATTGCTACAGAGGCTACCCGAGCGGATTGCTCTCAAGCTGACGCATTGATTGATGGCCTTGAGGCACAGCACTTGATTGCCGACAAGGGTTACGACAGCGATGCCATTGTTGAGAAAGCAAAAAACCGGGGGATGCAAGCGGTCATCCCGCCGCGAAAGAACAGGAAGACGCAACGTGAATACGACAGACATCTCTACCGGCAGCGCCACCTGGTTGAAAATGCCTTTCTGCATCTCAAGCGTTGGCGCGGCATTGCGACGCGCTATGCCAAGAATCTGGCGTCCTTTTTGGCTGCCGTGCAGATCAGATGCTTGGTGCTCTGGCTCAATATTTCGTGACGACACTATCTAGTCAAGACATTGGGGTAAAGCTAACAATCAGCCAATATTCCCCCTTTGATGCTAAAAGTTTTTCCTACAGCCAGACGTTTAAGATTAAGAAGAAAAGAAGGTGTTATGAGTTTAAAAGGAAGTTGTTTGTGCGGTGGTATCCGCTACGAGATTGATGGTGAGCAGAGCCCAGCTATGTTTTGTCACTGCAGCAAATGTCGGAAGTCTAATGGATCCGCTTTCGCATTAAATGCTCCAGTTAAATCGTCTGATTTCAATTTGGTGGCAGGGAAGCATCTTTTACGAAGTTATGCATCCTCAGAAGATGCCAAGCGTTTTTTTTGTGACACATGTGGTTCGCCACTATACAGTCAGCGTATGTCTATGCCGAAAATTCTGCGGCTTCGAGTGGGGACTTTGGATGATGACATCGCAATAGAAAAGGCATGCCATATTTTTGTGGCGAGTAAAGCAGCATGGGATGACATTCATGATGATTTACCTCAATTTGCAGAACGCCCCAAATAAAACAGCTAACAAGGTCAGCCACTGCGACGTCTACTGCATTGCGGCTTGGTCTGCATTTCCTGGCCGCGCTTGCTAAGGGTGTTTCACTCTCGAGGATATATGGAAATTGAGATAGATTTACAAAAAGAAGATTGGAAGCTTTATCAGGCATATATTGAAAAAGAGCTCCCAAAACACCACAAGACCTGGGTGGACAGTTTTTGGGTAAACCTGTTGGTCTGGATGGTTATCGCCATTGTCTTTATGGTTGTGTTTCAACAAATCAAGCATTTTCATTGGCCGACCGCAATTTCTGTTGCCGTATTCTTCGTTCTAATATCAGCCTTATTCTTCTTCAATATGCTCAAAATACGTAAAGCATTTGAGCCTCTTGAAAGTGGCGTATTTTGCGGGAGTCATAAGTTTATATTTTCCAGCGAAGGTATAGTTTCCGAGGGCAATGGATATAAAGGCTATCATTCCCGGGAGATAGTTAAAAAAATAGAACGCACCTCTTCTGGGTTAATATTGATTTATTTGGATAGTGTTTATGCTTATGTGTTTCCAGAAATAAAACTTGATAATCCAGATGAATTTTATCAATACATATCAGAACAATATTCGAATGTAACAAGTCAGTCCAGCCGACCTGCTTCATCGACGACAGACTGATGCGTTAGGCTGCTCAAGGGGGTCACATGGAAGCACCAAGACTTGCATCCCAGTTGCGGTGTCCCAATGGTGTTGAAGCGCCAGAAGTTGCGAAGAGGATGAATGACGCAAACCGTGTTCTCAACCATAAATGCATTGACCTTCTGCAACTAAGGGCATCCGATTCATTGTTGGAAATTGGCCCAGGGAATGGAGCGTTTGTAGTCGATATCATTAATGCAGCAGACAATATCTCCTATACAGGGCTCGATTGGTCTCCTGAGATGGTGGCTGAGGCTCAACGCCTCAATGTGCACTTGGTAGAACAGGAACGTGCGAATTTTCTACAGGGGAGCTCTGAGCAGATTCTCTTTGAAGCGAATTCATTCGATAAAGTGATGGCAGTCCACACCCTGTATTTTTTGGAAAATCCCGGTGATCACCTTATGGAGATTCGGCGGGTAATGAAACCGGGCGGTCAATTTTGTATTGCCTATGGAGACCGTTCCTTTATGAAGGATCTTCCATTCGTGCCGTACGGCTTTAATCTCTATGATGAGACGGAAGCCCTTGCTCTACTGCGCTCTTCCGGCTTCCAAACAATAAACACTTTTCAGCACAACGAAAGTGGGCTGAGTAATACAGGAGCCCATGTGAACAAAGTCATTAATATTATCGTATGCAATGCCTAACAATGCCCTGCACTGCACGCGACAATCGCGTGATGGCAGGCGCAGGCGTTAAATTGCTTTGCGAATTCTTCTTGGCTACAATGTATTACATTGTTATTGGCTGAGAGGAGCTCATCATGAGTGTTACAACAGTTCGCTTACAGGCTGAGGTCGAGCATCAGTTGGAAGCCATTGCAAGCAGGCTTCAGCGGAGCAAAGGGTGGGTGATCAACCAGGCCCTAGCGGAATACATTGATAAGCAACAGCTTGAGCAAGAACGCTGGCAACAAACCTTAGATGCTATGGAATCTGCTGCCAAGGGAAAAGTTGTTGATGCCAGTGAAGTACATAACTGGTTAAGCAGTTGGGGCACAGAAGAAGAGTCGGGGGCGCCGGGGTCTGGTAAGTGAAGTTAGTTTATACCGACAATGCCATCGGAGACTTAAAGCGCTTGCGGGAGTTTATTGCAGTTCACAACCCAACCGCAGCCAGTAGAATAGCAGCAGAGTTGATTACCAAAATTGAGCTGTTACCAGAGTTTCCAAAAATGGGCTCTCCGGTAAAGCTGGCACCAGTACCTGATGTCATCCGTGATATGGTTTTTGGAAAATACGTTGTTCGTTATTCAGTGCACACCAACACGATCATTATCCTTCGGATATGGCATGGGCTTGAAAATGAGCGATAGCAATTTAACACGTTACTGCGTCGGAAAATAACTCATTGGCGCTCGTTATTTTCTTGTGAGTAATGCGATAAGAGACAAGCAAAATGGGACAGATTTATTTTTGGATTAAAGGAAAGGGCAATGACTGCCCCATACATTTCTTCCATGCTCAATCTCACAAACAGCATAAGTGAAAACTTCACTTGTGCTTGTCAAAACAAGTTACCATCAGTCCCTGCCAGTTTTAAACAAGCAGCTGTAGTAGGAGCTGTGGCTCTGAAAGATCAACATCGTCTAAGCTCTGATTACAGCGAACAGAGCGTTGTGTGTTCAGCATTTTATTGATTAATCATTTCTGTGTATAGCTGTCGAAACGAGCAATATATTCTTCAAGGTTTTGGTTAAGCATTTCTGCGTAACGTTGGGTGAAATATTCAATTGCGGCTTGTTTTTCGGCTTGCAGATTCTCTGCACTTTCAACAGAACGGGCGACGCTGAAGGCATTAAAGCGAGCGGCTGAATATAGAATTGATGTATTAACGTCTTCTACACTAGTACCTGCTGCTTGCTGATTAGCAAGGGCAATGAACTCATCGGCACGTTGTTGAAATGTTTTTGTTGGTGCATTATCACTCATTCTTTCTCTCTCATTAATGTTATTGATTTGAAATTTAATAGCAGTCTTGATGAGGTTTCTATTGGCTATATAAACTTATCGAACGCAACACATAATATCAGATAGAAAAACCTGAACCATTTAGCTTTGCCAAAGTCAGTCAAAATATGAACTATGCGTAAAACAGATAAAAAAATTGATAACGAACTTCGGCTAAAATTGACCTATGTATGTGAACAGGCATTAAAAGATATCGCTGGTTTTCAGTGGCTAACGCACTTGGTGAACTATGATGATTATCCAAATAGCTTAATGGTTGTTTGTGTATTTGATACAAATGAGAATTTGAACAATTACCTTCAATCAGATGACAGCCAAACGTTGATATCACTTATTCAATCCGAATTTAAGACGATGGATATCAAACTCAAACGTATTGTTGACCACGTCTCATACGATACTGAAGAGAATTGTCTTCAGCAGCACAATGGTAATTGGGCGCTCAGATTGGGATAATCAATATCAATCGACTCTGCCCTCAATTACACATAGATTGGCTTAGTTCGAATCGCGGTTGATTTTGCCAGTTCCGGGAAACAGCCAGGCCGCCAATAAATATAAAAGCACGGCGACACAGATCAAAACACGAAAACCAAACTGCATGGCGATCAGAGTTGCGACAATCGGGCTCATCACCGAAGCAAATCCGTTAATGCCCCAGGCCCAGGGAATTAAATCAGCATGCTCCCGGCTCAGGACTGTCAGCCCCGTTGGAAACGGTGCTCCCATACAAAACCCGATAGGCAGTATAAGTACAACCGCCAGCATATATCGCAGAACATCGTTTTGTTGTAATAAAAATGCCGATATCGAACCAAAGGCCAGCAGATAAACCAGGCTCAACAGGCCGATACCGACAACCACGGCAACCACCCGCATCTGTGGCTCGATACGAGTGAGTTTGCCGGAGACATAACTTCCCAAACCTGCTGCCAACAGAAAACTGGCTATCACGGTGGTGACGGCATAAACAGGATGATGCAGGATCAGGATAAACTTCTGGATAAAGGCGATTTCGACAAATAAAAACGCCAGCCCCAGTACAAAAAAATAACCCAGCACTTTTTTATGCAGTGGGTTGGCCGCCCGCCTGCCCTGACGCCGTTGCCATAACCATAATGGCAATAACAACAGCAGGGCACTGGCCACCAGCGCCTGCACCAGTGCCGCTAACAACAGCAGATAACCGCTTTCCAACAGGAACACACTGCCCTGATTGAGCAGGGATAGTATCTCCGGTAAGGTCTGCCATTTGAAAAACTGGGAAAAATACGGCTGATCATCTGTCGCCGGCCGGAGATTAAACTTGTAATCTTCGATAAATTTATCGCCTTCAGATCCCGCCAACGCAGATGCCGCCTGGTAAAGATAAGGCTGACTGAGCTTATGAAACCGATTTACTTCCCCGGGAGTGATACCCGGATAATAGGCCAGATCAAAATTATTCTGCTGACTGAAGTGTTTGAGGCGACTGATTTCATCATCAGTCACCACACCATTCTTGAGCAGCAGGGTGCTCGTCTGCCAGCTACGGATCAGGATCAGGCTTTGTGATACTGTCACCTGTGGTAATTGTTTCAGAGTCGCCACTAATTTGGGCATATCACGCGGCGGTAGTATGGCTCGGCGCGTCAGACTCAAATAACCGTCCGGTTTCAAATGCTGCAGATATTGCTGCATCGCCTCAACGGTATAAAGATAATTTTCCGTCATTGAGTACAAACCACCGGAAGACATGCCCGAGCCATCGATCTTCGACATCGTTATCAGGTCATACTGATTTTCGGTTCGTGTAACAAAAGACCTGGCCTCGGACTGATGCACCGATACCTGTGGCAAGGAATAAAGTCCTCCAGCAAACTCAGCATAATCGTTTTTTAGCAAACGTATCATCTGTGGATTCTGTTCCACCGCATCTATCCGTGTTGCACCAAATAACAGTGCCTGCAACACATCGCTGCCTGCACCTGCGCCCAGAACCAGCACATCGTCTATCGCATCAAACTGGTAGGGCAAGGCGGAAGTAGTCTGCCGCAGATACTCTAATGTTAAGGGATTGCCATCAAAACGGTTGATAGCGGTCATCGCGTCGCCATCACTGAAGACCCCCAGTTGTTCCGGCAACTTCGCTTCACTGCTGATACTGAGACCGGGCGCATAACGCAGTGGTACCGCCTTGCTTTCTACTACATTCAATACGCCAAGCGGGCTGGAATAGGTTTTCACTATCTCGGTCTGGGGTATCGTCATGAGTTGGCTATGGCTTTTATAGGGTGACATTTGCAGTTGCAGCGATGCCGGCACCAGAACCAGTATCAGTACTGCCACGCCGATTATCAGCGCTTGCCAGGCCAGTTTTTTTGTCCCGGAGTTTTTCCATGCCAGCGACACCAGCAACAACCCGGCAAACAAGACCAGGCAGGGCAAAATTACTAAAATCTGCTCAACCAATAAACCAAACAGCAAGACAATAATACCGATACTACCCAGCGCAGCACCCAGCAAATCAGCAGCATAAAGTGTCGTGATCCCTGTCCGGAACTGATAAAACGACAAACCGATAATATTGGCTGCAAAAAAGAACGGCACGGCCAATACCAGGTAAACGACCAGCCAGTAAAGCAGTTGCCAAGGGTCCCACAATAATTCCGACGGATTAAACGGCAATTCCTGGGCCAGCATAAAACACAGCGGCATGGACAGGGCCAGCAACAACAGGTTGATCATGATAACCGACGGAAAATGCCGGCTGACATAGTCCCGGGCCAGTGCCAGGAACACGCCGCTGACACCATAACCAAGTAAAGCCAGGCTGATGATCATAAAAGCAAAATGATGCCATTGAATGATCGAAAATAGTCGCAGTAACAACACTTGATACGCTAGCGCTGAGGCAGATATCAGGGTAATGCCGAGCAGGTAGACTACGGAAAGTCGAAACATCAGCGCTGGCTGGTCAGCGGTACAAAGCGTACCGGCAGCAATTGCTCTGTCACGATATTATCGTCAGCGTCTTTGGTGACCAGCACCAGATGCTGCACCATAAATCGGCTGCCAACCGGAATCACCATGCGGCCACCGGGTTTGAGCTGCTTCAGTAACGGGGGTGGAATATGATCGCTCGCCGCCGTAACAATGATGGCATCAAACGGGGCTTCTTCTTCCCAGCCGAAGTAGCCATCGCCTTCACGCGTGGTGACATTGAGATAACCGGTACGCTCTAAATCAACGGCCGCCCGCTCGGCCAGTTCAGGTACGATCTCGATACTGAATACCTGTTCTACCAATTCAGCCAGTATTGCCGCCTGATAACCGGAACCGGTGCCAATTTCCAATGCCTTATCTGTTGACTCAAGCTGCAACAGATCTGTCATCATCGCCACGATGGCTGGCTGGGAAATTGTCTGACCGTAACCTATTGGAAGAGGTCTGTTACGGTACGATTGATGTCGGTGCTTTTCTGGAACAAACTCGTGTCGTGGCACAGTTGCCATGGCTTTTAATACGTTGTCATCGAGCCGGGATTTGCCCAGGACGACACTGCTGGTACGCACATCATCCCGAATTTGTTCAATCAGTCCTTCACGTTGCTGCTGGAAATCGTCTGCCGCGAGCACTAAATTTGGACTCAGCCCGATAGACCATAGAATCAACAACAAGATACCAGTCGCCGTACTGGATATATATCCCATATTCATCTTTCATCTCTCCAACCTGTTTAGCTGGGAAATAGCTCTTTATTTTCAAGATACTATGAAGAAATCAAGGACCAGACACTATTAGTCAAGGATGTCTGAATCGCCACTAATTTACCAGACACCCTTCAGCCATTTAAAATCAAAAGAGTCAGAATCAATTGAAAATTAATTAACAGTGATTTTTTACTTAGTAAAAACAACTTCGTTCAAAAGGAGATGAACATGGCCAGACGAGCTAGACTGGATCTTTCAGGATATCTGCAACACTTCATCATTCGGAAAATCAAGGGGGTCGGCAGTGACTGACCACACGATGCACCAGTTTAAACAAGCGGCTGTAGTTTATACTACACGGTATCTTTTACTGGATACGTTTGAGCGATAAAACCCGAATAATGAAAATACCAAAACAAATTCAGCCGCTTGTTGATGATGGCTTAGTGGACGAGGTGATTAGTCGTTTAATGAGCGGCAAAGAAGCTGATGTCTATGTCGTTAAATGTGGTGATGAAATACGCTGTGCCAAGGTCTATAAAGATGCCATCAAGCGTAGCTTTAAAAAAGCCGTTCAATACCAGGAAGGACGAAAAGTACGTAATAGCCGCCGCGGCCGGGCGATGGAAAAAGGATCTAAATTTGGTCGTCAGCAGCAAGAAGAAACCTGGCAAAATGCTGAAGTCGATGCATTGTATTTGCTTGCCAGTGCGGGTGTGCGAGTTCCTCAACCCTATGATTGTCTGAATGGTGTGTTATTGATGGAGTTGATTACGGATGAGGATGGCGATGTTGCACCGCGCCTCAACGATGTATCCATGTCTGCCGAGCAAGCTATCGAAGACCATCTAATGGTCATGCATTCTGTGAAGAAAATGCTCTGCGCAGGTTTAGTTCATGGCGATTTATCAGAATTTAATGTGCTGGTCGATGCGCATGGTCCCGTGATTATCGATCTTCCCCAAGCGGTGAATGCGGTGGCCAATAATAATGCACAAGCCATGTTAACTCGTGATGTACAAAATATGACGCGTTACTATGCCCAATTCGCACCAGAATTACGCAACACGCATTTCGAAAAAGAAATATGGTCGCTATTCGAGAATGGCGAATTACTGCCTGATACAGAACTCACCGGCCAATTTGAAGAAGACGCGCAAGCCGCTGATGTGGATGGGGTGATGCTTGAAATCAAAGCGATCCTGGCTGAAGAACAACAAAGACAATTGTGGTTACGTGATAAGGATGATTAAAAGTTAAAACATATTCATCATAAAAAAGTCGATAAACATAAACAAATAAAAAAGAGCATTTTTTTTAGGAAAGATTCCCATTTTAATATTTCTTATCTTTATTATGCCCTGGCGTTTTCACTGTTTCCAGGGCCGGACGGATCATGACCTGGTGGCAGATGTCCATGCTTTATAGTGTCCACATCCAGTCAACATCAAAAAAACAGAATAAGCCCTGTTGACAGTTGTTTGGGTAAATTCAAAATGTATTTCCTTAAAGTTAAGTTATCAAACATAAATAGACATTTCAGTTTGGAGTAGGTACATCAGCGTCACTGACATTTTCTGAAGACAGTTTTTCGCTGGCAAATTTTTTATCATCATTATCAGCCTTAATTCCAGACCGTGATTCGAAACTATCAGAATTGACTAAGCTCAACTGTGTAAATAAAGCAAAATGATCAGAGCCAAAATGGGATAAACGACGAATATCATAAAGTTTAAAATGTTTACTATGGAATAGATGATCAAGAGGCCAGCGCATAAACCAATAATCAGCATGAAATGTATTAAACATGCCTCTACCTATCCGGGGATCTAATAATTTACTTACCTTACGAAATAATCGTGTGGTAGGCGACCAGGCAACATCATTAAGATCCCCTGTGACTATCACCGGAATATCGGCATCGGCTACGCTTTTGGCAATCATAATGAGTTCAGCATCGCGTTCAGAGGATTCTTCATTTTCTGTAGGGCTTGGTGGAGCAGGGTGCAGAAAATGAATACGAATATTCTCTCCTGATGGCAAAGTTAACAATGTATGCATGGATGGAATATCGTCTTCCACCAAAAACTCTGTCGTAGATTCCGATAACAGGAACCGGGAAAACACATGCATGCCATACAGGTTTTCCTGAGGGCAACTCATCCGATACGGGTAGTCCTTTTCAATCGGTTCGAGTTGTGTTTGCCACCATTGATCAGTTTCCAGCGTGACTAAAATATCTGGATTATTTCCCCTAACCAGCTCGATAAGTTTTTCAGCTTTCCTGTTCGACATCAGCACATTTGCTGTCATGATTTTTATACTATTTTCAGAGTCCAGATTAGAAGTTTGAGGCACTTCTCGGGAATAAAACCTTGTGTAAGGCACTATCCACCATAGTTGATAAGCAATAACAAACAACGTTGGTAAGAACAGTAGCCAGAAACTGAGATTTGAATAATCCAGAAAAAGAACCTCGGCGATCAACAATACAATCGCCAATACAATATATTGCATTCGCGGAAAATCATGTACACGAACCCACCATATCTCTTTGCTTGATAAGCTGAGAAAGGAAACACAAAGCAACAAGAATACTAGCGGTGCAAATAAATATATCGGGTTCAAAAGGATTCCAGAGTCAGTGTGGTAAGCATTTGTGACGTTAGCATAAAAGGGCTTTTCGAACAGTCAAAATATTGAAGGTATTGAACTTAATGACAATCAATAAACTTTTTCATTTTATTTGGCAAAAGGCTAAAGCTTTAAGGAATGAAGTTTCCCTATATGTTTTTCGGGCTATTCAGGCAGCTGGTGTTAACGGTATTCGCGAAAGCGGTAGTTGAGAAATAAAGGCACTTACGTAGTTAATGTCAAGGCCAATAATAGTCAAAGGCTGGTCTGAAGTTTTCTTTATTGACGACTGTCAGTACTCCTGCGGTTTTTTTGTAAACAGCTCATTTATCTCGTGTCAACAATAGTCGAAAACTGAGCCACAGTAGGCACTTTTAAATTGCTGTTAATATTTTGTTGAGGCAAAGCATGCAGTAATTAGCTAAATGATCGTCTATCATAGCCAATTTAGGCCTCAACAACATAGTGATGGTTTATCGCCCACCCTACGGGTACAGGTCTAGGTTTTTCTACTAAGCGGTGACCTGATTTACTTGACCAATACTCATAGTTTACATGTCGCTTTGGGTAACCGACTATTACCACTGTTTATTAGAGATTTTCATGGAAGCAGAACTTCGAGAAATACGCGATCACTTGAGTCAAAATCCCCCATTTGATAAGTTGCTGGATGAGTTGTTAGATGATGTCGTGGGCAATATTGAGATTACCTATTTTAAGGCAGATTCAATAATCCTCGAACGAGGGCAACCTATCCACGCACTCTCATATATTCGAAGCGGCGCTGTCGAGACCTATCACTATAATGGTGAGCTCTATAACCGTTTGGAAGAAGGAGATATTTTTGGTCAACTTGGTCTTTTGCGACAAGGTAAGGTCCGATTTCCTGTAAAGGCCATAGAGGATACCTTGCTTTATCAAATCCCCAAGACTATTTTTGATCGCCTATGTGACAATGATAGCTTTGCTGATTTTGTGGAGCTGTCTGGTTCGCGTTTGAAAAGCACGGTAGACGAGAGCCTGCGTGAAAATGACTTGATGACCACGCGGGTACGAAAGTTGATCAGTCGTTTGCCCCTGATGGTTGAAATCACAGTATCGATTCAGGAGGCCGCTCGCCTGATGACTGAAAATGTGGTTTCTTCAGTACTTTTAATTGAGCCCGCAGATGAGGAAGATAGTGATGGCGTCTTTAGAGGTGATGAGGGGGGACTCTGGCGGCTGAAAGGCATGGTTACCGATGAAGATTTAAGGTCTCAGGTTGTTGCTGCCGGAGTTAAAACGGATAGGCCGGTAGGTCAACTTAGTGATGGTCGCTTAATTACTATTCAGTCTGATGAATCTGTCAACGAGGCCATGTTGACGATGTTGCGTAATCATATTCAGCGGTTACCAGTGCTGCATCGACGTCGCCCGGTTGGGGTTTTACATCTGTCTGATATCGTTCGTTACGAAACCAACAGCAGCCTGTATTTGGCCAGTAATATTTTTAGCCGGAACTCTGTACGTGATTTGTCACGGTTGATTCCAGAAATACGCGCCGCTTTCATACGCCTGGTAGATGCTGGCTCTAATGCAAAGATGATTGGCGACGCTATGTCCAGTATCGGCCGTAGCCTGATGCGGCGTTTGATCGAACTGGCTGAAGATGAGTTAGGACCAGCGCCTATACCTTATTGCTTTATGGTGCATGGTTCTTTGGCTCGCCACGAGCAATCGGTAATAACGGATCAGGATAATGCGCTTGTTTTGCATGATAGTTTCGATCCCCAGCATCACGATGAATACTTTAAAATGTTGGCGAAAAAAGTCAGCGATGGTTTGGATGCCTGTGGCTACGAATACTGTAAAGGCGGCATTATGGCCACCAATGAACAATGGCGGCAGCCCCTCGCCCAATGGCGCCGCTATTTCGATGAGTGGATTGCTGACCCCGATCCTCAACGGCTTTTACACAGCTGTATTTTTTTCGATCTGGATGCTGTGTATGGCGAAGAATATTTAGTGGAAAACCTGCAAGACATGATTGCAACCAAAGCGCGTTATAATCCACGTTTTTTGGGTGCAATGGCACGTAATGCCTCTAATCGAAGACCACCTTTGGGTTTCTTTCGTACCTTTGTGATGGAAACCGATGGTCGCCAGCACAAGGTGATTAATATCAAGGGTCGAGGTTTGGCTCCTATAACGGATGTGATTCGTGTGCATGCGTTAGCGGTTGGTTCGAAAGCTCAGAACAGCGCTGAACGTTTGCGGGATATTGAGCATGCAAATATTTTACCTGCTGGCCAGGTCGATAAACTACAGTATGCGCTGGAGTTTATTGCTTTAGTGCGCATGCGTCATCAAGCGTTTGAACTACGAAATGATCAGGCGATAGACAATGCTATTGAACCAGAAAATATTGACACAGCAGAGCGTCACAATTTGAAAGAGGCTTTCCAGGTGGTCAATAATGCACAGAATTTTCTTCCTTATCGTTACCCATACTCGGCATAGTGAATGTTTAAAAAACGATCGCAACAGAGTGTGATTGATGAGTGGCAGCGTTATCAAGCGCAGCAGGCCAAAGCTTGTAGGAATCCTATACTACAACGCTTTTATCAAATGCCGTTGACGGATCCCGAGGTGCCACTGTCAGAAGTGTCGTTTCTGGCTCTGGATTTTGAGACAACTGGATTAGACCCACGATACAACGAAATAGTCAGCTTCGGTCTAGTGCCTTTTACCTTGCGAAGTATTCGACCATCAGATGGTTATTATCAGGTGGTGAAGCCGAAGTGTAACTTGTCTGAAGAGTCTATTGCCTTTCATCGTATTACTCACTCTCAGGTGGCCACTGCACCGCCTTTAGAAAAGGTGTTAGATGAGCTACTGGAACGATTGAGTGATTGTATAGTGGTTGTTCATTACCAACACATAGAGCGACCTTTTCTGGACATGGCATGCCATAAATTCTGGGGAGAACATTGTTTATTCCCATTGATTGATACGATGGCAATCGAAGCGCGTTGGGAGCGCAGAGGTTGGAAACACCAGTTGAAAGAAGCGTTGGGCTTACAACCGGTGTCGATTCGACTCGATAATAGCCGCCAACGGTATGGTTTGCCAACATATTCAGCTCACCATGCCAAGGTAGATGCCATGGCCACGGCTGAGCTGTTTTTAGCTCAGGTGGCTAGGCATTACTCTCCCACAACGGCCATTGGCCAATTGTGGGAGTGAATTGGTCAGGCTACCTGGGCTCGGTCATTAAGCCGCGAACAATGGCATAACAACCTACCAGTAGCACGAGTGTAAAAGGAAGGCCCGCAGAGATGGCTGCCGCTTGCAGTGCAGCAAGCCCCCCGCCCAGTAGCAAGGCGACAGCGATAGCGCCTTCGATAACGCCCCAGAATACACGCTGTGGTTTAGGTGCGTCGATTTTGCCACCGGCGGTAATGGTATCGATAACCAATGAGCCGGAGTCTGAAGAGGTGATAAAGAACACAATGACCAGGATTATGCCAATAAACGACGTGATCTCTGCAAGAGGAAGCTGTTCCAGCATCACAAAAAGTTTTAGCGGCAGATCTGCTGACACAACACCATCAAAGCCAGATTGCAATTGTGAGATCGCATTTGTGCCGAATGCGGTCATCCAGAAGACCGAGACGATAGATGGAATCAATAGCACCGAGGTTAAAAAGTCACGTACTGTACGACCACGACTCACTCGGGCAATAAACATGCCCACAAAAGGCGACCAGCTGATCCACCATGCCCAGTAGAATGTCGTCCAGCCCTGGCTGAAGTTAGCATCTTCGCGACCAAAGGGATTCGATAATGCAGGAAGTTCAGTTAAATAGCTGCTTAAGTTAGAAAAAAAGTTTGAAAAAATAAGCAAGGTGGGACCAACAAAAACCACAAACAAGAGCAGTACAAAAGCCAGGATCATGTTAATTTCTGATAGCCGTTTTACACCTTTGTCGACACCGGCCACAATTGAAACAATAGCGACTGCGGTGATGGCGGCGATTAGTAGAACCAGCACTACGTTTCCATCGCCTATGCCAAACAGATAGTCTAACCCCGAAGCCGCTTGTTGCGCGCCAAGCCCCAATGAGGTTGCCAGACCGAAGAGTGTGGCAAACACCGCCAAAATATCGATAAGGTGACCTGGCCAGCCCCAAATTCTCTCTCCCAATATAGGGTAGAAGATAGAACGTACCGTGAGTGGTAAGCCTTTATTGAATGAAAAAATCGCCAGTGATAGCGCCACAATGGCATAAATAGCCCAAGGATGCAGACCCCAGTGAAAAATAGTGGCAGCCATGCCCAACTGCCGTGCAGCCTCAGGGTCGCCGGCTGCTCCACCGAGTGGCGCCCAATCGGTTCTCAGACCATCAGCGCCCACGCTGGTACCGCCAAAAGCGCTGTTATAGTGAGACAGCGGCTCCGATACACCGTAGAACACTAGTCCAATACCCATACCAGCTGCAAACAGCATAGAAAACCAGGAAAGCCGAGAAAAGTCTGGCTTGGCTTCAACCCCGCCGATGCGAATACTACCCAGTGGTGAAATAATCAAGCCCAGGCATAAGACTACGAATATGTTCGCAGACAAAAGGAAAAACCATGACATGTTGGTATTGATCCAGTTTTTACATGCTTCAAAGATCGTAGTGGATTGTACTGGTAAGGCCAGCGATAGGAAGACAAAAGCCAACACAACAATTGCCGAGAAGATAAAAACGACACCATGAAGATCAACAGTGATTCCGAAGTGTTTGGCTCGGTAGTTATCTTGTCCAATCTGATAATCGGTATCTATTAAATTGGTTGCGCCATTGGGTGCGCGTACACCTGCTGATTGAGGTTCAGCGGAGTTATCAGCTTGACTACTCACGTTGCTATCCTTTTATTAAAGAGTTTTTGTATAAGTGTAAGCACACTATATAAATTCAGCACTGACTGTTGGCGATGCTGAATTAAGACGTTTGGGCTTAGAAGTAATAGCCAAAGTTGATCAGGAAACGGGTCTGCCACTCGTCGTCGGCATTGGCTCCGAGGCGATCGCCAAAGGCTGCATCACCACCGACAAACTCATTGCCGTTTGAAAAGCCCACTTCGTTGTAAATGTACCAACCACCTCGAGCTAGAGCCACACCGGCAACGATCATTTCACTGTCATTGAATCCACCCTTATCTTTCACGATGGAACTGTATTCCAGATAAGGTAGCACGTAGTCCAGCCAAGAAATGTTATCGGTAGGTTGGTAATAGCTTAGAGAAACTGCAGGTATCCACCCTTTGGCAGCCGCTGTACTTGGGAAGTCATAGGCACCAAATTGCACCAGATCATCTGTACCCAGTGCCTGGCCAACATCGACATCAAATTCGTAGCGTGTTAGTTGTGTAGCTAGCTTAAGGTTACCCCATTGATTAACCATATGAACCGAGGCGGCGTAGTGGTCACCGTCGGATTGTTCCCCGCGGCTTTTCAGTTCACCTGCTTGAAGCGAGAAACCTAGGTCAGTTGAGCTGTCATCACTACTGTTGAATGAATATATACCCCGAACATTGATTTGATTGCGTTCTTCATAACCACCACCAGACTCATCAACGACATCATAGGAGTAGCGGGCGCTATCACGACTGGCACCAGCATAATGTCCTTCATCACTGGAGTAATAGGCCACATCCCACGCCCATTTACCAAGTTGCGTACTGTATTTAATCCCCAAGTCCATATCATCCGACAGGCCAAGGTAGTAGTGTTGGTCGAACAACCAGGCCTGTGAGACACCATATGCACCTGGACCGAAAGGTGCGCGATTGACGCCCAGCTGAATTTGACTATTGTCATCAGGGCTGTAACCCACCCAACCAGTATGTAAGAAATTATAGCCATCGTACCAACGGTACTCGATTTTCGCTGAGTAAGGTCCGTTGTTATAGTCTAAGTTTACACGCAGGGTATCCAGACCAACATTACCATCATCTTCCCAGGCCCGACCCGGTGCGCCGCTATCGTTTGCTTGGTAATCACCTACTGTGTACATGGCTCGAATAGCACCGCCTACTGTCCAGTTGCCAATCTTAATTGGCGCGTCAGCTTCGTTGAGCTTCGCATTGGTTTCCGCCAAATCTTTATTTTCGGTTTGAATGCTTTCAAGTTCAGCATTGACCAAATTTAATTCGGCTTCAAGCTGTTGAATACGCTCTTTGAGTTCTGCCTCACTAGCAGCAAAAGCGGATCCTGATGTGAGAAGCAGAAGACTCAAAAAGGGGACATGAGCCCATTTTTTTAGTGACGATTGTGAATTTAATTCTTGTCGTACAAGGTTACGGTGATTGACTAGGGTCATTTATCGAATCTTATCTGTTGGCTAATGGTTGAGCACAAACTTACTTTGTAAACAGCTGTGTATTGCGTTCAACTCTACAGTAGCGAGCTTGAACTGTGCAAATGGCTGTAGCTTTGAAAGAGCATAATTCATGCGTCATCATCCGCGCCAAATTAAAGAGTCGCTTTAGCTTTTTATTGTCGGAATCACGTGATGTACGTTGTTAGAAAAGGGGGGCATTCGAAGGACAAAATCTGAGGCAGTCATCGCGTTGTTGCATTTCTTGCTAGGGTTCAGATGCCGGGCCTGCCCCGTTTATTATTGGAGCAAGGGACTTTCTGAACATGATCAATTTCTCAATAGATAATGTCTTATTGGACAAAGTCTCTTTTAAACCTTAGTTTGGTGCCAAAGAAAAACTAAAGATGGAATTTAATTTTACTTTGATTATCAATGACAGAGCAGGAGATAAAATCATGTATTCAACGATTATGGTACCGGTTGATCTGGAACATGCCATCACCCTGGAAAAAGCAATCAGAACTGCTGCGGATATTGGCAAGCTATACCAATCTAAAGTCATATTAGTTGGGGTAGTAAGCTCTGCACCGAGCAGCGTTGCTCACAATCCGGAGGAGTTCGCACAGAAACTGGAGCAGTTCACCCAGTCACAAACTGAACAATGTGGCTACCCGATGCAGTCAAAAGCAGTGACTTGCAATGATCCAGTGGCAGAACTGGATCGGGCGCTGGAAAATGTCGGTGATGAAGTCGGTGCTGACCTGGTGGTCATGGCATCGCATGTTCCGGGTTTTATGGACCATCTGTTCCATGCCAATGCCAGCCATCTGGCGGAGCACGAGCATATTTCGGTATTCATCGTTCGCTGAATAATTACTATCTGCCGCCTTGAATCACCTCAGGTTTCGACGAAACAATGTTAGCCCTGTTTTTGCCCACCTAGCTTTTGAGCGTTGACGAACTTCATAACCCCATTCAACTAAGCCCTGACTCATAAAGTAAATAAATCATTAGCATATTGGTAATCAAGATTCATCCGAAAGGTGCTAATGCAAAAATGCCACCATCTTCAACAGCACGCGTGGCTGCATAGGAATTACTCTTGGGATAATCACCAACAGCGTAATTTTCTCCCATCGCGCCAGCAATTTTCAAAGGGTAAATTTGTAGCGGATATATATTTAGGTGCATCATTTATGGGTCACTTAAATTTCTACCGGTTCTGCACGTAGTTCGATTCTTTTGCGATCTATTTCAGCGTCAGAAAGTACGCGCTCGGCTTCTTTGAGTTACTGCTGATGCGCCTGCGATTGATATGGCTTTTTTCTATGCATAAGATCTGACCTAGCATTTATTTGATGATATTCTAAAACTGGTGGGTGTTTCTGTTGTTAACGATGAAGATGCTTTTCCTGGAGTAATTTGCTCGCAAGGGCATGGTATCGATGCTTTGATAAGGCGTTTGTTAGCACCATAAGATGTTGTGATTTGCTTAATCGTGGCCGGCTAAGAAGTGCATGGTCAGATTGCCGGATTAACAGTAATAGCGCTTCTATACCGCCCAATGTCATGGCGCGAATTTCCCAGCCGAGCAGACCGGTTAATGTCATACCAAGCTGATACCCTTCTTGCATCAATTGCAACGTATATTGATAAAGAGGGCGGAGAACCACGGATAATTTTTGCGTATCTCCGGCAAGAAGTTGTGAATCATCAATGCCGGCTGCTTTAAAATAATCTTGCGGTAAGTAAATACGGTTTTTTTCAAGATAATCCTGCTCAATATCCTGATAAAAATTAATTAATTGTAATGCCGTGCATATTGCATCCGATTGCTCAAGCTGTGACTGATTGGGAGAGCCCTCAAGATGGAGAAGTAACCGACCTACTGGATTGGCAGAATAATGACAATAATCAAGCACATCCTCAAAGTTGGCATAACGCGACTTCACAACATCTTGTCGAAAGGCAATCAAAAGATCTTCAAGTAATTGGACCGGTAAAGAAAACAACTGAACAGTATGTTGCAGAGCAATAAAAATCGGATCCTGACCGGTATATTCACCGGTTTCAATTTGGCGCAGCAAGACACTGTATTTATTCAGACTGGCGAGACGTTCAACTTGTGACAGGTCTCCTTCATCAGCAAAATCATCGGCTGAACGGGCAAATGCATAAATTGTAGCAATTGGGCGACGTAACTTCTTGGGCAATAAAATCGATGCCACCGGAAAATTCTCGTAATGCGATGTCGCTATATTCAGACAAAAAGTATACGCATTTTCAAGCTCGGATTTACTCCTCATCGCTAAGGTTTTGAATATGCCGGGGCAGTTGTTCTATGGGAGGTAATTCGGTTATCTCATTTTTACTGCTAATGCCCATTTCAGTAAATTTTCGTGCACCGGGTAAAACCTGACGCTCCAGAGAGCCAACCGCGCTATTGAAGTGATTCACACTACTGCCCAGGCTATTTCCGAGTTTACTTAGATGGTTGCCGAAGGTAGAAAGCCTTTTATAAAGCGTTTCTCCTAATTCGCGAATAATTTCAGCATTTTCTGCCAAAGCCTGTTGTTTCCAGCCATAGGAAACGGCTCTTAACAGGGCGATAAAGTTGGTGGGTGTGGCCAGAATAATATTCTGGCTCATGCTGTCTTCCAATAAGGCCGGATCCACTTCCAGTGCAGCGGAAAGGAATTGTTCGCCAGGAATAAATAACACGACAAATTCGGGAGACTGCGAATATTCAGCCCAGTAATTTTTGCGGGACAATTCCTTAATCCGGCCGCGAATGATTTGAGCATGACGCTTTAATTCAAGTTTGCGGGTCGTATCATCTTTGGCCTGAATGGCGGATAAATAAGCATCCAGAGGTGTTTTGGCATCGACGATAATTTCGCGTTTTTCCGGTAAGCGAACAATCATATCGGGGCGGATACTACCTGTTTCAGTGGCCGTATGTGTCTGCTCGTAAAAGTCACAATGCGCCACCATGCCACTCAGCTCTGCCAAACGTTTTAGGGTCATTTCTCCCCATTGGCCGCGAACTTCAGGGCGGCGTAACGCTTGCACCAGATTTTGAGTCTCTTGCTGCAACTGCTGTTGACTCAGGTTCATTTGTGCAATGGTGGTGTTCAGACTGCCGTAAGCCTCTTTGCGATCCTTTTCAATTTCCTGAATCTGCTTGCTGGTCTGCTGCAATGCTTCATTGATTGGTTTAAGCATTTGCTCAATGGCTTTTTCTTTCGACCCCAAATCCGCTTTTGCTTCACTTTGGAAACGTTTCAGATTTTCTTCAGCCAGCCGCAAAAAGCTGGTGTTATTTCGCGTTAATGCTTCATTGGAAAGTTGATTAAAGGTATTGGCTAATTGCTCACGGGTTTGCGATAGAAGCTCATCCATTTGCCGTTTGTTTTTTTGCTCCAGCTGCAATGTCAGATCCAGCTCAGCATTGTTTTTTTCCAGTGTGCGAATTTTGCCACTGCGAATAAACAAACCGATAACAATGCCCAGCAAAATGCCAACCAGCAATACGATCAATAAGTCCTGGTGTTGCAGAAAAAACTCGGGACTTAAATCCATTGTAAAATCTCATGTGGGTGATTAATCAGACAGTCAGCCTGCCAGGATTCCGGGTCATCAGTTTCGGAAATATACCCATATAAAGCCACTACGGAACGCATTTTGGCATTATGTGCTGCCTGAATGTCTCGTTCTGCATCACCGATATAAATACAGTCCACAGGCTTGGCATCCAGCAGTTCACAGGCATGTAACATTGGCGCTGGATGCGGCTTGCTATAGGGTGTGGTATCGGCGCTAACAATGCACGCGGCCGATTCGGTTAATCGCAATGCTTCCATGAGTGGAATCGTCAGAAAGGAAGGTTTGTTGGTGACAACTCCCCAACGAATATCATTGGCGGCAAGACCATCAAGCACTTGCTGCATGCCGATAAATAAAGCGGATTCACGGGCGATATTTTCTGCATAAACACTTAAAAAGCGCTGTTGCAGAGCCGGATAAACAGGGTCATCTTTTTCAATGCCAAATCCCAGTTTTAACAAACCGGCACTGCCATGGCTGGCAACTGGACGAATCCGTGCATGATCCAATGGTTGATGACCTTCTTGTTCCAATAACGTATTTAACGCATAGCCCAGATCAGGTGCCGTATCGACTAATGTGCCATCCAAATCAAACAGCACGATATTAAACGGGGAAATAAACATCAGATCCGTCGACAATGCACAAGATAATTAACATCAACATCTCTGTTGAGTTTATAACGACGGGTCAGCGGGTTGTAGCTGATACCGGTGATATCATAAACATGCAGACCTGCCTCGCGACAGCAACGTGCCAGTTCTGCCGGGCGAATAAAACGTGCGTAATCGTGGGTGCCTTTAGGCAGCATTTTAGCAATATATTCGGCACCGACAATGGCTAACAGATAGGCTTTTGGGTTGCGATTCAAGGTCGAGAAAAACACATCTCCGCCCGGTTTTGCCATCGTCGCACAGGCGTTAATAATCGCCTGTGGGTCGGGCACATGTTCCAGCATTTCCATGCAGGTCACGACATCAAATTCATCCGGATGTTTTTCCGCCATGGCTTCTGCGGTCGTCAGTTCGTATTTGATTTTCAGGCCAGCTTCCAACGCATGCAGTTTGGCGACATTGAGAGGCATTTCGCCCATATCGATGCCAACAGTTTCTGCACCGCTTTTGACCAAGGCTTCAGTGAGAATACCGCCGCCACAACCTACATCTACTGCCTTGGCATTTTTCAACTGGGCTCTTTCATTAATAAACGCGAGCCGCAACGGATTAATTTCATGCAGCGGTTTGGATTGACCTTCCGGATCCCACCAGCTTGATGCCAGTGCATCGAATTTAGCGACTTCAGCTGGATCGACGTTATGTTTTTTCATGAGACAGACCTTATTTTTGTTGCCCATTGTTGGGCCTGGGCAGAGACATGTTGTGCATTTAATGTGGTGAGCTGGCGTTGTTTTAATAATTGTTTTCCAGCTACCCAGACATCAGAAACTTTATCGCGCCCAGTGGCATAAACCAATTGTGACGGTAGATCATAAAAAGGTTGTGTTTCTATGTCGCTGAGATCGATAGCGATAATATCAGCGGCTTTGCCTATTTCAAGTGAACCGGTGACGGAATCAATACCCAATGATTTAGCAGCATTAATGGTGGCCATCTGCAATGCCTGATATGCAGGCACCACGCTGGGATCACCTGCTACACCTTTTGCTAACATCGCGGCTTGACGCATTTCGGCAAACATATCCAGATCGTTATTGGATGCCGCGCCATCAGTACCGATGCTGACATTGACACCACGCTTGATGAGTTCGGCGATGGGAGAAAATCCACTGGCAAGTTTCAAGTTAGACTCCGGACAATGCGCGATGTGAACACCCGCTTCGGCGCACCAGTCCATTTCTTCTTCCGTTAATTGCGTCATATGTACCGCAATCAAACGTGGGGAAAGTAGGCCTAAATCCTTAAACCTCGCCAATGGACGTTTGCCATGCTGGGCCAGACTGTCATTGACCTCAGCAGCTGTTTCATGAATATGCATCTGGATTGGCAAATCCAGTTCTTCGGCATTAATGATAATGGCTTGCAGGGTTTGGTCTGAAACCGTGTACGGGGCATGCGGTGCATAGTTGGTGGTTATTCGTGGATGGTGCCGATACTTATCATGTAGGGCCTGGCCTTTATGTAAGTACTCATTTACATCTTTTGCCCAGTTTGTGGGAAACTCAATTACCACCATTCCGAGGCTGGCACGGATACCGCTACTATCAACCACCCGAGCAGTTGCTTCGGGAAAGAAATACATATCACTGAAACAGGTGGTGCCACCACGAAGCATTTCGGCAATAGCCAGAGCAGAACCGGCTTCTACAAAAGCGTCACCAACAAATTGTTGCTCAGCGGGCCAGATATGATTATTTAGCCAGGTCATCAGAGGCAGATCATCAGCTAAACCGCGGAATAATGTCATAGCGGTATGGCCATGATTATTAATTAATCCCGGCATCACGCAATGTTCATCCATATTCTGTGTCTGAGTAGCTTGATAAAGCTGTTCCGCCTGAGTTTGCGGTAATAGCGCTACAATATTGCCCTCATTGATAACAATAGAATGATTTTCGAGAACAAGTTGTTCTGCCGTCATCGGCAGACACCAGCGGGCATTAATGATCAGATCGACGTTTTTCATAGCGTCCGATTATAACCGCCATCAGCAGGAGAACACAGTGCAAAGCACCAGTGATATGATTCAACCCATCAAATGGCAAGACCAACAGTTGCATTTGCTGGATCAGCGTTTACTTCCAACACAGCAACTCTGGCTAAATTATGAGCATGCTAGTGAGGTTAGTAATGCTATTCGTGACATGGTCGTGAGGGGCGCCCCGGCAATTGGCATAACGGCAGCTTATGCCGTGGTTTTAGCTGCCCGGGAGGCTTGGAACAAGGCAGGTGTGAATTGGAAGCAGGCAATGTATGAGCCCTTGGCCAAACTGGCAGCATCGCGTCCTACAGCGGTGAATCTGTCTTGGGCAATCGAACAAATGACAGCGATTTATGTCAACCTGCCCGAAACCTATTCTCCAGAAAAGGCTTTATTGGAAGCGGCTACCCACATTCATCAGCAGGATATTGCGGCCAACCAAACCATGGGAAAACTGGGAGCGGATTTGATTGATCCAGACAGTATGGTCTTAACCCATTGCAATGCCGGTGCACTGGCGACTGGCGGTGTTGGGACAGCATTAGGTGTAATAAGTCAGGGTTATTCAGATGGCAAAATAAAACATGTCTATGTCGATGAAACGCGTCCCTGGTTGCAAGGTGCGCGCTTAACTGCCTGGGAATTACTGCAGGGCAAAATTCCCACGACTTTGCAGGCAGATGTCACTGCGGCCTCATTAATGGCTTCTGGTAAGATCCATTGGGTTATTGTTGGTGCAGATCGAATTGCTGCCAATGGGGATGTGGCTAATAAAATCGGTACTTACTCATTAGCTGTATTAGCAAAATACCACCAGGTAAAATTTATGGTTGTAGCACCTTTATCAACCATTGATTGGCAAACTGAAACCGGAAAACAAATCGAAATCGAGCATCGCCCATCAAGGGAAGTGACTCATATTGCCAACCAGCAAATTGCGCCGGATGGGGTAAAGGTATCGAATCCGGCCTTTGATGTCACACCGGCAGAGCTGATAAACGCTATTGTTACTGAAGCAGGCGTTGTTTTGTCGCCATCAGTGACTACAATGAAAAAACTTCATAAGCACAATTAAGGAGCAGGATATGTCACAAACCGCACTGGTCACCGGTAGCAATCGAGGTATCGGGCTTGAGTTATGCCGGCAATTAAAAGAACGTGGCTTTGATGTGATTGCGACCTGTCGCCATCGCTCTCCGGCTTTAGCTGAACTGGACGTAGAGATTATTGAAGATGTTGAAGTCAGCGACCCTATCAGCCTTAAAGCACTCTCGGAAAAATTGGGTGATCGTAAAATTGATTGGCTGATTAATAATGCCGGTATCGCCGCTGGTCTGGGACTTAATGATATTGATTCCAATGCCATCGATAGTTTTAAGAGCATGTTTGAAGTGAATAGTCTTGGTCCTTTGTTAACTACCCAGACGTTAGTGGATCATATGTCCCAGGGTAGCAAGGTAGGCATTATTACCAGCCGTATGGGATCTATTGCTGATAATGACTCCGGTGGCAGTTATGCATATCGCATGTCCAAAGCCGCGGTGAATGCTGCAGGCAAGTCACTTTCAATAGATTTGAAACCCAAAGGTATTGCTGTGGCTATTTTGCATCCGGGCTGGGTCAGAACGGATATGACTGGTCATGGCGGCTTGATTGATGCGGATGAATCAGCAAAAGGTTTGCTGGATCGGATGACAGAGTTAACTATCGAGAACACAGGCACTTTCTGGCATATGAACGGTGAAGTGTTGCCTTGGTAAACTACCCATCGCTTTCACAACAGCAGCAACACGGCTTGCCGGTACTGCAAAAGCCGGCAAGCAGAATACCCGCCCAGTTTAGCGATAGCAGCCATCAACTCTGGTTTTGTGACACCGTTGATGGCCCGATGGTTTTGAAACTGTGTGATCATGCCAATATTGAACAGTCGACTTTCTGGCGAGGAATGAATAGCCTGTTTGCCATCAATTTTCCTGCGTCTTTGGCAACTATCGCAGAAGTTTATCACCGTATTTCGATGATCAGTTCTTTGGCCATTCCGTCACTAATTACCTCGATGGAAGCGCAGTTTGTATTGGCTCGGTGGTTACCAGGTAATGATGTGGAGTCATCAGCTGTAACAACTTTAACGATTAAATCATTGGCTAACCATATCGGTTTGATGCATCAGCAGCAGCATTCACGATGGGGGAGTCTGCAACAGCCAGAATACACAGCAGAAGATTGGCCGCTACGCCTGCAAAGTACGTTGCAGCTTTTAAAACAACAACAATCCCATCCGCATTCAATTGATCAAGCTGTTTTACAACAGGCTTTGAAACAAGCCGAACAACTTTCTGAAAACACGTTTGTGCCAATCATGCCCGATTTGCGTTGGGATCAGTTTCTGATGCAGCAAGGGAAGCTTTCTGCATTGGTTGATCTGGATGCGATTGTTTATGGTCCAAGAACGTTAGAATTTGTTTTGCTTGAATATTTGCTGGATCAATCACAGGCAGAACAGTTTGCTGCTGAATATCAGAATTATCAGGTTATTCCAGATCTGACGGATGTTCGGCTGCCTTATCGACTATTACTATTTTTGATGAATGTTTTAGGTGAGACAGATTTGAACTCCTGGCTCAACCATCCCGAACGGTTTAGTTAAGCAGTTCGAGTCTGGTGTTGTGCTGCTAATAACTTACGCCATTTGAAATACCCCGCCATGGCGAGAAACAGATAAATGCTGAACATGACAATAGTGGCGTAAAACCCCGTCAGTGCATAAAGTACAATCGCCGAACTGTTGATAACTTGCCAATACAACCAATTTTCCAACACTTTACGTGCCATCAATAAAGTATTCATTACCGAAAACACCATCACAAATGCATCCAGATAGGGATATTGCGTAGCATGAGCCGATAAGTAATAGCCAAACACCAAACTGAGAAAGCCACCAGTGGCAATAAAGATCAGATGATATTGCCATGGCCAGCTGTGAATATTCAGTACTGCGGTCTGGTTTTCATGACGATGCCAGAGAATAAAGCCATAGACCGCCATACCGATGTAATACAGGTTGAGCAGAGCCTGCATCGGCAACTGATTTTCCCAAAACAGGATGGTGTAAATAATGGTACTGATAAACGCTAATGGCCAGCACCATTGTGATTCTCGGGCAGCAAACAGGATATAACCGATGCCAAGCAGCGCGGCAAATACTTCCCAGCCACTCATCGACGCCAGTCCGGCTAGCGTAATATCCCACCAAGCTGATTCAGACATCAGTCTTTGACTTGATGACGATCATTACCGATCAGTTTTAACACAAAAACACTATGTGGCATCTGGGCAAACACGGCTTCAATTTCACTGTCCATCGCATCCATCACATCCCGGTATTCACCAAAAATCTGGGTGCTTAATGTATTACGGTGCACGATCAATTTTGGATTGTTTTCTAACTTGGCAATAAATGCCAAAATTGGTTCAACAAATTGTTCGGTAAGAGGATAAAGGCTGATATCAACTGAAATTCGCATTTTGTCTCTTCCTTATAATCTTTAGTAATCGTATGAAACGGTCAGGCCGAAGGTGCGTGGGTCGCCATACTGAATATATTTACGTTTAGCGTAATTTATGGACGGATCATTTTCGATGAAAAATCCACGTGTGGCGTAGTCCTTATCAAACAGATTGCGTCCCCATAGCGTGAGTCGCCAATCCTGATTCTGATATTCGATACTTGCATTGCTTATCACATAAGAGCTGGATTTGGCGTTGTGGCTATTGGAAAAGTAAAACTCGTCTTTACCTTCAATATTGGCGCGAATCACCCAGTTGGGTGCAGGATAATATTCGCCACCTAAACTGAATTGATACGCTGGCGCATGAGCTTGCTCTCGCCCAGTGACATCGAGATTGTCTCGAACATCGTAATCATTGAAATTGGTGTAAAGCAGTCCCAAGCTTGCGAGTGCACGCCACTGATCATTGATCAACCAATCCAGGTCAAATTCGATCCCAGCGTTTGTGCCTTTAGCCGCATTTTGCTGATAATCGATGAATGAAACACCTTCCTGTTTGGAATTTTTGACCTGTGCATCTTTTCGAATTCCATAGAACAGAGCAACATTGGTCAATAAATCACCCTCAAGCCAGAGTGATTTGGCACCAAGTTCCAGGTTCCACATATATTCCGTATCAAACTCGCGGAAACGAGCCTCTATTCCCGTCGCGTTATTCACACCACCGGACTTGTAGCCTCTTGACAGAGTGCTGTAGAGAAGATGGTTCTGGTTATATTGAAATTCGAGGCCAATTTTGCCACCAAAAAGCATTTCACTAGGATCCAAATCCAATCCATTGTTGTCCAAATACTCGGCTTTGAAATGCCCAACACGTAGACCATTAATCAGTGTGAGTCTTTCAGTGATGCGTGTATCAAGTTGACCAAAAATCGCTGTGTTTTCTGTTTCATATTGGTTAACTACAGGAATGAAAGTATTGCTGGCATCAAGCTTTTCGTCTTGATTTAAATAATATATCCCGACTGTCCAATCAGTTGAATTATTGAAAATTCTGCCATCTTCATTGGATAGTGCTCGGAGCTCGAAAGAATAGTTTTCTCGCCCCCTGTCGTAAACTTCTACACCATCGTATGAGCCGGGTATTCCGGCATTCCTTGGACGATTACTCCAATCTGCATCGTAGCTATAGAGCAAGTCAGATTTTGAGTAGGTCACCGTTGATTGGAGCTGTAATGCGCTACTGGCACGCCAATCACCTTTCAGGGCAAACGCATTGGTACGTTGTTTATCTTCGCCTGGTTCGTCAGATAGGCTGTTGCGGCTGTTATCCAATGTGAAAGCATCATAACCATTATCAATATTCAGATGCAGTAGGTTCAGATCAATGGTTAAATCATTATTCACTAACCATTTTAAATGGCTACGAGCAGTAATTTCATCACGGTTTTGTGTATTGTCACGACCCAGAAAGTCATTATCCATAAACCCATCTGATTGATAAGTATGAACAGCAACCCGGCCGAGTAAGGTGTCTTTAATTAATGGCCCACCAACCGCAACACCAACGCTACGGGTATTGTAATTACCAACGGTGGATTCAAAATCCATATCCAGTTTGTTGGTGGCCTGTTTGCTTTGCATATTGATTACGCCAGCAAGTGCATTGGTGCCATAACGGGTTCCCTGTGGACCTCGCAGCACTTCGACCTGTTCAATATCAAATAATGTCGCGGCTCCGCCAGTTCGACTGAAATCGATACCATCAATAATCAAACCCACAGATGGATTTAAAGGTGCAGCAAATTGACTGCGTTCACCAATACCGCGGATTTGAAAATACTGACCACGTGAAGCGCCGCTGGAGATATTTACATTCGGAGCGAGATTCAGCACATCTTCAATATGTTGAGCACCACGCGATTCAATGATTTCCTCATCGAATGTTGTCAGACTGCCCGGGATGTCTTGAGCCTCAGCGGGCCGGAAATCGGCACTGACCAGCATGGATGGTAAATCAGTGCTATCGGTCTCGGTTTGTGCAACTGCGCCGGGAGCAAATAGCGCGCTGGTGACTGCGATGGAAAGCAGGGAGGGTTTCATAACTATCCTTTTTAATGTCATAAAAAGGACAGGGGATCACGCCATTTGCATTGAACTTGCAAGAAGGGGGTGCCGCCTGTCCCTACGCCAGTATTATCTGGATCAGGTTCATCGGGTCTCCACCAACTGGTGAATCTCAGGCCTTTCGACCACCCCGAGGCTTGTATTAGTAAGTAGGTGAAATATACAGAAAAAAGTGGCATTTTCCCACCCTTAATCGTTGCACAGAAACAAAAAAAGGCGTCCGAAGACGCCTTAATGCATAAGTTATCTATAACTTATTTTTCCGCTTTACCTTTTAATGTGTCCAGACCGGAACGGAAAATACCTTTAATAGCGTTAGTGGCCGTTTCATCGTTCAACTCTTTGGGCTCATGGTGATTACCCGTGTAACCACGGAAAAATTTGGCCAACCAGGTGACTTTGGTTTGATCACCTTCTGCTTCAACAGTTAACCATGCCTTATACTTACTGACTGGTACCGCAGGGATATCATGCATTTCGCCTTCAATATCAACCTGTCCAACAGAACTCATTTCATCAATCTGATACATAAAGCTCATTGATTCTTCGTCAAACTTTTTCAACGTTTCAGTGATGGTTGAATCATTTTTAAGGGTTAAAACGCGCGTCGCGCCAGGTTCATTCCCACCTTCTGCTTTAGTAGAAATAATGGCCGGGTGCCATTTATGCAGGCTGTCGAAATCTTTAACCATGTTCCACACAGTTTCAGCATCAGCATTAATCAACACGGTTTCTTCCACTTGCAGACGTGAAGCGCCATGAGCAAATACCAATGCAGGTAACAGGAATAAGCCTGTAACCAGAACGTTTAATACAGCTTTCATTATGTTTCCTTCTTATATTTGATTTGTAATGCCAGTATTCAGCCCGATTAAACTACCATCACGTTCCAAAATGCTAAAGTCAAAATTTTACAATGCGATCGCTTTCTGGATAGTTGAGCGTTGGAGATGAGGGGCAAAAAGCTCAATAAAAGCGTAACTGTAACCGCGAAGATAACTGCCTTTGCGAATCCCCATATGTGTCGTACTTGGTTTAAATAAGTCACTGGCATCCATTGCCTGTAAAGGTGCGTCCTTATGAGGATCAAACGCCATACTGGCAATAATGCCAATACCGAGTCCCAGTTCTACATAGGTTTTAATGACATCGGCATCTGTGGCGGTGAAAATAACGTTAGGTTTAAGACCACGTTCAATAAAAGACTGATCCTGTTGCGCACGACCGGTAAAGCCCATTACATAGGTCAGTATTGGATAACGTGAAATAGCCTCAAGAGTGAGTTTTTTTTCTTTCAAAAGCGGATGTCCCGGTGGTGTTATCACGGTACGATTCCATTCGTAGCAAGGTAAAATCGCCAGATTATCAAATTTGGATAAGCCTTCAGTGGCTATCGCTAAATCTACTTTGCCAGTGGCTACCATTTCAGCGACTCCGGGGGGGGTACCCTGCACTATATTTAAGTGCACATCGGGGTACTGCTCTGAAAAGGCCTTGATAGCTTTCGGCAGAGCATAGCGTGCCTGGGTATGTGTGGTGCCGATTGACAGTGTGCCTTTTTTCTCATGACGGCTGTCAGCCGCTTGCTCACGCAAATTATCCACTTCCTGCAGCACCCGTTCAGCCATGGCAATAACGGATTCACCCAACGGGGTAATAGCCGATAAGCGTTTTCCATGTCGTTCGAAGATTTGCAAACCTAACTCATCTTCCAGTAACTGAATCTGATTGCTTACCCCTGGTTGAGAAGCATGCAGTACCTGAGCCGCTGCAGATATGCTGAGGCCACGACGAGCTACTTCGCGAACATATTTCAATTGTTGCAACTTCATCCGCTATATCCGTAATTATTATTAGTAAGGGTAAATATATAAGTTCTTAGTGATAAAAGACCAGTTATGGCGTGTTACGTTTTACATTTCAATGATTGGAACACCCTGCTGAGGAAGCTGGAAAGGCACAGTTGTTTGATACTGTTCTCTTTCAACCATTGATTCACCTTCCCGGGTTAAAATAGTTTGCATCTCAGGCTGTGACAGGTATTTGCATTTATTTTGAAAACACACTTTTATAGCCAAAGTGAGTGACTCATCGTTTCTAATAACATCATTACCAGAGGTTTCAGGAGCTTCAATTAAAGCCGGTGGAAAAATAATCTGTGCGGGTTCGACAAGCCGATTTGAATCAAACGGCTTAAAAAGAGTAGCAGTTATAAACGCAGAGCATGCTGCCGTAATCACTAACAAAAATCGATAAGTTGTCATTTTCAACCTCTCATCCAAGAGTGGAGTCAGAATTAAAATTAGAGGTTCGTCTAAACACCGTGAAAGAAATGTGAACAACCAGCAGAGTTATTCAGTCGAAGTTAAAGCAATGCCAATGGTGGTTCCTTTGTAACCATTAATATGGAATCCTTTATATGTTTAATTTATATAGATAGTAAATAATATTCATTGATTGAATATTACCAGCTGGTAAACTTGCTGCCAATAAAGCAGGGTAAAGGTCAATTTATTAATGGAATGGGGATATTTGCTGGCAGGCCTGGGCGTAGGCATTATGGTCGGTATGACAGGCGTTGGTGGCGGATCGTTGATGACCCCCATTCTGATTTTTGGGTTTGGTATTCAACCTGCAATCGCTGTAGGGACAGATTTATTGTTTGCAGCGGTAACCAAAGCCGGAGGTATCTGGGCTTATTGGCGGCATGGCGTGGTGCATTGGCGCGTGGTCTGGCGGCTTGCTGCTGGGAGCCTTCCAGCCACATTACTGACATTATGGGGGTTGAGTGCAACCGGTGTTCATGAAGGACATCACAACGATTTGATTACTGTTGCCCTTGGTGTTGCATTGATTTTAACGTCCAGCGCTTTATTACTGAAAAATTGGCTGGCTGGAATTATGAAAGCCCGTCAAGGTCATCCTTTAGTGAACTATCTGTATCGTTTACGACAGGATGAAACCATTAAAGCACCGGCAACCGTTATTACAGGTGGTTTATTAGGCATCATGGTGACCTTGTCTTCAGTAGGAGCCGGTGCATTAGGGGCAGTCGTTTTACTGTTTCTTTATCCGCGGATGCGAGGGGTTGAAATTGTGGCAACCGATATAGCACATGCGGTTCCTTTAACGGCAGTAGCCGGGTTGGGGCATTCCGCAGTGGGTACGGTCGATTGGTCGCTTTTATCCTATTTACTGATGGGATCCTTGCCAGGCATTTATATCGGCTCACATCTGGGGGTAAGAATCTCAGATAAGATTTTACGGCCGTTGCTGGCAATCATTTTGTTAATGGTTGGGATCAAATGTTTGCTTTAACAAACTAAACGAATGAAAAAGTAATTCAAAATGACAGAAATTAATGAAAAGCTTCAACTGAAAATTGATGCTGTAAAGCAGTTGCTGGAACAGATTGCGGCGGATTATAGCCCTGCAGTCTTGGCGACCAGTTATGGCGCTGAAGATATGGTGTTAATGGATTTGATTGCCAAATTTGTACCGCAAATCGGCATCTTCACTTTGGATACGGGGCGACTGCCCAAAGAAACCTATGATTTAATGCAGCAGGCTAAAAAGCACTATCAGCTTGAGGTTGAGGTTTATTACCCCGATACCCTGAGTATTGAACAGTTTGTGACACATAATGGACCAAACGCGTTTTATGACAGTGTGGATTTGCGAAAACAATGCTGTGGAATACGCAAGGTTGCCCCGTTAAAGCGTGCTTTGGCTGGTAAAAAGGCTTGGCTGACGGGAATGCGTCGCTCGCAATCGGTTACTCGTAATGAGTTGCCGGTATCTGAATGGGATGCAGACCATGAGTTACAGAAATTCAGTCCACTGACGGACTGGTCAAATGGAGAAGTATGGAAATATATCCGCGCTTTTGATGTTCCATTTAACGAATTACATAATCAGGGATATGCCAGTATTGGCTGTGCGCCCTGCACCAGAGCCATTACACCGGGTGAAGATGTCCGGGCTGGTCGCTGGTGGTGGGAAAATCCTGAAACCAAAGAATGTGGCTTACACGTAAAGGCTAAGTAACAGAGAAAAATTATGACTGAAAAACAACTGACACACTTAAAACAACTCGAAGCCGAAAGTATTCATATTATGCGTGAAGTGGCCGCTGAGTTTGAAAATCCGGTCATGCTATATTCGATTGGTAAAGATTCTGCAGTCATGCTGCATCTGGCCATGAAAGCATTTTATCCAGGCAAGCCGCCATTCCCATTGATGCATATTGATACCACCTGGAAGTTTCAGGAAATGGTCAGATTCCGTGATCAGCGAGCCAAAGATCTGGGATTGGACCTTATCGTACATACTAATCAGGAAGGTGTTGAAGCGGGCATCAACCCATTCGACCATCCTCGCTATACAGACATCATGAAAACGGATGCGTTGAAACAGGCGCTGAGTAAACATGGCTTTGATGCGGCTTTTGGTGGTGCACGCCGTGATGAAGAAAAGTCTCGTGCCAAAGAGCGGGTATATTCGTTTCGCGATAAAAACCATCGCTGGGATCCCAAAGCACAACGTCCCGAGCTATGGAATATTTATAACAGCAGAGTCAATAAAGGTGAAAGTATTCGTGTTTTCCCTCTGTCGAACTGGACTGAGCTGGATATCTGGCAATACATCTATCTGGAACAGATACCAATTGTACCGTTGTATTACGCTGCCGAGCGTCCGGTGGTCGATTACAATGGCCTGACCATTATGGTCGATGATGACCGTATGCGTATCCCAGAAGGTGAACAAATCCGGATGGAAAAAGTCCGTTTCCGCACACTGGGCTGTTATCCATTGACCGGTGCGGTGAAATCCGATGCCGATACCTTGCCTCAAATCATCCAGGAAATGCTGCTGACGACCACATCTGAACGGCAGGGGCGTGCGATTGATCACGATGAAGCTGGTTCGATGGAGAAAAAGAAACAGGAAGGTTATTTCTGATTTTGCAGGGGAAAGGAATATTAATTTCTTTTCTAACCAATAAATAGAATTACATACGATGCTCAAATTGATTGGCATCTTGACCCGTAAAGATAATTAAACCAGGCACTCAACATGACATATGAAACTGATGCGCTGATTGCGACCGATATCGAAGCCTATCTCAAACAACACGAAAACAAGGAACTGCTGCGTTTTCTGACCTGCGGTAATGTGGATGACGGTAAAAGTACGCTGATTGGGCGACTTTTACACGATTCCAAAATGATTTATGAAGACCAGCTGGAAGCAGTGACACGCGACAGTGTGAAATCCGGAACAACAGGGAATCAGGTTGATCTGGCTTTGCTGGTTGATGGTTTGCAGGCAGAACGTGAGCAGGGCATTACCATTGATGTGGCTTACCGCTATTTTTCCACCACCAAACGTAAATTCATCATTGCCGATACCCCAGGGCACGAACAATATACCCGTAATATGGCCACCGGCGCGTCAACCTGTCAGTTGGCTGTTATTCTGATTGATGCTCGTTATGGAATGCAGACCCAAACCCGTCGGCATAGTTTTATTGCCTCATTGTTGGGCATTAAACACATTATCGTTGCCATTAATAAAATGGATTTGATGGATTTCAGCGAACAGGTGTTTAACGATATTCGCAAAGCGTATAGCGAATTTGCCCGCGAACTGGAAATTGAAGATATTCACTTTGTACCGATGTCTGCCTTAAACGGCGACAACGTGGTGAACAGAAGTGAAAACATGCCCTGGTATCAGGGCAACACCATGATGGAACTGCTGGAAAATATTGAGATTGGCAAAGATGCCAATACCCAAGACGCGCGTTTCCCGGTGCAATATGTCAATCGACCGAATATGAATTTCCGTGGTTACTGTGGCACCTTATCTGCTGGTATTCTGAAGCCTGGGGATGAAATCACAGTATTACCATCGGGCAGAGAGAGCAAAGTTAAAGCATTGGTTACTTATGACGGTGAGATTGATCATGCTGTCCCGGGTGAATCGATAACCGTCACCTTACAGGATGAAGTGGATGTCAGTCGTGGCGATATGATTGTGCATCGAGACCATCAGCCACATGTTTCCAGTCGTTTTAAAGCCATGGTCGTGTGGATGACAGAACAGCCGCTGGTGGCAAATAAACAATTTAACATCAAGGTCGGCGTTTCTGACAGTACAGGCGTCATGACACAGATTGATCATCAGATTGATGTCAATACGCTGGCCCATAATGCTGTGACTGAGCTGAAACTCAATGAAATTGGTTTATGTGAATTTTCATTAAATAAGCCCGTTGTGTTTGATGCCTACAAACGCAATCGCACTACCGGTGCCTTTATCGTTATTGATCGTCTGACCAATGTCACGATTGGTGCTGGCATGATTACCGAAGCCATTTTCGGCGTGACCAATGAGACCGTAACATCAACTAATATCTCTGCTTTTGAGGTTGAACTGAATGCCTTAATCCGTAAGCATTTCCCGCATTGGGATGCCAAAGATATCAGTGATCTACTGAAGTAAAATTCAAATAAATCAGGCCGCGCCTGCGGCCTGATTTTATGATCCATTGCTCCGGAACAATCTTTTAAAATCCTTCTTTTGAACCAGTCAAATCCCGTTAAAATTTTCCGTTACATGGATGCGGTTTGCTTTATGTTATTGAAGCCTTCCTTCGTTTTTGCCATCGTGTTCAAAATTGTTAAAGTTACTTTGTAAAATTTTTGCGAATAATGTGAACCGGTTTGAGTAGCGAATTGTGATTTAGGTTACATTCTGCGGAACCGGGATTGGTGAACAATGAAAGAACAAGCAGCTTTTCGAAAGATAGGTTGTGGTGAGTGTTTAAACAGTGGTTTATTGGGCTTCGATTTTTCGATGGCATTCCAGCCGATAGTCAATACCACCAGTCAAACAGTTTATGCGCAGGAGGCTCTTGTTCGAGGCTTGGAAGGACAGGGAGGAGGCCGCCACGTTTTTGAGAATGTAAATAAAGATAATCGCTATCGTTTTGATCAAGCCTGTCGGGTCAAAGCCATTAAGCTTGCAGCAGAGCTCAATATTCAGAGCAAACTCAGCATCAACGTTATGCCCAATGCGGTGTATAAACCTGAATTATGTATCAGGACAACACTGGAAGCTGTTCAAATATACAATTTCCCCATCGAACGCATTATTTTCGAAGTTACCGAAGGTGAGCCGATAAATGATCACGCTCATTTACAGGACATTATCCAGTCTTATCAGCTGCAGGGATTTATCACGGCGATCGATGATTTTGGTGCCGGTTATGCTGGCTTAAATTTGCTGTCAAATATGCAGACTGATTTGGTGAAACTGGATATGGCCTTGGTAAGAAATATTCACAACGATAGCGTTCGGCAGACCATTAGCCGCGGTATCATTGCGGTTTGTGATGATTTGAATATTACCGTGATAGCTGAAGGCATCGAATCCGCAGATGAACTGCAGGTTTTGCAAGAGATGGGAATCGAGTTATTCCAGAGGTTTTATTTTGCCAGGCCACGTTTTGAATCTTTGGCAACTGTTTCATCCGATTGGTGGCGCTGAAGTAATAACAGACCCTAATAATGCTTGATGCCAAAGCTGTTGTTTGGTTTCGTAGTTCATAGCGGCATGTGCCGGACTGGTCGAGGGGAGCCTGAGGTATAACGGTGAAATCCCCGCAGCTTCCAGTTGTTTTGCCACATAGCGATTGAAGACCTGTTCTGCTTTACCTCCGTTAAATAAGATCTGTTTTATCGATGGATAACTTTGCAGAAATGCGACAAAATCATTAGCAATCATCGACTCCGTTTCAATGTGCTGATCCAGACTTCCCGGCCGACGACAACTCTTCAATACATCCCACACAGCAATCTGATCCTGTTTTAATAACTCACAGCGTTGCGAATAGTCTAACTTCTCCGAATAACCATAAAACGACGTAATGATTGGCCAGAACGCATTGCGTGGATGGGCGTAATAACGCTGCTGTTTTAATGATTCCTTTCCTGGCATGGAGCCGAGAATAAGGATTTTCGGCGTTGTGCCAACAATCGGTGGAAAGCTGGTGGCAAGTTCTGGAATCTGTTTGTCTTCCATAGTCTTACTGATAGAGCCTATCCTGATGTCTTATCCAGCCATGTGGATGACGGTTGGCTGGATCATGATGTGTCCAGTGAATTAAGCCGCCTTTATCGTTCCAGATATATTCACCGTAAACACGGACTTGGTCACCTTCTCTGATATCGTCAATTCTTGGTGCCAAATCGATATTGTGAACAATTAACAGAGTTTGTCCGCTGGCTAACTCGATAATAAAACGTTGATGTCGGCTACCTTCGTTGTCGTCGGATAACAACCGGGAGACTGTGCCGGACACCTCAATTTGAACATCACTCTGACGCTGTTCAATTAGCTGGCCAATACCACCCGTCGGTGCGGGAGAATTATTCTGTGGTGCGGGCTCATAAAAACTGCCCATAAAGATCAGAATGGCAAAGCCAAATATGATCCACACTCGTTGTTGCATACGCTTTGGTTTAGACATTATCGATTTGCTCCGCCAATAGCTCAATCCAATGGTTTTCTGGCTGCTATTAAGAGGTACGGGTGCAGCTGACAGCCAATATTCACCGTAACAATTTTATCTGGTTGCAACAGCGAATAACTGCCTGCCGACCCGCAACATAATATTGCGCATTACTTACAACTGTCGTTGTGTAGCCAACTTATTGCAGAATATTTTCCACCACTTCGGATACTGTTGACCATTCTGCAGGCAAAAGGGACAGATAAAGACTTTATTGATACCGTCGCCAACGTTGTGTTCTGCAGAACTACATAATCTAACCTTTGCCATGAATGATTTTGCAGCCAGTACATAAACACGGACGCTGCCAGTTAATGGCCTGATGAAGCCGGATACCCAGTCACAATGTTGCCGTCCAACGTGGTATTTTCGCTAAAATACGGCGGATAAAATGGCAGACGTTGATTATACTCTGCCAGCAACTCCTGCAAATCACTTTGTTTCGCACCTGTAAAAGCCGTAACGACCAACTCAGTAGGCTGAATACCCTGATGCTCTTATAGTGACAACGTTTGTTCAGGTTGTGCCTGGTATGGAATTAACCCAGCAGCAGGAACGCACCGAAGCGACTCATTCCGGCTCGACGCAGGGAGGAGCACCGAAGGGACCCCCGACTTTAGAAGGGGAAGGATGTCAAAATTTCCTGTTATAAGTCGTCATCGTTATAATGTGTGATCCATTAAAGCCGTTTAGAGACCACAAATGTATCAATACGATGAGTATGATCAAACGATGATAGATCAGCGCGTAGCACAATTTCGTGATCAGACCCGTCGTTTTCTTGCCGGTGAACTGACAGAAGAACAGTTTCGCCCGCTACGATTGATGAATGGTCTATACATTCAGCTTCATGCACCAATGTTACGGGTCGCTATTCCTTATGGCATGATGTCATCCCGCCAGGTTCGTAAAATTGCAGAAGTTGCACGTCGCTATGACAAGGGCTTTGTGCATTTCACGACACGGCAGAATTTTCAAATGAACTGGCCTAAATTAGAAGCGGTGCCCGAGATTCTGGCAGAACTGGCCAGTGTACAAATACATTCTATTCAAAGTAGCGGTAACTGCATTCGTAACACTACGTCGGATCAACTCGCTGGCATTAATGCCAATGAAATTGAAGATCCACGTCCATGGGCTGAAATTATTCGTCAATGGTCAACATTTCATCCAGAATTTGCTTATTTACCACGCAAATTTAAAATTGCCGTGGTGGGTTCGAAAGAAGATCGCGCGGCAACTAAATTGCATGATATTGGTTTACATCTGGTCAAAAATCACGAAGATGAAGTCGGTTTTGAAGTGCTGGTGGGGGGCGGTTTAGGACGCACCCCGGTTATTGGTGAACAGATTAGACCCTTTTTGAAAAAACAGGATTTGTTGTCTTACCTTGAAGCTATTTTGCGCGTCTACAATCGATTGGGTCGCCGAGATAACAAGTTTAAAGCACGCATTAAAATCACTGTTCGAGAACACGGTATTAATCATATTCGTGAACTGGTGGAGGCTGAATGGGTACATATTCGCGAACAGTTAAAGCTGGATACAAAAGAAATTGAACGGGTAAAGCAGTATTTCACCAAACCGGCTTATGAAATGGACACGGCGGATTCTGATAGCCATTATGCTGATTTACTAGCACAAGACAAAGAATTTGCCCTTTGGGTCAAACAAAATACTGTGGATCATAAAATCCCTGGCTATCGTGCAGCCTATGTTTCATTGAAAAAACCTGGCCAGGCTCCAGGCGATATCACTTCCGAACAACTGGAAGTAGTTGCTGATCTCGCCGATGAATTCAGTTTTGGTGAAGTGCGTTCCACCCATACGCAGAATCTTATTTTCACTGATGTAAAACAAGCCGATCTGTACGCACTATGGCTACGTCTTAACTCAGAAAACCTGGCCACACCGAATATCAATACCCTGACAGATATTATCTGCTGTCCAGGCTTGGATTATTGTGGTTTGGCCAATGCGACTTCAATTCCATTATCTAAAGGTATTGCGCAGCGTTTTGATGATCTCGACTATCTTTATGACCTGGGTGATATCAAAATCAAATTCTCTGGTTGCATGAATGGCTGTGCTCATCAAAGTGTGGGACATATCGGTATTCTGGGGGTCGATAAAAAAGGTGAGGAGTGGTATCAGTTTACGTTGGGCGGCAGTTCAGAAGCTGATGCATCACTTGGTGAGCGTCTGGGGCGAGCGATTCCGAAAAATGAAGTTGTTGATACCGTTGCACATTTATTGGATGCTTATATCGATCTGCGACATGATGATGAAAGCTTTCTCATGACGGTACGCCGTGTTGGCGTAGATCCCTTCAAGGAGCGTGTTTATGCAGAAAATCATTAAAGATCGTGAATTAGTTGATGATCACTGGCAGCATCTTGACGACGAGGCCGAATTGGTTGTCGGTAATATCACGGTTTCAATAAACCGCTGGCAGGAACAGCAAGAAACGTTGAGCCATCATGAAGATGGACTGGGCATCCGGCTTTCCGGAAATGATCCGCTTGAAGAAATCGTGCCGGATTTAGGCCGATTTCAACTGGTGGTATTGTTATTCCCCGTGTTTACAGATGGTCGGTGTTACTCTTATGCACGGTTATTGCGAGATCGCTACCAGTTTAAAGGTGAAATTCGTGCCCAGGGTGATGTGCTATACGACCAGCTGTTTTATATGTCGCAGTGTGGTATCAACAGTTTTGAACTGGCCAATCCTAATCATCTGGCGCAGGCATTGGCAGCATTCGATGACTTTAGCGAAAGTTATCAGGCAACGGCGCTAAGACCTGTTCCTTTATATCGCCGTCGCTAATTCGTCTATCCTATGGCTGTTTATGCAATTGGTGATGTTCAGGGCTGTTTTGATGAGCTGATCAAATTACTTGAGCTCGTGAGATTTGATCCGCAACAGGATCAAATATGGTTGGCTGGTGATCTGGTCAATCGTGGTCCAAAATCGTTAGATACGCTCAGGTTTGTGCGACAGTTGGGTGATCAATCAGCAAAAGTCGTATTGGGCAATCATGATTTGCATATGCTGGCGCATGCGGCAGGGAATAATGAATTCAATCATCGATTAGATACCATTGAACCGGTTTTAACCGCTGAAGACAGTGATGAATTGATTGACTGGTTACGCCGTCAACCGTTGTTTTATCACGATAGAGAATTACAGTTTTCAATGGTACATGCTGGCTTACCTCCGGAATGGAACATTGATGAAGCATTAGAGAGAGCCGCTGAAGTTGAGTTAGTGCTTCAATCAGACGACTGGCGTGAATTCTTTAAACATATGTATGGCAATAAACCCAAGCGCTGGTCTGATGAGTTAACCGGCTGGGATAGATTACGCTTCATCACCAATTGTTTTACCCGACTGCGATATTGCCATGAAGACGGCAGCCTGGCGCTGAAATTCAAAGGTGCACCTAAGGATAAACCGGTGGATCAAAAACCCTGGTTTATGATGCCCAATCGCGCCAGCGTCAATGACAAAATAGTCTTTGGCCATTGGTCACAACTGGGCACCGGTCAGTATGACAATGTATTTTCATTGGATAGTGGCGCGGTCTGGGGCGAGCAATTAACGGCTGTGCGAATTGATCAAACGCCTTATCAGTGGACGGTTGTTGAAGCTGATACCGATGAATTACCGCATACTGACAATAAAACGGCTGCTGAAAAACAACGCTGGCTGTAACTGACTGTTAGGCATTCATTTTTAAACACAGTACAATATCTTTTTTTCTCTTTTGGACATTTCTGAAATATGAGCAATATCAAAACCTTTTCAGGTGACTTTTCCGCAAAAGGCATACGAGTAGGTATCGTGGCAGGCCGTTTCAATGATTTTATTGTTGATAATCTGATTGCCGGTGCAGTAGATACATTATTACGTCATGGTGCTGCGGAAAAAGATATTGAAATTGCCCGCGTTCCCGGAGCAGTTGAAATCCCGCTGGCTGTGCAACGTATGGGTAAAACCGGTAAATATGATGCCATCATCGCATTAGGTGCGGTGATTCGTGGCGGCACTCCGCATTTTGAATATGTCGCCGGTGAATGCTCAAAAGGTCTGGGCCAACTGACATTGCAACTGGATCTTCCTATTGCTTTTGGTGTGTTGACCGTTGATACCATCGAACAGGCAATTGAACGTGCTGGCACGAAAGCCGGTAATAAAGGTGCTGAAGCAGCGATGGGCATGATTGAAATGGTGAACGTGTTGCGCCAAATCGGAGCTGCCAAGTAAATGGCTGGTGGACTGCCCCGGACTCAGGCTCGACGTGCTGCCGTGCAAGCGCTTTATCAATCTTTGGTCAATAATCAGGCTCCTGAAAAAGACACAATGGATTTTGTCATGGCGGAATACGCTAATAAAATCGACAAAAACTATTTTCAACTTCTGGTGGAAGGTGTTACCAAAGAAATCGATACCATTGATGCCGAACTGACCCATGCGGTAGACAGAAGTTTAGCCACTGTCGACCCTGTTGAGATTTCTGTATTACGTCTGGCCGTTTTTGAATATATGCACCGTCCGGATATCCCGTATCGCGTGGTCTTGAATGAAGCTGTTGAACTGGCCAAATCATTTGGCGGGGAACAAGGCCATAAATATGTTAACGGGGTTCTCGATAAAATTGGCTCACGTTTACGCCAGGCAGAATATCAGGCTGCCAAAGCTGCTCGTGCTCAGAAAAAAGCGAATTGATTAACTGCCCCGAAAAGATAAAACCATCCAGACGGGGCTTTTTTTGAATGAAACCTTCTCCCGAATTTTCACTGATTCAGCAGTATTTTCACGCGTTAACGACGCGTCGTGAAGATGTGATTGTGGGAATCGGTGATGATTGTGCCGTTTTAAACAATCCGCAGGATACCTATACGGCTGTCTCAATTGATACATTGGTACAAGACATACATTTTTTTGCCGATGTTGATCCCTATCGTTTGGGCATCAAAGCTCTGGCCGTCAACCTCAGTGATCTGGCCGCAATGGGGGCTCAACCTGCCTGGTTCACTCTGGCCTTAACCTTGCCTGAAATCAATGATGACTGGCTAAAACAGTTTTCAGCTGGCTTGGCATATATCGCCAAAAATCACCAAATTCAGCTGGTGGGCGGGGATACTACCCGTGGTCCCTTAACCATTACCATTCAGGTTCATGGGCATGTAGCCAAGCACAATATATTGCAGCGTAATGCTGCAGAGTCAGCTGACTTGATTTGTGTGACCGGATGCCTGGGAGATGCCGCCGCAGGGCTTCAATTTAGATTGGGGCAACTTGAAACAGGATTGTTAACCGATACAGATATTGAATATCTGTTACAACGGTTGGAAATGCCCACACCGCGTAATCAAATAGGTCAGCAACTGATAGGCAAAGCACATGCGGCAATTGATGTTTCAGATGGCTTACTGGCGGATTTAAATCATATACTCAATGCGAGTGACAAAGGGGCAAAGCTGGATGTATCCGCTTTACCATTCTCTGCGGCGTTGAAAAAATTGCCCACAGAAATGGCGACGCAACTGGCATTAACGGGCGGTGATGATTACGAATTATGTTTTACCGCGACTGTGGACAATGTGGCGAGACTCAAACATCAGTTTTCTGACATGATTCATGTGATTGGTGAAATCACTGAAGACGAAGGTATGTATTATCAGAATGCCCATGGTGAATGGCAGGCATTCTCAGCAATAAAGGCAGGCTATGACCACTTCGCATAATAAGGTCACTTTTCAACAATTGCTCAAAAGACCGGCCTGTTTGCTGGCCTACGGCTTTGGTTCGGGATTATCCTCCAAAGCGCCGGGCACCATGGGTACATTAGTCGCTTTACCCATCTACTGGTTGATACAAGATGTCGGGCTGTTTAGTTATTTACTCATCACTGTAGTTGCTTTTATCGCTGGGATTTGGATTTGTCAGCAAGCCGTCAATTGGCTTGAAAAGGACGATCCTTCTGCTGTGGTATGGGATGAAATTGTTGGTTATCTGGTGACGATGATTGCCGCTCCCGCAGGTTGGCAGTGGATGCTTTTGGGCTTTGTATTGTTCAGATTGTTTGATATCTGGAAGCCATGGCCCATCTCATGGGCTGACCGTAAGTTACATGGTGGTATGGGTATAATGTTCGATGATGTGATAGCGGGAGTCTTTGCCGCCGTGATATTGCAGCTTTGTCATTATTTGCTCTGAAACTGCCCGTAAAGCGACAGCCTCAGAGCTTTTAATCAAACCTAGCTTAACTGCATACCAAAGCTTTTTTCAAAGCGTGTTGCAAAGCTTTCAATAGTAAATTGATGATTCTGCGTGCCATGTTGTTCAATTTTAATGGCACCTAACAGCGATGCGATACGACCAGTCATTTCCCAATCTTTACCATGCAAAATACCATGAAGTAATCCTGCACGATAGGCATCTCCACAACCGGTAGGGTCCACAACTTTTTCAGCTTTAGCACATGGGATATCTATGCGTTTACCTTCAGTGTAGATGTGTGAGCCCTGAGCACCACGGGTAATGATTAACGCTTCAACAAGTTTGGCTATTTCTCCGGGTGGCAGACCCGTTCTGTCTTCAAATAACTGTGCTTCATAATCATTCAATGCAATATAAGTAGCCTGTCTGGCAAATTGCAGCAGATCTTCACCATCAAACATCGGTAACCCCTGACCCGGATCAAAAATAAACGGAATGCCGGCATCCGCAAATTGCTGAGCATGTTGAATCATGCCATCACGACCATCCGGAGCAATAATGCCCAGCGTGATATTTTGCGCTTCGCTGATTTTGGTTTCATGAGCCAGGTTCATTGCCCCTGGATGAAAAGCAGTGATCTGGTTATCGTCAATATCGGTTGTGATATAAGCCTGAGCAGTGAAATGCTCGTCTTTGACATGTACATGACGACGGATAATTGAATATTTATCCATCCAGGCGGCATAGGTAGCGAAGTCACTGCCCACAGTCCCCATCGGCACCGGCTCATCACCCAATAGTTTCATATTGAAAGCAATATTACCGGCACAACCCCCAAATTCACGGCGTAATTCAGGTACCAGAAACGCCACATTCAGCATATGCACTTTGTCAGGCAGAATGTGATTTTTAAATTGATCCGGAAACACCATAATATTGTCGTAGGCAAATGAGCCGCAGATAAGTACCGACATGTTGCTATACCTCTTTTGTATGAATCTGTTGTGTATCAGCAGTGACTGACAGGTGACCACTGATAAAATCAGTCAGGTGATGACCGACGATTTGATATCGCCAGCCCTGTAATAAAGCAAGATCTTTTTCTCCGCGTACCAGCTTTTCAATGTCTTTACGGCTGGCCACGGCAATAGGAGTAATTGATTGCTCATCACAGAATTTACGTAGTAATGCCATCAACGCATCAATCAGAGCTTCCTGCTGATTACTCAGTGGCTCGGGTTTGAGCAATATCGGCCATTGTTCGGGCGGCGTTTGTTTGGCTTTGCTGATAACGTCAATAATGGCCCGACCACTGCGTTCAATATCCCGCGCCTCAAGCCCGCGGATTTGACTGAGTTTTTCGGGTTTTTCCGGGGCAAATCGTGCCAGATCCAGCATTACTTCATCTTTGAGAATCCAACGCCTTGGACGATCCCGATCCATCGCGCGCTGTTCACGCCATGCTGCCAGTTGCTGTAATACGGCCAGTTGCACACCTTTTAATTTACCTGCCCCACGGATTTTACGCCAGATGGTTTCAGGATCAGCAACGTAATTATCGGCATTGGACAGGGCGGCAAAATCTTCTTTAAGCCATTCCGTACGCTGTTGTTTTTCCAGATCAGCAGACATTTGATGATAAAGCTCACACAGATAACGTACATCATCTGCTGCATATTCCAATTGTTCGGGACTTAACGGTCGCTGTGTCCAGTCGGCTCTGGAATGGGCTTTATCAAGGCTGACATCAAGACGTTGTTTCACCAGGTTGCCATAGCCAATTTGATCACCGTCACCGAGGATGGTTGCAGCTAACTGGGTATCAAACAAATTTGGCGGAAGGGAATTTTTTAACAGATATAGCAGTTCCAGATCCTGTCGTGCAGCATGGAAAACCAGTGTTATGTCCGGTTGATAGAGTAAATTCAGCAAAGGAGTGAGATCTTTTATAGCGATCGGATCAACACAGGCAATGATATCGTCATTGGCAATCTGGATCAGGCACAACTGGGGGTAATAGGTTTTTTCGCGAAGGAATTCCGTGTCAATTGCCAGCCATTTGCTGTGTTGAATTTCCGAGCAAAATTGTGTTAACGCCGTATCCGAATCAATGTAAAGAACAGTCATGTTATCCAGCTAAAAAAAGCAGTCAGTATAACTGTTTTATAAGATGCTGCGGGCGTTCGCCTGTGTCAAAACCTGTTCTATGGCCTCAATGATGATTTCGGGTTGTTCATGTGGAATCGCATGGCCACTCTGATGGGCAAACATATGTTGGCTGATGGGAGATAAACGCGTGAGATCCTGTTGCAGATCAATCCAGGTTTTTTCGCGTTGCTGCAATACCAGATCTCCATACCATTCCGGTTTGCCACGACTGATGACAATTAATGGCACCACGGGCAGAATAGCATGTTGCTGCACCTGTAAAGCGCTTTGTTCGAGGGCAGAAATTTCTGCCCGGGCGGCATGAAATGCTCGTTCACGTAGTACCGGAGACTTATTAGCATGTGCCATGCTATCAGTCGATTTAGGTAATATCATGATAGTGCCACGACGATCAAAATTATTGGGTAATTTAATTTTAAACTGGTTGTACTGATCTTCATGCGACGCATCAACCAATACCATTCCGGCAACCATTTCCGGATTATTGGCGGCAAAGATGCGAATATTGTAACCACCAAAAGAATGCCCAACCAGTATATACGGAGCAGGTATATCGGCTTCCTCTAACAATATCTCCAGTTCATGCGCAATTCTATTGCTGGTTCTGGGAGGCGGACCAAAATCACTCCAGCCATAGCCGGCGCGATCAAATACACAAATCCGCACGTTTTTTGAAATTGCCTGCTGAATTGGCAGCCAGTCAGTAGAGTCATCGCCAAGCCCTACATCTACCAAAACGGTTGGGCTACCCGAACCAGTACAGTTGATATGTAATTGATAACCGCCAACATCAAACCGTTGGCCCGGAATATCAGGAAATTCGGCGGCAATAATTGGTGCCGAAACAGAGCAGAAAGCCAAAAAAGGCCAGAATCGCGCTTTCATCAAGTGACTCCGAAGCGATTAACTTACAGTAAAGTTAAGAGCGGAAAGTCGTCTTAAAGTTCCAGATCTGCAACAGTAATTTTCTGCAGAATATCCTGTTGCGTGAAGGGCCAGTTTAATTCACTTTCGTCAGAAAATTTAATCACGGGAATGCGGATGCCATACTGCTCTACCAGCTGATCATCATCACCAATTTCGATAATTTTCAATTGAATATTTTTAGCTGATGACAAACTGTAAATGAGCTGTTCTGCTGACTCACATAAATGACAGCCAGCGGTAGAAAACAATTGTAATGTGATCATTTTTCACGCAGCCGCGGGATGAGCTCGACGAAGTTACAAGGGCGATGCCGAACATCCAGCTGGTATTGTAAAATGTCATCCCAGGCGTTTTTGCAGGCGCCTGAAGAACCAGGCAGACAAAAAATAAACGTGCCATTTGCCACACCGGCTATCGCTCTGGATTGCACAGTTGATGTGCGAATAATGTTATAGGAAATCTGTCGGAACAGTTCACCAAAACCAGTGATTTCTTTATCAAATAAAACACTGACAGCTTCCGGAGTGCCATCTCTACCCGTCAGTCCTGTGCCACCAGTGGTGATAATAACGTCCACCTGTTCATCGCAAATCCATTGCGAAATAACAGAACGTATCTGATATATATCATCTGTCACAATCTGTTTAGCAGCCAGTTCATGTCCTGCGGCGAGCAACCGGTCCTCAAGAGTTTTACCTGAAACATCATCAACTTCTGTACGAGAATCGGAGATGGTTAAAATGGCAATTTTGACAGCAATGAATTCACGATCCATGGGGATTGGTACTCGAATGTAAAGAATTGAAAACAAGTATAGTCACCATATAGCCTAGGGTCTAGAATGCAATGCAATAGTGAGGAGTCATAACAATGAAAAAAGTTTTATTAGTCTCAGCAATCTCAACAGCCATCATGTTCTCGGGTTGCGCTGCAGATGATCCGAATATGCGTACCAAGCGTGGCGCTGCCATTGGCGCAGCTGCCGGTTCAATAATTGGTTACGCGATTGATGATGGTGCGGGTGGGGTTATTGCCGGTGCCGCTGTAGGTACTCTGGCAGGTGCAGGTGTTGGTCGATATATGGATAATCAGCAGCGTGAAATGAATCAGGCGCTAGCCGATGAACAGGCGCGCAATGAATTACAAATTCAGCAATTGCAGGATGAATCATTAAAAATCGATATTTCCAATGAAGTATCTTTTGACTTTGACAGCTCAGCCATCAAACCTGCCTTTGAACCGACGCTGAATAAAGTCGCTGATGTGTTGCAGCGTTATCCGAAAACGATAATTCATGTCATTGGACATACCGATAGCAAAGGTTCAGAAAGTTATAATCAGCAACTTTCTGAGCGCCGAGCGCAATCGGTAACTAACTACTTTGCGGCACGAGGTGTGCTGACAGAGCGTCTGGTACCAATGGGACGTGGTGAACTTGAGCCGCGAGCCACAAATGATACCGAAGCCGGGCGACAATTGAATCGTCGTGTGGAAATTATTGTTAAACCTATTGTTGAGGGACAGGAAGCTGAAGCCTACCAAACGCCGTAAAGGCACATCAGACAGAAACCAGACACCATCCCAGGATTTGATTTTTGGTTTACATGCGGTACAGGCGGCTCTTGAGTCGCCTGTTTCACGTGTGGCCGAAATCTGGGTGGCTGACGAACGCCATGATCAACGTGTGGAGACCATTTACAAGCTGGCCGGTGATCAGGGGATTCGTTTACACAAAACCCAACGTCAGCAACTGGATGATATGGTGCCGGAAAGTCGTCATCAGGGCTGTGTTGCCCGCTGTCATCCATTAGCGGTATTGGATGAAACGGATCTCGATGTAATACTGGATAATTTACAGCAAACACCGTTTCTGTTGATTCTGGATGGTGTCCAGGATCCTCATAATCTGGGCGCATGTCTGCGTACCGCGGAGGCGGCCGGAGCGCATGCAGTCATTGCACCCAAAGATCGTGCCTCAGGCTTAACTCCGACAGCGATCAAGATTTCCAGTGGTGCTGCTGAGCGCCTGCCGTTTATTCAGGTGACCAATCTTGCGCGGGTGTTAAGGGATCTGCAGCAAAGAGGGATCTGGCTGGTCGGCACATCTGGGGAAAGCGAGTTAAGTCTTTACCAAGCCGATCTCAAGGGTCCGCTGGCGATTATTCTGGGAGCTGAAGGGCAGGGTATTCGCAGGTTGACCAGAGATCACTGTGATCAGGTTATGTATATCCCGATGCATGGAGCAGCCGAGAGTCTCAATGTATCTGTTGCTGCAGGTGTCTGCTTATTTGAAGCGGATCGTCAACGGCGCTTGTGAGCAGGCAGTAAAATAAAGTAAAATGCCAGATTGCCTTTGATAGGTAAAACTCCTTGCTTTCTGAAATTTTTCAGCAAGCTGTATAAACCGTGAGGAGCTCAAATTGAGACATTACGAAATCGTGTTTCTGGTCCACCCTGATCAGAGCGAACAAGTGCCCGGTATGATCGAGCGCTATACCCAAACTTTGACCGCTGCTGGTGGTCAGGTTCATCGTCTGGAAGACTGGGGCCGCCGTCAATTGGCCTATCCAATCAACAAAGTTCACAAAGCACATTATGTGTTGATGAATGTTGAATGTGATGTTGAGCAATTGAACGAAGTCACAACTGCTTTCCGTTTTAATGATGCCGTTATCCGTCACCTTGTTGTCAGCATGGACGAAGCTGTTACAGAAGCTTCTCCTATGATGCGCAAAGACGACGAAAAACCCGCTGCAAAAGCCTAATCAGGAGATATCACGATGGCACGTTTTTTCAGACGTAGAAAATTTTGTCGTTTCACCGCTGAAGGTGTAAAACAAATTGATTATAAAGACGTAAACCTGCTTAAGAATTTCGTTACAGAAACAGGCAAGATCGTTCCAAGTCGTATTACCGGTACTAAAGCTCGTTACCAGCGTCAGCTGTCAACTTGTGTCAAACGTGCACGGTTTCTGGCATTGCTGCCTTACTGTGACATGCACAAGTAATTCAGCTTCTCAGTTGTAAGGTTAAGATCAAAATATTATGTTGCGGGGAATCGCTGATTTTGCAATGAAAGGTCGCTGGCAAGCTGCTTTGGCAGCTGCTTTGCTATCGGTTGCTGCAATGTTGCTCCCACCACTCAATTATCTCGCTAGCGGGGTGATTGTACTGGCCACATTACGTGTAGGCCCTCAAGAAGGCCTGCGGGTAATGGCCGCAACATTGGTAGTGTTTGCTGCCGTTGCCGGACTGTTATTCGGACAACTCTGGATTGCATTAGCGTTATTGCTGACCAGCTGGTTACCGGCGTATTTGGTGACTCTGGTGCTGGGATACAGCCGTTCTTTGGAACGGGCGCTTCTGGCTGCGGCCGGAGTCGGTATTCTGGTAGTACTGATATCACATATCTTTTTGCCTAATCCGGCATTGTGGTGGCAGGAAATGCTGACGCCGTTTGTTCAATTACTGTCTGAACAACCCGGTTGGCAAATGAACGCAACAGAAACGCAAAACTTTCTGGTACAAATGGCCAGCATGATGACCGGTCTGATTGCCGCAGCAGTAAGTGTCAATATAATTCTGGGCATTTTGATTGGTCGTGCATGGCAAGCCTCGTTATATAACGAAGGAGCATTTGGCAATGAGTTTACTCAGATTACTCTGGGTAAAACACTGGCGATTGTGACAGCCGTTTTAATGGGACTGTCCCTGACTGGAATGGCGGGTTCACTGACGCTGCTGGTGGATTGTTTACCGGTGCTATTAGTGCTTTTTGCGTTACAAGGTATCGCGGTTGCACATGCAATCGTTCGATTGAAACAAAAGTCAGTCGCCTGGTTAGTCGTAATGTATGTGCTGATGGTGTTAATGCTGCCGCAAATGATGATTTTAACTGCCACACTGGGCATATTGGAACAATGGTTTAATTTTCGCAAACGCGCAATCGCGTAACGCGGTTATTTTATAAGCAGTCTGAGACTGCGAATGAGGGTTAGAACGATGCAAGTAATTTTGCTGGAAAAAGTTCAAAAGCTGGGTAATCTGGGTGATGAAGTTAGTGTAAAAGCTGGCTATGGTCGCAACTATCTGGTTCCTGCTGGTAAGGCTTTGCCTGCCAACAAAAACAACAGAGAGAAATTTGAAGCTCGTCGCGCTGAACTTGAAGCGGCTGCTGCCAAATTACTTACTGCAGCTCAGGAACGCGAGAAAAAGCTGATTGCAGCCGGTGAAGTCAACATTATGGCTAACGCCGGTGTTGAAGGTAAATTGTTCGGTTCAGTTACCGCTGCTGAAATCGCTGATGCGGTCAATGCAAAAGGCGCGGATGTAGACCGTAATGAAGTCCGTTTACCAACAGGACCTTTACGCCACACGGGTGAATACAACATTGACGTGCAATTGCATGCTGATGTTGTTGTGAGTGTGAAAGTCAATATCACTTCTGAAGCTGAGCTGGCAGCAATCGCTGCGGCAGAAGAAGCACGTAAAGCTCGTGAAGCTTCACGTGAAGAAGCTGAAGCGATTGCCAAAGCGCAAGAGCAATAAAAATCAGTTAGAAAAAATTGGGGTATGGAAACTTTCATACCCCAATAATTTTGTGATTCAGTAATCTTGAATCAAATGCTTGTTTAACCAGCTTGGACGAATGCTGTGGAACAGATAACTTATCCAGAAAGCTATCAAGACAGCGCAACTCAGGCCCTGAAGGTCCCGCCGCATTCAGTTGAAGCTGAACAGTCCGTTTTAGGCGGCTTGATGCTTGATAACAGTGCTTGGGAACAGGTTTCTGATCTCCTGGTTGAGCAGGACTTCTATCGTCACGACCATCAACTTATTTTCCGTGGCATAGCCGAATTAATGGAACAAGCCAATCCTGTAGACGTGATCACGTTAGCGGAATGGCACAATCAGCGCGGTGAACTGGATAAAGTCGGTGAATTGGCTTATCTCGGTGCCTTGGCGCGTAATACTCCCAGTGCAGCCAACATCAAAGCCTACGCCTCGATCGTGCGTGAGCGTTCGATTCTGCGTCAGCTTATCCAGATTGGTAATAATATTGCCAATATGGCATTTACGCCTGAAGGCCGTAATAGCGAAGAAATGCTCGACACGGCTGAGCGACGCGTTTTTGAAATTGCAGAAAAAGGTGCAAAACGTGGCGGCGGTTTTATTCAGGTCAAAGATGTTCTGAGTAAGGTAGTCGATAAAATTGATACGCTGTTTGAACAGGATAGCGGTATCACCGGTTTGCCAACCGGCTTTATTGATTTTGATGATCAGACATCTGGTTTGCAACCCGCTGATTTGGTCATTATCGCTGGCCGACCGTCGATGGGTAAAACCACCTTTGCAATGAATATTGCTGAAAATGCCGCGATTCACAGCAAACAACCCGTTGCCGTATTCAGTATGGAGATGCCTGCCGACTCGCTGGCGATGCGTATGTTGTCGTCATTAGGCAGAATTGATCAGCATCGTCTGCGTACTGGTCGATTAAATGATGATGACTGGCCCCGGTTAACTTCAGCCATAGCGTTATTGAATGAAGCACCGCTATTTATTGATGATACCGGTGGTTTGACTCCCTCTGAACTGAGAGCCCGGGCGAGACGTTTAAAACGTGAGCATGGCCTGAGTTTGATCATTGTCGATTACCTGCAGCTAATGAGTGGCAGTGCCAACGGTCGTCAGGCAGAAAATCGTACCAATGAAATTTCAGAAATTTCCCGTTCATTAAAGGCACTGGCCAAAGAGCTCAATGTTCCGGTAATTGCGTTATCCCAGTTAAACCGTTCACTGGAGCAGCGACCGAATAAACGTCCGGTTATGTCAGATCTGCGTGAATCAGGTGCAATTGAGCAGGACGCCGATATCATTGTGTTTATCTATCGTGATGAAGTTTATAACGAAGATTCTGCAGAAAAAGGCAAAGCCGAAATCATCATCAGCAAACAACGTAATGGTCCTATCGGTACCGTGGCGTTAACCTTTCAGGGCAAATACACCCGATTTGAAAACTTTGCTCCTGCGTACTACCAAGATTACGGTGATAATGAATCGTGAGTCGCTATCCGTTTGCCCGAATCGATCTGGCAGCACTGAAACATAATCTGCAACAAGTTCGCCTTTTTGCCCCAAACAGTAAAGTGATGTCGGTCATTAAAGCTGATGCTTATGGGCATGGCGTCATTCAGGTTGCTCAGGCACTCACGCAAAGTGATGCATTTGCCGTGGCCCGATTTAGTGAAGCATTAACGCTCCGGAAACATGGATTTGACCAGCCCATTACCATTTTCGAAGGTGTCAGCACAATTGAAGAATGGCAGTTAACTGCTGAATATGACTTAACACCGGTAATACATCAGCAACAGCATCTTGAGTTGTTATTGAAAGCGAAAACCAGTCAGCCGCTACCGTTAATATGGTTGATGCTGGAAACCGGCATGCACCGTCTTGGTTTACCGCAACAGGACGTAATACAGATTATTGATGCATTGGAAAAACGTTCAGATCTGGTGAGCAAGCTTGGTTTGATGAGTCATTTTGCCAACTCGGATTTGTTAAATGATGCACGTAATAACCAACAGTTAACGGTTATGAAAAAGCTGGCTGAAACAACTGGATTGCCCGTTTGTATGGCTAATTCAGCTGCGATAATCAGTTTGCCTGAATCGCATTATGACTGGATACGGCCGGGTTTGATGCTTTATGGCGCTTCACCATTTGCCAATAAATCAGGGGCTGATGTTGGACTCAAGCCTGTCATGCAATTGATCTCCAAATTGATTGCGACGCAGCAATTAAAAGCTGGGGATGAAGTCGGCTATGGTGGACAGTGGACCGCTGATAAACCTGTGCGAATGGGTGTGGTCAGTATTGGTTATGGTGATGGCTATAGTCGTCATTTATCCAATATCGGCAAAGTCTTGATTCGTGGCAAAGAAGTGCCAATTATTGGTCGCGTCTCGATGGATACCGTCTGTGTCAATCTGGATGATTGTCCGCAGGCGCAACAGGATGATGAGGTGATTATCTGGGGGGCCGACGAGTTGGCGGTGGAATGGTTAGCCGATAAAGCTGGAACCATACCCTATGAATTATTGACCTGTGTGACACCGAGAGTTCAAAGGGAATATTTGAATGGCTAAAGCCAAGCGAGTGTATGTCTGCCGGGAGTGTGGCGCACAGACCCCACAATGGGCTGGACGTTGTGCAGATTGTGGTGCCTGGAACAGTCTTGAAGAATCCGTGCAGACTAGCGCCAAACCATCCACGACAATGAATAAACATACGGGTTATGCCGGCCAGCAACAAAATACTGTCCAGGCATTAAAAACCATTACTTCTGAACAGGCAGTGCGCTGGTCTACCGGATTGCCGGAATTGGATCGGGTACTGGGTGGTGGGCTGGTAACCGGTTCGGTCGTGCTTATTGGTGGCGATCCCGGAATTGGTAAGTCAACTTTACTATTACAAGCTATGGCCAGTATGGCCGAGCTTAGCGGTATTAATCCGCTTTATATCAGTGGTGAAGAATCGTTACAGCAAATTCGTTTGCGGGCTGAACGCTTACAGTTGCAGGAAACCCCGGTTGATTTGCTGGCAGAGACTCATGCCGAACAAATGATGGCTATTGCTCAGCAGCGTCAACCGCAGGTGATGGTTATTGATTCGATTCAAACGGTATTTACTGAATTGTTGCAATCGGCGCCCGGAACAGTGGCTCAGGTTCGGGAAAGTGCAGCCCAGTTGGTCAGGTTTGCCAAATCCAGTGGCATCACCATGATTCTGGTGGGACATGTTACCAAGCAGGGAGCTTTAGCCGGGCCACGCGTTCTGGAACATATGGTCGATACCGTATTGTATTTTGAAGGTGACAGTTCAACACGGTTTCGTATTTTACGTGCAGTCAAAAACCGCTTTGGCGCGGTTAATGAACTTGGCGTATTTGCCATGACTGAGCTGGGCCTGAAAGAAGTCAGTAATCCTTCGGCAATATTTCTATCAAGAGGCGAAAAAGCCGTTCCCGGCAGTATGATCACGGTGATCCGTGAAGGCAGCCGGCCAATGCTGGTTGAAGTTCAAGCTTTGGTTGATGAGAGTCCGTTGGGCAATCCACGTCGAGTTTCAGTCGGCCTGGAACAAAATCGTCTGGCTATGTTATTGGCAATTTTGCACCGACATGGTGGTATTACCTGCCATGATCAGGATGTATTTATCAATGTTGTGGGTGGTGTGAAATTAAGTGAAACCGGTGCCGATCTGGCGGTGCTGACAGCGGTGATTTCAAGTTTACGCAATAAAGCCATACCGCAGGACTGGGTGGTGTTTGGTGAAGTCGGGCTAACCGGAGAAATTCGACCAGTTCAGGCTGGAGAAGAACGGATCCGTGATGCAGGTAAACATGGCTTCAAAGTGGCCCTTGTTCCGGCTGCCAATGCCCCACGAAAAGCAATTACTGGGCTTAAAGTCATTGCCGTGCAACATTTGCAACAGGCCATTGACGCACTTAAAGATGGCTGGTTGTGAGTGAGTGGTTTCAGTTTTCAGGCATATCCACTAAAGCAGATAGTTCGCGATACAATAAACCTTCGTCAGCAAGATTTAATTCCACCAGCTTTTTTAAATGGGTAATGCTGTCAAGGTCGATTAGTTTGCAATGGAAACCAATACTGTTAGCATCCAAATGGGCTACTTCAGCCTGCATTTTGATCACTATCTGTGCTTCATTCAATAAAAGATCAACGGTAAAATTATCGGTCAATTTTCCTGACCAGTTATCTGGACGAGAAATTAGTAAGCCATTAAGTGACACATCAATCACTCGACAATTGAGATATACATCACCCTCGGTGTTTAATACATGGGCGTTTGCAACGAAAGGGATGCGGCTGAAAATTCGTCGGTCATCGACCATTATTGATCTCCTTTTTATGTAAGACTGATACTATCATTATTTAGCATAAGGAGTTATAGCGGATGTTATGGGTAAAAGCGTTTCATTTAATGGCGGTTGTCACCTGGTTTGCCGCTTTGTTTTATTTACCAAGGCTGTATGTATATCACGCAATGTGTGAAGACCAGGCAGGTAGAGAACGCTTTAAAATTATGGAGCGAAAACTCTACCGGGGTATCATGACACCAAGCGCCATCGCTACGTTGGTTCTGGGGATCTGGCTGATGAGTTATTACACGTTGGAGCAATTGAAATCCATGCACTGGTTGCATGCCAAACTGACCTTGCTGCTTTTACTGTTTGCTTACCATGGCCTGTGTGGGCGAATGCTTAAACAGTTTGCAGTCGATAAAAATCAACGTAGCCACGTGTTTTATCGTTGGTTTAACGAAATGCCAGTGCTAATTTTAATTGCTGTCATGATTCTGGCGGTAGTGAAACCGTTTTAAAAAAAGCCCCTCGGAGAGGGGCTCAGATAAAACGAAATCAATCTATATATTCGAATATTTTAACCACACGCAACACACCCTTGGTTGAGCGTGCAATGGCGACAGCCTGATCGGCTTCAGCCTTGGTAACCTTACCCATCAGGTAGACAGTTCCTCTCTCTGTCACAACTTTTACATAAAAAGGATCGACATTTTCGTCCTGAGTCATTTTTGTTTTTAACTTGGTGGTGATCCAGCTGTCGCTACTACGGGAAGTTAAAGCGCTAGGGCCTGAAATCGCCAGCTCATTGTAGACTTTGCGTACTTTAGGAATATCTTCTACTAAGCCAGTCGCTTTTTGTTTCAGTTCTTCGGTTGGTGTTTCACCTGATAGCAATACGAAGCCGTTATAACTGGTCACATTAATATTGCTCTGATTATAGACATCTTTATCCTGAAAAATGGCGTATTTGGCTTTTATTTCAATGCTTTGGTCGTCAAGGATGGCACCTGCTGTCCGACGGTCATAGGCAACCGCAGCGGTGGTAGCCGCACCGCCAACAACCGCTGCGGCACAGGCTTGTAATAATAAAATGGGTATGAGTAGGAAAACCAGTCTGAATTGGTACATGAATACGTCCCTCGGTGAATGTGTGCTGAAAAATGCTGTTAGTTTAGTTGAAAAGCATCACGAATCCATAAAATTTGATCGGGTTGAGTCGCCGTGATGGCAATGGCATCAAATCGACAGTTATCTGACCAACCGGATTGCATCAAATAATGTTGTGCGGTGATGATGATACGTGATTGTTTGCTACCTGTAATACTTTCAAGAGCACTGCCATGATAGGCATTACGCCGATAACGAACCTCAATGAATACTAATGTTTTCCCATCCTGCATGATCAGATCAATTTCACCGCGACGGCAGTGAAAATTACGCTGGATAAGTTTTAAACCTTGTTTCTTGAGATAATCACAGGCTAATTGTTCAGCCTGCCTGCCAGAGTGGAGATGTTCCGCCATAATTCTCATTCATTGTTTAACGGTTCAATTAACCCATTCTGTATGGTGGTAAAGGTCATCGTTCGTTCAATTTGGCCCTGTTGGTTGACAGTCAACACACCGGTCGCACCATTATATTTTTCATCTTCAGAATGACTCATTGCTGTCAGAAAAGGAATTATGCGATAGGCATCAACTCCAAGTGCTGCCAAACGGATAAAGGTGCCAACATCGCCAGAGGCCTGTCGACGAATTGCAGCATAGGCAGGATCCTGTTCCGATTGCTCGCTAAACATCCAAGGTATCTCAGTGAAAATCAGACCATTAAGGTCAATATCCTGTCGAGCATTTGGTTCACCTCCATAGGCATGAGATGTTGCTAGAATCGGTAGTTGGCCCGAACGATAAAACCGCAGTTGGGTTAATAGCTGCCGAGCTTTCAAAGGACGACCTACCATAAACAGAAAATCCACATCTTGACGTCGTCTGGGTTCGAATTCCAAAGATAGCCCTAATGTACGGCGTAAATTCTGATAACGTTGATTACTATTTTCCACGCCTAAAATTGGTGTCAGGATATGTGAATAATCGTTTTCAGATTCGTCATATTTGGCCCGAGTTACAATCTGGCCATCTGATTTTTGCCATTCATTTGTAAACGCTTCTGCAACACGATCACCCCATTCATTTCGGGGACTCAAGACTATTGCTCGTTGATAACCTTTTTTCTTGGCATATTCGGCTTGGTTTCGTGCATCATCTTCAGGGGCTAGAGCAAATTGGAAAAAGTTATGCTGCTCAGTAGTTTTATTTTCATTGATTCTGTTAAGAGCCAAAACAGGAATCGTCAACTCATCATGTTTAGCCAGCAACTCAACTGAAGTTTTATCCAGTGGTCCAATAACAATGTTTGCACCATCAGCAACGGCTTTTTCATATTGAGTGATCACATTATTTGAATCAGCTGTGTTGTCTGTGCGCACATCATAAAACTGTAGACGGACATTAGAGCGGGCGTTAAAATGGGCTGCAATAATCCCTTGACGAATAGCTTGAGCTGCATTGGCTGCTGGGCCTGAATCGGGTAACAGAATAGCAATTAGGTCCAGTTTTTCAGGCAGCCGAAGTGGTGTTTTTATGGATTTTTTTAATTGTTCAATATCAGCTGGGTGATTTGGATAGCTGTATTGCCAGTCTTCAATGGCGACCTCCATTGCTTCAGGATTATTTTCATAGGCTTTAAAGGCATACGCCAGAGCAAACCAGCCACTATCTTCAGCGGGTGGTTGGCCAGGATTGTATAAATCCAGTGCCTGCGGTGTCATTTTCAGTAATGTCTGCCACAATACGAGATGATTATTTTCCCGTTCACTTTCAGGCAGCTTTGGATCTAACTTGATATGGGCCAGGGCCTTTTCCAACATGTTTTCAGTCAAATCGTAAGCGGTGATCCTCAGCTCCAGAATACGTTTTTGCTGTGCTTGATTGGCACTGTTAAAATCAATCTTATCCAAATGCGTTAATGCGCGCTGACCATCCAGATTCAATACGGCGATATCTGCACGCAGTAAATTGGCTGTAAGTTGTTCACGTGAGGAAAGTTGTTCGAGATTGGTTTCAGCAAGCAATGCATCTGCTTCAGCCAATTCACCTAACTCATACTGCATCATGGCCGCGCGATATTGAAATGCCGACTTGAGTGCACCTTCAGATTCCGCCGCCTGGGCAAGATAATCTTCTGCAGCCACCGCATAATCACCCCGTTTTTCTGCTTCAGAAATTAATGAAGTCATCTCTGGGGCTGATGGTTTGGTATCCATTGATATCGGTTGGCAAGCGGTTAAAGCCAGTAATACCAACAACATAAACAGGGTGGAAAATCGTTGCGTCATAAGCTACATCAAATTTAATTCGGAGAAGGCATCATCTTACCTGTTCACGTATATTACGACCAGAATCAATCTTTCTTTACAGGATATTTACAGTGAAAGACACTACAGCCGCTCTTTATATCGTTGCCACCCCAATTGGAAATCTGGCGGATATTTCAGCGCGCGCTATTGAAGTTCTGTCTTCAGTAGATGTGATTGCCGCTGAAGATACCCGTCACAGCAAATATTTGTTGCAGCACCATGGAATTGAAACCTCCACTATTTCATTGCATGAACATAATGAACAACAACGCAGTGAATTATTGTTAACACGCATTGCCGCAGGTGAATCAATTGCGTTGATTTCGGATGCCGGTACACCATTAATCAGTGATCCTGGTTATCGATTAGTGAATATGGCACGTGAGCAGGGAATTAAAGTAATTCCTATCCCAGGCGCGTGTGCCGTTATTGCTGCATTATCCGCTTCAGGATTATCAGCAGAACGATTTGCCTTTGAAGGCTTTTTACCACCAAAATCGACCGCACGTCGTCAGGCATTACAAAGTCTGGAAAATGAACCCCGTACACTGATTTTTTATGAAAGTCCTAAACGGATGGTAGCCAGTTTGCAGGATATGCTGACGGTGTTTGGTGGCGAGCGAAAAGCCTGTCTGGCACGTGAACTGACCAAAATGTTTGAAACTATTGTCACCTTGCCTTTGGCTGAATTAGTCGACGTCGTTATTAATGATGCAAATCACCAAAAAGGTGAGATTGTGTTACTGGTTGAGGGGCAGTCAACAGTTGTCGATAGAGATGAGGCTGAAGAGGTCAGAGTGTTACAAATCCTGTTAGATGAAGTGCCTTTAAAACAGGCTGCGGCCATTACTGCCTCCATTCTCGGTATCAAGAAAAACAAAGCATATGAAATGGCGTTGAAACTTCAGCAAAAATAATGCTGCTCCGGTAAAATAGCTGGTTGAGATGGCCAGACAATCGCGCTTGCAAAAGTGAGGAAAGTCCGGGCTCCACAGGGTAAGGTGCCAGGTAACGCCTGGGGGACGTAAGTCCACGGCCAGTGCAACAGAGAGTAAACCGCCTGAATGTAGTTCAGGTAAGGGTGAAAGGGTGCGGTAAGAGCGCACCGCGCTTCTGGTAACAGAAGTGGCATGGTAAACCCCACCAGGAGCAAGACCAAATAGAGGAACAAATGCTTCGGCATGACATGCGGCCCGCATGGTTCCCGGGTAGGTTGCTTGAGGCAGATGGTAACATCTGTCCCAGATGAATGATTGTCCACGACAGAACCCGGCTTATCGGCCATCTCAAACTTTTTTGCTATTCATTAATCCCCAGATAAAATTGGGTATCCGGATTAAGTGGCGTATCCGGTGTTTTACTAACACCTGCACACGCTTCGTTCTCTCCGTATTTCCTGGTTGGCAGGAAAAGTTGGAAGCGGGGGCCTCAAAGCCGCTGCTGCTTCACATCCCGAGAAGGGTTCACGAAAGGCTGATGAAAAATTCGATTCAGCCAGGTCGTGCGAATCCTTGAATGCCTCGGTGACGAATGTCATGCCGATAATCTTTCAGCTTGAATGGCCCTTTTTTCAATCAGCGGCTAGCTAGATATGTGCAGTGCAGGTCTCTGACGGATCGACACAGAATGTAGTTACGTATCGAATATGCACTCAATCAGACTCTAGTTGCGTCGTAGACTAGGTCGCTATAAGATAGTAATCAATTACTACCTTATAGGCTTGTTATGACTCAGAAACGTAATTTGACGGCTGCAGAACGCCGGGAGCTCACTGTAGACGCGGTCATCGACCTGAGCGCGCAGGATGATCCAGCCAATATCACCACTGGCAGCATCGCCAAACACATGCGGGTCACCCAAGGTGCGCTGTTCCGCCACTTTCCAAGCAAGGACGCCATCTGGGAGGCCGTCATCGGCAGGGTGGCCGAACGTGTGATGAAACGGCTAGATAAAGCCGCTGCATCGGCGAATAGCCCGCTGGCCGCGCTCGAGGCGATGTTCCATGCCCATATCACGTTTATCGTCGAGCACCCGGGCGTGCCCCGGCTGATGATGGGGCAGCTGCAGCATGCTCGGCCGACGCCGGCCAGACGTATGGTTCGCTCGCTGCTGTTTCTCTACCGTGAGCGGATCGAGAGATTATTGAACGAGGCGCAGGAGGCTGGCGAGCTGTGTCGAGATCTGGATATTGAGACGGCTGCCACGCAGTTCATCGGTACCATTCAGGGGCTGGTCATGCAGTCGCTGATTATCGGCAATATGAACCATATGACCAAGCAGGCCCAGGGGGCATTCCACATCTACTGTCATGGCATCCAGAAAGCAAAAAGGGCATACCCATGACAGGCCTGACCCAACGCTTAGGGCGTTTTTTGGCGGTAGTTATTGGTCTCGCCATCGGTGCGGCGCTTCTGGTCTTTTTCGTGGTTAATCGACAGGCTCCCGAGCACAGCGACTCACCACCTGCCCCCAAGGTGGTGGCAGTGATCGAGGTGCAGCCACTGGCGTTATGCCTTGAGGCACGTGGCCACGGCGTGGCGCGCCCTGCCGAAACCTGGCAAGCCGTCGCCAACGTCTCGGGCCGGGTGGTGGAGCGCCACCCGCATCTGGAGAGCGGCACCCTGCTGCGCGAAGGCACCCTGCTGCTGACGCTGGACCCGAGTCGCTACGAGCTGGCTATCGCCGAGGCCGAGGCGGAGTTGGCTCAGCTCGAGGTAGAGGAGATCAATACCCTGCGTTTACTGGATTTGGAACGCCAGGCACTCGATCTCGCCGAGCAGGAACTTTCACGAATCGAGCGGGTGGCGGCCACCGGTGCTGTCTCCACTTCTCAGCGTGATGCTCAACGTCGCAGCACTGTGGGGCAGCGCCAGGCGGTGGCCACTCTGGAGAATACCTTGTTCTTGCTGCCAGCCAAGCGCGAGCGGGCATCGGTGCGCCTTGCCCAAGCGCGCCGTGACTTGGCGGATACCCGCTTCGAGGCGCCCTACGACCTGCGCCTCGGTGAGGTGGACGTAGAGCTTCACCAGTTCGTGGGTGCGGGCCAGCGGCTGTTCGAGGCGGATAGCCTGGCGGCCGCCGAGGTAGAGGCACGCCTTCCCTTTAGCATGGTACGACGCCTCCTGGGCAGTGTGGCGCCGGTCGAGCTCGAGCCCGGCACCCTGGATCTGAGTGAGCGCATCGATCTTGACTCGATCGATGCTGAGCTGGAACTGGTCGGAGCACCCGGGGTTAGCTGGAAAGGTCGGGTGGTGCGCGTAGCCAGCGGCCTCGACCCGGCCACCCGCGCCGTGCGAGTAGTCGTAAGGGTTGAGGAGCTCTGGCGCGATGCCCGGCCACCTGACCATCCGCCACTACAGCGCGACATGTACACCCGAGTGCGCCTCTCGGCACCCAGTCCCGTAGCACAACTCGTGGTCCCCGCATCGGCCCTCCATCAAGGTGAGATCTACCTTGCTGACGAGCACGATCGTCTGGTCAGGCGCCCGGTGTCCGTAGTCTTCAATCAGGGAGACTTGGCAGTGATCGAGTCGGGCCTCACCCCGGGCGAGCGGGTCATCGTCGACGACCTGCAGCCAGCACTGGCCGGCATGACGCTGGCGCCGCGGCGTGACGAGGCGCTCGAGGCACGCCTGACCGCCCGGGCTCTGGGCGTAGTAATGTCAGGAGAACGGCAATGATTCGCTGGTTTGCCGCTCATCCCACCGCCGCCAATCTGCTGCTGATACTGCTGCTGGCCGCCGGGCTGTTCGCCGCACCCCACCTCAAGCGTGAGACCTTCCCAGATTATCGCCCGGTGGAAGTGTCTGTGGAGGTGGTCTATCGCGGAGCCAGCGCTGCTGACGTGGAGGACGCCGTGTGTCGGCGCCTGCACGATGCAGTTAAAGGCGTGGAATTTCTCGATGAGTTCAGCTGTGTGGCTCAGGACAACCTGGCCAGTGCCACGGCAACCATGTCTGCCGGGGGAGATGCCATTCGTTTCCTCAATGAGATCGACACCGAGGTGAGCGCCATCACCGAGCTGCCAGCCCGTGCCGACCCCCCTGTAGTGAGGGAGCTTCACCGCAGTGACATGGTGGCGGCAGTGGCGGTGTCTGGCGACATGCCGATGCACCAGCTCGAGGACTACGCCCTGCGTCTGGAGGAGCGTATCATGACGCTGCCTGGCGTGGCTGAAGTAGCAATCCACGGGAGGTCCCAGCGCCAGTGGCAGGTCGCAGCGCCCCGCGAGGTACTGGGCCAGCACGGCCTCTCGGCGCGGGAGCTAGCACGTCGAGTGGCCAGTCAGAACCTTGACCTACCACTGAGCACCCTGGAAACCGCCGATCGCAATATCCTTCTGCGCTTCACCGACCAGCGCCGCTCTCTGGCTGAGCTGGCCGATCTGGTAGTGGTCACCGATGCCGGGGGCGGCGAGCTGACCCTGGGCGACCTGGCCACCATCACCGAGACCGGTGAGCACGCTGAAGAGCGAATCCGTTTCAACGGTGAGCCGGCGCTGGTGCTGGAGGTGAGCAAGGCGCTGCGAGACGATGCCCTGACGGTCAAGGAGTCTTTGGAAACGCTGCTTGAGGCGGAACGGCGGCGATTCGACGGGGGTATCTCTCTGACGCTGACCCAAGATGCGACCAGTATCGTTCGCGACCGTCTGCAGATGCTGGTGAATAACGGCTTGATGGGGCTGGTGTTGGTGGTGCTGGTAATGAGCCTCTTCTTCCGTCCGCGCCTAGCTCTGTGGGCCGTTCTGGGCCTGCCAGCGGCCTTCATGGGGGCCTTCATCGTCATGGCCCTGACCGGGCTGTCATTGAATATGATCACCTTGGTGGCACTGCTGATGGCTATCGGCATCGTCATGGATGATGCCATCGTGATCACCGACAGCATTGCCGTCCACTCCCTGAAAGGGGCTTCACCGGTGGAAGCTGTGGTAGCGGGTACCCGCCAGGTGTTGCCCGGCGTACTTTCATCATTTCTTACCACAGTCGCGGTATTCGCGCCGCTTTCCTTCCTCGCCGGTGAGCTTGGCGCGGTGCTTGAAGTGCTGCCGGTGGTGCTGATCGCCGCCCTGGCAGCGAGCCTCATCGAAGCATTCTGGATCTTGCCCCATCATCTTAAGGGCAGCGTGGGACGACTCGCCAGTGGGCACGACTCGCGCTTCCGTGTCGCATTCGAACGACATTTTGACAGGTTCCGCGAGTCGGTCGGTCGGCTGGCCGACCGGGCGATACGATTTCGCCATGCGGTGCTGGGAATCATTTTCGCCATTATGCTGGGCTCTTTCGGCTTTATGGCTGGAGGGCATGTGGGCAGTGAGGCCATGCCGGATATTGATGGCGATGTCCTGGAGGCCCGTATCCTGATGCCCCAGGGTACCCCCCTGGCACGTACCGAGGCGGTGGCCGAGCGAGTCGAGGCGACAATCCGTGAGCTTGATGTACGCTACTCTCCGGACCAGCCGGGGGGAGCATCCCTGGTCGAGGCGATTCAGGTGCGCTTCAACCACAACCCCAGCGCCAGGGAGGCAGGTCCCCATGTGGCCACCGTCATAGTCGACCTGCTGACTGCCGAGCGTCGCCGGGTGACCCTGGACGAGCTGACTGCCGCCTGGCGTGAGGCCATCGGTGAGATCGAGGGGCTTCAGCGATTGATTATTCAGGAGCCCGGCTTCGGCCCCGCCGGGGTGCCCGTGGAGGTGCGCCTGGCCGGAGAGAACTTGGAGGCCATGAAGACGGCGGCGCTAGAGCTGGGCGACCATCTAGAGAATTATGCAGCCGTCTATAACGTTTTCGACGACCTGCGCTTGGGCAAGCCTCAATTGACCTTCTCGATGGCCGAAGGCGCCCATGGTTTGGGCCTCTCCGCCGAGGAGGTGGCCGGGCAGCTGCGTGCGGCGCTGCTGGGGGAGATTGCCGATACCCTGCGCATCGGCGATCAGGAAATCGAGGTGCTGATTCGCCTGGCCGAAGCGGACAGGACCTCTCTCGACGACCTGGCCGATCTGACCATCGCCCTGCCGGAAGGAGGCCGGGTGCCGCTTGAGGTGGTGGCCAACGCCGAGGAGCGGCGCGAGTGGGCACGGATCACCCGTATCGACGGGCGGCGCACAGTCACCGTGGAGGCCAACGTGGATGTGCGGCATGCCACCGGCCAGGCAATCGTCGATGATCTCGTCGGCAGCGGCTGGCTCAGCGAGTTCCGCGAGCGTTATCCCGAGGTGGCGCTCACTTTCGAGGGGCAAGTGGCGCGCTCCGCTGAGACCGGAGGCTCCATCGGCCGCGGCCTGCTCATCGGACTTGTGGGCATCTTCGTGATCCTCTCCTTCCAGTTCCGCAGCTACGTCGAACCGCTAATCGTCATGCTGTCTATCCCGCTGGCCTTCATCGGCGCCATTTGGGGGCATGTGCTCATGGGCTACTACCTATCTATGCCCTCGCTGATCGGCGCGGCCTCCCTGGCCGGCATCGTGGTCAACAATGCCATCCTGCTGATCCACTTCATCAAGACTCATCGCGAGAGCGGGCTGGATGCTGTGGCGGCCGCCGGCCAAGCCAGCCGCGACCGGCTGCGTGCCATCCTGATCTCGTCGACTACCACCATCGCCGGTTTGCTCCCGCTTCTGGCCGAAACCAGTACTCAGGCGGCGGCCATAAAACCGCTGGTAATCTCGGTGGTGTTCGGACTGTTCAGCGCCACCGTGCTGGTGCTACTGGTGATCCCTGCACTCTACGTGCTGTTTGACGAGTGGGGCTGGGTTCAGGCGCCCAAGCCATCAAAAGAGTAAGCAGCCCAGAAGAACTTTTATTGATTGTTCACCAAGAGAGAGAAAAACATGACATTAAAAAGCTGTAGTGTTAAGACCATCCTACTGATTACCCTGACTGTCCTGCCAACTTGGCTGATGGCGGGAGACAATAACGCTCAGCACACAGCGAGTGAACAGGAAAGCTCCAGTCAGGATCTAGTGCTTCGCTCCATCATGCGCGAACTAGATCAAAACATGCGCGAGGTTGTCGGGGCCATCTCCCGAGAAAACTGGGAACAGGTAAATGAAATCGCGTCCCGAATCGCCGATCATGCCGAGCCACCGTTTACCGAAAAGACACGCATACTGCGCTTTGTCGGAACCGACGCCGCACGTTTCCGCGGACATGACAGGCAGGTGCATGAAGCAGCGATGGAAATGGGCGAAAAGGCGCGCCACGAGGATGGCGAAGCAGTGATTGAAGCCTTTTCTCGAGTGCAGAAACACTGCCTCGCCTGCCACCAAGAGTTCAAAGAAGAGTTCAGGGCGTACTTTTACGGCGAATGAATAGAGTGTTCGAATGAATAGCAGGATGCAGAGGAACACATACAGATGCAGTCTTTGCGCGACTCGATTTTTTCTAGAGCTGGAACAGCTGACCGACATGCCTTGGCTATGTGAAAGTTCGTTAACTAACCTGAGCTGCGCATAAGAAAAGAGGAACTAAAAGCCTGAGCCACGATCGAATCGTTTGACCAAAAACGAGAAACGAAAGGGCTCAAGTATGTACAATTTAGAGAAAATGTATTGCGAAGTCGATGATTTTTGCCAAAGATTTATCCCGGCCTGGCAACACCAGCAGATAGCAGCCGGAGATAAATGCCGGAACAAGCCTGGCAAGTTGTCGGAAAGTGAAGTCATCACTATTCTGATTTTATTTCACCAGCTCCGCTTCAGAGACTTCAAGACCTTTTATACACACTATGCTCGGAAGCACTTGAAGCAAGCTTTCCCCCAACTGGTTAGCTATACCCGCATGTTGAAACTGCTGCAAAGTGTGCTGGTTCCCCTGTGTGCCTTTATGACACAACGTTACGGCAAACCAACCGGCATCGCCTTTGTTGATTCAACCAAACTGGCGGTATGCCACAACATTCGCATTCCTCGAAACCGTGTCTTTAGCGGTGTTGCAGAGCGAGGCAAGGGCACCATGGGCTGGTTTTATGGCTTCAAGCTACACCTGTTAGTGAACGAACAAGGTGAAATACTTTCAGTAAAAATCACAACGGCCAATATTGATGACCGCAAGCCCATACCGGACATGGTCAAACAGCTATGGGGCACCTTGTATGGCGATAAAGGTTATCTGTCTCAAACACTTAAAGAGTCATTAGCCGAACAAGGCATTAAGCTGGTCACCGGCATTCGCAAGAATATGAAACCGCAACTGATGACGTTATGGGACCGGTTGATGTTGAGAAAACGCTATGTGATTGAAACAATATTTGACCAATTGAAGAATATTTCTCAAATCGAACACTCACGGCACCGCAGCCCTGTCAGCTTTATGGTCCACCTCATGGCTGGATTGGTGGCTTATACCTTCCAACCCAAGAAGCCTTCTATCAAGTTGAACAGGAATGAAAAGGGCGCGCTTATGCAGATCTGAGGTTAACTACTGAATACACCATTCTGATACAGGAAGCTTTGCCCCGAAATGTCACACTTGCCTGACAACGTATTGCGCCTCCCTGAGTACCAGATACTAAATGCCATGGAAATGGAAGACGGGTTGCACTTTCATATAGTTGCTCCCGACCCCATAGCTTGCGAAGAGTGCGGCGCAGAGGATGAGTTTGTCAGGTTCGGCAAGCGTGATGTCGCTTACCGCGACCTCCCGGTCCACGGAAAGCGGGTCATCCTCTGGGTGATCCGCCGACGCTACTCTTGTCGAGCTTGCGGCACGACATTCCGCCCTTCGCTCCCGGACATGGTGGACGACCATCGAATGACTCGGCGGCTGTACAGTCACGTCGAGAAGGAGTCCTTCAATCATCCCTATGCCTACGTAGCCGACACTACGGGCCTCAACGAGAAGACTATCCGCGAGATATTCAGGAAGAAGGCCGAGTTCTTGGCGGCTTGGCACCGCTTCGAGACACCTCGTTGCCTGGGCATCGATGAGCTTTACCTGAACCGCCGCTACCGCTGCATCCTTACCAACCTAGAAGAGCGCACCCTGTTGGACCTGTTGCCCGGTCGTCAGCAGGACGCGGTGACGAAGCGGCTCATGAGCATGACCGAGCGCGGCAAGGTCGAGATTGTTAGCATGGATATGTGGAAGCCCTACCGCCGTGCCGTCCAGGCGGTGCTGCCACAGGCCCGCATCGTTGTCGATATGTTCCATGTTGTGCATATGGCCAACGAAGCCCTAGAGAAGGTTCGCAAGGGGCTCAGGAAGGAGCTAACGGCCAACCAACGCCGAACCCTCAAGGGTGACCGGAAGATATTGCTGAAGCGGGCTCACGATGTCTCCGACCGCGAACGTCTCATCATGGAAACTTGGATGGGGGCCTTCCCCCAGCTCTTGGCAGCCTACGAGCACAAGGAGCGGTTCTACCACATCTGGGACTGTGCCACTCGGCGAGATGCTGAGCAGGCGCTGGCTGCCTGGATAGACGACATCCCGCAAGGGCAGAAGGAGGTCTGGAAGGAACTTGTCAGCGCCGTCAGCGGATGGCGTGAGGAGATGTTAACCTACTTCGAGACTGACATCCCGGTCACCAATGCCTTCACGGAGTCGATCAACCAGCTGGCCAAGGACAAGAACCGCGATGGTCGGGGCTACTCATTCGAGGTGATGCGAGCCCGGATGCTCTACACCACCAAGCACAAGAAGAAGACGCCACAGACCAAGGAATCCCCCTTCCTGGGCAAGGCCACCATGACCTACAGCATGAGTCTCCCCGAGTCCGAGAAGAACTACGGCGTCGATCTATCAACCTTCTGGGAAGATTAAGGTTTTGGTGGCTCAGAAGGGGCATCTACCACTTAATCCGGATACCCATAAAATTTTTCATCAAGCCAAATCCTGACTTTATTCTAGAATCTACTTTAACTTCCGATGCCAGTTTTTTGATAAGAAATAAGTCCTCATTTTTACATTGATCGGCTTTCTCCCCACTTTCATGAAATTACGCTAAGTCCTTGTCGTAAAAAGAGGATTTTCTTAATTTTGATGCTTGACTTCATTTTGTGGCACTCCTATAGTGTCGGAAAGTGGGGAAAAGTGGATCTTTGTGGATCTCTAAATTTGAGGACAGGTAGTGTTTCGAGGCGTAGCAACTTTTAATCTGGATGCAAAAGGACGGATGGCCATACCAGCCAAGTTCCGTAAGCATCTTGATGTCTGTTGCGAGGGCCGTTTAGTTATCACCATTGACCATTCCGACCACTGTTTACAGCTTTACCCATTGCCAGAATGGGAAGCTGTTGAACAAAAACTATCTGCGCTACCAAGTTTGAACCCACAGGTTCGTCGACTCAAACGTATGCTGTTGGGATATGCCACTGAGTGTGAAATGGATAGCAATGGACGCATCCTATTGCCAGCAAAGCTTCGTGAATTCGCAGGTTTAGATAAAAATATCGTGATGATTGGTCAGGGAAATAAGTTTGAGCTGTGGGACGAACAAAGCTGGAATACATTGATGGATGCATGTCTTCAAGAAGACTTTGACGCAATACTGCCAGCCGAACTCGAAACGCTGTCGATATAGGGCGGGGTCATGACAAACCAACTCCCAACACATCAACCGGTCCTTCTTAAAGAGACCGTCGAGGGGCTGTTTATTCAGCCTGACGGTATTTATGTGGATGCCACTTTTGGTCGTGGTGGTCACTCTCGCGCCATTCTGCAACAGCTCTCAGCCAATGGCCGTTTGTTAGGATTGGATCGTGATCCAACTGCAGTGGAAGCTGGTCAGGCATTGGCGAAAACGGATTCCCGCTTTGCGATTGAGCACTGTGCTTTCTCTGAACTTTCAACGGTTATCCATTCACGGCTCTGGCAGGGAAAGGTAAACGGTATATTGATGGATATCGGTGTGTCTTCACCACAGCTTGATGAGGCTGAACGTGGCTTCAGTTTTCAACATGATGGCCCATTGGATATGCGGATGGATCCGACATTCGGCATGAGTGCTGCCGAGTGGCTTGCCAGTGCGGAAATGAATGAAATTGCTACTGTGATTAAAACGCTGGGTGAAGAACGCTACGGTAAGCGTATTGCTTCCGCTATCGTGGAAACACGTGAACACACTCCTATTACCACCACAAAACAGTTGGCTGACTTAGTGGATAAAGCGAGTCCGACTCGCGATAAATTCAAGCATCCGGCGACGCGTACTTTCCAGGCCATTCGTATTTTTATCAATAGCGAGCTGGAAGAGTTAACCAGTGCACTGGAACAGGCACTGGAAGTCCTGGCTGTGGGCGGTAGATTGGTCGTTATCAGTTTTCACTCGCTGGAAGATCGCATCGTCAAACGTTTTTTTCGCGACCAGGCGAAAGGTGATGATTTGCCCGCACATTTTCCAGTGACAGCGGATCAATTAAATCCTCGTCTTAGAATTATCGGCAAGGCCATCAAAGCGGATGCAGCGGAGTTATCGGTGAATGTTCGCTCTCGCAGTGCAGTATTACGTGTGGCGGAGAAACTGGCATGATCTGGCCAATGTTTTTCGAACATATCCGTATTGATTTGCCTGTGCTTGTCATGACTTTATTAGTGCTGGTCTCATCCGTTGCAGTGGTCTATACCAAGCATGCGGGGCGTAGCGAATTTGTTGCACTGCAGCAATTGGAAAACAGACGTGATCAATTGAATGAAGATTGGGGAAAATTGTTACTGGAACAGAGCACATGGGCCAGTCCAGCCAGAGTTGAACAACAGTCTCGTACCCGCCTGAATATGCAGGTACCCAGCAATGAACAAACCGTGGTGGTCAAACCATGAGTCGGCGCAAGCAAAACGGTTTTCAGCAAACCGGTAGCTGGCGGCTGAATCTGGTCAGACTATCCTTTATTCTGATTGGCCTGGGCCTGTTATGGCGACTGGTGGATATTCAGGTATTGAATCCGGATTTTCTGCGTAATCAGGGCGATGCCCGCCATCTGCGCAATGTTCCTATTGTGGCCCATCGGGGAATGATTCTGGATCGTCATGGCGAACCTTTGGCGATTAGTACGCCAGTTCATTCTGTCTGGTTAAACCCACAGGTAACGGATGCAGAAGATCCTAAGCTGACCAAATTAGCTTCTATTCTGGGCATCGATGCCAATAATATTCGTGAACGGATTTATCAGAACCCTGAACGTGAATTTCTTTATTTAAGACGTCGGGTCAAACCGGAAATATCGGATCAGGTAAAACAGTTAAAACTTGGTGGCGTTTCGCTGCAACGTGAATACAAACGCTATTACCCCACAGGTGAAGTTACAGCTCATGTGGTGGGCTTTACCAATATTGATGACGTTGGTCAGGAAGGTTTGGAACTCACTTATGAGCCTTTACTGACCGGTGTACCCGGACTGCGTCGCATGGTGCGGGATAGTAAAGGTAATTTTGTTGGTGGTGGCGATCCTATTCGCCCGGCAAAAGCTGGCGAAAACATCCAGTTAAGTATCGATTTGCGTTTGCAGTATCTGAGCTACAACGCTTTGAAAAATGCTGTGGAAAAGAATGGGGCAAAATCAGGATCAGCCGTTATTCTTGATGTACAGACCGGTGAAGTTCTGGCGATGGTGAACCAACCTGCGTTTAATCCGAACAACCGCTACGGTGTCAGTTCTAACGATTTACGTAATCGGGCTGTCACCGATTTATTTGAACCGGGTTCAACGGTGAAACCATTCACTATTGTCAGTGGATTGAAATCGGGAAAATTTGATCTCGATACGATGATCAATACGCACCCCGGTACCTTTAGAGTGAGTGGGCATACTATTCGTGATTTTCGTGATTACGGTATCATCGATCTGGCTACCTCGATTCAAAAATCAAGCAATGTCGCGGCCAGTAAAATTGCTCTGGAATTAGACCCTATGGACCTATGGCAGGATTTTGCCAGTTTTGGTATGGGCGTTGATAGTGGTGCTTATTTTCCTGGCGAGGCGATGGGACGTTTACCTGATCCAAGATCATGGCGCACTCTTGATCGTGCCACGTTAGCCTATGGTTATGGCCTGGCCACCAATACATTACAACTTGCCAGAGCCTATACCATTATTGGCAATGGCGGCATCATGCGTGACGTCACCTTTATCAAGCAGGATAAAACACCCAAGGGGCGTCGCGTATTTTCTAAAGACTTGATGGAAACCGTTCGCGGCATGATGGAATTGGTCGTGCTTCCAGGTGGGACAGCCCAGCGGGCGGCAGTACCAAATTATAGTGTTGCCGCAAAAACCGGCACTGTTAAAAAAGCTATGGCGGGCGGGTATACCGAGAGTGAGTATCAATCACTGTTTGCTGGTTTGATACCGGCCAAAAATCCTCGCTTGGCAATGGTGGTGGTGATTGATGAACCAACAGGCGAAGAGTATTACGGTGGTGCAGTAGCCGCACCGGTATTTGCTGATGTCATGGTGGGTGCCATGCGATTACTGAATATTGCACCTGATGCACTTCCGCAAACGCAATTACAGGTGGCGCATCAATGAACTATCAAATGCGTCTTATTGATTTAATGCAGCTTGTGGATAGTGACACGGTGTCGACAACAGTGGTCACCGGCCTCAGTCTGGATAGCCGTCGACTCAAGTCAGGAGATTTGTTTTTTGCCTTAGCTACGGATTTAGAAATCCGAGCCCAACATATCAAGCAGGCAGCTACAGCCGAAATTGCAGCTGTTTGCTATTCAGCAGAAGCACCTTTGAACCCGGAGCAGAGAAAAAATCTGCAAAAACGGCAAATAGAGATGGTTGCTGTTGATGATTTAAAGGAGCAAACCGCTCGCCTGGCCGCGGCATTCTATCAATATCCTTCTGCAACGATGACTGTGATAGCGGTAACCGGTACCAATGGTAAAACCTCTGTCACCCAGTTTATCGCTCAGGCACTGGAAAACGCCGGTCAACCTTGTGGTGTGATAGGAACATTGGGCAGTGGAAGAATAACTGAGATAAAAGATCACGGCATGACCACGCCGGATCCCGTCCGTTTACAAGCAATGCTTGCCGAAATGCGTGACAGTGGAATTCGGTACGTCGCTGTTGAAGCATCCTCACATGCTTTGGAACAGGGACGACTGAATTTTGTGGATATTAACTATGCCGTATTGACCAATTTAAGTCGGGATCATCTTGATTATCACCAGAATATGGAAGAATACGCGGCGGCAAAACAACGTTTATTTGATTTTGCGTCACTAGAGGCTGCAGTAGTAAATGCTGACGATGACTTTGGTCAGCAGATATTGTCTTTACTCAATAACAATCAGATTACCAGTGTGGAGTATAGCTGCCGCAATTCCAAAGCCAGCCTGTTTGCCAGTGATATTCAGCCGACAACGAATGGTTTGCAATTCAATTTACATAATGCACAGCAAACATTGGCCATTCAAACCCGGTTACTGGGCAGATTCAATGTCGAAAATCTATTGGCAACCGCCGGTGTACTTGCGTTAGTTGGTTGGTCAACGAGTGAAATTGCAGACGGATTAAATCAATTAACCAGTGTAAATGGACGTATGCAACTGTTGGCGAGCAGTCTGCAGCCGTCAGTCGTGATTGATTTTGCCCATACCCCGGACGCATTGGAAAAAGCCTTGCTGGGCATGCGTCAGCATATGGATAGCAGTTCAAAACTCTGGTGTGTATTTGGTTGTGGCGGTGAGCGCGACAAAGGCAAACGGCCATTGATGGGGAAAACCGTCAGTGAGTTGGCCGACAAACTGGTCGTTACCGATGACAATCCGCGTGGTGAGAAAAGTATGGAAATCATCGAGCAGATCCTGACTGGTTGCCACAAGCAAGCAGATATTCATATTGAAGCCGATAGAAAGCTAGCGATCGAATACGCCATTATCGATTCAGCTCTTGATGACATGGTCCTTATCGCCGGAAAAGGCCATGAACAATTTCAGGAAGTGGCTGGCGTAAAAACACCTTTTAATGATAACGAGATAGCGATGCAGGCCATACAAAAACGTCACTCAGCAACAAGGGTAACCTTATGACCACTATTCATCTGAGCAAAATTGCTGAGCAACTGAACGCCGAGTTACAAGGCGAGGATGCCGTGATGACAGGCAGCAAGATTGATAGCCGTCAGATTGAAAACGGTGATTTGTTTGTTGCCCTGTCCGGCGAGAATATGGATGGCCATGATTTTATAGAACAGGCACGTTTGGCGGGTGCAAGTGGTGCATTAGTTAATCGGTATATTGCCAATGAACTGCCTCAGATTGTGGTTGAGGATGTCACCAAAGCCTATGGAGCTATTGCGAGACTATGGCGGGAAAACAGTCATGCAAAAGTTGTCGCGGTAACAGGGAGTAACGGTAAAACCACGCTTAAGGAAATGATTTCATCCATTCTGGCGCAATGCGGCAATGTTTTGGCTACAAAAGGAAATCTGAATAATAATCTTGGGGTTCCGCTGACCCTGACACGCCTTAATGATAGCTACGATTATGCGGTTATCGAAATGGGCGCTAATCATTCAGGTGAAATCGCCACGCTGGTTGCCATGGCTGAGCCGGATGTGGCTGTAATCAATAATGTCGGCGCAGCTCATCTGGAAGGTTTTGGTTCATTGCAGGGTGTGGCTGAAGCAAAAGGTGAAATCTATGCCGGCCTGAAAGCGGATGGTATTGGCGTGATCAATGCGGATATGCCTTATGGTGATTTATGGAAACATATGCTTGGAGCCCGTCAACGAATCAGTTTCGGCCTGCAGCAACCAGCCGATATTGCTGCATTAGACCTACAACTGTCGATTACCGGGTGCCATTTTATGGTGAGATTGGATGATGTTTGCCATTTTATTGTTTTACCCCTTCCGGGCATCCATAACGTCAGTAATGCTTTAGCAGCAATTGCGGTTTGTTCAGCGCTAAACATTGAGCCGGAAGCAATTGTTAAAGGTTTGGCTGCAATCAAAGCTGTTCCACATCGCTTGCAGTTACGCGAAGCGGTTAATAACGCATTAGTGATTGATGATACCTACAATGCCAATCCCGGATCGTTTCGTCAGGCCCTGCATACCTTGATGCAGTTCCCAGGGGAACATTGGCTGGTGCTGGGTGATTTCGGCGAGCTCGGACCGGAGAGTACTACCATTCATCAACAGTTAGGTCGTGATGCGCTGGCAGCTGGTGTGAAACGGTTGTTTACCATTGGGCAGCAAAGCCAGCTGGCCTCGGCAGAGTTTGCTGATAATGCACAGCATTTCAATGAGCTGTCAGAGTTGGAAGCGGAATTGAAAAATGCCCTGAATAAAGATGTGGCGTGCTTGATTAAAGGCTCACGCTTTATGAAGCTGGATAAGCTGGCGGATGCACTGGCCGTTGGAGGAGAAGCCTGATGCTGTTAATACTGAGTGACTATCTGAGCCAGTATTACACCGGCTTTAATGTCTTTCAATATCTGACATTACGGGCCATTTTAGGGGTAATGACCGCATTGGGAATTGCCTTGATTGTTGGTCCTACGATGATTCGGCATCTCAGTTTCAGACAGATTGGCCAGGTGGTCAGAAATGACGGACCTGAATCCCATATCAGTAAAACAGGTACGCCCACGATGGGCGGATCTTTAATACTGGTTGCAATTGCCGTCAGTACCCTACTGTGGGCTGATCTGACAAATCGTTACGTTTGGGTTGTGTTACTGGTCACGCTGCTGTTTGGCACAATTGGTTTTGTTGATGATTACATCAAGCTGGTTCGTCAGGATCCCAAGGGACTATTGAGCCGTTATAAATATTTCTGGCAATCAGTCGTCGGTTTGGGGGCAGCCATATTTCTGTATATGACTGTACAGACACCCGCTGAAACGCAGCTCATCGTGCCATTTTTTAAAGAAATCATTATCCCTCTGGGTGCATGGTATCTACTGGTGGTCTATTTGGTCATAGTTGGCAGCAGTAATGCTGTGAATCTGACAGATGGCCTCGATGGTTTAGCGATTATGCCTACGGTAATGGTTGCGGCAGCTTTAGGGTTATTCAGTTATGTTGCAGGGCACTTTGAGTTTGCCCATTATCTGCAAATTCCACATATCCCTGGGGCCGGTGAATTAACCGTATTCTGTGCCGCAATGGTGGGTGCCGGATTGGGATTCCTCTGGTTTAACACCTATCCCGCTCAGGTATTTATGGGGGATGTCGGTGCACTGGCATTAGGTGCCGCTTTGGGGACCGTAGCCGTTCTGGTTCGTCAGGAATTGGTATTGCTGATTATGGGCGGGGTATTTGTCATTGAAACTCTGTCAGTAATGATTCAGGTGGCTTCCTATAAATTACGTGGCAAGCGAGTGTTCCTGATGGCACCAATTCATCATCACTATGAATTAAAAGGCTGGCCTGAACCCCGCATTATTGTTCGATTTTGGATCATCACCGTATTTCTGGTGCTGGTCGGTTTAGCGACGTTGAAAATACGATGACAGCAGAATTACAGCAACATAGTTCTCATTACAGCCTGATCATTGGACTTGGGCAGACAGGATTGTCATGCGCGCGTTTTTTATTGCAGCAGGGTAATGCTGTGGCGGTAATTGATAGCAGTGAAAAACCTGCCTGTCTGAATGCACTGCAAAAAGACTATCCGGAAGTTGTGGTGAAAACAGGTGGTATCCCTGCCGATTGGTTAATGCGAGCTGACAGCATTGTCTTGAGCCCTGGCGTTGATCCGCGTTTACCTCAGATCAGACAGGCCGCTGAAGCCGGTATCGAGATTATTGGTGATATTGAGTTATTTGCCCGTCATGCCAACGCCCCCATCATTGCCATTACCGGTTCGAATGGCAAAAGTACCGTCACAACCTTAGTCGGTTTAATGGCACAAAGGGCTGATAAAAAAGTCGCTGTTGGCGGTAATCTTGGTACACCGGCATTGGACTTGCTGACTGATCCTGCTCCAGATTTCTATGTGCTTGAGTTATCCAGTTTTCAGATGGAAACAGTGCATTCTATGAATGCATTTGCTTCAGTGATACTCAATGTCAGCCCCGATCATCTGGATCGCTATGATTCCATCGAAGATTACCAACGTGCTAAACAAAAGGTTTATCACGGTACGGGAGTCATGGTGATAAATCGAGATGATCCTATTGTTTCTGCAATGGCGGTAGCTGGACGGGATCAGCTTGGTTTCAGTCTGCATGAATCAACCGGATATGAATTTGGTGTCCTGACCCAGAGGGGACATCTCTGGCTGGCTGAAGGCGATACGCCGTTAATGCTGGTCAGCGATATGAAAATTGCCGGTAGCCATAATATTGCCAATGCATTGGCAGCATTAGCTCTGGGCTCTGTAATGGGCCTGCCGATGGATGCCATGTTAAAAGCCTTAAAAGAATTCAAAGGGCTGCCACATCGCTGTCGGTTTGTACGCGAATTACACGGAGTACGCTGGTTTAATGATTCTAAAGCCACTAACGTTGGCGCCAGTATCGCTGCAATAGAGGGTCTTGCTGAGAATGGCAAGATTGTTTTGATTGCGGGTGGTGTAGGCAAAGGACAGAATTTTGCGCCGTTAAGCCCTATCCTGAATAACTATGTCTGCACTATCGTATTGATTGGTCAATCTGCTGAAGAATTAGCCAGACATGTACCGGAAACAGTTCAGATCCATTTTGCAGCAGATATGAAATCTGCGGTTCAGGCGGCAAATAATTCTGCACAAACGGGTCAGCAAGTACTGTTGTCGCCTGCCTGCGCAAGTTTTGATCAGTTTGCTAATTACGCTGATCGTGGCGACCACTTTGAGCAAGCTGTGAGGGAGTTGGCGGCATGAGTCGTGTAAGCACCTACTTCGATTCAAAGCTTTTAATGGCCACATTGGCCTTGCTATTGATTGGTCTGATTATGGTGTGTTCAGCTTCCATTACCATTGCTGAAAACAAAACCGGGCAACCGTTATATTTCTTTATCAGGCAACTGGCGTTTGCTGGGCTCGGATTGTTTTTTGCCTGGTGTGTGATGTCGATAAGATTGTCGCATTGGCAGCAAATGGCTCCGATGTTGTTGATGGTTGGTGTTGGTTTACTGGTATTGGTTTTGATTCCTGGTATCGGCCGAGAAGTGAACGGTAGTTCACGCTGGTTACCCTTGGGGCCGGTCAATCTTCAGGTAGCTGAACTGATTAAATTGTTTGCCATTATTTATGTGGCGGACTATCTGCAACGCCATCATGGACAACTGAACACGTCGTTACTAAAAGTCTTGTCTCCATTACTGCTGTTGAGCGTAGCAGCTGTATTACTGTTGTTGCAGCCCGATATGGGCTCCATCGTCGTCATTTTGTCCACCGTGCTGGTGATGATGTTTCTGGGCGGTGCCAGATTAGACGTATTTATTGGCTTGATCGCCATTCTGGCAGGGTTGTTTACCCTGATGGTCTGGGTGGCACCTTACCGTCTGCAACGCCTGCAAAGTTTTATGGATCCATGGGCCGATCCGTTTGGTAGCGGTTTCCAGTTAACACAAGCACTAATTGCATTTGGTCGGGGAGATTGGCTTGGAGTGGGCTTAGGCAGCAGCATGCAAAAACTGTTTTATCTGCCTGAAGCACATACTGACTTTTTATTCTCGATTCTGGCAGAAGAGCTAGGGTTAATAGGTGCTGTGGCAGTCATCGCTTTGTTTCTGATCATGATTTGGCGAGCATTGGCGATAGGCCGTGCTGCAGAAGAAGCAGGTCAATTATTCGGCGCACAAATCGCCTATGGCATTTCGGTGTGGCTGGGGTTACAGGCTTGCGTCAATATAGGCGTCAATATGGGTGTGTTTCCCACGAAAGGCCTTACATTGCCATTGATGAGTTATGGCGGTAGTAGTCTGGTAATCGTTTGTATCGCGATTGGTCTGTTATTACGAGTGGATCTGGAAACCCGTCAACCTGAAAAAGCATCAGCGAGGGTCAAACGATGACTCGCGTATTAATTATGGCAGGTGGTACTGGCGGACATGTTTTTCCAGCATTAGCCGTGGCCGAAGAATTGCGTACTCGTTCGGTCGATGTTGAGTGGATTGGCACAGAGCGTGGTATTGAATCTCGGTTGGTACCAGCAGCTGCTTTCAAACTAAATTTAATTCCGATTAAAGGCTTACGTGGTAATGGCATTTTCGGTTGGCTGGTAGCACCGTTCAGAATTTTACGTGCAGTACTCGAATCCAGAAAAGTGATTAAACGGTTTCAGCCTGATGTGGTGATCGGCCTCGGAGGTTTTGCTTCAGGCCCAGGTGGCCTAGCAGCATGGCTCTCCGGCAAACCTTTATTGATACATGAACAAAATGCTATTGCCGGCATGACGAATCGCTTACTGGCAAAAATTGCCAAGCAGGTTTTACAGGGATTTGAAAACAGTTTTGTCAGCAGCAAAAAAACTAGATGGGTTGGCAATCCGGTAAGAAAAGAAATTGAACAGTTACCTGAGCCACAGATTCGTTATCAGGCAAGGGCTCAGAAACCCTTAAAATTGTTGGTGTTAGGAGGCAGCCTGGGAGCAAAAAGTTTAAATCAGGTTGTACCGCAGACGCTGGCACTACTTGGAAAAGAACACATAGTTAACGTCCTTCATCAATGTGGTGAAAAGCATTTGGCTGACTGTCAGCATGCCTATGAACAGGCAGGTGTTTCGGGAACTGTCACCCAGTTTATTGACGATATGTCGAAAGCCTATGGCGAGGCAGATTTGATTATTTGCCGGGCAGGTGCACTAACCGTGGCCGAAGTCGCGGCAACAGGTATCGCAGCAATTCTGGTGCCGTATCCGTATGCAGTAGATGACCACCAGACTCACAATGCACAGGCATTAAAAGACGCAGGTGCTGCATTACTGATAGCCGACTCAGCACTTAACGCAGAAGATCTGGCAGCAGTAATACGGCCATTACTAGAAAACCGAAAACAATTGGAACAAATGGCAATACAGGCAAGAACATTGGCAAACCCCGGAACAGCAATTCAGATAGCAGATATCTGTCTGGAGTGGGCACATGGCTAAATTAACCTCAGCAATGCAAAGTCGGGTCAAACATATCCATTTCATCGGTATTGGTGGCGTGGGAATGGGCGGTATTGCCGAAGTACTGCTCAATCTGGGCTACCAGGTCAGTGGTTCGGATTTGAATGAGAACAGTTTGATTCAGCACCTGCGTCAGCTTGGGGCCAACATCATGATTGGTCATGACGCGGCATACCTGAAAGGTGCTGATGTGGTGGTGGTAACAACCGCAGTGAGCGCTGACAATGTTGAAGTCATGGCAGCGCGTGAACAACGTATTCCAGTGGTGCCTCGTGCCGAGATGCTGGCTGAATTAATGCGTTTCAGCTATGGCATTGCCGTGGCGGGTACGCATGGCAAAACCACTACAACCAGCTTAACAGCTGCATTGTTAAGTGAAGGCGAGTTGGATCCAACGTTTGTGATCGGTGGTCGATTGAACAGTGCGGGCTCCAATGCGAGATTAGGTACCGGACGTTATTTAGTCGCTGAAGCAGATGAAAGTGATGCATCCTTTTTATATCTGCAGCCGATGATCGCCATTGTGACCAATATTGATGACGATCATATGGCGACCTACGAAGGGGATTTTGAAAAGCTCAAAGCTACCTTTATCGAATTTCTGCATCACTTGCCATTCTACGGTCTTGCAGTGTTATGCATTGATGATGAAGAGGTTCAGAGCATATTGCCTGAAGTGACGCGGCCAATTACAACCTATGGTCAGGATGAACGTGCCGATTTTCGAATCAGTGATCTGCAGCAATACCAGGGGCAAAGTGAGTTTACTGTCAGTGAAGCTCAAAGCGGCGTGCACTATCAGATTCGATTAAATATGCCCGGTCTGCACAATGCGCTCAATGCGACCGCTGCTTTAGCCGTTGCCCGTAATTTAGGTGTAGACGTGGCCGCTTGCCAACGCGCGCTATTGAAGTTTGATGGTGTTGGCAGACGCTTCAATATTCTTGGAGAGAAAGCTATTGGCGAGGGGCAGGTACTACTGGTAGATGATTACGGTCATCATCCTACAGAAATTGCGGCGACAGTTGCTGCCAGCCGGGGTGGCTGGCCGGATCGTCGTTTAGTGGTCGTTTTCCAGCCGCATCGTTATACCCGAACACGTGATCTGTTCGAAGATTTTGCCCGTGTGCTGTCAACGATAGATGTTTTGGTTGTACTGGAAGTTTACCCGGCAGGCGAAAATAAAATTGCAGGTGCTGATGCGCGCAGTTTATGTCGTGCCATAAGATTGCGTGGACAGGTCGAACCGGTATTTGTGGAAGATAAACAAGCCTTGTTTTCTGTACTTCCAGGATTATTAAAGGATCAGGATCTATTGCTTACCCTTGGAGCGGGTGATATCGGAACCATCGCTAAAGAGTTGGAACAACAACTTGAGGAGATGAGCTAATGGTCTCGATGTTTACCGATTTGCAAGGCGAATTGAAAATAAATGAGCCGTTATCTCAGCATACTTCATGGCGAGTTGGCGGAATAGCACAGCGTTTTTACCAGCCAAAAGATAAAAATGATCTGGCAACTTTTTTACGCCAGTTGCCAGCTAATGAACCCTTATTATGGTTAGGATTGGGTAGCAACCTATTAATACGCGATGGTGGTTTTTCTGGCACGGTTATCAGTACGGCCGGAACCATGCAGACGCTGGATATAGACGGTCAAAGAGTTACTGCAGAAGTAGGTGTTTACTGCAGCAAAGTCGCCAAACAATCTGCTAAACAGGGGTTAAGTGGTGCCGCCTTTCTGGCTGGTATTCCCGGTACATTTGGTGGTGCATTGGCGATGAATGCAGGTGCGCATGGCTGGGAAACCTGGCAGCTGGTGAAAGAGGCCACCACAGTTACGCGTCAGGGCGAGTTGAAAAAGCGTCCTGCCACTGACTTTAACGTTGCCTATCGTCATGTCGAACTGCCGGAAAAAGAATGGTTTGTCTCTGCCACACTGGAACTACAGGTAGGTGATGCAGAAGCTGAAACAACCCTAATCAAACAGCTCCTGAAAAAACGCAATGATAGCCAACCGACTAATCAACCTTGTGCCGGTTCAGTATTTCGTAATCCACAAGGCGATTACGCCGGCCGCTTAATCGAACAATGCGGTTTGAAAGGCTTGCGAGTTGGCGGAGCAAGTGTGTCGCCAAAACATGCCAACTTTATTGTCAATGACGGAGCTGCCAGTGCGGCTGATATTGAGGGTTTGATTAATTTAGTTAGACAACGTGTAGAAGCAGAGACAAAAGTGCGATTGATCCCCGAAGTTCACATTATCGGAGAGCACGCATGAGTGAAATAAATATGACTCCACAAAGTTTTGGTCGGGTTGCCGTGTTGATGGGTGGACGTTCAGCAGAACGTGAGATTTCGTTGAAAAGTGGCCGTGCGGTATTGGCTGCTTTACAGTCACTCGGTGTCGATGCTGTTGGGCTGGATGTAGATAAAACGGTCAGTGAACGTATACATCAGGATAAATTTGATCGGGCATTTATTATTCTGCATGGCCGCGGCGGTGAGGATGGTGAAATTCAGGGTGTTTTGCAGTCATTGCAAATTCCTTATACCGGTAGCGGCATTACCGGTGCGGTACTGTCAATGAATAAACGTTTGAGCAAACAGATTTGGCAAAGTCAGGGTTTACCAACACCAAAATATGTGCGCTTAAATCGACAGTCCACTCCACAGCAAATCGTTGAAGAATTGGGTTTACCGCTCGTCATCAAGCCGGTCAACGAAGGTTCAAGCATCGGTATGAGTAAGGTGACATCAGTCGAAGCGCTGCAGCAAGCCATTAGTCTTGCGTTTGACTATGACGATGAAGTTATCGCTGAGCAATGGGTGCATGGCGCGGAATACACGGTAAGTATTTTAAACGGAGAAGCGCTGCCGGTTATTCGATTAACAACACCCAGAGAATTTTACGATTTTGAAGCCAAGTATCTGGCGAATTCAACCGAATATTTGTGTCCGTGTGGTTTGAGTGACGCTGATGAAAAACGCTGTCAGCAATTGGCAATCACCGCTTTCCATGCGCTCAACATGTCTGGGTGGGGACGTATCGATGTTATGGCAGATCAGCAAGGTGATTTTTACTTGCTGGAAGCGAATAGCGTGCCCGGTATGACCGACCATAGTTTGGTGCCCATGTCAGCTCGTCAGGCTGGAATCAGTTTTGAAAATCTGGTTGGGCAAATATTAAAGAGCAGTCTGGAGGACAAACGTTGATGGCTATCAGACAACGTCCAAAAGCAGGAGCAACGCGCACCCGTGTGGTGAAACCACGTGAACAAATGAACTGGCAAAGTAACTTGCGAAATGTCAGTACTGTGTTGGTGCTGTTGATACTGATTGTCGGTATCGTTTATGTAAACAACACAGATACTCTGCCGATTCAGCACGTTACGGTGGAAGGTGAATTAGTCAATACTGATAAAAAGGACTTGATTGAGGCGGTAACCCCATATGTGACTGGTAGCTTCCTCGATGTAAACGTGGCAGGAATTCGTGCGGCAGGTGAAGCACTTCCCTGGGTCTCACAAATACAGGTAAGACGTGTCTGGCCGGATACCTTGCATTTAATGGTCAATGAGCATCAGGCGATTGCACGGTGGAATGAAGATGGTCTGGTCAATACCCGTGGTCACGTATTTTATCCTGAGAGCGGAAAAATGCCTGTCGGACTTATTCAGTTATTTGGGCCTGAAGGTAACAGTGAGTTGATGTCTCGGCAACTGGTAACCATTCAGCAGTCTGTGGATTCGCTGGGATTAAGAGTGAAAAGCCTGACCATGGATGAGCGCCGTTCATGGCAGGTGAAATTTACAGATGATATGCAGCTGCAACTGGGCCGTGCGGCAAGTGAACAGCGATTAGCCAGATTTATTCGAGTCTTTAAAGGCCCGTTGGCCAGTTATCGTGATCAAATCAAAATTGTAGATATGCGCTATACCAACGGACTGGCAGTTGTATGGAAAACCGGTAAGCAACCTGATTTTAATGGAATTGTGTAATGTCGAAACGAATTGAAAGAGAACTGATTGTCGGACTGGATATCGGCACTTCCAAAGTGGTAGCGATCGTGGCAGCCCCGATTCTGGATGCCGGTCCCAATGACAACAAACTGGAAATTATCGGCATCGGATCACACCCTGCCAGAGGCATGAAAAAAGGGGTAGTGGTCAATATTGAATCTACAGTGCAATCCATTCAGCGTGCGGTAGAAGAAGCCGAGTTGATGGCTGGATGCCAGATCCACTCTGTATTTGCCGGGATTGCCGGAAGTCATATTCGTAGTCTGAACTCACATGGCACCGTTGCCATTCGGGATAAGGAAGTGACACAGGGCGATTTGGATCGGGTACTGGATGCGGCTCGGGCGGTGCATTTCCCGGGCGACCAGCAATTGCTACATGTATTGCCTCAGGAATTCATTATCGATAACCAGGAAGGTATTCGTGAACCTATCGGCATGTCAGGGGTTCGACTGGAAGCCAAAGTGCATCTGATTACCGGGGCGGTCAGTGCTGCCCAAAACATCACCAAATGTATCGAGCGATGTGGACTGATTGTTGATGGAATCATATTGGAACAAATGGCTTCCAGCTACTCGGTACTGGAACAGGATGAAAAAGAACTGGGAGTATGCCTGGTCGATATTGGCGGCGGTACAACTGATATTGCCGTGTTTATTGATGGTGCCATACGTCATACCGCAGTGATTCCGATTGCTGGCGATCAGGTTACAAATGACATCGCGGTGGCGTTACGTACGCCGACCCAGTATGCCGAAGAAATCAAAATCAAATATGCCTGTGCCCTGACTCAACTGGCACGGGAAGATGAAACCATTGAAGTGCCAAGTGTTGGAGACAGACCGCCTCGTCAACTGGCGAGACAGACATTGGCCGAAGTAGTTGAGCCACGTTATGAAGAATTACTAATGCTGGTACAGGCTGAACTGCGTCGCAGTGGCTTTGAAGAAATGTTAGCTGCCGGGGTGGTATTGACCGGTGGCAGTGCAAAAATGGAAGGCGCAATTGAACTGGCTGAAGAAGTCTTTCATCTGCCGGTAAGACTTGGTGTGCCACAGCATGTTGGTGGTTTAGTTGATGTAGTACGTAATCCAATCCACGCCACAGGTGTGGGTTTATTACTGTTTGGAAATGAACAAGTGAGTACCGGTCACAGTGAGTCTGTGATGTCGGATGGTTTTAAAGGAATGTTTGCCAGAATGAAAAGTTGGTTTCAGGGCAATTTCTGAGCAAGCCTTGTTAGTAAATAAAGAGGGGAGAAAATCATGACATTTGAATTGATTGATACATATACAGCAAATGCCGTTATCAAAGTCATCGGTGTAGGTGGCGGTGGCGGTAACGCATTGGAACACATGGTGGCCAATAAAATCGAAGGTGTTGATTTTATTTGTGCCAATACTGATGCACAGGCTTTACGAAAAAGTAATGCTACTACGCATTTACAATTGGGAACTGATATCACTAAAGGGCTGGGTGCCGGTGCCAACCCTGACGTGGGTCGACAGGCTGCATTGGAAGATCGTGAACGTATTATGGAAGTCATTAGTGGCGCTGATATGGTCTTCATCACTGCGGGTATGGGTGGCGGTACAGGTACCGGAGCTGCGCCAGTAGTGGCTCAGGTTGCTAAAGAAATGGGTATTTTAACGGTTGCCGTCGTCACCAAGCCATTTCCTTTTGAAGGTGGCAAAAGACTGAAAGTCGCTACAGCCGGTATTGAAGAGTTGAGTCAGCATGTAGATTCATTGATCACTATTCCAAATGAAAAACTGTTGAAAGTGTTGGGTAAGGAAATGAGCCTGCTTAATGCTTTTAAATCAGCCAATGATGTACTGCTGGGTGCGGTTCAGGGTATTGCCGAACTGATTACCCGTGAAGGCATGATTAACGTTGACTTTGCCGACGTGCGCACAGTGATGTCCGAAATGGGTATGGCCATGATGGGAACCGGCCGGGCTTCAGGTGAAAACCGCGCTGCAGAAGCCGCCAGACTGGCTGTTTCAAGCCCGTTACTGGAAGATGTTGATTTGGCAGGTGCGCGTGGTGTTTTGGTAAACATTACTGCGGGTCTGGATATGAGCATTGGTGAATTTGAAGAAGTGGGTAATACCATTAAAGAATTTGCGTCAGAAGACGCAACAGTCGTTGTTGGTACAGTTATCGATCCAGATATGACCGATGAGTTACGGGTCACCGTTGTGGCAACCGGACTGGGTGTTGCAAGAGCGGCTGTTTCAAAACCGGTTGAAACATCGGCAGCAGCACCGCAAATTGAAATTGTTAAGAAGCCAGTTGACATTGATTATGATGAACCAACAGTTTTACGCAATGGTCGTAACAACGAACATAAACAAGTGGCTAATGGCGACGTCAACATGGATTATCTGGACATCCCGGCATTTCTTCGCAGACAGGCAGACTAATGTAGATGGTGAAGTAATATAAGCCTATGATATTATTCTCGGATGATTAAACTAGAAAGGGGGTAAAACACCTTGATAAAGCAACGAACATTGAAAAATGTGATTCGTGCCACAGGTGTGGGATTGCACAGCGGTGAAATGGTCTATTTAACGCTGCGTCCGGCTGCCCCTAATACTGGCATTATTTTCCGACGAGTCGATCTGGATCCGGTTGTTGAAATCGAAGCCAAAGCTGAAAATGTGGGGGAAACAGCCCTGTCAACCACATTGATTCAGAATGGCCAACGGGTTTCAACAGTGGAACATTTACTTTCAGCCTTTGCCGGGCTGGGTATCGACAATGCTTATATTGATCTCAATGCAGCAGAAGTTCCTATTATGGACGGCAGTGCCGGACCTTTTGTATTTCTGGTGCAATCTGCCGGTATTGAAGAGCAGGCAGTTGCCAAGCAATTTATCCGTATTAAAAAGTCTGTATTACTGGAAGATGGTGACAAATGGGCCAAGTTCGAGCCATTTGAAGGATTCAAAGTTTCTTTTACCATTGATTTTGAGCACCCGGCCTTTACCGGCAGACCGCAACAGGTTGATGTAGATTTCTCCTCCACATCATTTGTTCGTGAAGTCAGCCGTGCCCGAACCTTCGGCTTTATGAAAGATATCGAAAAACTGCGGGAAATGAATTTGGCGCTGGGTGGCAGTATGGATAATGCTATTGTTGTAGACGATTTCCGTGTCTTAAATGAAGATGGTCTTCGTTACGAAGACGAGTTTGTCCGTCATAAAGTACTTGATGCTATCGGTGATTTGTATTTGCTGGGGCATAGTCTGATCGGTGCATTCGTCGGACATAAATCCGGTCATGAAGTGAACAATCGCCTGTTACGCAAGCTTATTGCCCAGGAAGATTGTTGGGAACTGGTGACTTTTGAAGAAGATGCTGATGCACCTATTGTGTTCAGTCGGCCTGCCGCTTCAATCGTCAGCTAGGAGTTGTCACGAGTTTTACCTCGCTTAGCGAGTTTATGCAGCGCTGTTTTGAGCTGACCATCGTCTAACCCGGCGGCGGTCTGAGCAATCAGCGCTGCATTGTTATTAGACATATCGATCATATTGGATTTTGCCAGCTTCCCGGTTGGGTGCTGGGGTTTTACTTTTACCTCAACGCGTTCAATTTGCGCAGACAACTCGCTGGAAAAGGTTTTACAAATGGTAGCGGAATGAAAGCGTAATAAGCTGGCAACTGCCGCGTTTTCTGTATGGATGATGATTTTGTTGTCTTTCATATTCGCCAGCTGACAATGTCCTGCGAACTGCGAAGGTAAAATTTCTTGCAGAATGCTGTTAAGCTGAGTTAATTTTTGAGCGCGCTTCGAAATTTGCTGTAATTGCTGGTTTGCCTGGCAAACAGTGCTGAAATGAAGCGGTTTATTTGACATGTCTCAATCCGGGACGAGGATAAGTATGCAGATTATCATAATATCCGCCGACAATACCGGCCACAAGCATTGGCATTTAAGCCGAACGAAATTGATGCTGCTAGTCGCATTTCTTTTATCCATAACAATTGCGATAACTGTCTCTACAATGAATTATATAAAAGATAAGACAGCTATCAACGATACAGTAGACTCAAAATTTTTCCCAACCGCTCGACTCCTCACCCCGAAAACCGATCCCCTCTCTATCAGTGATGACACAACCGCCAATGAAGCCATTCAAGGCTTTTACGCGCAGCAGTTAGGAGGATTACAGGCAGAGGCAATTCGTCTGAAAATGCTCAGTCAGCGATTAGCTGAAATTGCAGGTTTTGAACTTTCTGATTTTGATTTGGAATTTGCTCCCGGGATGGGCGGTATTGAACATTCTGGTGACTGGTTATCAAACGCCGAATTTGAAGAAAGTCTGGTTCGTCTCTCACAGGATTTTGCTGATCAACAGGATACCTTGACCGCATTACAGGAGTTTCTGATTACTAATGAGAATATCGCCGGCGCCATACCCAGTGGTCGTCCAGTGGTTGATGGCTGGGTATCGTCTTTCTATGGATACCGTGTTGATCCATTTAATGGGAAAAAGGCTTTCCATGATGGACTCGATTTTGCCGGAAAAACCGGTAGCTCGGTCATTTCGGTGGCGGATGGTATCGTAAGTTGGGCAGGTATGCGTGGAGGTTACGGTGGATTGGTTGAAATTGACCATGGAAATGGCTATGTAACTCGTTATGCGCACAACAAAACACTCAATGTCAGTACCGGAGACCGTGTTAACAAGGGAGATGTTATTGCGCTTATGGGATCAACCGGTCGTTCAACTGGCCCACATGTTCATTTCGAAGTGGTAAGAGACGGTAAATCCGTTAATCCGTTTAATTACATCGAATAATTCCTCTTGTATTTGAAAAATCTGACACCACTTAAAAAAATGCGGTGAGTCTTCGATCTTCCCAACAGTACGCGTTATAATCACGCGTTTAATCAAACTGTCGTCAATTCGGCACATTCAACAGGTAGTTTTAGTCATGGTAGGCAAGTTTTTCAGTAAGGTTTTTGGCAGTCGTAATGATCGTGTAATCAAAAAACTGCAAAAACAGGTCAGCCTCATCAATGAATTGGAAGGCGAATATGAAAAGCTTGACGATGCCGCTTTAAAATCCAAAACCATAGAATTCAAACAACGTCTGGATGACGGGCAAACGCTGGATGATATTCTGGTAGAAGCATTTGCTGTCGTTCGTGAAGCCGGTAAACGGATTATGGAAATGCGTCATTTTGACGTGCAGTTGATTGGCGGTATGGTATTGAACGACGGAAAAATTGCCGAAATGAAAACCGGCGAGGGGAAAACGCTGGTAGCCACACTCGCGGTATATCTGAACGCCTTAAGCGGTGAAGGCGTCCATGTTATTACTGTCAACGATTACCTTGCCAAACGTGATTCGGCCTGGATGAGCAAGCTTTATGGTTTCCTTGGCCTAACAACCGGTGTAATTGTCAGTGGACTGAGTGGAGATGAACGCCGTGAAGCTTATGCCGCAGATATTACTTACGGTACCAATAACGAATTTGGCTTTGATTATCTGCGCGATAACATGGCCTTTCGACTGGAAGATAGAGTACAGCGTCCATTAAATTTTGCTGTTATCGACGAAGTTGACTCCATCCTGATTGACGAAGCCCGTACTCCACTAATTATCTCCGGTCCGGCTGAGGACAGTTCTGAGCGTTATCTGCAGATAAACAAATTGATTCCAAGTCTGACCCGGCAGGAAGGTGAAGATGAAGATATCACTGTACCGGGTGATTACACCATTGATGAAAAAAACAAACAGGTGCATTTTACCGAAGCTGGTCATGAAAAAATCGAGCGGTTATTAACCGAAGCCGGTCTGCTGGATGAAGATGCCAGCCTGTATGATGCGGCCAATATCGGTTTGATGCATCACGTAACTGCAGCACTTCGTGCACATGTATTATTTCATCGGGATGTTGAATACATTGTCCAGGATGATCAGATAATCATTGTCGACGAATTTACCGGTCGTACCATGCCCGGGCGTCGCTGGTCAGAAGGGTTGCACCAGGCCATTGAAGCCAAGGAAGGGGTCAAGATTCAAAACGAAAACCAGACCCTCGCTTCCATTACTTTCCAGAATTATTTCCGTCTTTACAAAAAGCTGTCCGGCATGACCGGTACAGCCGATACCGAAGCGTATGAATTGCAGTCAATCTATGGGCTGGAAGTTGTGGTTATTCCGACACATCGGCCAATGCAGCGTAAAGATGAAGCCGATAGAATTTATTTGACAGCAAAAGAAAAATTCGATGCGATCTTGCTAGATATTCAGGACTGTGTGCAACGAAAACAGCCTGTGCTGGTGGGTACGGCTTCGATTGAAAGCTCAGAGTATCTGGATAAATTACTCTCCAAAGCCAAAATTCCCCATGAAGTTTTGAATGCAAAATTTCATGAGAAAGAGGCACATATCATTGCTGAAGCGGGTAAACCGGGCTCTGTAACAATCGCTACCAATATGGCGGGTCGTGGTACAGATATTGTTCTCGGCGGCAGTCTTGAAACAGAGCTGGACAAGCTGGGTGAAGAGGCTGATGAAGCTGCAAAAGCTAAAGTGAAAGCCGAATGGCAACAACGTCATGATTTGGTTTTGCAAGCGGGAGGTTTACACATTATCGGTACCGAACGTCATGAATCACGCCGTATCGACAATCAGCTGCGTGGTCGTTCCGGTCGTCAGGGCGATCCGGGCTCAACCCGTTTTTATCTGTCGCTCGAAGATAACCTGATGCGGATCTTTGCTTCTGAACGTATGGCCGGATTGATGCAGAAACTGGGTATGGAAGAGGGTGAAGCCATTGAGCATCCATGGGTCAGCAGAGCCATTGAAAATGCGCAACGTAAAGTTGAAGGACACAACTTTGATATACGTAAACAGTTGCTGCAGTTTGATGATGTTGCCAACGATCAACGTAAAGTAATCTATGAGCAGCGCAATGAATTAATGGCTGCGGATGATGTTTCTGAAACGATTGTTTCGATGCGTAGCAGCGTCATTAACGACGTTATCAGTCTTTACATTCCACCAAACAGCATTGATGAACAATGGAATGTCAGTGGACTGGAACAGGCTTTACGTGATGATTTCGCTCTGGAATTAGATATTAGCGGCTGGTTGGAGGCAGATGACAATCTGCACGAAGAAAGCTTGCGTGAACGAATTATCGAAGAAGCAGAAGCGGCCTGTCAGGCTAAAGAAGCTACTGTCGGGGCTGAGTTGATGCGGCATTTTGAAAAAGCCATCATGTTGCAAACCCTGGATACACAGTGGAAAGAACATCTGGCTCAGATGGATTATTTACGTCAGGGTATCAATCTGCGTGGTTATGCTCAAAAAGATCCCAAGCAGGAATATAAACGTGAAGCTTTCCAGTTATTTACTGCCATGCTGGACAGCTTGAAACATGAAGTTATCAGCCTGATTTCCCGTGTTAAAGTGCGTGCGCCGGAAGATGTCGCGGCGGTCGATGAGCAACGTCGTCAATCTGCTGATGTGGAATATCAGCATGAAAGTTCGTCCGCTGAAGCAGAAACAGACCATCCTACTGCCAATCAGCCACTAACACGTGATGGAAAAAAAGTTGGTCGTAATGATCCTTGCCCATGTGGCAGTGGTAAAAAATTCAAAAATTGCCACGGCGCTATTAGATAATGGCAGTAAATTTATCTGCACCGGTTGCTGCTGAATTAAAGCCTGTAAGAGGTGTCCGCCTCGCCACTGCGAGCGCAGGCATTAAAAAGCCGGGTCGTCAGGATGTGGTATTAATTGAACTGGCACCAGGAAGTCATACCGCAGCGGTTTATACCCGTAATGCATTTTGTGCAGCGCCGGTATTACTCGCCAGAGAGCATCAGCAACAAGCATCGACACGCTATCTACTGATTAATTCTGGAAATGCCAATGCTGGAACCGGTGACGCGGGTATGGCGGCAGCAAAAGCATGTTGTCAGGCGGTGGCTCAGCAAGCTCAATGTGATACCAGTGCGGTGTTGCCATTTTCTACCGGGGTAATAGGGCAGCCGTTACCTGTTGAGAAAATAACCAATGCGTTACCGGAGGCATTTAGCACACTAGCCGCTGATAACTGGTTTGCTGCAGCACACGCCATCATGACCACAGACACCATAGCCAAAGCGCGTTCAGTGGAACTGTCGTTAAATGGACAGTCAATCACGCTCACAGGCATCGCTAAAGGCTCAGGCATGATTCGGCCAGATATGGCGACCTTGTTGTCTTATATCGCCACTGACGCGGCGATAAGTCCCTCCACATTACAAAAGATGCTTGACGTTTCGATGGAGCAGTCTTTTAACAGTATTACCGTTGATGGCGATACCTCAACCAACGATGCCTGCATTCTTATTGCAACCGGTAAAGCTGGTAACTCAGTTATTGATGATATTGATAGCACGGAGGCACATCAGTTTATCGAGGCTTTAAATACTTTAAGCCGCTTCCTGGCCCAAGCCATTGTTCGCGATGGCGAAGGTGCAACCAAATTTATCAGCATTGATGTTCAGCAGGGCACTGACGCAGATGAATGTCGTCAGGTCGCCTATACCATCGCTCATTCACCACTGGTGAAAACCGCATTGTTTGCCTCTGACCCGAACTGGGGACGTATTCTGGCAGCAGTAGGCCGAAGTGGCTTGCCCAATCTGGACTTATCGAAAATCGCTATTTACCTGGATGACGTATGTATTGTCGATGGAGGCCAGCCTGCTGCTGACTATACTGAAGAAAAAGGCCAGCAGGTCATGTCACAATCTGAAATTACCATTCAGGTAAAACTGGGTAGAGGAAAAGTTGCTAAAACAGTCTGGACCTGTGATTTTTCTTATGATTACGTGAGAATCAACGCTGAATACCGTACGTAACAGCGAGCAGGATATGGATATTGGACAGTTCAACACACTTAGCAAGTTTCTGAGGCAAAGAGGTGCACAATACCGGGTGTTTGATATGGGTCGCCGGGTTTGTAAATTAACCCCCGAACAGTTTGTCAGTTTTGATAATTGCCAGAGACCTTACCCTTATCCTTTCAAACGTCATGCCCAAATAGGCATTATTTTCTGGCATCCGGATGCGGCAGAAAATCACTATGTCTGGTTTCTGCAGTTTCCGCTGGATGAGCAGGGTTTATTGGTTCCAGATGCCCGTGATGCTTTTCTGATGATGTTATTGGAAAGGCTAGGCGAAGCAATGTTGGCTGCCGCCGATGGTGAAAAGATTCAGGGAGCTCTGCAGGACAGTCCGTTCACCTTTCAGCCACGTCAGGATCGAATGGCCGCATTTAATGCCCACGCTACTCATGCACTGAAACAGTCTCCTTCCAAATTTTATGATGCCGCCTATCGTTATTTCACTGGCGATCTTCCTCTGGATAAATGGCCTGGATTGGCGATGCAGGGATTAGCCGATTTTGCGATTCGTCTGAATACCAATGAAGGTACGTTAGGGTTGATTAATACGTTACCTAAATTGCCTCAGGAGCCATTTCATAATTTATGCGTTTTGCTGGAGCATGCAAGCCCTGCTGCGGGAGTAATCGAAGTCTTGGTGCAGCAAGTAGATAATCAGTTACAGGAAAAACAACCGGATACGGCCAAAATCATTTCCTGCTTACGGGCCGCTTCCAACAGTACTGCTCGTGGTTTAGTGGAGCGTATGGTGACTCAGGTGCTGAAGCATCGTTGCAGTCGCGAAATTGAAGTACTGGCAATAATCAGTGGGCGGATCTGGTTGGAACTGGCTAAACAGCCAATCTGTGAGTTGTATCTTGAACAGCTTGCTCAAAACGATGCTGGCCAGGCCGGGTTCAGCCAGTTATTGGCCGATCTGTTATTTATACCGGGAATGCGTGAGCCGGTTATGCAGGCTTTGCGTAATCCAAAACGTTCGGACACCCTGGCAAAAGCCGTTGGGGAAATGTTCGGCCAATAGGCTCAAATATTCTTTTTAACAATATCTGTTTCAATTCCATCCAGGCTGAACTGATTTTTTTCCCGCCAGTATTCTTTAATACCGGTTACGCCTTTGCGTTCAGCCCAGTTATTCAGTAGTTCGCGTTCACCGACAAATTTAAAATAGGGTACAGCCATACCACATGAGGTCTGAACCAGATCAATATCCAGAATAAAGATTTGTCTGGCACCGGGTAATGGATCAAATAAGCCATACAGACCCTGCCATTCAGTCTCTTTTTGATGTATTACACGTGCCTGACCATAGACTCGTAGAATCAATGGCTTTCCCTCAAATGCACAAAACATGATGGTCATTCGAGGGGATTCCTCAATATGCGCAGCCGTTTCATTTCCGCTACCGGTCACGTTCAGCCAGACTAAACGATTACTGTTTAGAATTCTTAGCGAATCCATTCCTTTGGGGGAAACATTAACCCGGCTGTCAGCCGTCGCAGTTGCTACAAAAAACAGATGTTGTTGATGAATAAACTCAATCAGACGATCAGAGAGCGAATCAAACTGCTGTGCCATTATTGTCTCTGCCCTTGGATTTTTCAGCCAGCATTGAACGCCAACTGGATTCGGTCATCATTTCCATCGACGATTCCACCCGATCGACAAAAACTTTTCCATCCAGATGATCCAGTTCATGTTGGAACAATCGTGCCATAAAGCCCTCATATGCGGTTTCTACCTGACTTCCATCACGTAACCAGTAGCGCACTTGTATGTGCTGATAACGTGGTACCAGAGCACGAAGACCGGGGACGCTCAAACAGCCCTCCCAGTCTTTTTCTGTCTGCGTGGAGTGCCAGACAATTTCAGGATTTATGACACAGGTTGACGGCATCTCGGGTGCATAGGGATAACGCTCATTAGGATGACTCGACATAATAAAAAAGCGTTGGTTAATACCAACTTGCGTGGCGGCAATCCCCATACCCCCACGCTGTTGAACAAAGGTGATCAGTTCATCGATTTGTTGTTGTAATACAGCGTCATTTATCTCGGATACCGGCCGGGCAATTCGACGTAAATCAGCCTGACCTAATTCCAGAATGTTAAAAGATGTGTTCATATCATCGGTGCCTGCAATGGAGCCTGAACGCGGAACCATCCTGCAATACTGTAGCGATCCCGTTTCGAGGGTAGAACTTCATGCGGAAACTGCTCACTTAAAAAAACAACAAATGTGCCCATTTCGGGTTCAACAGATACAATCAGATTATCATTATTAATATCATAAATCTGCAATTGGCCGCCATCTCGGGTTTGCCAGAATGGGTTTAAATACATCACCGTAGTTAATACACGGTTGGATTCACCTTTGAATGCATCGACATGCCGTTTGTAGAAGGCACCTGAAGGGTAATGGGCGTAGTGTGATTCATAATCAAACAAGCCGAGAAACAACCGTTGATTCATTGCCAGCCGGAAATTGGCCATATGGGTAAGATAAGCTTGATCGATACTGTTCGAGGGATCCAGCCAGCGGGTTTCATCGGTGCGGATTTTCTCATTTAGCTGATATTGTTGTTCACGGCCTATCCCGGCCTGACTTAAGTCATTATGCTCATCCAGGCGGGCAACTCTGCGGTATAGATCATGGGTTAAAGCGGGAGGCAATAGTTGTGGCAGAATGCAATAACCGTGGGTGGTCAGGGCATCAGCAATCAGATCAAATACGGCATAATCAACAACAGACTGAGCGTTCAAAGAAGCGATTCTCCAGAAGAATGAGTGACTTTGTTATGGTCAATTGACATAGCTAAGCCCTTGATCGGGCGATAGAATGTAGCAGAATTTGAGTTTCGTTGAAGGATTATTTTGTGCTGGTGACGTTATTGCTGGTAGCAAAGTATTCAGGCAATAATCTTTCAACCGAAGAACCAGTAGGCGACCAGAATGGCTGCGGTGATGCCGGCAACATCTGCTGCCAGACCACAGGCAACAGCATGACGAATTTTCTGAACTCCAACCGCACCAAAATATACCGCCAACACATAAAAAGTGGTTTCAGTGCTGCCCTGAACTATTGAAGCCAGTCTCCCGGCAAACGAATCTGCCCCATGAACTTCCATGGTATCGATCATCATGGCACGGGCACCACTGCCACTGAAAGGCTTCATTAACGCGGTGGGTAAGGCATCGACAAACCTATCATCCATTCCCAACGCCAGCACACCAGTACGAATACCATCCGCAATTAAGTCAAGCGCGCCACTGGCACGGAAAACGCCAATTGCAACCAACATCGCAACCAGATAGGGAATAATCATTACTGCAGTCGAGAAACCTTCTTTGGCCCCTTCAATAAATGCCTCATAAGCATTAACCCGTTGCCATGCCGCCGCGACGATAAAAGCGATGACCAGTGAAAAAATGACAACATTGCTGATAATGGCAGATTGCACCAACATCTGTGATTGTTCCAGACTGGAAAAATAGGTTAACAGACCAAATACAAAGGCACTGAATCCCCCTAGGTACATCAACACTACCCGGTCCAGAAGGTTAATTTTCTGTACTGCGGCCACAGTGATTAAACCAATCAAAGTCGAAAAATAGGTGGCAATTAACAACGGGATAAAGACATCTGTCGGATTGGCAGAACCCATCTGAGCGCGATAGGTAAAAATAGTGACCGGAAATAATGTAACGGCAGAGGTGTTAATTACCAGAAACAGGATCTGTGCGTTACTGGCGGTATCTTTTAACGGATTAAGCTTTTGCAGTTCCTGCATTGCTTTAATACCCAATGGGGTCGCGGCATTATCCAGCCCAAGCGCATTAGCTGATATATTCATCACCATCGCTCCCAGCGCCGGGTGATTCTTCGGTACCTCTGGCATCAGCCGGGTGAAAAGCGGGGATAATCCTCGTGTCAATAATTCGACAAAGCCACTGCGCTCGCCAATTTTCATAATACCTAGCCACAGGGCAAGAATACCGGTCAGGCCAATAGCAATTTCAAAAGCCGTTTTGGATAGGGCAAACATTGCCTGCATGATCTGGTTGAAAATTTCGGTGTCGCCTAACACCAGCAGCTTAAATAAAGCCACCGCAAAGGCAATCAGAAAAAAGGCGACCCAGATGATATTCAGCATGAACGCTATTGTGGCATGCTCAAAAAAAAAGTCACTGCTGGCAGTGACTTTTTAAATGTTGAAAAACGTTATTTTTTAGCTTTTCTTGAATTTCTTAGCCGGTTTGCTTTTTGGACCGTCTTTACGATCTTTACTGAAGTTACGCCGTGAGGGCCGGGCTGCCACACTTTCCGCAACAGCTTCATCAGTGGCCAGGCTCATATTCAGTTGTTTGTTATTGACCCAAACCTTGCGTATTTGCTGGAACATATCTTTTGGCATACCTTGTGGCAGGTCAATCAGACTATGGTCCTCATTAATGGTAATACGACCGATAAATTGACTTTCGATACCTGACTCATTAGCAATTGCGCCTACCAGATTACGTGGTTCAATTTTGTCTGCACGACCGACTTCAACACGATAAGTATCCATGTCCGGCTCGTTTGGATGTGGACGTGGAGCCCGTTTTTCTCTTGGTGGACGGTCTTCACGGTTGCCCCGGGCCGGACGTTCACCACGATCCTGACGAGGTCCGCGTTCGCGTTCTTCACGAGCTGGACGTTGTGTAACATGTTTAACCGGTTTTAACGGACGGTCTTTCTGTACCAGAAAGGCTAATGCGGCAGCGATTTCAATCGGATCGGCATTATGTTCCTGTTGATATTGACTGATTAAGGTTTCGAAATAAGCCAGGTCCTGTGCCTCAATGGTTTCACTGAGTTGTTCCATAAATTGCAATACTCGGCGATCAGCAATATCTTCGCTGCTCGGCAATTGCATTTTGGTAATCACCTGGCGCGTCGCTTTCTCGATAGCACTCAACATGCGTGTTTCACGCGGGGAGACAAACAAAATGGCCTCACCTTTACGACCAGCACGACCTGTACGACCAATACGATGCACATAGGATTCAGTATCGTAAGGAATATCGTAGTTGACTACATGGCTCATGCGCTCAATATCCAGACCACGTGCAGCAACGTCGGTGGCAATCAGAATATCGATACTGCCTTTTTTCATACGTTCGATGGTTTTTTCACGCAATGCCTGATTCATATCGCCGTTAATCGCCGAAGCGGAATAACCACGAGCTTCCAGCTTTTCAGCCAGCTCAACAGTGGCGTTTTTGGTGCGCACGAAGATGATCATGCCATCAAAGTCTTCGACTTCCAGAATGCGGGTTAACGCATCCAGTTTGTGCATACCGGTCACTTGCCAGTAACGCTGGTTAATGGTGGTGACAGTCGATGTTTTGGATTGAATGCGTACATCCACCGGATCTTTCAGATATTTCTGTGCAACACGGTGAATTGGGCCGGGCATGGTAGCGGAAAATAACGCTACCTGACGTTTTTCCGGGGTTTCTTTAAGGATGGTTTCTACATCATCAATAAAGCCCATACGCAGCATTTCATCAGCTTCATCAAGCACTAATGCCTCAAGTTTATCCAGCTTCAATGTGCCACGACGAATGTGATCCAGAATACGACCCGGGGTACCGACAACGACTTGTGGTTTACGTTGTAATGAGCGTAATTGGATGCCCATGCTTTGACCGCCATAAATCGGCAGAATATGGAAATCTTTCAGGTGACGAGCGTAGCTTTGGATCGCTTCTGAAACCTGAATAGCCAATTCACGAGTCGGTGCTAACACCAACATTTGGGTGGCTTTGTTTTTCAGATCTATACGGCTTAACAGCGGTAAGGCAAAGGCAGCAGTTTTACCGGTACCGGTTTGGGCCTGACCAAGTAAATCTCTACCAGCCAGTAAAGGCGGAATACTTTGCGCCTGAATTGGCGAAGGTGTTTCATAACCGGCTTGTTGTACAGCTTGTAAAATTGGAGCAGCTAACCCTAACTCAGCGAATGAGGGTGTTGAATCGTTTTCTGGTGTGGACATTGAATAACCTGTGATGGGCAGCTTTGGAAACAAAGCTGTAAAAGTGACATTTGCGAGCGTGCAATTATACGTGTCCGCTCTATGAAAAGATAGCAAAATCATTCATTTATTTCGATGGGCATGGTGCTGTAAGCACATGTATGTGATTATCAGCTAACTTATTTTTCATAATTGAGAAAATATCATGGATCCATTTTCAGTTGATGCTTATACCCCGGCAGAAATTGCGCGTCGTCTGGAAAAAATCAGTATGAGCAAATGTACTGTAGATCCACTAAGAGTGTTTGCTCTTTCATTATTAGCCGGAGCGTTTATCGCGCTGGGAGCGGCATTCTTCACACTGGTGACCTATGACGTTGGCAATATGCCAGCAGGTTTGATGCGATTACTTGGTGGTCTGGCATTTTGCCTGGGGTTGATTCTGGTGGTGGTGGCCGGGGCAGAATTATTTACCGGTAATAATTTATTGGTGATGGCCTGTATCGATGGCCTGATTAGTTTTAGGCAACTGATTCAGAACTGGGCAATTGTTTATATTGGCAATTTCATGGGGGCATTGGGCATTTTAGTGTTGATGTATTTAACTGGTTTATGGTGGCAGGGCGATGGGTCTCTTGGAAATAAAGTGGTGGCGATTGCTGACACTAAAGTGAACCTAGGCTGGATGGAGGCATTTGCTCGCGGTGTATTGTGCAATATCCTGGTGTGTCTGGCCGTCTGGTTATGTATGGCGGGGCGTAGTGTCACAGATAAAGTATTGGCCGTTATTTTTCCTATTACTGCCTTTGTCGCTCTGGGATTTGAACACAGTGTGGCCAATATGTTTTTTATTCCGGCTGGATTACTGGCGCAAACACAAACAGAAACCTCGCTCGCCATCTCAGAGCAGTTAACAATTGGTGGTTTTTTCTGGCATAACTTGATCCCGGTGACATTGGGCAATATGCTGGGGGGCAGTATCTTTGTAGGTCTGTTTTACTGGTTTATCTATTTGCGTAAGTAACAAGGAAAAATTATGACTGAACATGTTTATAAACATATTGAAATTACAGGCAGCTCAGCAGAAAGCTCCGACAAAGCAGTTGAAAATGCTATTGCCAAAGCAGCGGAAACCGTTAAAAACCTGCATTGGTTTGAAGTAACGGATACCCGAGGTTATATTGAAAATGGCGGTGTCCGTTACTGGCAGGTCACTATTAAAATCGGTTTCCGTATTGAAGGTTAAATAGTCATCAGCTTATTTGGTGAGCTTGGTAAACTTGGCGCCTTCGAGCGTCAAGTTATACATTAAGCCTTTATTACTGAAAACAAATCCAACAATGGGATCTTGTATGTCTGTCGTGTTGATGTCTTCGCCTACACCCCACTCAACGACAGCGACTGAACCATCAACTCCGGCTTTCCAGCCTTCACTGTCACGAAATTGTTTTAAAGCCTGATCATTCATAAATACCAGGATCACAGTTTTTTGTTGGGCTCCTAACTGAAAACCAATAGAGGCTCCAGCGGTGTTGTAATAATCTACTGTGCTGCCACCGATACGTAATGCTCCTTCACCGTATTCACCACCAATACCAAAACCGGCTTTGATGACATCAGGAAAAACTAACACTCCAGAAGCTTTTTCAAGAAAACGGTCACCGCCTGAAACCTCTGTTTGAAAGCGTTTCAAGGCTTCATCAACCTTGATGTCAATCTCTGAGGCTGAAGCCGCGTATGTGGCGGAAGCGAAAGTAAACATGAGTAGAGCAAACATGGAGGCGAATAGCGCAGACCATTTAATCGTCGGTTGGTTTAACATGCTGTGAATCCTCAACGGGGTAGTTGGGGATTCAACATAGCATGTAAAACGGGGAGATGGAAGCAGAAGACCAGCGCATTAAAAAGCGCTATGGCAGCAATTGCTGGGCGTACTAATTATTAATGCCGAGACTTCTTAGATATTCATCATAGGTACCGGTAAAGTCGGTAATACCTTCATTTTCCATATCAAAAATACGGGTTGCCAATGACGATACAAATTCGCGGTCATGGGAGACAAAGATCAATGTACCTTCGTAATTTTCCAATGCCAGATTAAGTGATTCTATAGATTCCATATCCATATGATTGGTCGGTTCGTCCATCACCAGAATATTGGGTTTTTGCAGAATCAACTTGCCAAACAACATGCGGCCTTTCTCACCACCAGACAGCACATTAACTTTTTTATCGATCATATGACCGGAGAACAGCAGCCGGCCTAGAGTGCCACGAATAACCTGTTCATCATCTTCCGGGCTGCCCCATTGGGACATCCACTCAAACAGTGTCATATCGTTTTTGAACAGATGATCATGATCCTGCGCGTAATAGCCTATGCTGGCATTTTCGGACCATTTTACATTGCCCGATTTTGGTACCAGTTCACCGACCAGTGTTTTTACAAAGGTGGTTTTACCGATACCATTAGGACCGATGACAGCGATTTTTTCGCCCACTTCTGCCATAAAACTGAAATTTTCAAACAGCGGTTTTTCGTTATCGTACCCCTGTGCCAGCTTGCTGACTTCCAAGGCATTCCGGAACAGTTTCTTTTCCTGGTTAAAACGGATAAACGGATTCACTCGACTGGAAGGTTTAATATCATCCAGCTGAATTTTTTCCATTTGTTTTTGACGGGAAGTTGCCTGTTTTGCTTTGGAGGCATTGGCAGAGAATCTTGAGACGAATTCCTGTAGCTCTTTGATCTGTGCTTTTTTCTTCGCATTGTCTGACTGCAGACGTTCGCGCGCCTGGGTGGAAGCAATCATGTACTCATCATAATTGCCTGGATAAATACGTAATTCGCCGTAATCCATATCGGCCATATGCGTACAGATGCGATTGAGGAAATGGCGATCATGCGAAATGATAATCATGGTGCTGCTACGTTGGCTTAATACTTCTTCCAGCCAGCGAATAGTATTAATATCCAGATGGTTGGTCGGCTCATCGAGTAACATGATATCGGGATCAGCAAACAATACCTGCGCCAACAGAATACGCAGTTTCCAACCGGGAGCGATTTCGCTCATCGGACCATAATGCTGTTCAACCGGAATACCGACGCCTAATAATAATTCGCCAGCGCGGGATTCAGCAGTGTAACCGTCCATTTCTGCATATTGACCTTCCAGTTCAGCGACTTTCAGACCATCTTCTTCACTCATTTCCGGCAGGTTATAAATGCGATCGCGCTCACGATGCACATCCCATAACTCAGGTTGCCCCATAATCACTACGTCAATTACGCGTTGATCCTCGTAAGCAAACTGATCCTGTTTTAATACGGCATAGGATTCATTGGGGTCGTAACTCACATTACCGGAGGTGGGTTCCTGCACGCCGGCCAGAATTTTCATAAACGTCGATTTACCGCAACCATTGGCGCCAATCAGGCCGTAACGATTGCCCCCACCGAATTTGACCGAGACGTTTTCGAACAGGGGCTTGGCCCCGAATTGCATGGTAATGTTAGCAGTGCTTAACAAAGTTAAAATCCTGTATCTAAAGGAGAAATTCAGACGAACTGAAAAAACCCGCCATTATACATGGTCTGATGGGTTACCGATAAGGTTCAGTTTTTGTTGCCTGCTGAGTTTCTTGATTGCCGCTTCCCGACGACTGGCACTGCTGCGATCAGGATGCTGTTCCTGATACACCACTTTCTCAGCATCACTGGTATGAAAAAAACGCGCCCCACCGGTATGGTTTTGATGTTGTTTTAAGCGACGCTCTAAATCAGTGGTAATACCGGTATAAAGATGGCCATTAGCGGCTTGTATGATATACAGCGTCCATTCAGTCTTTGTCATTAAATTCAAGTGCCACAGAATTAATACAATAGCGCAGGCCAGTTGGGGCGGGGCCGTCATCAAATACATGTCCCAAATGGGCTTCACATTGCTGACAGCGGACTTCGGTACGATCCATGTTGTGGCTGTAATCCGGATGATGAGTCACCACGCCATGCTCCAGCTGTGAAGAAAAACTGGGCCAACCGCAACCGGCATCAAATTTGTCATCAGAAGTAAATAACGCCTGGCCACAACAAACACAGTGATAATGACCATTCTCATCGTGATCGACGTATTCTCCGGAAAAAGGTGGTTCTGTGCCCGCCTGCCGGGTGACGCGATATTGTTCATTGTTAAGTTGTTGACGCCACTGCGCATCCGTTTTTAAATCGGAGTTCATTTTGCTCATCACATTACAACATGTCGGGCATTGTATAAAAAACTGCAAAGCAAAGCATACCTGTGTTGTTAGATCTTTGGGAGCTACATCAGAGGTGCCTGAGTGCTCAATAAGCCTTAGGTGCTTCGCATCGCCTGTTGGATCGCGCTACGCATTGAAGGAAATTGTTTCAACAATATCTGCATGCCCTCAATATCAAACGCATCAATTCGTTCCAATAACTGACTGGCATATCGATCCAGTGTGTCAATTTGATGATTGCCAGCCAGCCTGGCGATTTCATGGGCAAAGTTTTTAATGTCGGTCATGCTGTTACTTTGGGTGGCTAAACGCCATATTTCATCAATATCGGCTTGAAAATGATTAAAAATTGATAACAGCTGCTTTTTGTCCAGCATTGACCAATCCTGCTGTGGCGCTTTTATAACGTCGACGTCAACCGTCTGATATCGTAAAAACACACTCAGCGCGTGAAACAGTTCGTTGCGCAAAACAGGTTTTCGCAGATAGGCATCAAAATGGTCCAATCTATCCTGCTCATAGGCGTCTTTCATTACTGAAGCAGTCAGTGCAACCATAGGTAGATCCGGTTTAATCATTTTGATTTGTTTCGCAGCCTCATAACCGTCCATCACTGGCATACGAATATCCATCAACACGAGGTCTACCGGATTCTGTTTAACAAAATCCACAGCCAGCTGACCATTTTCAGCTTCACTGGTTTGAATATGGTTGTTGATAAAATGCTGACGTATCAGTTCCCGGTTATGCGCGACATCATCAACGATTAGCATATGGGCGGGTTCAAAACGTATCTGGCTGGCATCAAAAGCTAACGCTTGCTGACGAATTTTGTCACTGGCAATGGCGGCAATATCAATTCCTGGCAAATCAATACTGAATACCGAGCCTTCGCCACTTTTACTCTGCAGACGGATATGACCACCCATCATCTCAATCAAGCGGCGGGTGATTGACAAGCCAAGACCGGTTCCACCGTATTTGCGAACATCCTGGCCTGACTGCTGGGCAAAAATTTCAAATATATGTTCAACCTCAGCTTCGGGAATACCAATGCCAGTGTCTTCAACCCGGATATGTAAATCCAGTTTACTGAGATGATCATCGACATTATCGGCATGAACGTGAATACGTATATGACCGGTATCAGTGAATTTGACGGCATTACTGATTAAATTGAATAACACCTGTCTGAGGCGGGTGGCATCGAGTAACAGTCCATGGGGTAAATCGGGATCAATATCTAAATGTAACGCCAAATCCTTATTGCGGATTTGCAGAACAAACATATTGGCTATTTCATCAAACAGCAGATGTGGATCGGTAGCTGTTTTATTGAGTTGCAGCTTTCCGGCTTCAATTTTCGATAGATCGAGAATATCGTTGATTAATAACAACAGCGTATTACCCGCGCTACGAATAGTTTTAATAAAAGATTTGAGTCTAGGTTCAGTGATTTGTTCATCCAACAGCTCGGTAAAACCCAGAATAGCGTTCATTGGGGTACGGATCTCATGGCTCATATTGGCGAGAAATTGTGATTTAGCCAAATTCGCTGCTTCAGCATGCGTCTTGGATTCTTTTAGTGAATTTTCAAGTGCAATGCGATCATCCATATTCATGAAAAAACCCAGAAAAGCAGGCTTGCCCTGATATTGAATCGAAATTATTGAAAATAGTCCCTGGATGATCTGTCCATTTCGAGTTTTGATTTTGAGCATCACCCCATTAATTTCGCCATCCGAAACAAGCTGTGCCAGGACTTGTTTACGTTGAGTAATATCTGCATAAAACTCCTGAACTTTGATGGTTTGTTGTAATTCAGCTGAAAATCCCAATTCTTCATAACAATGTTCATTGGCCAGCAGAATGCTGCCATCCTCTGCCGAAGTCACCATCAGACTCATCGGCATCACATTGATCAGATGCAGTAACTGCGCTTCGCTATCCCGAAGTTGTTGTTCTGATACAAGGCGTTTATTGACTTCTATTTGTAATTTTCGATTCCAGTAGATACTGGCAAGCAGAATAATAAATAATACAGCAGCAACTTGAATAAGTAGTGTGTAATTGGTGCGTTCGATAGTATTTACTGACATCCAGCGTTGATCGATTGTGCGCTTCTCATCATCTGTAATTGCCGCCAGGGCTTTATTGATTATTGATAACAGTTCGGGGTGATCTTTGGCTATACCAATATGCAAGGCTGAAGAATATTCGCGGACAACACTGGTATTAAGATGTGTTAATCCGGACTGACTTGCATTGTGGGTAATGGTGGCGATAATATCAAAATAGGCATCAATTTCGTCTGCTGCCAACATCGTCAGGCCCTCACGGACTGTGGGAACATAGACAATGTCAATTTCCGGGTAGTACGCCAATAATATAGATTCGGCAAAATAGCCTTTTACCACACCAACAGGTTTATTACGGAACTGCTCCAGACTGGTCAGGTGACCAAATTTGGTCGTGGCAATGGCCAGTGGATAATCGAGATAGGGAATCGATAAATCGAGAAACGTTTCACGAAAAGTGTTTCGTGAAAGTGCGGCGATGAGTTCAATCTTTCCAGCTTGAGCAGCCTCAATAACCGCTTGCCAGTCTGCATAAGACTGCAACTGAAACTGCAGACCGGTTTGTTGACTGATCAGCTTTAAATAATCTGCACTTATGCCACTATGTTCGCCATTTTTATCGATAAAATCAAAAGGTGGCCAATAGGGATCGACACCCAGCTTGACCACAGGATTGGCTTTTATCCATTGTTGTTCTGCTTCGGTTAAATCAAGTCGACTTTGGTCAAAAGGAAAAACGCTAAAAGCACTGCTGTCACTGACAACGGCATACCATTTATCAATAATCTGTTGCTTTTCAGCTGCGGTAATAGCTGCCAGGGATTTTTCTATAATACTGAATAACAAAGGATAACGTTTATCAATGGCTATTGAAGTATCCGTGGTGAAGTCTGGAACTTTGGCCACCACTCGCAGATTGGAAAGATAACGCTGTTTGATGACATTGGTCGCGACAGCAATATTGCCAATATAGGCATCAGCTTTGGCGAATGAAACGGCTTCCAGTGACTCATCATTGGAATCTGTAAGCACCAGATCCAAATCAGGGTAATTAATGGTCAGCCAGGTATGCAGGTAGGAATCTTCATTGACAGCAACGGTAAGGCCAATTAAATCCTTCATGGACTGAATATCTTCACGATGTTGCTGAACGATAATGCCCAGTGAGAGACTGACATAAGGCTTGGAAAATAATAAAAATTCCTGTCGTTGCTCGGTAGCAGCCGCACAGCTTAACCCCATGAGTTTGCCAGTACGCATTTTTTCCATCGTATTGGCCCAGACATCGGGTTTGACCGTAATTCTAAGGCCACTTTTTTCACTGATTAGTTTTAAAACATCGGCTGCAATACCGTCATGTTCACCCTCTTCATTCAGAAAGTCGTAAGGTGCCCAACTAAAATCTGCTCCTAACAGAATTTCTGGATTTTCGGCCATCCATGCCTGTTCTTCTTCAGTAAAGGTCAGCGCCGACAGTCGACAACTGATGAGCAGCAGAACAGCAAATAAAAGCCAATTAGTTTTCTTCGGCAATCGCAACAAATTCATCAATATGTTCCAGTAGCAGGCTTACCAGGTAGGGATCAAACTGACTACTGCTATGTTTCCTGATGTAATCAATAGTGGTTTCCAATGACCAGGCATCTTTGTATACGCGTTTATGTGACAAAGCATCGAAGACATCGATTAAACCGACGATACGACCGTAAACGTGGATATCCTGACCTTTCAGTCCTTGGGGATAGCCAGAGCCATCCCATTTTTCATGATGTTGATGAGCGATTATTGCAGCAGCCTTGGTGTATTTACGTTTGGAATTACTGAGGATTTTATAGGCACGAGTGGTGTGGGTTTTCATTATGGCAAATTCATCTTCACTCAGTTTGCCAGGTTTGTGGAGGATGGAATGCGGAATGGTGATTTTACCAATATCGTGCATTGGTGCGGCATGAAACAGAATATCAGCATCTTCATCAGTCAGACTTTCATGATAAAGTGCGAGTAATCTGCAGCATTCGGCTACTCGACGGATATGTTTGCCGGTTTCATCTGAAGTTGATTCCATCAACTCCGTTAGCACATAAATCATTTCCAGCTGATTCTGTTCCAGCTCGGTCATCAGTCGTTGCTGATTTAGTTCGTATTTGTTTTGCAAAGAGAGGTTATTTTGTTGCAGAAGCTTTTTAGCGCGATATAGAGAAAGATGGGTATTGACTCTGGCCAGCAGTTCCTCAGCATGAAATGGTTTACAGAGATAGTCGACTGCGCCAGCATGAAATCCCTGACTTATCGAGTCTACATCCACCTTGGCTGTAACAAAAATAATCGGAATATCCTGAAGTCGGGGTTCTGCTTTAATACGCCGGCAAACTTCATAACCATCCATTTCCGGCATCATGATATCTAGTAGTATGAGGTCATAATCGTGCGTTCGCATCAATGCCAGAGCTTCCTGCCCACGCGTTGCGAAGGAGAGGTTATAAGGCTCCTCCTTAAGGAAGTTCATTGCCACCTGAATATTGTCAGGTACATCATCAACGATTAAAACACTGGCATTATTATCCATCGCGATTCCTTGTCAAAAGATACTTAAGTGGCAATCCGTTAAATGTCTGCAAATGGTATAGGGTGAAAATAACAGCAACTTTATAACTTGTCTATGTAAGCCAATTTTTGTGATATCAGATAGTTAACGGCCCCTATGGCTTATTAATTTTTTCTCTTCATCACTGTCGGCGATTACTTTTGTGTCTGATAAGGCGAAAAGCACGCAGTGAAGCTATCCTGAAAGTATCTCAAAAACCGTGCTCCTCGACCGTTATTGACGTTTTTGCAGTTCACAACAGCGACGGAGATGAAAGATTAACGAAGCCAAACATTGGACTAATTACTTTTAATTGAGTTGCAGGGGTGATTGCGGAAATCAAAATAAGTATGATGTGCTTTTGGCTATGGTGTCGTAACAATGGCTTTGCAAAAAGCGCCGGAATGGCATGCAGTTCTTGAGAATGAATTTGAACAGCCTTATATGCAGCAGCTAAAAGCATTTTTACAGCAGCAGAAAAACCAGCAGAAAGTGATATATCCTCACTCATCCAACTGGTTTCATGCTCTGGAAACAACGCCTTTATCTAACGTAAAAGTTGTCATTCTCGGACAGGACCCCTATCACCAGCCGGGACAGGCGCATGGCTTATGTTTTTCAGTCAAACCCGGTGTGGCGATTCCACCTTCTTTAATGAATATCTATAAAGAACTGAATAATGACCTGGGTATTGCTCCTGCCAAACATGGTTACCTGGAAGCGTGGGCCAAACAAGGTGTTTTATTACTGAATGCTGTATTAACGGTGGAACATGGGCAAGCCAATGCGCATCAGGGAAAAGGGTGGGAACAGTTTACTGATCGGGTCATTAATCTGGTCAATCAACAGCGTGAAAATGTGGTGTTTATGTTATGGGGCAGTTACGCCCAGAAAAAAGGTGCTGCTATTGATAATGAACGACATCTGGTATTAAAAGCACCACATCCATCACCCTTATCAGCTCACCGCGGTTTTCTGGGTTGCAAGCATTTCAGCCAGGCTAATGACTATTTACAGCAACATGGACAAACACCTATTGATTGGCAGTTACCAACATCAGTCTAGCGTTTAAGGTTTAGATTTATTGCCTTGGAGATATTTCTCCAATACAGTCGATGGGCAGGCTTGATACAATTCGCGCCATGATAAATTTCAGCCAACTTTCTTTACGACGCGGACCACGGTTACTGTTTGAAGCGGCCAATCTGGTGATTCATCCTGGGCAGCGTATCGGTTTGACCGGCGCCAATGGCACTGGTAAATCCAGCCTGTTTGCGATGATCCGCAATGAAATACATGCTGACAGCGGTGATCTGACGTTTCCTGAATCCTGGGTGATCGCCCATGTTGCACAGGAAACGCCCGCGGTCGATACAACTGCCATTGACTATGTGTTGCAGGGCGATGCTGAACTGAGTCAGCTGCTCACACAATTGGCACAAGCAGAACAGAACAATGATGGTCATTTGCAAACCCAGCTGCATGACAAAATAGGTTTGATTGATGGTTATACCGGCCGTAGTCGAGCTGCAAAATTACTGCATGGATTAGGGTTTACTGCTGAGCAGCAGGAACATCCGGTCAGAACCTTTTCAGGTGGCTGGCGTATGCGACTTAACCTGGCCCAGGCACTGATGTGCCGTAGTGACTTATTACTGCTGGATGAGCCCACCAATCATTTGGATCTCGAAGCCGTCTATTGGTTAGAAGAATGGCTCCGCAGTTATGCTGGGACGCTGCTGGTGATTTCTCATGATCGTGAATTTCTCGATAGAGTCGTCACCCATATCGCTCATATCGAACAACAGCGCATCAAACTGTATACTGGTAATTATTCGGATTTTGAAATCGCCCGTGCCGAGCATCTGGCCAATCAGCAATCCGCTTATCAGAAACAGCAATCAGAAATCGCCCACATCCGTGATTTTGTGAATCGATTCAAGGCCAAAGCGACCAAAGCCAAGCAGGCTCAAAGCCGTATCAAAGCCTTGGAGCGCATGGAAAAGATCGCTCCGGCGCATGTCGATTCACCGTTTCATTTCAGCTTTTTTGAGCCGCGACGTTTAACCACGCCAATATTAGCGCTGGATAAAGCCAGTGTTGGTTATCAGCAAACACCGTTAATCGATAATATCAAGCTCCACCTTGCTCCCGGCGATCGTATTGGTTTGTTAGGCCCTAACGGTGCCGGTAAATCGACATTAATCAAACTGATTGCCGGTGAACTGGAACCGCTCAGTGGTAAACGCCGGGAAGGTAAAGATATTGTTATCGGTTATTTTGCCCAACACCAATTAGAACAATTACGTCCTGATGAAAGTGCAATGAAGCACTTACAGCGGCTGGACCCTATGGCGACTGAACAGGATTGCCGTAATTTTCTCGGCGGTTTTGGCTTTAATGGCGATACCGGTCTGGAACCGGTTGCCCCATTCTCTGGTGGCGAAAAAGCCCGGCTGGTTCTGGCCCTGCTGGTTTATCAGCGCCCGGCTTTATTGTTATTGGATGAACCTACCAATCACCTTGATTTGGAAATGCGGCTGGCGTTAACCATGGCTTTGCAGGAATATGAAGGGGCATTAGTGGTGGTATCGCATGATCGCTATTTCCTACGTAATGTCACTGATGCTCTCTGGCTGGTAGCTGATGGTAAAGCCGCTGCTTTTGAAGGTGACCTTGATGACTATCGGCAGCTGCGTTTAGGCCGTGAAACGGTTAATGCTTCTGCTGATAAAAGCCCTGCCGCCAACAATGGCAAAAAACTGGATCGACAGGCGGCAGCACAACAGCGTCAGAAATTACAGCCTTTGCGTAACCAGGTTAAAAAGGCAGAGCAAGTCCTCGATAAACAGAACGCTGAACTTGCCAAAATAGAATTACAACTGGCTGATACAACGCTGTATGAAGCGGCCAATAAAGAAAAACTCAAAGACCTGTTACAACAGCAAGCTGCCACCAAGGCGGCATTGGAACAGGCTGAAATGGACTGGCTTGAAGCCAGTGAAATACTTGAAAACGCAGAAACTGCAGAGGTTTAATCCGTGGCATTATTGTCTTTAAAACAGCTGACCGTCAGTTATGGTGGCCCCAATTTACTTGATAAAGTCGACTTTCAGCTCGATAAAGGTGAACGGGTTTGTCTGGTTGGCCGCAACGGCGCTGGTAAATCCACCTTGATGAAAGTCATTGCCGGAGAAATCACCCCAGATGGTGGTGATATGGTGGGCTTGCAAGAATTGAAAATTGCCCGGCTGGAGCAGGAAGTTCCTGCTGGCACGGCTGGCAGTGTGTTTGACGTTGTCGCTGCCGGACTGGGCGAAGTTGGGCCTTTACTGGTGGAATATCATCATATTGTTCAGCAACTGGAACACGATAGCAGTGAACAAATCCTTAACAAGCTGGAAAAAGCCCAGCATAAACTCGAAGCAGTGGATGGCTGGAGTCTGGAACAGCAGGTTGAAACCGTTATTTCCCGTTTATCGCTGGATGCAGATGTTGAGTTTTCCAGTTTATCCGGGGGGATGAAAAGACGGGTTCTCCTGGCTCAGGCATTGGTACGCCAACCGGATATTCTATTACTGGATGAGCCGACCAACCATCTGGATATCAGTTCTATCACCTGGCTGGAAGGTTTTCTGAAAAGTTATGGTGGCACCTTATTGTTCATCACCCATGATCGTAGCTTTTTGCAGGCCTTGGCTACCCGTATTGTGCAGTTGGATCGTGGGCAACTGGTGAGCTTCCCGGGTGATTACAAAAGCTTTCTGGAGAAACGTGAAGCTTTACTGTCGGCCGAAGCAGAGCAGAATGCGCAGTTTGATAAAAAACTGGCTCAGGAAGAAGTTTGGATTCGTCAGGGTATTAAAGCACGTCGCACACGTAATGAAGGTCGGGTGAGGGCGTTGGAGAAGCTGCGCCGGGAACGTGGTCAACGCCGAGAGGTGTTAGGCAATGTGTCGATGAAGATCCAGGAAGGCGATCGGAGTGGCAAGCTGGTGGTGGAAGTTAAGAATATCAGTCAGGCATTTGATGGCCGACAGTTATTCAAAGATTTCTCAACGGTGATTCAGCGCGGTGATCGCATTGGTATTATCGGACCCAATGGCTGTGGTAAAAGTACGTTACTGTCGATTCTACTGGGTCGGGCAGAACCACAATCCGGAACAGTAAGGTTAGGTACCAATCTTCAGGTGGCGTATTTTGATCAATTACGTAGCCAGTTGGATGAAGAGGCCAGTGTTGTCGATAACGTCGGGCAGGGTAGAGACTTTGTTGAAATTAATGGCAGTCCTAAACATGTGATCGGTTATCTGCAAGATTTTCTGTTCACCCCGGATCGTGCAAGAACACCGGTAAAAGCCTTGTCAGGTGGTGAGCGTAACCGTCTGTTACTGGCGAAATTATTTACCCAGCCAGCCAATTTACTGGTTTTGGATGAGCCAACCAATGATCTGGATGCGGAAACGCTGGAATTGCTGGAAGACTTGTTGCTGGGCTTTACCGGCACTATGCTGTTGGTCAGCCATGATCGAAGCTTTCTGAATAATGTGGTGACCAGTTGCATCGTATTTGATGAAGATAAACAGGTCCGTGAATATGTTGGTGGTTATGATGATTGGCTGGCACAACGCCAGCAGTCTGCGAAACAGGAAAAGCCTGCAGCCAAACTGGAGTCTGCTTCTGCTGCAAAATCGGCTAAGAAAAAGTCGAGCTTAACTTATCAGCAGCAACTCGATCTGAAATCATTGCCTCTAGAGATTGAACGACTCGAGCAACAAATCGCTGCGTTAACCGAAAAAATGTCGGCTGCAGATTTTTATCAGCAAGATGCAACCAATATTAAACAGACTCAAACTCAAATGACCGAACTCGAGCAAAGTCTTGAGTCCGCGTTTGAAAAATGGGAAAAGCTGGAAGCTTTACAAAACTTCTGATTTTAAAAGGTATTTTTGTCAGACACCAAAAAGCCACTGCCTTGTTCTTAAGACAGTGGCTTTTCAATAACGTTTATTCGTCTAGCAAGGCATCACGATTGTCCTCACGAAGATGAGGCAGTACCCACATTTCATACATAGATACTACCCACATAAATGCAAATGACATTGCCATTGCAGCACCAGCGATGATAACAAGCCATGCAAAATTTGGATTCAACTTAGTTAACCACCATGAACTGATATCAATTAAGAGAAATATATATGGCATGGAAATTACGAATACTTTCAGTACTGTGGGAACACCTGATGCAAGACTGAAAATAAGGCCGACAAACATAAAAATAAAGGCTATGCCAAATAAATGAATGTGCGAGACCCGAGCAAGTGATGTAAAACTGGCTCCTGTATCGATAACTGCGCGTTCTTTTATCTGTTTAAAATCAGAATAGTCTGGAACTGCACCAGCAGCCTCAGCGTTATGGCAAATGATGCATTTGTTATCAAAGATTTGTCTGATGCCATCATTTTCATAGGCTTCTTCCGTTGCACCGGCGTACACCCAGCTAATGATCTTGTTGCGTTCATCCTCGGTTGCCATTGGTTTCATCGATCCGTGCAATTTATTTTCTAGCAAAGAATTGCTTCTGTTACCGTAATAACTATAGACGATATCATCAATTGAAAGGCCGTACTCACCATCAGCCAAACCATGGGTAAGCTGAATTTGCACAATTGCCATCAGATAACCCACTGCCACCACAACCAGATAACCGGTAAAAAGAGATTTTAGAGAAGTGCCTTGACTGGCGAGATTAAGATTGTGATTTTTTGCCATGATGTGTCCCTTATTTTTATTGTGTTTATTCTATTACAGAGCGCTTTTACTGAGTAGCGAAAATCACTCTTTGTTGCCAAAAACCTGCTGCAAAATCTTCGACGTCCGTGCTGCCGGATTACTGCGGATCTGTTGTTCTTCCTGCGCCAGCATAACAAATAACCCATCCAGAGTCTGATCGGTGACATAGCTTTGAAGATCCATGTTCAGCTCCTGACCGACTAAAGGCACTGAGCTCAGCTTATCATCTAACTGGTTGTAATAGCGGGTAGCACCAACCTCATTCAGAGAGCTGTCAATAATAGGTTTAAATAGATCTGCAAGTTTGTTGCGGGTTCGTTCTTCAAAGAAACGTGTGGCAGCATCATTATGACCATTTAAAATGTTATGGGCGTCATCGATCGTCATGTTTTTAATGGCATCAATCATAATGGAAGTTGCTTGTGGAGCGGCTTTTTCTGCTGCACGGTTAATACTTTCCTCAAAATCATCAGCCATTTTATTCAGTCCCAGCTGACGCATTAATCCGGCAGCTTGCTGAACGCGAGGAGGTAACGGAATACGAATCTTCGGGTTGTTAAAATAACCTCCCTCTTTACTGACATTTTCTACAGCTTTTCTAGTACCGACTTCTAGGGCTTCTTTTAGGCCGTTGGCAATCGTGTCAGAACTTAAAACCGACCCTTCTGATGTGCCAAGCGCTGTACTACCTGACTTACTGAAGTCTTCGAGGAATTTTTTCCAATCAGCATGGCTGGAGGATGCTACCAATAGAGTAAAGAGAAGAAGTACCTTGGTGACTTTTACCGAAAATTTCATGGTGTAATTCCTATTCTTCTTAGCTTTGATAGTGCCTGTATGTCTCAGTAAGCGTCAAGCTATCCATTAATATCATTTGGAATAAAGGACAAAAAAAAACCGGTTAATTGCTTAACCGGTTTTCATATCTATCGGATCTGGTTATCAGCTAGGGACAACGTTTTCCGCTTGTGGACCTTTTTGACCTTGTGTCACTTCCATAGTGACAGCTTGGCCTTCTTTCAGAGTTCTGAAACCATCTGATTTAATTGCGCTATGATGTACAAAGACATCTGGACCATCGGCGCGTTCAATAAAACCGAATCCTTTTGCGTCATTGAACCATTTCACTGTGCCTGTAACTTGCTCTGCCATATCAACCTCAATATCTTAAATCTTCTGCTAACTTAACTCCTAAGCCAGCTTACACTACCCCTTAAAAAGGGGTTAATCGCATTGTACGCCCAAAATTTAACAAAAAGTCACATTTATTTTGGTCGCACCAATATTTTTCCACCATTAAAAATTGCTCGTAAAAGTATAAATGCAGTGCTTAGGCATTGAATTTACTGGATTTATAAGCATGTTAATGTTCTGGATATTAGAATTTAATGATTTTATTGAACACTGGGTTTCTAGCCGTAGTGCGGAATAAAATGCGCGATTTAGACTAAACTGGCTTGAAATCAGCTGGTTTTTCGGAACCATCCCCGAAGAAGAATTTCTCCAATTCCGTTTTTAAAAATGCCTGAGATTTGGGATCGGCTAATGATAAACGATACTCATTAATCAACATGGTTTGATGCGATAGCCACATCTGCCAGGCTTCTTTTGAGACAGTTTCATAGATTTTTTTGCCTAAATCCCCAGGATAAGGTGGAAAATCAAGTGCTTCTGCTTCTTTGTCAAGTTTTACACAATGCACGGTACGTGTCATAGCATCCTCTCGGTTGATGATAAAAATTTAATTAACTGTTTAACTGGAGCGGGTATGCCCAACGTTAACGCTTGCTCTATTCTAACCCAGATAAATCTATTATTCTCAGCCACAAAAGGGATTGGCTCGGCAGTAAACAGATAAGGTTTTATGGTTAATTTGAAATGACTGAAAACATGTTTGATTTCCGGCAAAGATGATTCCAGTAAGGTTTTTTTTAACGGTAAAATGTTATCTGCTGCATCAGCTGTTTTCCCCTCAGGAAAACTCCATAGACCTCCCCATATACCATTTTTCGGACGTTGCTCCAATAATATGTGGTTATGCTGATCTCTATAGACGAACCAGTTAGTTTGACGGATAGGCTGAATTTTTTTGGCTTTACGTACCGGGAATAAAGTTGGTTCACCCGATGCAAAAGCCTGACAATCAGTTTGAAGAGGACATTTCTGGCAGGCTGGGCGACTGCGGGTACATAAGGTGGCTCCCAGGTCCATTTGCGCCTGAATATAATTAGCAATCCGTTGTTCAGGCAATAATGTCTCGGCACGCTGCCACATGGTGGCTTCTGCGTGTTTCTCACCCGGCCAGACATTAATGGCATCATATCGGGCCAAAACGCGTTTTACATTACCATCCAGAATCGGATAGCGCTGATGAAAGGCCAGCGCCATAATGGCTCCGGCTGTAGAACGACCAATTCCTGGCAAATCCAAAAGCGACTGAAAATCCTCCGGTACCTGTGCGTCATGGAGTTGTTGTATCTGAACGGCTGCTTTATGCAGATTACGTCCACGCGCATAATATCCAAGCCCCGACCATAAACCAAGAACATCATCTATGTCGGCATCGGCCAGAACATTAATGCCTGGGAAACGATCAATAAAACGCTGGTAATAGGGAATAACGGTAGCAACCTGAGTTTGCTGAAGCATCACTTCAGAAAGCCATACATGATAAGCCGATGGATTTTGCTGCCATGGCAAATCCTTACGACCATGATGGTCGTACCAGGCTAATAAACGTTCACTGAAGCTGCTAGTCAAAATAGAATCAGGCCATGTTCTTTTATGAACATGGCCTCTTGTTGATTATTTATTAGAATAAACTTTTCAGTTTTTCCTTCAACAAATCCTCTTCCGAGGACTCATCTGCAGAGTCTGCTTCATCTGAAGATTGCTCATCAGTAGCAGGCTCTTCAGCAGTTTTATCGGAAGTTGAAGATTTTGATCCCCCACCCAGTTTATTGCCCAGTAATCCACCAAGCTCATCACCCAGATTTTCTTTTAGTTTTTCTTCAGCTTTGGCTTTAATTTCACCAGTGGCCTGTTCTTTTAAGACCGAGGCCAAATCCACTTTGGGTCTTGGATTATCAAAACTGCCGGTAATTTTTACAGGAATGGTGATACCTTTCAGATCCTCAAGAGTTTTGCCTCCCTGACCTTCAGCTGTGCCGACGATTGAAACGCGAACTGAATAATCAATGACTTCTCTGGGTAGATCAATATCCCCCGCACCAGTGACTCGCAATAACGGAGACATTAATTCTAGATCCTGATTGTTGACGATGCCTTCATTGGCGGTGAATGTGCCTTTCAGGCTGCTGAAATCAGTTTGTACCGGATCGTTCGTTTCTGCGGCTTTTTGTCCGGACAAAACAGCCTTAGCCTGGCGAATGGCTTCGGCAATATTAATGCCTTTCAATGCACCATCAGTAAACGAAAATGCTCCATTACCATTCAGACTTTGTTTAATAGCATCAATATCTTTGCCACTGCCATTCAGTCTCACATTGGCATTTGCTGTACCTGAAATACGATCATTTCCAGTCAGATCTTGCAATAATGGTCCTGCCTGAACTCCCTGCAGGTTTTCATCAACAGCAAGTTTCAAGCTGTCACCACGGGCATCAAGGTTGACATTACCCTGATACTTCCCCTGATATAGCTCTGCTGACAGGGGACTCAGCTTAATCAGACCATCTTTAGCATCAATCGTAATGACAATGTTTTCACTATTAATACCACTGGCTTTGAGCTTACCGATTTTTAAACTGCCTTTGGCATTAATGTCTCGCAGGGCTTCCAATGGTAATTCACTGGGGCCATTTTTTGCTGGTGTAGTGGGTGTAGCCGCTTCATTTGCCGTGTTTTTCTCATCTACTTCGACGGGGGGCAAATAACGATCTGCATCAATTTGATCCAGTGTCAGATTAAATGAATAGGCTGGTTTTTCGAAATTGCTGATACCGAATTGACCGCTCAACTGACTCTGATCGAGTATCAGTTGCAAATCTTTGGCATTAAGCGAATTTTTACTGCCACTGATTTCACTGCTCAGCTGAACAAGCTCTAAAGAACTGTTATCTGCCATTTCAGGCAGTTCAATTTGTAAGTCTTCGATTAACTTACGCAGATTGAAAGGCTTCACCTGGATATTGCCATTAAATGCCAGATCATCAGACAGGATCTTTTCCGCCTGTATTCGTCCATTCATCGTCAGATCTGCCAATTTGACGGCAAGATCATTAACCTGCAATGTTTCATCTGCTAGATTAGCTATAAGGTTGGTTGTGACATCCAGTTTGCTTTTGCCACCGGGTAGATTTTTATCTTCAATATCTGCACTGATAACAAGATTTGTAATGCTATGTTGCTCCGATGCCAGATTGGCTTCGATGGAACCTGTCATATTGGCATTAATCTTTTGTTCAGTACCCGTCGCCTGTAAATCAATGGCTAGGTTTTGGATTGTCACCAACTCACTGGCCATATTGGCATTAATATTAGCTTTAAGATCCAGATTAGCCTGTTGAAGTGGCATTGCAGAACTACTGGCAACGGTATTGAGCTTTAGTGACTCCAGGGCATAAATCTGGTTTTCAATATCGACGATTACCTTACTTTCAAGTTCGATATGCGCTTTGACTTCCGGCTTGCTACTGATCAAGTCAAATGATGTGATCAGTGATGTGGGGTCTCCAGGAACCAGAGGATCCGTGTCCAGATTGAGATTGCGTAACTGGAAGTTCTCATCTTTACTGGCATCTGACCACAATACATTGGCATTGGTTAATTTAACACCGGCAATACTTATTGAAGACAAGCCACTTGATGCTTCAGATGAAGCCTTTTTAGAGTCGGTGGAAGTCGTTTCAACTGTTTCATCGCTTGCTTTAGTTAAATCATCCCAGTTGGTAACACCTTCTTTGTTAGTTTCCAGATTGAGCAGTAACCCATCCAGCACGATAGTGTCCATTTCCAGCTGTTTTTTCAGCAGAGGCATCAGTTTAATGCGAATTTCGGCGGCTTCAACACTGGCAAATGAATCGGATTTAAAACCATTAGCATTACTAAGCGATAATGGTCCGAGCTCTAATGCTACCCATGGAAATACCGATAATTCGATATCACCCTGTAACGTCAATTGACGGCCTGTGGCTTTTTCAACCTGAGCGGCAATTTCATCTTTGTAATCGTTCGGATCAATAACGAAGGGTAGGGCTGCAAGAGCAGCGATAGCAATGATGATTATTGCAATAATCAGTTTGATAAAGGTACGCATGGTTTGATCCTGTACTTTTTGAAGGGCAATGGCAAAGATGATAAGCCATTTGACGGGGTTTATGAACCGGTTTTAACAATATAGGTGAAACGTTCATAGTCCAATGTTGCTGAAAACAGATCTTTGGTTTCAACACCAATGGAATCCCCGCTAACATTAAATATCGTCAGTTTACGTTTAGGGCTGAAGACGCCTTTTTGCATAATAAGTGCTGGCGTTTGCGTTTTTAACTGCAAGCCCGGATATAAAGTACTGCCGGGATTTGGTTGACAGGTCACGATTTCTGGCATTCCTTCAAGTATATGCAAACCAGCTTGAGCATGGTTCTGCCAATCGTTACAAAACCAGCAAATAGTCGCTAATTGCACAGTGTCTTGCTGTTTCAGTAATACCAATTCGTTTACATCAATATTGTCTCTACAATCTGTAATCAGCAGTAAGCTGCCAAGCTCAGAGTTGTTTGACACTCTTGCTTGCATGCTGTTTGTTAATGACCCATTAAGTGCATTTATAATATTTTCGAACCCGTGATAAAGCTCTATAACGCCACTATCACTCAATTTATCTCTAGTTGATTGCCGTTGGTAATTGGCGGCCAATTGAGGCATAACCTGCCGAATCAACTTTAAATCCAAAGCATTTTCTCGTTTAGTGGATTGAATCAGTTTTTGTCCAAGAATGGTTAATGCATCCTGAGTTTGTAACATACGGTTATCAGCTGCGACACGGATTAACTGAGGTGTTTTCGATAATGCTTTTGGAGCGCTATCTTCTTTCACTTCAATACAAAAATAGCCTGTTAGCAAAAAGGTATTTTCCAGGGACTGCTGTTGCGGCGGAATAGCGGTAATAATTACCTTGTCAATTACTCCAGAGAGCAACGAATAGAGTCGGATAACGGAATATTTTGACAAGCTATAGGGATCGGCAATCGCCGTTAATGCTATACGTTTATAAAGTTGTTCAAAACTATCACAGCTTCCTAACGTGGATATTTCCGGTTTACGCTTTAAAACAGTCGCTTTTTCGAGATAAATTAAAAGTTGATTGAGTTGCAACCAACAATCCTTCGGTGCTGTTCGATAATACATATAAGCATGCAAAATCTGTAACGAAATTAATTCACTGCCGCGATTCAAACAGAATAGATAGCGAGTTTGATCTGCTGGATGTTCACCGCGTTGATAATGTTTGTCAGCAAGGTTGAAATATAACTCGGCAAGGCAACGCAGGATTTGGTCAAAATTAGCCATATTTTTTCGAGTCGATCTTTTGAGGCTTATTTCTGAGGCGATAATTTTGCTGTCACGGCTTAACAATAAACGTTTGAGTTCGTGGTAGTACACCTCCAACAGATTTATCTGTCGACTCTCAGAAATATGATGTTGTTTGATGGCTTGAAGATTTGCCAGCAAGATCGAAAGGCGTTGGGAGAAATCATCGGTAAGTTGGGATAACCAGGTTTTTAATAAAGCAGGGTCAGTAATAATGTCACCGTGACGTTCACCTGATACTGCTGAAGTGAGTAGATTCAGTTTGGGTAGATCGGTGGCCGGTTTCGAATGGTTACGCCACAGTGCGCTGCTGAGCCACATACTGAATAATCGCGGGTTAAGGACTCGGCGGGCAGGAGCTTGCAGAAAAAGGAAGCTTTTGGCAGACGATTTCGTAGATTGAGCAAAATGCCTTTCAGCAAAAGCAAACAAGGAAAATAGATTGCTGCTGGTGAGCGGTAATTTTATTTGCAACAGGTTTTTTTCATGAGTGTCTTTACGCCGACTACAATAAATATTGAGCAAGTTGGTATCACGTTGATGCCAGGCTTTTAAGCCCTCAGCATTATCGATGTTGTACAAATATAAAACGGCATGACCCAGGCGACTGATTTGCCACTGGTGGTTTAAGGATGAATTGTAATGAGACAATAAAACCTGCAGTTGTTGATGATCTGCATCATTGAAGCCGAAGCATCGTATTCGCAGATTAGCCAATTTAACTTTGCTCCGCCTCAATTAATGGCTGAAACTGACGGATCCGAACTGTTCTTATGGCATTATCAGCGGTTTGTATAACTTCAATAACATAATCATCAATACGCAGACTCACCCCGGGGTCCGGAATGCTTTCTAGATACTCTAACACCAGACCATTTATGGTTTTAGGTCCATCTGTTGGCAAATTCCAATCCAGTGTACGGTTTAACTCACGAATATTGGCTGAACCATTAATCAGATAACTGCCATCACTTTGTGGATGAATTTCTTTTTCATCATCGATGGTATTGGCCGTAAATTCACCAACAATTTCCCGGAAAATATCTTCCAACGTAATTAAGCCAAGCAAATCACCGTATTCGTCAACCACCAGTCCGGTACGACGTAATTTACGTTGAAATTGAATTAACTGGGTATTAAGAGGCGTGCCTTCCGGAACGTAATAAGCTTCTTTGACAATGCTTTGAAATGTTTGAGGGTTCAGGTTGTCCTGAGTCATTAGATTAAAAGCTTTGCGAACATGCAAGATACCGACAATATTGTCCATGCTGTCCCGGTAGACTGGCAGCCTGGTATAACCACAATGTGAAAGCTGTTTGATAATGTCGGTAAAGGGTTGATTGATATCAATGCCTTCAATTTCGTTGCGCGGTACCATTGCGTCGTTAACGGTGACCTGTTCCAAATCCAGGATGCTCATCAACATATCTTTATGACGGTTGGGGATCATGCTACCGGCTTCCATTAACGCAATTCGCAATTCTTCAATATTAATAGCAGTTGAAGTAGCGTCTTCACGAGAGACACCAAATAAACCGAGCATACGATTGGTGATCGCACTGGTGAACCACACCAAAGGATAAAGCAGGAATAACAATGGCTTTAAAACAAAACTTGCGGGATAAGCCACACGTTCAGGATGTAAGGCTGCCAATGTTTTGGGAGTGACCTCAGCGAATAACAAGATGACCAGAGTTAAGGTAAATGTTGCTACGACAATACCGTTCTCTCCCAGCAATTTAATGCCAATTACTGTCGCAATGGCTGAGGCAAAAATATTTACAAAATTATTGCCCAACAGAATCAGCCCAATCAAACGATCCGGTCTTGCCAGCAAGTTGCTGGCAATCATTGCGCCACGATGACCTTTTTGCGCAAGGTGTTTTAAACGATAGCGGTTTAGTGACATCAAGGCCGTTTCGGAACTGGAAAAAAAGGCTGATAACACCAGTAGAAAAAATAAAATGAGAAACAGCGCGATTAATGAGGTGTTTTCTAACATCAGTTTAACTTTGAATTAAAATTTCAAGAACGAACTTGCTACCTACATAAGCCAGTATCAAAAACCCAAAACCAGATAACGTCCATTTCACCGCTGTCTGGCTGCGCCAGCCATATTGTCTGCGGCCCCAGAGTAGTCCGGCAAAAACCAGCCAGGCAATAATTGAAAATACTGTTTTGTGAGCCAGATGTTGAGCAATAAAATCCTCGACAAACAAAAAGCCTGTAATTAGCCCTAATGTCAATAATGTGAAACCCGTATAGATCAACTGGAACAACACTTTTTCCATTGTTTGCAGCGGTGGAAGTTTGCGTACCCAGCCTCCGGCATGTTTATGGCGTAATTGTTTTTCCTGAATAGCTAGAATGATGGATTGTATTGCGGCAAGTGCAAGCAGGGCATAGGCAATAAGTGATAATAAAATATGCCATTCCAACGCCGGGTCACTCAGAGCGTGCTGGCTGCCCGGAGCTTCTACCTTGAGCATTAAACATAAGGCAACCAAAGGGTAAACTACAATTCCAGGATGGGCCACTGGCGAGCGCACACCTGAAAGCATGGCAATAAAAGCCATTAGCCAGGCGGCGATGGATAAGGTACTCATCAGACTCAAATCCCATCCTTGTGCAAATTTCATTGTGAAATAAATATCTGCAGCGTGGAATAATAGCGCTAATGTCGTCAAAATGCCGATCGGCAGGGCAAGTTTGTTTGTGTCTGGCGCCCGTTTGACAAAGTCACGGATCAGAATAACGCTACTACTCAAATACAGTAGGAAGGCTAATGCATTGGCAATGGCCATGAGGGGAGATCCTTAATTTCCAATGAAATATCCAGTAAATTGCTTGTTTAAACATAAATGATAAGCTGCTTCAACGGATATCATATCAGTTATAATGCAATTTCTAGAGTCTGTTTGTTTTTTTTATAACTTCTCATTGTGGTAGTGAGGAAAGATAAACTGACTCTGTCTAAACAGTACTGATTTTTCAGTAACGATGCAGGATACATTATGTTTGACAGCCTAAGTGACAGACTCGCCGTTAGCCTTAAAAAACTGCGTGGTCAAGGTCGAATCACCGAAGACAATATTAAAGAAACGCTACGTGAAGTACGTATGGCTTTGCTCGAAGCTGACGTTGCACTGCCAGTCGTACGCGAATTTATCGAAAGAGTAAAAGAGCGGGCAGTCGGGCAGGAAGTGATGCGCAGCCTCAGTCCTGGTCAGGTTTTCGTCAAAATAGTTAATGACGAACTGGTCGCCGTCATGGGCGATGAAGACAACAGTCTCAATCTGAATAGTCAGCCGCCGGTTGTTATTTTGATGGCTGGCTTACAAGGTGCAGGTAAAACAACCAGTGTAGCCAAACTGGCCCGTTTTCTGAAAGAAAGACAAAAAAAATCGGTGATGGTCGCCAGTGCCGACGTTTATCGTCCAGCAGCGATTGAGCAGCTTAAAACCTTGGCAAGTGATGTTGAAGCCAAGTTTTTCCCCAGTGATGCTAGTCAGGATCCTGTAGCAATCGCTCAGGCTGCCGTGGCACAAGCAAAACTTGAATATGTTGATGTAGTCATTGTTGATACAGCTGGTCGTCTGCATATTGATGACGACATGATGGGCGAAATCAAACGCATCCACGCGGCGATTAATCCAACTGAAACTTTATTTACAGTTGATAGCATGACCGGTCAGGATGCGGCGAACACCGCAAAGGCATTTAATGAAGCATTGCCACTGACCGGTGTGATTCTGACCAAAACCGATGGTGATGCACGAGGCGGTGCGGCCTTATCGATTCGGCATATCACCGGTAAACCCATCAAATTTATGGGGGTGGGTGAAAAGACCACTGCGCTGGAAGTGTTTCATCCGGATCGCATTGTTTCGCGAATTTTGGGAATGGGCGATGTACTTTCCCTGGTCGAAGAAGCACAACGCAAAATTGATACTGACTCAGCCGAAAAACTGGCTAACAAGCTCAAAAAAGGTAAGGGTTTTGATCTGGAAGATTTCCGCGATCAACTACAGCAAATGAGTAAAATGGGCGGCATTGGTACGTTGATGGATAAATTGCCCGGCATGGGGCAAATTCCAGATGCCGTTAAAAATCAGGCCAATGATAAAGAACTGGTCAGGATGGAAGCGATGATCAATTCAATGACACCGAAGGAGCGACGTCGTCCTGAATTAATCAAAGGCTCCAGGAAAAAACGTATTGCAGCTGGCTCTGGCACACAGATCCAGGATGTTAACCGCCTACTGAAACAGTTCTCACAAATGCAGAAAATGATGAAGAAAATGGGACAGAAAGGCGGTATGGCTAAAATGATGCGCGGCCTTGGTGGAAAACTGCCAATGGGCGGCGGTGGCATGCCTTTTTAACACAATCGCATTTACAGCTTTGCAAACCTTAGATAAGTGCGTAAAATAACTCTATTTTTCCATCCAGATTTTCAACGGGTAGGTTTATGGTAACAATCAGAATGACACGCGGCGGCGCAAAAAAGCGTCCTTTTTACGGCATTGTCGTAACAGATTCACGTAGCAAACGTGATGGACGTTACATCGAGCGTCTGGGTTTCTTTAACCCGATTGCTAAAGGCCAGGAAGAAGAGTTACGCATTGATTTAGAACGCGTTAAACATTGGATCAGCCAAGGTGCACAAACCTCTGAGCGTGTTGCCCAGCTGATCAAGCAAGCACAAAAAGCTGCTTAATTTTACTCCGGGAGTCTCGTGATGGCTGATGCCAGCGAATACATCCCGGTAGGGAAAATATCAGGAGTTTTCGGCGTAAAGGGTTGGGTTAAAGTTTTTTCATTTACTGACCCCCGCGACAACATTCTGGAGTATAAACCGCTATATGTGCATCGTCATGGGGATTGGATACCAATCGAAGTGAATGGTGGTCAATTACAGGGTAAGGCGGTTGTTATGAGTCTGGAGAAGGTCACTGACCGAAATCAGGCCATGACATTGATTGGTTCAGAGCTGGCGATAAAACGTTCGCAATTGCTGGAAACTGATGAAGATGAGTTTTACTGGGCTGACCTGGTTGGCCTGACAGTTATTAATGCTGAAAATGAAAAACTGGGAATCGTTGATCATCTGTTAGAAACAGGGGCAAACGATGTTCTGGTGGTAAGTGGAACAGAGCCTGATACGGAGTATCTGATTCCGTTTGTTCTGGATCGAACTGTACTAAAGGTTGATTTGGAAAACAAACAGATTCAGGTTGATTGGCAAGCTGACTATCTTTAATGAATTAAGATGAAGCTGTCAGTAATCTCATTGTTTCCGGAGATGTTTGCGGCGATAACAGAATATGGTGTAACCGGCAGGGCGGTAAAACAGGGCAGATTAAGCCTGAATTATTTAAACCCGCGAGAGTTTACAACCGACAAACATCAGACCGTGGATGACCGACCTTATGGTGGTGGTCCCGGGATGGTAATGAAAGTCAGTCCTTTGTTGGATGCGATTAAAACAGCAAAACAACAACTTGGTGATGATGTGAAAGTCATTTATTTATCACCACAGGGACAAAAGCTGAATCAGCATGCGTTAGGCGAAATGGCCAAACGTGAATCGATGATTCTGCTGGCTGGTCGCTACGAAGGTATTGATGAGCGACTGGTTGAACAGGAAATTGATGAGGAATGGTCGATAGGTGACTATGTCCTCAGCGGGGGTGAGCTGGCAGCCATGGTGATGATTGATGGTATTGCCCGTTTATTACCCGGGGTGTTGGGTGATGCCGAATCTGCCGAGCAGGATTCGTTTATGAGTGGTCTGCTGGACCATCCACATTACACCCGCCCGGAACAGTTAAATGGCCAGACAGTACCAGCCGTACTGTTAGGTGGAAATCATGAGGCAATACGTCAGTGGCGCCTCAAACAGTCCTTAGGACGAACATGGTTACGGCGACCTGATTTGTTGGAATCGATGACATTATCAACAGAACAGGCTGCTTTATTGGAAGAATTTATTGCCGAGCGCGGGCAGGATTAGTTGGGAGCAAACAATGAGTAACATTATCGATCAGCTTAACGCTGAACAATTAAGAGCCGATATTCCGGATTTTTCTGCCGGTGACACAATTGTTGTCAAGGTTCGTATCAAAGAAGGTGAGCGTGAACGTGAACAGGCTTTTGAAGGCGTTGTTATCGCTAAACGTAACCGTGGTTTGCATTCAGCTTTCACTGTTCGCAAAATCTCTAACGGTGTTGGTGTTGAGCGTGTTTTCCAGGCTCACAGCCCAACCATCGCCAGTGTTGAATTGAAACGCCGTGGTGATGTTCGCCGTGCGAAACTTTACTACTTGCGTGATCTGACTGGTAAAGCGGCACGTATTAAAGAAAAATTGTAATTCAGCGGATCGATTGATCCGTCATTACAGAAAAAGGGACAAAGTTGATTTTCAGCTTTGTCCTTTTTTTATGCGGTTAAATCGACATGCACTATAGTCAAACTGAAACAATTCAATGAAACAAGCTGTTGATAAACACGAAGGTCATTTACAGAGTTTTCTTGATTCTTTATGGCTTGAATCAGGGCTTAGCGATAATACCGTAATGGCCTATCAACATGATTTAGTGGCTTTTGCCAGTTGGTTGCAGCCGTTTGATGTGACATTGGCCAATGCGGAACGTGAACATATTCAGCGCTATCTTCAGCAACGAATGCGAGAGGGTAAAAAGGTACGCAGCGATGCACGCCTGTTATCCAGTCTTCGCCGTTTTTACCGCTATTTATGTCGTGAAAGTATTCGTGATTCAGATCCTACTGCTTTGCTGGAATCTCCAAGACTAGGCAAATCATTGCCGGGCAGTTTGTCAGAAGAGGATGTTATCAATCTGTTAGCGCAACCTGATACTGAAACGGCCTTGGGTATGCGCGACAGAACGATGCTGGAAGTGCTTTATGCCACTGGCTTACGGGTATCTGAACTGGTGGCATTAACCTTTGAACAACTCAATATGCGTCAGGGTTTAATACGCTGCATTGGTAAAGGCAATAAGGAAAGATTGGTCCCATTAGGCGAAACGGCATTGGACTGGTTGCAATTGTATTTGCTTGAAAGTCGACCTCAGTTATTACAAGGTCAAGTGACGGATGATTTATTTCCGACCCGGCGGGGACATTCAATGACCCGACAGGCTTTCTGGTACATTATCAAACGTTACGCCAAACTGGCGCATATTGATAAGCCGCTTTCACCACACACGTTACGACATGCTTTCGCCACCCATTTGCTGAATCACGGGGCAGATTTACGAGTGGTTCAGCTTTTACTTGGCCACGCCGATTTGTCCACCACCCAAATTTATACCCATGTTGCCAAAGCCAGACTCCAGCAAATGCATAATCAGCATCATCCACGTGGTTGAGTTTCCGCTGCCATATCAGCTGATGTTAAACTGCCTGGCTAAAATTTAATTTGATTGGGAGAAGCTAGATGCCCTCATTTGATATTGTTTCTGAAGTAGACAAGCATGAACTGACCAATGCGGTTGATCAGGCAAATCGTGAACTGGATAACCGCTTTGATTTCCGCGGAACCGATGCCAAAGTCGAGCAGTCTGACAAAACGCTGACCATGTTTGCCAACAGTGATTTTCAATTAGATCAGTTGCTCGATATTCTCAGAATGAAACTGGTGAAACGCGGTATTGATATCAGCTGTCTTGAACTCAAGGATCCTGTGGGTTATGGCAAGATGCGAAAGCAGGATGTGCTGGTTCGTGAAGGCATCGAAAAAGATCTGTCACGCACCATCGTTAAACTGATTAAAGAAAGCAAAATTAAAGTGCAGGCAGCAGTACAGGGCGATAGTGTAAGAGTGACCGGCAAAAAACGCGATGATCTGCAACAGGTTATGGCGCTATTGAAAAGTCATGATTCGATTGATATGCCGCTGCAATTCAATAATTTTCGAGATTAAGAGAAACAACAAATGAATTTAAGCCGATTGGTATGGTTGCCGTTATTGCTCTGCATGGGCCTGGCGCATGCAGATGAGATGTCAGAGCTCAAAGCCGAACTCAACAAACAATTACCCGATATGCAGTTGCAATCATTAGCACCAGTTGGCCAAAGTGGTTTATATGAAGCTGTTATTGATGATCGTATTTACTACTTCACGGCAGATGGTCAATTTTTGATTCAAGGTGATTTACTGGCGCTGGAAACGCGTGAAAACATTACTGAAGCGCGTCGTACGGAAGTGAAAAAGACTTTACTGGATCGTATAGAAGAAGATGATCTGATTATTTTTGCCGCCAAAAAACCGGACTACACTGTTACCGTCTTTACTGATGTTGATTGTGGTTATTGCCGTGAGTTGCATCGGCAGGTAAAAAACTACAACGATTTGGGCATCACTATTCGCTATATGGCTTACCCTCGCGCAGGTGCAGAATCCGAATCAGCTAATAAATTAATTGAAGTCTGGTGTGCCAAGGATCAGCAGAAAGCCATGACGGATGCGAAAGCCCAGCGCGAAGTGAAAAAAACATCTCTCTGTGAAAATAATCCAGTAGCCGAGCAGTTTGAAATTGGTGGCAAGTTGGGAGTGCGTGGTACGCCGGCAATCTTCCTGGAAGATGGTCAGATGTTACCCGGATATGTGCCACCGCAGAAATTGCGCGAAATTCTGGATGAATATCTCGGCTAGTTGAGGGAGAGTATAGCTTGCCCCTCGGGCAAACGTTTATCGACTAAGCGTATTTTCTCAGGGGTAATTTCAATATAACTCGCATCAGGCTGCCAATCCCCTAATACGATTCGATAGTTTGAAATGTTTTGCGAAGATTGCAGTGTATGAATAGCTGGGCGGTGGGTGTGCCCGTGAAGCAATAGACTGGCATTATATTGCTGCATTACCTGTCTGACAGCAGCAGGATTCACATCCATAATCTGTGCCGGTTTGTTTTGTTTCTGCTGTTTGCTTTTGGCTTTGATTTTATCTGAAATTCCTTGGCGAACTGTTAAAGGCATTGCCAGGAATAGTTTTTGTAACAAGCGGTTTCGCACCACTTTTCGGTAACGCTGATAACTCACATCATCAGTGCACAAACTGTCCCCATGCATTAATAATATTTTGTGTCCGTATACATCAATCATGATCGGATCTTCCAGCAAGGTACCGCCAACCCGTCTCGCAAAATCTTTACCCAACATAAAATCCCGATTGCCAACCATCAGATAAATTTTGCTGCCTTGTTGCTGAAGATTTTGTAATGCCTGAATAAACGGATCAAATTCAGTCGGGACTAAATCATCTCCCAACCAGGTATTAAAAATATCTCCAACTATGTAAAACGCATCGACATTAACCTGCTGGGCAACAAAATCAGTGGCCAGCCGGATAAGCTCCGGCTGGTCAGGACTAAGATGTAAATCTGAAATAAACAGGGTTTTCATTTGAATGGAACGATGAATTATTCGACCACAATCGCTTTTTCAATGACTACAGCTTCTGCAGGAACATCCTGATGACCACCACGCATAGTCGTTTTTACTTTGCGAATTGCATCGACTACATCCATGCCTTCGATGACTTCACCAAACACGGCATAGCCCCAATCCTGCATGGTTTTGTCGCGGTGATTCAGAAAGTCATTGTCTTTGGTATTAATAAAAAACTGAGCAGTTGCAGAATGCGGATCGCCAGTGCGGGCCATCGCGACAGTGCCTTTTTTATTACTTAAGCCGTTATCTGCTTCATTTTGGATGGACGCTTCGGTTTTTTTCTGTTTGAAGGATTCATCAAACCCACCGCCCTGGATCATAAAGTTTTCAATGACGCGATGGAAAATGGTCCCATCATAAAAACCGGATTCAACATATTGAATAAAGTTTTTGACCGTTTCAGGCGCTTTGTCAGCATTCAGCGCGATAACTATATCGCCGTGATTAGTGCTGAGCTTCACTTTGGATTGTGTGCCACCGCCTTCCGCTTGGGCGGCCAGCGAAAACGAAGCAAAAAACAGGGGAGCCAGATGGCGATATAGTAATTTCATGGTAGTTTGTCCAAAAATTGCAAAAACCATCATGATAGAGCATCAAAGCAATTCAGGTGAAGACAATTAAAGCCCTTTTCAGATCCAAGATACCGAAACAGCACTGTCACCCGACGCTGCTGACAGCGTATAATGCGCATTCACATTTAACTGTAAACACTCACTATGTCGGAATCTGCTGCTCATCACAATTTCATACGCACAATTATTCAGGAAGATATTGCCGCTGGCAGACTCACCGGAAAAGTGGTGACCCGTTTTCCTCCTGAGCCCAATGGCTATCTGCATATAGGTCATGCCAAGTCTATTTGCCTAAATTTCGGTTTGGCTGAGGAATTCGGCGGTGACTGTCATTTACGCTTTGATGATACTAATCCCGCCAAAGAAGAGCAGGAATACATTGAAGCCATCATGGAAGATGTCCAGTGGCTGGGCTTTAAGTGGGCAGGCGACGTACGTTATGCATCAAGCTATTTTGAGCAGTTTTACGATTGGGCCGTTCATCTGATCAAGCAAGGCAAAGCCTATGTTTGTGATCTCACCGCCGAACAAGCCAGTGAATACCGGGGCTGGGCAACCAAGCCGGGTAAGGAATCGCCATTTCGTGGTCGCAGCGTAGAAGAAAACCTCTCTTTATTTGAAAAAATGAAAAATGGTGATTTTGACGAAGGTTTTTGTGTTCTGCGCGCGAAAATTGATATGGCATCGCCTAATATGAATTTGCGTGATCCGATTCTATATCGTATTCGCAAGAAATCGCATCATCAAACCGGTGACAAATGGTGTATTTATCCCAGTTATGATTTTGCCCACGGGCAGGGCGATGCGATTGAAGGCGTCACCCACAGTATCTGTACGCTGGAATTTCAGGACCATCGTCCGTTGTATGAGTGGTTTATTGCAAATCTGCCCGTGCCTTCACAACCAAAGCAGTATGAGTTTGGTCGCCTCAATCTGAACTATACGGTGACCAGTAAGCGCAATTTAAAACAACTGGTCGATGAGCAAATCGTTGCCGGTTGGAATGATCCCAGAATGCCAACGATTTCAGGTATGAGACGGCGCGGTTACACAGCTGCGGCGTTACGCGCTTTTTGTGACGGCCTGGCTGTGGCCAAAACAGACGGTATTGTGGATATTGCCCAGCTGGAATTTGAAATCCGTAAAGATTTAAATGAAAACGCAGCACGTGCCATGTGCGTGTTGACTCCTTTGAAAGTGACCATCACCAATGCTGATGAAAGCGTTGAATGGTTGGAAGTCGCGAATCATCCGCAACAGGAAGCCATGGGCCAGCGTGCATTGCCGTTCACCAAAGAAATTTTCATCGATGCCAGCGACTTTACCGAAGACACCAGTCTGAGCCGGAAAAAGTTCAAGCGTCTGGTGATTGGCGATTATGTACGATTACGTGGTGCGTATGTCATTAAGGCTGATGAGGTCATCAAGGATGACAGCGGTGACATTATTGAAGTGATTGCCTCGTTAGTGCCTTATACCGTTGGCCAGAATCCGCCAGCTGAAATGAAACCTCGTGGCGTTATTCACTGGGTTTCAGCCACAGAAGGCAAAGAAGTCGAGCTGCGGTTATACGAAAGATTGTTTTTGGCGGAAGCACCGGGAAAAGCAACGGGTAACTATCTTGATGACGTTAACCCGGATTCGTTAAAGGTCACTAAAGCGATTGCCGAACCGGCCATTGTAAATTGTGAACCTGAAACTGTTTTTCAGTTTGAACGGGAAGGCTATTTTGTCAGTGATCGGTATGATCACAGCGCCGAGACGCCAGTCTTCAATCTGACCATTGGTTTAAAAGAGACTGTAGATAAATAAAAAATGTTAAAACTTCACAATACTCTATCCAAGCAGAAAGAAGTCTTTAAACCGATAGAGCCAGGCAAAGTTAAAATGTATGTCTGCGGTATGACGGTCTATGACTTGTGTCATGTTGGTCATGCACGGGTAATGGTGGTTTTTGATGTGGTCACGCGTTACCTGCGTGCTAGTGGTTATGACGTGACCTATATCCGTAATATCACCGATATAGATGACAAGATCATTAAACGTGCAGCGGAAAACGGCGAAACAATTCAGACATTGACTGATCGCTATATCAAGGAAATGCACGCCGATGCAGATGCTTTAGGTGTACTCAGACCGGACCGTGAGCCTCGCGCCACCGAAGCCATGCAACCTATGCTTGATATGATTCAGACCCTCATCGATAAAGGTCTGGCATATGTTGCTGAAAATGGAGATGTCTATTATGACGTCAGTGAGTTTTCGGGCTATGGCAAACTTTCTGGTCGACAGGTAGACGATTTACGCGCCGGCGAACGCATTGCAGTTAATGAAGCGAAAACCGATCCGCTGGATTTTGTTTTATGGAAAGCCGCAAAACCTGAAGAACCAGCATGGGATTCGCCATGGGGGCCGGGTCGTCCGGGCTGGCATATTGAATGTTCAGCGATGTCAGCAGAATGCCTGGGCCATCATTTTGATATTCATGGCGGCGGACAGGATCTGCAGTTTCCACATCATGAAAATGAAATCGCTCAATCTGAAGGCGCACATGGTTGCCAGAGTGTGAACTACTGGATGCACAATGGCTTTGTACGGATTGATGACGAGAAAATGTCCAAATCGCTGGGTAATTTCTTCACCGTGCGAGAAGTATTGGCCAAGTATCCAGCAGAAGCCGTGCGTTATTTCATTTTAATGAGCCATTACCGTAGCCCATTAAATTACGCTGAAGATCAATTGGAACAGGCCAAAACAGCCTTAACCCGTTTTTATCATTCCTTGCGTGATGTCACACCTGAAACCGTTAGCTGGCGGGAGGATGCTGAGTTTGCATCACGTTTTGCTGAAGCCATGGATGATGACTTTAATACAGCATTAGCATTGTCGGTTTTGGCAGATGTACGTCAGGCGCTGAACATAGCCCGTGAAGAAAACGACGAGCAAAAATCAGCTTATCTGGCAGGGTTGTTATTGGCCTTTGGTGAAGTGTTAGGTTTGTTCCAGCAATCTGCTGAGGCTTTTCTTACCGGTGGCCAACAAGATGAAGCCGGCAAAATTGAACAATTAATTGCTGAGCGTAATGCTGCCCGTGCTGCAAAAGACTGGAGCCGCGCAGATCAGGTACGTGATGAACTCACTGCAATGGGAATTGTGCTGGAAGATGCTGCTGGTAAAACCAGCTGGCGTAAAATTTAAGATTTGTCTCAGCTGCCTGTTAATGGTGGCTGAGACACTTTGATTTATGGCAATTTTCTCCTGATCTAAATCAACAATAGCGTCATTTAATCTTCTTCCCGGCTATACAAAGTGTTTTAGTGTGGGCATGATCGAATTTAATCTTATGGATCGATTATGCCCAAAGATAAAACGTATTTACTGACTATCAACGGCGGTTCATCCAGTATCAAATTTACGTTGTATAACGTAACCGAATCGCTTACTCCCATTTTATCCGGCAAGCTCACAGGACTGGGGCTGCCTGCCGCCAAGTTGCGTGTTACAAACTCGATTCAGGCAGAAGAGTCCACTGTAGATATCAAAGCTGATAACTACCAGCAGGCTGTTGAGGTATTGATAGATTGGGTCTATAAAAATATTGATATCGTCTCAGTTAAAGCTATCGGACATCGAATTGTTCACGGTGGTCATCAGCATAAAGATCCCCAATGGGTCACCAAGCAATTACTCAAGCATTTGTCGGCAATAACCCCTCTTGATCCACAGCATTTACCGGGTGAGATTCAATTAATCGAAGCATTTGACCAGCATTTCCCACAGTTAAAACAAATGGTTTGTTTTGATACTGAATTTCATCAGAATCTGCCAACAGTTGCCAAATTACTCCCCATTCCCCGTGAGTATTATGAAAAAGGTATTTATCGATACGGATTTCATGGTCTGTCATATCGATATTTAATGCAGGTGTTACATCAGCAGAATACTGAAAAAGCTAATCAAGACAGGATAATTTTGGCGCATTTGGGTAATGGTGCCAGCATGACCGCTGTCATAAATGGGCAATCTATTGATTCCACAATGGCGATGACGCCAGCGGCTGGCCTGGTTATGGGGACTCGCAGTGGTGATCTTGATCCGGGTTTATTCGGTGTTCTTAACCGAAGTGAAAGCATGACCGGTGAACAGTTTGAAACAATGATTAATCAGCAATCTGGTTTGCTGGGGATTTCAACCACTACCAGTGATATGCAGCAGTTATTGGAACAGCGATCGACAGATCCAAATGCCGAGGATGCAATTGCCGTGTTTTGCTATCAGGTCAGAAAACAGATTGGTGCCTATGCGGCGGCGTTAGGTGGTTTGGATACCTTGGTATTTTCTGGCGGGATTGGGGAAAACGTAGCGGAAATCAGAACACAGATTTGTCAGCAACTGGAATTTATCGGCATAGAACTGGATAACGAATTAAATCAGCAAAATGCTCTGTGCATTTCAACATCACAAAGCAGAGTTACTGTCTGGGTCATCCCGACCAACGAAGAATTAATGATTGCACAGTCGATGTGCGATCTGTTGAACCTGAATCATTAAGGGGAAAAGCAAAATGACATTTGAATCATCAAATACATTACAACCGCTGGATCAGGAATTACTGGATAAAATGCACGCCTACTGGCGTGCCGCAAATTATTTATCAGTGGGACAAATATACCTATATGACAACCCATTGTTAAAACAACCGCTTCAGGCAAAACATATCAAACCCCGTTTGTTGGGACATTGGGGCACCACACCCGGTCTCAATTTTATATATGTGCATTTAAACCGTGTTATCAAACAACGTGACCTCAATATGATTTATATAGCCGGTCCTGGCCACGGTGGGCCGGCGTTGGTTGCTAATACCTATCTGGAAGGTACTTATAGTGAAACATATCCGGACATATCCGAGGATGAAGCCGGCTTAAAACGTTTGTTCAAACAATTTTCCTTTCCCGGTGGCGTACCCAGTCATGTTGCTCCGGAAACCCCGGGCTCAATTCATGAAGGTGGAGAATTGGGTTATGCCTTATCCCATGCCTACGGCGCAGCATTTGATAATCCTGATTTGGTGGTGGCCTGTGTGGTGGGTGATGGTGAAGCGGAAACGGGTGCGTTAGCCACCAGTTGGCATTCCAATAAGTTTTTAAATCCTGAACATGATGGTGCGGTATTACCGATATTGCATCTTAATGGTTATAAAATCGCCAGTCCGACAGTGCTGGCACGTATCCCCAATGATGAGCTGGAAGCCTTGTTTTATGGTTATGGTTATACGCCATACTTTGTCGAAGGCGATGACCCAAAGCAGATGCATCAACTGATGGCGGCAACATTGGATAAAGCCATGGAACAAATCCGGCATATTCAGAATGATGCACGTGAACATGGTGTACATCTGCGTCCCCGCTGGCCAATGATTATTTTTCGTTCGCCCAAAGGCTGGACCGGTCCTGAAGAAGTCGATGGCAAAAAAACCGAAGGCACATTCCGTTCTCATCAAGTGCCCATGGGCGATATGGATAAGGAAGGGCATATCGAAATCCTTAACAAATGGATGCAAAGTTATCGACCGGAAGAACTATTTGACGATAACGGTAAACTCAAAGCAGAACTGGCAGCCTTAGCGCCTGAAGGTGATCGACGGATGGGCGCAAATCCACATGCAAATGGTGGCCAGCTACTGCAGGATCTAGCCTTACCCGATTTTCGTGACTATGCTGTAGAAGTCAAAAAGCCCGGAGGTACCAAAGGCGAAGCGACCCGGGTAATGGGCAAATTCCTGCGCGATGTGATGCAACAGAATCTTGATGCCAAGAACTTCCGCCTATTCAGTCCCGATGAAAATAACTCCAATCGCTGGCAGGATGTGCTTGATGTCACCGGCAGAACCTGGATGGGCGAGATGATTCCGGGCGATGACAAGCTGTCCAAAGATGGCAGGGTAATGGAAATGCTCAGTGAACATCAATGTCAGGGCTGGCTGGAAGGTTATCTGTTAACTGGACGACATGGCTTTTTCTCCTGTTATGAAGCATTTATTCATATTATCGATTCAATGTTTAATCAGCATGCCAAATGGCTGAAAATCTGTAATCAGATCCCATGGCGTAAACCTGTTGCCTCATTAAACTATCTATTGTCATCACATGTCTGGCGCCAGGACCATAATGGCTTTTCGCATCAGGATCCGGGCTTTATTGATCATGTGGTGAATAAAAAAGCGGAAGTGGTACGAGTGTATCTTCCAGCTGATGCCAATACGCTTTTATCGGTTACCGATCACTGCCTTCGCAGCCGAAACTATGTAAACGTGGTTGTGGCCGGTAAACAATCTTCTCCACAATGGCTGGATATGGAGTCGGCAGTAAAACATTGCACCGCAGGCGTAGGCGTCTGGGAATGGGCCAGTAATGATAATGGCAACGAACCGGATCTGGTGATGGCTTGTTGTGGTGATGTACCGACAATGGAAACATTGGCCGCAGTGAAGTTGCTGAATATGTTTTTACCAGAGCTGAAAGTAAGGGTGATTAATGTCGTGGACTTGATGAAATTACAATCCCCCAGTGAACATCCACATGGCCTCGAAGAAGCTGAATTTGATGCATTATTCACCGAAGATAAACCGGTTATTTTTGCCTATCATGGTTATCCAATGCTGATTCATCGGTTGACGTACCGTCGTACCAATCATAAAAATCTGCATGTCCATGGTTTCAAGGAGGAGGGAACCACCACCACACCGTTTGATATGGCGGTTATTAATGGTTTGGATCGGTTTCATCTAATGGAAAACGCCGTCAAACATCTGCCCGAACTACCCAGCGACAAAGTATCTGAAATTGAATTATTTATTCAACAGAAGCTCGCTGAGCATGATGAGTATATTCGGGAACATGGACAGGATTTACCGGAGATTCGTGATTGGCAATGGAATAGTTAAACCGAAGTTCTGGAAGCCCCTCCAAAACCGGAGGGGCTTTCACTTTTATGAATGCAATTGATCAGCAGCAAACAAAGTGTTTTCAAGTAATGTAGCTACAGTCATTGGACCAACACCGCCAGGCACTGGTGTAATCCATGATGCTTTTTGACTGGCTTTATCAAACTCCACATCACCGGTTAATTTACCGTTTTCCAGACGATTAATACCTACATCAATCACTACAGCACCTTCGCGGATCCATTCACCTAGGATAAAATTCGCTTTACCGACGGCAACTACCAGAACTTCTGCACGGCGAACATGAGATTCCAGATCTTTGGTCATGCGATGACAAACGGTCGTGGTGCATCCGGCCAGTAACAATTCGAGTCCCATTGGACGGCCCACAATATTGGAAGCCCCAACGACAACTGCTTCTTTACCCCTGAGATCAATACCAACAGCTTGCATCATGGTTATTACACCTTTCGGTGTGCACGGACGTAATAATGGATTACGTTGCACCAATCGACCGATGTTATAAGGATGAAAACCATCCACATCTTTGTGAGGTGCAATATGTTCAATAATGACATCAGTATTGAAATGGGCCGGCAAAGGCAGTTGCACCAGAATGCCATCAATCTCATCGTCTTCATTAAGCTGTGTAATCAACTCAAGCAGCTCTTGTTCACTGGTGCTTTCAGGTAAATCAAATGATTCAGATTTGAAACCTACCTCTTCGCAGCTGCGACGCTTGCTACCTACATAGACTTGGGACGCCGGGTTGTCGCCAATCAGAACTACAGCAAGTCCAGGCCGACGTTTGCCGGTAGCGAGACGCATCTGGGTTGCCGCTTTGATTTTCTGTTTTAGCTCGGCAGCAATTGTTTTTCCGTCGATGATTTGAGCAGTCATTCTTAGGGTTCCGGCCTTTCAAAAGCGGCTATGATCGCACGTTGCGTCAGTCACAGCAAAAAATATAACGATACTTTTGACTCATCAGTGGAAGCAGTGGATTGCTTTGCGTTTTTGGAGAGGACTGGCTTTGAAAAATTCATGCTATAGCGCAGCCTGTTGAATATCAGGGAGATATTTTAATCGGCCAGAGTAATGCTGAGTTATTCAGCTTAAAAACAGGCTTAAAAGCACCAGACTAATGGCCATTGTCATGACACTGAACGAAACCGTGTTGGCTTTAAAATGATGATTACATTTTCGTTCAATTTGTCGCCATTTAGCAGCATTGATAAAGATTTTACCGTCTGGAATTTGCAGATGATTTAGCCAAAACTTCAGCCTTAATGCTAAAGAGCGGCCGATGTCGTAAGACATGTTGGGAAGTCGCAATGGTTTGATAAACACGATGAATGCGATTATTGCTGCCAGACCAATTGGCCAGAGCAATTTCCAGACACTTGAAAGACTCAGCGAGTCGAAAAAACTTTGCTGCATAAGTGGCCAGCTGAATGGAATGAGTACAGGCATCAGACTGATAAAAATACAGCTGTAAACCTGAGATTTTTTAGCAGGCCGTAATCCTGATTGTTGTTGGTCTCGCCACATGCAGCTTAATGCTCTGAATACTAACAACGCAGTGGCCAATGAAGCGAGGGTCAATAAGGGTAGATAGGCGTTGAATAAAGAACTGCCTACATTATCTTTTAACAGACTTTTAACCACTGCACCGCTGGTCAGCGGCATGCCTGCCAACGCCAGTGCAGGAATAAACAGTAATGCAAATTGCCAGCGTGATAATTGATACGTTGAGGTTAATCCTGCACCTAAAAACAAGGCACCTTTTGCCAGACCATGATGTACAGCATAAAAAGCCAGTAAAGTGATCCAAGCGGAGAGATTTTGCGGATCCTGCCAGGCTAGGGTCACGATCATCAGTAAATAGGAAATTTGGCTAACGGATGAAAAAGCCAGAACCGTTTTGGTTTTCTGCTGTAGCAGACCGATGGCAACCCCATAAAAAGCACTGAATAAGGCAACATAAAATAGTAGCGAGGCATATTGCAGGCTGAATGAACTGTCTAAAGGGATAAATTGCCAGATCCCTAAAATGCCCGCTTTTAGCATCGCACCTGAAAGCACTGCACTGGCCGCTGCCGGCGCAACAGGATGGGCCAAAGGCAGCCAGATATGTAACGGCCAGAATCCAGATTTTAAGCCAAAGCCAATCACCAATAACCAAGCCGTGGTTGTCTGGATCGGCACTGTTTGCCAATCAGCAAACAACATCAAGTCGCCAGTTTCATGAATCCGCATCATCAATCCAGCATAAACCAGCATCTCACCAAGCACCGCCAGTTGTATATACAACCTTCCAGCCTGACGTGGTAACGGCCCTTGGTAATGCACAATTAACCCATAGGCAGCCAGACTCATTAACGTGAAGCCCACATAAAAACTGGCAGGATCCAGCGAAATCAATAGCAAAAAGTTACCACTCATCGCCACAGTCCAGAAAAACCAGAACCGTGTTTGCCGAGGATGATCCTGTTCACTGCTGGCGGCATAAACTGTTGCAGCAGCCCATAAAAGCGCACTAAAGCCGAGAAAGGCCTGATTCACCAGTGAATCTATTCCCCATTGTGCACCAGGCCATAAACCGGGCAATACTAATGGCGCTGGCAGGTTGAACACAGCAATCAGTGCCGGTAGCGTCACCAGTGAAAGCCCTTTGCTCAGTTTCGGCAGACGGCACAGTACTACCCAACCTATCAGAGGCAACAGCGGAATTGCTGACCATAACAGCCAGTTCATATGCTAAATTCCTGCGAAACAATAAACTGTGCCCATGTAAGGGGGCTCCAGTCAGTCCCTGCAAAGATGCCGGCTATCAGTGCTAATGTTGCCGTAAAAAGTGTTGGAAACAGTAACATCCAGTGTGTCTCCTTCCAGCCTGCGGTTCCTCCACCAAAATGGGTGTTCTCAGACCAGTGTTTTGGTGGTCTGGCAAACCAGCCACGATATATCAGCGGTAGAAAATACGCGGCATTCAAAAAGCCCGAACCGACAAAAATCCACACAACCCAGCCTTGGCCGACACCCAAAGCACCCAGCCCCAAATACCATTTACTGATAAACCCCGCGATCGGTGGAACACCAATCATGCCAAGCGCGCCGATGGTAAAGGCCGCCATGGTTAAGGGCATGCGCTGTCCCAGTCCATTCATTTCATTGACGCGATGGACATTCAGTGTTTCTGCAAAACTCCCTGCACAGAAAAACAATGTAATTTTCATCAGTCCCTGGTGCACCAAATGCACCAGCGCACCAATGGCTGCGACAGGGCCTAACAAGGCAACGCCTAAGGTGATATAGGACACCTGACTTACCGTTGAATACGCCAGGCGTTTTTTTATTTCCTGTTGCTGTAACGCCTTGATAGAACCATACAAAATAGTCGTTGCAGCCAGCCATAATAATCCCTGCGTCAAATGCAGTTGCTGTGAGGTTTCTATACCAAACACATCATAAAACACGCGAATAATACCAAAAGCCCCCGCTTTAACGACCGCTACAGCGTGTAATAAGGCACTGACTGGTGCGGGTGCAACCATTGCTTGTGGCAACCAGCCATGTAAGGGCAATAATGCGGCTTTGACCCCTAAGCCAATAATCAATAATACAAACGCAGTTGTTAAGCTGACGGAATGATCGGTGGCCAATTCAGCTAGATAGCCACCCGGAACAAACGGCGGGCTTCCAGTCAGACTGTGTAATAAAGCGACCCCGATCAGGGTTATTGCTCCCCCGGCAAGTGTGTAAATTAAATAAATCCGCCCAGCACGTAACGCTTTAGGCGTACCGTTATGTACAACCAGAGGAAAAGTTGCCAACGTCAGCAATTCATAAAACACGAGAAAAGTCAGTAAATTACCTGACAGCGCAAGTCCTACCGTGGCGCTGACACACAAGCTGAAATAACCGAAGAAACGTGATTTAAGCGCAGAACCTTTCAGGTAACCAATCGCATAAACAGTGGTGGCAAGCCATAATACTGACGATAAACTGATGAATTGCAGGGATAAAGAGTCGGCTTGCAAAATCAAATCCCCGGCCGGTAAAAAAGGCAGACTAAACTGAAATCTAATGCCCTGTGTAACGGCAAACAGCATGTAAGCTACCAACACTAATTGCAGGCAGACACCGATCAAGTTCAGTGTGGTGCGTAATAGAAACCGGGATTCCTTTAAACTGAAGATAATAAGGCCAGGGATAACAGAGCTCAGCACTAATATCAGCGGTAAATAGGTAGTCAGCCAATCTCGCATCAGGCTACACCTCCCAAAAAGCGAATTAACTGAGCGCTGACACTTGCCATTAACCAGGCCATCAGCGCAGGTAGCATGGCGAGCCAATGTGAAAATCTATCCGGTGAGAAATCTGGTGCAATCGGATCGGCCCGGTTAAAGCTGAGCACGACGGCACGAAACACGTAAACAGCGCTTGCGAATGTCCCAAGTAAAATGCCAATTGCCCAGGGCCAATGAAGTGGCGATGCAAGAATAGGCTGCAATAAAGTCCATTTAGCGACAAAGCCGCCACTGGGGGGAAGGCCAATAATACTGCCTCCGGCAACAGCAAAAGCAAACATTGCGACAGGCATGGTCTGTGTTGCGCCTTTTAGGGCTGTTACGCGATTGCTTCCCAGTGTTGCCTGCATTTCACCAGCAACCAAAAACATCGAGACCTTGGCTAAACCATGTGCAATGACAAATAGCCATAAGGCGATTAATAACTGTTTTTGCTGCCAGTGCAGTAAGAGGCCTAAGGTCAGCGTGGCATAACCCAACTGTGCCACAGTGGAGTAAGCCACTAATACTTTAAGATAAGGCGTTCTGATGGCACACCATCCCCCCCAAATAAGTGCTGCAATACCGACGAGAGCCAGATAAAAACCAATTGATTGGGCCAACTCTGGTGGGGCTACTTCTGTCCAGATAAGCCATAAAATATAAATTGGACCTTTTACCACTACCGCGGATAACAACGCACTGACGGCTGTGGGCGCATTTGCATGTGCACTGGGTAGCCAGAGATGGAACGGCCAGACAGCGGCTTTGATCATTAACCCAAGTGTCATCAGAATTAAAGCGGTTTGAGTCGTGGCATCTACTTGGGTAACCTCCGTCAATAACGCAATATCCAATACGCCATATCGACCATACATCAATGCCACTCCTAATAAATAACTTAACGACGCAACCAGAGAAAGCAGTAAATAATGCAATGCCGGACGATAAGCTTTAGGTCCTGACAAGGTGACCATCGCAACGGCAGCCAGGCCTAATAACTCTAAAGTGACATACCAGTTGAATAAATCAGAGGATAGCCATAAAGCCGCTAAACTGCTGTGCAGCAGTAAAGCCAAAGGCCAGAAATCGGTAGTATTGGTTGCGCTATGACGGCTATAGGCTGCATACAAAGCCACCAAACTATGCACAAGGGCGGTAAATACCAATAAAAGTGAATTGACCGGTGTGAGCTGAAAACGAATGCCCAGTGGTGTTTGCCAGCCACCCAAAGTCATCTGTTGAACGCCATAAAGATGCACCTGATACATGGCTGCCAGAGCGGCTGCTAAGCTCAGTAAGCTGGTAATAATCACTATGCTGCCTGCCCGACGATGTATAAACAATAACAACAAAGCCGTTATCAAAGGCAGCGCCATACTCTGTAAAGCAAAACTCATCTTTCAGGGTCTTGTTTTGATTGCGCATGCCCCACGGAGAGCCTTAAAGCAAACGCCGTTGCACATACAGCGACGACCAGACCCGTGACAACCAGTGCCTGTAATACGGGGTCAATGGTTTCTTCCCGGCTGGCTAACGCCACCATCACCATAAACACACCATTGCCCGCAATATTAATATTGATGATGCGACGTATAAAATTGTTGGCCAGAAACAGGCCAAGGCTGCCCAAACCCCACAAGCTCACGCCAAGACACAAATAAAGTTGAATAGCCGTCATCAGGATTCCCTGTCGCCCACGACAAGCCAGGTCAACGTGATGGCTATTGACAGTGTTGCAGCAACTTCAATGCTGAATATAAGCAGACTGTTGTAGGCAAGTGGATACTCTAGCCAGGCATTCCCCAGCCAGGCGGTTAAGACAGCAACTATGATAAACAGACTAATGCCCATTAAAACCAAACTGCGTAACCAAAGCGAGCGCCATCTTAAGGGTGGTAGTACTTCCGTTAAGCTGAGCAGGGTGGCACCTGCGGCCAATAATGCACCCGCCTGAAATGCTCCCCCCGGGGCACTGTAACCACGCCATAAAATATAGCCACCGACAACAACAATAATTGGCGCCAATATCCGACTCCACGCTGTTATTAGTGGCCAGCTGGTGGGCAATTTATACGGGCGAATAGCTAATTGTCGGGCACCCAAAAAGGCCAGTAATAGCACGCCGAGTTCAAGTAAAGTGTCCCAGGCACGATAATTCAATAAGACGGCGGTAGTTGGGTGATCCACGCCGCTTTTATTCAAAGACTGTTGACTCAAATCAGTTAAAGAACTGGTTAAGTCTGCCAGTGGCCAAATTGCCTGGAACAGCCACATCATAATCAGTAACAAAAAAGCGAATGCCAGCCAGTGATTTTGCCGTTTTTGATGTTGCTCTTTAGCAAAATTGGATTGCGCGTATGCCGATAACAACAAAGCGCCGGTAATGCCTGCTCCAATCGCTGCTTCAGCAAGAGCAAGATCAGCTGCGCCTAATCGTGCCCAGGTGAGCGCCAGCAACATACCAAACGCTATATAGAGTGTGATGCTGTTAAATAAACTGCGTGTGAAAACGCTTCCTGTGGCGAGAGCCAGCAATAAACTGACTAAAACACCATCAAACAACCATTCAGTCTGCACGAGGTATTTCCTCGTCAGAGCTTTTCTGATAACGCGCCAGTAGTGGGCAAGCCGTTGCTGCAGAAGCCATCATCAGCACCCAGATCCCTAGCATCAATATCGCGCTGCGTATTGAGTCAGACTGAAGAATCAACCCAAATATGACCAATCCCAACCCGAGCGTATCTGCCTTAGTCACAGCATGCAGACGACTGTATGCATCTGGAAAGCGAATTAACCCGACAGTGCCGGCCACAAAGAAACAAACACCAGCAGAAATAATGATTAAACTAATTAACTCAATCATCATGCAGGTTACTTCGCAAATACTGCACTAAGGCGGCTGAAAGCAAAGCGGCTAACAACGCAAAAATCAGAGCGACATCAAGTAATGCAGGCATGCTTTGGCTTTGCGACAGTAACAACAGCATTGCTGTCCCCGCTGTACCAAATAATTGGATGGCTATCAGTCGATCGATTCGGCTGGGGCCCAATATAACACGCCATAGCCCCACCATAATGGACACCAATAAAAGACAGGCCAAAACCATCATTTCATCGTACCTCCCATGAGTTGCGTAAGGTGTTTTTCGAGATCTGATACGACGGTGTGCCAATCCTGGGTACTATCCAGAACATGAATATGAAGTTGTTGATTTTTATAATGTGAGGCCAGTGTGCCCGGCATTAACCCGATCAAGGCGGACAGGATTAACTTAATGTTTTCAGGACAATCATGCAATGAATAGACGACCCAGTGAGGAGTTATTGGCAAGGAAGGTGATAAAGCCCGGCGGGCGACATCCCACCCTCCCATAGTCATTTCTTTGAGAAAAAAAACAACAAACGGAGGCATGTATCTCATTTTAAGCGTAGGGGTGGGAACGGCCAGATAAAGACTGATACAAGTTGCTGCGAGAATAACGAATGAGCCAAACGCGATGCCTGAACTTTCGGTCAGGACAATCCAAAGCAAGCTATAAACAATTAACCAGCCTAAGACTTTTTTTATTGATAATGCTGATCGTAGCGTAGTCATTTGATGAATAACTCCTGTTTCGTTATCAACCGCATGAGACTATGCATCAGTCTGTTCATAGAAAAGGCTTAAGTCAATTTAGGCAAAGCTCTTATGAAGAAGGTATAAGTGACAGCCTAAATAAACAGATTTGTTGGCAAACAAGCTGTTAGGATTAAAGATGGTCTCTATCATCGGGACACCACATGTAATCAGATTTATTCATTTGAACTACCGTAGTAACAGCCGGTAATTAACTATTATCAGAATAAGACCTCTAAACACGACCAGCTCTGTATGGCTAAATTGCCTAAACTATTGATGATTGATGTAGTTAATTAGTGGATGCCCGTCTTTTAAAATCAGCGAGAATCTATGCTTCTTCAGCAGCGACAAAAAATATAAATGTGCTGTTGACTCGCTATCGGCATCAGCGTATTATTTCGCCTTCTTCGAGGATGTCTGTCCTTGGATAAGTCGGGGCATAGCGCAGTCTGGTAGCGCATCTGGTTTGGGACCAGAGGGTCGGGAGTTCGAATCTCTCTGCCCCGACCACTTTATTGACTGCTTAATTATCCTCACTTAGTTATTAATGCGCCCGTAGCTCATCTGGATAGAGCATCGGCCTTCTAAGCCGAGGGTAGCAGGTTCGAGTCCTGCCGGGCGTACCATCTATTTCTGCCTCAAAAATCTGCGACAAACTTTCAAGTTGATTTTTAGCCCTTGTCGGTGCTAACTTTCACGTGAACCAAGGATGGCAAATCTGAATTTCTCAAATTGAATAGTGAACTCAGCAACGTGAATAAAAATACCCTGCTCGTAACTGGCGGTGCCGGTTTTATCGGCTCTGCATTGATCCGTCAATTGATTAACGAAACTGATTTCACCGTGATCAATATCGACAAGCTGACCTACGCAGGTAATCTTGAATCATTGTCCGAGATTGATGCTTCGCCCAATTATCATTTTGAACAAGCTGATATTTGTGATGCAGAAGCGATGGATCGAATATTCACCCAATATCAACCGAGTGCCATGATGCACCTGGCGGCCGAATCGCATGTTGATCGCTCGATTGATGGTCCTGCAGATTTTGTACAAACCAATGTGGTCGGTACTTATATTTTGCTTGAGGCGGCCAGAAAATACTGGAAAACATTATCCGCTGATGATGCCGAAAAATTCCGTTTTCATCATATTTCAACAGATGAAGTCTATGGCACATTAGGCGAAACCGGTCTGTTTACCGAAACCACTCCTTACCAGCCCAATTCACCATACTCCGCTACTAAAGCAGGTAGTGATCATTTGGTTCGTGCTTGGCACCATACTTATGGTTTACCAGTGTTAATGACGAACTGTTCCAATAACTATGGTCCCTACCAGTTCCCCGAAAAATTGATTCCAGTAGTGATTAACAATGCGCTTGCTGGTAAACCGCTGCCTATTTACGGTAAAGGTGAAAATATACGTGACTGGTTATATGTCGATGATCATGCGCGAGCCTTAAGACTGGTGCTGGCGGAAGGCAAATTATGCGAGAGCTATAATGTCGGTGGTTTTAATGAACATACTAATCTGGAAGTGGTACAACTGATTTGCCAGATCCTGGATGAACTACTGCCTGACTCACCGCATCGGCCGCATAAAAATTTAATCGAATTTGTGACTGATCGTCCTGGTCATGATGCGCGTTATGCCATTGATGCCAGCAAAATTGAACGTGAACTGGGCTGGAAACCCCAGGAAACCTTTGCCACCGGGTTACGTAAAACAGTGCAGTGGTATCTGGATAATCGCAAATGGTGTGAAAACGTGATGGATGGCAGTTATCAGCAACAAAGACTTGGACTGGGAGATAATAAATGAGTCGTAAGGGAATCGTACTGGCAGGGGGAAGCGGCACACGCTTATATCCGGTAACCCAATCCATCTGTAAACAACTGCTACCAGTTTATGACAAACCGATGATTTATTATCCGCTGGCCACCATGATGCTGGCGGGTATGCGGGACATCTGCATTATTTCTACTCCTCAAGATACTCCACGGCTCGAGCAATTGCTGGGGGATGGCAGCAAGTGGGGGTTGAATCTGCACTATATTGTTCAGGATAAACCGGAAGGTATCGCTCAGGCGTTTACACTCGGTGCTGATTTTATCGGTGATGATGATTGCGCTTTAGTGCTGGGTGATAATGTTTATTACGGCCATGATTTGGCCGATATGATGCGAGATGCTGATAATAATAAAGAAGGTGCGACCGTTTTTGCTTATCCGGTCAGCGATCCTGAGCGTTATGGTGTGGTGGCGTTTGATGAAAATGGTAAAGCCCTGAGCATTGAGGAAAAACCATTAAAACCTAAATCCCGTTATGCGATCACCGGCCTGTATTTCTATGATAATCAGGTAGTCGATATTGCCCGTAACCTCAAACCTTCGGCGCGTGGCGAACTTGAAATTACTGATGTAAATCAGGCTTATCTGGATAATGGGCAACTCAATGTGCAGGTAATGGGCCGAGGTATGGCCTGGCTGGATACCGGAACCCATGACTCCCTTCTTGATGCCTCAATGTTCATTCAAACCCTTGAACAACGGCAGGGGTTAAAAGTGATGTGTCCTGAAGAGATTGCCTTCCGCATGGGATATATTAATGCTGAACAACTGGAACAATTGGCCCAGCCATTATTAAAAAGTGGTTATGGTAAATATCTGTTAAATATCATTAATGAGACAATTTACTAATGTTAGTCACTGAGACCAATATTCCTGACGTTAAATTACTGACACCCAAAAAGTTTGGTGATGAACGCGGTTTTTTCCTGGAAAGTTATAACAAAAAAACCTTTCAGGATCTGCTCGGCTTGGATATTGATTTTGTGCAGGATAATCACTCTCGCTCAGCCAAAGGCGTGTTACGCGGCCTGCATTATCAAATCAAGCAACCACAAGGAAAATTGGTTCGGGTGACGGCAGGAAAAGTATTTGATGTAGCCGTTGATATGCGTCGTGATTCACCAACGTATGGTCAATGGACCGGAGCGGTTTTAACGGCTGAGGGTCAGGAACAGTTCTGGGTGCCCGCCGGATTTGCCCATGGTTTTCTGGTGTTAAGTGACAGTGCCGATTTTCTTTATAAAACCACCGATTATTACGCACCTAAATATGAACGAACGGTAGCCTGGGATGATGCCGATCTGGCAATCGACTGGCCGTTAGAGGGCATAACACCAGTTTTGTCTGCTAAAGATCAGCAAGGTACCCCGTTTAAACTGGCTGAGACCTTTTAAATGAAAATATTACTGATAGGTGGACAAGGCCAGGTTGGTTTTCAATTACAGCGCAGTCTCGCCTGTCTGGGCGAATTACATACGACGACAAGACAATCACTGGATTTGGCTGATATAACAGCAATTCGTGAGACGATTAATGCTATTCAGCCGGATCTGATTGTTAATGCCGCGGCCTATACTGCAGTAGACAAAGCCGAACAGGAAACTGAATTAGCCCAAAAGATTAATGCTATTGCGCCTGCTGTAATGGCTGAAGAAGCCAAAAAGTTAGCGATTCCCCTGGTGTATTTTTCAACGGATTATGTGTTTGATGGCAGTAAGGCTTCGCCATGGGTAGAGACCGATGCTACCGGTCCATTAAGCCATTATGGTCTGACCAAACTGGAAGGGGAGCAGGCAATTGTCGCCAGCGGATGTGATCATCTGATTTTTAGAACCAGCTGGGTATATGACCGGCGAGGTCATAACTTTTTGAATACCATGTTAAGACTGGCTGAAGAACGTGAGCAATTGAATATTGTAGAAGATCAGATTGGCACCCCGACGTGGAGTCGGCATATTGCTGATGTCACTGCTCAAGCATTGGTTCAGACACATAATAATGAAGCTTTCTGGAAGCAAAATAGTGGTATCTATCATTTAAGCGCGGCCGGTCAAACCAGTTGGAAGGGGTTTGCCGAAGCTATCTTTCAGATAGCAGAAGCGGATGGTCGACGTGTTCCAAAAGTAACAGGCATACCGACGGCAGACTATCCGACCCCTGCCAAGCGACCATTAAATTCCTGTATGAATAATTCAAAATTAAAACAACATTTTGGATTGCAGTTACCTGATTGGCAGCAAAGTTTACAATGGGTTTTACAGTCATAAACCGTCAGTTCAAGAGTGTCCCCGCACGAAAAATCGAGGAAAAGGTAAGTGATACAAACCACGTATAACAAATTAATGCAGTGGTTTTTAAGCCGTCCGCGAACCACCAAACGCATACTGAGTATTTTCATTGATTACGTGGTGGTGATGCTGGTGCTATGGATGGCCTTTTCACTGCGTCTCAGTACTTGGTATGAACCTCCGGTTTCCCAGTTATGGTTATTCTTTCTCGCCCCGCTGATTGCGACACCGATTTTTATCAAGTTGGGGTTATACCGGGCCATTGTGCGATATATCGGTTTGGATGCACTGTGGACGATTTTTAAAGCGATCAGTTTGTTTACGGTGATTTTTGCCACCGTTGTTGTGTTATCCGGTCCGTATGCAGGATTAGTCCCTCGGACAATTTACATTATCAATGCGATATTACTGTTTTTGGCCGTCGGTGGGCTGCGCTTGTATGCACGCTGGTTATTTATTAGCACAACCCGCAGTCCTCTGGCTGAGCTGGATAATCAACGCTACATTCCTCCCGTTTTAATCTATGGAGCCGGGCGGGCAGGCGCCCAACTGTCAGCCTTATTGAAAATGGGACGTCAATTGAGACCCGTTGCGTTTATTGATGATGATCCCACGTTGTATCGGCAGCAAATTAACGGCTTGAATGTCTATCGTCCCCGCGATTTGGTGAAATTGATTGATAAATTTCATGTACGTGATGTGTTGTTGGCCATGCCATCAGCCTCCAGAAGTCGTCGTAGTGAAATTCTGCGATCACTCGAAGATTTACCCGTGCATATTCGGACTTTACCCGACCTGACTGAGATAGCAGAAGGCAAACTGGAAGTATCAGACATTCAGGAGGTGGATATTGCAGATTTACTTGGCCGGGAACCCGTTGCCCCCGATCCGCAATTATTAACCGCGAATATCAGTGGAAAATGCGTCATGGTCACCGGTGCCGGTGGTTCTATTGGCTCCGAACTGACACGGCAAATCATCAAACTCAAACCCAGCCGATTGCTATTGTTTGACATCAGTGAATTTGCCTTATATCAAATCGAACAGGAGCTCTGTAATCAGCCAAGTGGTGTCGAGGTGATCGCTTTGTTGGGCTCTGTTGTTGATCGCGTCCGAATGACATCAATTTGTCAACATTTTTCGGTACAAACGATTTATCATGCTGCAGCGTATAAACATGTGCCAATGGTCGAAAAAAATGTGGGTGAAGGGATCCGTAACAATGTTTTCGGTACCTTACATTGTGCCCAGGCCTCCATTGCCGCAAACGTTGAAACCTTTGTGCTGATCTCTACAGATAAAGCCGTTCGACCAACTAATACAATGGGGGCCAGCAAACGCATGGCCGAGTTGGTTTTACAAGCCTTGGCACAAATCTCAGATACCCGTTTTACTATGGTTAGATTTGGTAATGTGCTGGGCTCCTCTGGTTCAGTCGTCCCATTATTTCGCGAACAGATAGCTCGAGGTGGTCCTGTTACGGTGACCGATGCAAGAATAATCCGTTATTTTATGACCATTCCGGAAGCAGCTGAACTAGTCATTCAGGCAGGAGCAATGGGACAGGGCGGTGATGTTTTTGTGTTGGATATGGGGTCTGCGGTAAAAATTGTTGATCTGGCTACCCGAATGATCCATCTCAGTGGTTTTACAGTAAAAAATGCTGAAAACCCCGATGGGGATATTGAAATTACCTACACTGGACTGCGTCCTGGCGAAAAGTTATTTGAAGAGCTGCTGATTGGGGAAAATGTCAGTCAAACTGCACACCAGAAAATTATGCGAGCCGAAGAGCGGGTTATTGCCTGGCAGGATTTACAGTTAATCCTGACTGATTTACAGCATGCTGTCAGCGTTGCAGATTATGAGCAGGTCCGGGTACTGCTCAGCAAATATGTTGATGGATTTATACCCCAATGCGCAATTGAAGACTGGCTGAGTCATAGATTTGCAAGTAAGCAGAACGTAATTATTAACCAACATTAGAGACGTATTATGGAAAAAACACTCAATATTGCAGTTGCTGGAACAGGATATGTTGGCTTATCACTGGCCGTGTTGTTGGCTCAGCATCATCATGTGACTGCTCTGGACATCGTCCCTGAAAAAGTTGATTTGATTAACGCTAAAAAATCACCCATTGTCGATAACGAAATCGAAGATTTTCTGGCCAATAAACCGCTCAATCTGAATGCCACAACGGATAAGCAAAAAGCTTATGAAAAAGCTGATTTTGTCATCATTGCTACGCCAACCGATTACGATACTGTAACTAATACCTTTAGTACCAATTCAGTTGAAGCGGTTATTCAGGATGTGCTGGCGATAAATCCATCAGCTGTTATGGTAATAAAATCAACTATCCCTGTGGGTTATACACAAACGGTTCGAGCCAAATTTGGCAGTGATAAAATCTTCTTTTCGCCTGAGTTTTTACGTGAAGGTAAAGCGTTGTATGACAATCTTTATCCTTCACGCATTGTCGTAGGTGAACAGAGTGATCGTGCACGTTTATTTGCTGATTTGCTATTGCAAGGCGCGGTGAAGAAAGATGTGCCTGTGTTATTTACCGACCCAACCGAAGCCGAAGCGATCAAGCTGTTTTCAAATACCTATCTGGCGATGCGCGTCGCGTATTTTAATGAACTCGATAGCTACGCTGAAACGCATAATCTGAACAGTCGGCAAATCATCGAAGGGGTTGGTTTGGATCCTCGTATCGGCGACCACTACAATAATCCTTCGTTCGGTTACGGTGGTTATTGCCTGCCAAAAGATACCAGACAACTGTTGGCCAACTATGAAACTGTGCCGAATAGCCTGATTCGGGCTATTGTCGATGCCAATACCACCCGCAAAGATTTTATTGCCGAACAGATTATTAAGAAAAATCCTCAAGTTGTGGGCATTTATCGACTGGTCATGAAACAAGGGTCAGATAACTTCAGGGCTTCGGCAATACAGGGCATTATGAAACGTATTAAGGCCAAGGGTATAGAAGTTATCGTCTATGAACCGGTGTTGGAAGAAGCCGAGTTTTTCCGTTCAAAAGTAGTCAATGACTTGGCCGCATTCAAACAACAATCCTCATTAATTATTGCCAATCGTATAACGGATGATATTCAGGATGTTAAAGAAAAGATTTATACCCGCGATTTATTTGGTCAGGATTAATCCTTTTTAGTAGAAATACTCAACCGCTAATACGTTTTATTGATGATAGAAGGGCATTAATTATAAGGTTGCTGATGTATAATCCTTGTTTGCTTATTTGGAGGACAGCAATCAGTGTGTGGAATAGTCGGTGGTATTGCTGAGCGAAATGTAGCGCCAATCTTGATGGAAGGGCTACGCAGGCTGGAATATCGAGGCTACGACTCTTCCGGTGTTGCACTGATGGACGCTGACGCCAATATTCATCGGGTTCGTTCGCTTGGTAAAATTAAGCAGCTTGAAGCCAAGATTGATGGCGAAAACAGCAGCTTTTCTGGTCAGATGGGCATCGCCCATACCCGCTGGGCCACGCATGGAATACCTTCCGAAAATAATGCTCATCCCCATATATGTAATCACCGTGTTGCTGTTGTACACAATGGAATCATCGAAAACTATCAGGTTCTAAAACAGCAACAGACGCACCAGGGCTATCGCTTTACCTCTGAAACCGATACAGAAGTGGTCGCCCATTCCATATATCAATATTTATACGGTGATGCTTCTCCAACTGCCAGCCGCACCAACCTTTCCCTTTTCGAAGCCGTGGTTGAAGCCATTCATGATTTTGAAGGGGCTTATGCACTTGGTGTTATTGCTACCGACGAGCCGAATACGCTGATAGCCGCCCGCAAAGGCAGTCCATTAGTAATCGGAATTGGTATCGGTGAACATTTTATTGCTTCCGATGTATCTGCCTTACTACCCGTTACCCAGAACTTCATTTTTTTGGAAGATGGCGATGTTGCTAAACTAACCCGTGAGAGCATTGATATTTATAGCTCTGTGACTGGTGAGAAAGTTGATCGTCCAATTAAACAATCTTCATTAAACATCACGGCGGTAGAACTTGGTGAACACCGTCATTACATGCACAAAGAGATCTTCGAGCAGCCTCAGGCCGTTATTGACACACTTGAAGGGCGAGTAACACAAGATCAGGTATTAGTCTCCACTTTCGGTCCCGGTGCAGAATCAATTTTTAAAAGCATAGAAAGGATGCATATTATTGCCTGTGGTACCAGTTATCATGCAGGTATGGTGGCGAAATACTGGGCAGAAGACATTGTTCGACTGCCATGTCAGGTCGAAGTAGCCAGTGAATTTCGTTATCGAAATCCAGTCATCGAAGATAATACGCTTTTTGTCACCATCAGCCAGTCTGGTGAAACTGCCGACACATTGGCTGCTTTACAACAAATTAAAGCTTATGCCGCAGATTCACGGAGTGCGTTAAAAAATATTCAAACTTTATCCATCTGTAATGTGGCAGAAAGCAGTCTGACTCGTGAAGCTGATCTTTGTTATCTCACGCACGCCGGCCCAGAAATTGGTGTTGCCTCAACCAAGTCTTTTACCACTCAGTTAGTTGCATTAGCCTTATTGCTTACCTGTATTGGCAAAGTGAAAAAACGTATCTCTCGTGAACGTGAGAAACATATCACACAAGGCCTGCAGAAATTACCCAACCTGATTCAAAATGCCTTAATGCACGAACAAGAAATCCAAGACATTGCTCAGGCTTTTGCAGATAAACAGCATGCACTATTTTTGGGTCGTGGCACGATGTATCCAATAGCGTTGGAAGGTGCTTTAAAACTTAAAGAAATAAGCTACATTCATGCAGAAGCTTATCCTGCCGGTGAGCTTAAACATGGTCCATTGGCATTGATTGATGAAAATATGCCGGTAATTGCTATTGCTCCGCTCGATGATCTGCTGGAAAAGCTCAAATCCAATCTTCATGAAGTGAAAGCCCGCGGTGGTCAGATGATTGTGTTTGAAGATGAGCGTTCGGATATTAGTTCTGAGAGTGGGTTTAAAGTTATTAAAGCGACCACCAACGTTGGTCGTATTACCGCACCCATAACCTACAATATTTTGCTTCAATTGCTCAGTTATCACGTAGCATTAATAAAAGGCACGGATGTCGATCAACCTCGTAATCTGGCCAAGTCGGTTACTGTGGAATAATTTGCTATTGAAATTTATTTACAGAAATAAGCATATAAAGTAGAGTCTGTTCATTAGCTGAACAGACTCTACGGCTCAAAAATATGTTGACCGATGAATACAGGTACAAAATCCTTAAATTGATTGAAGTAAATCCCTCAATCAGTCAGCGTGAACTAGCGCGTGAACTTGATATCAGCCTTGGTAAAACCAACTTTTGTCTCAAAGCGCTTATTGAGAAGGGATTGCTCAAAGCAACTAACTTCAAAAACAGCAAAAAAAAATCGGCCTATCTTTACTTTTTAACTCCCAAAGGCATTGAAGAAAAAGCCAGCGTTTCAGTTCGGTTTCTCAAAATTAAGATGCGTGAATACGAAAAGCTCCAAGCTGAAATTGCAGAGCTTCGTGATGATCTTAAACGACAAAAAGAGTCTGGAAAGTGAATGAAGCTGATCGTGCGCTCTACAAACTTTTTGCAGGTACATTAAGCCATTTAAAAACAGTAGACATTAACAAACTTCTAAATTTTATTTAGAGAAAATAAATGAAAAAAATTAATTCGAAAGCAGATTTGGCCATCAACGGTTCGGCTCCTGCGTTTATTGAAAAACTTCATGTTGGTCGCCCGAACATGGGAGATAAAGCTGCTTTTCAAAAGTATGTCGATCAGATTTTTGAGAATCACTGGCTAAGTAATAATGGTCCGCTGGTTCAAGAGCTGGAACATAGAATTGCTGAGCACCACCAAGCAAAAAATTGCATTGCCATGTGTAATGGCACTATAGCCCTTGAAATCGCCATTCGGGCACTTGATCTCACTGGCGAAGTCATTCTGCCTTCATACACATTTATTGCTACAGCTCATGCCTTGCATTGGCAAGAAATTACGCCGGTTTTTGCTGATATCGACCCTGTTACGCATTGCCTTGATCCTGCATCGGTACGCAAGATGATCACGCCTAAAACCGCCGGCATCATCGGAGTGCATTTATGGGGTCACGCCGCGCCGGTAAATGAACTGCAGCAGATTGCTGATGAACACGGTCTCAAACTGATGTTTGATGCGGCTCATGCTTTCGGTTGTTCGTACAAAGGCAAAATGATCGGCAATTTCGGTCAAGCCGAAGTACTGAGTTTTCATGCCACCAAGTTCTTCAATACCTTCGAGGGTGGTGCGGTCCTGACTAACGATGATGAGCTGGCCGAAAAAATGCGCTTGATGCGTAACTTTGGTTTTGCTGGCATGGACAATGTTATTCACCCGGGGACGAATGGAAAAATGACTGAGATTCATGCGGCGATGGGGCTTGTGAATCTGGATAACGTTGATAAGGTCATTCGCAGAAACGAAGAAAATTACCGAGCTTATCAAAAGGGAATAACTGGTCTGCCTGGGTTAAGCATTTATACTTTCGATGAAAACGAAAAAAACAATTTTCAATATGTGGTTCTGGAAGTTGGTGATGATTGTCCTGTTTCTCGCGATGAGATCATCGAAGCACTTCATGCAGAGAATATTCTTGCAAGAAAGTACTTTTGGCCAGGATGTCACAAGATGCTGCCATATCGTGAGTTATATCCCCATGCAGGGTTGTTATTGCCTATTACCCAAAGAGTGGCGGAAAAAGTAGTAGTCATACCAACGGGCACTTCCGTGACACCAGATGAAGTTAGTTTTATTTGCCAAGTTCTTATTAAGTTAGTTGAGTTTAGTTGATGAAAGTTGCCATCATGCAGCCGTACTTTTTCCCATATATTGGCTATTTCCAGCTGATTCATTCAGTGGATTCTTTTGTTGTCTATGATGATGTGAACTATATCAAAGGTGGGTGGATTAACCGTAATTTCATATTATCTCAAGGTGAAAAGGTACTAATCACTCTACAATTACTTGGTGCGAGCCCCAACCGGTTAATAAATCAGGTTAGGGTGGGCAATAATCGTCACAAGCTTTTAAAAACTATTAAACAAAGCTACTCAAACGCGCCAAATTATGCTGAAGTCATTGAATTAATTGAAACAATTCTGAATTCACCACAAACTAATTTGGCTTTATTTCTCGATTTTGGTCTAAGACAAGTCTGTGATTATCTTGGACTTGAGCGAGAGTGGGTTTTATCTTCAGAGCTGAGAAAGGATGTTACTTTACGAGGACAAAAAAAAGTATTGGCGATTTGCAAGGAGCTTGAAGCCAGTCACTATATCAATATGCCCGGTGGAATGGAGTTATATGACTCAGCTAGTTTTGCACAGTTGGATGTTAAGTTGTCATTTATAGAGCCGAGTTTTAGACCATATAACCAGAAAAATAGTGAGTTTACCTCAGCACTCTCTATTATTGATGTTTTAATGAATAACGATTTGAATAAACTGGGTTCGATGCTTAATGATTACAAACTAATTAAGAAAAGCGATTGAACAAATGAGAAAAATATTGGTAATTGGGGCAACAGGGAGTCTTGGCAAAGTTGTTACCGAAAATTTATCACTTCAATATGAAGTGACTGGAACTTATTGTCATAGTAAACATGATGAGAGAATCACAAATATTCGGTATCTAAAACTTGATGTTACCGACAAATTTGATTTTGAAAAACTTGAACATGTGTATGACTGTATTGTTTTGATTTCTGGTGCTATGCCTGCAACGATGCACGGTTATCAGCCACAAAAATATATTGACGTTAATATCACCGGTACTTTGAATACATTAGAGTTTTGCAAAAAAACAAAGGTAAGAAAAATGATCTTTGTTATGTCATTTTCTGATGTAGCTGGTTCGTTTTACAGTGGCATTCCGATCACAACTGAGCAGCCCAGATCACTGGCAATGACTGGGGATCATGCTGTATATGGAATATCCAAGGCTACAGCTTGTGATTTGATAGAACATTATCATCAGGAATATGGTCTGCAGACTGTGATTTTCAGGATTCCAACAGTTTATTGTGCTGATGATAATGTGAACTATTTTGTAGATGGTAGTAAACGAACCAAAGCCTATGTGCAGATGATCCGAAATGTAGTGCAGTATCAAAGAATAGAAGTTTGGGGTGATCCCCAAAATGCCAAAGATATGCCCTATGTAAAAGACTTTTCCAGGTTGATCGAGTTGGCTGTGAAAAGCAAAACAGCTCAAGGCCTTTATAATGCGGGAACTGGCTCACCAGTAAGTCTTGAGCAACTTGTCGATACAATTATTGAAATTTTTGGAGAAGATAACTCAATAGAAAAAGTATTCTTACCTGAAAAAAACTCTCAGCCTAACTTCACTTTCGATATGAGTAGAACAAGAGCTGAGTTTGGTTTTGTCCCTGAATATGATCTAAGAAGAATGTTTCTAGATATCCGAGAGAATGTTGATCCGCTTGTCTGGCAAAGTGGAGATAAGTGAGAAGCAATGAAACGCATTTTGTTACATCTCGGCCTGCCTAAAACAGCAACAACCACTCTACAGCATCACCTGTTTCAAAAATTACATGACGAAGGAAACATTAATTTTCTGGGTAAGGTCGTTGATTACGATAAAAATGGAAAAGCCTACTTTAAGAACAATGTAGGCTGGATAATCAGAAAAGCCTGTGAAGGTAGGATTAACAACGGGGATGTATCTGAAAAGATAGATGAACTTCTAGTTAAAGATAAGTTAAACGTATTCAGTGATGAAGGAATAATGGTTTTCTATCCTGGACAGGATAATCTTCCCCTCTCTGAAAAAATCCAGAATTTGAATGATCTACTGTCTGAATTTGAGGTCAAAGTCTTGATGACGATTAGGCAGCCGGTTGATTATATATTTTCGCTCTATGTACAACTGCACGCTGAATTTTACCGAAAAATAAAAGAGTTAGACACTTTTGAAAAATATGCTCATTATTTTGTGAACTCAGAATCAAATATAGATCAAGAATCAGTTTTCATGGAAGAAACTATCAAATTAGTCTCTAATTATTTTGATACAAAAATACTAGTTTTCGAGGACATAAAGCATGACCCGAAATATTTTGCTCAACAAGTAGCCTTAGCTCTTGAAACGGATAAGCACCTAGTCGAAAAAATTATTTTGGATCAGCATGAAAACATAAAAAAAGGGGGGGAAGGTGGTGTTTATTCACAACAGGTAATTTCATTACTAGGCCTTAAAAAATGGATTGCCGATGTGACACGTAAGCAACCAATAGTGCACAGTATATTTAAATCCATGTATCGATCAGAAAAACTTCCGCTTCAGCAATTGACCAATTTTAAAGTTGCTCAGAAAGCTACCTTTCACAAAAAAGCTGACCCTATCCTTAGCAGCAAATTATTGAGCATGACTGGTATTTCACCCTCATTTCAGGCGGATAAGTTTGGTGTTAGTCAGAAAAAGTTGTGTGATTATAACTATATTGCTGGGGAAGTAATTAATGCCAAGTGAACATTTCACGAAATCTTTTATTCAAAGTATTAGGCCTAACACTAGGAATATCATTAATAGGATTAGATTGATAGGAAATAACCAAAAAATATTCTGTATTGGCTTAAATAAAACGGGTACAACCTCTATAAAAAAAGCTATGCAACACTTAGGGTTTATTGTTGGCAATCAGGCAGAAGCCCAAAATTTACTTAAACCTTGGCTTAAAAGAGACTTTCAACCCATCATAAACTATTGTAAATACGCCCAAGCATTTCAAGACTCACCTTTTTCTTTCCCTTACACCTACATTCCACTCGATCAAGCTTTTCCAAACAGTAAATTTATATTAACTATAAGAGATGATGCAGAACAATGGTATAGCTCAATTACAAGGTTCCACGGCAAAAAGTGGTCGAACGGTGCGATACCCACTAAAAATGATTTATTAAATGCAGTAAACGGAACAAAAGGCAGACCATGGATTGTTAACAGAGCATTATTTTGTACGCCGGAGGAAGATCCTTATCAAAAAGAAAAGCTTATAGCCTTTTACAACAATTACATTCATGATGTAAAACAATATTTCAAGTATAGAACTGAGGATTTGCTAATTATCAATGTTGCAAACGAAGATTCTTATTTAAAGTTTTGTGAGTTCCTTGGAAAGTCGCCTATTGAAAAAAGATTTCCCTGGGAAAATAAAACTTGACCGGACAAGAGCCCTTATTAAAACATTGCCGGAGTATCATTTGAGCGTGCAAAAGACTTCACTTAAGCAAGAAACTGCATCGGGCATTGTATGGAACTTTACCGAGCTATTATTGCGTCGTGGAGTGGGGGGGCTGATAACAATCGTGCTCGCATGGTTTCTCTCTCCTGAGGAGTTTGGTCTAATTGCAATGATGGCGGTGTTTCTCTCGCTCTCCAACGTCCTTGTAGACGCTGGTTTCAGCCAATCATTGATCCGTAGCATGAATGTGACCGAACGCGAGTACAGTACTGCTTTCTATTCCAATATTATATTGGCGTTTATTGTGTATGGGCTGTTATTTATAGGAGCTCCATTCATCGCCGATTTCTACGAGCAACCAGACCTAGTACTTTTGATTAGGGTGACGGGACTCGCGATCATCTTCAATTCTTTTGCCATTGTGCAACGAGCAGTGCTAAGCCGGGAACTCAAGTTTAAGTTGCAATTACAGGTATCCTTCCCTGCGGCGCTTGTTTCAGGAACGGTAGCGATTTTATTAGCTTATGCTGAGTTTGGTGTCTGGGCACTTGTTGTTCAAATACTAGCACAGGCAACCCTTAATACGGCATTGTATTGGCGACTTAAACTGTGGCGACCGAAACTTCTTTTTGGCTGGACGGAATTTAAAAAGTTATCGGCTTTTGGTGGATACTTGATGCTCAATGGAATAACTACGGTACCTATCAGGCATATGTACGTGATTGTGATTGCCAAACTTTTTACTGCACCGATCGCAGGACTGTATTTCTTTGCTGAGAAAATTCGAGACTTAATGATTCAGCAACTTGTTTCCTCCATTCAGGCGGTGACTTATCCGGCACTAGCACGCTTGAAGAATCAACCCGAAAAGCTTAAAAACGGCTATCGTCAGGTTATTGCAGTTATGACGTTTTTGATGTTTCCAGTACTGATATTTCTCGCAGTATTCATCGAAATAATATTCCGTCTGCTTGTCCCCGAAGTCTGGTGGTCGGCGGCCGTTTATCTACAGCTGATGTGTATAGCCTCATTACTCTATCCATTGCACGCTACCAACCTGAATATTTTGAAGATAAAAGACAGGGCCGATCTGGTGTTTTACCTAGGCCTATTCAAAAAAACGGTTGCCATAGTGATATTCTTCATAAGCTATCGTTTTGGAGTTATCGGTATCTTGCTCGGACAGATTATATCTTCGGTGTTGGCCTATTTACCGAATAGCTATTTTTCTAAGCAGTTGATCGATTATTCGATAAAAGAACAACTGGAGGACTTTATGCCCAGTTTATTGTTAGCTGTATCAATAGGAAGCTGTATGTATTATCTGAAGAGCTGGCTGGTATGGCCTGAGATTATAGTCTTCTTTGTTTTAGGTAGTGTGGGTGTTATCAGCTATCTCATGTGCGCATGGCTGTTCAAGTTACCAGCGCTTGAAATGGTCCGTAGTCTAATGAAGCAAAGAATGAAAGGAAAGTCTGGTTAAAATGAAAAATCTGAGAAACCAAGAAGAGATCATGGCGACATGGAAGGGCGAACCAGATAAACCGGTTGTCAGTATTTGCTGTATTACCTATAACCATGAGTCCTACATTGAGGATGCATTGGAAGGATTCCTCATCCAGGAAACCGATTTCCCGTTTGAAATTCTGATTCATGATGACGCCTCAACTGACAGAACTACTGAGATAATCAGGCAGTATGAGGCACATTATCCTAACTTGATTAAGCCCATTTATCAGACTGATAACCAGTATTCTAAAGGGAAAAAAATTAATGCTGAATTTAATTACAAGCGTGCGAAAGGTAAATATGTTTCATTATGTGAGGGGGACGATTACTGGAGGGATGAGCATAAATTAAGTATACAAAAGAATTTTCTTGAGAATAATGAGCAGTACTCGATTGTATATCACGATGCGATCGTCATTGATGGTTCTGGAAGAAAAGTTCATGAAAACAAACTAAGCAAGAATAATAGAAAAGATGCTTCGGAGTATGAGTTAAAGACCAGCTTCAAAATTAGTACACAGGCTGTAATGGTTAGGTATGCAGTGGTTAAGGAGTGCTACGAAAATATTGACCCATTATTGTTTGGTGGTGATATGTTCATAAAAGCAATTGCTGGTTGTTTCGGTAAAGGAAAGTATATATCCAATATAAAACCTTCAGCTTTTAGAATTCATTCAGGCGGGATAAACCGAGGGGTTTTAGATGAAAGTCTGAAGCAGCAAAATTATTTAAGAACCAGGATTTGTCTTTACAAATACTTTTATCTACAAAAAGATATTGAGGTGTCTACATATTATCTGAGGCAGATTGCGTTGACTAGTTTGAGGTCTTGTATATATAAAAATAACGTATTTTCACGATTGGTAGGGAAATTTTCTTTGCTGCTTTTATATATTAATAAAATAATTTGATCATAATGATACTTGTTGAATTAATCGGGCCAGCAGGATCTGGAAAAACCACACTCATAAGAGAGCTAGAACTAGCTGCTGATGCCCATAAAATCTATAAAAAACCTTTAAAAAGCTATAATACATACCTTTCTTTTTTAGTTGTTTTTTTATCACTTTTTTCAAAAAAAATGTCATTGAGATTGTTTTGGTTTTTGTTTTTAATTTTTGATCAAAATAAAAAAAAAGGGATAAGTTTAAAATCCTTAATTGAAGGAGTAGGACAAGTTTTAAGTGTAAAAATAAGCTTTTTATGGAGGGTAAAAAGAGTAAAGTTATTTGCTGATTCTTTTTCAGGCTTCTTATTAAAGGAGTATGTAGTTTTTAATTGTGCTGTCGTTTTGGAGGAAGGGCCTGCTCAAAGAGCAACTACACTTTTATATTCTAACGTTTCCAAGGGCAAGATTGCATCATACATAGGCAATTGTCCTCTACCGGATTTACTTATTTTGTTGAAAGCAGAGCCTGAGTCTCTAGCGGAAAGAGTTGCTGATAGAGATGGCTTAAAAAGCAACTATTATTCTCTCCGAGAAAGTGCAATTGATCTGGTTGAGTCAATTGCAGAAACATACAAAGGTCGTGGGTGTGAGGTCTTAGAGTTAGACGCTAATGTGTCTCCAGAGAAGAACGTTCAGATCTTGTTAGCCAAAATTAATTCAATGGTTTAGGTGTATTGATGGACATTAACAGTAATATCAAATTCAGCGTCATTATACCTTGCTTCAATTCCTCGAAAACAATCAGCCGTGCTTTAGGCTCGCTCTTACATCAGAGTGAGCAAAATTTTGAAGTCGTAATTGTCGATGATGCATCGGACGATCTTACCGAGCTGGAACAGGTTATCGCTCAATATGCTAGGGATATTAGCATTAAGTTTGTACAGAATCATAGAAATATGAATGCTGCATTTTCACGTAATAAAGGAATGAATTTGGCTCGTGGAGAATATATCGCGTTTCTGGATTCTGATGATACTTGGCCATCAAACAGATTAGAGTCCGCAGTTAAAATTATAGAAAACATTTCTGATGCGCAATTTATCATCTACGGTCAATTTGAATTGATTGGGTCACATAAAACTGGTGCACTGCTTCCTATTCGTGGAATCCGTAGGAATGAACTTGTTTCTGAGTATGTTTTTGCTGCTGGGCAACATATGCAAACAAGTACATTCATTTTGCCTGTTGGGGTAGCAAAAGATGTCTTGTTTGACGAAACTTTGTCTCGCCACCAGGATTCAGACCTGATGATGCGAGCTCAAAAGAAGGGCATCAAACTCATTTTTCAGCAGGAAAAATGTGCAGATTATTACTTCCGTCCAGATGATTTGCATAATCGAGTTATTTCTGGCCGAATCAATAGTGACTTTTGTAGGCAATGGATAAAAGTGAAAAATCACTATTTTTCAGACTCTGCTAGTGCTGGTTATACTCTCACAACATTTTCCCGCGTAAAGTACATGGAAGGGCATGTTTTCCAGTCATTTAAGCTGGCCATATCCTCACTAACTAAAATCGGACTCTTGAATTTTTTAGATTTGTACAAGACTAAAATGATTATACTTTATAAAACTCGTTTTGGGTTGTAGTTGACAAATGCTTAATCGTCCGTTTAATTCATGCAATTTATAATCAAGACATCTCAATGAAGGTTACATTATCTATCGTTAGTCATGGACAATCCATATTAGTACAACAATTGTTAAATGATCTGGATGTTGTTGTTTCTGCTGGAGTGATTCATGAGGTGATAGTGACACATAATATCCCAGAAAAGATAAATTACTCTTTTAAAAACGCGTCATTACGACTTCTCACAAACCCAACCCAAAAAGGTTTTGCTGCAAACCATAATGCTGCATTCAAACAATCAAAGGGTGACTTTTTTTGTGTACTTAATCCGGATATTCATCTGCAAGATGATCCATTTCAGACATTGGTAGAGAATATACAGACTTTTCATTTAGCTATGATTGCTCCAGTAATAGTTGATGCGAAAGGTCAAGTCGAAGACAGTGTGCGAAAGTTTCCAACAGTGACACGACTAATAAAACGTCTTATCACTGGCGAGCACGATACTTATGCTTTTTCCGATAAAAGTAGCTTGTTTTACCCAGACTGGGTAGGAGGCATGTTTATGCTGTTTGATAGGAAAGCCTATCAAGCAGTAAATGGTTTTGATGAGCAATATTTCTTATATTATGAAGATGTTGATATATGTGTGAGGCTTTGGAAAAAAGGACTGCCTATAGCGGTATCACCACAAGTATCGGTTATCCACCAGGCGCAAAGACAGAGTCACAAAAAGTTAAAGTATTTGCGATGGCATCTCAACAGTATGATACGGTTTTTTGCTAAATATCGAGGCCGTTTTCCGACGATTTCAAATCGGTAATAGGAAATTTTCAAATGGATTTTGCGAAAGAAAAGTTGACTTGCAAGAAATTACCGAGTGGATTCGCAAAATAATATTCTAGATCTTTAATACGCAGCGCAGGGTTTTGCTTTTTTTAAATAGTTACTTATCTTCATCTTACTCCACAGCATTGAATGAACCAAGGAACAAATATGGTTACAGTAAACACACTGACTTGTTTTAAAGCCTACGACATTCGTGGCAAATTGGGTGATGAGCTCAACCCGGATGTGGCTTACCGTATTGGTAACGCTTATGCCAAACATCTCAATGCAAAACGGGTTGCTGTGGGGGGAGATATAAGGCATACCAGTGAGCCGCTTAAACTCGCTTTAGCGCAAGGTTTGATGGATGCCGGAGCAGAAGTTATTGATATCGGCATGGTGGGAACTGAAGAGATTTATTTTGCGTCATTTTATCTCGATGTTGATGGTGGTATTGAAGTGACGGCAAGTCACAATCCCATGGATTACAATGGCATGAAGCTGGTTGGTCGTGATGCATTGCCGATAAGTGGTGATAGCGGATTAAATGATATTCGTGATTTGGCTGAACGTATTGAATCACCGTTTAACACGACTAAAGCAGTGAATGCTGATATGGTCAATACTTCGGATGCGGCACCTATTAAAAACAATGTTTTCAGTGGCACAACTCATGCGAATAAATATCAACAACAATCGATACTTGAGCCCTACGTTAAGCATCTAATGACCTATATCGATTTGGGTAAAGTCAAACCCTTGAAACTAGTCGTCAACGCCGGTAATGGCGCTGCTGGACACGTGATAGATGCGATTGAAGAACAATTCAAATCAGCTAATGTGCCGGTTGAATTTATCAAGGTACATCACGAAGCAGACGGCAGCTTTCCCAATGGTATTCCCAACCCATTATTACCCGAAAATCGTGCAGCAACAGCTGATGCTGTTATTGCCAATAAAGCGGATATGGGTATTGCCTGGGATGGGGATTTTGATCGGTGCTTTCTGTTTGATGAAAATGGCCGCTTTATCGAAGGTTATTATATTGTTGGTTTATTGGCTGAAGCATTTTTACTCAAGTCACCAGGCGAAAAAATAATTCATGATCCACGACTAACCTGGAATACAATCGATCAAGTTGAAGCGGCCGGTGGCAAACCCATCCAATCCAAAACGGGTCATGCATTTATCAAAGAACGCATGCGTCTTGAAAATGCAGTTTATGGCGGTGAAATGAGTGCTCATCATTATTTCCGGGACTTCGCCTATTGCGACAGTGGCATGCTCCCTTGGTTGCTGGTCGCTGAGTTAATCAGTGTTGCTGGCAAACCCTTGTCTGAACTGGTCAATGAACGGATGGCGAAATACCCATGCAGTGGTGAAATTAATTATCGAGTAGCAGATGTCAGTGTCATTCTCGATAAAATTCTGAAACATTTCGCGGTTGAAAATCCCGTTATTGATAGAACTGACGGAATTAGCCTTGAATTTGAACAATGGCGATTTAACTTACGCTCGTCTAATACTGAACCACTTTTGCGTTTGAATGTTGAATCGCGAGCCGATGAGTCTTTGATGAAAGCCAAAGTAGCTGAAATCGAACAGTTAATTCATAGCTGATGCGTATTTTTGTCACCGGAGCAACTGGATTTGTTGGTAAGGCTCTAGTGGCTCAACTTGTTGCTGAAGGTCATGAAGTAATTGCAGCAGTTCGAAAGCATTCTGCTGAATTGCCTGAAGAGGTTGAGCAAATAGTGGTTGGTGATTTAAGCCTGCTGGACGAACAGAACACGATAATCAATACGCTGAAAAATATTGATGTCGTAACTCACACCGCAGCACGTGTTCATATCATGCAAGATAATGCCACCGATCCACTGACTGAATTTCGAAAATTGAATGTAAACGCTACCATTGAGTTAGCTGGGCAAGCGGCCAAGGCTGGTGTGAAACGCTTCATTTTTTTAAGTTCGATTAAAGTAAATGGTGAATCCACTAACAATCGTGAAGCTTTCACTGAGACGGATGAGCCAAAGCCTGAAGATGATTATGGTCAGTCAAAATTTGAAGCAGAGCAGGCGCTGTTTGAACTGACCAAGAGCTCCTCAATGGAGGTAGTGATAATACGTCCCCCCCTTGTCTATGGACCGGGCGTGAAAGCTAACTTTGCGTGTATGATCAAAATCATCAAAAAAGGCTTACCGCTACCTTTTGGATCGGTTTCCAATCAACGCTCCATGTTGGCGATTGATAATCTGGTTGATTTTATAACGCTTTGCATGACACCTCCTGCTGCAGCGAATCAGGTTTTCCTGATAGCTGATGGTAAAGATATTTCCACTACAGACCTATTAAAAAAAATTGCAAAAGCATATCAACGACCACCAAGATTGATTCCCGTGCCAATTGCCTGGATGATATTTTTCGCCAAACTGGCAGGCAAGCAAAATATCACCGATCGTCTATTCGGTAATTTGCAAATCAACATCAACAAATCTAACCAGTTGCTGGGATGGCAGCCTGTCACATCGATGGAACAACAACTTAACAAAATGGCTGAGTTGGATAGAAATTCAACCTTTGTAAAACATTAAAACGAGTATTTCATGACCCAAGTTGTTATCCGTTTACTGGATATTATTTTTTCTATTTTTGGATTATTGATTGGTTTGCCAATTTTATTAATTCTGACCATTGTTGGTTGGTTCGATACCGGCTCACCTATTTTTCGTCAGCAACGGGTGGGTCGCCATCAAAAGCCTTTTACATTGGTCAAACTTCGCACCATGAAAAAAGATACGGCTCATGTCGCCAGTCATCTAGCCAGTGCGGCATCCATCACACGCTTTGGACGTTTTTTGCGTCGGACCAAACTGGATGAATTACCGCAATTATGGAATGTGCTGAAGGGTGATATGAGCCTGGTTGGCCCAAGACCCTGTCTTTATAACCAAATAGAACTAATAACTGAAAGGACGAACCGAAATGTATTTGATGTAAAGCCCGGAATCACAGGGCTTGCTCAAATCAATGAAATTGATATGTCCACCCCCGAATTGCTGGCGGAAACAGATGCAAAAATGATCCGTGAACTGACACTGTTGAACTATTTCAAATATATTTTTCACACTGCTACCGGAAAAGGAGCCGGTGACCGGGTACTGTGACTCAGGCAGTGCAAGGCTTATCGAGATAAACTGAAATTGGTTGTGAATAACCATATTCGGTAAAAGTTTGTTAACATAGCTGCTTGTTATTCGGTGAGTGTCAGTGTGTTTTGATTTAACTATCTGAATTAACGAACAATTTTTATCAGAAGAGCTGTTATCTTATCGCCAGCCCAGGAATATTCTCACAAGGACTCGTAACGTTCGTCACTGTTACGAAAGTGTAGCTTCATTACACTGGTCATGTATTACATGCATATAAAGAAACATGATGCTTATACCTACTATTCTCTGCTGCGGTGCAGGATCACGACTGTGGCCACTGTCCCGATCTATGCATCCAAAACCATTCATCCGGTTGAATGATGGTGAAAGAGTGCTTCAAAAAGACTTTGTCAAAGGTTCTCAGCAAAAAGATGTGCGGGAAATGCTCACAGTTACCAATCGCGAATTGCTGTTTAAAACAGAAGACAACTATCGCGAAATCAATCAGGAAAATATTCCGACCTCCTTCATTCTCGAGCCGTTTGGCAGAAATACTGCGGCTGCCATCGCCGCAGCCACATTAAACATTAGAAAACATGATGATGCTCTGTCGCTGTTATTGGCGGTAGATCACCTAATCAACGATACTGATGCGTTCACAGCAGCCGTTGATAAAGCCGTACAACTTGCTGAAACCGATAAATTAGTCACTTTTGGTATTCAGCCAACCGCGCCAGAAACGGGCTATGGTTACATTGAAACTGATGAATATGACGTCAAATGCTTAGTAGAAAAACCTGACCTTCCAACGCCCAAGGACTATGTTGCATCTGGGCGTTATTTCTGGAATTCAGGCATGTTTTGTTTCAAATCTGGTGTGATGCTGGAGCAGATGCAACAACATTGTCCTGATATTCTCAGCGCTGTGGAAATGTGCATGGAAAAATCTCGTACTGCACATAGCGAAAGTTTTGAAGAAGTTGAGCTCGATGCCGATTCATTCAAAGCAGTGCGGGAAGATTCAATTGACTTTGCCGTTTTTGAAAAGTCGTCAGCAATAGCAGTCGTACCATGCGATCTGGGCTGGAGCGATATTGGTTCCTGGGCGGCTGCCATGGGCGAGTTGGCTCCTGCCGATGAAAATGACAACCGGGCGAAGGATGTAAAACAGGTGTATGCGGATCTCAAACAACTGGATCATGACTCGCATAACCTGCACCGAACAGTCTATCGGCCATGGGGTAGCGACACAGTGTTGGAAGAAAGACCTCATTTCAAAATTAAACATATTGAAGTTAAACCACATTCCAGCTGAGTCTGCGAATGTACGAGTATGGTTCAATGTAACAGATAACGAATTGGTGATTATTGAGGTGCTGACAGGAAAATAAATACGTCGGTGAAGATGACGTTATACGGCTTGAGGATGTTTATAAGTGGTGCTGAATATCCAAATAAATGTGAAACCGCAGACTATTTGTAAGATGATAGACTTAGAGTGAAATTATAATCGAAGGACGATAGTGAAAATACTAGTTTATATCGAACCATGGATAGAAAAAGGACACCCAGAATGGAAAAATGCTTGGATTCCTATTTTTATTCAAATATTCAAGAATCTGTTAAGTGTAAATAAGTCAATAGAATGCTATTTCATTATAGGTGATGCCCAAAAGCAATATGTTGACAGTCTGCTTGATATTGGAGTGAAGCATGTTTCCGTAATTGACCAGGCAGAGCTAAGAGCTGTTTTTCAATATTATAACGATGCACAAATTGCTTGGTATAGAAATGAATATACAAAAGAGCAACTGGATAATATGTGCTCCATTATTACTAAAAAAATTAATGGGTTTGTTCCAGATATAATATGGAGCTTTGTATCACCAGTTCCATTTCTTAAAAGCTTATATCCTAATGCTCTTGTGCTATATCAAGAATTAGGGATGTTAGGAAGGAACCCTTATCCTATCTCATGGTATTTGGACCCCCTTGGTACCTTCGGTAACTCTTTCATAGTTAAACATCAGAAAGAAATTGAAGCTGTAAAGATAACATCTAGACAATTAGATAATCTAAACAAAATACGAGACAAATATTTTTCAATAGTAAGGGAGGCTTCACCATATAACAGAAGCCTTCTAGATCCAGAAAATAAATATAAAGCTTTAGTGCTTTTACCATTGCAATATAGCGGTTATTTTATATTTGACGCTGTATGCGAGTATAAATCGCAGTTTGATTTTTTAATTGATAGTTTAGAAAAGATACCAAACGATATTGGTGTGGTAGTTACAGAGCATGTTAATCCTATCTCAGAGCAAATTCTACATCCTAAAACATTAGAATATTTATCTGCGAGATACTCTAATTTTATACATAAAGATGAATTTTCAGAATATCCTTCAACGAGCCAATATTTACTTGACATAGTTGATGGGGTAGTTTCAGTCTCCTCAACTGTCGGTCAGCAAGCACTTTTTTGGGGTAAATCATTATTTACGACATCCAATTCTCAATTAACACCTCTCGCACATTTAGATAAGTTAGAGAGTATTTCAGATTATTATGAAAGTTATTGTTATGAAGATAAAAGTAATATTATTTATTATCTAATGACTCATTATTATATACCACAAGAAAATTATCTCGACAGAGGAGATTGGCTTAGTAAATATATTTCTAATTTATTAGATAAACATAAAAACGGTCTTTCAGAAAGTTTTGAGTTTTTAGAGAAAATTGACTCCGATGACAATATTTTTGAATACTATATGAAAAATGATAAACCATTTGCAAAGCGGTTCCCAAATAGTCGTAAAAAAATAACATCAGGTGGTACCGGAGATATTGAAAAACTTAAAGCGAAAATAAAAAATATTTCTATGGAAAATGAAGGCTTACGGCAAGAAATTGCAGGTATAACAAACTCTAGAGCTTATAAGCTTTCATTAAAAATGGCGAAAATTGCTAGAATAATTAAGAATAAATGCAGATTTAACTTTGAGAAAATGAAATGATTTTAGATTGCACTTTGCGTGATGGTGGTTACTATAATAAATGGGACTTTGATCGTGATCTGGTAAACGCATATTTGAAAGCGATGTCAGATTCAAATGTTGACTATGTCGAGCTCGGGTTTCGAACTCCATTGAAATATAATAAGTATCTTGGACCCTATGCTTATACAAGTGATGAATATATTTCTACATTGGATCTACCTGATAATTTAATGTATGCAGTTATGGTTAATGCCTCAGATTTTTTCCAAAGTGAAGAAATTAAGAAAGATATAGATCGAATTTTTTCTAAAAAAGAAAAATCAAAAGTTTCCCTTGTAAGGGTTGCTGTAAATTCTAAAGAAGCACTAAATAAAAAAATTACTATTTTATTAAACTGTTTAAAAGAAAAAGGATATAAAGTTGCCTTGAATTTTATGCAAGTATCTAGTGTCAGTGAAGAATATCTTGGAGAAATAATTCAGAATGTTCCTAATGAATATGTAGATGTTATATATTTCGCTGATTCATTTGGTGATATGACGCAATCCAAAGTCTATAGGGTTGCCGAAATAATTGGCAATTATTGGTATGGTAGTATTGGCATTCATGCACATAATAATAAGGGGAATGCTTTATCAAATACCTTGACAGCAGCCGCAACTACAAATGTAACATGGTTGGATAGTACTGTATTAGGAATGGGGCGCGGTGCTGGGAATGCCCCTACTGAAATATTATTATTAGAAAGGCATAAGGAAGAGCTTGTTAACTGGAATAGTGAATCAATGTTCTACCTTGTGTATAAATATCTTCAGCCTCTTCACAAAAAATATGGATGGGGCCATAGTTTTCTATTTCACTATGCAGCTGAGTTTTCCATACATCCAAGTTACATTCAAGATCTAACTGCAGATGAATCTTACACTTCTCATGAAATATACAGCGCTCTCACTTATCTGACTGAAAATGAATCACAAAAGTATAATTCAGACTTATTGTTGAGCGTAAACAACCAAACAAAATCTGATGTGGGCTATGGGTATTGGGATCCAACCGAATTGTGGAAAGGTAGGGATGTTTTGATAATTGGTTCAGGTCCGAGTCTAGCAAAATATGCAAAAGATATTGAGTTCTACATAAGAAAAAAAACCCAATAGTATTATCTTTAAATATGCATGAAGAATTAAATCAGAATTTGATCGATGGGATTGTGGCTATCAACCTTAATAAGATTCTCATTGAGTCATACTCTTATAAAACATCAAATAAAATTTTTTATACAAACACTAATGTATTGCCTAGCTCTATTCTAGGCAAGATTAATACAGATAATACACGTAATTATAAATATGAAATAATCAATAATGATTTTCTTGTCTCAGCGACAAAGTGTATTCTTCCTTCGCAGCTATCATTCGCCTATGCAGTAGCAATTGCTATGCAAGCAAATGCAGAGAATATCTACATGGTCGGATTTGATGGTTATAATACAAGTGATGAAAAGCAACAGCAAATGATCGAGTTTATTAGAATTTTAAATGGTAAGTACAATCAACCCTTAACAGCTCTAACACCTACAACATATCAAGTTAAAAATGGTTCGTTATATGAATCATATTAATAATGATGAGTGGGCAATCATTATACCAGCCCGCTATGAATCATCTCGTTTTCCTGGCAAACCATTAGCATTGATTCACAATAAGCCAATGATTATTCGCGTATGGGAAAGATGTCTGGAGAGTTTTGCTTCCATTAATGTTTATGTTGCAACAGATGATAAACGAATTGCTGATTGTTGTGAGGAATACGGTGTCAACTTCATAATGACGAGTAGTGATTGTTTAACTGGTACGGATAGAGTGTATCAGGCAGCTAAAAAACTCAAACTGAAGTACATTATTAACGTTCAAGGTGATGAGCCAATGGTCAGAGCAAGTGATATAGAGCTTGTTCTTGTCGAACTATTAAAACAAGAATTTTCGGTTATCAATGCAATGGCAGTTATTAATAGTGAAGAAGAGTTCAATTCTGTATCTGTTCCTAAAGTAGTATCTACGCCAACTAATTTACTAATGTATATGTCAAGAGCCGCTATTCCCTCCAATAAAAAACAAGTGCTAGTTTCAGCATATAAACAAGTATGTATATATGGTTTTCATATAAATGCTTTAGATGATTTTTCTAAAGTTAAATCGAAAACAAAACTTGAATCTATTGAAGATATTGAAATATTAAGGTTTTTAGAGATTGGGTATAAAGTAAAGATGGTCGAAGTAGATGGTGGAACTATAGCGGTAGATTATCCAGAAGACTTAGCTCGTGTTGAGTCAATAATCAAATGATGGATTATATTTTATACGATTTTGATGGTGTCATTGCAAATACCAATAACTTAAAAATTAATGCATTTGAATATGCATTACGCGATGAACCACCCAATTATGTTAAAAAATTGATTAAATACCATATTGATAATGGTGGTATAACTAGACAGGAAAAGTTTAAATATTATCTTTCATTTATTTCAAAAGAAGACAGTAATGTTAAATACAATAGTTTCTTAAAAGATTTTTCTAATTATTGTCAGATGAACATACATACTATGTCACTAATAAATGGTGTAGATAGTTTTGTTGAAAGCGTGAATGATAACAAAATTCCACAATATATAATTTCAGGCGGTAATCGTGACGAAATTGTATCGTATCTTGATAATAAAAATTTACTCAAGTATTTTACAGTAATATATGGAAATCCTACACCAAAGAGAAGTAGTATGTATGAGCTTTATAAAAATTATTGTAATGGACAAGGAGTCTATTTTGGTGATGCAAAATTAGATTATGAATTAGCCAGACAGTATGGTATGAAATTTGTTTTTGTTAAGAGGTTTTCTGATTGGATAGAATGGAATGAAGTGTTGCAAGCTAAGGATGTAACTATTATTGACGATTTTGACAATATAGATTTTAACTTTGTATCAACATTAGAGTTCTATAAATGAAAGGTGTTAACTTAGTAGGATGGCCGTTTTTGAAGGCTGGTATAGGCGAGCACTTTAGGAATGTGGCTTCGGGTTTTGATTCTGCAGATTTTGATTACAGTGTGACAGATACATTAGAGCAGTGTTTTAATAGTACCGAGTTTTTTAAAAATGATGATTTTAAGTTAAAAAGTAAGTCTTCAAATTTAAACTCATTTGATATAAATATACTTAATCTTAATCTTAATCATTTGCCCAGAATAAATAAAAATATTTATAATAATAAATATAACATTTGTTATGGATATTATGAGCTATCCGAGTTGCTTGAACAGTTTGCTGATTATGAGTCATATATTGATGAGTATTGGGCACCGACTGCATTTATTCAAAAAGTAATATCTAGGAAGCTAACGGTTCCAGTAGTTCACATGCCGATTCCAATTAATATCACTGGTCCGCGTAAATCAATTAGAAAAAAGCTGAACTTACCAGAGAAAGCTTTCTTATATTTAACTTCTTTTGATATGCGTTCTTTGATAGAAAGAAAGAATCCTCATGCAGCGATTGATTCATATATTTCTGCTTTTAAGCAAGTTTCTGCTAATACAGGGTTAGTTATAAAGGTTAGTTTAAAAGATGGCGTAGCAAGTCAAGTTAATGAGTTTCTTTCATTGAAAGAATATGCAAAAGGTCGCGAGGATATACATTTCATTACTAATATAATGGAGCGAGAAGAAATTCTCGACCTTATTAATAGTTGTGATTCCTATATCTCCCTACATCGTGCTGAGGGACTAGGTTTGGGCATGGCTGAGGCAATGGGAATGGGAAAGCCAGTTATTGCAACTGCGTACTCTGGAAATATGGAATTTATGACATCCTTTAATTCATGTTTAGTTGATTATCGCCTAATTAAAGATCCAACACATGAAAAAATGTTACCAAACCAAGATGTTGTAGGAGATTTTTTTTGGGCTGATGCAGATATTGAAAGTGCTTCATATCTGATACGTAAAGTTTTTATTGATAACGATTTCAGACTGCAAATCTCAAAATCTGCTCGCAATGATATTTTATTTAATTATTCGTCTGAAAAAATTGGATTTCAGTATGAAAGAAGATTAGACATTATCAGAAGAAAAATTTTAAATAATAGGTGAGTTTTATAATGATTGATATATTTGGAATTATTGATAAATTACTCGACAATAGAAAGATTGTTTTTTTTGATATCGGTGGGGCAGGTGGCTCTCACCCACGATGGGAACTTTTAAGTAACCACATTGAAATTTTTTATTCAGAGCCAAATTCAGATAGTTACGAAAAGCTACAAACTCTAAATAGTAAAAAATTTAATTATGCAATTGGTGATAAAAAAGGAAAAAATTTACTTTTTATTACTTCTAAAGATGAATGTTCATCCATTTTACGTCCTAACTTTACCTTTTTAAATAATTTCCCCAACCCCGATAGATTCAATATAGTCTCAGAGCAATCGATTGAAGTAACAACTATTGATGATTTTTCAAAAATCATAGATAAAAAAATTCATGCTTTGAAAATTGATGTTCAAGGAGCTGCATACCAAGTATTAAATTCTGGAAGACAAGTTATTTCAAACGATTCACTTTGTGTGGAAGTAGAAACTGAGTTTTGTGAAGTTTATGCTGGTCAGCAACTTTTTCCTGAAATTTTCAATTATCTTATTGAATTTGGCTATAAACTTGTCGATATAAATCCAATTAGATGGAAGCGTAATAGCACTACAAATATCGGTAGTGAGATTGTTTTTTGCGATGCACTTTTCGTAAAAGATCCTGAACTTATTTCAAATGATCGAGAAAAGCTTAGTAATCTATGTGTACTTTTGATGGCCTATGGTAATTTCAATTATGCATTTTCTATAATCGAAAAATATTGTTTGATTGAAAGTTTTGAAGAAATTTCTAAAAACATTAATGATATGGAATCAATTATTGAGCAATATAATTTAAATTTTTCAGATGGACAATTTTTTGCAGAGTTAAAAAGATTGCACAAAAAGTTAGACATAAATAAATATGAAAATGATTCTCTTAGAGAAAAAATTGATAAATTAGTTTCAAATATTAATTCTTGCAATAAGGATAACTCTGTGTTGAGAGAAAAATACAAAAGTTCACAAGATGAGGTTGTTGCTCAAAGAGATAAATTAGTTAAGTTAAGAACAGATTTGAAGTTGTCTAACTCAAGTAACTTTGAACTAAGAGAAAAGTATAAGTATCTGAATGATGAACTTTTGCTTTTAAAAAATAAGCATCATTTATAATTTTATTGGATTTATTTAAAGTTGATTATGAAAAGAATAGCCATTGTTACAGGAATCACAGGTCAGGATGGAGCATATTTGGCAGAGTTACTGTTGGAAAAAGGCTATGAAGTTTATGGTACTTATCGACGCACTAGTTCTGTGAGTCTATGGCGTATTGAAGAGTTAGGGATTGAACAGCATAAAAATCTGCATTTGGTTGAGTATGATCTAACGGATTTATCGGCCAGTATTCGATTATTGGAAAATACCGGTGCGAATGAAATTTATAATCTTGCGGCTCAAAGCTTTGTTGGTGTGTCATTTGACCAGCCTATCACTACGGCTGAGATTACCGGTTTAGGTGCAGTAAATTTGCTTGAAGCAATTCGGATCGTTAATCCAAAAATCCGCTTTTATCAAGCTTCTACTTCAGAAATGTTTGGTAAAGTGCAATCAATTCCACAAACTGAAGAGACGCCCTTTTATCCACGTAGCCCTTATGGTGTTGCAAAGTTGTATGCTCACTGGATGACGATTAATTATCGTGAGTCATACGATATTTTCGCTTGTAGCGGTATTTTATTTAACCACGAGTCCCCTTTAAGAGGGCGGGAATTTGTTACGCGAAAAATCACCGATAGTGTTGCCAAAATCAAGCTGGGTAAACTAGAAGTTCTGGAATTAGGCAATCTTGATGCTAAGCGTGACTGGGGTTTTGCTAAAGAATACGTGGAAGGCATGTGGCGGATGTTGCAAGCTGATGAGCCGGATACCTTTGTGCTTGCAACCAATCGCACCGAAACCGTGAGAGATTTTGTTGCAATGTCATTTAAAGCGGTTGGTATTAATCTCTTTTTTGAAGGTAATGCTGAAGATGAGATTGGTATTGAGCAATCAACGGGTAAAACATTAGTTAGAGTAAATCCTAAATTTTATCGACCAGCTGAAGTTGAGTTGTTGATTGGTGATGCGGCTAAAGCTAAACATGTATTGGGTTGGACTCCAAAAACATATTTGGAAGAGCTATGTGTCATGATGGTTGAGGCAGATTTGCGCCGTAATAAGCGGGGTGTCTCTTTCTAAATCCATTGAGCTTGTATTCATACTAGGATTTTTAATTTAGGGTAATAGCCATTGCTCTTAATAGCTCTGTTTAATTACGAATTTCACAAAACGGACTTTTAAAATTTTAAAATCATCAATTAAAGGTTACTCGATGCGGGTATTAGTCACTGGATTAGGCGGTTTTACCGGTCAATATGTTGAAAGAGCTTTATTGAAAGCCGAACACGAGGTCGTTGGTATCTCAGCAAATTTGCTAGATATTGACAGCTTAACCACCGAAATAAAATCTAAGCAGCCTGAGGCGGTCATTCATTTAGCTGCCATTGCATTTGTGGCTCATGGGAATGTTGATGAAATCTACCAGGTTAATCTCATAGGTACTCGTCACTTGCTTGCTGCGTTGGCACAACATACTCCCAATATTAAAAAAGTGGTTATTGCCAGTAGTGCTAATGTTTATGGAAACACAGAGGGAACATTAGATGAAACAGCAATTCCTGCTCCTGCGAATGATTACGCAGTGAGTAAGTTGGCAATGGAATATATGGTTCAATTATGGCATAAGAAATTACCAATAATATTGGTAAGGCCATTTAATTATACGGGCGTGGGCCAGACTGAGAACTTCCTGATACCAAAAATTGTTTCGCATTTTAAAGAAAAAGCTAAAAACATAGAACTCGGCAACCTTGATGTATGGAGAGATTTTGGCGATGTCAGATCAGTGGCTGATGCTTATGTTCAGTTACTGACAAAAGCACCTGTTGGTGAGACGGTTAATCTTTGCTCGGGTGAGCTTTATGCATTACGAGAGATAATTGAAATGTGTCAGCAACTCACCAATCATAATTTGTCAGTCACAGTTAACCCCGAGTTTGTTAGAGCTAGCGAAGTAAAAAGGCTGTGTGGTGACAATACTAAATTGAAGACTTTTTTACCCGATTGGCAAATGCCTAAATTAAAGGAAACGCTCGAATGGATGCTCAAGGAGTAATGGGTTTTTGAAAGTACTTATTGATGTTGATGCACTGATACCGCCATTATCAGGCATAGGAAGATACACGTTTAATCTGGTTTCTGCACTACAATCATCTAATGCCATCAAGGAATTGAGATATGTACAGGCAGGTAAAATAGTAAATGAATTGGAACCATCAGAAACTGCTAACGCTGCGAGACATCTCGCCCGGAAATTGCCTTTAAAATCATTAGTACGTTCTGCCCGACAATTTTACATAGCGCAGCGGTTTGAAAAACATTCTCGTGTTATGTCAGACTTTATATATCATGCACCAAACTATATGCTCTTGCCTTTTAAAGGACATTCGGTGGTGACGATTCATGATTTGTCTTTTTTGAGGCACCCTGAGTTTCACCCTGAGGATCGCGTACTTTTTTGGAAAAAAAATATATATAAGGTGATGAATCGAGCTGATCAGATCATTACTGATTCAGAATTTCAGCGTCGAGAAATCTGTGAGCTGCTAAATGTTGATGAAAGCATAGTTTCAAGTATTCATTTGGGGGTCGAAAAAGAGTATCACCCATATGACGAATCTGAATGTTCAGAAATTCTGCAAAAATATGACTTAAGATATAAACAATTCAATTTAGTCGTTTCCACTATTGAACCTAGGAAAAATTTCCGACGAATTATTGAGGCATTTACTGCTTTACCAGATTACTTAAAAGCCTCGTATCCACTTGTCATTGTAGGGGACAAAGGATGGTTGAGCGCTGATATACATGTAGAAATTGATAAATTGATTATTGCAGGTTACGCAAAAAAACTGGGGTATGTCGCGGAGAATGAATTGCCAAAACTTTATGCAGCGGCATCAGTATTTATTTACCCGTCTTTATATGAAGGTTTTGGCCTGCCAGTCCTTGAGGCTATGGCTTGTGGTACGTGCGTTTTGACTTCAGACACGACTTCCATCCCTGAAGTAGCTGGTGATTCTTGTATGTTAGTTAATCCCTATTCCATTGATGCTATCAAAACTGGCTTGGAACTATTGTTATCAAACCAATCTTTACAAGAAGAATATGGTGTATTAGGAATAAACCAGGCAAAAGAGTTCACTTGGGAAAAATGCTTGAATGAAACTTTATCCATATATCAAAAAGTGACTTGATAATGGAAAAAAAAATTCGTGTTTTACATGTATTCAAAACATACTTTCCGGATTCATTTGGTGGAGTTGAGCAGGTAATTTATCAAATCGCACGAGGGTGTGATGAGCTTGATATTGAAACGAAAATCTTGGCACTAAGTGATAATCCTGAGCCTGCTGAAGTGGAGGTGTATAAACATAGGGTTCATCGTTGTAAACAGTATTTAAATATCGCCTCTACAGGATTTTCATTTGAGGTTTTTGATAAGTTTAAGCAATTAAGTAAATGGGCTGATGTAATTCATTATCATTACCCATGGCCTCTAATGGACGTTTTACATTGTTTATCAGGCGTAAATAAACCCTCAGTAGTAACTTATCATTCTGATATTGTGCGCCAAAAAGTGTTACTCCATCTCTACAGACCCCTTAGAAATAAATTTCTAGGTAAGGTGGATAGAATAGTAGCGACTTCACCTAATTATTTAAAAACAAGTTATGCACTTCAACGCTTTCGGAATAAAGTGGATGTAATCCCTATTGGTTTGAATAGGCAGGCATACCCCGAACCTAAACCTGAATTGTATGAATACTGGCGCAACAAAGTTGGTGAAAAGTTTTTTCTGTTTATTGGTGTGCTTCGATATTATAAAGGCTTACATATTTTAATTGAGGCTGCAGAAGATACCGAATATCCAATTATTATTGTTGGCGCAGGACCGGTTGAAGCAGAGCTTAAGCAACAAGTTCATGAGAGTGGAATTAAAAATATACATTTTGTTGGCCCGGTTTCAGATATGGATAAATCAGCGTTGCTAGATTTGTGTTTTGGTGTTGTCTTTCCATCACATCTTCGTTCAGAAGCTTTTGGTATTTCGCTTTTAGAAGGTGCCATGTATGGTAAGCCAATGATTTCCAGTGAGATAGGTACTGGTACTACTTATATCAACATTGATCAACTAACCGGGCTCGTTGTGCCTCCAGCTGATCCGAACGCATTAAGTAAAGCCATGAATTGGTTGTGGGCTCATCCGAAAGAGGCATCGGAAATGGGAGTTAGGGCGAAAAAAAGATATGAAGAACTGTTTACAGCTGAAGAGATGGTTAAAAAATATGTGATGATGTATCAGAGCTTAGTGAGATCATCGTGTTAGTTTAGTGTAGACAAATATAATAGTTATTTAGTATTACTAAGAAGTCTTTCATAAATCTTTATTACTTCAGCAGGTGTACCGTTAGCAATGGTTTTGCCTGATTCAATAACAACTGCTCTGTCGCATAACCTGAGAATTTGGGAATGGGCGTGCGAAACTAATAATACGGTTTGATTGGATTGGATTTTGGCAATCATGGCTTTTTCAGCCTTTTCTCTAAAGTCTCTATCGCCCACACTTAAGACTTCGTCAATTAACAACACATCTGGGCTGATGATTGTACTTACGGAAAACCCGAGTCTGGTACGCATTCCAGATGAATAGGTGTGTACAGGTTCAAAGAAAAAGTCTTCAAGACCAGAAAACTCGTGTATCTCGTCAAGTTTTGTTTCAACTTCACTCCGACTATAGCCTTGCAACATACCGCTAATGATAGCGTTATCCCTACCACTCAGATTCTGATCAAATCCTGCTTGCAGTGCTAATAATGAGACGGATATATTATTGTTGGTTATGGTGCCCGTATCCGGTTTAATAATGCCTGAGATCAGTTTAAGTAATGTCGACTTTCCGGCACCATTTCTTCCTAAAATTCCGAGAGTTTCTCCTGGAAATATATCAAGATTAATTGATTTTAAAGCTTCATAATATTGAGTTCTACGGAAAAGGCTTCCTGCACGTTTATAACGGACTGCTACATCTTGAAGCGAAATGACGGGGTCTATTTGCATCATGAAAGAACTACCCTTGGGAAAATATAACGCAATTTTTTGTATGATATCAGCGTCAATGCACAGCCTATAATTGAAATGACTGCCCAAATTCCCATAGTAGAAAAGTCGGGGTATATACCTTCGATGAAAATTTCTCGGTAGCATTTGATGATAAAAGCCATAGGATTCAAAAGAAACAGCTCTTGCCATTTTTCCGGAATGCTCTCATAACTGTAAAAAATTCCAGACATGAACATGACAAATGTAAGACCGGTTGAGACAATGTGACTGATGTCACGAACAAAAGGAACTAAAGCTGCAAGTATACAACCAAACATTACAATTAGTAGCGTTTGCAGCAAGATAACTGGTACTAGAGTTAGCCAGTGGAGCCCGGGTGGATATCCTTGTAACCAGACAAAGGCGAATAATACGAGAAAAACGGGAATTTGCTTCAAGCTGGCCTGCACGAGGCTGACTAGGGGAAAAACAATTGATGGAATAGCTATCTGTAGCATTAATCCCTGACCGGTAATAATACTGTTACTACTATTGGAGACCGCTTTGCTAAACCACATCCAAGGAATTAGTCCGGTCAGTAAAAAAGTGATGAATCCTTCTCCTCCACGTTGTAATAAAAAACCGAAGACCAGAAAATAAATGATCATGTGCAATAAAGGCTCAATAACCCACCAAAGATAACTAAGGTAGTTACGTTGTGTTTCCGAGCGTAGATTAAAGATGGCTTTGGTCCAGATTAGTTCCATCAATCCCGTCAGCGTTGCATGACGATGGCGTCGGTTGTGAAACGAGTAGATATTTACTTCTTCAGAATCTGTTAACAGTTCTTCGCCGTATTCGCGGGCTAATTTTAATTTTCGCGCGAGCTTTAAATCACCAGACTTTTCTGCCGATTCGGCCGCTAAGATATAGCCTGCCGGGTTTTCAGGAAAGAGTTTGCGAAACGCCGCCCAGCGTTTCAGCGCCGTATGCCAGTCCTGCTGTTGCATGGCGATTTCAGCATATTGTTTGTGGGGTTTGGGATGGCTTGGCACAAGTTCACGGGCTTTTGCATTGAAAACTTCTGCTTCGTCATATAGCCCTTTCCTGAGGGCGCAGTCACTGGATTGCAGCCAAATTTCAAGTATTTTAGGATGTTGCTTTCGTGCTGTTTCGAATAATTCTGCAGCAAGTTGAATTTCGCCTTGGGCGAGACGAATCCTTGCGCCATGCAATAAAGTATTTGGATTATTGGGAAAACGTTCACTAGCAAGTTGGTGAATTTTTTCAGCGGTTTCCACATCCTTTGCCTGCAGGCACGCGTCAATTGCACCAAACCAAACCTGAGCTTGATTCGGATAGGCCCGCTGCAATATATCCCAACGTTTGGCTGCCATCCTCCAATCGCCTTTTCTAGACGCTTCTCTGGGCCAATCAAGAACCTCTTCAATCGGAGGGAGCGGTGAAGAAAATGATGGAGACGGAGGGCTGGTGATCAAATTCACTCTCACGGATTGTTATATTAAAGCGAGATTATAACGGAATTGAGCATAGCTTTGATGGTAAAGTTACCTTAATTTGTTGCTTGTCACCTTATTATGTATTTGCTAAGTGGCTTTTAAACAGTGCGAGCCTCTGGCGAAAACAAAGCTTTGATAGTTGAGCGGATTATTGCAATACGTTATCTTGTTAATGTTATTCAAACAGTTATCGGCAAAGGGGCGGGCGACAGGGTTCGTAAAGATAACTAACAAACCTGATGAGCTTGAAACATCGTAGTTTCTGCAATGCTCATCAAAATCTAACTGAAGCTTAAGGAGAATCGCCTGTGGAAAGGGAGAATATTGTCTGGCATTTGCATAAAGTCAGCAAAGCGGATCGAAGTCAGCAGAAAAAACAGCGCTCTGCCATTTTATGGTTTACCGGTTTAAGTGCTTCGGGTAAATCCACTATCGCCGGGGCAGTAGAGCAGGCTTTGTTTGAGTTAGGACATCATACCTATTTGCTGGATGGGGATAACGTCAGGCATGGGTTGAATAAGGATCTGGGATTTTCGGATGAGGATCGGGTTGAAAATATTCGTCGTATCGGTGAAATGGCGAAATTGTTTGCTGATGCCGGTTTAATTGTCTTAACCGCTTTTATTTCACCTTTTCGTTCTGATCGCCGTTTGGTGCGTGATCTGGTGGAAGCTGATGAATTCGTCGAAGTGTACATGGATACACCGCTCAGTGTGTGCGAGCAGCGAGATCCGAAAGGTCTCTATCAAAAAGCCCGGCGCGGCGAGATTAAAAACTTCACCGGAATTGATTCTGAATACGAAGCTCCCGAAGCGGCTGAAGTCACATTGAATACTGCAGAATGTGATGTTTCTGAATGTGTCGCACAGGTTATTGAGTATTTACGCACCCATAACATTATTCACACCTAGGTTTTTATGCGATTTATTGATGTATTTAATGGCGATGCCGATGGCATCTGTGCGCTGGTACAATTACGACTGGCCGAACCGAGAAATTCAGAATTAGTCACGGGTATTAAGCGAGATATTAATCTGCTTAAAAAAGTGCAGGCTGATGTAGGCGACAAGCTGACGGTACTGGACCTCTCGATGGAAAAAAATGCCGCGGATTTAATGCGATTGCTGGAGGCGGGGGCAGAAGTCTTTTACGCCGATCATCACCAACCCGGGGAGATCCCACAACATGCTGGTTTATCTGCCCATATCGATATGGCTGCTACGACCTGCACCTCATTAATCATTGATAAGTACCTTAATGGACAATTTCATCAGTGGGCTATCACTGCTGCTTATGGTGATAATCTGACTGCCGTTGCAGAGCAGCTTGCTGATGAAGCCGGCATGACTTTCGAGCAACGTGAAGAAGTAAAATCGCTGGGGGTTTATCTGAATTACAACGGCTATGGTGCCAATATCGACGATTTGATATTTCACCCGGCTGAGCTATTCAAGCAATGTGTCGCTTACGCTTCACCATTTGATTTTATCCATGAAAACCGTGCCGCCTACGAAAAACTCTCTACGGGCTATAACGACGATATGCGTGCTGGCCTGACCATCGCTCCTAAATACCAAACCGAAAAACTGGCCGTTATCTGCTTGCCAGATGAAAAGTGGGCCCGTCGTGTCAGCGGCGTGTTAGGCAATGAATTGGCCAATCAGTTTCCGGATCGTGCTCATGCGATTGTGTCGGTAAAAGATGCTGATCATTATCTGGTGAGTCTGCGTGCCCCGAATTCCAATCGTAGCGGCGCAGATGAAATTGCCGGTCAATTTCCCACCGGGGGAGGACGTAAAGCCGCCGCAGGTATTAATGCCCTACCAATGCAACAATTGTATAAACTGATTGAAGCAATGGAAAAACACTATGCTTAACGATAATTTACGTGATCTATTTCTCAATTGCCTACTGCTTCACTGGAACTAAAGCAGTAAATTATCTTACTCTTTGACTGCAGCTCTGGAGAGCTGAATTTAATTAAAAACAAGGAGTATGGAAAGATGTTAAAAAAATGGATCATTTCGTTATTACTGGCTTTTTCACTCGTATCATTTTCTGCGTTAGCTGCTGATAAAATAAATATCAACACCGCGTCAGCAGATGAATTGCAGCTGCTCAATGGCGTGGGGCCCTCTACTGCCAATGCTATTGTTCAATATCGTGAACAGAACGGTGCATTCACACAAGTTGAAGATTTGGTAAATATCAAAGGGATCGGTGAGAAAAAAGTAGCCAAGATTGCAGAGAATGTAACTGTCTCTGACTAGGCTGACGTATCTTTAATGAAAAGGTGAGGCTGACAACCTCACCTTTTTTATACTCCTTGTGGATTGTAATTCACTTTGTCAGCAACAATGTAAAAATCTCCTTACAGCAATTGAATTTTGTCTCCCTGAAAATTGCTATTCAAAATGACATTCATCCCAGTATGAGTATAATTCTTTATTTATTAATTTCAGCTTGAAATACATGCCCATTGAACCACCCCAGTTAAAAAAATTACGCAAAGATCTTGGTCTAACCCAAGCTGAAGCTGCTGAATCAGTACGTGTAGAACGTCAAACATGGATTAGTTGGGAGCGTGATGCAAATAAACCGACAGCGCGATCCATCCCCGATGGATTATTAGAATTGTTTTGCATAAAATATAAAGTTAATTACAGAGTGCTTGACAAAAAAGTATACATCGTATACCATTAGTTTCAAATGTTACCTGCCTATCGGGCAGTTTTTTTTGCTACCATAGGTATACATTGTAAACTACTTGGGATCAATTTATGTCACTCTTACAAAAATCAGAATTAGGCGCATTACTAAGTTTTGAACGTACAGCCCCCTTCTTAAATGATGTTTCAATCCAGCAAATGACCGATCTTGCTTGGGCCGCTGGCTTCATTGATGGTGAAGGATGGATTGGAATTGCACGTCAAACACGCAAAGGCTATGACACGATTACACATCGTTTGAAAGTAGCAATCACACAAAACAATCTCGAAGTGCTTGAACATTTAAAAAACGTAATTGGCGAATCTGGAGCAATCACAAAGGGTGTCAGAACCGAAAAAATGAATCGCCAAAGTTATGCGTTGGTCTTTGATAGTCAGCATGCACTAAATGCCATTCGTAAAGTCCGTCCATTCTTGAAGCGAAAAAGTCATGAGGCGGATGCCGTCTTTGCCATGTGGGAGGAAGGTCTCATGGGCAAGCGTCCAGGGGCGAAAGGATGGCCACCGGAAATATACAAAATTCGTGAAAAGTGGGCACAGAAAATATCACGCTTGAAATGAATTATTCACATGCCCCTGCCGGGCGGTTGGGGCATGCAATCATTTTAAAGAGAAAAGTCATGGCTAAATCCACTTTTGAAAATTTCATCGAAAAAGCAGAATTAAATGAAACACATTCTTCGAACTTGCTTGAGGAAGAAACGTATTCTGCAAAACGTGAAAGAGTCGCTGTGATACCAAAAAATCATCACATCATTTATGACAAATCAGTAGTCACACGTGAGTATGACAAGGAAGTTAGCGGTAAACGCAAAAAAATTCTTCGGGATTTATTAGAAGAGCCAAATCATAAACCGATTGCATCTTTTGAAAATGAAATAATCGATGATCTTGATAAATTGGGCAAAAAATTTGGTAATTTCAGTGACGTTATCAATCTGTGTAAAAACGCATTATGGCTGGGAAGCCTGGAAGCACCAAAGTTGTTTTCTATACCTCCCCTGTTACTTTCAGGTCCTCCTGGAGTAGGAAAGACTCGATTTATTTCAGAGTTGGCGGCAGTACTCGGCACAGATTTCTTTTCGTTAGATTTCTCTACGGTTTCATCTAGCTTTGTGGTTGCCGGAGGAGCTAGCTCATGGAGTGAAAGCAAACCGGGTTTTGTTAGTAACAGCATGAGAAATAGTCGTTATGCGAATCCCATCATCATGCTTGATGAGCTCGACAAAGCGTCTGTTGATTCTCGACATGATCCTATGGGGCCAATGTATAGCTTATTAGAAAAGCATACGGCTAAGCGGTTTGTTGATGAGTATCTGGAAATTCCTTTTGATCTCAGCTCGGTGATATGGATCGCGTCAGCCAATTATCCTGAGCGTATCCCACAGCCCATACGATCTCGGATGCTGGAAATCCCCATCTCTAATCCAACATCAGAACAATCAAAAACCATAATCTCTTCTATTTACAAAGAGCTTTTGCTAAACCCGTGGGGAAAACATTTTTCAGTTGAACTCGATACTAAAGTCATTGAGAAACTTTCAAAGCTACCACCACGTATTGCCAGGATCCAACTTGAAAATGCTATGGCGAATGCAGTTCGACGTTCAAAAGCAAAAGTGCGGCCTGTTGTGATTCTCCCCAAAGATGTGTTGATTTCTTCCACTAAACCAAAATCAAAAGGCATGGGGTTTCTGGCAGAAATCTAAATGGCACCTACATTATAAAAATGTCGTTGCCATTAATTAATTTACAAGGAGAAAGTAATGTTATTTGGTTTACCTCGTGCAGATATTCAACTGGTCGATTGGAATATCATTTGTTTAAATTTACCTTCAGGAGAAACAGGGGAATTTTTTATTGGCTATAGCTTGAAAGATCAACTAGGCCGTTTTAGTACGCCAATAGTTGAGTATGACGATACAAACTGTTTCGGTAAAACGCAATCAGGTTCTGTTTATACCTTAATTGGTCCTCCAGGCCATCCTTGTATAGATGGAATGTACGTTTTAGATGAATTGTTCGGAAAAGAGCATATTCAACGAGAGCTTTTCTCCAAAAAAGCATCCGGTATTGTTCGTTTTAAATATCCTGTTGATACATCATCAGAATAGTTGCACTTAAATTGGTAACGGATAGGGATATTATGTATGGATAATAAAATTACACTTTTTCACTGGAACATATTGGAGTTACCAGATAACCAAGCTATTTTTGTTGGGTTACAGCATCGACCAGAGCGAGATAATATACAAAAGCACGATATTACTGCTGATATTCTTCTAAATTATTCTTTTCGACAAAGCACCGCTATTCAGCTGTTTGATGAAATCACAGGCCAAGGTGTTACACGTTCAGGCAGACAATATCATTGTCTTGGGTTACCCAGCGATCCAAAAAATTTAATTAGAATGATGGTTAAGTTAAAGTTTGGTTTATTGCCCTGTAGGTTTAGATATGAATTTAAACAAAACTCTTAAACATCAAAGAGCAATCCAAAAGATGCCTACGTATAAACGTTATCAAAAACTCACCGCTTCGCCAATTTTGAATCTCGCGAGTTCAAATTTGAAGTACAACGCCTGACTCGAAGAATAACCTGAGCAGATTTCTGTTATTCATGCCATTTTCTGGAACGGTAGTTCAACCGTTCCACTACTGGTAGGGAGCCTGTCGTGTAATAGTGTTGAAGTTGAAGTCCATGCTTTTGGGGAAGTAATACGGATTAGGCCATTGGTATTCTCATTGGTACCGCTCACTGACGCAGAGGTATGGTAAGCGTTGACCCGTTACACCCTAGACAGCTTCGCTCACAGCTGGTTGGCTAAGGTCAATATTCCAGGGCAGCAATTGCTCGACCTGGTTGATGGGCGTGTTGTTGATGCGTTTGAGCACAGCGGTGAGGTAGGCTTTGGGATCAATGCCGTTAAGCTTGGCCGTCCCGAGGATACTGTATAACGCAGCCCCATAATGCCCACCCTCTTCAGAGCCAGCAAACAGATGGTTTTTACGACCGAGCGCCAGCGGCCGGATAGCCCGCTCAGCGGCATTGTTGTCGATTTCAACACAACCATCTTCAAGGTACAGCACCAGGCTCTCCCATTGCTTGCGGGCATAATTAATCGCCTTGCCAAGGCCTGAGCCTTTGGCACATTCCCGCAGCCTTGAATCAAGCCACGCTTTAAAGTCAGCCATTAATGGCGCAGCCTGTTGTTGCCGGATTTGCAGTCGCTCATCCGGTGGCCTGCCGTTAATGCTGCGTTCAATACGATACAAGGCTTCTATCCGCTTAATGGCTTCCCTGGCCACGGGACTGTCGGTGGCTTCGGCTATTTCATAAAACTTGCGCCGCACATGTGCCAAGCAGCCGGCGCGGGTGATACCGCGTTGCACCGCAAGGTTATAGCCTGCATAGGCATCAGCCTGTATCACACCCTTAAAGCCTTTGAGGTGTTGTAACGGTTCCTGACCTTTGCGTGACGTGCTGTACTGGAACCACACCGCCGGTGGCGCTTTACCTGAAAATGGCCGGTCATCACGCACATAATTCCAATAACGGCCAGTCAGGGTTTTGCCATTGCCCGGTTTCAAGGTCGGCGCCGTGGTGTCATCTGCATGCAGTTTATGACCTGCCATCACATGCTCTCGGATAGCGCCTACCAATGGCTTAAGTAAAGCACCGGCCCGGCCCACCCAACCTGCGAGCGTTGAACGGTCAAGATCAATGCCTTCGCGCTTGAACCGCTCAGCCTGGCGATACAATGGCAGGTGGTCCGCGTATTTATCGACAATGACCTGGGCGATTAAGGCAGAACTTGCCATGCCTTTATCAATGACCCGTTCCCGGGCTGGGGCTTGCACAATACGCTCGCAAGACTTGCAACTGTATTTGGGACGAACGATTTTAATCACCCGGTATTGGGCGGGCATCACATCCAGCAGCTCGGACACCTCTTCACCGGCCGCCTTCATCGCCTTGCCACAATCAGGGCAATCACAACTGGCAGGTACCTGTTGTTGAACCGTGCGGGGCAAATGGGCGGGCAACGGCTTACGGGCCCGTGGCACTTCCTGAGTAGCCGGTTTCTCTGTTGCCGGCAGTTCTATCGCCGCAATGGCGGTTTCCGTGTCCTCAATCAATAAATCCAGCTGGGTCGTGTCTTGCTGCTTTTCAGAGGAGCGACCAAAACGCTGACGAAGCAGTGCTTGTAAACGCAACCTCAGGGTCTGGTTCAGGCGTTTTTCAGTCTCAAGCTGCACCTGCAAATCAACCAGCATTTGTTTCAATGCAGTGGGGTCATCGGGCAGCGGTTTTGACTGAAAATTCATACGGTTATTATACCGCAAAATACAGCGTAAAGCCCCATTTTTACTCACTTTCAGGCAATTATCTTGGGCCTTGATGTGCGCTTTGGTGCGCGCCAGTCAATACCTTCGAGCAGCATCGATAACTGGGCATAAGTGAGGTGGATTTTCCCGGCGTTTGCCGATGGCCAGATAAACCGGCCCTGTTCCAGTCGCTTGTAATACAATGACAAGCCCTGTCCATCCCACCACAGCACTTTGACCCGGTCACCCCGGCGGCCCCGAAAGATAAACACCTGACCTGAAAACGGGTTTTGTTTGAGCTGAACCTGCACCAAGGATGCCAGACCATCAAAGCCTTTTCGCATATCGGTATGGCCGGCTACCAGCCATATTCGCGCACCACCCGGAATATTCATGTCAACATCTGCACAAGATGTGACAACAATGTCCGGGATGGATCGTTAAGCCTGAGCGTATGGCCGGTGCTCAATAAAACCTCTATCTCACCGTTTAGCCAATCATCACTCTGAACGCCAGGCTCAACAGCAAACTCGGTTGATGTAACACTGACCGGTAATAGTCGCGTCGTCTGAGCCGTCCAGGCGGCACCGTCTCGATATTCCTTTATCCAGCGCGCCAGTTGATTGGCATTAATATCGTGTGCCCGCGCTATCGCGGCTTTGGAATATTCACCCGATAATGCAGCTTTGACGATGTTTAACTTCTGCTCATTGGTGTAACGTCGCCTTGGTAACTTCGCATGATAATTCATGTGTTAGATCCCCATCTAAATTTAAATGGGGATCTAAACAAGTGTCGTTCAATTCCGGTAGGGTGTGCTCAGTGGACGCTTACGAGGGATGAACGTCATAGAAGTTAGCACGTAAAGGCTTTGCAATTATCCCGTGACGGGCAGACTCGTTGTCGTTGTCGTTGTCGTTGTCGTTGTCGTTGTCGTTGTCGTTGTCGGAGATGATGACGTACTCCCAGAGTAGCGTGGTCATGATTCGGCTCAATGCTGTAGCATTTTTACGCTCGACCTTAGGGGGGCAGTTTCCAAGTGTTGTTGACACAATTTCCTTTCGTCCAAACTGACGATGGCTTTTTGTTGTATTGCCCGATGATGGTATCCGCTTCCCAATAACCGAGCCGGCTACTTTAATTCGTCGATCGCAATGCGTCATTCAATCGAGAGTCAATTTGGGATACTGCCACAGCTTTTGTGCTTGCCGAAACGCTTACGACACAGCATCTAACACGAAACAGTGGCCAGCAGCGAACCATCCGTATACTTATCGACCTAGAGTTCCGCTAGTATACTGATGATAGCATGGTTGCTGATCGGATCAGGAGGCCAGCTTTTCCGGTGCGAACCGCCAAGTGACCTTATCTATTGTGTAGGTATTCATGACTTGATGAGCTCCCCTGAAGTAATGTGTCTGTTTTGGATAAATTCGTAATGGAGAAACTACCTTCACAAGGTCATACTTTGGCACGCTTGTCCGTCATAGAGTGGGTAGCAGAGCGTCTGCTAACACGGATCGACCAAGCTGCACTGGGAATTGAATCACCTTTGGCAGCCATGGAGGCGCTATTCATGCGCCATATCGCGTTTGTGGCCGATCATCCCGGAGTCCCCAAAATGATGATGGTGAACTTCAGCGTGTCGAATCAACGCCAGCCAAGCGCATGATACAGACCTTAATTAAGCATTATAGAGAGCGTTTACATCGACTTATCGACAAGGCCAAGAAAAGCGGCGAATTGTCCTCCACCCTAGATAACCAAGCTACGGTTACGCTGTTCATTGGCACCATTCAAGGCTTAGTCATGCAATCGCTACTGGCCGGCGACATGGAAGGTATCCGTCATGATGCGCCACGAGTATTCAAAATTTATCGTTGTGGCATAGAAAATTCGTAATGTAAAACTTACCTTTACACCATTATACTTTGACGCTCTTGGCCGTTATCATTCCACTGCTTGCATTGTTCAGGAATTTAATGAATGAAATCATTGAAATAAAAATAGAACATACTCTTATAGTTAACAGCGCTTAATCATGGGACTTTAAAAGCTCTAACCACTAGCGTTAGGGCCCCAGACCTTGATACGGTTACTTATTTGAAATGTTTCTTATATGCTTCAAGCTCTCCTTTTATCTTGATAGCAGAGTTTTTTGCGGTCTCATGATCTTCTGCTTTGGCAAGATTATGAACAGTTGGAATGTAGTCCGTTAGAAAAATATGAAGCTGCTCATGGGCTTTGCCTTCCATAGTACAACCTTCAATCAGCACGTCGAGTTGTGCCTCCAGCTGGGCACCCACTGCATTCAAGCTGGCGAGGGTTGAATGATCAGCGCCCAAAAAGGTTTCTTCCATCTTTGATGCCATCTTTCGTGTATGGTCATCCATTTCCCATCGGTCACCATTATTAAGACTAAGTTCACTAGTCATCGCCTTATTATGATTACTATGTGCATTATCGCCTGCCAGAACCACACCACTCATTAAACATGAGGTGATTAAGACAGTAATGAGTTTGTTTTTCATGGTGTATCCCCTATTTGATTTCATGATTTATCGTAAACTACTATAATAACCACGTCTGCTGCGGTTGATAATCAAATTCTGACTGATGGCGGAAGAATTTCGCTTAAGAACGTTGGTAATCCCTCTTACTTCCTTCAAAGCGTAATGTTGGGTAGGAATTCTTCTGGGATGAGGTGGGCGTGTAATTTACCTTCGCAGCAAGCTCGACTTACGTATCAAAAAAGTTGCTATTAAAGCAGAGCGCTCTCCAAATTAGTGTTCTTCAAATTAACACTACATCAATGAATTCTCAGTTTTTAAATTAAAAAAGCTACCTACAGAAATATGGTGTCTCATGTCATGAGTTTTGAAAACCTCTTTAGTGATCAAAGGTAAGTACTACTTACGTTAATGCGACAAAATATTATGTCGCTTGCACGATCACTGGAACATTAAGTCATAACGTCGCTTAGCATATTATTTGACCTAATTTGTTGGTCCCTATATGGGGGACATTCGGGAATTTTAATCAGTTAATTGTAAGCTATGTGTTAAATGAGATGAGAGAGTCATACACTTAATACAGATCGCTATTTTCATGAGGCGAGTTACACGGAAGCACCTTATCCGAACACCCCTAAAACATATCGATTCTGATTTTGAGCCTCTACTAAAATATTGTGAATTAAATTTTGCGCAAAAATTACCAAAAACACTTCAGTACATGCTCTTAAATAAATAAATTTCAGAGTAAAATTTAATCAAAAACACACATTTATTCATATTGCACTCACAAAAGTCACTTACAAGCGTTAACTGTTTAAAGACTGCTATATAAGTAAATGCTAATTATTTAAATATTAAAAGACTACTTACGTTAATGCGACAAAATATTATGTCGCTTTAGCGTTTACAAATTTACAATTTATATCGTCAATAAAATGTCGATTTATGGTGTTAAATTTTCATTATTGACAGTGATAATAAAATAAACTTATAAATGCAAAAAATGTTAATTAAAAATATTCTTGCAATCTATTTTTCATAAGCTAATCTAAGTTTTTTTAACCAGGAGAAGCTTATGACAAGTTTAGACACAGCAGGAAATGCATTTTTTTATGCAAATGGTTTATTTATTGGTCTTGTAAATGAAATTATTCCCGATAAAGAAGTTTTCAAACATGAATATAGAGTCTCACCATTAATTGATGGATGTGATGAATTCCATATGCCGGAAGAAATATATGAAGATGGAATATGGGATTTGTCTTATTTACCCCAAAGCTGGAGTGGATTCAAAAATACTGAGGATTTGCCAGAAACATTAGTGCCTCATGAAAACCGTTCTATTGCTGCTTTTATAGATACATATACGTTAGAACCTAATCTTTATCACAGAAAAGGAAATCACATTTTTTTTCATTCCCGTCTTTATCATGCGGTTTGTGAGATGAAGGTCAGTTTAGTTAATAAAGCAGAGTGTATTAACAAATATGCTCAATATACTTGGCAGCCCAGGATTACCATTTTCCATGATGGAAGTAATCATCAATTAAATGTACAGACCTATATTCGGGCAAGATACCAACAAATAATTCAAGAAGAGATCGATAGACTTGACAAATTATTGAAACGTTTTCCGAACGATGCTGTGGTAAAGCGTAAGAAAGAGTCGTTAGGGTTTAAATTATTAAAAGCCTCAGCTTTCAATGTAGAGAGTTGGAAGTTCAATGATAATGACTACTATTATCCCGATGAGGATTAGTTTAGATAGATTGTGTTTTATGTTGTGATTAAAGTAACAGTTGTTCTTTGAGATCAGTTAATAGATTACTTTGCTCGCTATCATTTAATGATTGATCGTGTAAATTAGTAATAAAAAAGACATCTTCAACCTGATCGCCCAGAGTGACCATTTTGGCATTAATAACTTGTATCTGATGAGACAGGAAAACTTGTGCTACTGCAGACAATAAGCCTGGGCGATCATGAGTGTATAATTCCATCACGGTATGGTTTTGTTGAATATTAGTTGTGAATTTTATGACGGGTTCTGTTTTGAAAAGTTTGGTTGTTCTGGGAATTAATTGAGGTTTATATCCAGAGATCAGTTCTTCGTTAGCCAACTGTTTACTCACAGCATTGATAATGTCTTCATATCGCTGTTGTGCGCCATTAATGATAAACGTATTCAATGCGCTGTCATCACCATTGATATTGATCTTGGCGTCAAGAATATTCAGTTGCAGTTGTTCCAGACTGGCCGTCATGGCTGCGAATAAGGCCTGTCTATTCTGTGCGTAAATAAATAATTCCAGAGTGTGTCTATCACTGTGAGGCCGGACTAAAATCAACGGTTCTTGTTCTGGGTTTTCCAATCTACCATTGGTTTGCCAGACGATTTCCTCGACAGAATGCCGAAGAAAATAATCGAGATCGTAGGTGTGCCATAAAGTCGTAATGTCTTGCGGTGGCCATCCCATCTTAGTGAGTTTTTCTAAAGCGAGCTGATACTTTTTATGGCTTTTTTCCTGAGTGCTTTTTGCCTGAGCTTCAGTATGTTCTAGCCATTGATGTGTATTGTGATAGAGCTGTTTGAGCAGTGAATCGCGCCAGCCATTCCAAAGGTTATTATTGGTTGCCCGAATGTCTGCCACCGTCAGTAGATACAGATAATTTAATCTGTTCACACTGCCCACCAATGCTGCAAAATCCTGAATGACTTCCGGATCTTCCAGATCTTTCTTTTGGGCTGTAGACGACATCGCCAAATGATGCCGAACCAGGAAGGTCACCATGCTGGTGTCATAATCACTCAGATTGTGTCGGGTACAAAATTGCTCTGCGTCCAGAACGCCCAACACACTGTGATCACCACCACGACCTTTGGCAATATCATGATATATACCGGCAATGTAGAGTAATTCAGGTTTTGGCAGTTGATAGAAGACTTCTGAACATAACGGAAATTCATCATTAAATTCGGGACAGGAAAAGCGTCTTAAATTTCTTAACAGAAACAGGGTATGTTCATCCACGGTGTATGCATGAAATAAGTCATGCTGCATTTGGCCGACAATACGCCCAAACTCAGGCAGGTAGGCACCTAATACACCGAGTTGATTCATTCGACGGAATTCATGGGTGATGCCTTTTTGCTGTCGTATGATTTCCATAAACAGGCTGCGATTTTTGATGTCTGCACGAAAACGGCTATCAATTAAATGTAGGTGAGCGTGGATTTGACGTATGGTGGAGGCGCGTATGCCTTTGATATGTGGATGTTGTTGCAGGATTAAAAACACTTCCAGCAAGGCATAAGGATAATAGGCAAAAATACCCGAGTTGATGGTTTCCAGATAACCGTTATGTGATTGAAAGCGGCGATTAATCGGCTCAATATCACGCGGTTCATCCGCCAGAATAATATTTTCTTCAAACAGTTGTAACAGCAAGGCATTCATCTGACTCACAGCACGTACTGTCCGATAATAATCTTTCATGAAGTGTTCAACGGCCATGCGGCTGTCGGTTTCTACGTAACCCAACTGTTTTGCCAGTTCACGTTGATGATCAATCATCATCTTTTCTTGTTTACGGCCCGCCAGATGATGTAGAACAAATCTGACTCGCCATAAAAATCGCCTGGACTGTTGCAGGATCTCGAACTCGCTTTCTGCCAGAAAACCTTTGGATTTAAGGCCCTGCAAATTTCGGACATCAAAATGTTGCTGTGCTACCCAAGTGATAACGTGTATATCGCGAAGACCCCCGGGGGATTCTTTTAGATTGGGCTCAAGATTATTTCCAGTATCGTTATATTTATGATGACGCTGGATTTGTTCCTGTTTTTTCCGTTCATAGAAAAGCTGGTTGTCCCAGGTTTTGGTAGAAACCGTCAGTTGTTGCAATTGTTCAAATAGGGCTTGGTTGCCGAATAAAAAACGAGCTTCCAACAGGTTAGTTGCTATAGTGATGTCGTCTTCGGCTAATTGGCGACATTCGCTAATCGTGCGAACGCTGTGACCAATTTCAAGACCAATATCCCATAATTGGGTCAGAAAAGTTGATAGAGCGGGAGGTGGTGTTTCAGCTATCGAGTCATTCAGTAATACGAGTAAATCAATATCCGAGTGGGGATGTAATTCACCTCGTCCATAACCTCCGACAGCAATCAGGCTTAACGTTGCTTCTGTTGCCAGATGTTTTTGCCATAGCAGCTGCAGTACCTCATCCACAAAATGTGCTTGCTGATGCACCAGCCAGTCAATATCTGCCTGATCTTCAAAAAAACATTTTTTCAGATGTTGTGAGGCTTTGGCGAGAATATCACGACAGCCCGTTGCATTATCCGCCTGGCCGAACTCCCAGACAGATTGTGCCGCAATTACCATGGTTGATTGCTCCTATGAGCGTTCTTCATCCCGAAGGGTTAAAATTTCATGACCATTATCGGTCACCAGAATAGTATGTTCCCATTGTGCAGATAAAGAACGATCTTTGGTGACTACGGTCCAGCCATCGGGGAGCTGACGTACCTGTCGTTTACCGGCATTGATCATCGGTTCAATGGTAAACGTCATGCCGGTTTGTAATGTCATCCCGGTATCCGGCATGCCGTAATGCAGAACCTGGGGTTCTTCGTGAAATACCTGCCCGATGCCATGTCCACAATATTCTCTGACAACGGAAAAGTGCTCGTTTTCGGCATGCTGCTGTATGGCATGACCAATATCACCCAGCTTGATGCCGGGTTTGACCATATCTATCCCTATCAGCATGCATTCCCGGGCTACTCGAGACAGTCGTTGTGCCAGAATCGACGTTTTACCGATATGAAACATTTTGCTGGTATCACCGTGATAGCCATCTTTGATAACAGTGACATCAATATTGATAATATCACCGTCTTTGAGCTTTTTATTACTGGGGATACCATGACAGATGACATGGTTGACGGATGTGCAGATAGACTTTGGAAAGCCATGATAATTTAATGGGGCAGGGATGGCTTGTTGTTCATTAACGATATAATCATGACAAATCGTATTTAATTCGTCCGTGGTGACTCCCGCAACCACATGTGGTTCGATCATAGTCAAAACGTCTGCGGCGAGTTTGCCTGCCACACGCATTTTTTCGATTTCTTCCGCTGTTTTGATGGTCACACCCATGCCAGATCCTGATTGCTGTTAACAATAAAAAGAGAACGCATAGTTTGCCGCAAAACCCAGTGAACTGCCAGCAAACAGACTTAATCCAGTGTATCGATGGTATGTGCTTTGTTTTAGTGAGTAACTGTGGAATAATATGCGCGCCTTAGCAAAGGCAAAATCACACACGTGCCGACACAGTTTTCGGGGTGCTGTCTGGAATTCAGATCAGTCGATAGCTGGGGTACGTGGAGGTTTAACCCCATATATATAGGTATAATCATGGCTAAAATTACAATGCGCCAAATGCTTGAAGCAGGCGTTCACTTCGGTCACCAAACACGTTACTGGAACCCAAAAATGGGTCCTTTCATCTTTGGTAAGCGTAACAATATTCATATCGTTAACCTTGAGCACAGTCTGCCGATGTTCAACGATGCATTAAACTACGTCAGCAAACTGGCTTCCAAAAAAGGTCGTATTCTGTTCGTCGGCACCAAACGTGCTGCACAGGATGCTATCCGTGAAGATGCTGAACGTTGTGGTATGCCTTATGTCAACCGTCGCTGGTTAGGCGGCATGCTGACAAACTACCAAACTGTTCGCCAATCAATCAAACGTCTTGAAGCCATTCAGGCGATGATTGAATCGGGTAAAACAGAAGGGTTGAAAAAGAAAGAAGTTCTGAACCTGTCACGTGAACAGGAAAAACTGGAAAAAAGTATCGGCGGTATCAGAAAAATGGGTAACTTGCCCGATGCTTTATTTGTTATCGATGTTGATCATGAGCGCATCGCGATTCAGGAAGCAAACAAACTGGGTATTCCTGTCATTGCTGTTGTCGATACCAACAGTAATCCTGATGGTGTGGACTATGTCATCCCAGGTAACGACGATTCAATGCGCGCCATCCGTCTTTACACAGCAAACATCGCTGATACCGTTCTGGAAGGTCGTGCATCGGTCACCACGGGTAATGCCGAAGAAGAGTTTGTTGAAGTTGCGCAAGACAATGCTCCAGCAGCAGCTGAATAAGCTCTGATAATGACTTAAGCAGGCTCGCTGTAAAGCGGGCCTGTGTTGTATGTGTGGTCTGAAAACAGGCCGTTCACAAAAATTGATTTTAAGGGTTACAAAAAATGGCTATAACTGCAGCTTTAGTAAAAGAACTGCGTGAGCGTACCGGCTCCGGCATGATGGAATGTAAAAAAGCATTGGTTGAATCGAACGGCGATATTGATGCTGCCGTTGAAGCGATGCGTAAATCTGGTCTGGCCAAAGCCGATAAAAAATCTGACCGCATCGCTGCTGAAGGTATTATCGCAATTGAAACCAGTGCCGATAACAAACAAGCGGTTATGTTGGAAGTAAATTCTGAAACCGACTTTGTTGCCAAGGCAGATGATTTTACCAACTTTGTTAATGCGGTTTCCCACAAAGTGCTGGAAGCTCAACCAGCTGATCTGGAAACATTATTACAACTGACCTTAAGCAATGGTGAAAGTGTTGATACCGTTCGTCAGTCATTGGTTGCGAAGATTGGTGAAAATATCCAAATCCGTCGCTTTACCTTGATGAATACAGATAACGGTGTAATTGGTGCTTACCGTCACGGTGATCGTATCGGTACTCTGGTTCAATTGAACGGTGGTAATGAAGAACTGGCCAGAGATTTGGCAATGCATGTTGCTGCCAGCCGTCCTCAAGCCGTATCAGCTAATGAACTGTCAGAAGATTTGTTACAGAAAGAACGCGATATCGTGGCAACTCAAGCGCGCGAAAGCGGCAAGCCGGAAGCAATTGTTGAAAAAATGATTGAAGGCCGCATGAGCAAGTTTGTTAACGAAATCAGCCTGCTCGGACAAGCATTTGTTAAAGACCCTGATGTCACTGTTGAAAAACTGGTTAAACAAGCTGGTGCAACGGTTGAAGGTTTTGCCTGTTTTGAAGTCGGTGAAGGTATCGAAAAGAAAGTCGATAACTTTGCAGAAGAAGTTATGGCCCAGGCACGGGGAAACTAAATATGACAGAATCGGGAAGTCAGCCAGTTTATAAGCGCGTCTTACTCAAACTGAGTGGTGAGGCTTTAATGGGGAATGCTGAGTATGGCATTCAACCTGAAGTGATTTCCCGATTTGCCCAAGAAATAACCGAGTTGAATGCCCAAGGGGTTCAGCTCGGTATTGTAATCGGTGGTGGCAATATTTTCCGCGGTGCAGGCTTAGCTGCCAGTGGTATGGATAGAGTTAGCGCCGATCATATGGGTATGTTAGCGACAGTATTAAATGCACTGGCACTGCAGGATGCCCTGGAACGTAATGGAACATTCTGTCGTGTCATGTCTGCCATCCGTATTCATGAAGTTTGCGAAGATTATTTACGTCGTCGTGCTATTCGGCATTTGGAAAAAGGTCGTGTAGTCATTTTTGCTGCCGGCACGGGGAATCCATTTTTTACGACCGATTCAGCGGCCAGTTTACGTGCTGTTGAAATTGGTGCCGAACTGATGCTGAAAGCTACTCAGGTTGATGGCGTCTATGACGCAGACCCGCGTAAAAATCCAGATGCCGTCCGTTATGACACGTTATCGTATGATGAAGTGATCAATAATCGACTCGGTGTAATGGACACTACAGCAGTGGTGATGTGTCAGGAACAGAAAATGCCATTACGGGTATTCGATGTGCATAAATACGGTAATCTGACAGATATTCTTTACGGTAAAAATGTTGGAACATTGGTGAAATAGGACAAATCATGATTAATGATATTCAAAAAGATGCAGCAGACCGGATGCAGAAAAGCGTTGCCGCTCTGAGTACTGCACTGGCGAAAATCCGTGCAGGGCGTGCACATACCAGTTTATTAGATCATGTCTCAGTACCATATTATGGCTCCGACGTTCCCTTAAGTCAGGTAGCCAGTGTCGGCATTGAGGATTCAAGAACGATCACAGTTGCGCCATGGGAAAAAAACATGGTGGCGGTGATTGAAAAAGCGATCATGACATCTGATTTGGGGGTGAACCCAAACAGCGCTGGCATGACCATTCGTATTCCAATCCCACCGTTAACTGAAGAACGTCGTAAGGATTTGGTCAAAGTGGCTAAGTCTGAAGCTGAAAATGCGCGTATTGCGGTACGTAATATTCGACGTGATGCAAACGGCAGCCTGAAAGACTTGTTGAAAGAAAAAGCTATTTCTGAAGATGAGCAACGTGGTGCTGAAGAGGCTATTCAAAAGTTAACCGATAGCACTATCAAACAGATTGATGACGTACTGGCTGAAAAAGAATCCGATTTGATGGCGGTCTAAGCCATTATGGTTTAGCCAAACTGATGACGTCTTCCAATCGCTCCATTCCCAGACACATTGCTATCATTATGGATGGCAATGGACGCTGGGCAAAACAACGGTTTCAACCCAGGTTTATGGGGCACCGTGCCGGAGTCAGAGCGGTAGAAGGCATTGTCAAACACTGTGTAGCAAGTGGAGTGGATGTGCTCAGTCTGTTTGCCTTCAGTAGTGAAAACTGGCGTCGACCCGGCAAAGAAGTCGATTTATTGATGGAATTATTCAGTCATGCATTGGATAACCAGGTTAAACGTCTACATAAAAATAATATCCGTCTCAATATTATTGGCGATTTGAGCCGATTTTCTGATGCATTGCAGCAAAAAATTCGGAATGCTACCGCTCTAACGGCTGAAAATAATGGTTTGATCCTCAACATTGCGGCCAATTATGGTGGACGGTGGGATATTAGCCAATCCGTCCGCAAGATCGCAGTTAAAATTAAATCCGGTGAGTTGCAACCCGAACAGGTTGATGAATGTGTTATTGCCAGTCATCTGGTCACTGCAGATTTACCTGAGCCGGATTTGTTTATTCGTACGGGTGGGGAACAGCGCATCAGTAACTTCCTGATGTGGCAGCTGGCCTATACCGAACTCTATTTTACCGACAAACTGTGGCCTGAGTTTAACGCTCAGGATCTGGATCTTGCGATTGATTCGTTTTCCCGTCGTGAACGACGATTTGGTCGTACTTCTGAACAACTTACCGGGCAATAACATGCTTAAACAGCGTTTATTAACTGCTGCCTTGTTGATCCCCTTAGTGGTGATGGCCATTCTGCTGTTGCCGACTGTCGGAATGATTGGGTTGCTTACTGTGGTTGCGCTGATCGCCATGTGGGAGTGGCTTTCCATGGCGCAAATTCAACCGGTGTCCAAAGTGCTTGCCAGTTTGACGTTCATTGCCACTCTGTTGGCACTACTGGCGATGGCAGGGATAAATTATATGCTGTTAAGTGGTCTGGTCTTTTGGTTGCTGATCAGTTTCATCATTGTGTTATTTGCCCATCAATCTTTACCCAATTATCTCGCTCACATTGTTCATACTAAATTAATAACCTATTTGCTCAGCATGCTGGTGACATTGTTATTTGTTTATAGCGCTGTCTGGCTACATGGTATTGCCGGCAACGGTCCATGGTTGGTTCTATATGTATTAATCAGTGTATGGCTGGCAGACACGGGTGGTTATTTTGCAGGTAAGCGCTGGGGTAAACATGCTCTCGCTAAAGCAATCAGTCCCAATAAGACTGTTGAAGGGCTTATCGGTGGGATGGTTTTAGTCGCGTTGTGGAGTACAGTTGCCTATTTCCTGGGTATTTCTCAGTTTTTATCATTGTTTTTATGGGTGCTTATCAGTGTCTTAACCGGACTGGTTTCGGTTAGCGGTGATTTATTTGAAAGTCTGTTCAAACGCAGCTACCAGATAAAAGATAGTGGAAACTTACTGCCGGGACATGGCGGAATGCTGGATCGAGTGGATAGTCTGCTGGCGGCTGTTCCATTCTTTGCCGCTTTGATATGGCTGACGGGGCAGTTTTGATGCAACACGTTACTATTCTGGGATCAACCGGTTCCATTGGTATCAGTACACTGGATGTTTTGCAGCGTCATCCTGAAAAGTACCGAGTCTTTGCGCTGGCGGCCAATAAATCAGTAGAGGGTTTATTTGAACAGTGCCTGCAATTTCATCCTGCAATGGCGGTGATGTTGTGCCCGCAATCTGCTGAAAAACTAAAAACCAAACTTGACGCAGCTGGTTTAATGATTGAAGTACAAAGCGGCATGCAGGCTCTGGAGAGGATTTCCAGCACTGAACAAACGGATATTGTGGTCGCCGCAATAGTGGGCGCTGCTGGATTACTGCCTACCCTGGCAGCAGCTAAAGCAGGTAAAAGAATCCTGCTGGCAAACAAAGAAGCCTTGGTCATGAGTGGTGCATTACTGATGCGAGAAGTACAGGCAAATAATGCTGTTCTGCTTCCTGTAGATAGCGAGCACAATGCTATATGGCAATGTATGCCGGTGGGTGAAACCCAACAATATCAGTTTGAAAATAAAGGAATTCGCCGCATTATTTTGACGGCTTCAGGTGGTCCATTTCGTGATTGGGATATTGCTGATCTGGAAGCTGTAACACCCGAACAGGCGATAGCGCATCCAAACTGGTCGATGGGACAGAAAATATCTGTGGATTCGGCCACCATGATGAACAAAGGTCTGGAAGTCATCGAAGCGCATTGGTTGTTTGGTATGCCAAGTGACAAGATTGAAGTTGTCCTGCATCGGCAAAGTATTATTCACTCCATGGTAGATTATCTGGACGGGTCAGTATTGGCGCAAATGGGTAATCCCGATATGCGCACACCGATTGCCAATACCCTGGCTTGGCCAGAACGGATTGATTCAGGCGTCGAGCCTTTGGATTTGGTGAAAGCAGGGAGGCTTGATTTTGCTGCTGCGGATTTTGGACGATTCCCCTGTCTGGCGTTGGCCTATCAGGCATTGAATATCGGTGGTACCAGCACTGCCATTCTTAACGCGGCAAATGAAGTGGCGGTAGAAGCTTTCCTTCAAAAGCAAATTAAATTTACTGATATTGCCCGTATCATCGCTAACGTGCTGGAAAGCGTACCAGCTACCCCCGCTGATTCGTTGGAACAGATTTTGTCTGCCGATAAGCTTGCCAGAGAGGCTGCCCAAAAGCAGACTAAGGTTTTATGCAATCATTAATCTTTTTTATTATCGCCCTTAGCTTGCTGGTGGTCATCCATGAATTTGGACATTACTGGGTGGCAAGAAAATGCGGTGTGAAAGTATTGCGTTTTTCAGTCGGCTTTGGACAAAAACTCTGGTCAAAACAACTCAAAAACGGTACTGAATTTGTCATCGCCGCATTACCCTTAGGTGGCTATGTCAAAATGCTGGATGAACGGGAAGCACCAGTAGCAGAAGCAGAACTTGATCAGGCCTTTAATCGCCAACCGTTACGAAATCGCGTTGCAATTGTCTCTGCCGGACCTATCGCAAACCTGTTATTTGCCGTATTTGCCTATTGGGTAATTATGGTTATCGGTGTGCCCGGTTTAAAGCCGATCATTGATGATGTAACAGCTGACTCCCCCGCTGCGATGGCGCAGCTCATGCCTGGTGAAGAAATTATAGCCGTCAATGGCAAAGCAACCCCGACAGTCAACAGCTTGTTTCAGCAATGGTTGAAGTTCGCGCAGTCCGGTGAAACCGTCACCCTGACAACTCGCAGTACTGATATTGAAACCACCAAACAACTAACATTGCCTAAACTTGGGCTGGACGATGCAGGTTCACTGTTTAGTAAGATTGGTATCAAAACCGTACAACCCGATATGCCCCCGATTCTGGGTGAAATTGTCGCTGACAGCCCGGCGGAAAGGGCAGGCTTACAAACGGGCGATGAATTAATTTCAGCTAATGGAAAACAATTATCCAGTTGGCAGGCTTGGGTCGCTTTAATTCAAAGCAGTGCTGATGAAGAGATGAGTATTGAAATTCTTCGTGATGGACAAGTTCAACAGCTCGATATTACACCCGCCGCAGATGAAAACAATGTCGGTCGGATAGGTGCGGCAGTCAACACCGAAGGATATGAAATCCCCGCAGAATTAAGATCAGAATTACGCTATGGTCCATTGGCGGCGATTCCCCAGGCGTTCAGCCAAACCTGGCAGTTCAGTGTCACCACCTTAAGTGGTTTATGGGGCATGCTGGTGGGTACGGTTTCCAGTGACAATCTTGGCGGTCCTATTGCTATTGCCCAGTTTGCCGGGGATTCTGCGCAGCAGGGCTTTATTGCTTTTATCAGTTTTCTGGCAATGATCAGCATCAGTTTAGGGATTCTGAATTTACTTCCAGTCCCGGTACTTGATGGTGGCCATTTGCTGATGTACTTTTTTGAATGGGTTCGTGGCAAGCCTTTGCCAGAATCGGTACAAATCCAGGGACAAAAAATAGGATTATTCCTGATTCTTCTGCTAATGGTATTCGCTTTTACAAATGACATAGCCCGACTCATTGGCTAATCGAAACATTGCAGGTACACTTACGATTTCTTCGGCTGACTGACTGTAAAACAACAATGAAACAAATCATCACAGCATTGACGCTTATCTTGTTATCCTCTGCAGCTTGGGCTGAGGAATTTATTATTAAAGATATTCGAGTGGAGGGATTGCAAAGAATATCGGCAGGCACCGTTTTCAACTATTTACCCGTTAAAGTTGGTGATGAACTGACCGAAAATGATGTAAGAGGCATTATTCGCTCATTGTTTAAGTCAAAATACTTTAATGATGTACAGGTTGAACGCGAAGAAGGCGTGTTAGTCATTACAGTCAGTGAACGTCCTGCAATTTCCAGCATTGAATTTATTGGCAACAAAGATCTGGACAGTGATGAACTGTTGAAATCATTACGTCAGATTGGATTTGCTGAAGGACAGGTATTTGAACAGGCGATGCTTGAACGGGTCGAACTGGAATTACAACGCCAGTATTTCAGTCGTGGTAAATACGGTGTGAATATTACCTCTGAAGTGACTCCATTGTCGCGTAATCGTGTCGCAGTACGCATTAATATGGCCGAAGGTGTGGTCGCGACTATTGGGGAAATCAATATTGTTGGTAATAATTCGTATGATGATGACGAACTGCTCGATGAATTGGAGTCGACGACCGGTGGTTGGTTATCCGCTTTGACCAAAGACAATCAATATTCACGTCAAAAATTATCAGCCGATCTCGAGTCCTTGCGTTCATTCTATCTGGATCGGGGTTATGTGGATTTCACCGTGGAATCAACCCAGGTGACGATTTCGGATGATAAAAAACAAATGTTCATCACAGTGAATATTGCTGAAGGTGAACGTTATAAAATCAATGAAGTAAGACTGGCGGGCAATCTGATTGTGCCGGAAGAAGAGTTATTCGATTTGGTGACCATCCGCAAAAACTCAGTGTTTTCCAGAAAAGCGATTACCTCAAGTTCTGAAAGACTGACCGATCGGCTGGGTAATGATGGTTATGCCTTTGCCAACGTCAACGCAGTTCCGGAGATTGATCGTGAAACACGCGAAGTTAATCTGACTTTCTTTGTTGATCCCGGCCGCAGGGCTTATGTTCGTCGCATCAATATTTCAGGTAACAGTAAAACCCGTGATGAAGTTTTGCGTCAGGAAATGCGCCAACAGGAATCTGCGTGGATTTCTACTGGTGATGTTGAACGGTCTAGAGAACGAATCTCACGTTTGGGATATTTTGAAGATGTTAACGTGGAAACCCTGCCTGTTGCAGGCACATCTGATCAGGTCGATCTGGATTTCAATGTAACGGAAATGGCATCAGGCAGTTTGTCAGCGGGTATTGGTTATTCGCAGTCTGACGGTATTATCTTTAATGCCAATGTGACCCAAAAGAATTTTATGGGAAGTGGCAAACATATTCGTTTCGGTTTTAACAACAGTCGGGTTAATACTGTTTACAGCTTTGGTTATACCAATCCATTTGCGACAGTAGATGGTATCAGTCAGGGCTTTAACCTGTTCTACCGTGAAACAGACGCTTTTGAAGCAAATATTGCCAACTACACCACGGACGTATTCGGTGGCGATATTAATTTTGGTATACCAATTTCGGAAAACAACCGGGTTAATTTGTCATTCGGGTATGAGAATACCCAGCTGGATGTGCCTAGCAATAATGATATTACCCGCTATGATGATTTTATCGAAACTGAAGGTGATTCGTTCCATGCATTTCCTGTTACGCTGGGCTGGTCCAGTGACACTCGTGATAATGCAATTCTGCCAACACGAGGATTATCTCAAAGCCTTTCTGCTGAGGTTGCCACGCCTATCGGTGATTTGCAGTATTACAAACTGCGTTACCGAAATAACTGGTATACACCATTAAATGATACGTTCACTTTTGCTTTAAGAACCGACCTTGGCTACGGTAAGGCTTATGGCGAGAGTAATGAATTTCCTTTTTTCCAGAATTTTTATGCCGGTGGTATTCGTAGCGTAAGAGGTTTTAGAGCGAATACACTGGGTGTCAGGGAAGCTGATCAGCCTTTGGGTGGTAACCTGATGGTTACCGGTGGTGCAGAAGTTATATTCCCACTACCCTTTATGAAAAAAACGTTACGCTCTTTCCGCTTGAGCACCTTCGTGGATGTGGGTAACGTATACGATGTCGATCAAAGTTTTGAAGCAGATTTACTACGGTATTCAACCGGTTTATCAGCAATCTGGATTTCACCATTTGGCGCAATGTCGTTTAGTATTGCTGCTCCTTTGCGTGATCAACCGGATGATGAAACGGAAGTGTTCCAGTTTTCATTAGGATCGACATTTTAATTTAACTATCGGAGTTAAGAGTGAAAAACATCAAGATTGTTGGCCTTATATTGGCTTGTTTAATGGTCAGTCCAGCATTTGCTGAAGAAATGAAAATCGGTGTGGTTAATGCCAGTGTGGTTTTAGATCAGTCACCGCAAAAAGAACGTGCTTTAGCTCGGTTGGAAAAAGAATTTTCAACTCGTAGTAAATCACTTGAGAGCAAACATAAAGAATTACGTGCCGCTCAGGATAAATTAAACCGTGATGCTGCTATCTTAAGTACCGAAGAGCGCCAGGTTCAGGAACGCAAGATCATTAATGATCAACGCGAACTGAAGCGTTTGCAGGACGAATACAGTGAAGATTTGTCCATTCGCCGTAATGAAGAATTACGCAAATTAGAAGAAGAGATTGCTGAAACGATCGTCGAACTTGCCAAAAAAGAATCTTATGATTTGGTGCTTTATCAAGGTGTAATCTTTGCCAGTGAGAAGGCAGATTTAACCTCTAAAGTGCTGGAAAAACTTAAAGCGAAATAAGAATCTGGATGTGGTGTGGACTTTAGCAAAAATTGCATCTGAGATTGGTGCAAAACTGGTTGGTAATGCAGAAAAAGTTATAACGGGTGTCGGTACCCTGCAAAATGCAACGGATACTGACATCAGTTTTTTAGCAAATACCAAATACCGTCAGTACCTTAACTCTACTTCAGCAGGCTGTGTGATCGTGTCGCCAGCTGATTTAGCTGAAGTTCAGACAAATGCGTTGGTTATCGACGATCCTTATGTCGCTTATGCAAAAGCTGCTGCATTGTTATATCCTGAACAACAATCTTCCTTGGGTATTCATCCGAGTGTAGTCGTTGGTGAAAACTGTCAAATAGCTGATTCAGCACGGATTTCTGCACAGGTTTTTATTGGTAACAATGTTCATATCGGTGACAATGTTGATATTGGTGCTGGCAGTATTATCGAAAATGATGTTTACATTGCTGCTGATAGCAGATTGATGTCTAACGTCACTTTATGCCGAAAAGTACAAATCGGTGAACGGGTTCAAATTCATCCTGGTGCTGTTATTGGGGCAGATGGATTTGGAATCGCAAATGAAAATGGTCGCTGGCTGAAGATTCCACAGGTGGGTTCGGTAATCATCGGTAATGATGTGGAAATTGGAGCAAATACGACTATTGATCGTGGAGCGATTGACGATACCATCATCAGTGACGGCGTAAAGCTGGATAATCAAATTCAAATTGGTCACAACGTGTTTATTGGCAAGCATACTGTCATTGCTGGTTGTGTCGGTATTTCAGGTAGTACGCGAATTGGTTCCCATTGTGCTATTGGTGGCGGAACCGGAATTGCCGGGCATATTGAAATCGCGGATGGCGTTCAATTGACCGGGATGAGTATGGTGACCAAATCCATTATGAGTTCGGGGACGTATTCTTCAGGGATACCAGTTGAACCGACTCGGGATTGGCACAGAAATGTTATCCGTTACAGACAGCTTGATAAATTAAACGACAGAATAAAACAGTTGGAGTCCAAACTGGAGCAGTGACGTTATCACTGCTCGTTCACAGGCTTGGCTTTACCGCTACAGTGTCTCAACGTAAGATTACTGCACGCAAAAAATAAATCCTAAAGGATAATCAGATTGAACACCATTGACATACACGAAATTCAACGCTTACTGCCACATCGATACCCTTTTCTGTTGATTGACAGGGTGATTGAATTTATACCGGGTGAACATCTGGTTGGTATCAAAAATGTCAGCTTCAATGAACCGCACTTTACCGGGCATTTTCCACAACGTGTGATTATGCCTGGCGTGTTAATTCTGGAAGCATTGGCTCAGGCTACAGGATTACTGGCATTTAAAACAGCAGATCAAATTCGTTCTGATGATGCGTTGTATTATCTTGCTGGTATTGATAATGCGCGTTTTAAAAAACCTGTCGAACCGGGCGATCAGTTGCGTTTAGAAGTAAAGCTGATTAAAAATAAACGTAATTTGTGGAAATTTTATGCTCAGGCAACTGTTGACGGCGAGGTCGTTGTCAGTGCTGATATTATGTGTGTTAACCAAGAAATGCCTTCGTGATTCATCAAACAGCCTTAATCGATCCCAGTGCCAAAATTGCTGATGATGTTGTCATCGGCGCATACAGTATTATTGGAGCAAATGTTGAAATTGCTTCAGGTACAGAAATAGCCTCCCATGTGGTTATTAAAGGTCCGACCAGAATTGGCCGTAATAATCGTATATTTCAGTTTTCATCTATAGGTGAAGAACCTCAGGATAAGAAATATCATGGTGAGCAAACTTTGCTGGAAATCGGTGACAATAATCTGATCCGTGAATCTGTGACCATTAATCGTGGTACGGAGCAGGGTGGCGGAATTACCAAAGTTGGCAGTGACAACTGGATCATGGCCTATGTACACATTGCCCATGATTGTATTATTGGCGATAACAATATTTTTGCCAATAATGCCTCTCTGGCTGGGCATGTCATTGTTGATCAACAAGTTATCCTTGGCGGTTTTACCCTGGTCAGTCAGTTTAATCATCTTGGCTCACACTGTTTCAGTGCGATGGGCAGTGTTATCTCTCGCAATGTTCCGCCTTATGTTCTTGTCTCCGGCCATATGGCTGAACCTGTGGGAATCAATGTTGAAGGTTTGCGCCGACGTGCTTTTACCGATACCCAGATTCGAAATATTCGCCAGGCGTATAAACTGGTTTACCGATCAGGTTTACGAATGGAAGAAGCACGGGAACGTTTGCACAGTATTCAACAAGAAGCGGAAGAATTAACCATATTCATTGAGTTTCTGGATAAGCAACAAGGTGGGATCATCCGGTAGTTCACTACCGGATGACACTTAACGACGAAATTAATTTAATCGTTGGTGGGTGTTGAGCTGATTTTATGAATGCTCAAGTCTGCACCATTGAATTCCTCTTCTGCGCTTAACCTGAGTCCCATCATGGCTTTCAAACTGCCATAGACGATAAGCCCGCCAATAAACGCAATACTTACGCCAATCGTTGCACCAATGAACTGAGAAGCCAGACTGACGCCACCCATTCCGCCAAGTGCCAGCTGACCAAAAATACCAGCTGCAATAGCTCCCCAAACTCCACACAATCCGTGCAGCGGCCATACGCCTAGTACATCATCAATCTTCCATTTATTCTGTGCCAGGGTAAAGGTAATGACAAAAATACCCCCCGCAAGCACACCTGTTACTAATGCACCAAGTGGGTGCATGATGTCGGAGCCCGCGCAGATAGCCACTAAACCGGCTAATGGACCATTATGAACAAACCCAGGGTCATTGCGGCCGATAAAGCATGCAGCCAGGGTACCACCTACCATCGCCATTAATGAGTTGATAGCAACCAGCCCACTTATTCCCTCAACTTCCTGGGCCGACATCACATTAAAACCGAACCAGCCAACGGTCAGGATCCATGCACCCAAAGCCAGAAAAGGAATATTTGAAGGCGGGTGAGCATATATTTCACCTTGTTTGCCATAACGACCATGTCTTGGTCCCAATAACAGCACAGCGGCCAGAGCTATCCACCCACCCACAGCATGAACAACAACTGAGCCGGCAAAGTCATGAAAAGCAGCACCGAACTGATTTTCCAGCCATGGCTGAATACCAAATAAACCATTCCAGCTAATACCTTCAAAAAGTGGATAGACAAAACCGGCAATCAAAAAAGTTGCAATCAATTGGGGATTAAATTTTGCACGTTCAGCAATACCACCAGAGACAATCGCTGGTATTGCAGCGGCAAATGTTAAGAGAAAGAAAAACTTTACTAAAGCATAGCCATTGTTTTCTGTTAGTAATGGCGAAGGTTCAAAGAAATTTAAACCATAAGCAATACCATAGCCGATAAAAAAGTAAGCAATAGTTGAAACGCCAAAATCAGTGATGATTTTAACCAAGGCATTGACCTGATTTTTTTTTCTAACGGTTCCGACCTCAAGAAAAGCGAAGCCAGCATGCATCGCCAGCACCATAATGGCGCCTATTAAAATAAAAAGTACGTCGCTTGCGTTTTGCACAATAGATATTCCTTATAATTAGCGCTAACCAAGCACCAAAATAGCAAGACTTGCACCAGTTTAGACAAAGTCATATAAAACAATCGTTTAGAATTTTTCAATACTGAAAATGACCGATATATGATCTGTTGTGGTGCGTTTTATCTCTTTTTGGCACCTCTGTGGTGCGATATGTATAGGGTCCGCCTCGGTTAGCACAATCAGCGGATAAACACGTATAATCTGGCACTTTAATTCACATACAAAATAGTGATGGTTTAACTATCCTAAAAATTGCTGTAAGCAAGGAGTAAACGATGGATATCTACGCATCGGATGATGAAAAAGGCGAAGCGATAAAAAGTTGGTGGCGCGAGAATGGCCGATCAGTAATAACCGGTGTGATATTAGGTGGCGCAGTAATCTTTGGCGGCCGTTACTGGATCAATTTTCAACAAGCAAAGACTGAAAATGCTGCTGCAATGTATCAACAAGTTCAGATGACTATCAGTCAAGCTGATTTAACGGCTGCTGAAGATATGACTCAAGAGCTGATGCAATCATATCCTTCAACGCCGTATGCTGCTTTTGCAACTCTTGAGCTTGCTGCTGAACAGCTACGAAATGATCAAGCTGAAGCCGCACTGGAATATTTGAGTTGGACTGCCGACAAAGCAAAACTCAGTGCCCAGAAAGATCTAGCCAGATTAAGAATGGCGCGTGTTTTGATGGATCAGGGTAAATATGACCAAGCCTTTGAATTGACTCAACAAACTGTTTCTGATGGGTTTGTTTCGCTTTTTGCTGAAGTGCAGGGAGATATATATCTCGCTCAGGAAAAGCAAACACAGGCTTATGAAGCTTATGTCGAAGCTATTTCCACTATGAATATGGATGACCCACGTAAAACGCTATTGGAAATGAAACGTGACGATGTGGCAGTTATCAATGAAAGCTAATTTAATCACAAGTTTAGTTGCTGGAATCACGCTTTTATCGCTGACTGGCTGCGGAACGGTAAAAGAATTTTTTGCCGCAGATAGTTATGAAGCGCCGCCGACGGAACTTACTGAATTTGAAGTGGAATTTGAGCCTAAAACGTTATGGTCAACTGGTACGGGGGATGGTGCTGAATCGGCCTATTCAAATCTTGCTCCCTGGCTGCAAGGTGATTCTATTTTTACGGTTGACCATGAAGGTGATGTGCGTAGTCACCGTCTTGAAAACGGTCAACGTCAATGGCGTACTAAACTAAATCTTCCGGTTGCGACAGGAGTGGGAGGGGGAGAAGGACTAATCGTTATTGGTTCTCAATCCGGCGAAGTCGTTGCTTTGAATGAGGCTTCTGGCGAAGAACTCTGGCGACAACGTCTGAGCAGTGAAGTACTCGCTCCAGCTAAAGTGGGCGGTGATTATGTTGTTGTGAGAACGGCAGATGGACGTTTGACGGCTATATCTGCAAGTAGTGGCAACATTCTGTGGAATTATCAACGTGCGGTACCTTTATTGAGCTTGCGTGGTGTCAGTGCCCCAATGATAGTGGGACAAACTGTACTTGCAGGTTATGACAATGGCAAATTAGTAGCGCTTTCTTTGAGTGATGGCAAAGTCATATGGGAGAAAAGTGTCGCAGTGCCAAGCGGTCGTACGGAGCTGGAGCGGTTAGTTGATATTGACGCAGATCCGGTTATTCAAAATGGTATTGTGTATGTGGTTGCTTTCCAGGGCAAGCTTGCCGCAATGGATGTTGATACAGGCGATCTGTTGTGGGATCGCGAAATGTCTTCTACTTCCGGTATCGCCGTAGCCGCTACGGATGCAGTTTATGTTAGCGATGATAAAAGTTACTTATGGGCAATTGCTGATGGAACCGGTGATTCGTTATGGCGACAGACATTATTGTTAAGACGCAATATTACTGCTCCTGTCATTGCTGGTGATTATGTGGTGGTGGGTGATTTTGAAGGTTATCTTCATTGGTTGTCACGCTTCGATGGACGTTTCGTTGCCCGCCAAAGACTGGATAAAGAATCTATTCGCAGCCAACCCGTCGTACGTGATGGTGTGCTCTATGTCATGACTACAGGCGGCAAGCTTTCCGCCATTCGGATCCCGTCACTGTGAAACCTGTTATTGCGCTTGTTGGGCGGCCGAATGTTGGCAAATCTACGTTATTTAACCGTCTGACTAAAACTCGGAATGCCTTGGTGGCGGATCATGCCGGTTTGACCCGTGATCGGATATACGGCAATGCGCGTCATGATGAAGCGGAATTCATTCTTATCGATACAGGAGGTTTGACAGTACAGGGTGACGATATGTCAGACCTGATGCGCAAACAAGCTGAACTAGCAATTGTTGAAGCCGATCTGATTTTATTTGTAGTTGATGGCAAAACCGGCGTGGTTCCCGCTGATGAATTGATAGCAAAACAGTTACGCAACGTTGGCAAGCCGGTTTTACTGGTTATCAATAAAACTGAAAGCGAACAGAAAGAGTTGGCAGCAGCAGATTTTTATCGACTTGGGCTGGGAGAGCCCGAAGTCATTTCTGCGACTCAGGGACGTGGTATCAGTAATTTAATGAATACCCTGATGCGTGATTTACCTGCTATTCGTATTGTGGAAACTGATGAAGAAGAGGCAGAGGAAGATACCTCTGGGGATATTTGTCTTGCTGTAGTTGGCCGCCCTAATGTTGGTAAATCAACGCTGGTGAATCGTCTGCTTGGTGAAGACCGCGTTGTGGCCTTTGATGAGCCGGGCACAACACGCGATAGTATTTACATTCCATTCGAGAAAGATGGTACCAACTATATTCTAATCGATACGGCAGGCGTCAGGCGCCGTTCCAAAGTTTCAGAAGCCCTGGAAAAATTCAGCATAGTCAAAACATTACAAGCGATTGAAGCAGCAAATGTTGTTTTGTTGGTACTGGATGCCCATCAAGGTGTTGTCGATCAGGATTTACATTTGGCCGGATTGATCATCGAAAGCGGACGTGCTGTAGTGATTGCGGTCAATAAATGGGATGGTCTGGAGAAACAGGAACGTGAGTGGGTTGCCACCAATATTGAGCGTCGTTTGCCGTTTTTGAGTTTTGCCAAAACGCATTTTATTTCGGCTTTGCATGGCAGTGGTGTTGGCTTATTACTTAAATCTGTAAAAAGAGCGTATGGCTCTGCCTTAGCTAAAATTCCTACGCCACAATTGACAAGAGTATTGGAAGAGGCTGTTGCCGATCATCAACCTCCGTTGGTTAATGGACGCCGGATTAAATACCGTTATGCTCATTTAGGCGGTAAAAATCCTCCCCGTATCATTATCCATGGTAATCAGACAGAAGCGACGCCAAACAGCTATCGACGTTATTTGGAAAATTACTTCCGCACTGCATTGAAATTGCAGGGAACGCCGGTGATGATTGAGTTCAAAACCAGTGATAATCCGTTTCGAGAGCGCAAGAAACCCGCTGAGAGTCCACAGGAAAAGCGCAAACGGATAATAACCAGTCGGGCTAAAAAGAGATAGCTTCATTTAAGCACTAGTAGTTGTTTATCTTTCAGCGTGGTCTTTTGAGACGAAAAGATAGCTTCCAGCAGTGATGGATATGAAAGATCAACAAGTCCTATAGCAAGCCTTCATCTTCGTTCATTAAATTTTCCAATGAACTAAGATGATGGCGAATTTTTTCACGCTGAACTAATTTTTGTTGCGCTGCTTCAGGCAAGTCAGTAAATATAATCACACCTTTGTCTATCAGCGTGTTCACCAGATCCTCAATAACCCTTACCATCGCCATATCTGAGGCTGTAAGGATAGTTTGAATATCTTCTTGGCGATTGGACTGGCCAAGAAATTCAAGTAACTCGGGCGCTTGCGGTGATATGAGTTGACTATCATCGTTTTGCGGGGAATTGAATACCCCGATTATTTGTCCTTTTTCACCGCGATTGACATATACCATCTTATTGTTCCCGCTTATTCTTGATATGCTACCTTGAGCAAGGTTAAGCGGTCATAGGTTTACAGTAAAGAAAAAAACTGTGAAACTCATCACATTTTTTGAGCCGGGTAGCATCGTTGTATTACATGGAAAATCAAGCAACCACTGAACAAGAACAGAATCGGCAATGGAAAGCTGACTCGGCTTATCTGACACATGATGACCCGCTATTAGCTTGTCTTACGGTTCTTACCAAACTATTACGAAAACCACACAGCCCTGATTCTATGGTAGCTGGTCTTCCGTTAGTGGATAACCGACTATCTCCAGAGTTGTTTTCCAGAGCCGCTGAACGGGCAGGTCTTTCCTCAAAAGTTATCAAACGTCCGCTCCGTAAAATTTCTCCATTGGTACTACCAGCAGTATTGCTTCTGAATGATGGTAATGCCTGTATTTTGCTGAAGCTAAACGGCAAAGAGGCTACGGTTATTTATCCGGAAAACGGTGACGCTGAAACTGTCGTGGAATTGAACGAGCTGCAGCAGTATTACACGGGTTACGCTATTTTTATTCGAGCGGTACAGCATTTTGATAACCGCAGTGAAAATTCTGCTATCCCACGAGCAAGACATTGGTTTTGGGGAACACTGACACGTTACTGGCCAATCTACAGCGAAGTCTTCGTGGCTTCCATTCTGGTTAACTTATTTGCCATAGCTTCGCCACTGTTTGTGATGAATGTCTATGACCGGGTCGTGCCCAACAACGCGCTGGCAACATTGTGGGTGTTGGCGATTGGTCTGGCGATTGTGTTTGTGTTTGATTTGTTACTACGTACTTTACGTGGTTATTTTATTGATGTTGCCGGCAAAAAAGCTGATGTTATTTTATCCGCCACGATTTTTGAAAAAGTGCTGGGGATCAAAATGGCGGCTCGGCCCAATTCAGTGGGTAACTTTGCTAATAGCATGCAGGAGTTTGAGTCATTTCGTGACTTTTTTACCTCGGCTACTCTTGCCACACTGATTGATTTACCGTTTACCTTTTTGTTCATTGCTGTTATCTGGATGATTGCAGGTGATTTGGCCTATATTCCGTTGGCCGTGATTCCCATCACCATATTAATCAGTTTAATTATTCAGATCCCACTGGGTCGGGCAATCAAACAATTATTTCGTCATGCAGGACAAAAAAGTGCCACTTTAATAGAAACATTAACCGGTCTTGAGACAATTAAAAGTCTGGGAGCGGAGAGCCCGTTACAACGTAAATGGGAACAAACCGCCGGATCAATTTCCAAGTACAGTCAACGCGCAAAACTGTTGTCATCTGCGGCAGTGAATTTAACTAGTTTCGTTCAGCAAATGACCACAATTGCCGTGGTGGTTTACGGCGTTTATAAAATCAGTGAAAACGAAATCAGTATGGGGGCGTTGATTGCCAGCACTATACTGGCTGGCAGAGCCTTGGCACCAATGGGCCAGCTGGCCGGTATTTTGACTCGTTTCCATCATTCCAAAGCCGCATTAAGTTCATTGAACAATATGATGAATTTACCGGTTGAACGCCCCAGTGGTCGGGAATTTCTGCATCGTGAGAAATTCCAGGGTGGTATTGAATTTAAACAAGTCAGTTTTCGTTATCCTGAACAGGCTATAGACGCATTAAGTGATATATCTTTTAAAATTAAACCGGGTGAAAAAGTTGCCATAATCGGCAGAATCGGTTCCGGGAAAAGTTCGATAGAGAAATTGATTCTGGGTTTATATGAACCTGCTGAGGGTGCAGTGCTACTGGATGAGACCGATCTGCGACAGATTGATCCAATTGATTTACGCCGGTCTGTCGGCTATGTTCCTCAAGATGTCATGCTGTTCTATGGCAGCGTGCGCGACAATATTGCTTTGGGCGCTCCATTTGCAGATGATGCCGCTGTATTGCGGGCAGCAGAAATTGCGGGAGTGACCGAATTTATAAATCGTCATCCCTCTGGTTTCGATATGCCTGTTGGTGAACGTGGTGAAGGTCTCTCAGGGGGACAGCGTCAGAGTATTGCTGTGGCGCGGGCCTTATTGTTGGATCCACCGGTATTGGTAATGGATGAGCCAACCAATTCTATGGACAACAGCAGTGAAGAACAGTTTAAAACCAAGCTGGGTGAAATTATCAAGGATAAATCACTCATTCTGGTTACACATCGTGCTTCCCTGTTAAGTCTGGTTGATCGTGTCTTGGTGATGGACCAAGGAAAGTTAGTGGCTGATGGGCCACGCGATCAAATTCTGGCTGCATTAAAGAGTGGTCATATCCGGGTTTCGAAAGGGTAAGTGGATGGCCTGGTTTAAAAAACAGAATGACGATGTCAATTTCATGTCTGAAATCAGCGCGGCAACGATGGCTTCAACCCATTGGGGAGGCCATATCTTATTGTTGTTGATTGCAGCCTTTATCGGTATTGCCTTATGGTGGGCAAGCGCTGCAGAAATTGATGAAGTTACTCGGGGGCAGGGTAAAGTCGTGCCTTCCAGTAAAGTTCAGGTAATTCAAAATCTTGAAGGTGGAATCCTGGCAGATGTATTGATCTCTGAAGGACAAATGGTTGAAAAAGGTGATGTTCTGTTGAAAATTGATGATACTCGGTTTTCATCTTCTTTTCGTGAATCAGAGTTAACCTACTGGGAGTTGGTAGCAAGAACGGCAAGATTGAGTGCAGAAAGTGAAGGCAAGCCATTGGAACTTTCTGATGAATTGATGATCAGTCAGCCTGAATTAGCTGCTCAGGAGCGAGGTTTATATCAATCTCGTCAATTACAATTGCAAAGTACGATTGATGTGTTGAAAAGACAAGCTGAACAGCGCCGACAGGAGCTGGTTGAAAAACAGGCCAGACAACAGCAGCTCAGTCGCAGTTTTGAGCTGAGTAATCAGGAGTTACAAATGTCTGAACCTCTTTTGGCTGCTGGCGTCATGTCAGAAGTTGAGATATTGCGTCTGAGGCGAACGGTTAATGATCTGAAAGGTGAAATGGAATCAAATCGTCTGGCGATTCCACGTATTCGCTCGTCCATCGATGAAGTTCAACAGAAGATCAATGAAACGGTTACCCGCTTTGAATCTGAAGCAGCAAGAGAGCTCAGTGAGGTGCGTGCTGAACTGTCACGCACCGAAGAATCTGTCTCGGCATTAAAGGATCGGGTGACTCGGACGAATGTTCGTTCACCAATCAAAGGAACCATCAAACGATTAATGATAAACACCATTGGTGGCGTGATTCAGCCAGGTATGGATCTGGTGGAAATTGTGCCGTTAGAAGATAATCTAGTGATAGAAGCTCAGATACGACCAGCAGATATTGCCTTTTTAAGGCCTGGGCAGGAAGCGATAATAAAGTTTACAGCGTATGACTTTTCAATTTATGGTGGATTGGAGGCTAAGCTTGTGCGGATTAGTGCCGATACCATTACAAATGATGAAGATGAAAGTTTTTATCTTATCTATTTACGCACTGAACAAAATTTTATAAAAAGTAGTATGGGCGAATTAGGGATTATTCCAGGGATGACGGTGACAGTGGATATTCTGACGGGTGAAAAAACGGTGCTTGATTATCTATTAAAGCCCATACTAAAGGCAAAAAATGAAGCATTGAGAGAGCGTTGAGGCTAAGGTTGAATCATGACTGTAATAACAGAGACTGAAAAAAGCCTTTATCTGGCTACAGCAGATGCGGATGTGGCTCGTGTCATAACCGATGCATTGCCGGCCATGTATGATGTTAGCCATTATAACGACGTTAATGGTCTGCTTAGCGCATTGAAAAAACAAACAGCGGAATTGGTGCTTTGCCATCAATTTCTGCTGGATGACAATCCTGATCAGGTTATCAGTGAACTCAAAAAATTATGCCCGGATAGCAGAATTCTGGTAATTGGACCGCCACGGCCTATTCCGGTGCAAATTGCAGCATTGAAGCAGGGCGCTCGCGGTTATTTCAACCAAAACCTGCCGATGAGTAAACTTCAGGTAGCATTATCATTGATTTCAAATGGTGAAGTCTGGGTTGAACGTCTTGTTATATCTGGTTTGATCGACGAAATCAGTCATATACCAGAAGTCAGTGAACAGCAGCGCCGGGCTGCACAAACGCTATCATCGAAAGAGTTAGAAGTAGCCAAAATGGTCAGTCATGGAGCGACCAATAAAATGATCGCCCGAAATATGAATATCACTGAAAGAACAGTAAAAGCCCATTTAACAAACATTTTTCAAAAAATGCGTTTACCGGATCGTCTTTCTCTGGCGATTGTCTTTAGGGATCTTCGATAGAGCTTCATTGTGTAATGAGGCTGTTTTGACTACAATCGGCCGGAAACGGAATAGTCGGTATTGCTTTGGGGAGAAGCTGTAAGTAGTAGTAACCCTTGAAAAGAATACTAATTACTGCTTTGAGTTAGGAAAAGAATATGAACAAAGCGCTTTTTTTAATCCCATCTTTGCTTTGCTTTAGCAATGCGCAAGCTGAAACATTACAGGAAGCAATTCATACTACTCTAAAAACCAACCCGGATGTTTTGGCATCTATTAGTGAACGTCAGGCGGTTTCTAAAGAAATTGACCAGGCAAGAGCGGGTTATTTTCCAACAATTGATTTAGGTGTCGGAACTGGTTGGGAGTCAACCGATAATCCAGCTACACGAAATCGTGGGGATGGTGAAATCCATTTAAATCGAGATGAAGCCAGTTTGAATCTACGACAAATGCTTTATGATGGCAGTCTGACCAAAAATGAGGTTGAACGCCAAAAAGCCAGAACTAATGCAAGAGCACATTCAGTTTACAGTGTTGCTGAAAACACGGCATTAGAAGCAACAGAGGCTTATATTAATGTGCTGCGTCGTCAAAAACTGGTGGAGTTAGCACAAACCAATCTGGAGTCTCACCTGCGTACCCATGATCAGATCACCTTACGCAGCGAGCGCGGCGTAGGACGTCGCGCAGACATGGATCAGAGTTTGGGCCGTCTGGCTTTAGCAGAAACCAATTTGATGGCTGAGCAAAGCAATTTACGAGATGCCGAAACTAATTATTTACGGGTGATAGGCGAAGCTCCATCTTCATTGTCACATCCTCTCTCTCCAGAACCTTTTCTGCCAATAACAGTGGAAGAAGCGGTTAATATCGCAATTCAGAATCATCCAACTTTACATTCTGCGCAAGCTGACGTTGCCTCAGCCAATGCGCAACATGATGTTACCAGAGCGGCTTTTTTACCACGGGTTGATTTTGAATTAGGTACGCGCGCGGATCATGATATTGATGGGGTACGAGGAACCGATAAAGATGTCACAGCCATGTTCAGGTTACGCTACAACCTGTTGAATGGTGGTAAGGATAAAGCAAGACGGGAAGAAACGGCGTTTCTGATTAATCAGGCGGCTGAAATACGTAATAATACCCATCGTCAAGTGGAGCAGAGTGTTCGTTTATCATGGAATGCGCTGGAAACAGTTCGAAGACAGATGTCTTATTTTGAACAATACGCCGCTGCGGCTGAAAAAACCCGTGACGCTTACCAACAACAATTCAACTTTGGACAGCGCACGTTGTTGGATTTACTGGATTCTGAAAATGAACTTTTCAGGGCGCGCACTTCACTGACAAATGCTCAGTATGATGAACTTTTTACAATGTATCGAGTACTTAATAGTACCGGTTTATTATTGGAAAGTTTGGAGATTATTGCTCCTGCAGCCACTAAAACCGTTGCAGATAATCAAAAATAATCATTCCTGAACTGAATATCGATAAGCCATGCCCGAAGGGTATGGCTTTTTTTTAGAACCGGTACGGTGATAGCGGCAATTTTTTATGCAACCAAACTATCATGCTATTATGTCGTGCTTAATTTGTAGGGTTATTTTAGAAATTCATGAGTAAGCAATCATCTTTTTCGTTCGAGGAACTCTTGCAGTGTGGCCATGGAGAAATGTTCGGCCCGGGCAACGCCCAACTGCCTGTACCTAATATGCTGATGATGGATCGAATCAGCCATATTTCCAATGATGGTGGTGCCTATGGAAAAGGTGAAATCATTGCTGAACTGGATATTCATCCGGATTTATGGTTTTTCAAATGCCATTTCCCGGGAGATCCTGTCATGCCTGGCTGCCTGGGCTTAGATGCTATGTGGCAGTTACTGGGCTTTTTTCTGGCATGGGATGGAAATCCCGGTAGAGGAAGAGCACTTGGATCAGGTGAAGTGAAATTCACTGGTCAGGTATTACCTAGTGCTAAAAAAGTGACTTACCGTATTGATCTGAAACGAGTAATTTCACGAAAACTGGTACTGGCCATTGCAGACGGCACAGTATCGGTAGATGGTCGCGATATCTACTTCGCCAAAGATTTACGAGTTGGTCTGTTTACTTCAACTGACAACTTTTAGGACAAGACAATGAGACGTGTAGTTGTTACTGGTATGGGGATCACCTCTTGTCTGGGGTTGGATCTTGCCGCCGTCACAGAATCACTTTACAGCGGTCGTTCTGGTATCCGTTTTAAGCAGCAATACGCTGATATGGGTTTTCGAAGCCATGTGGCGGGTTTTTTTGATATTGATTTTAAAGAGTTTATTGATCGCAAAGTGTTGCGGTTTATGGGGGACGCGGCTGCGTATGCCTATATTGCAATGAAACAAGCAATCCAGGATGCGGGGCTAAGTGAAAGCGATGTTTCCAACCCTAAAACAGGTTTAGTCATGGGCTCTGGAGGCGCTTCTTCTTCGAGTCAGGTCGAAGCGGCTGATATTTTGCGTGAAAAAGGTCTTAAGCGCGTTGGTCCGTATCGAGTCACTCAGGTAATGGGTAGTACAACTTCTGCTTGTCTGGCCACACCTTTTAAAATTAAAGGTATTAACTATTCGATGTCTTCTGCCTGTGCGACCAGTGCTCACTGTATTGGTAATGCAATGGAGCAAATCCAGCTGGGTAAACAAAATGTTGTTTTTGCCGGCGGTGCGGAAGAAGAACACTGGAGTATGAGCTCATTGTTTGATGCGATGGGTGCGTTATCAACCAAATATAACGATACACCTGAAAAGGCTTCCCGTGCCTACGATACTGATCGCGATGGTTTTGTTATTGCAGGTGGTGGAGGGGTGTTGGTTCTGGAAGAATACGAGCATGCTAAAGCCCGTGGTGCCAAAATTTATGCAGAACTCACGGGTTACGCAGCAACTTCTGATGGTTATGACATGGTGGCTCCATCTGGTGAAGGTGCACAACGTTGTATGGAAATGGCAATGTCAACCATGCGTAATAGCAAAGTCGACTATATCAATGCACATGGAACCAGTACACCGGTCGGCGATTTGGCTGAATTAGGGGCGATTAAAAAGGTGTTTGCGGAAACCCAGATACCGTTGGTTGGTTCAACCAAATCGTTGTCAGGACACTCTCTAGGTGCGGCGGGCGTGCAGGAAGCAATCTATAGTCTATTGATGTTGGAAAACGATTTTGTGGCCGCCTCTGCCAATATCGATAACCTCGATGCGCAGGCAGAGGGCATGCCCATTGTGTTGGAACGTAAAGATAATGCCGATCTGAAGGCCGTAATGTCGAATAGTTTTGGCTTTGGCGGAACCAATGCCTGTCTGGTGTTTGAAAAAATCTAATGCAAAATAAAATCACCCTTGGTGTTAAGCCAAGGGTGATTTTTTAGTTTAAATCCGCATCGGTAACAGGGCCACGTTTTCCCGCCAAAGCTTCCTGCATCAACCCCACTAATTGCTGTTTTTTCACTTCATCATCCAAATGTTTTGAACTGAATGTGATGCCAAAACGATCGGCATATTGTTTGACCAGAATCATTAATATTGCTTCCTCCACGTTCACTCTCTCCAAATTTTTCAATCAGACATTATAACGTGTCAGGGCCTATTTTTCTTTCATTGACACCTCTGTTGTGACTGAAAATGTACCAATCAAGGCACGAGAAGTGAAGTTTGTGAGATACATCCATGTATCTCACCCCTTTGGGGCTTACGCTCAAAAACGTTCCTGACGTTTTTGTAGTCATTCTAAATAAACGACGAGCAACGAAGAGTGGTACATTTTCAGCCACACCCAGAAGGGCTGGGACTATTTTTCCGCCCTACTGCGTTGGAAATGATTTATGTAGAATAACAACACTACATCATTTCCGCCTTGCTGGACGAAAAAATAGCCTCCAGCAGTGGTGTCTATGAAAGAAAAACAGGCCCTAAGTAATCACTATGAAATTACACTATCAATCTATTGGGCAGGGTGAGCCATTAGTTATCCTGCATGGTTTATTCGGTTCATCAGATAACTGGCGTAGCATCGCCTCAGCCTTATCAGAAAAGCGACAGGTTATCAGTGTTGATCTGCGAAATCATGGCCGTTCCTTTCATCATCCTCAGCAAACATTTGAATTAATGGCTGAAGATCTGCTGAATTTACAGGATGAATTAGAGTTATCAACAATCGATCTTATGGGACATTCGCTTGGTGGAAAAACAGCGATGCAATTTGCCCAAACGTTTGCTGACCGTCTCGGCAGACTTATTGTTGTTGATATTGCTCCTCGCCAATATCCCGATGAGCATAGTATTATTTTCAAAGCGTTATTGGCATTAGATCTGTCAAAATTTTCATCGCGAACAGAAGCGAGTGAAGCTCTGGTGGATACACTGCCTGATCCTATGGTGCGTCAGTTTCTATTGCTGAATATGCAAAAAGCCGATCAAGGGTTTAGCTGGCGTATTAATTTGCAGGCTTTATTTTGCAGTTATCCAGGTTTGCTCCAAAGTGTAGAACCAGATGGTCCTGTGGAAACACCGACACTGTTTATCAGTGGGGAAAAATCTGATTATGTAACTGACAAAGATTGGCAGCATATTAAGACACTTTATCCTCAGGCAGAACATGTGATGATCGATGGTGCGGGACACTGGGTGCATGCCGAAAAACCCGATATTTTTATTCAGCAGGTAAACAGGTATCTTGCAGATGATTAATGCCGATTTATTAAAACAGCTAATTGAATTCCGCCGTGAGCGAGACTGGGAACAGTTCCATAATCCTAAAGATATAGCGATTTCATTATCCATCGAAGCGGCTGAACTGCTGGAATGGTTTCAATGGCGTAACATGACCGAAATTATGCAAATGTTGGAGACGGATAAACGTGAAGCTCTGGAAGATGAAATAGCCGATGTTGCTGTATATCTGAGCTACCTTTGTCATGATCTGAATATCGATATTGAACAGGCCATACAACGTAAAATGCAGAAAAATGCGGCTAAATATCCGGTTGATAAAGTCAAAGGACGGGCTGACAAATATAATGAATATTCATAAAGCAGCTACAAAGTGCTAGCATCTGCGCTTTGATTTTCTGCCCGTAGAGGTCGTTTCTTCATGAAAGCCATCGTGTTGCTGATTCAATGTGCCGACCAGAAAGGTTTGCTGGCCGGTATAACCGGTTTTTTTGCTGAGCGTGGTTACAATATCCTGCATTGCCAGCAATATACCGATACCGAGCACGGTCGTTATTTCATGCGCCTCAAGGTGGAAGATGAGGCTCAGTTACCCCATGAAATACTTCATCAACAATTCAACCTGTTAGCACAAACAATGAAACTGACTTGGTCTGTGCATTTCACCGATGTGCCATACCGCGTTGCCTTGCTGGTGACCCGAGCTTCACATTGTCCTTATGACTTACTATTGCGTGAGCTGGAAGGTGAGTTGAAATGTGAGATTCCCGTGATTATTGGAAACCATCCTGAATTGGAGAATATGGCGCGCCAGTTCAACAAACCGTTTTATCACCTACCCATTACCAAAGAAACCAAACAGCAACAGGAAGCACAAATTAGATCATTACTCTCCGAGTATCAGATTGATCTGGTGGTGATGGCGCGCTATATGCAAATTTTGTCAGAGCAGTTTGTCAAAGAGTTTACCGGTAAGGTTATCAATATTCACCATGGGTTTTTGCCCGCTTTCCAAGGTGCAAAGCCTTATCATCAAGCATACGAGCGTGGCGTGAAGCTGATCGGCGCCACCGCACATTACGCCACCGCTGAACTTGATGAAGGCCCGATCATCGAACAGGATGTCGAACGGGTTCGTCATGATAATAGCCCGGCAGACCTAGTGATGATTGGTAAGGATATTGAACGTCTGGTTTTGGCACGTGCAGTGAAAGCCCATATCGAACACCGTATTATTGTCAGCGGCCGTCGCACTATCGTTTTTGCAGAAGGTGCCTGATAGTCTGATCCAGATTACTATAAACATAATAAAAGTGAATACAGGACAAAAGCATCCAACGTTATTGTTACCTTAAATCCACATCAGCGGCTAATAAAGTTAATAACAAATAATTTTTTGTGGAGTTAACCATATAAGACACAGAGGGAACGGAGTTTTTATACTTACATATATCCGCAGATTACGCAGATTTTCGCAGATGATTAAAAGCGATTTGTACATGGTTAAATTTTAATGAATTTCACACATATCCTTATTTAACCTATGTTTTTTGGTCGAATAGTAAACACGGATGTCACTGTAAAAATTTTTAATCTGCGTCCATCTGCGTAATCTGCGGATATATATCTGACACACTGCCTCTGTGGTTCAAATTACATTAAAGGTAAAAAATGAATACAAATCCAATCATCATGATTACTGGAGCTACTGCGGGTTTTGGCGAAGCCTGTGCCAGGCTGTTTGCTAAGGCGGGTTGGAGACTGATTATTACCGGACGGCGTCTGCAACGTCTGCAAAGCTTGCAAACGGAGTTAGGTGGAGCTTCCCAAGTCTGCATCAGTTGTTTTGATATCAGTGACCGGCAGGCGACCGAACAGGCGTTTGCAGAGCTACCAGAGGAATTTCAGCAGATTGATGTATTGGTCAATAATGCAGGCCTTGCGTTAGGACTAGAACCCGCTTACGCAACTGATCCCGAAGACTGGGAACGTATGGTCGATACCAATATCAAAGGCCTGATGCGCTGCAGCAGACTGGTTTTACCGGGCATGCAATCAAGAGACAGGGGGTATATCATCAATATCGGATCGGTCGCCGGAAACTGGCCTTATCCGGGCGGTAATGTGTATTGCGCCAGTAAGGCTTTTGTCAGACAGTTTTCGTTGGCCCTTCGTGCAGATTTATTGGGTACACAAATCCGGGTAACTAATATAGAACCTGGCAATGCCGAAACCGAATTTTCCATGGTCCGTTTTAAAGCGGATGAAGAGCGTGCTGACAAAGTTTATGAAAATACCGTTGCACTTACGGCTCAGGATATTGCCGATACCATCTGGTGGTTGGTCAATACGCCAGCGCATATGAATGTCACCACGATGGAAATTATGCCTACCCAGCAAGCCACTGGGCCTTTGGCAATTTATCGTGACTAGTTCTCTTAGCCTTGGGTCTGTTGTTCTTTCAGAGCAACTATTGCTGGAGGCTCTTTAATGCTGCCGATCTTGTCACCATTTTCAACAGCCCCTAGCAGAAAGCAGCCACTCTCTCTAAAAAAGGCCCGACAAAGCCGGGCTATGTAATACAAACTGAAAAAAATAGCGATTAACCACCAAAATCAAAGCGGATACCGGTATAGATAGTACGACCCAGAATGGGCGATTCATCTTTAAAGAAGCTGGTATGGCGTCGGCCATCTTCATTCAGCAAATTACGTCCCTGAATAAAGATTTCAGCACCTTTTAAGCTTGCTGGAGACCAATTGGCATCAAACGAAACCAGATTATAACCGTCCGTATTGCTCTCAGTCACAGCGGTTTTGGTTTGTTTAAAGACCCGACGGTAGTCGAGACTGAAATCCCAGTCAGCATAAGATGTATCAAATCCAATCCCTAAGCGTGTTGGACTCATGCGAGGAATATTTTCACCATTGCTGAGTTTACCGCGTACATGATCGGCAGACAGACGCATGCTCAGTGGAATAGGACCATCAATCAAGTCAGTTATGGCACCAAATTCAGCACCATACAACTTGGCATTTTGTTGTTCATTGACTACCAGCGTATCACCCTCAATTTCAATGGCTTGGCCAGTTCCATCATTTTGTGCTGCTAAATAAATAAAGTCATCGACGTAGTTATAGAAAGTAGTCAGCTCATAGCGGAATGCCCCTACATGACGATCAAAACCGACTTCAAAATTGGTATAGGTTTCTTTGCCTAAGTTCGGATCACCAATTTCAACAGTCCCTGCTGCGGCATGACTACCAAAGGCATATAACTGCTCTGCCGACGGAGCCCGTTGTGAACGGGTAACTGACATTCTGAAATGATGGGCTGGATCTACCTCAACCAGAGTTCCTGCCGATATACTGAACGGAGTGAAACTGTTGCTTCCCAGAATGGCAGATTGTTGTAACTCTTCACCACTTGGCAAATCAATGTCTCTGGCCTCGTCCAGATCGTCTGTACTGGAGCGCACATGATCTACCCGTGCAGCGACTTCAAAGCGACCAAAATGCGTGGGTAATTCTTCCAATATAAATAAACCGACAGTGCGTGTGTCATTACCGCGGATATAAAAGCCACCACCGTGTTCATCGTCGCCATCGCCATGGCTGTGGCCCTCGCCTTCAGCCTCAAAGTCCCGATCATTAAATTGCAGACCGACAACACCTTCCCAATCGCCAATCGGGTTATGCACCATTTCCAGACGCATTTCAGTTTCGTTATTGTTGAAACGCGTTTCAACTTCACTTTCAACAAATGCGCCATTATCAAACTCAGAACCAATTTCCTGTTGACGGTAGCTGGTGTAGGCCATTTTCAGCCTGGCTGTGCTGAAACCCGGTAATGGATCATTAATTTCACTGCGAAAATCAAAACGATCGTTTTTCGCGCGAATCATTTCCTGCTCTTCTTCATCTACACCCAAAAATACTGCTGGAACCTCATATTGAGTTTCCCAGGTGCTATAACCAAATCCGGCAAAACCCCAATCGCCTTTAAATAAACCAGTGATGGAAAACACATCATTTTCCACTTCACTGTTTTGCAGCTTATCTTTTCGGCCGTTTCGCTGACCTTTTTTTTGATAGCCATCAATATCATAATCACTGCTGCGACGGACCCCATAGTCCGTCCGCAATACAAAACTGTCTCCCAGTGGCAGTTCAAGTCCCAAACGTCCCTGGCGATCATGACCATTGATGCCGTATGACATCTGGCCGTCTACTCTTGGAGCATCACCAAACTCAGGATTAAATCGATTACTACGAACATTGATAACGCCCCCAGCAGCACCGCTACCATAAAGTAATGTCGCCGGACCTCGGAAAACCTCAATTTGATCAGCACGACCAGCATCCATACCGATGGCATGATCCGCACCTTCACCAGATATATCAGACGTACTCAAGCCATCTTCCAGCACTTTCACACGGGATCCCTGTAATCCTCGAACGACAGGACGTCCTACGCCCTGACCAAAGTCGGCATTATGCACACCAGGTAAGCCATCCAATGTTTCGCCTATTGTACTGGCGCGTTTTTGATTGAGTTCATCACCCGCAATAACCGTCACTGGCTGGATCAATTCATCAGAGGTACGGTTGCCTAATGGATCAGAAGTGACCACCAGGCGTGGGATATCAACAGTCTCTTCAGCAGCTAACACTGCAGAAGCCATTGGGGAGAGCACCGCAGCAAGCAGCACTACAAGCGGTTTTTTATTCATCACGAATAATCCTCATAGCAGAAATCAGTAGCCATTTTCTGAATAGAAAAATGGCATTCAGTAAATTTGAACGCTATGAGAAAATGGGGGGAGCGCGAATCGTGATGGAAAGATAAAAATTATCGAAACGAGCAGGGAGGGTAACAGAAGCTTCAAGCTGAAAATATTGTTGCCGGACAGCAATTGTCAGCTGATTGTGGTTATCGGTAGATGGGGTATGACTGACAACATTTAACTGATCACATAATGCTATGTGATCATGAAAAGCATGTTCGGCATCGTGCCAAACGGCTATGGACTGCATCAGCAATAATGCTGCTGCAAAGAGCCATAACAGATGTTTGGTATGCCGAAGTTGCATGGTGTTAGTTCACCAGCAATTCAGTAAGCAATTGTTGATAAATAGATGACAATGTATCCAGATCGGCAACTGAAACATGTTCATCTATCTGATGAATCGTCGCGTTTAACGGGCCAAGTTCAATTACCTGTGCTCCAGTAGGCGCGATAAAACGACCATCGGATGTGCCACCCGAAGTAGAGAGCGTTGTTTCATAACCAGTGACGGTTTTAACCGCCACCTGAACGGCTTCAAGTAATTTACCGCCTGCTGTACGAAAGGGTTTACCGGATAACACCCAATCCAATTGATATGCCACACCGTGTTTATCGAGAATCGCCTCGACCTGTTGTTGCAATTCATCGTGAGTCACTTCAGTGGAATAACGGAAGTTAAAAATCAATTCTGCTGTGCCTGGGATGATATTGGTCGCACCAGTGCCGCTGTTCAGATTGGATACCTGAAAGCTGGTGGGAGGGAAATCAGCATTACCTTGATCCCATTGCATTGCACACAGTTCAGCCAATGCCGGGGCCAGTTTATGTACCGGGTTATCTGCCAGATGTGGATAAGCAATATGGCCTTGCTTGCCTTGAACTGTCAGATAGCCATTCAATGAACCACGGCGACCATTTTTGACCACATCAGCTACTTTGTCAGTACTGGTCGGTTCGCCGACCACGCACCAGTCGATATGATCCTGACGCGCCTGCAGTGTTTCAATTACTTTAACCGTACCATCGGTAGCCGGACCCTCTTCATCGCTGGTCAGTAAAAAAGCAATGCTGCCAGCATGCTGAGGATGTTCAGCAACAAAACGTTCACAAGCCGTCACCATAGCAGCAATACTGCCTTTCATATCTGCTGTACCGCGGCCATACAAAATGCCGTCTTCAATTTTGGCGGCAAACGGTTCGTAGCTCCATTTATCTACCGGTCCGGTTGGCACAACATCGGTATGTCCGGCAAATACAAATAACGGGCCATTATGCCCCCGCCGACACCACAGATTGTCGACTTCCCCAAAGCGCAGGTATTCAGCATTAAAGCCACTATTCGCCAACCGTTCTGCCAGCATGATCTGACAGCCTTTGTCGACAGGTGTCACGCTGTCACGTTGAATTAAATCAATGGTGAGCTGAACAGTGTCAGAAAGATTATTTTGCATAGCGGGCCTGAAAATCAGATTCATTAAATCCTATTGATACACCGGAAGCATCTTCGATAACCGGGCGTTTAATAAGTGTGGGATGCAAGAGCATTAACTCGACAGCAGATTGTTGATCAAGCTGATCTTTACGTGGGTCTTCAAGCTTGCGCCAGGTGGTGCCACGTTTGTTGATAAGCTGTTCCCAGCTGACGTAATTCAACCACTGTTGGAGGATGGATTGATCCAAACCATCGGTACGAAAATCATGGAAATGGTATGTAATCTGATGATCATCCAGCCAACGTCTGGCTTTTTTGACCGTGTCACAATTTTTAATGCCAAACAATTTCATCGTTGCCGTTGCACCTGAAAAAGCCCACAGGGTAGGCGAATTGATGATAAATGATACAGTATATCAATTCATTTTGCATCATTGGCTTCACTGCCACGGAGCAGTGGAAAAGGCGGTAACTGCTATAAAGCCGTTACCGCCAATTACAAACTATTTAGATATCACGCAGTAATTCGTTAATACCGACTTTACCACGGGTTTTTTCATCAACCTGTTTCACAATAACAGCGCAGTACAGGCTGTAGGTGCCATCTTTAGAAGGCAGGTTACCTGAAACAACTACAGAACCAGCCGGAATACGACCATAGCTGATTTCACCGGTCATGCGGTTGAAAATCTTGGTGCTTTGGCCAATGTAAACACCCATTGAAATCACTGAACCTTCTTCAACGATAACGCCTTCAACCACTTCAGAACGGGCACCGATAAAACAGTTATCTTCGATGATTGTCGGACCGGCTTGTAAAGGTTCAAGTACGCCACCGATACCCACACCGCCCGATAAATGAACGTTTTTACCAATTTGTGCACAGCTACCCACAGTCGCCCAGGTATCAACCATAGTGCCGGAATCCACGTAGGCACCGATATTGACGTAAGAAGGCATCAAAACAACGCCAGGAGCGATATACGAACCGCGACGTGCCGCTGCAGGAGGAACAACACGCACACCGGCAGTATTGAAATCAGCTTCGGTAAAGTTGGCGAATTTTGGTTCAACCTTGTCAAAATACTGAGTTTCTCCACCTGACATGGGGCGGTTATCATTCAAACGGAACGACAATAAAACAGCTTTTTTCAGCCATTGATTAACGACCCAATCACCATTTTGTTTTTCGGCAACCCGGGCTTTACCGCTGTCGAGCATTCCTAAAACTTCATTCACGGCATTACGTACTTTCGCATCTGCGTTGGCAGGGGTGATTTCTGCACGGCGTTCAAATGCCGTTTCGATAATCTGCTGAATATCACTCATCGGTTTCTCCAAATTAGTAAGATAGGGTTTCAATAAAATCACGGATCCGTATGGCCGCTTCGACGCATTCATCTTGTGAAGCAACCAATGCCATACGGATCCGGTTCACGCCAGGATTACCCTGTTTGGTCTCTCTGGCTAAAAAACGCCCCGGCAACACGGTGACGTTAAATTGATCAAATAAGCCGCGGGCAAACTCGGTATCGGCAATCGGTGTTTCTGCCCATAGATAAAAACTTGCCTCAGGCTGAGTGACATTCATCACGGGCGACAGAATGTCGAGTACCGCCGCAAATTTTTCTCTATACAAATGCCGGTTATGGGCTACATGGGCTTCATCTGTCCAGGCGGCAATAGAGGCAGACTGTGTTGCTGGTGGCATCGCGCAGCCGTGATAAGTACGGTATCGTAGAAAAGATTTCATCACTTTGGCATCACCCGCTACAAAACCACTACGTAATCCTGGTGCGTTGGAGCGCTTGGATAGACTGTGAAAAACTATACAACGACTTAAGTCAGTATATCCTGCTGACACAGCAGCTTGTAATAAACCAACGGGTGGTAAAGCTTCATCAAAGTAGATTTCGGAATAACACTCATCTGCGGCAATAATAAAATCATATTCATGAGCCAGTTGAATCAGTTTTGTCAGCGTTTCAGCATCAACAATTGACCCCGTTGGGTTGCCTGGACTGCACAGATATAACAATTGACAACGAGACCAGATGTTTGCTGGAACGGCATCAAAATCTGGCACAAAGCCGGTTTCTTCGGTGCAGTTGAGCAGATAGGGTTCAGCCCCGGCCAAAAGTGCTGCTCCCTCATAAATCTGATAAAACGGGTTGGGCATGACAATCAGCGGATCTTTTCGACGATCAATAATTGCCTGGGCGAAGGAAAATAATGCTTCCCGGGTACCATTAACCGGCAGTACCTGCGATAACGGATCGATATGTCCTGCTAACTGAAATCTTTGATCCAGCCAATTTGCAATGGTGTGGCGTAATTCGATACTACCGGCCGTTGTGGGATAAACCGATAAGCCATGCAAATGACTAATGACCGCTTCGGTAATAAAACCGGGAGTAGGGTGCTTGGGCTCACCAATGGATAACGAGATATTTGGCAGATCACTCGGCGGTTGGCAACCTTGCTGCAGTTCGGCTAGTTTCTCAAAAGGATAAGGATGTAAAAGGGCCAGATCTGGATTCATTAATACATATCGCCGGATAACAAAAATTCAGCCATTATAACGCTTCCAATGTCTGCCGTGTTATAAGCATCCTATGCGCTATTTAAATCTTATTGAATCAAAGCTGGCCATCCTCAGTCTGTTATTTGCTGCCACTATGTGGGGCATTATCTGGTATCCCATGCGTCTGTTTGAACAAGCCGGGATGTCGGTGGTCTGGGTGACGTTGATCATGTACCTCACCGCTGGCATCGCCAGTTTGCCGATTTTCATCAAAAACCGCTATCGATGGGAACATATTCCTGCCGATCTGCTTTGGCTGGCATTGGCGGCGGGTATGACCAATCTCGCCTTTTTAGTGGCGTTGAATGAAGGTCAGGTGATGCGGGTGATGTTGTTATTTTACTTATCACCTTTATGGTCGGTGATATTAGGTCGCTGGTGGCTAGGTGAAAAGCTGTCTCTGGCCGCCATCATTATGTTTGTGCTGGCGATGGGGGGCACGGTCTTAATGTTATGGCGACCCGAAGTGGGATTTCCATGGCCGCATGGTCTGGCGGATTGGCTGGCCTTGTTTGCCAGTCTGTGTTTTGCGGTGAACAATGTGTTGAGTCGAAAGCTGGCGGCAGTGCCTATGGCTTTAAAAACCACCATCATTTTATGGGGAGTGGTTGCAGTATCAATAGTCGTTTTGTTATTACAGCAGGCTTCCTTACCCTCAGTGGATATATCTGTATGGTTAAGTGCTGTTTTGGTGGGGGGCGGAATTATCATTGCCATGACGATGACAGTTCTATATGGCCTGGCCAGAATGCCGGTCTATCTGGCAGCTGTTATCATGTTGTTTGAATTGATTGTTGCTGCAATTTCGTCAGCTTTACTCACTACAGAAATGATGTCCCTTCAGGAGTGGCTGGGCGGGACATTTATTTTTATTGCTGCATTTGGAATTGCTCAGGTGGAAAAGGCCAATCGCTAATCCTGCGGCTAATTTATCATGCGTAAGTAATATTGATTCTAAGCTAAATATTGAGACTGTTTTACGCACTATTGTGTTGGAAATGACTTATGTAGAATGGTTACAGCACCCTTTGCCAGGTTGAAACAAATGACTCTGCTCAGTGGTGACTCTAAAAGTGTTGCAGCCCCTTGGTTTTATTTTAATTTGCAGGAATTGTTTATGATTAAGTCTATAGCGCATGCCAGTTTTCTGGTGGCTGATTTAGCTACGTCGCTGAAGTTTTACTGTGATGTCTTGCAAATCCCATTAAATCCCAATCGTCCTAAATTTGCCTACGATGGTGCGTGGCTGGATTTGGATAACAAACAACAACTACATCTGATGGTATTACCCAATCCTGATTCGACAAATGGGCGCCCGGAACATGGAGGGCGAGATCGTCATGTAGCATTGCTGGTCGAAAATCTGGAAGCACTTGCCGAACGTCTGGAACAAGCAGGTGTTGAATTTTCACGCAGTAAATCTGGACGGGCTGCTTTTTTCTGCCGAGATCCGGATGGTAATGCGCTGGAATTTGCAGAAGATTTTACGCCGCCAGTCAAATGACTCAGGTACTTAAAAACAACAATCAACGGCTTAGCGACTTACTCACAATTTCTGTGGATAAGTCTGTGGTTAACATTGGTGAAAATCGCTAAGTCGTTAATCTGTAACAGTGCTGTTCAATTTGGTTAAAATTTAACCATTTTTAAAAGAGCATTAAAATCATGAGGTTAGTTAACAATTTCGTAAATTCAACAACTTAGCATAAGGTGTTGTAACGACACTGTAACAATTTAGGAAAAAGTGAATAACTTAATGTCTTTGGTGGGAGTAAAATTCAAATATTGTGCCAAATGTTTGGATTTACTTGCCCTGATAAGTCAGTCACAACCTGAGGGGCTAAGGCTCTAAAACATCAGCATAATGTAAACATCCATTTTCAAACAGATCTCATTTCGTGTAAACGCTGCGTAATCGGGTATACCGTGGAAATTAGTCCCGGCCATTAAGTTGAAGCTGAAGTTGTTCGTTAATGGACGGGCCGTTATTGTTACCGCAGGATTTGGGCATTCTTCGCTGACATCATATGCCAGCGTATGCAGGTTCAGCGAGAGGATCAGCATGCAGAAGCTTTGCTGGTTGTTTGTTCTAAGTTGCTACAACACGGAACAAGTCATGTTCCAGACATTGCGTTTGCGTACGGTGCACAAAGAAGCATCAGCAGCGTGTGTACAGGGCAAGGGCGTTCCAGGCTATGGAGATTAAGCTTGTATGAACGTAAGCCTCAAGAGGTGTTCGACTTGGATGTATCTCACAAACTGCACTGTTCACACCTTGATTGGTACATTGCTTAGTCACCAGAAAGGCGGTGATGAAACATCAACAGATCCCGACAAGTCAATTAGTTAAAAGTGATGATCAATGGCTTAGCGACTTACTCACAATTTCTGTGGATAAGTCTGTGGTTAACATTGTTGAAAATCGCTAAGTCATTATTATTTAACAGGGCCACACCAAATGGTTAAAGTTTAACCATGTTTTAAATCTAATTAAAATCAATTACTTATAATTGTTTTGTGTGCATTCAATGACTTAGCGAAGTATGTTGTAAGAGCACTGTAACAATCCAACGGAAAGTGCATAACTTACTTTGTTGGAATTAAGAAATTACACTCGAGCTAATGCAGGAATGATTTGCTCATCAAAGGCCGAATCTTCATGACCGGTTGGTTCAATGCGAAATTGCTCAAGTCCCTTAAAATCAAATAGTTGTTGATCAGCCAATTGTGATGGAGCAACATTCTGGATACTACGGAAGATGTTCTCGATACGGCCGGGATGCTGTTTATCCCAATTTTGCAGCATTTCTTTAATCACTTGGCGTTGCAGATTATCTTGTGAGCCACATAAATTGCACGGGATAATGGGGAAGGCTTTAGCCTCGGCATAACGTGTAATATCCGACTCTTTAACATAACAAAGTGGCCGGATGACGATATTGGTCTTATCATCGCTCAACAGTTTGGGAGGCATTGCTTTGGTTTTGCCGCCATAGAACATATTCAAGAACAGCGTTTCAATAATGTCGTCACGGTGATGACCTAACGCGATTTTGGTGATGCCATGTTGTCGTGCATAACCATACAAGGAACCCCGACGCAGTCTTGAACACATTGCGCAGGTCGTTTTATTTTCTGGAACAACTTCCTTGACGATGCTATAGGTATCTTTTTCGATAATATGAAATGGCACCCCGATTTTATTTAGATATTCTGGTAATACATGCTCCGGAAAGCCGGGTTGCTTTTGATCCAGATTGACGGCAATCAATTCAAAATTAATGGGTGCGTGATCGCGTAAATTCAACAGAATATCGAGCAGGGTATAGCTGTCTTTGCCACCGGAAAGACATACCATAACCTTATCCCCATCCTGAATCATATCGTAATCAGCAATCGCCTGTCCGACTTGGCGGCGTAAGCGTTTATGTAACTTATTGAATTCGTGTTGCTGCTTCAACTGATTGTCAAACATTAGATCAGACCTGCAAAGGGTTGTACGGTGACTGACTGGCCTGCCGCCACACCATCACAATCTTCATCCAGTAAAATAAAACAGTTGGCTTGACTCATTGAACGCAGAATACCGGAGCCCTGTTCGCCGGTCATCGTGACTTCCAACTGGTTGGCGTTATTATTGCGCAATAATCCTCGCTGAAACTCGAAGCGGCCTGGCCGTTTGCGAATGTTTTCAGCTGCAATCGCCTGCAGCACTATTGGGGGTTGATATAAAGCTCCCGCCAGCTTGTGTAATGCTGGTTGTACAAACTGATAAAACGTCACCATCACCGAAACCGGATTACCGGGCAAACCGAAAAAATGAGCATCGGCGATTTTGCCATAGGCAAGCGGTCTGCCTGGTTTCATCGCTATTTTCCAGAAATGTATTTCACCGAGTTCTTCCAATAATTGCTTAATATAATCGGCTTCACCGACTGAAACGCCTCCTGAGGTAATAACCACATCTGCTTCTTTGGCGGCTTGCAGCAAAGCCTCACGTAAAGCCTCCGGATTGTCGGCGACCACGCCCATATCAATGATTTCAGCATCAAGGCGCGTCAGCATGGCATGCAACGTATAACGATTACTATCATATATATCGCCAGGATTTAATGTTTCACCAAGCGAACGTAATTCATCACCGGTAGAAAAAAACGCCACACGAAGTCGACGGCGAACCTTTAATTCAGCAAATCCTAATGATGCCAGTAAGCCTAAATCGGCTGCGGTAATTTGGCGCCCTGCAGTAAGTACCACAGCCCCGGTCTCAATATCTTCGCCAGCGAGTCGGACATTTTCACCAACATGATGTTCGCCATGCAATGTGATGGTGTCTTCAATGGCTTCAGCCTGTTCCTGCATGATGACCGTATCACAGCCCACAGGAATCATTGCCCCTGTCATGATTCTTACGCATTCACCACTGTTTACAGTTTTATCAAAAGGTTGGCCAGCAAACGCACTTCCAACGAGTTTTAATGTGATGGATTGAGATTGATGTTTTAAATCTTCTCCACGCAAAGCATAGCCATCCATGGCTGAATTTGCATGTGGTGGGACGGATAGTGGAGAAATTACATCTTCATGTAATATTTGTCCTAACGCATCACGCAATGCGACTTTGCGCCAGCAACGTATTGCAGTTATTTGTTGCAAAATCTGATATTTTGCTTCCTCCACCCTTAACGTTTTCACCGATTCTTTCGTTGCGCAACTTGTTTGGGGAGTAAAGTCAGTCATGATGGTATTGCCTAATAAAGTTATTAATAAAGTCTAGGATGGAGTCCAAATCATTTAAATTCAATACGGGCATCTTAGGCTTGACCAATAGATCCGAGTCCGTGGCAATGGCAATGATATTGGGATCTTCTGGAAACAGCAGAGGTTTGCCAACGCTGGCACGATGTAACTCCAGTTTTGGTATTGATTCCTGTTTGAAACCTTCAACCAAAATCAAATCCAGCTCATGTAAATTAAGACGCGTTAAACAATCTGATAAAAGGGGTTCACTTTGTTCAACGTCACTGGTTTGCATCAGTGCCAATAAACGTCTAGACGCCACTATTACCTGATTTGCTCCGGCTTCACGAATTCGATAACTGTCTTTGCCAGGCTGATCAATATCAAATAAATGATGTGCATGTTTTATGACCGCCAGACGTAATCCCGCAGAGCGGAGTTTGGGAATCAATTGAGTGAGTAACGTTGTTTTACCGGTACCACTAAAAGCAGCGATCCCCAGTAATGGTACTGAAGATTGTAACGCTGGAAACCGCACATCTTCGGGGTGATTGAAGTTGGTGAAGCTATCTGATTGGTCTGAAAAATCCACTTCAACCATTGCCTGCTGAGCAAACCAGCGATCAATCTTTCTTTCTCCTGAAGCAAGATATTTTTGTAAATCCTCTGCCAGTTCACAGTCTAATAGTGCAAAGACTGGTTGAATACGTTTTCCATCAGTCGCCACAGCAACTTTATTGCCTGTTCTTAGCAATGTTTCCAGCATGCGCTGTCGTAGTTTTGGACTGGGGGCTGGACTGTCACAGGGAACGGTCAGAATATAATCGGTTGTTGCCGCTTGCATACCGGCCAACATTCCAGCCAATGGTCCTTGAAAACCGGAGAGTGAATCGCTGATGACAGAATAGCCAAATTGTTGATAGCGCTCTATATTACGATTGGCATTGATCAGCAACTTCTCAACCTGAGGTGCAATATGGTTAATGACGTGTGCGATAAGGGGCTGATGAACGAAGTTTATCAGACCTTTATCATTACCGCCCATGCGGCGAGCTTCGCCACCGGCGAGAATGACACCAGTCACGGTGGGGTAAGTAGATTTAGTCATGTTGTTTGTAATTAACGCCTTTTTGTTGAGTAGATACAATGCATAAATTAACGATTTCTGTGCTTATTATACTGTGTATTCCACTTAGCGCATGGGCGAAGGATTTACAAATTCTAATCATGGGATTGTCTCGCGACCATGCCGTTGTGGAAATTAATCAGCAGCAACATTTTTTGACGGTTGGACAACGTACTCCGGAAGGGGTGACTTTAATCAGTGCAAATAGTCATCAGGCAGTATTGGATATTGCAGGGCAGCATCGTGTTTTTGAGTTAAACAATCGGGTTGGTGGTGTGTATTCTGCACCAGTTACGTTGCCGGTAGTAAGTATCTGGCCAACCAATGGCATGTATCTGGCCAGTGGTTCAGTCAATGGCTTTACAGTGGATTTCATGGTGGATACGGGCGCTTCGGTTATTGCGATTAACAGTGCAACGGCCAAACGTTTGGGGGTGGATTATCTTGAAGCAAATCAGATTGAAGTTCGAACAGCTTCCGGTGTAGAACAGGCTTATAGTATTCAACTTAATTCGGTTCAACTGGGGGATATTTCATTAAACAATGTTGCTGCTGTGGTAATTGATGGTCCAGAGCCTCACCGTGCGTTATTAGGAATGAGTTTTCTTAATGCCTTTGATATTGAGCGTAAAGGAGAACGACTGGATTTACGCCAGAAATTCTAAGACTGCTGAGCAACTCGTATTGATGAAACAAGACAAAATGCTGTTGAAAAAACACACTCCAAACTTAAAAACACCCGGTTAAAACCGGGCGTTTTTAAGGGAGGTAATAGGATTAAATCAATCAAAACCCTTTGTGATTAAAGCATAGGCTGAATGATTATGAATCGATTCAAAGTTTTCTGATTCAACCGTGTAAGCCTTGATGCGATCATCTGCATTCAGACGCGCAGCCACATCACGAACCATATCTTCGACAAATTTTGGATTATCATAAGCATGTTCGGTAACGTATTTTTCATCGGGACGCTTGAGTAATCCATAAATCTGACATGAAGCTTCATCTTCGACCAAGTCAATCAAATCTTCAATCCAGATAAAGCTGTCTGTTTTTACGGTTAATGTGACATGCGAACGCTGATTGTGCGCTCCGTAATCCGAAATGTTTTTTGAGCATGGACACAAACTGGTGACCGGAACAATGACTTTGACGGTCATGCTGGTTTTCTTGTTAACAATTTCACCAATAAAGCTGACTTGATAATCCATCAGGCTGCGAACTTTTGAAATGGGCGCTTCCTTATTTACGAAATAAGGAAAGTCCATTTCAATGTAACCGGATTCAGCATCCAGTCGTTCTGTCATTTCACCCAACATGGTATGAAAAGATTTAACGGTAATCTCACGCTCATGCTGGTTGAGGATCTCAACAAAACGTGACATATGTGTGCCTTTAAACTGATGTGGCAGATTCACATACATATTGAAATTGGCCACTGTGTGTTGTTCGCCGGTGGTGCGATCACTGACCACAACTGGATGGCGAATATCTTTAATGCCCACTTTATCAATCGCAATGTGACGTTTATCTTTGATATTTTGAACGTCTTCGATTTCTGCTGCTGCTATTGGCTTATTTTGATCGGTCATGATTCGGGTTAATCCTCACTATATTTGACACAGGCACGGTCTGTTTCCCATACCGTGACACCAGAAACTCTGGCTGTGTCGGTGTTTAGCGTATCGCTAAGGTGCTGGTAAAAAAACTGGGCGATATTTTCTGCCGTAGGATTAATCTCATCGAATGGGGGAATCTCATTCAAATAGCGATGATCCAATTTTTTGGCCAACTCACGAGTTGCTATTTTGATGGTTTTAAAATCCATAGCCATGCCATGCTGATTCAGCGTATTGGCCGTGACTTCGACTTCAAGTTTCCAGTTATGACCATGCATTCGGCGGCAATCCCCAGGGTAATCCCGCAGAGTATGTGCAGAGGCAAAATCAGCCAGAATTTTTAAGGAATAGGTGGGGTTCATATTGTTGACTATTATACTCAGGAATTAGTCTGTCGAACAGGTCATTATCACGCAAAATAACGATTGATGGTATCGATAATACCACTTGCATCCAGACCACAGGCACTGAGCATTTGGCCATGATCTCCATGATCAATAAAATAATCAGGCAGCCCCATCATCTGTATATTTGCTGCTCTGCCTTGTTGCTGAAAATATTCATTTACAGCACTGCCGGCTCCGCCCATCACTGCATTTTCTTCAATGGTAATAATAAGCTCATGATGGGCTGCAATTTCATCAAGAACCGCAGTATCTAACGGTTTAACAAAACGCATATTCACAACGGTTGCATCAATTTGCTCAGCAGCGTCAAGCGCTGCATGTAATAAAGTGCCAAAGGCCAGAATGGCCGTTTTTTGGCCGGACCTGCAGATTTGTGCCTTACAGAGTGGCAAAGGATCCAGCTGTGGATCAATCGTCGTGCCGTTGCCACTACCACGAGGGTAACGTACTGCAGCAGGACCATTATGATGAAAACCTGTTGTCAGCATTTGCCGACATTCATTTTCATTACTGGGTGTCATAATCAGCATATTTGGAATACAACGCAGATAACTTAAGTCAAAACTTCCGGCATGCGTGGCCCCATCTGCTCCCACCAAACCAGCCCGATCAATCGCAAACAACACGGGTAGATTTTGCAGTGCCACATCATGGATCAATTGATCATATGCGCGTTGCAGAAATGTTGAGTAAATGGCAACGACCGGTTTTTTACCTTCACAGGCCATTCCAGCAGCCAGTGTTACTGCATGCTGTTCAGCGATGCCGACATCAAAATAACGTTCAGGAAACCGCTTAGCGAAGTCATTCAGGCCAGAGCCTTCACACATGGCGGGTGTAATGGCAATCAGATCTTCGGATGCCGTCCCCATATCGCATAGCCACTGACTGAAAACCTGAGTAAACGTTGGGCCGGATTTTTTGCTATTGGCCGGACTGACACCGTGATATTTACATGGCTGCTGTTCCGCAGGCTTAAATCCTTTACCTTTTTTGGTGACAATGTGCAGAAATTGAGCGCCTTTGCTATTGCGTAAATTGTTCAAAGTGGTAATCAACGTATCCAGATCATGACCATCAATCGGACCAATATAATTAAACCCCATCTCTTCAAATAGCGTGCCAGGTACCATCATGCCTTTGACATGTTCTTCTGTACGTCTGGCGAACTCCCAGGCTGGTGGGATTTTTTCAAGCATTTTTTTGCTGCTTTCACGGGCTGAACGATAGAAACGACCAGAAAGTAATCTGGCCAGATAATTGGCCATACCACCAACATTTTTGGAAATCGACATTTCATTGTCATTAAGCACAACCAGCATGTCGGCATTCAGATCACCGGCATGAGCCAGTGCTTCGTATGCTTGGCCTGCAGTGAGGGCACCATCACCGATAATAGCCACTGAACGATTTGATGACCCCGTGGCCCGAGCAGCTATTGCCATGCCTAAAGCCGCACTGATTGACGTACTGGAATGACCAACACCAAAGCTGTCATAGTTACTTTCACTACGTTTGGGAAAACCGGAAAGGCCACCGGGCTGACGCATAGTATGCAGCTGGTCACGACGCCCTGTTAGAATTTTATGCGTATAACTTTGATGACCGACATCCCATACCAGTCGATCTTCTGGTGTATTGTAGACATAATGCAAAGCCAGAGTGAGTTCAACGACTCCCAGATTTGAAGAAATATGCCCTCCGGTCTGCTGGATCTGATCGACAATAAGCTCGCGAATCTCGATCGCCAACTGTTCCAATTGTTTACGATCCAGTTTTCGTAACTGGGCAGGAGAGTCGATTTGTGAAAGTAGACTTGTCATGGTATTCAGCGTCATTAAAAGCTCCGTTGCACGACAAAGTTTGCCAGTGCCCGCATTGCCAGACATTGACTGTCAATATTATCCAAAGCAGCCAAAGCCTCATCAACAAGTGCTTGTGCTTTTTGTTGAGCCGCTTTAAGCCCCATTAAAGCGGGGTAGGTGGGTTTGTTACGTGCAATATCAGCGCCTTGCTGTTTGCCTAGAGTGACCGTATCTGCAATCACATCCAGTACATCATCCTGCACCTGAAAAGCCAGACCTATAGCAGCTGCATACTGATCCAAATGACTTAAATCAGCTGGTTTGTAATTTGAGCTGCAATAGACCCCGAGCATTACACTGGCTTTGATTAATGCTCCGGTTTTCAGTAAATGCATGGCTTCGAGTTCGGACTGGTCCAGTTGTTTACCAACAGAAGCTAAGTCGATGGCTTGACCACCAGCCATACCCATGACACCAGAAGCATGTGCTAAATATTTAACCATGGCAATTTGCTGATCGGCTGGTAAATTATTATCAGTTAAACTTTCAAATGCCAGGGTTTGTAAGGCATCACCAACTAATAAGGCGGTTGCTTCATCATAGGCTTTATGACAGGTGGGTTTGCCACGGCGTAAATCATCATCATCCATCATTGGCATATCATCATGCACTAATGAATACGCATGAATCATCTCAACGGCACAAGCTGCTGCATCCAGTGCTTCAGGATCAGCATTAAACGCTTCACCGGTGGCATAGACAAGCATCGCTCGCAAGCGTTTGCCACCATTCAATGTTGCATAGCGCATAGCTTCAGATAACCGTGCAGCCGCAATGGTATTTTGCTTGGGTAATCGTTGTTGCAGCACCAGGCTGATACGTTGCTGGTGCGCTGGCATCCAGTCAGAAAGTAAAAACGTTTGTGTCACGATGCCTCGGAATCAGGATCAAAATCCACTAACTCGGACTGGCCGGATTGTTGTAATAACATTTGGACTTTTTGCTCTGCAGCCTGTAATGCTTCCTGACAATCGCGCGTAAGCAGGACGCCGCGCTCGTAAAGTTTTAACGATTCTTCAAGACTGATATCGCCTTTTTCCAGGCGCTCTACCAATGATTCAAGTTCATTGACAGCCGCCTCATATTCAAGTTTTTTGCGTTTTGCCACCATATTGGCCTCTGTACAAATCTCGCGTTAACGGCACATTATAAGTTAATCGAAGCTGACGTGCCTGCTGGAATGTTTGCTAATTTCCCGTTAGTCTGTTGCGTTTTCCTTTTACGCTGAACTATGTCATGCCGAAAATCATTCGCGGCCTATACAATTTGCCTGACCCCGTTGAAGGTTGTGTGGCAACAATTGGTAATTTTGATGGTGTGCATTTAGGGCATCAAGCGGTGCTGACGCAATTGGCCATGAAAGCCGACATACTTAATTTGCCGGCTGTTGTCATTACTTTTGAACCACAACCCTTTGAATTTTTTGTGCCAGAGAAGGCCCCCGCCAGATTATCGCGATTTCGTGAAAAAGTGGAATCACTGCGCGCCTATTCGATCCAGAAACTATGTGTTTTGCGCTTTAATCGTCAATTAGCAGAAATGCGAGCTGAAACCTTTATTCAAAAATTATTGGTTGATGGTTTAAATGTACGCTATCTAGTGGTGGGTGATGATTTTCGTTTTGGCAAGGGAAGGCACGGTGACTTTGCCTTACTGCAACAAGCTGGAAAGCGGCACGGTTTTCAAGTTGTCAATATGCATACTTTTGCCATTGATGATATGCGGGTCAGTAGCACTCGGATTCGTAAAGCGTTGCAGGACGGGGACTTGGCCATGGCCGAAAAGCTGCTGGGGCGTCCTTACCGAATGAGTGGCAGAGTGGCGCATGGTGATAAACGTGGCCGAAAAATGGGATATCCGACAGCGAATATTCATTTACATAGAGCAAAAGTACCACTAAACGGTGTGTATGCAGTGCAACTTTACGGTATTGATGAAGAGCCCGTAAATGGTGTGGCCAATATTGGTGTCAGACCAACCATTTCCGGTAGTGATAAAGCTATACTCGAAGTGCATTTATTTGACTTTCAGAGTGATATTTACGGGGAGCATGTTCAAGTATATTTTCTCAAGAAACTGCGCGATGAACATAAATTTGCCAGCATCGAACAGCTGATTGAACAGATTCATATCGATTCTGCGCAGGCTAGAAATTACTTTGGGATCAGTAGCGAATAGCGGTCGTTCTAGTTGCTGGCAAATTCACCTTCTTCATAACTTAAGATCAGTTTTTCTGCAGCTTGACCATCCTTATCGTTTACAAACACATGGGCAAAATCGCTCGCGGGTAATTCACCTACCGCACCTTGCAGAAAATGACCTCCAACATGGGTTTCAATACCATGCGCATTCAGCAAGCCAGACACAATATGGGCTTCCAGAATATTGGTAGCGCGAAAAATTAACTGCATGACTATTGCAAATGCACAGCTTCAAAGCGGGCCATCACGTTTCCATCCACATCGGCCAGTTCAAGATGCTTCCCTTCAATTTGCCAGTAACGTACTTTTTCGAGCATAAAATGCACTGACTGAGAGGTTTCCATGCCTTGTGGACAGGCCATCATCGTGCTTGCAATACGACTGAATTTGAGCTTGTCTTCACGAAGCTGAAAACTTCCCATAATTCGATTACAACCATCTGAGCCAGAAAGGCGGTTTTCTTCTGACGACAAAATAAGTGACGGTTCGCGTTGATTCTGGTAAACCTCAATCGGTTCATCATTCAAACGGGTCAGTTTCCAGTAGGTATTGAGCAGATTATCGTTATAACCCAATTGACCACAGGTTTCTCCTGGCCAGATATTGTTGGCTTCAGTGACAACCAATACAGGCGCAACTTCACTCGTAGTGGCATTCATGTCGGGTTCCAGAAAGCCATTTACTTCGACTAACAATGACGGATTTTGCTCATCAGCATATTCCAGATAAAGCGATTCCAGTGCTGTATTCTCTGCTTTCTGAGCAACAGACCAATGCTGACGCGTGAGGCATTCAGTGAACGTACCGGTATCAGCTGCGAAACGATACATTCCATGAAATTGTGTGACAGGATACATTGGCCGAAACGTCGCATCACGTTGTAGCTGGTAATTCAATAAACTGTTAATTGGACCCTGTTCCTGATCCAGCAAACGAATACTGCCGTCTTTTGCGATTTGAAATGCCGTTTGTTGAGGCTCATCTGAGAGCAGTCTGAGCTGACCAGTATGTTGCTGCCATTGGCCTAGTTGGTAAAATGTCGAATTATCGCCGGAGCCCTGATAGTGCAGTTGCAGATAATAACTATTATCTGCAAATAAATTGAGATGGTAATCAATACCGGGGCAATCAGCGCAGGGCAAAGTGCCACTGTAGCTGATAGGAAGCTCCTCAGTAATCAGATGTTGCTGGTCTGATTTTTCATTGCTGCATCCAATAACACAGAGCACGGACAATAACATCAACCATTTCTTAATCATATTGGATTCCAGAGACCTTTGACCAGAATTAGCGATGAAACTCACCGGCCCGCTCTGGTTGATATTCAATGGTTTCAATTCGAACTTGTAACATGCCGCCCTGACCATCTGGCCAGTTAATTTCCTCACCTTCTTTCAACCCCAGCATAGCACTGCCAACTGGGGCCAGAATGGAAATGGTATTACCCGAACTGTCCATATCTTTTGGATAGACCAATTTCAGCGTAAACGTTACCCCGGTGGAGACCACTGAAAATTTTACCTGAGAGTTCATTGTCACTACATTGGCTGGCATCTGCTCAGGAGCAACCAGATCAGCGCGTTCAAGTTCGGTTAATAAAGCCATTTTGACATTTGCAGGGATACCCGAGGTAGCCTGCAGTAAATTTTCGATACGGCTGTAATCGAGTTCAGAAATAATAATGTCGGGTTGTGAATTCACAATAAACTCCATTCAACAAAGTTATACACGCACAAAAGCTACCAGCATATTCAGACGGCATCAGTTGAGTTATGTTTGAGGGAAAAACAATCGGTACTCAAAGGCATGTTGATGTCTCATCGCCACCTTTGATAGTGGATTTGAAAAAACAATAATCCATAACAAGCCGCATTATGATGGCACAATTTTTAAGCTGATATAAGGTGCCAGCAAAAACAAAAATATGGATAGCTTATAAAACATCATGCCAAGATAATGCAGTTGTGAGAATTGCTCTCGAGTCACGGCGAACCATCGACGGTGTAACGTATAAATTCTGTCACTGGCAAAACCATAGACGAGGAACCAAAGCAGCAAAACCAGATAGTTAAGAGCTGCTGTCCACCCCAGAATAAAAGTCATGTTTTCCAGCGTCATGGCAGGGTCTCCTTTTATAAACAGATCCTAATTTACGCTGAGTTACTTCTGAATAAAAGTCATTGGCTTTTAACGGTTGCCACGCAGTTTATGGAACAGGCGTTTAATAGCCTTGCGTCCATATTTTCGTTTGAATTTAACTTTAAAATCATAAAGATAAAAAGGTAAACGGCAACGTAAATTAAATGGCAACTTATATTTGGTATGTTGCAAATAATGTCCAACAAGCTTTTCTCGCCCCGACCAGTGAAGTTTATTGCAAATCCGGGTGAGATCGGACAGACGCTCAGAAAGTGTTGCATTACGATTGAAAAAGCGGGCACGATTAATATCAATCAGGGTGAAGTCCAGTTTGCTATCAGCTTGCTTTTTAATCAGAATATTGCCACCGGCTAAATCGCGGAAAAACACACCTCGGCCATGTAAATCCAATAGAAAACTACTGAGCTGCTGATATAAATCCTCTTCATTGACCCCCTGATATTCGGTTGCTCCGTCGTTAAACGCCGTTAGAATATCTCTGGTAGAGAAATCATGGTCAACCAAATTACACAGATAATAATTTTCAGTCAGTGTTTTATCATTTGTCTGTTCAAAATAGGCAATTGGAAGCGCGGTGGGAATACCACGACGTAATAGTTCAGCAGCAGCATTCCAGCTGCGTTTTGACTTGCAAGGTTTGAATTTATCGAGCAGACGTTTGTGTGGCGGCATGTGCAATGGTTTTTTGGCGACCACGGTTTCATTCAGCAGATTATCGATTCGCCAGATAATATTACGCGCTTTGCGTAGCGTGTTCGTTTCAGTTGCTTTAGGTAAATTGGCTGGATGTAGCTTCTGTTTTAATTGTGCAGCCTGATTGGCATTTTCAGCGATCAGCAATCCTTTCCAACCATCCTGTTCAAATTCGTACAAATTCTTGCCATGCGCATGACGGTAAACTGACACACGTTTACGGGCGTTTGGACTGGCTTTTAGCTGAATTTTGATATTGGCTGGCCAGCAAAGGTATATGGGGGATTCCGTTACAAACTCGGGTTTTTCACTGACAAGCTCTCCATCGCGGGCGATGATTTCCACATTATCCAGCTGAGCAGGGGCATATAAAGCATGCATTGGCATTGCCTGACCATTGGCAGTCCATAGCACATGGATTAACTTATCCTTATTGCGAAATGCATGAACTTCAATGGTCTCAGCCGTCGCCAATGGCCCCTCATACAAGCTGCCAGGGATCAATCGGATAAAATTCTGCATCGCATAAAATGATGGACGCAGACGGAAATCCTCGCGTTTTCCCAGTACTGAACGGTAATGGGTAATGCGTTCCAGCTCGGGATAAACCTCATAACCGTCATCAATCAGGCCTTCTCGATGACAGATAAACGGTCCCCAATAAGCCTGCTGCATCGCACCGGAAGCAGCGAGTAAAGTGAAGTAACGGCTTAAATAATCTGCTTGTTTTTCTTCACCGTTGACCAAAACACGACGGATACGTGGCAGTGTCCAGAACGCAGCGGGTGAAATAAATTCCTTGACGCCAAAGTCGTCAGTGATCTTTTTCAGAATCCGGGCTTTTTTGACCAGATTCACTTTTAATCGCATTGCCAGTTTGGTACCGAAAATCCGATGGTCAAAGCGTTCCGGTTCAGTAACCCGTTCACTGAACAGATTATTGGTGTGAATGTCTGGCAATTGCTTAGCACGCCGCAAGCGTGCCAGTACCGCAATATTATGCAGGGGTTCAAAATCGGAAATATTCGGTCCGGCAATTTTGATATGTCGGGATTTGATTTCTTCGTAAGCAATACGCCAGGTATTATAAAAACTTTCCGTGTCATAGCCTGCCCAGCGACGGCGGTTACTGGTTGAACCGACCTCAATCGCCTTTACCCGTGATCCAAACCGGCTGGCCGCCGTTTGAACAAACTCACGCCAGCGCAGTTGGGCGCTGCCGGTTTTCATTTGTTGGGCTTCGGTAAAAGGCTGTACCAGATGCAGTAAGACTTTAATATCAGTAGAAAGTAAGCGTTCCAGCAACCGGGTTACTGGACCTCCTTCATCACCATAGGTGTAATCGAGACGAACCTGTTTAATCTGCAATTCAGTCAATTGCTGCAGGATATACTTATCTACTGCAGGATCCTCAGAAGTGGTCACACCCACCCCCACAAAATCGTCCGGAACGATATGTTTGGCTTCTGGTAAATGTCCATCAGGCAACGCCAGCCGGCCAGCAAACACATAACGCAATGCATTACCCAATGCGTTTGCATCCATTAACGGGCCATTTTCAATTTTGTTTTGCGATGGATCAGACGAGCTCATAAAAAATCCGAAAAGTTATGCCCTGCATTGGGCTTTTTTAAAGCAGAAATAATTATCATGCTTGGGTTTGTTTCATAGCCACCACGGTTGGAAACTTTCTCCTCAAACAAGGCGGACTGACTTGAGGCGTTTAATGCGTCAAGCTGCTGGAAAAGACATTTAACACCACTACGCCGCCTAAAATCATTGAAATGCCAATGATGGCAGGGGTGTCCAGTTTCTGACTAAATACAATCCAACCGATTAAAGCGATTAATACCACCCCAATCCCTGCCCAGATCGCATAGGCGATACCCACAGGAATGACTTTTAACGATAAAGCTAAAAAGTAAAAAGCGACGATGTAACCTACGATAACAGCTACTGATGGCCAGAACCGGGTAAATCCCTCAGAAGCCTTGAGAAAGCTGGTACCGAAAACCTCGGCAAGAATAGCAATACTTAATAATAACCATTTAGACATGTTATGGGACTCAATTGTAGGTGAGGAAAAGGCTGATAGCCAACAGGCTACCCAGCAGAGCAACAATTAAACTTACAATGACGCCCCATTGCGTCCGGTATCCTTCTGGAAATTCGGATTCCCCAAGGGTTTTTAACACCCGCTGAAATTGTCTGGCAGCATACACTGTGGTCACACTGCCAAGCAGAATAAACGCCAGGCCAATGACAAAGGTCATGGTGGTGTTCAAGCGTTCCTGACCATTTGATAATACTTCAATTAATAAACCAGAACGTTCAATCAAAAAACCGAACATGATAAACGTCAAGCCAGTACGATTCCATGCGAGTAATGTGCGCTCTGCAGCGAATAAAACCCGCGGATCCTGGAGATAGGACATTGATTAAACCGCCTTTATTTTGCGTTTTCTCAACCAGTTTTTAAGCTTGGCGCTTAATTTGTGAAAAAAACGATGTTTGTTGCCAGCGGCTTCGCTGGTCAGAAAGTTTATCTGAATAGAACGACGCATACCTTCAAAACTTGGATAACCATGCCAGCAGTTATCCGTCACCTTAAACGCGACTAATGAGCCGGGGCCGGGAATGATTTCATCGACATAATTTTCCATATCCTGTGCATTATTCAAAATACGCAAGCGTCCCGTGGCAGCATCCCAGCTTTCATTCAGATAAATCAATATGGTGACCAGCTTGGTTTTGGAGTCAGTGTGAATGCGCCCATCTTTTTGTCGTGAATAGCCCCGCAAGGTCATCATCATCGGCAGTTCCATCACTTTTACATCAAATTTTTCACAAATAACTTGTCGGAATTCTGGACTATCGATGGAATCAAGGAAGGCTTTGAAATCAGGATTTACCGGTACATCATCAACGTTGAAACTACCACCATCACCGATGTCAGGGAAATCTCCAATCACACGATCCAGCACATCCTGACGGATCGATCGCTCCACCTTGAAAAAAGGGAAAGGTACGGTGTTGACTGTCGCAGTTTTCAAGGCCTGCATATCCAGCACTGAATTCATAGGATTTCTCATTAATGCACGTAAAGTAATTACCACATATGATAGTACAAAATAGTCTTACAATCAGATTACTGATTGGAATACATCAGTTATTTTACTAACCATAAGTAACGAAGATATTGAACCAATGAATAAATGAATGATTCTATTTTGCAGCAACCCAGCAGAAGTTGATATGGTCATTAACTAAACGCTAAACAGGAGATATCCATGTCAAAATGGCACGAAGGTCGGGTTGTAGAAAATAAACAATGGACCTCCACTCTACATTCTCTGAAGGTTGAGGCGCCCCTGGAAATGTTTGAAGCTGGACAATTTACCCGACTCGCACTGGACATTGACGGTGAAGAAATCAGTCGACCATTTTCGCTGGTGAATGCACCTGGCGAACAACCGCTGGATTTTTATTTTATTGAAGTACCTGGCGGAATATTCTCAACAAAGCTGGCAAAGCTTAATCCCGGAGATAGCGTCAAGGTTGCTACCAAGGCCACAGGGTTATTAACACTTAAACAACTGCCCCCAGCCAAAAAGCTATTTTTACTGGCCACTGGTACCGGTATTGGTCCGTTTTTATCCATTATTAAAACAGCCGAGGTGTGGCAACAATTTGAACGGATAACGCTGGTCCATGCTGTGCGATATATGGAAGAGTTGACCTATCAACAAATGATTCGCAACATCGCCGAAAATCATACGCATCAATTCAGTTATATTCCGATGGTAAGCCGTGAGGCATGTGACTACGCTATTGCTGGTCGGATTCCTGCAGCGATAATGGACTCTAAACTTGAGTTACGTGCCGGGGGAAGTATCGATAATGACAGTCATGTCATGCTGTGTGGTAATCCGGATATGGTGCAGGATACGATGAATGTGCTGTTAAAACGCGGGCTCAGGAAGCATAGTCGACGCGAACCAGGGCATATCAGCATTGAAAAGTATTGGTAGTAAAATGAAGTAGTTATGATATTCATTTGATCCAGAAAACACGTTATTTGAACCAAATATTCTTCAACCAGTCACTAGTGGCATAGCAATTGCTCTTAATTCATGAACGCTGGCTTTGTAACAGAATCATCATATTGCATTGCAAATTGTACTAAAAAGTCACATTGTTAACAGACAAGGTTTTATAACGGATCACCCGACAATTTTGTTGTTCGGTCCAAAACAGGGGAGGGCTCATGTCAGATGTCTGGCAAGACACCATCACCACAGCTGAAACAATCCGCCGTGAACTCCACGCTCATCCGGAAATGGGCTGGCAGGAACATCGCACTGCTGAGCGCGTACGTGAGATCCTCAGCCATCTGAATATTCCTTGGCGTTGCTGCGCCGGCACCGGAACAGTCGGCATAATTAATCCCAAGGGCACCACAGCACCACATATTGCTCTGCGCGGTGATATGGATGCATTGCCGCTTCACGAAGCCACTTTAAAAGTGTGGAGTTCAATGAATGAGGGGTGTATGCATGCCTGTGGTCATGATGGTCACACTGCTACCTTATTAGCGACTGCAAAATGGCTTAAGTATCACGAAGCGCAATTGAAAGGACCTGTCAGCCTGGTTTTTCAGCCAGCCGAAGAAGGGGGGCATGGCGCCAGAGAAATGATCAAAGATGGCGCGCTTGATGGGGTTGACGAAATTTATGGCTGGCACAACTGGCCGGCCATTGCATTTGGTCAAATGCTTTGTCCCGATGCGTTGGTGATGTGTGGGAATGGCACGTTTAAAATTACCCTGCACGGACAAGGCGGCCATGCCAGCCAGCCGGAACTGTGCCGTGATCCAGTGTTAGCGGCCAGTGCGATTACCCTTAATTTGCAACAGATTATCAGTCGCCGGCTAGCGCCTCAGCAAGCTGCAGTGATCAGCGTTACTTCAATTGAAGCGCCAAGTGCGCCTACCGTTATTCCACAAAATGCTGTTGTCGGCGGCAGTATCCGGGTTCCAGACAGAAAAACCCGTGATGAAATCTATCGATTGATTACTGAAATTAGCCAGCAAACTGCGGCAAGTTATGGTGTGGTGGCTGAAGTGGAAAATTTTCCGCGCTATGACGCAACCATTAATCATACGCTACAAGCCACAAACATGCGGCGGTTATGGCAGAACATTAATGGTGCTGATTCACTCGATTTTATTACGCCGACACCGATTATGGCATCCGAAGATTTCAGTTACTACCTGCAACATATTCCCGGCGCATTTGCGTTGATTGGCAGTGATGATGGACCCGAGCACCAGGTGCCATGCCACAGCCCTTATTACGACTTTAACGATCGCCTGATACCGGCGGTCACACGATTGTTTTCGCGCCTGGTCGGAGTTGGCGTACCTGTTCCGGAGGAACTGCCCTAAATCGTCCATGTGACGTGTTCAAGAGGAGATTTAAATGAGTATATTTGAAGAAAGAGAGTCTGCGATCCGTGCTTATTGCCGAGTATACCCGGTGGTATTCGATAAAGCGGCCAATGCCCGGCAGACTGATGAAAACGGCAAGGAATATATTGATTTTTTTGCTGGTGCTGGGGTCTTGAATTTCGGTCATAACAATCAGCGTATGACCAAAGCGGTAGTTGATTACATTCAATCCAACGGCGTGACCCACAGCCTTGATATGCATACCACGGCCAAACGGCAGTTTATGCAACACTTTACAGATACCATTCTAAAACCTCGCAATATGCCGCATAAAATGCAATTTACGGGGCCGACTGGCACTAATGCAGTGGAAGCAGCGATGAAACTCGCCAGACGGGTGACCGGACGTCAGGATGTCGTGGCTTTTAGTCATGGCTTTCATGGCATGACACTAGGCGCTTTAAGTGCGACGGCCAATCAGTATTTCCGTAATGCAGCCGGTGTGCCGCTTAATCATGTCAAACATTTTGCCTTTGGCTGTGACAAAACCTGTCCTGGCTGTGACTTGGGTTGCGGCATGAACAGTATTGATCAGTTAACCGCCATCTATCAGGACAGCTCCAGTGGTATTGCTCCGCCCGCAGCATTTTTGCTTGAAACGATACAGGCTGAAGGCGGTGTGAAGGTAGCATCAAAAGAATGGTTGCAGGCCCTGGAAAAATTAGCCAAAGAAGTAGGGGCATTATTCATCGTTGACGATATTCAGGTCGGCGTTGGCCGAACCGGTTCGTTTTTCAGTTTCGATGATCTGGGTATTGATCCTGACATTATCTGTCTGGCCAAAGGCATTGGCGGCATGGGCACCCCAATGGCGATGAATCTGGTGAAGCCGGAACTTGATGAACACTGGTCGCCCGGTGAACATACCGGTACTTTCAGAGGCCAGGATATTTCCTTTGTCGCGGGTGATCAGGCACTGACTTATTTTGACAATGATGAGTTGATGAAAGAAGTCAAAGCCAACGGCCAGCAAATGGCTGAAGCTCTGGCCCCATTGGCGCAGCGATACCCAGATGTAAATGTGACCGGTAAAGGCATGATTCTGGGACTGGACGTCGGCAATGGAGATAGAGCCAAAGCCATTGTGAATCAATGTTTTGAAGCCGGTTTACTGATTGCCAGCTGTGGTACCGGTGGACGGGTTGTCAAATTGATTCCACCATTAACCACACCCCAATCTGACTTAAAGACGGGACTGGATATTCTGGTTGAAGTGACTGATAGAGTCATGCAAATGGAGCGAGCCGCATGAGACATCGTGATGATATGACTTTTCCGTTTGAAGAATACGAGCGACGACTACGCGAGTTAAGAGAACGTATTGCCGAACGGCATATGGATGCTGTGGTCATTTCCGATCCTGAAAATATTATGTATCTGACGGATTACCAGACGACTGGCTATTCATTCTTTCAGGCACTGGTTGTTCCGTTGGAAGATGAACCGTTCATGATCACCCGTAAACTGGAAGAATCCAATGTAATCCATCGAACCTGGTTAGATATTACCCGGCCGTATCCTGATACCGGCGATGCCATTCAGATGCTGGTCGATGCACTGC